>NZ_CBDRMG010000004.1:0-241919 GCF_965345035.1 Microbacterium sp. bgisy207
ATGTTGTCCTGGATCGACGCGGCCAGGATGACGCCCTGGCTGCGGCGTTCCTCAGGAACGAGGGCGACACCCGCCTCCAGCGCTCGACCGACACCCGGCGAGTGCGGCAGCGTTGTCCCGCCCACGACGATCTCACCACCGGTGTGCTTCTGCGCCCCCGACAGGATGCGCAACAGCTCGCTGCGCCCCGAACCGGCAAGACCGCCGATACCGAGCACTTCACCCTTGTGCGCGACCAGCGAGACGTCCTTGACGCGTCGCCCATCCAGATGGCGGACCTCGATCGCGACCTCATCGGTGGCTGTACCCCGCTCCGGGAAGAGCTCGCTCGCGTTACGGCCCACCATGAGGGAGATCACCTCGTCGATGTGGGAGTCGGCGACGTCCTTGGTCACGATATGGGTGCCATTGCGCATGATCGTGAGGCGATCGCACAGCTGGAACACCTCTTCGAGGCGGTGCGACACGTAGACGATCGCGACACCGCGATCCCGCAGCGCACGGAGCACCGCGAACAGCTCGACGATCTCGGTGTCGGTGAGCGACGCGGTCGGTTCATCCAGGATGAGGACCTTCGCGTCGGTCGCGAGTGCGCGCGCAAAGGCGACCATCGTCTGCTGCACCGGTGACAGGTCGCCGGCCAACGCGTTCAGCGGGATCTTGCGCTGGTTGATGCTCTCCAGCTGCGCCTTCGCGCGCTTGCGCATCTGACCCCACTGCACGATGCCGCCCCGGCTGGGGGTCTGCTCCCCGAGGAGGATGTTCTCGGCGACGCTGATCGTCGGGATGATCGACAGCTCCTGGTAGAGCGCCACTACTCCAGCGGCGTTCGCGACGCGCACGTTGGCGAACTCGACCTTTTCACCGGACCGGTAGATGGTTCCGCTGTCGGGTGAGTAGACGCCGGTCAGGATCTTGATGAGCGTCGACTTGCCCGCGCCGTTCTCACCGAGAAGCGCGTGGATTTCGCCGGGCAACACCGAGAACTGTGCGCGCTCGAGCGCGTGCACGCCGTCGAACCGCTTGATGATGTCGCGGGCGGCCAACGCCGGCACGTCGACGGGGCGCACCTCGGGGCGCTCCTCCAGAAGGGTCATGCGGACTCCTCGATGCGGTTGCAGCGGATGACGACCTTCGGGTGCTCACCGCTGACGTGCACGGCGAAGGCCTCGGACGCGTCATCCAGATCGAAGACCGCTGCCGTGAGCTCGTCGACATCCAGATGCGGCAGGATCTGCAGCGCCCTCGGGAAAGCGTAGGGCGAGACGAACACGCCCGTGAGCGTCAGCTCCTTCAGGTACAGGTAGTCGGACAGGTTCAGCGGCATCTCGAAGTCCGCGGGATACATCGCGCCGTAGACGACGGTGCCCCCCTTGGCGGCGATGTCGAGGATGCCCTTGACCGCACGGGTGGAGCCGGAGGCATCGATGACGACGTCGTAGCCTCGACCCTCCGTGATCTCATCCGTGCGCGCGAACTGGTCCTCGGCCACCGGATCGATGACGAACTCCGCGCCGTGACGCGCCGCCATCTCGCGGCGCGCGGCGATCGGCTCGATCATCGTGAGCGACGTCGCACCGTACATCCGCATGACCTGCAGCGCGAGCTGCCCGATCGGTCCGCCGCCGACGATCGCGACGCGATCACCGACGCGCACACGCGTCTTGTCGGCGATACGCACGGCCACCGACGTCGGCTCGAGGAGGCATCCCTTCAGGAGCGAGACGGAGTCGGGCAGCTTGAAGACCTGAGACTCGTGCCAGGTGATCGTCTCGGCCATGCCGGGACGGTTGTACTCCTGGATGTGCTCGCAGAACTGCTGCTTGCCCTCTTGGCAAGGGCGGCAGGTGCCGCAGAACCGAAGGAAGTTGCCCGCAACGCGGTCGCCGACCTTCAGCCCGTTCCGGTGTGCCCGCTCGCCGAGCGCTTCAACGACTCCCGACAGCTCGTGCCCGAGTCCGATCGGAACGTCCGTGCCGAAGTAGCCCTCTGCCAGATGCGGGTCCGAGCCGCAGATGGCGGCATAGGCGACCCGCACCCGGACGTCTTCCGGACCGAGCGGCTGCTCGGGGAAGTCCACCACCTCGACGCGGCCGCGCGTGCTCTCGTCGGGGTCGCGCAGACTCCCGATGCGAGTGACGGCTACGGTCTTCATGTGTCTCTCCGATAAGTCATGACCAGTAGGGGGGAACGCGATGGCTCAGCGAGCTGCGAGCGCGCGGCGCAGAGCCGACACGGTCGCCGAGAGACCGTAACCGTGCTTGTCACGCAGCTGCTCGTCTTCGCCGAAGCCGGCATAGACCTGCGGGATCCCGAGACGCTCGAACGAGGTGAGATGAATCCCGCGGTCGGCGATCACATCCGCGATGCGCGACGCGAGACCGCCGTACGCGAGGTGATCCTCGAGGACGACGAACCGGCCGCCGGTCTCTTCGGCACACTGCGCGATGAGCTCCTCGTCGATCGGCTTGAGCGTGAACATGTCCACGACGCGCACGGAGGCGCCTTCGCGCTCGAGCTCGTCCGCCGCATCCAGCGCCTGGGCCACCGTGGTGCCGTGGGTGAACAGCGTGACATCCGTGCCCTGACGGGCGACGATGCCCTTGCCGATCCGCACGTCGTGTTCGCCGGGCTCGTAGAGCACCTTGTCCTTCTTGCCGACGGCGAGGCGGATGTAGAGCGGTCCCTGCATCGTCATGGACTGACGGAGAATCTCGCCGACCATCAGCGGGTCGCCGATCGAGGTGACCGTCATGTTGGTCAGCGCGCACATGAGCGCGAGGTCCTCGACCGCGTAGTGAGTGGAGCCGCCGTTACCGACAAGTCCACCGTGCGTCCCGATGATCTTCACGGGGAGGTTGGGGTAGCAGACATCCGTCCGGATCTGCTCCAGCGCCCGCATGCTGAGGAACGGGAGCATGCCCGAGACGACCGGGATGTTGCCGTCATAGGCGAGTCCGGCGGCGATACCGACGCTTGCCTGCTCTGCGAGTCCCACATCGAGGAATCGCTCGGGGAACTTGTCGCGGAACTCCACGAGGGTCGCACCGATGTCCGGCGTGATCACCCAAAGGTTCTCGTGGGTGTCGCCGAGTTCGGCGAGGGTGGATCCGATGACGGACCGCGCCCCGAGGAACTCACCGAATGTGAAGGTGACAGGCATCAGGCGTTCTCCTTCTTGCGTGAGGATTCGAGCGCTGCCAGTGCGCGCTCGAGGTCTGCGGCGCCGAGCGAGCCGGCATGCCAGGCGAGGTTGCGCTCCATGAAGTCGACGCCCTTGCCCTTGATCGTGTCGGCGATGATCACCGTCGGACGGTTGCTGTCGGTCGGCGGCAGAGCATCGATCGCCGACACGAGCTGCTGCATGTCGTGACCGTCGATCTCGACCACGTTCCACCCGAAAGCGCGCCACTTGTCGGGGTACGGCTCGAACACGACGCGCTCCTCGGCCATGCTCGTCATGAGCTGGCGGTTGCGGTCGATGAAGGCGACCAGGTTTCCGAGCTCGTTGCTACGCGCCGCCATGGCGGCCTCCCAGACCGAGCCCTCACCGGTCTCTCCGTCGCCCAGAAGGCACACGACACGGTGGTCTGCGCCGCGGCCGCGGGCACCGAGTGCCATGCCGACCGCGAGCGGCAAGCCGTGGCCGAGGGACCCGGTGGACGCTTCGACTCCGGGCAGCTGCACCTTGCACGGGTGCATGCCGTACGCGCTGTCGAGTTGACCGTAGGTGTCGACGATGCCTTCGTAGGAGAAGAATCCGCGCATCGCCATGGCGATGTACATGCAGACGGCGGCGTGCCCCTTGCTCAGCACGAAGCGGTCGCGCTCGGGGTTGGCGATGTCACTGGGATCGACGTTCAGGCCGTAGTGGAACAGCGCCGTGAAGATGTCCGCCGACGACAGGTCGCCGCCGATGTGGACGGCGCCCTCGTAGGTTCCGCACAGCTGCAGCAGCTTCTGGCGCAGCTCGAACGCGAGATCCTCAAGCTCCGCGACACTCGGACGCTCCAGCGCTGCCAAGGTCGTTCGACCCATCACATGCCTCCTCATCGATGACATGAGAGCGAGTGGACGAAGGGGTCCTCATCGACTCTCGATCGTTGTACGCACCCCGTTCGGGTGGCGACGGAGTGAACGTAGCACGAAGTCATTTACAAGTAAACAGGAATGCACCTAAACTCGTTAGCGAGTCATCGGAGCTCCTTCCGGCGTGGAAACACCCCGGGGTGGCGACGGACGCCGCGGTCTGGGATCGAACGACATAGGTGCCGAACGGGACGCAGCGCACGACAATAGACTCACGCCGCCTGGCGTGAGGGATGCATCCGCATCCGTTCAACAGAAACAGGCAAGACAACACAGAGAGGTGCAGGATGTCTGACACGTTGACGCAGGCCGGTGTACGTACCGGACTGTTCATCGGTGGAGCCGAGCGGTTCACCGACGAGACGCTCAAGATCGCCGACCCCGCCAAGCCCGGCGTGGTCGTGGGCGAGGCCGCGTCGGCTTCGACACAGGATGTCGCGGACGCTGTCGCCGCGGCCAAGGAGGCGTTCCCGGCATGGGCGGCTCTGGGCGCGAAAGAACGCGCGCGCCTGATGGCAGAGGCGATCGCAGGCATCGCTGACGACCGCGACGAGGACGCCGCCATCCTCTCGCAGGAGAACGGCAAGGTCCGCTTCGAGGCATGGGTGGACGCGCTCGTGTTCGAGATCCGCTGGAACCTCGCGCTCATGTTGGCCGACGAGGTCGACACCGACCACACGCTCCCGGCCGTTCCGGGTGCGATCCCGGTCGACACCAAGGTCTCGTACCAGCCGCTGGGTGTCACGACGATCATCGTGCCGTTCAACTGGCCGATCGCGATCCTCGGCGCAGCTTTGCCCCACGCACTCCTCGCCGGAAACACGGCGATCGTCAAGCCCCCGCTGACGGCGCCGCTCGCGACCGCGAAGCTCGTGCAGCGTGTGGCCGAGAAGCTGCCGCCGGGCGTGCTCAACATCGTCACCGGCAAGGACGAGAACATGTCGGGGCTGATCCAGAACACCGACATCGCCAAGGTCTGCTTCACCGGATCGGTGGGCGGTGGCAAGCGGATGATGGAGATGGCCTCCAAGACGCTCACCCGCGTCACCCTCGAGCTCGGCGGTAACGACGCGGCGATCTTCCTCGAGGATGCCGTCATCGACGACACCCACCTGGACCGCCTGTACGCGGCGATCTACGACACGACAGGCCAGATCTGCATGAACGCCAAGCGCGTCTACGTGCACCGGTCCCGCATGGATGAGCTCGTCGCCGGCCTCTCGGCGCGCCTGGAGAAGGTCGTCATCGGCTACGGACTGGACGAAGGGACCACGATGGGCCCGCTGCACTCGTCGGCGCAGAAGGCGTTCGTCGAGGAGCTCATCCAGGAGGCCAAGGATGCCGGCGCGGACGTGCGCGAGTTCGGCGAGCTTCCCGGCGGCGAGCTGGCGGGCGGCAACTTCCTGCGCCCCGCGATCGTCGTCGACCCCGACCCGAACCTCCGCGTGGTGACCATGGAGCAGTTCGGTCCGGTCATCCCGATTCTTCCGTTCGACACGGAAGAGGAGGCGATCCGTCTTGCCAACGACACGTGGGCCGGTCTGTGCGGTTCGGTGTGGACGGCAAGCCCTGAGGCGGCACAGCGCGTGGGCGGCGCCCTCGAGTGCGGCTACGTCTGGGTCAACGACCACGGCGCGACCCGCCTCGACCTGCGCGCACCGTTCGGTGGCATGAAGCAGTCGGGAATCGGGCGCGAGCAGGGCATCGAGGGCATCCGTGCCTTCCAGGACACCCGCTCCATCGCGACCATCGACCCCGAGGCTCTCGCGGCGATGGCCCACTGAGAACACACCATCCGTACGGGGTTCGGTCCGCGCAGGACCGAACCCCGTACGCTGGGCACATCCTTCGCCGAGGTGCCCGACAACACCGAGAGGAAGCCACGTGACGAATGCGAGCCGACGATTCGGGCGTTTCCATGAAGACGACGTCGTCACGGAACCTCTCAACGACACGATCGACCCCGAGAACTTCACTCCGCGTCTGCTCGCGCTGCTCTCCAACGCCCTCGTGTGGCGGGAGTCGCAGGAGATGCTGCGGCGCTTCGATCTGGGCACCAACGACTGGCGCGTGCTCTCGGCGCTCGGGCTGCGGCCGGGTGCCTCGGCTACCGAGGTGTCAGACTTCCTCGGGGTGAACAAGGCTGTCGTCTCCAAATCCGTCAATCGGCTCGTCGGGCGTCACCTGATCGTCTTGATCGACGGCCCCCGCGGGTCCCGGCCGATGTTCCTCACTCGTGAGGGTGCGCAGATGCACGGGGAGATGCTTCCCGTCTCCCTCGGCGGGCACGAGATCATCACCTCGGACATGTCCGACGCCGAGGTGGACCAGCTCAACGAACTTCTGCGCACGATGCTGTGGCGACTCCGGACGTCGCAGCTTCTGGATGCCGAACTCGCGCTCGACGCGGAGGCCTCCGCCTCCTGACAGCCCGTCAGCTCCGCCATCACCGCCGCCGCGCTCGCGAACGGGGAGTGACCGGTGCGATTGACGCGGGTGCGGTGGGTGCGGCCCTCCCCCGTCGCGCGAGCACGAGGGAAGAGGTGACTGCTCATCACCTCTCCCGTCGTCGTCATGGTGTTCCGCCGCGGCGCGTGTCTCTCGCGCGGCCACTGCGTTGTCGCCACCTCTGGACATTGCCTATGTCCATAGGTAAAATCGCGGCATACTGCAATGACGCACTCTTGGCAGCGGAAAGGACCACTCGCCATGGCTCACGCCACATCGACTCCGACGGAGTCGGCCAAACAGCTCGTTGAGGGCTACTCCCTGGAGATCACGGGAAAAGAGAAGGACGTGGTCGGCCTCACCGAGGCCGCCTCGCTCATCCCGCAGGGCACCAAGGTCAACGTCACCTTCCTGGGCAATGAAGACCTGCAGATGCGCGTCGCCGCAGCCAAGGCCGTCAAGGGCCTCGGATTCGTGCCCGTCCCCCACATCTCTGCGCGCCGTCTGGCCTCTCAGGCTCAGCTTGAGGAGTTCCTGGACGCGCTCGCCGAGATCGGTGCGACCGAGCACGTGTTCGCCGTCGGCGGAGACCCGGCTACGCCCGAGGGACCGTACCCCGACGCCCTCACGATGATCCGCTCCGGCGTCCTGCAGCAGTACGGCGTCAAGGAGGTGTCGATCGCCGGATACCCCGAGGGTCACCCCGACATCGCCACCGACGTCCTCTGGCAGCACCTCGAGGACAAGTCCGCGGCGCTCAAGGAGCAGGGACTGGATGCCGTCATCCTGACGCAGTTCAGCTTCGACACCGACCCGGTGATGAGCTGGATCAAGGGTGTGCGCGACCGCGGCATCGACACACAGATCCGTCTGGGCACTCCCGGCCCCGCAGGCATCAAGCGGCTCATCTCCTTCGCCTCCCGCTTCGGAGTCGGGGCGAACGCGATGATCGTGAAGAAGTACGGCTTCTCCCTGACCAACCTGATGGGCTCGGCCGGGCCTGACACCTTCGTGTCCGACCTGGCGGCGCTGTTCGACGCAGACCCGAGCGTGGGTGCCGTCAAGCTGCACATGTACACGTTCGGCGGCCTCGAGGCTACCGCGACATGGGCTCGCGACTTCATCGCGAAGTGAACGGAGGACCTGACGCCATGACGGTACACAACGAAGCGCTGCGCGATCACGCGTGCCTCATCGTCCACGGACCCGACCAGCCTGGCCTCGTCGCGGCGGTCACCGGTCTGATCACGCGCCACAAGGCGAACATCGTGAGCCTCGATCAGTACTCCGACAACCCCGAGGGTGGGGCGTTCTTCCAGCGCGTGGTGTTCCATCGCCCCGATCTGACCGCCCGGTTCCACGAGATCGAGAGCGATCTTGCCGAGACCCTCGAACCGTACGGCATGACCTGGCGCCTGACCGACCAGTCGATTCCGAAGCGGATGGCGGTTCTCGCGTCCACCTCGGACCACTGCCTCCTCGACCTGCTGTGGCGCCACCGCCGCGGTGAGCTGCCAGTGACGATCCCGATGGTCATCTCCAACCACACCCGCATGGCGGAGGACGTCCGCAGCTTCAGCATCCCGTTCTTCCATGTGCCCTCGCAGGGACCGGACAAGTCGGCCGCGGAAGCCGAGATCCTCAAGCTCCTCGCGGGCAACGTGGATTTCGTGGTCCTCGCCCGGTACATGCAGATCCTCTCCGAGGACTTCATCGAGAAGGTCGCGGTGCCGGTGATCAACATCCACCACTCGTTCCTTCCCGCCTTCATCGGCGCAGGCCCCTACCGCAAGGCCAAGGAACGCGGCGTCAAGCTCATCGGCGCGACGAGCCACTACGTCACCAAGGACCTCGACGAGGGACCCATCATCGAGCAGGACGTCGTGCGCGTCACCCACGCCGACACGGCCGCCGACCTCCAGCGCCGCGGGGCGGATGTCGAGCGCGCCGTGCTCTCGCGGGCAGTGCTCTGGCACGCGCAAGACCGCGTCATCCGTCACGGCAACCACACCGTCGTCTTCTGACCCCGACCATCACCACACGAAAGAAAGGTTCATCGTGGCACCTAAGAATCTGCAGGAAGTCATCGACGCGGCGGGCTCGCCGGTCGAACTGCTGCGCAACTCCCAGATCGGCTCGTACATCTACCCCGTCGTGCCGGCCGACTTCACCAACTGGATCAAGGAGCAGAAGGCATGGCGCGACACCGCCGTGCTCTACGACCAGTCTCACCACATGGACAACGTGTTCCTGAAGGGCTCTGACGCGATCAAGCTCATCTCGGACACCGCGATCAACTCGGTGGCGAACTTCGCCGTCAACAAGGCCAAGCAGTACGTGCCGACCACCGCCTCTGGTCACGTCATCGGTGACGGCATCCTGTTCCGCGAGGCCGAGGACGAGTACGTCTACGTCGGCCGCGCGCCCGCCTCGAACTGGCTGATGTTCCACGGCGAGACCGGCGGCTACCAGAACCTGGAGATCGAGGTCGACCGCCGCTCGAACTCGCGCCCCTACGGTGACGCCGTCTCCCGCAAGTACTACCGCTTCCAGATCCAGGGCCCCAACGCCTGGGCCGTCATCGAGAAGCTCAACGGCGGACCGCTCGAGAAGCTCGGCTTCTTCAACATGTCGCAGATGAAGATCGGCGGCATGAACGTGCGCACCCTGCGCCACGGCATGGCCGGCGCCCCCGGGCTCGAGATCTGGGGTCCCTACGCCGACCACCACAAGATCCGCGACCTCATCGTCGAAGCGGGTGCGGAATTCGGCCTGCTCCCCGTGGGTTCGCGCGCATACCCGTCGAACACGCTCGAGTCGGGCTGGATCCCCTCGCCGCTTCCCGCGATCTACACGGGCGCCGAGGAGCAGGCCTACCGTGACTGGCTGCCCGCGAACTCCTACGAGGCAACCGGGACGCTCGCCGGATCGTTCGTCTCCGAGAACATCGAGGACTACTACCTGACGCCGTGGGAGCTCGGCTACGGCTCGTTCGTGAAGTTCGACCACGACTTCATCGGTCGCGACGCGCTCGAGAAGATGGACCCCGCCGCCCAACGCAAGAAGGTCACGCTCGCCTGGAACGCGGAGGACCTCGGCAAGGTGTGGACGTCGCTGCTGAACGTCGACGGCCCGAACTACAAGTTCTTCGACCTGCCGCTCGCGAACTACGGCTCGGCCAACTACGACGCCGTCGTCGATGCCGACGGCACCGTCGTCGGGTACTCGATGTTCACGGGCTACTCCTCCAACGAGCGTCGCGGTCTGTCGCTGGCCACCGTGGACCCGAACGTTCCCGAGGGAACCGAGCTGCGCGTGGTCTGGGGTGAGCCGAACGGCGGCTCGAAGAAGGCATCCGTCGAGCCGCACGAGCAGACCGAGGTGCGCGTCGTCGTGAGCCCCGTCCCCTACTCGACCGTCGCTCGTCAGACCTACCAGGGCGGCTGGCGCACCGGCTACAAGAACGACTAACCCCCGAACCCGCGAGACTGCACCCTGCCCGCGAGACAGCACCCGCAACACGCTGTCTCGCGGCGCAGGTGCAGTCTCGCGGCGTCTCGGTAGCATCACGGGAGCGGAATCGACAGAAGGGAGCACGCTCGTGAGCCTTCGCTATGCGTTGTTGGCGCTCCTTCGCGTCGGTCCCCTCTCGGGGTACGAACTGGCCAAGCAGTTCACGCAGTCGGTCGGGCACGTATGGCACGCGCCCGACTCGCAGATCTACCCCGAGCTCAGGAAGATGGAGGCCGCCGGTCTCGTCGAGGCCGAGGAGCAGACCCGCGGCGAGCGCGGTACGCGCCGGATGTACCACGTCACGGATGCCGGAGACCGCGCCTTCCTCGACTGGATGGCGTCACCGCTGGAGTATCAGCGAGTACGAGACCCCGCGCACCTGCGCGCCGCGTACCTGGAGTCTGCCTCGCCGGAGGCGGCACGCGCGTTCCTTCGTCACCACATCGAGCAGTGGGAGGGCGAGCTCGAGCAGTGGGAGGGCGAACTGCGCAAGATCGACCACGTCGATCCTCCCAACCCCATGCTCGAGCGACGACTGAAAGCCACGCCCGTCGAGGATCACGAGCGCATCGTCGCGTTCAAACACTTCGCCTACGAGGGCCTGGTAGACCGCGCGAAGGGCGAGATCGCATGGGCTCAGCGGGGCCTTGCGCTCCTCGACCGGCTCGACGCAGGACACTGAGCCGCGGAGCGGCGCGAGGGGCGTCAGTACACCGCCTCCATGAGGTCTGCACCCAGCACGCGGAACGCGTCGTGCACGCGGAGCCGGTCCAACGGCGTCTCCTCCGTGAACTGCACGATCATGGCGTACGCGACACCGGTGCGCGACCCGGCGAGCACCCCGGCCTCAGCACGGATGCCGTGGTCGCGCCCGGTCTTGTTCACCAGCAGGAGCTGATCAGCCGCACCCCCGTGCGCAAGGGGGTCGGCGCCCGTGGCGGCGGCGGCAAGGCCGAGGTCCGCGTTCAGCCCCAGCCATCCGATGACTTGAGCGCTGACCGAGGCAGAGACCGCGCGGCCATTGGCGAGTGCCGAGAACAGTGTCGTCAGATCGCGGGTCGTGGACAGCGCGAGGTGGGGGGCATCATCGGGCCCGCGGTTCTCACGGACGCGATCGAGTAGCGCCGTGCGGGTGAGACCGAGCTGATCGATGCGCTCACGCACCGGGTCGAGTCCCACGAGGTCGATGAGCGCATTGGTCGCGAGCGGATCCCCGAGAGCCGCCGTCAGCACCGCGAGATCGCACACGGCGAGCTCGGAGGTGGCGAAGTGACGCCACACCCCTGCGGAGATGTGCTGCTCCGCGGGGGGCCGCTTCACGGATCCGGTGGCCTCCAGCCTGCCCGCCTCCATGGCTGCCGACGTCTCGATCAGCAACGGCACCACGCCGAGCTGCGCGATCGGCAACGTGACGAACGCGTCACCCATCACCAGGTCGGAGCCTCGATCGAGATCGGTGACACAGACCGACACGCGGCCGCCGGTGCTCGCGATCTCCTCGAGCGCGTGCATCGTGGCGGCGAAGGTCGGAGCGCGGCCCCCGGCGTGACGAGAACGCCGAGAATCCGCGCGATGCGCAGCGCGCGACGTGCTGGGTGGTGTGCCCACCGGCGGGTCCTTCCCGTGTTCGGGTGGGGGGATTCTAGGCGATGAGATTCACCAGATGGTGACGCGCTCGGCGGGGTCGAGCCACAGGTCATCCGTCTCGGTCACGCCGAACGCGTCGTAGAAGGCGTCGACGTTGCGCACAATCTGGTTGCAGCGGAACTCGTTCGGCGAGTGCGGGTCGATCGTGAGCAGCCGGATGGTCTCGGCATCCCGTCCCTTCTGTTGCCAGATGGCGGCCCAGCTCAGCAGCAGACGCTGGATGCCGGTGTACCCGTCGATGACGGGAGCGGGCTCGTCGCCCAGCGAGATCGCGTACGCCTTCAAGGCGATGCCGAGCCCCCCGAGGTCGCCGATGTTCTCCCCGATCGTGAGAGCACCGTTGACGTGGTGCTGGCCGTCCAACCCCCTCGGCGTGAGGGCGTCGTACTGGGCGATGAGGCTCTTCGTGCGTTCCTCGAAGGCGGCGCGGTCGGCATCCGTCCACCAGTCCCGCAGAGATCCGTCGCCGTCATAGCGACTTCCCTGGTCGTCGAAGCCGTGCCCGATCTCGTGCCCGATGACCGCGCCGATGCCGCCGTAGTTGGCCGCATCGTCCCGATCGACATCGAAGAACGGGTACTGCAGGATTGCCGCGGGGAAGACGATCTCGTTCATGAGCGGGTTGTAGTACGCGTTGACCGTCTGCGGGGTCATGAACCACTCATCGCGATCGATCGGCTGGCCGACCTTGGCCAGCTGACGATCGTGTTCGACGATGTGGGCGCGCCGCGCGTTACCGACGAGGTCGGTCGCGTCGATCTCGAGCGCGGAGTAGTCCTTCCAGCGCACCGGGTACCCGACCTTCGGGGTGAATGCGTCGAGTTTCGCCAGCGCGCGATCCCGCGTCTCGGGCGTCATCCACTCGAGCGAACGGATGCTGCGCCGATACGCCTCGATGAGGTTGGCGACCAGTTCGTCCATCGCCTCCTTGGCAGCAGGCGGGAAATGCCGCTCCACATAGACGCGGCCGACGGCCTCGCCCATCGCGCTCTCGACGAGGCTCACACCCCGCTTCCAGCGCTCGCGAAGCGTCGGGACGCCGGTGAGCTGCGTGCCGTAGAACGCGAAGTTCTCGGCCACGAACTCGTCCGACAGCAGGGGCGCCGCGCCGCGCACGATCGCGAAGCGCAGCCATGCCTTCCACTGGTCGAGCCGGTCGGGCACCAGCAGCGCGCCGAGCGATTCGACGAAGCTCGGCTGGTAGACGACGACCTCATCGAACGCCGTCTCCTTCCCCGGCGCGAGGGCGGCGAGCCATGGCGTGAGATCGACGCCGGCTAGCTGGAGGAACTCCGTCCACGTGCGCAGGTTGTAGGTGGCCACCGCATCGCGGCTGCGGACGTTGTCCCAGTGGTGAGAGGCGAGCTCGGTCTCGAGGGCGACGACCCGGTCGGCCTCCGCGGCGGCATCCGGAACGCCGGCGAGGGTCAGCATCCGTTCGACGTGCCCCCGGAACTCGCGACGGGTGTCGGCGAAGTTCTCGAGCCGGTAGTAGCTCTCGTCGGGAAGCGACAGCCCGCTCTGGACCACGAACGGGACGTAGCGCTGGGGGTTTCCCGGATCGGGCTCGACGTACAGGCCGAACAGCCCCGAGACGCCATCGCGCTCGAGGGCGCCGAGAGTGCGCAGCAACCCGTCGACGGTGTCGATGCCGTCGACGGCGGCGAGCTGGCCGGCGATAGGAGCTGCCCCGAGCGCCGCGATGCGCTCGGTGTCCATGAAGCTCGTGTACAGGTCGCCGATCTTGCGGGTCTCGCTCCCCGGCTCTGCCGCGACCGCCTCCTCGATGATGACCCGCACGTCCTTCTCCGCCTGCTCGGCGAGGAGGTGGAAGGACCCCCACCGCGCCTTGTCATCCGGAATCTCAGTGCGCTCGATCCACGCGCCGTTGACGTGGCGGAACAGGTCGTCTTGGGGGCGGATGTCGGGCGAGAGGTCCTCGAGGGGAAGCCCCGAGACGAGCGCGTCGGTCATGCCTCCCAGGATAAGCACGTCGGCTATGCGGTTCCCCGGAGTCGAGGGAACGCGGCACGAACAGCGGGTGGATGGAGCATCCGCTCGCGAAGATCCTCGTAGATCGGCCGGGTGCGCAAGAGAGCGGCGACGAGGATGGCGCAGACGGCGGCGGCCAGCATCGGCGCCAGGACTGTCGCGACGGCGGTCATCTCGACCACGACGGCGATCCCGGTCAGGGGCGCCCGGATGGTCGCGGCGAACATCGAGGTCATCCCCACGAGCACGAAGACCACGATCGTGGTGTCGGCGATCTCAGGGACCAGGCGCTGAGCGAAGGTTCCGCAGAGGGCGCCCCAGAGCCCTCCGATTGCAAGCAGCGGGGCGAACAGTCCGCCGGGGGTTCCCGCGGCGTACGACAGCGGACCCGCAAGGAACCGGATGGCGAGCGTCGAGACGAGGACGATCAGGACCAGCGAATCCCCGCGGAGCAAGCCCTGGGAGACGGGATCCCCGCCGCCGGCGCCGAGCGGATCGAGGAAGAGAAGAAGCCCGACCGCGCCGCCGATGATCGCCGCCTGCGCGACCGGGGGCACACGGTGAGCCGCTTGAGCGAGCGTCAGAAATCCGAGAATCAGTCGGTTGTACGCGGCACCGAGCACGCCCGTGAGGAGGCCGAACACCGCGAACACCCCGACCTGAGCCAGGTCGGGTGGGGGGACCGGCTGCACCTCGAAGATGGGCGCGTTGCCGACGACGATCCACGCCGTGGCCACCGCGACTGCAACACCCGTGAGGGTGGGCAGAACGATACGGGCCCGCACGGACTGCGCGACCTCCTCGATGACGAACAGCGATCCCCCGAGGGGCGCGTTGAAGGCGACGGCAAGGCCCGCACCCGACATCGCCGAGTGGAGGGTCCGGGCGTCCGCCACGGGCCGACGGCTGCGGCGGGCCGCCTCCGCCCCGAGCACGGCACCGATGTGCACTGTCGGCCCTTCGCGGCCGAGTACCATCCCTGATCCGATCGAGAGCACTCCGCCGACGAACTTCGCCACCAGCACACCCAGGGCACTCGGCGGCTCCTGCCCCCGCTCCACCGCCTCGACGTACTGGATGCCGCTGCCCGCAGCCTGCGGAACCCACTTCACCAGCAGCGCCGCGAGTGTCGCACCGGTAGCGGTGACGGCCATCCCGATGAGCCACCCCCAGCCGGGCTGCTCGTGCGCAAAGGCGAAGACCTCGATGCGCACGCGCTCTGCCTGTTCAATGCACCAACGGAACGCGCCGCCGATGAGCCCGACGGCGAGTCCCGCGATGGCCGCGAGCAGCATGAGAATGGCGATCTCCCGTGCGGCACCACTGTCCGCACCCGGACGCTTCGCCGACGACGAGGCACTACCGGTCACCTGAACCTCTGCTCCGGCGCCGGGCGGCGCCTCACTCGCACCCATCGTGGCATCCCGCAGCATCCGTCTCCACCGTCATGTTCGCTTGCCTCGAACCGCTCCTGTCGAATGCCGCATACGGCGGGTTGCGGCAAGCCAACCGACGACCGGCACAGCCCCCGACGGTTCGGTTGCCGCAAGACGCGGGCGACGGATGCCGCACACGGCGTGTTGCGGCAAGCGAACTCCGGACAGACAGCGCGGCGCGCGTCATCCGGCTCGGCGGCACGGAACCCTAGGCTCGGGTCGTGCCTTCTCGACCCGACAGCGACGCACCGTCGACGCTGAACCGCGACATCCTGCGGCTCGCGGTGCCGGCGCTGGGCGCGCTCATGGCGGAACCGCTGTTCCTGATCGTCGATTCGGCCCTCGTCGGGCACCTGGGCACCGTGCCGCTTGCCGCCCTCGGGATCGCCTCGGCAATTCTGCAGACGATCGTCGGGCTCATGGTCTTCCTCGCCTACTCGACGACCCCGGCCGTCGCACGGCGGTTCGGCGCCGGCGACGCCCGCTCGGCGGTCTCGGTCGGTATCGACGGCCTCTGGCTTGCGCTGGGGCTCGGCGCGATCCTGGCCCTTGCCGGATCACTCGCGACACCACCCCTCGTCTCGCTCTTCGGGGCTACCGAGGCGGTAGCCGCCGACGCGGTGACCTACCTGCAGATCTCGATGTGGGGGCTTCCCGCGATGCTCATCGTGTTCGCGGCGACCGGGCTGCTGCGCGGGATGCAGGACACCGTCACGCCGCTGTGGATCGCGGCGGCCGGCTTCGGCGCGAATGCCGCACTGAACGCGATCTTCATCTACGGCCTCGGGTGGGGGATCGCCGGCTCCGCGGTCGGGACCGTGCTCGCCCAGTGGGGCATGGTCGTCGCGTACATCGGTGTCATCGGCCGACTGGCGCACCGGCACTCGGCGCAGGTCCGCCCGTCGGCCCGCGGGGTGCGCGGCTCTGCCCGTACCGGCGGCTGGCTGTTCCTGCGGACGGTGTCGCTGCGGATCGCGCTGCTGACCACCGTCGCCGTGGCCACAGGGCTCGGCACCGATGAGCTCGCAGGCTGGCAGGTCGCGTACACGGTCTTCTCGGCAGCGGCGTTCGCGCTCGACGCCCTCGCGATCGCCGCTCAAGCACTCATCGGAAAGTCCCTCGGCGAGGAAGACCATGCTCGCGTACGCAAAGTCCTCCAACGCACGAGCGCCTGGGGCCTGTGGTTCGGCATCCTCGTCGGGGCGGGGGTCGCGGCGGCATCCGGAGTCATCGGGCTGCTCTTCACCGGCGACCCGGAGCTTGCCGCGATCGTGCAACCCGCTCTTCTCGTGCTTGCCGTCGCCCAGCCGCTGTGCGGTCTCGTCTTCGTCTGGGACGGCGTCCTGATCGGCGCCGGCGACGCCCGATACCTCGCTGTGGCAGGCGTGCTCAACCTCGTACCGTTCCTGCCTGCGCTGGCCCTCGTCGCTGTCTTCCACCCGGGCGGCGCCGCCGGCCTCGCGTGGCTGTCGGTCGCATTCTTCGGTGTCTACATGCTCGCTCGGGCCGCGACGCTCGGCTGGCGATTGCGGGGCCAGGCGTGGCTCAGCCCTACCCTCAACGTATGAGTTCAGACAGTCCAGCATCGCCCTCGCTTCAGGTGCGACGCAAACCCCAGCGCCAGAACACGGATGCCGAGATGCTGCGCGAGATCCTCACCGAAGGCCTCGTCGCCCATGTGGGTTTCGTCCGCGACGGGATGCCGATCGTGCTGCCCTACCTCTACGGGGTCGGCGACCTCGGCGACGGCCCCGTGCTGCTCCTGCACGGGTCGACCGGCGGCGGGCTGTTCCTGGATGCCGCACGAGAGGGTGTCCCAGTGTCGGTGACCGTGACGCACGTCGACGGACTCGTCTTCGCGGCATCCACCTTCGAAAGCTCGGCGAACTACCGCAGCGCCGTCGTGTTCGGAAATGCCAGAGTCGTCCCCGAGGACCTGCGTGATCGGGCGCTCTGGCAGGTCTCGGACCACCTGATGCCAGGCCGACGCGCCGAGGTGCGCGAGATGACGCGCAAAGAGGTGCGTGCAACGCAGGTGCTGCAGGTACCGCTCGATCAGGCGAGCGTCAAGGTCCGCTTCGACGGGGTCGGCGACACCGCCGATGACGGCGAGGACCACACGGTCTGGGCGGGGGTCGTTCCCCTGGCGGTGCGCCCCGGGACACCGATCGGCTCGGCAGTCACACGCGCCGCGGGCGCGACGGATGCCGCATCCGTCGCCGCCTTCACCCGGCGACTGGATGACCTCGCCGACGAGCGCGAGGCTCGACTGCGCGAGATCATGCAACCCTGAGACGGCGGCGGAGCTACACCCCGTCGCGGACGCTGCGCGCGAACTCTGCGACGTTCGCACGCAGAGCCTCGATACGACGATCGCGCGCCGCCTCGCGGTCGAACCCGAGGTAGGCAGAGGGCGGGAGCTTTCGCACGTTGACGGAGCACTCGAAGTTCTCGCACACGAGGATGCCGACGCTGTCGCCGCGACGGCCCGCCTCTCCCGTGCGTCTGGCGGCGAACATCACGACATCGTTGGGAAGCTGAACGTCGTTGCACCACGAGCACTGGGGCCGGCTCAGCGGTCGGGCATCCGTCTGCCGCAACAGGATGCCGACCGGCTCGTCATCGAGGTCGATGACGACGTAGGCGATCCGCGCGAGCTTGGGATCGCGGAAGCCGAGATAGTCGAGTCGATCCCACTGGGTGTCGACGATGTCGGTCGGGAGGGTGAGGTTCTTGCGCTCGCTGCGCGAGGCGTTGAGAAGGGATGCCCGAATCTGGGCATCGGTGAGGGGACGCATGCGCGTGCCTTTCCGGGGAGCGACGGCTCGGGGGCGCGTCGAGACGAACGATGAGGGGGGCTGCGGGGCAGCCGCGCCGGGTCGAGCCCGGCGACAGGGTCAGCGGCCTCAGGCCGTCATGCCCGCCGACGCAGAGCGCGTCGACAACCTCCAGTCGCCCGCAGGCGTCATCCGTCCGTTCACGCCCGGAAGTCTACGCCGCCGAGGCTGAGCGCGCGTCGAAGGCATCCGCCTGCCTCAGGCCCAGCGGCGGCACCACTCGTACATGACGACGGCTGCCGCCGCGGCGGCGTTGATCGAGCGAGTCGAGCCGTACTGCGCGATCTCGATGGTGCCGGATGCCGCGGCGAGCGCTTCGGCCGACAGGCCCGGCCCTTCCTGCCCGAACAGCAGGACGCACTGCCGGGGCAGATCCGCCGCAGGCAGTGGCTGCGAGCCCTCGACGTTATCGATCGCGAGGATCGGCAACCCTTCGCCCGAGGCCCAGGTCGCGAAGGCGGCGATGTCGTCGTGGTGGCGGACGTGCTGATAGCGGTCGGTCACCATGGCGCCGCGCTTGTTCCAGCGACGGCGGCCGATGATGTGGACCTCGGCGGCAAGGAACGCGTTGGCGCTGCGCACGATCGAACCGATGTTGAGATCATGCTGCCAGTTCTCGATCGCGACGTGGAACGGATGCCGCCTCTGGTCGAGGTCGGCAACGATCGCCTCCATCCGCCAGTAGCGGTATCGGTCGACGACGTTGCGTCGGTCCCCGTGCGCGAGCAGATCTCGGTCTAGGCGCGGGTCATCCGGCCACTCCGAGGCGCCGCCGGGCCACGGCCCCACACCGTGGGGGAGCTCGGGCTCGGTCTCGTCTGGCACGTCGAGCAATCTATCCGACGGCGACCGCCGGCCCGCGACCGGGTCCCGCTGACCAACGGCTTTTCGGCACGCCGAAATATCGCTAGGGTTTCGGTATGCCGAAGACGACACCGACCCCCGCGCTCTCGACCGTCGGCGCTGCCCGGGTGCGCTCGCCCCGACTGTTCTGGCTTCTCGGGCCCGCGATGGTGGCCGGTGTCGCCTACCTCGATCCGGGAAACGTCGCGAGCAACATGACCGCCGGCGCCCGGTACGGGTATCTCCTGGTGTGGGTCGTCGTCGTCGCGAACGTCATGGCGTGGCTCATCCAGTACCTGTCGGCCAAGCTCGGAGTGGTCACCGGCGAGAGCCTTCCTCAGGCGCTCGGCAGCCGGATCCGCAGTTCCTGGGGCCGGCGACTGTACTGGCTTCAGGCGGAGCTGGTCGCGATGGCCACGGACGTGGCAGAGGTCATCGGCGGCGCTGTCGCGCTGAACCTGCTGTTCGGCATCCCGCTGCTGTGGGGAGGCGTCATCACCGGCGTCGTCTCCCTCGGCCTCCTGGTGGTGCAGTCGCGGCGCGGCGCGCGCCCCTTCGAAGTGATCATCGTCGGACTGGTGGTCCTGATCGCGGTCGGCTTCACCGCCGGGGTGTTCATCGCCCCGCCCGATCCGGCAGGCATCGTCGGGGGCATGGTCCCCCGATTCGACGGCGCCGACTCGGTGCTGCTTGCGGCATCCATTCTCGGCGCGACCGTCATGCCGCACGCCATCTATGCGCACTCGGCCCTCAGCCGCGATCGGTTCGCCCCCGCGGCCACCCCCACGCCGTTCACACCGGGTTCGGCCGCGGCGGACCTGGAAGCGGGACGGGGCGTGTCGACGCGGCGGCTTCTCACCGCGACGCGCTGGGACGTCACGATCGCCATGGTGGTCGCGGGAACAGTGAACCTGTGCATCCTGCTGCTGGCAGCCGCCAACCTCGCCGGCGTGCCGGGCACCGACTCGCTCGAGGGCGCGTACGCCGCGCTGCGCGACGGACTCGGTCCGATCATCGCGACACTGTTCGCCGTCGGGCTGCTCGCGAGCGGGCTCGCCTCCACCGCCGTCGGCGCCTACGCCGGGGCGGAGATCATGAGCGGATTGCTCCGTGTTCGGGTTCCGCTCGTTGCGCGCCGTCTGATCACGCTGATCCCCGCGCTGCTGATCCTGGGAGTCGGGGTCGACCCCACGTTTGCGCTGGTCCTCAGCCAGGTCGTGCTGTCGTTCGGCATCCCGTTCGCGCTCATTCCCCTCGTATGGCTGACCGCACGCCGGGGCGTGCTCGGCGCCTTCCGCAACAGGCCCGCGACGACCGTGCTCGGGATCGTCTCGGCCGGGCTGCTCATCACCCTCAATCTCGTTCTGCTGTGGCTGGTGTTCACCGGAGCGTGATCGGGGGCGACCGGCGTCCCCGGTAGGGTTTCGGCATGCCCTCCGCGGCCATCGACGACTACCTCAAGACGATCTACCACCACACCGAGTGGCAGACCGAGCGGATCTCCCCGTCTCAGCTTGCGACCGAGCTCGGTCTTGCCCCATCGAGCGTGACCGAGATGGTGCGCAAGCTCGCCGCTCAGGGCCTCGTGACCCATCGCCCCTACGGGCCGATTTCGCTGACCCCGGCCGGTGAGCGCCGCGCCGCCGCCGTCATCCGTCGTCACCGCCTCATCGAGACCTGGCTGGTCCGCGAGTTCGGCTACACCTGGGCCGAGGTGCACGAGGAAGCCGAAGTGCTCGAGCACGCGATCAGCGATCGACTCCTGGCGGGGATCGACCAACGGCTCGGCTACCCCCGGTTCGATCCCCACGGCGATGCCATTCCGGATGCCGACGGCACCGTCACGCGGGAGGCCTTCGTGCGTTTGGCTGACGCTCCGCTCGGACACTGCGGACGCGTGCTCCGGGTCTCGGATCGCGTCCCGGGGCTGCTCGAGGCGCTCGACGCCGCATCCGTCGACGTGGGAGGTATCGTGTGCGTCCGCGGCGACCTGACCATCGACGTGGACGGCCGCGAAGTGACGCTGCCGCCGACGGCATCCGAGGCGATCTGGCTCAGCGCCTGATCGCGCCCGGCGCGGAGACGGCGCGGCTTTCGACCGGTCAGCGGGCGACGGATGCCGCCGTGAACGGCCACCGGGTGCGCGTCGCGGCTTCGCACGCCTCCCAGATGCGCGAAACGCGCTCGGGGTCGCGCACGATCCGTGGAAGGTGCGCCCGCCGGGGTTCGCCCTTCACGATGTATTGCGGGCCCCAGAACTGCCCACCGGAGATCATGGGGTCGATCAACGCCCGAACAAGAGGCCACGCGCCGTGCTCCTTGGACTGGGTGATCGGCGTCTGCAGATTGTCGATGAAGCGAGTGATCTTGCTGGGCTGATTCACTCCGTGAAGACCCGGCGTGCGACCGCTCGTCGAGTATCCCGGGTGGACGACGACACTGTCGACGGGAACGCCGTGCTCCCGCAGTCGCCGATCGGCTTCCAGACCGAGGGCGGTCGTGACGACCTTGGACTGCACGTACGCGCGCCACGCGGAGTAACCCTCGGTCAGCTGCAGATCGGCGGGGTCGTACGGCGTCAGGGAGATCGACATGCTGCCCAGCCACACCATCCGACCGCCGGATCGTGCCAGCGGCACAAGGAGCTCCCCCGCGAGCGCGAAGTGGCCCAGGGCGTTGGTCGCGAGCACGATCTCGTTGCCGTCCGGGGTCGTCTCTCGACGCCGGGGCGGATGCACGATCCCGGCGTTCAACAGGACGCCGTCCAGCGGCCCGCGAGTGCGCAGGGAAGCCGCGGCAGAACGGATCGACCCGGGCTTTGCCGTATCGATGATCAGCGACTCGATGTCAGCGCCAGGAACCCGACCGGCAAGTGTGGCCCGTGCGGCCGAGAGGCGCTTCGGGTTTCGGCCGGACATGATGACGCGGGCCCCGGCCCTCGCGAGTTGCTCGCTGGCGAAGTACCCGAGCCCGGCGTTCGAGCCCGTGACGAGGTAGGACTGCCCGGACAGATCGGGCAGCGACTCGGGGTCCCACCGCGTACGCGCCACGAGATCGACACTAGACCTCCGCGGGCGGGATACGCTGTGGCCATGCGGACCCGGGCAGACGTGGAATGCTGGCTCACCGACATGGACGGCGTGCTCGTCCATGAGAACATCCCCGTTCCCGGCGCCGCGGAGGTGATCGAGCGGTGGCGCGAGCAGGGAGTGCCCTTCCTGGTGCTCACGAACAACTCGATCTTCACGCCGCGCGATCTGAGCGCGCGACTGCGGGCATCCGGCCTGGTCGTCCCCGAAGAGGCGATCTGGACATCCGCCCTGGCGACGGCTGACTTCTTGCGCGGGCAGGCACCCGGGGCATCCGCGTTCGTCATCGGCGAGGCGGGGCTGACCACCGCACTTCACGAGGCGGGGTTCATCATGACCGAGAACGACCCCGACTACGTCGTCGTCGGCGAAACCCGCAACTACTCGTTCGAGGCGATCACGAAGGCGATCCGTGCGATCGCGAACGGCGCCCGCTTCATCGCCACCAACCCCGATGCCACCGGTCCCTCCGCGGAGGGACTGCTGCCGGCCACCGGCGCGATCACCGCGCTCATCACGAAAGCCACCGGCAAAGAGCCCTACGTCGTCGGCAAGCCCAACCCGATGATGTTCCGTTCCGCTCTCAACCGCATCGGTGCGCACTCGGAATCGACAGGGATGATCGGCGACCGAATGGACACCGACATCGTCGCGGGCATCGAGGCGGGTCTTCACACGGTGCTCGTCCTCACCGGTATCAGCGACCCGGCCGAGGTGGAGCGATTCCCCTTCCGACCGGACGAGATCCTGGAGTCGATCGCCGAACTGCTTCCCGCGGGCCCGGAGGAGACCGAGTTTCCCGAGGGGCTGTGATGGGTGCTCTCGACGAGGGCGAGCGGGTCGAAGCGACGGATGCCGCGGCGTGGCGCGCCTGGCTCGCGGCACACCACCAGTCCTCGACAGGCGCCTGGCTCGTGCGCGCCCGCCCCGGTTCCGGCCTCTCGTTCGTCGAGTACGAAGACGCGATCCGGCACGCGCTCTGTTTCGGGTGGATCGACGGCCCCGTCCGGGTGTTCGACGAGGAGCGCAGCGGGTTGTGGTTCGCTCCTCGGCGTCCCGGGAGCGGGTGGGCCGCGACGAACAAGGCCAGGATCGAGATCCTCGAGGCCGAAGGAATCATGGCCGAGGCCGGCATCCGTGCGGTCGAGGCCGCGAAGGCCAACGGCACCTGGAGCGTGCTCGACGAGGCTGAGGCCGGCATCGATCCGGATGATCTCGTGGCTGCGCTGGATGCGAATCCTCGGGCTCGCGCGAACTGGGATGCCTTCCCGCTGTCTGCCCGGAAGTACGGGCTCCAGCAGATCGCGCTCGCCAAGCGTCCGCAGACCCGCGCGGCGCGCATTGCGAAGATCGTCGCCGGCGCGGCAGAGGGGAGGCGTCCGTGAACGAGTTCGAACAGTCATTGCTGCTGTGGACGTCGCTGATCATCATCAGCGGCGCGCTCGTCGTTGCGGTGTGGCAGTGGTGGCGCAGCCGCGGCGGCTCCGGCTCCGACGACTAACCCCGGCTACTGCGGCTGGAGGCCGAGATCGTCGAGGTCGATGGCGGCGAGCCAGGTGAGTCCGGCATCCTCGATCGCCTGCTGTGCGCCGGTCTTGCGGTCGACGATCACCGCGACGGCGACCGGCTCCGCACCCTCGCGCCGCAACGCCTCGACCGCCTTGAGCGCGGACTGTCCCGTCGTCGAGGTGTCCTCGAGCACGACCACGCGCTTGCCGACGACATCTGCCCCCTCGACCTGGCGGCCCCGGCCGTGGTCCTTGGGTTCCTTGCGCACCACGAACGCGTCGAGCGGATGGTCCGTTCCGACGGATGCGTGCATGACGGCGTTCGCGATCGGATCGGCGCCGAGAGTGAGACCGCCGACTGCCACGACGGTGTCGGCATCCGAACCCAGTCCGGTGCGCACGAGATCGAGCATGATCCGGCCGATCGCGGGTGCCGCCCGGTGATCGAGCGTGAGCTTGCGCATGTCGACGTAGTAGGACGCCTTCTTGCCGCTCGAGAGCGTGAAGTCCCCGTGGAAGACGGCTTCGGCGCCGATCAGGGCGATGAGCGCTTGACGATCGGCTTCGAGTTCGGGCGTGGAAGAGGCGGTCACAGCCTGAGTCTAGGAAAGAACGGGCGATATTTCCGAGACGGATGCCGACAGAGTGCGGCGCCGGATCCCTAGATTGGTGTCACTCGGATCCGGCCTCATCGCCGAGGACCATGGTCCCGGCTCCGCGCGGAGCCCGCCGATAGAGTCGGCCCCGCGCGGAGCCCGCCTCGGACCCGCGCGGCGCCTGCCCCAGGAGAGAGCCGCGAAGCCCGCCCGCAGAAGCAAGGGAGTGCGTACATGACCCGCATCGGCATCGTCGCGGAGCGCGACGGCGAGACCCGCGTCGCCCTCACTCCACCCACCGTTTCGCGCCTGCTCGCCCTCGGCTACGACGTCGTCGTCGAAGCGGGCGCGGGCGCGGCTTCCGCCTTCCCCGACACCGCCTACACGGATGCCGGAGCCGACGTGACAGACCGTGCCGGCGCCTGGGGCGCCGACGTGGTCGTGACCGTGACGGCGCCGGGCCCCGACGAGGTCGCCCTCCTGCGAGACGGGGCGACGGTGATCGGGATGCTCGCACCCGCCTTCCGGCCCGAGATCCGCGAGTCGCTGGCCACGCGCGGCATCACGGCGCTGTCCCTGGATGCCGTCCCGCGCATCTCCCGCGCCCAGTCGATGGACGTGCTCAGCTCGATGGCGAACATCTCGGGCTACCGCGCCGTCGTCGAGGCCGCCAACGAGTTCGGCCGCTTCTTCACCGGGCAGGTGACGGCAGCCGGAAAGGTGCCGCCCGCGAAGGTGCTCGTCGCGGGCGCGGGCGTCGCGGGGCTCGCCGCGATCGGCACCGCCGCGAGCCTGGGCGCGATCGTGCGCGCGACCGACCCGCGCCCCGAGGTCGCCGATCAGGTGAAGTCGGTCGGCGGCGAGTACCTCCCTGTCGAGGTCGACGAGGTCATGGAGTCCTCGGACGGCTATGCCAAGGCCACGAGCGAGGCCTACGACAGGCGCGCGGCAGAGATCTACACCGAACAGGCCGCGGATGTCGACATCATCATCACGACGGCGCTCATCCCGGGGCGAGCGGCGCCGCGACTGATCACGGCATCCGACGTCGCACGGATGAAGCCGGGCAGCGTCATCGTCGACATGGCCGCCGCGCAGGGCGGCAACGTCGAAGGCTCGATCGCCGGCGAGCGGGTCGTGACCGACAACGGCGTCGTGATCCTCGGGTACACCGATCTGGCCGGACGGCTGCCCGCGCAGGCGTCGCAGCTGTACTCGACGAACCTCTACAACCTCATCGCTCTGCTCACTCCCGGCAAGGACGGGGTCCTCACGATCGACGTCGACGATGTCGTGCAGCGCGGCGTGATGATCGTGCGAGACGGGGAGTCGACGTGGCCGCCACCGCCGGTGCAGGTCTCGGCAGCGCCGAAGCCCGTGGCCGCGGCGCCGGTCGAGCCTCCCGCGCCCAAGACGGCTCCGGCCTGGCGGACCCCGGTGCTGCTCGGCGCTGCCGCCGTGCTGCTGTTCGTCGTGACCGCGGTCGCGCCCGCACCGATCCCGCAGCACTTCACGGTGCTGGTGCTGTCGATCATCATCGGCTTCTTCGTGATCGGAAAGGTCCACCACGCCTTGCACACCCCGCTCATGAGCGTCACGAACGCGATCTCGGGCATCATCGTCGTCGGCGCGATGCTGCAGCTCGCGTCGGGGGTGCTCGTCGTGCAGATCCTCGCCGCGGTCGCCGTTCTTCTGGCGAGCATCAACATCTTCGGAGGCTTCGCCGTGACCCGACGCATGCTCGCGATGTTCTCGAAAGGTGAGACCCGATGACCGGGTCGGTTGCGGCATCCGTCGCCGGCGCCGCGTACCTCGTCGCCGCGCTGCTGTTCATTCTCAGCCTCCACGGCCTGAGCAAGCACGAGACCGCCCGCCGCGGCGTCGCCTTCGGGATCGGCGGCATGGTCATCGCGATCGCCGCGACCGTGTGGCTGACGGTCGAACAGCTGTGGGGCCAGCCGCAGGCGACGATGGGGCTCGTTCTGCTGGTGGTCGCCGTCCTCGTCGGCGGGTCGATCGGCCTGTGGCGCGCACGCGTGGTCGAGATGACGGGGATGCCCGAGCTCATCGCTCTGCTGCACAGCTTCGTGGGCCTCGCCGCCGTCATCGTCGGCTGGAACGGCGCTCTGGACCCCGGGCACATCGGCGGCGCCCTGCTCGGCATCCATCACGCCGAAGTGTTCATCGGGGTCTTCATCGGTGCCGTCACCTTCACGGGATCGATCGTCGCGTTCCTCAAGCTCTCGGCGCGGATCTCGTCCACGCCGCTCATGCTCCCGGGCAAGAACGTCCTCAACCTCGGCGCGCTGGTCGCGTTCGTCGGCCTGACGGTCTGGTACGTCATCACCCCCGAGCTGTGGCTGCTGATCGTCGTGACGATCCTCGCCCTGCTGCTGGGCTGGCACCTCGTGGCCTCGATCGGCGGCGGCGACATGCCCGTCGTCGTCTCGATGCTCAACAGCTACTCGGGCTGGGCGGCTGCCGCAGCGGGCTTCATCCTGAGCAACGACCTGCTGATCGTCACCGGCGCGCTCGTCGGGTCCTCGGGCGCCTACCTGTCGTACATCATGTGCCGCGCGATGAACCGCTCGTTCATCTCCGTCATCGCCGGCGGGTTCGGTATCGAAGCTCCCCGGGCGACGGATGCCGAGACCGGCGAACACCGCGAGATCGACGTCACCGGAGCCGCGGAGCTGCTCGCCGACGCCGACCGCGTCATCATCACCCCCGGCTACGGGATGGCGGTCGCGCAGGCGCAGTACCCCGTCGCCGAGCTCACGTCGCGGCTGCGTGAGCGGGGCGTGGACGTGCGCTTCGGCATCCATCCGGTCGCCGGGCGCCTCCCGGGCCACATGAACGTGCTGCTGGCAGAGGCCAAGGTTCCCTACGACATCGTGTTCGAGATGGACGAGATCAACGACGACTTCGCCGAGACGGCCGTCGTCCTGGTCATCGGCGCGAACGACACCGTCAACCCCGCCGCCGCCGAAGATCCCGGCAGCCCCATCGCCGGGATGCCGGTGCTGCGGGTGTGGGAGGCCGACAACGTCATCGTGTTCAAGCGGTCGATGGCCTCGGGCTACGCCGGGGTGCAGAACCCGCTGTTCTTCCGCGAGAACGCGCAGATGCTCTTCGGCGACGCCAAGGAGAGGGTCGAGCAGATCCTGCGCGAGCTCTAGGCGCAGCATCCGCCGCCCCGGCACGGCCGCACCTGCCCAGCCCCAGCCGCACAACGACAGGGATCTGAACAACAACGGATGCCTCGCGCGAATGCATCCGCGGTTGTGCGGATCTCCGGGGTACGGCGCCGCCCGGCCCGCACGCACCACAGCGGGACCCAGCCCGGCCCAGCCGGCACCACAGCAGGGATCTGCACAACCACAGATGCTCCGCCCACATCTGCCCGTGGTTGTGCAGATCGCCGCGGCTGTGTGCCTCCCGACCCGGCGCGTGGCGCGTCGGCGGGCGACCCTAGGCTGGGATCATGCGTGTTGCCACCTGGAACGTGAACTCGGTCCGCGCCCGTGTCGACCGGATCGTCGACTTCGCCGTGCGCGAGGACATCGACGTGCTCGCAATGCAAGAGATCAAGTGCAAGGTGGAGCAATTCCCCTTCGAGCAGTTCGAACAGGCCGGGTTCCACGTCGAAGCACACGGGTTCTCCCAGTGGAACGGGGTCGCGATCGCCAGCCGCTCGCGACCCACCGAGGTGGAGACGTCCTTTCCCGCGATGCCGGGGTTCGCTAAGGGTCACGAGGGTCCGGATGCGCCGCAGGAGGCCCGGGCGATCGGAGCGACGATCGACGGCGTCCGGGTATGGAGCCTGTACGTGCCCAACGGCCGCGCCCTCGAGGACCCCCACTACGTCTACAAGCTCCACTGGCTCGACGCCCTCCGCGAATACGCGGCGCGCACGCTCTCCGCTGAACCGGATCTGCCCCTTGCCCTGGTGGGCGACTTCAACATCGCCCCGACGGATGCCGACAACGGCGATCCCGCGGTCATCGAAGGGTTCTCGACCCACGTCTCGGGGCCGGAGCGTGACGCGTTCGCTGCGCTCGAGAACGCCGGACTCACCGACGTCGTGCGGCCACTCGTGCCGACGGGGTTCACGTACTGGGATTACAAGCAGCTGCGGTTCCCGCGCAACGAAGGCATGCGCATCGACTTCATCCTCGGTTCGCGCGCGTTCGCGGATGCCGTCACGGATGCCGCGATTCACCGCAACGAGCGCAAGGGCGAAGCCCCGAGCGACCACGTGCCCGTCGTCGTGGACCTCGACCGATCACGACTGGGACTGAGCGCCCCCGAGGACGACGACCGCCCGATGATCTTCGGCTGACCCGGCCCTCGAGGGGCACCCGGAGCCTAGGGTGAGTGCATGGGAGTCCAGCTCATCGGCATCGGCACGGCGGTGCCGGAATTCGCGCTCTCCCAGACCCAGGTGCGGGATCTCTTCCTTGCCCAACCGGATGTCGCGCCGCTGACGGCCCGGATCATCCGCGCTGCCTACGACGGGTCGGCCATCGACCGGCGTCACACGGTCATCGATGATCTCGCCGGCGGCGACGGGATCTTCATCGACGCGGAGCATGGCGCGGTCCGCAGCCCGGGGACCGCCGCACGCAACGAGCGGTACGCGCGGGAAGCGCCGCGGCTTTCCGAGACCGCCGCCCGGCGCGCACTGCGCAGCGCGGGAGTGGAACCGAGCGAGATCACGCACGTCGTCACGGCCAGCTGCACGGGCTTCTACGCACCCGGACCGGAGTACCGACTGGTGCGCGACCTCGCGCTCGATCCGACCGTGGAGCGCGAGCACATCGGGTTCATGGGGTGCGCTGCGGCGATTCCCGCGCTGCGATCGGCGTGGCGCATCTGTACCGCAGACCCCACCGCAACCGTGCTCGTCGCCTGCGCCGAAGTGTGTTCCATCCACATCCGCTCCTCACCCGACCCGGACCAGATCGTGGCCTCCGCGGTCTTCGCGGACGGCGCGGCGGCGGCGGTCGTCACCGCGCGCGAGGCCCGGTTCGACGGCGGCGAGGGTGCTGGGCCGTCGCCGGACCGTCCGTCCTGGGCTCTCGAACTGACCGGCTTCACCACCGCGCTGACCACCGACGGTGAGCAGGACATGGCATGGATCATCGGGGACCACGGCTTCGAGATGACGCTCACCGGCAACGTACCCCGCATCGTCGGACGAGAGGTGCAGGCCGCGCTCGCACCCGTGCTCGAGCGCGTGGGGACCGTCGACCAGTGGGTGGTCCACCCGGGAGGCCGGAGCATCCTCGATCGGTTCGAGCAGGCTATGCAGCTCGACGAGGGCGCCCTGCAGCGGTCCCGACGGATTCTGCGCGACTACGGCAACATGTCCTCGGCCACCGTGCTCTTCATCCTCGCGGATCTCCTGCGCGACCCGACCGCGGCTCACGACGAGCGGGTACTTGTCACCGCCTTCGGCCCCGGCCTGGCGGTCGAGACGGCAACGGCGCGCGTCGTCCCGCGTCGGTCTGCGGACGCTGCGGTCGCCTCGCGCGAGAGGCAGGCTCCCGGTGCGGGTTCGTGATGAGGCTCTGCGGGAGCTGATGGACGATCCCGCCTGCGACGAGGACAGGCTGCGACGCACGGTACGTCGCTTCGGGCTCGTGAACCGCGCGGTCTCGGGCTGGGGAAGGATCTACGCCACGCACCTGCGTCCCTTCCTCCGCGCCCGGAGCGCCAGCCCGCGCCCGCGGCCGACCCGCCTCGTCGATGTCGGCTGCGGAGGCGGCGACGTCGCGCTCGGGATTGCCCGACGCGCTCGTCGAGACGGCTTCGCCGTGGAGGTCGTGGGAATCGATCCCGACCCGCGGTGCCTCGCCATCGCGCTGTCGCGTCCCCGTGAACCCGGGGTGAGCTTTCGCAGCGCGTACGCAGCCGACCTCGTCGACGCGGGCGAGCGGTTCGACGTGGTCGTCTCCAACCATGTGCTTCATCACCTCAGCGCGGAGCAGCTGACCGAGCTGTTCCGGCATTCGGAGGCGCTGGGCGCCGATCTGGCGTTGCACAACGACATCGCACGAAGCCGCATGGCGTGGAGCCTCTACGCGGTGGGGTCACTGCCACTGACGCCCGGGACGTTTCTCCTCACCGACGGGCTCCGCTCGATCCGCCGTTCCTACACCGTCGGCGAGTTGCAGCACGAGGTTCCGCCGGGCTGGACCGTCACGGCTCCCGCGCCGTTCCGTGTCCTCGCCACCCGCCGGATCGAGACGCCGACCATCCGGTGACCATGCGCGTCGTGATCGTCGGGGCCGGGCCGGTGGGCTCGCTTCTGGCCGCCGAACTCGCCCGGCTCGGGGTCGAGCACCTCACCCTCGAAGCGCGAGCCACCCCCGGCGCAGGCACTCGCGCGATCGGCATCCATTCGGCCGCGCTGCGCGCGATGTCCCCGTCCGGCGCGACGGACCGCATTCTCGACCGGGCCCTGCGCGTGAGCGAGGGTGAGGCACGGATCGACGGCAGAACCATCGCGACCATCCGCTTCGACCGCGCCCGCACGGGGTCGCTCGCGTCCTTTCCCTTCGTTGCGACCCTGCCGCAGGAGGCCACAGAAGCGGCGATCGCGGCAACGGCAGCCTCCCACGGCGCCGTCGAGCCGCAGCGCGGATGCCGGGTCACGCGGGTGATCGACGACGGACCGTCATGCCGGGTGGTCACCGACCGGGGCGATGTGCGCGGCGATGTTGTCGTGATCGCGGCGGGATCGCGGTCCCGCAGCATCAGCGACCTCACCCACGACGGACGGCGCCGCGCCTATCCGGACCGCTACGTGATGGCCGACGTGCGAGACGACACCGGCGAGGGACCCCGTGCGATCGTCCACCTGCACCGGGACGGCGTGCTCGAGTCCTTTCCCCTCCCGGGCGGGCTTCGTCGATTCGTCGCCTGGCACCGTCCACGACCGCCCGAGTCCTCGCTGGAGGACGCCGATGCCCTGCGAGCCGCGCTGACCGTCCGCGCGGGCGTGGCCGCCGACGGGGTTGCGACCGCGACGGGCTTCGGTGTCGGACGTTTCACGGCCCGCCGGATGCACCGCGGTCGGGTGTTCGCGATCGGCGACGCCGCCCATGAAGTGAGCCCCATCGGCGGTCAGGGACTGAACCTGGGCCTCATCGACGCCGCGACGCTCGCGCCCCTCCTGGCGGACTGGGGCAGAACCGGACAGCCGCCGCCGCAGCTGTCCGCGTGGGAGCGACGGAGGCGAGACGCCGCCCGGACCGCATCCCGAATCGCTGCGCTCAACACCGTCGCGGGACGTGGGCACGGCAGCCTCGGCGCGGCGGCGCGACATGCAGGCATCCGTCTCGCGCCGGCGCGGCTCCTCGCGCACGCGTACGGGATGGGTTTCGATCCGGATGCCAGGGAAGGCAGTCTTACGCCGCAAACGCGGTGACGACCAACTGCGCGGCAAGAATCAGCCCTGCCACCATCACCAGGCGAAAGACCATGCGGTCGGGTGTGCGGAGTGCCCGAATCAGCCCCGCGATCGCGCACGCCACAACGCTTACCGACGCGACGAGGGCCACGACGATCGGCGTCGTCCCGACCGAGCCTACGAAGACGACGACGGTCCCTCCCACGACGGCAGCGAAGGCCGCGACTGCGCTCGGGGTGGCACCCAGCCGGTGGCCGAGCCCGCGCACCCCCGTCGCCTCATCGTCGGCAAGATCCGGGAGGACATTGGTCAGGTGAACGGCGATGCCCAGGAGCGCTCCGGCCGCACTCTGCCACCAGGGAGCCATCATGGGCACGGGCCCTGCCAGTGTCGCGAGCGAGGGCAGGATGCCGAAACTCACGGCGAACGGGATCACCGATGCCGCCGTGAACTTCAGCCACGCGTTGTAGGCCCACGCCGATGCCAGGGCGATGACGTGCGCGACACAGAACTGCCATCCGATGACGGCCGAGACAACCACCGCGAGAGACAGCGCCACACCGGCCGCTGCGGCGACCACTCTGCGCGAAATCGCGCCCGCCGCGATCGGCTTGTCACGGCGCCCGATGGCGATATCGCGCTCGGCATCGATGGCGTCGTTGGACCACCCGACCGACAGTTGCCCGAGAAGCACAGCCGCGACCGTCAGAGCGACCCGGTCGACCCCGATACCTGCGGCGATGGCGAGCAACCCGGCAAGGACGGTGACAACGACCGTGGGACCCGGATGGGAACACGCCACCAGCGCACGAATCCGGCTCGTGACAAGTACGGCATCCGCGGGAGTCTGCCGGCGCGCCATGACCTCACCCTACGCGCCAGACCGCGGCATCCCGTGACCCGATGCATCCAGCGAAGCAGCCAGCGAAGCAGCCATATTTCGCCGATGCAGCCGGCAGCGCGGGCTGGTTCAGCGAGCGCGGGCTGGTTCGGCGAAGGGCGCGCGAGGCGCGCGGCAGGCTCCGCCGCGAGACGGATGTGCTGTGGCGCAGGGCGACGTAGCGTGGATGGGTGGGTGAACCTGTGCGCGCGACCCCCTGGTGGGTTCCGATCCGAGGAGATGTGTGGCTGGCTGCCGCGCTGTTCGTCACGGCGGTGCTCAGCACGGCACTGGGGGCGGTCGCGGGGATCTACAACTCGCAAGAGGTCGACCTTCGCGTCGCCCTGCTGTACGCGTTCGGCCTGACGGCTCCCCTGGCGTGGCGCAGGCGCCTGCCCGGCACCACCGCCGTCGTCGTATCGCTCGCGCTCTTCCTGGGCATGACGGCCCGCGTTCCCGAGCTCTACGTGGGAAACGTCGCCGTCTTCATCGGCTTCTACACCGTCGGAGCCTGGGTCGACGATCGAAAGCGCGCGTTTCTCGTGCGCGCCGCGATCATCGTCGGCATGTTCACCTGGCTGACGGTGTCGATGTTCATCGACGCCACAGCCCCCACCGACGAAGGCCTGTCGCGCGCGGGGCTGTTCTCGCCCTACGTCGCGTTCATGCTCATCCAGTTCTTGATCAATGTCGCCTTCTTCGGCGGCGCGTACTACTTCGGCGATCGCACCTACGAATCTCGTCGACAGCGCGACATGCTCGCCGAGCGCACCGTCGAGCTCGAACGGGAGCGCGAGACCACCGCGGCGCAGGCAGTCGCGCTGGACCGGGTGCGCATCGCCCGGGAACTGCACGACGTGGTCGCCCACCACGTCTCGGCGATGGGGGTGCAGGCGGGCGCCGCGAGGACGGTGTGGGACACGAACCCGGATGCCGCGCGCCGCGCCCTCGGGGACATCGAGCAGGCCGCACGGGAAGCACTGAGTGAGCTGCGTCAGCTGCTCGAGACCCTTCGTACACCGGTCGACGACGACCCGAGCGATGCATCGACGGTGGGCCTGGACGCCCTGCCGGGTCTGGTCGCGCATGCCTGCGAGAACGGACTGCCGACGACCCTGACGATCGTGGGCGAACCCGTCACGGTGTCTCCGACCGTGCAGGTCAACGCGTTTCGGATCGCACAGGAGGCGCTCACGAACGCGAGGCGCCATGGCGGCCCGGATGCCGAGGCTGATGTGCGCGTGCGGTATCTGCCCGACGCGCTGGAGGTGGAGATCGTGAACTCGGGTCGATCCGCACTGACCCACCAGGGGGGCCTGGGGCTCATCGGCATGCGCGAGCGGGCCGCCGCGTCCGGCGGGTCGATCGAGATCTCACCCCGCCGGGAGGGCGGCTTCCTCGTGCGTCTCACCGTGCCGCGACACGAGCGGGCCCGCGCATGAGCGTACGAGTGCTGCTGGCCGACGACCACGCCCTGATGCGAGCCGGGTTCCGCCTCATCCTGGACAGCGCGGCCGACATCGAGGTCATCGGCGAAGCCGCCACCGGAGAAGAGGCCGTGCGGTTGGCGCATGAACGTGCACCGGATGTCATCTGCATGGACGTGCAGATGCCAGGCGGCGGCGGGCTGGCGGCGACACGGGAGATCGTCGCCGACCCCGCGCTGCAGTGCGCTGTCGTGATCGTCACGACCTTCGACCGCGACGATTACCTGTTCGAGGCGCTCGAGGCCGGTGCGAGCGGCTTCCTGCTCAAGAACGCCGCTCCGGAGGACCTCCAGTCCGCGGTGCGGGTCGCCGCCGCAGGAGACGCGCTCCTGGCACCCGAGGTCACTCGCCGAGTCATCGCCCGGTTCGCCGCGGCCCCGGCCCCGCAGCCCGCTCCGACCACCGACCTCACCGACCGCGAGTCCGAGGTGCTGCGGCTCATGGCGCAGGCCATGAGCAACGCCGAGATCGCCGCGCACCTGGTCATCGGGGAGGCGACAGTCAAGACGCACGTTTCGAACGTGCTACTCAAGCTCGGCGTGAGAGACCGCGTCGCCGCCGTGGTCTACGCCTACCGCCACGGGCTCGCGTGAGCGCGGGCACGCTCCCCCTCACGGCGGATGCGGCGTCCCCGTCCCACGGGGGATGTGGGAGCTGTCGAGCTTTTCTAGCCTGAAGAGACCGAGTGAGAGGAGCAGCATGCTCGAGTTGTCGCACGTGACCAAGAGCTATGGCGCGCACCGTGTCCTGAACGATCTGTCGTTCACCGTCAGTCCCGGCCGGTTGACCGGCTTCGTTGGGGGGAACGGGGCGGGGAAGACCACGACGATGCGCATCATCCTGGGGGTGCTTGCCAAGGATGAGGGCTCCGTGACCATCGACGGAGCGGAGCTGACACCGGCCGACCGCCGCCGATTCGGGTACATGCCTGAGGAGCGCGGCCTGTATCCCAAGATGAAGGTCGGCGAACACATCACCTACCTCGCTCGGCTCCACGGGTTCGACAAGAGCGACGCTCAGGCCCGGGCAACCGACCTGCTCGAGCAGCTGGGGCTGGGCGAGCGATTGAACGATACCGTCGAGAAGCTCTCGCTCGGAAACCAGCAGCGAGCGCAGATCGCCGCCGCTCTCGTGCACGAACCCGACGTCCTCATTCTCGATGAACCGTTCTCGGGCCTCGATCCGCTCGCCGTGGATGTGGTCGCCGACGTCCTGCACCGGCGCGCCGCGTCCGGTGTCTCCGTGCTGTTCTCGTCCCACCAGCTCGATGTCGTCGAGCGCCTCTGCGATGACATCGTCATCATCGCCGGTGGCGAGATCCGCGCCGCCGGGAGCAGCGAGCGTCTGCGCCACGAACACTCCGGGCACCGCTACGAACTGCGCAGCGCGGGCGACCTCGGCTGGCTGCGGGCGGAGCCGGGAGTCACGGTCGTCGAGTTCGAGGGCGGAAACGCCCTGTTCGATGCGAGGGAGGATGCGGACGCACAGCGGGTGCTGCAGCGCGCCGTCGCCGAGGCGCGCGTCGACCGATTCGCCCCCGTCCGCCCGACGCTCGCGCAGATCTTCAAGGAGGTCATCCAGTGAACACCGCCACACCGACATCCGCGCCCCGCGGATTCCAGAGCGTCTGGCTCGTCGCCGAGCGGGAGGTCGGGTCCAAACTCCGCAGCCGCGCCTTCGTGATCTCCACCGTGATCACACTGCTCATCGCCCTCGCCGCCGTGATCTGGGGCGGCTTTTCCGCGGGCAACCCTTCGGCGACGCAGGTCGCGGTGACCTCGGCGACGGCATCCGCCGTTGAACAGGTACCCGGCGTCGAGGTCACCCAGGTTGCGGACCGTGAGGCCGCCGAGGCACTCGTGCGCAGCGGTGAGGTCAGCGCCGCCGTCGTCGAAGACACGTCGACACCGGTCGGGATGCTGATCATTGCCGCGGACTCCGCGCCGACCATGCTGGTGATGGGACTGTCGGTGTCCCCGCCCGTCGAGCTGCTCGAACCGGCAACGGTCGACTTCGCGCTACGGTACTTCGTCTCGATCGGGTTCGGGATCGTGTTCCTGCTGGCGGCGTCGCTGTTCGGTGGGACGATCGCCCAGAGCGTCGTCGAAGAGAAGCAGACCCGTGTCGTCGAGTTGCTCCTCTCGGCCGTGCCGGCCCGTGCCCTGCTCGCGGGCAAGATCATCGGCAACACGATCCTCGCGATGGCTCAGATCCTGCTCCTGGCGGCGATCGCCGTCGTGGGCTTGATCGTGACCGGACAAAGCGCCGTGCTCCAGGGGCTCGGTGCCCCGATCGCCTGGTTCGCGATCTTCTTCCTGTTCGGGTTCGTGCTCCTGGCCGCGCTCTTCGCGGCGGCAGGCTCGCTCGTGTCCCGGATGGAGGACATCGGCTCGACGACCGCCCCGCTGACGATGCTCATCATGGCGCCGTACTTCCTGGTGATCTTCTTCAACGACAACCCCGTCGTTCTCACTGTGATGTCGTACGTGCCGTTCTCGGCGCCCGTCGGCATGCCGCTGCGCCTCTACCTGGGCGAAGCCCAGTGGTGGGAGCCGATCCTGTCTCTCGTGATCCTGATCGCCACGTGCGTCGGGGCGATCATGCTGGCCGCCAAGATCTACGAGCGCTCGATCCTGCGGATGGGCGCGCGGGTCTCCTGGCGCGACGCCCTCAAGGCTGCGTGATCACCCGCCGGTCCCGCTCCGCTATCGGGGCGGGACCGGCGCCGGTAGCGTGTGAGTCACGAAGATCCGACGGATGGAGTCCTCATGACACGCGCCACCGGAATCGTCCTCATCGTGCTCGGCGCGTTCGCCGTGCTCCTGGCAGCGGCAGGAGGCACCTTCATCGTCTTGATGCGCCGACGCGATAGGCGCTTCATCCGCCGCCTCACGCGACTGCAGCGCGATGTCGTGAACCCGAGCGTGCTCAAGACAGCGGGCACGAGCGGGCAGCGCACAGCCGTGATCGAGACCGTCGGTCGGCGCTCGGGCACACGGTACGAGACGCCGATCTCGCCGGTCGAGGATGGCGACGGCTGGTGCGTCGCGCTGGTGTATGGCCCCGAGACGTCCTGGGCCAAGAACGCCGTCGCCGCCGGGGAAGCTGTCCTTCGCATCGACGGCCACCGCCACCGCGTGGACCGGCTCGAGATCGTTCCGATCGGTCAGACGACGCTGGGGACCGAGCAGCCGGGCCTCATGTCGCTGTTTCGGGTCGAGCAGGCGATGCGGATGCGGGATGCCGGCGTCATCGACGCGGAGCGGGCCACGGCAGACTGAGGCCGCGGCGCCGCCCGCTACTGCCGGTCGGCGGCGCGGCCGTGGTGACCCGCGAGGGCGTCCGCCGCTCGGACCAGCGCGAGGTGTGACAGCGCCTGCGGCGTGTTGCCCGCCTGCCGCCCACCCTGCACGTCGTACTCCTCTGAGAGCAACCCGACATCGTTCGCGAAGCCGCACAGGCGCGTCATGAGGGCCATCGCGTCATCGACGCGGCCGCTGTTGGCGTACTGCTCGACGAGCCAGAACGAGCAGGCCAGGAACGGATGCTCCGTGCCGGCCAGTCCGTCGACGCCGCTCGAGGTGCGGTACCGGTGCAGCAGGCCGTCGACCATGAGCGTGCGCTCCATCTCGGCGACAGTCCCCAGCATGCGCGGATCATCGTGGGCGACGTAGCCCACCTGCGCGAGAAGCAGCAGCGACGCATCCACCTCGGTCGAGCCGTAGTGCTGCACGAAGTGGCCGCGCTGAGCGTCGTACCCGTGGGCATCGATCTCCTCCCGCATCCGGTCGCGCAGCGCCGCCCACTTCTCCGCGTCGCCGGGCAGGCCGAAGTCGCGCACCGCGCGGACCCCGCGGTCGAAGGCGGCCCAGATCATGACGCGCGAGTGAGTGAACTTCTGCGGCTCCCCGCGGATCTCCCAGATCCCGTTGTCGGGTTTGTCGAGGTGGCGTTCGGCGAACGCGAGCATCGCCTTCTGCAGCGCCCACGAGAAGTCGGTCTCCTCCACCCCCGCGACCCGGGCAGCCTCCAGCGCGACCATCACCTCGCCGATGACATCGCCCTGGTACTGGTGCGACGCGCCGTTGCCGATCCGGACCGGTGCTGCACCCTGGTATCCCGGCAGCGAGGTCAGTTCGCGCTCGGCGAGGTCGCGTTCGCCGGCCAGCCCGTACATGATCTGCAGGTCCTTGGGGTCCCCGGCGATGGCCCGCAGCAGCCACTGCCGCCACCGGGCCGTCACCCGAAGGAATCCGTGGGAGATGAGCGCCTCGATCGTCAGCGCCGCATCGCGCAGCCACACGTACCGGTAATCCCAATTGCGCACACCCCCGAAGTCCTCGGGCAGCGAGGTCGTGGCTGCCGCGACGATCCCGCCGGTGTCCTCGTGGGTCAGCGCGCGCAGCACCATGAGCGAGCGCACGACCTCGTCCTCGAACGGTCCGTCGTGGTCGACGCGACCGGCCCAGTCCCGCCACCACGAGCGCGTGTGCTCCAGCATCCGATCGACGTCCGCCGGTTCGGGCGTCTCGAGGTGCGAGGGGAACCAGTTCAGAGTGAGGTCGGCGCCGCCGCCCTCCTCGACCGTGAGCGTGCCGCGGTGCGCGTGATCGGCGGCGTTCATCTCCACGCCGCGCACGAGCACGGCATCGGGACCGGCGATCGCCAGCAGCGCGGGGGTCACGTGACTGCCCACCTGCCGGACCCACGGCAGCGCGCGGGCGTAGTCGAACCGCATCCGCAGCTCGCTGGTGAACTCCACGCGACCCGAGATCCCCTCGATGCGGCGGACCAGCTCGACCCGGCCGCCGTCGATCGGCATGAACTCCCGCACCTCTGCGACACCGGTCGAGGTCTCCCAGCGGTTCACGAGCACGAAGGTGTCGTCCTCGTAGAACCTGGTCACCGTTGCGTCGGGGTCGGAGGCCCGCACCGTCCAGTGGCCGTGCTTCTGTTCGCCGAGCAGAGCGCCGAAGATCGACGGCGAGTCGTACCTCGGCAGGCACAGCCAGTCGATGCTCCCCTCCCGGGAGACGAGTGCCGCCGTGCGGCAGTTGCTCAGTATCGCGTAGTCCTCGATCGGGGCAGCCATGCCCCTGATTCTGTCAGGCAGGGATGCTGCTGCCGCCGTGGCAGCGAACATTCGGGCTCTCTCGGAGCGAGGATTCACCAGATCCTGGTCCGCGATTCATCCGGCGTCGATAGGGTGGCGGCATGGCCGACCAGACGACGACCCTCCTGATCCTCGGCGCCTCGGGCGATCTGACCTCTCGCCTCTTGCTCCCCGCGCTCGGGCAGCTCCTGACCCGCCAGCCACACCGCAGGGTGCGCCTTCGCGGTGCCGGCATGGATGACTGGACCGACGCGCACTGGCAGCAAGTCGTGCGCGAGGCGTTCGCGTCCAGCGACTCCGACGAGGCTTTCGCGAAGGTCGCCGAGACGACCTACACGAAAGCCGACATCACGGCGCCCGAAGACCTCACCTCGTTGCTCCGCGAAACGGAAGGACGCATCGCGCTCTACTTCGCGGTGCCACCGGCGATCGCCGCCAAGGCGTGCGAGTCGCTGTCGGCCGTGGAGCTTCCGCCGGGCCTCATCCTCGCGCTCGAGAAGCCGTTCGGCAGCGACGCGGCCAGCGCGCATGTCCTCAATGAGAAGCTCGCCGCCCTCGTGCCGGAGAGCCAGGTGTTCCGCGTCGACCACTTCCTCGGACGCTCGATGTCGCTCAACATCATCGGTGCGCGGTTCGCGAACCGCATCCTCGAGCCGGTGTGGTCGGCCGAGCACATCGAGTCGATCGACATCACCTACGACGAGAAGCTGGGACTGGAGGGCCGGGCAGGCTACTACGACAGGGCCGGCGCGCTGCGGGACATGATCCAAAGTCACCTCCTGCAGCTCATGGCGCTCGTGACGATGGAGCCTCCTGCGACACTGGGCGAGCAGGATCTGCGCGGCGCGACCACCTCTGCGCTTCTTGCCACCCGGATCTGGGGCGACGATCCCGTCGCGTCGTCCCGGCGGGGCCGGTACACCGCGGGGACGATCGATGGCCGCGAGCTTCCGAATTACGTGGACGAGCCGGGGGTCGTGCCCGACCGCAACACCGAGACGCTCGCCGAGGTCGTGCTCGAAGTCCGCAACGCCCGGTGGGCCGGGGTTCCCATCACGATGCGTTCAGGCAAGGCCATCGGTGATCCGGTGAAGGAGATCCTCATCCGGTTCCGCCCTGTCAGGCACCTGCCCGACGGATTCACCGGTGCCACGAGGGGCTCTCGGCTGCGCTTCACGCTGGGGCCGGACCGGATGTCGATCGGACTCAACGTCAATGGCGCCGACGACCCGTTCGCGCTCACGTGGGCCAAGCTCAGTGCGGACCTCGGGGAGGGCGCGCTGCTGGCGTACGCCGAAGTGCTCTCCGAGATCCTCGACGGCGATCCGACGCTGTCGGTGCGGGGAGATGCGGCGGAGCAGTGCTGGCGCATCGTGCAGCCGGTGCTCGATGCCTGGGCCGCAGGCGAGGTCCCGCTGCAGGACTATGCTGCAGGGTCGCACGGGCCGGAGGGCTGGCCCGACCACGACTACTGAGTCGCGGTCCTCACCGTTCCACGAGGATGCCGTCGACGTCGGCGTACACGTGCTTACCGGGGGTGAACACGACACCGCCGATCTCGACGGGAACGTCGACCGCGCCGGCACCGTCCTTCGCGCTCTTGCGCGGGTTGGATCCGAGAGCCTTGAGCCCGATCGGCAGCGTCCCGATCGCGGCGCGGTCCCGGATCGCCCCGTACACGATGATCCCGGCCCACCCGTTGTCGACCGCGGATGCGGCGATGAGATCACCGACCAGCGCCGACTCCAGCGATCCCCCACCGTCGATCACGAGGACGGCACCGTCACCCGGAGTCGCCAGGGTAGCCTTCACGAGCGCGTTGTCGCGGTGGCACTGCACCGTGCGGATCGGACCGTCGAAGGCGTCGGTGCCGCCGATGTCCTGGAATTGGATGCCGAGCGAGTCCAACTGGTCCCCGCGTTCGTCATAGAGATCCGCCGTGGCGATGGTCATGCCTTGACGCTACTCGCGCCGCCCGAGCCGCGACGCGACGCCTCGTGTGAACATCCCGCGGAGTTCCGGGATGAGCAAGTCTGAGCCCCCGCGCCGGGCACGGACGATACTCGAGGGATGACGACTCATCCCGCAGACCATCGGCCCGTCCGCGTCGGTGTGCAGCTGGCGCCCCAGCACGCCCCCTACACCCGGATACGTGATGCCATCCTTCGCGCCGAGGACATGGGGGTCGACGCGATCTTCAATTGGGACCACTTCTTCCCTCTTACGGAACCGCTGGAAGCCGAACACTTCGAGGCCTGGACGATGCTCGCCTCGATCGCCGAACTCACTGAGCGCGTCGAGTTCGGCCCCCTCGTCAACTGCAGCTCGTATCGAAATCCCGACCTGCAGGCCGACATGGCCCGCACCATCGACCACATCAGCGCGAAGGGCGGAACCGGCAGGTTCATCTTCGGCACCGGGTCGGGGTGGGCCGAGAAGGACTACGTCGAATACGGATACGAGTTCGGCACGGTCGGGTCACGCCTTGACGATCTCCGACACGACCTCTCCCGCATCCGTCGCCGATGGGACCTGCTGGACCCCGCGCCCACGCGGGAGATTCCCGTCCTCATCGGCGGCCAGGGAGAACGCAAGACCCTGCGCCTGGTCGCCGAGCACGCCGCCATCTGGCACACCTTCACGCCGATCGAGAAGATCCCTCACAAGATCGAGGTGCTTCATGCCTGGTGCGCGCGGGTGGGCCGCGATCCCGCGGAGATCGAGATCGCGACCGGGTTCACGCCGCGCGGATTCGGCCCGCTCCTCGAAGAGGACAGCCTCGAACGCCTGCACCCGCTGGGGGTGCGGTTCATCATCCCGTCGATCGACGGGCCCGACTATGACCTGTCATCGCTGGGTCCACTGCTGGAGTGGCGAGACCGCATGAACGGGGCCTAGGCGTCAGTCGTCCATGAGCTCGGCCTCGATCACGTCGTCGTCCTCGCCCGGACGCGGCGCGGGAGCCGCCGCCGGTCCCTGACTGGTCAGGACGAGGGCGTCGCCATCGACGGCGACGTCAACGCGAACGATGTCGCCATCGCGCACCTTGCCGGACAGGAGTGCCATCGCGAGGCGGTCCTGGATCTCGGATTGGATGAGACGTCGCAGCGGGCGGGCACCGAACACGGGGTCGTAACCGCGCTCCGCGAGCCACCCCCGGGCATCCGGAGTGACCGCAAGCGTGAGACGCCGCTCGTGCAGTCGGCGCTGCAGATGATCGACCGTGAGCTCAACGATCTGGGCGAGATCGTCCTGCGTGAGCGCCTGGAAGATCACGATGTCATCGAGCCGATTCACGAACTCGGGCTTGAAGGCCTGGCGAACCAGCGCCAGCACCTGCGCGCGCTTCTGGTCGAGCGGGATCGTGGGATCGATGAGAATCGGCGACCCCAGATTGGACGTCAGGATCAGGATCACGTTCGTGAAGTCGACAGTCCGGCCCTGACCGTCGGTGAGCCGACCGTCGTCCATCACCTGGAGCAGGATGTCGAAGACCTCCGGGTGCGCCTTTTCGACCTCGTCGAGCAGGACGACACTGTACGGACGGCGCCGGACCGCCTCGGTGAGCTGCCCTCCCTGTTCGTAGCCGATGTATCCGGGAGGGGCACCGACCAGACGCGCGACCGAGTGCTTCTCGCCGTACTCCGACATGTCGATACGCACCATGGCGTGTTCGTCGTCGAAGAGGAACGCGGCGAGCGCCTTCGCGAGTTCCGTCTTGCCCACGCCTGTGGGTCCGAGGAACAGGAACGAGCCGGTCGGGCGGTTCGGGTCGCTGATACCGGCGCGGGATCGGCGCACGGCATCCGCGACGGCCTTCACCGCCTCCTTCTGCCCGATGAGGCGCTTTCCGAGCTCTGCCTCGAGGTGAACGAGCTTCTCGCTCTCCCCCTGCAGCAAACGGCCGACCGGGATGCCGGTCCAGCCGGCGATGACGGCGGCGATGTCCTCCTCGGTGACCTGCTCGTTCACCATCCGCTCGTCGCTGGGCTCCATGCTCTCGGCCTCGATGATCCCGCGCTCGAGTGCGGGGATCTCGGCGTACAACAGTCGCGAGGCCCGCTCGAGGTCACCCTCGCGCTGCGCGCGCTCCGCCTCGATGCGCGCCGCATCCAGCCGCGTCTTGAGTTCACCGACCCGGTTGAGGATCGACCGTTCCGTCTCCCACTTGGCCTGCAACTCAGAGAGCTTCTCCTGCTCCTGCGCCAAGTCCGCGCGCAGCTTCTCGAGGCGCTCCTGCGAGGCTGCGTCCTTCTCCTTCTTCAGCGCGAGCTCCTCGAGCTTCAGGCGGTCGACGTGTCGGCGCAGTTCGTCGATCTCCAGGGGCGCCGAGTCGATCTCCATCCGGAGTCGGGACGCCGCTTCGTCGATGAGGTCGATGGCTTTGTCGGGCAGCTGCCTGCTCGGGATGTAGCGGTGCGAGAGAGCGGCTGCGGCGATCAGCGCGCTGTCCGAGATCGCGACCTTGTGGTGGGCTTCGTAGCGTTCCTTGAGTCCGCGCAGGATCGCGACCGTGTCCTCGACGTTGGGCTCGCCCACGTACACCTGTTGGAAGCGGCGCTCGAGGGCGGCATCCTTCTCGATGAACTCGCGGTACTCGTTGAGAGTCGTCGCACCGATCATGTGCAGCTCGCCGCGCGCGAGCATCGGCTTGAGCATGTTGGATGCGGCGACCGAACCTTCGCCGCCGCCGGCACCCATCAGCACGTGCAGCTCGTCGATGAACGTGATGATCTGACCCTCGGAGTCGGTGATCTCTTTGAGAACCTTCTTGAGGCGATCCTCGAACTGACCCCGGTACATCGCGCCTGCCACGAGGGCCGAGATGTCCAGCGCGATGAGCTCCTTGCCGCGCAGGCTCTCGGCGACGTCACCGGCGACGATGCGCTGCGCGAGCCCCTCGACGACGGCCGTCTTGCCGACGCCGGGCTCGCCGATGAGCACGGGGTTGTTCTTGGTGCGACGCGTCAGTACCTGACTGATGCGTCGGATCTCGGCGTCCCGCCCGATGACGGGGTCGAGCTTGCCCTGGCGGGCACGGTCGGTGAGGTTGATGCCGAACTGCTCGAGCGCGGTCTGCTGCTCTTCCTGTTCGGCCATCGGCGTGGTCTGCATGATGCCTCCTGTGCGGCGATATCCATGTCGTGCGTGGCGGCGGTCATCCCACCGAAACTCATGTCGACTCAAACTTGAGCCTGTGTGACTCAAGTTTATCACCGCGCACGAGGTTCCGGAAGTGCTCCATAGGTGCAGAGGACGGGATAACGTGGGGACCCATGCGGAGCCCCCGATGACGCACGTACGCGTATTCCTCGCACAGATGACACGTGCGGTGTGGTTCCGAGCCTCGCTGTTCAGCGTCGCCGCGGTCCTCCTGGCTCTGGCGGCGGGGTTCCTCGAGCCGGTCCTGCCGGGTCTCGCCGTGGATCTGGGCCAGGGCTCGGTGGGCGACATCCTGCAAATCCTCGCGAGTTCGATGCTCGCGGTGACGACGTTCTCTCTGACCGCGATGGTCACCGCCTACAGCTCGGCATCGCGCGTGGCGACACCACGCGCCACGCAGCTGCTCGTCGCCGATCCCACATCGCAGAATGTCCTGTCGACCTTCATCGGGGCCTTCGTCTTCTCCATGGTGGGGATCATCGCGCTCTCGACCGAGTACTACGGTGAACAGGGACGCACGATCCTGTTCGCCGGCACGCTCGTGGTCATCGTGATCGTCGTCGTCGTCCTGCTGCGGTGGATCTCCCATCTCGGCTCTTTCGGACGGATGGCCGATGTCATCGACCGGGTCGAATCCGCGGCTCAACGCACGACGGCGCAGTATGCGCATCGCCCGAGCCTCGGCGCACGCACGCAGGACCCCCGAGCGGTGAGGGGTGCGTCGGTCCGCCCTGGTCGCGCCGGCTACGTGACCCACATCGACCTCGGCCGCCTGGAAGCGCTGGCCAAGGCCCGCGAGCTGACGATCCACGTGCGCGCCCTCCCGGGAACGATGGTCGACACGGCCACTCCCCTCGCGCTCGTGGCCGGCACGCTCGATGAGAACGTGCGCTCCAAGGTCGCCAGCGCATTTCACATCGAAGCCCACCGCAGCTACGACCAGGACCCGCGGCTCGGGGTGATCGCGCTCTCCGAGATCGCCAGCCGCGCGCTTTCCCCCGCCACCAATGACCCGGGCACCGCGATCGACGTGCTCGGCGCTCTCGGCCGAGTTTTCGAGAACATGCTGCGGACGGACGCGGACGAGCACACGCCCTATCCTCATGTCACCGTCGAGCCCGTGAGTCTTCGCGACCTCGTCGAGGATGCATTCCGCCCCATCGCGCGTGACGGCGCCGGGGTGATCGAGGTCGGCATCCGGCTGCAGAAGACACTCGCCTCGCTCGCCGATATCGCGGGCCCGCCCCGAGGACGAGCGTTCACGGATGCCGCGGTTGACGCACGTTCCCGAGCGCAGCGCTTGCTGTCGCGAGCGGACGCGGTGTCGCTACGCCGGGCCGCAGCCTCCGCACCCCGGCGCTGAGTCGCACCCTCCGGCGGCGGCTCGCGCCGCGCCGAGCGCCGTTCAGTCGCCGAGGCTCGGGTACAGCGCGCGCAGATGATCGAGAACGTCCGTGGTGATCTCGGTCTGCGACCCGGTCGTTCCCGAGCCGGTCACGGTCACCCAGAGGGGGGAAGCGAACGCGTACACGGTGGTGACGGTGCCGAGGGCGTCGTCACGCTCCCAGGTGTAGGCGGGAGACGTCCCGATCAGCGAGCCGGTGAAGGTGCTCGAACCGAGGGCCGTCGTGAGTGTGTCCCGCGATGCCTGGGGAAGGGCGGCGACGACGACCGTGAAGGCGCCATCACTCTGCGGGATCCCCCAGATGCAGCCGATCCGCTGGGTGGCCTCCGTCAGCGCGGTCTCCGCGACGGGCCCCGCCATGATCCCGGTGAACTCTCCGGGTCCGAGTTCCGCGATGAACTGAGCGTCCGCACCGAAGTTGGACTGGGCTATCGCGAGGTCCAGCAGGTCGGTGCACGCAAGCGCCTCGAGATCGATTTCCGCTGCGGGCGGCTCGGTCATCGGCGGCCCATCCGAGGTCGCGTCGGGCGATGGCGAGGACGTGGCGGATGCTGATGCGGACGGCGTCGGATCCGACTCACCCGCCGGTGTGCACCCGAGGAGAGCAGCACTCAACACGGCGACCGGCGCCCACAGCAGAAATCGCGACGCAGCCATGTGCCCCCCACCGCTCGACATGGCCAGAGTGTATCGGAGGGGGATTCTCGGCAGAGGTCTCGTTGCGCGATCGTTGCCTCTTGCGCAAATTCAACGTGCGTTGAATTATGTACTCATGCGCGCTGTGATGCTCAAGGAGTTCCAGGAACTGGGACGCGACCGACGTACGCTGGCCCTTCTCATCGGGATGCCCCTCCTGCTGCTGGTCATCTTCGGATACGCGGCGAACTTCACCGTCGAGACGTTGCGCGTCACGATCGTCGGGGCGGATGCTGATCAGATTCAGACCCTCATCGAGGAGAACGACGACCTCAGCGATCACCTCGAGGTCGTCTCGACAGACACCGCGGAGGACGAGGCAGACGCACAGGCCGCACTCGTTGACCGCGACGCAGACGTCGCCATCTACGCGGACGGCGGCGATACGGTCACGGTCTTCATCGACGGCTCGAATCTGTTCGCCGCACAGTCCGCTCAGCTGCTGTTCGCACAGGTCGCCCAGCAGCTCAGCGCGCAGGCGCCCGTCGAGACCGGGCAGGGTCAGCAGGCATCCGCGCCGACGATTGAGACGGAGGTCTTGTTCAACCCCGACCTGAAGACCTCGTGGGTGATGGTGCCGGCCATCATCGGCCTCATCCTGACCTTCATCGGAACCATCATCACGAGCATCGGACTGGTCCGGGAACGGGAGGCGGGCACCCTGGATCAACTCGCTGTCATGCCTCTGAAAGCCAGCGGGGTCGTGTTGGGCAAGATCACGCCGTACTTCCTGCTCGCGAGCTTCGACATGGCAGTGATCACCGCGCTCGGGATGTGGCTCTTCGGGGTCCCCTTCGTCGGCAACCCTGTGATCTTCATCGTCGGGGCGGGGCTCTTCCTGTTCGTCGTGCTGGGGCTGGGAGTGCTCATCTCCTCGGTCTCGCAGACCTCCGGCCAGGCGATCCAGCTGGCGATGATGACGCTGCTCCCCCAGATTCTGCTGTCGGGCATGATCTTTCCGCTCGACGCGATGGCAGCCGGTGTGCGGTGGATCGGCTACCTGCTTCCCCTCACCTACTTCACGATCATCTCGCAGGGAGTGATGCTGCGCGGCGCCGGCTGGGAAGCGCTCTGGGTACCGCTCCTGATCCTGGCCGTGATGGCGGTGGCCATCTTCGGACTTGCCGTCATGCGCCTGCACGCGAGCATCGCACCCGCCAGACCCCGGCGCCGCGACCGGGCGGGTGCGCGATGAGCGCAGCGTCGGGCTCCCCCGCCGGCCCCCCGACACGACTGTCGCCCCGCGAGGGTTCATTGGGGCTGGATGCCGTGACTGTGCGCTTCGGCGAGCTCGCGGCGCTCGATGGCGTCACTCTCGAGGTGCCACGAGGTGAGGTGACAGCGGTCGTCGGCGGCGACGGCGCCGGGAAGTCGACGCTGCTGCGGGTACTGGCGCACCGTGTCGTGCCGCTGAGCGGGACGGTCCGATCGGTTCCGGATCGCGACCTCGGCTATCAACCGTCGACATCCGGGGTTCGCGCGGGCCTCACGGTGGACGAGAACATCGCGTTCGTCGGGCGCTCCTACGGACTGAGCCGCGCCCAGATTCGGGAACGGTCGGAGGAGCTGCTGCACCGAGCTGGGCTGGAACAGGCCCGACACCGTCTCGGCGGAAACCTGTCGGGAGGGATGCGGCAGAAGCTGGGATTCCTCCTGGCGATCCTGCACCGACCCGCGTTGGTGCTCCTCGACGAGCCGAGCACGGGCGTCGATCCGGTCAGTCGGGTCGAGCTGTGGCGCCTGATCTCCGAGACCGCGGCCGACCGCGCTGCGGTGCTCATGGCGACGACCTACCTCGATGAGGCCCAGCGCGCCACGGGCGTCGTCGCGCTCGACGCCGGCCACGTGATCGCCGAGGGGACCCCGGAGCAGATCATCGCGGCGGTACCGGGGTCGGTTCAGCTCGTCGATGATGCCGCGCCACCATCGTCACGCTCCTGGCGCCGTGGTCGGGCTCGACACGAGTGGACGCCCACCCCACCGCCCTCGAGCGGACGCCTCGTAGAGTGCGACCTCGAGGACGCCCTCATCGCCGACACGCTGGCACGCCACGCGGAAAGTGGCGGGGCAGAAGGGTCCGGATCCGAGACGGCCGCCGCTGCCGCCTCCGTGGTCGCAGCGGTCCGGCGGGAGCCAGGTGAGGTGATCGCTCGGGCCGAGAGCGTCACGCGCCGCTTCGGCGGCCACCGCGCCGTCGACGAGGTGTCGATCGAGGTGCGCGCGGGCGAGATCGTGGGCCTCATCGGCGCGAACGGCGCGGGCAAGACGACGCTCATCCGCACGCTGATCGGACTCGACAGGCCCGACGAAGGCCGGGTCGAGTTGTTCGGCGCAGCGCCGTCGGCACGTTCGCGCCCCCGCCTCGGCTACGTCCCGCAGGGCCTCGGCCTGTATCGGTCGCTCAGCGTCGACCAGAACGTCGCTTTCACCTCCCGCGTCTATCGGTCGCCCCGAGCCGACCTCCCGACCTCACTCGCGGCAGTCCGTCGCGACACTGTTTCGCAGATCGGCCTCGGCCGCCAGCGGCAACTCGCGTTCACGCTCGCGCTCAGCCACGATCCCGAGCTTCTGGTGCTCGACGAGCCCACCTCCGGAGTCGACCCGCTGGCGCGCGCCCGATTGTGGGACATCATCCACGACCAGGCGGCGTCGGGCCGAGGCATCCTCGTGACCACGCACTACCTGCAGGAGGCCGAGCAGTGCACCCGGCTGGTCCTGCTCTCACGGGGACGGCTGCTCGGCAGCGGCTCCGTCGAGGACCTGACGGCGCAGACTCCCGCTGTCGTGGTGCGGTGCGAAAACTGGCAGCGGGCCTTCGCCGCTCTCGGTGACGCCGGCTTGCCCGTCATGCTCTCCGGGCGCGACATCCGCGTCGCAGGACACGCCGTCAGCGAGATCCGCGCTGCGCTCGGCGGTCTGGATGCGACGGTCCAGACGGTGCCGCCGACGCTCGAGGAGACGATGATCCTGCTCGATCGCGCCCGGTAGCGCAGGGTGTCACCCGGTCGATGGGAGATCCGCCGCCACCGACCGGAACCGGGCCCGGTAGGCGGTGGGCGTGATCCCGAGAACCCGGGCGAAGTTCTGGCGCAGCACCGCCGCCGAACCGAAACCGCTCTCCCACGCGATGCGGTCCAGACCCAGGTCAGTCCGCTCCAGAAGCCGCTGAGCGTGGATGATCCGCTGCCGGGCCAGCCAGGCGGCCGGGGTTGCACCGAGGTCTGCCTTGAACCGGCGCGCGAAGGTGCGCGGCGACATGTGTGCCCGCGCAGCGAGTTGCTCCACGGAGAGGTCGGCACGCAGGTTCTCGAGCATCCAGTCGGTGACGGGCGCAAGCGAGTGGGACGCCGCGACCGGGAGCGGCTTGTCGATGAACTGGGCCTGCCCACCGTCGCGTTGCGGAGGGACGACCATCCTTCGGGCGATGCGATTGGTCGCCTCGGCGCCGAGCTCTTGGCGCAGCAGATGCAGGCACGCATCGAGCCCCGCGGCGGTTCCGGCGCTCGTGATGATCCGGCCGTCCTGCACGTAGAGGACGTCGGGGTCGACGGCGATCTGCGGGTACATCCGCGCCATGGCGTCGGCGTACATCCAGTGGGTCGTCGCTCGCCGCCCGTCCAGCACGCCCGCGGCTGCCAGCACGAACGAGCCGCTGCACACGCTGAGAAGCCATGCGCCGCGCGCTGCAGCCCGCCGGATCACCCCCGACACACGCTCGTCCGGCTCGTCCCACTTGGCTCGCGGGACCGGTGTCACGACGACGAGGTCGGCCGACTCGGCAAACGTGAGGTCCTCGTCGACAGTGATCGAGAATCCCAGGTTGCTCGGCACGAGGCCGGGCTCGGCCGCCACGATGCGGAAGTCGAACCCCCGGATGCCGTCGTTGGAACGATCGAGCCCGAAGGCCTCGCAGGCCAGCCCGAACTCGAAGGGCGCGAAGCCCGGTTGCACGATGGTGGCGACGGTACGGATCACTGATCCCCGATTCTCGACGACCCCGCCGTCGATGGCATGAATCCTACGAATGAGGCGCATTCCGCCACTGGTGGCGCGAATAACACGATCATAGCGTTTCTGACATGCTGATTCTGCTTCTCCTGTCGGGACTCGCACTCTGGGGCCTGCTCGCCACCATCCGCGCCGTGCACACAGACGGCGCCCGTCGCCAGCCCACCGACCCCCGGCGCCTCCCGTGACCGCGCTGCAGACGCCGTCAGGTCGCGTCGTGTCGCGCGCGCGCCGCCTCGTACACCTCGAGCATCGCCGCGGTCCGCGACGACTGCCGGAACCGCTCGGCGATAGACGGGTCGGGCACCGGAGCCGTTCCCGCGCGGACGTCGGCGACGGCGGCACGCAGGACGGCAGCGAGCGCGGAGGTCGAGGCATCCGGAACCGGCCACGCACCCGATCCGAGCTCGGCGACCAGATCCGGGTCGCAGACGATCGACGGCGTCCCGAGCGTGGCAGCCTCGAAGATCGTCATTCCCTGCGTCTCGAAACCGATCGAGGTCTGCACCAGCGCATCCGCGGAGCGGACGCGACGCAGTGTCTCGCGGTAGGGCAGTGAGCCGAGGAAGAACACTGACGCGCGAGCGCGTTCTGCCACCCGCTGCGCGGCCGCACGCTGTGCACCGTTGCCGATCACCTCGATGTCGGCCTCGATGCCCGACGCCACGACCGCCTCGAGGAAGGGGATGAGCCGCTTCTCTGGACTCATCCGGCCGACCCACACCAGACGGGGAAGCCGGGAGTCCGGTCGCGCACGCGGCGCGGCGAGCGCAGCCGCCAGCTCGTCGTCATCGATACCGTTCCAGACGACCTCGACGTGCGGGGCGACGCGGTTGGTCTCGAGCCGCCGCGCGAAATGGGCGGACGGTGCAGTGACGGCATCCGCCAATGAGGCGAGCATCCGCAGGTACGACCAGCCGTCCGACCGCGATCCCGCCGGCTCCGATAGGACGCGACGTCCCCAGCGGTTCAGCACCCGCAGCACGATGTCCGGAAACGGGGCGACGGCACGGATGCCGACATCGACGCGGTTGTGGAACGTGAACACCACCGGGAGATCGTGACGACGGGCGTATCGAAGGCCCAGGAAGGCCCCCCAGAAATCGCCCTGCACATGGACGATGTCAACCGGCGGACGCCCAGCCAGGACGCGGTCCACGGCGCGGTCGGCTCGCGCGCCGGGCCAGGTCATCGCGTACTCCCGGTCCAGCGTGACCGGGATCGAGGGCAGATCGGCGTACCCCGGGTCGTCGGCATTCCTGTGAGAACGGGGTCCGTGACGTCGCGGCGCGACGATCGTGACGGTGTGGCCGGCTTTCTCGAGGAACCGACGCTGCAGGCGCATCGAGACCTGTGCGCCGCCGAGCGTTTCGGCGTGCTGGTCGCCGAACATCACGACATGCATCGCTACTCCGGGATCGGCTCGCCGCGGTACAGGGCCTCGAAGGTGTCGAGGGTGCGCCCGATATCGTGGATCGCCACCGCCTTGAGCGATGCCTGCTGCATCCGTTGCCGCTCTTCCGGCGCAGCCGTGAGCACGTCGGTAAGGCGCGCTGCGAGCTGATCGACGTCTCCGGGTGTGAACAGGTATCCGTTCTCGCCGTCCTGCACCAGGTGGGGCAGGGCCACGGCATTTGCCGCAACGATCGGCAGCCCCGACGCCATGGCTTCCATCGTCGCAATCGACTGGAGCTCGGCGATGGAGGCGATCGCGAAGACGCTCGCTCGTGTGTAGAGCTCCCGCAGCTCCTGCTCGGACGCGTGCCCGTGGAACGTGACGCGCTCAGCCAGACCGAGGTCTGCGGCCAGCTGCTCGAGGTTCTTGCGCTGATCGCCGCCGCCCACGATGTCCAGGGTCGCGTCCAGCGCCGGGTCGAGCCTGGTCATCGCCCGAAGCAGCACGTCGATCTGCTTCTCGTTGGTCAGTCGCCCGACGAACAGTACCCGGTTGGCCTGCCGCGGGGTCAGATCGGGCGTGTAGTTGTGCATGTCGATGCCGCAGGAGATGGGAATGACTCCGGTGATCCCGGTCGCTCGCTCGAGGTAGTCGGCGGCGCGACGCGTCGGGGTCGTGATGACGCGGGCCAGCTGGAAGGTGCGATTGGCATCGGCCCACGCCCAGCGAATGATGGTGTTGTTCCATGACTTCGGCATTGCCGAATAGTCGAGGATGTTCTCGGGCATCACGTGATTGGTCGCGATGACGGGGATCCCGCGCTGGCGCGCGATCCGCGTCAGCCCGCGCCCGATCACGATGTGGGATTGGATGTGGACGACATCCGGCTTGACCTGATCCAGCACGATACGGGCGTAGTGCTTGGCCCGCCACGGCCACACGAACCGCAGCCAGTCGTGCGGATACCACCGGTACGAGTGGATGCGATGGACGGTCATCTCCTGACCCTCGATCACCTCGCGGAATACCCCGTGCTGTGCCCACGTCTTGCTCGGTGCCATCACGTGCACCTCATGCCCACGAGCCACCAGCCCGGCGGCCAGGCGTTCGGCGAACCGCGCCGCACCGTTCACGTCCGGGAAGAACGTGTCGGCGCCGATGAGCACGGTGAGGCGGCCGGCGCCACCGGCATGGTCTCCGGTCGGCGAACCGTCGGACGCGTCGAGGGAAGTCACAGAAGGGCTGCCTTTGCTGAGCGGCGTTCGCACCGCGGATGCGGCGTCACAACTGTACCTGAGGCGCGCGAGAGCGCCCCGGAGGCGCTCGGTCGATCAGGAGCGAGGCGTGGGGGATGATGGACGCGGAGCAGCCGACGAGAGGACCGGTATGGGTAACGCGGTAGGCGCGGTGCTTCCCCTCGCGGTCGGCATCGCCCTCAGCCCGGTGCCGATCATCGCGACGATTCTTCTGCTGCTCTCGCCCCGGGCGCGCACCGCGGGGATCGGGTTCGCAGCCGGCTGGGTACTCGGCATCCTGACCACCGTCGTGATCTTCCTCGTCCTCTCGGCTGTCATACCCACACCGGCTGTCGGTGGCATCCGTCCCCTACCGGGCACGATCCATCTCATGCTGGGGATCGCCCTCATGGGGTTGTCGGTGCGGCAGTTTCGGTCTCGCGCACGCGGCGAGGCTCAGGCGGCGACGCTTCCCTCCTGGATGCGGGCGATCGATCGGTTCGGGTTCTGGGACGCGCTCGGCATGGGCGTCCTCCTCGCCGCGGTGAACCCGAAGAATCTCTTGCTCGGCGCGGCCGCGGGGGCAGCCCTCGGCATCTCGGCCGTGGCCGTCGGCGATGCCGTCATCGCCCTCACGGTGTACCTGCTCGTGGCGGCATCGACGATTCTGCTGCCGGTGGTCGGCTTCGTGGTCGCCGCCGACCGACTGGAGCGACCACTGACCCGCCTCCGCATCTGGCTGGAACGCGAGAACGCCGTCATCATGGGGATGGTGCTGCTGGTTCTCGGTGTCGTGGTCCTCGCCAGGGGCATCGCCTACTTCTGACCTCTTCCGCCCCTCTTATCACCCACCCGAAAGGATCACACCCATGGCTGAGTTCCGCTACGGACCGGTCGAGCTCTACCTCGTCGGCTTCGAGGGCGATCGCCCGAGCCCTGACACCATCGACGCTCTCGCGGAGCTCCTGGAAGGCGGTCTGGTCCGCCTTCTCGACTTCGTCATCGTGTCCAAGTCGGAGTCAGGCGATGTCGAAGTCATCGAGATCGAGGATCAGACCGGGGAGTACGGTTTCGGCAGCATCGAGCTCGCCGAGATCGGCATCACCGGTGAAGAAGACATCGCCGAGCTCGTCGAACTCGTCGAGCCCGGCTCGTCGGCCGCGATCGTCGCGCTCGAACTCGTCTACGCCCGCCGCCTCGCTGACCGGCTCGCGTCATCCGGCGGTGTCGTCCTGAGCGCCGAGCGCATCCCCGCCCCCATCGTCAACGCCATCATGGACATGGCCGAAGAGGCCTGAGAAGAAGGAGATCCGACATGATCCGACGAGTCGGCCGTCCCGGCCTCATCGGCCTCGCCGCCCGCACCGCCGTCGTCGCGGGCACCGCCAGCGCGGTGTCAGGAGCGATGTCGAACAACCAGCAGAAGAAGGCTCAGGCGCAGTACGAGCAGGAGCAGTATCAGGCGGCACAACAGCAGGCCGCGATGCAGCAGGCCGCGCAACAGGCTGTTGCTTCGCAGATGGCGGCGGCCCCGGCGCCCGCAACCCCCGCAGCGCCCGCCGTCGACATCGTCGCCGAGATCCAGAAGCTCGCCGCGCTCAAAGATGCGGGCGTTCTCTCCGACGAGGAGTTCGCTGCGGCGAAGGCAAAACTCCTCTCCTGAGCGCCTCCAGCCCACCGACCCCGCGGGATCCGGTCCGAAGCCCGGTTCCGAGCGTCAGTCCCGCGGGGGCGGTGGGAGGGGAGGTGGCGTCTCGGGTGCGGCAGATGCGTCTGGCGTCGTCGTCGGGGCAGGGGCATCGGACGGGTCCGAGTCGGGCGCCACAGGAGCGTCGGGCGCCGCGGCTGCCACGGGGGGAGGCTCAGCGGTGGGGGCTGCGTCCCGGTCCCCGCTCAGCCAGCGCAGCACACGGGCATCCGGGTCGGCCTCGAGGATCAACGCGCGCACGAGCAGGGTCAGCGGAATCGACAGGATCGCGCCGAGCGGACCGATGATGAAGGTCCAGAAGATCACCGAGAAGAAGCTCAGCGTGAGACTCAGGCTCACCGCATCAGCCACGAACTTCGGCTGGATGAGCACCTGCAGGACGACGTTCACGACGCTATAGATCGCGATCACGGCAAGAAACAGCGGCCAGCCGCCCACGACCAGCGCGAGGATCGCCGGCGGGATAAGGCCGAGCACGAAGCCGATGTTCGGGATGAAGTTCGTGACGAATGCGAGGATCGCCCACACCACGGGCGCCGGAACGCCGATGGCCGCGAGCGCGATGCCATCGATGATGGCCACGACGGCGCCGAAGATGGCGTTGACGATGTAATACCGCCGGGTGCCGACGTTGAAGGTACGGATGCGCGCCAGGGTGGCATCGACGGAGTGACCAAAGACAGCGCGAAGCCGACCGTAGCGTGCCGCATCCGCAGCCATGAAGATGACGTAGGCCAGCACGAAGAACAGCCCGACGGCGACGGCCACGACCATGCCCGACACCGAGGTGGCAAGGCTCAGCAGCCGTGAGGGCTCCAGAAGGGACGCGATCGTGTCCGCCGCCTGCCCATCCCAGCCCATCGCGGCGAGCCATTCTTCGATTCCGTCGACCGTTGCCTGCAGCTGCCCGAGATAGTCCACGACCAGGCGTGCGAACTGCGTTCCCGCGAACCACAGGAGCAACGCCATCGCCGTGAGGATGATGTACGCGAGCAGGACGACAGCGGTCGTGGCCGTCCAGGCGGGCCATCCCCGACGGCGCAGCAGGCCGTGCAGCGGATGGCAGATGATCACGATGACGGCCGCGAGTGCGAGCGGGCCGACGATCTCACGCGCCCACGAGAGCCCGACCAACACGACGACGGCGGCCGCAAGACCAAGCAGAACCCGCAGCATCGGCGACAGTCCTGACGACGCGGGCGACGGCTGAGCGGAACTCACCGCGCCAGGCTACCGCGGCCGCCAGTGCACCGGCCGGTCAGGACGATGCCGGAGGCGGGTCGGCCCGCGTCTGGCGCGGGGACGACTCGTCGGCGCCCTTCGGCAGACCCTTGACGGCAGCCTCGAGTTGACGCGAGAGCTCACGAACCTGCCCGCGAGTGGCGGCCTCCTGGTCGTCGTTACCCGAGAGGGTGGCCGCCCGCTCCACGAACCAGGATGCCGTCGTTGCCGTCACCACGCCCACGACACCGATCCCGACGGACATCAGCACGACGGCGACGATCCGCCCCCACGCCGTAATGGGGTAGAGATCCCCGTAACCGACCGTCGTCACCGTGACAAACGCCCACCAAATCGCGTCGCCGAAGTTGAGGATGTTTGCGCCGGGTGCCGGCCGCTCGGCCTCCAGCACCGCGAGGGAACAGATCCAGATCAGGATGGCGACCGTGCCGCCCGCCAGGACGGCAGCCTGGGTTCGTAGCTGGTCGCCCCGCGACATCTTCTGGATCTCGGTGATCGCGCGAATCAGCCGCAGGGGCTTGAGTACCGGCAGGACGACGACGGCGAGATCGAAGAGGTGCGCGCGAAACCATGCCCCCTTCTTCGGCGTAAGGCCGAGCCGGACCAGATAGTCAATCGCGAACATGACCCATGTCACCGCCATCACCAAGCGCATCGTGGCGTACTCGGGGCCTTGCAGATTGGCGATCACCTGCCATGAATAGGCGGCGATGAAGGCGAGGGAGGCCACGACCAGCGGCCAGTACGTCAGCTTCTGCCAGCGTTCTTCGGTCATGGTCTGAGAGTAGTGAGCCGCGAGTCAGAGCCCCCGCGCCCTCGCCGAGAGTCGGTTACCGCGACCACCGCTTGCGCCCTAGGGTGAGCGACATGGTCTCGAACCCGAATCCGTGGGCGTTCACGAGCAGCTCTCGCACGCTCGTCGCCCTGTCGATCCCCGCGGCACTCATCGGCATCCTGTCAGGCCTCATGCTGTGGGCTCTCGACGAGGTCGCGCATGTCGGCGCGCACTGGGTGTGGGAGGCACTGCCGGAATCACTGGGGGCGGACGGCGATTCGCCGTGGTGGATCTTCGGGGTGCTCGCCTTGACCGGCTTCCTCGTCGGCATGGTCGTGTGGAAGATGCCCGGCCACGGCGGACAGGACTCCGCGACCGTGGAACTCATCGCGCCGCCGCAGCCGGTCCGCGCGGTCCCGAGCATCATCGTCGTGATCCTGTTGACGCTCATCGGCGGCGTGAGTCTTGGGCCTGAGAGCCCGATCATCGCGATCAACACGGCGCTGGCGGTGTGGATCGTGACGCGACTGTGGCCCGCGATCCCGGTTCAGCTCGTCGTCATCCTCACCGCCGCCGGCACGATCGGCGCCCTGTTCGGCACGCCCGTCGCCGCGGCGCTGGTCTTCACCGGCGCGCTCGCCTCGGGCGGCGGCGCGCTGTGGGACAAGCTGTTCCTGCCGCTCGTGGCGGCAGCCACCGGGACGATCACGGCCCTCGTGCTCGGCGGCGGCCTGGGTGCAATCGCGAGTATTGCGCCCTACACGAACCCGCAGGCGATCGATCTGGTGTCGGCATCCGTCATCGCGTGCGCGGGCGCCGCAATCGCGTTGGTCGGCATCGTGGCCTTCAAGGCCCTGCATCCGTTTCTGCGCCAACGGATGCCGAACCCGCTGCTTCTGAGCCTGGCCGGCGGCCTCCTCCTCGGGGGGCTCGGAGCGCTCGGCGGTCCGCTCACCCTCTTCAAGGGATTGGAACAGAGCGCTCAGCTCATCGCCCTCGACGGGGCGATCGGGTGGGCGGGTCTGCTGGCGCTCGTGGGTATCAAGCTCGCGGCTCTCGTGGTGGCCGCATCCTTCGGTTTCCGCGGTGGGCGGGTCTTCCCCGCCATCTTCCTCGGCGTCGCGTTCGGGATGGTGGCCCACGCGCTTTTCCCGTCGATCCCGTTCGGCCTGGCCCTCGCGAGCGGCGTGCTCGGCTTCACGCTCGCGATCGCCCGCGACGGCTGGATCGCACTGTTCGTCGCCGTCGCGATGGTCGGAGACATCGGCATCCTCGCGATCATGTGCGTCGCGATCCTGCCGACCTGGCTCGTGGTCGCCCGTGCGCCGGAGATGATCATCGAGGACCATCCGGCTGCGGGAGTCACGGCGTCCTGACGTCGGTCTCCAACGCTGCCGCGTTGCGGATGAAGAGGATGATCCACGAGAAGACGAGGATGCCGGCGACGAGTTCGACCGCCGTGAGCGTGTAGTACCCGACAGCGAAGTAGATCGCCAGGATGACGATCACCCCGATGAACAGCCATCCGAGTGCCACAAAGGGACGCGCAATGCCGGGGATCCACACGGGAAGACGGATGACGAGCACGCCGAACACGACGGCCATACCGGATGCGAACCCGGTGTGGAGCCAGAAGAAGTCGTTGACCGGGAAGACGCCGACGAGGGCGAGAAAGATGCCGACGAGGACGAGGCACAGTCGCACCCACCGGATGCCGTGCGCATGCGAGGTCGGGATCCCGCGGGTCGTGTAGCGAGCGAGGGTCGTGACGATGAAGCCGGCGACGATCAGGGTGAGGTTGAAGGTCATGGCGGAGAGGTCGTTCGTCATCCCGAGCGCCGACAGGTTGTCTTTCCACCAGTACGGATCGCTCGCGGTGAGCATCGCCGCAAGAACTCCTTCGACGAGGAACACGGCGAGGATGACCGCGAGCAGCGGCAGATCCATGTGCGTCGCCGAGTAGAACACCAGGTAGGCGGTGACTGCTGCGGCCGCACCCGACAGTGCCAGCAAAGGCAGAGCGAAGACCTCGGCACCGATGAAGGCGTCCGTGAGGATCACGGCCAGGAGCGTCCAGGACAGGAGCGCGATGATCCCATGGGCAAAGGCGAGGGCCGCGATGTCGAGATAGTCAAGCACGGTGAGACGCTGCCCGGCCTCGTTCCGGTGCACGATGTAGCGTCCGGCGATGAAGGCGAGGATCCCCGCGGCGGCCGAGGCGATGGCTGAGAACTGCCCTACCGAGCCCGGGCCCGAGATGGGGGCTGACTCGAAGCGGAAGACGGCCAGCGCGATCAGAACGACGACGAGGAAGGCGACCGTGCCCACGCCCAGGCCCAGGGACTCGAGCGTGCGTTCCCCGGCCTGCCCCGACGCCTCAGCCGCAACGACGCGGTGCGCCCGGCGCGTGTCGGCATGGGGCGGTGGCGCCGTTGTCACAGCAGGTGCCGCGTCAGGCGGGGGCGTCTCGGTCACGGCATGAGAGTAGCGCAGGCGCCGCCCGCGAAATCAGTCTTCGTCGGGGGCATCGGGCGCTGGCGGCAACCCATGACGCGGCCGCCACAGCACGAGTTCGGTCGCGCGGCGCACTCGCCGACCGTGGCGAAGGGTGATCACCGAGCCGCTGGTGCCGGCGGCGAAGACCCGCGCGCCGGGCCGGCTGGCAAGCTCCGCCTCGACCCGAGCCTCGAGATCGCGGACACGCATGTGAAGCTCACGGACGCGGTTTTCGAGTTCGAGGATGCGGGCGATGCCGGGAAGGCTCATCCCTTCACCCGACAGCCGTGCGATCTCCCGAAGCTGTTCGACATGGCGCAACGAGTACCGCCGCGATCCGCCTTGCGTCCGGGCGGGGACGACCAGACCCAGCCGGTCGTACTGCCGCAGCGTCTGCGGATGCATGCCCGCGAGCTCAGCCGCCGCCGCGATCGCCAGAATCGGGGCTTCGTCGTCGATCTCGGATTCAGGCATCGAGCCCACCCCCTCGGCACGAGGGGAATCGGCGAAGATGAGGGCCTCTCATCGTCCTTTCTCCTCCTCTCGATCGGATGTCCTCAGCTCGACTGCTCATCCCGCCGCGCGCGCGAGCAGATCGGCGCGGGGGTTCTCCTTCGGTTCGACCTCGCGGTACTTCTCCAGGGCCTCGCGTGCGGCACCGTCGACGTGCGTGGGAACAGCGATCTGCACTTCGGCCAGGAGGTCGCCGGTACCCTTCTGCGTCTGCACGCCCCGGCCCTTCACGCGCAGGACGCGCCCGGACGGGGTGCCCGGGGCAACGCGCAGCTTCACCGGATCTCCGCCGAGAGTCGGCACCTCGATCGTCGCTCCGAACACCGCCTCGGTGTAAGTCACGGGAACGACCACGCGCAGGTTCAGCCCGTCGCGGGTGAAGACCGGATGCGGGCGGACGGTGACTTGTACGACGATGTCGCCGTTCTCTCCCCCATCGGGCGAGGGACGGCCGCGCCCGCGCAGTCGGATCTTCTGTCCATCAGCGACGCCCGCGGGAATCTTCACTTTGAAGGGGTGCCCGTCCTCGGACTGCAGCGTGATGGTCTCGCCCTTCGTGGCGGTGACGAAGTCGATCGTCGTGCGAGCGGTGACATCCGCCCCCCGCGTCGGACCGCCGTAGCCGCGGAAGCCACCGGATGCCTGACCGAAGCGTCCCGAACCGAACGAGCCCCCTCCGGCCTGGCCGAACATCGAGAAGATGTCGTCGAAGTCCGCGCTCTCGTAGCTGTACCCGCCGCGGCTCTGCCCGAATCGGCTGAAGACGTCCTCGAAGCCGCCGGCGCCCTGCCCGCCCGCCGTGAAGCGGGCGCCCGAACCCATCGCGCGGATCTGGTCGTACTCCTCGCGCTGCTCGGGGTCCGACAGCACCGCGTAGGCCTCGCTGATCTCCTTGAACCGCGCCTCAGCCGTGGCATCGCCCGCGTTCGAGTCCGGGTGGTATTGCCGCGCGAGCTTGCGGTAGGTCTTCTTCAGGTCCGCTGCGGAGACATCCTTCGAGACGCCGAGGACCTTGTAGAAGTCCTTGTCGAACCAGTCTTGACTGGCCATCGGTTGTCCTCCGTGCTACTCAGCCGGCACGGCGACGACGACCTTCGCTGGGCGAAGCTCGATCGATCCGAGTCGATACCCGACCTCCACGACCTCGAGGATCGTCGTCTCCGTCGCCCCGGGAGTGGGCTGCTGGAAGATCGCCTCGTGCTGCTGGGGGTCGAACACCTCGCCCGCCTCGCCGTAGGAGGTGACCCCGAGCCGCTCGGCGACGGTGCGGATCTTCTCCGCGATCGCCGCGAAGGGCGTGCCCTCCTCGAGATCGCCGTGCTTCTCGGCGCGGTCGAGATCGTCGAGAACCGGGATGAAGCCCTTGGCGACCGCGCCCTTGGCGCGTTCGATCTCGATTTCTCGCTGCTCCTCCGTACGGCGGCGATAGTTCGCGTACTCCGCCTGCAGCCTCTTGAGGTCGGTCAGCAACGCCGACTCCAGGTCGGCGAGCACGACATCCTCTGCCGCTGCGGCATCCGCCGACTGGGCGGCACCGAGGATGTCGTCGACCGTCAGGTCGTCCGGTTCGGCGCCGGGGGCGCCGGGACCGGAGGTGGTGTCCTCCGGCCCCGGTGCCGCGGTTTCGCCGTCAGCGCTCGCGCTGTCAGGGGCGCTGCCGCCAGGTCCGACTCCGGAGTCCTTCTCCGAACGTGTGGGCTCTTCGTCGTCCTTGCCTGCCATGATCTCTGGTTACTTCTTCTCGTCTTCGTCGTCGACGACTTCGGCGTCGATGACGTCCTCGTCGGGGTTCGGAACGGTCCCGGCACCCGGCTCGTTCGCAGCCGGGTCGGGGTTCTCGCCCGCAGCCTGGCCCGCCTGGTAGATGGCCTCACCCAGCTGGGACTGGCTCTGGTTGAGCTTGTCGAACGCAGCCTTCACTGCGTCGTCGTCATCTCCTGCGAGCGCCGCCTTGAGGGCATCCACATCCGCCTGCACCGAGGTCTTGACCTCTTCGGGCAGCTTGTCCTCGTTGTCCTTGATGAGCTTCTCGATCGAGTACGAGAGGGTCTCAGCCTGGTTGCGCGTCTCGGCGGACTCACGGCGCTTCTTGTCTTCGGCGGCGTGCTCTTCGGCCTCGCGCACCATGCGCTCGATGTCCTCCTTGGGAAGCGACGAGCCACCCGTGATCGTCATCGACTGCTCCTTGCCCGTGCCCTTGTCCTTCGCGGACACGTGCACGATGCCGTTCGCGTCGATGTCGAAGGTGACCTCGACCTGCGGAATCCCGCGCGGCGCCGGAGCGATACCCGTGAGCTCGAAGGTCCCCAGCGGCTTGTTGTCGCGGGTGAACTCGCGCTCGCCCTGGAAAACCTGGATCGCGACCGACGGCTGGTTGTCGTCTGCGGTCGTGAAGGTCTCGCTGCGCTTGGTCGGGATAGCCGTGTTGCGCTCGATGAGCTTGGTCATGATCCCGCCCTTGGTCTCGATGCCGAGGCTCAGCGGGGTCACGTCGATGAGCAGCACATCCTTGCGCTCGCCCTTGAGGACACCGGCCTGGAGGGCGGCGCCGACGGCGACCACCTCATCCGGGTTGACACCCTTGTTGGGCTCCTTGCCACCGGTCTCCTTCTTGACGAGGTCGCTGACGGCGGGCATACGCGTCGATCCTCCGACGAGCACGACGTGGTCGATGTCGCTCACCTTGATGCCGGCTTCACGGATGACGTCCTCGAACGGCTTCTTCGTGCGGTCCAGCAGGTCCTTGGTGAGGTCTTCGAACTTGGCGCGGGTGATCGTCTCGGACAGCGACACCGGACCGTTCTCCGTGAGCGACAGGTAGGGGAGGTTGACGCTCGTGGATGCCGAGCTCGACAACTCCTTCTTCGCCTGCTCGGCAGCCTCCTTGAGGCGCTGCAGCGCGATCTTGTCGCCCGAGACGTCGACGCCGGTGGTGTCCTTGAACTGCTTGATCAGGTAGTCCACGACACGCTGGTCCCAGTCGTCACCGCCGAGGCGGTTGTCGCCGGCGGTGGCGCGCACCTGGATCGTCGAGAAGTCATCGTCCTTACCCACCTCGAGCAGGGACACGTCGAAGGTTCCGCCACCGAGGTCGAAGACGAGGATGAGCTCGTCCTCCTTCCCGCGGTCAAGGCCATAGGCCAGCGCCGCAGCGGTGGGCTCGTTGATGATGCGCAGGACGTTCAGACCGGCGATCTCGCCGGCCTCCTTCGTGGCCTGCCGCTCGGCGTCGTTGAAGTACGCGGGAACCGTGATGACGGCATCCGTCACCGAGTCTCCGAGGTACTGCTCGGCGTCGTGCTTGAGCTTGGCCAGGATTCGCGCCGAGATCTCCTGCGGCGTGTACTTCTTGCCGTCGACATCGAAAGTCCAGGTCGTGCCCATGTGGCGCTTGACCGACGAGACGGTGCGGTCGACGTTGGTGACGGCCTGGCGCTTGGCGGTCTCGCCGACGAGCACCTCGCCGTCCTTGGTGAACGCGACCACCGACGGGGTGGTGCGGAAGCCCTCGGCGTTGGCGATGACCTTGGGCTCGCCGCCCTCGAGGACGCTGACGACGGAGTTGGTGGTTCCGAGGTCGATTCCCACTGCACGTGGCATCTGTTTCTCCTTGTTTCTGTGGAAGCGGTGTTCCGGATGAAAGTCGACTCGCGGCAGACCGCGTGAGTGCACGAGGTTGAGTCGCGATGACTCAAGCGTAGCGAGCGGGCCGCCCCCTGTCAACCGAACCTGAGTCGAGTCATATCAAGTTTCGTGGGAGTCATAATGAAGCCGTGACCCTTCCCTGGCACTTCACTCCACTCAGCGGCGAGCGAGTGACGCTCGATCTGCTGCGCGCCGACGACCTCGACGCCCTCAGTGCGATCCAGGGCGATCCGACGACCGTGCGGTACATGCTCTACAGCGCCCGCACCCGCGACGAGGTCGCGACCGCCATCGAGCGTGATGGCGCCCACGACCGACTCGAGAACAGTGGGGACTACGTGCAGCCGGCGATCCGCGATGCGGCAGGACGTCTCGTCGGCACCCTGTATGTGAAGCTCGCGAGCACGGATGACAGGACCGCCGAGATCGGATGGCTGCTGTCGCCTGGCGAACGGGGCAAGGGCTACGCGACCGAGGCGGCGGAGATCATCCTGCGGCTCGCCTTCGAGGAGCTCGGCCTGCACCGCGTGTATGCGGAGCTCGACCCGCGCAACGAGGCGTCGGCCGCGGTATGCGAACGACTCGGCATGCGGCACGAGGCGCACCTGCGGGAGAATCTCTGGCTCAAAGGCGAGTGGGTCGACACTGCCGTGTACGCCATCTTGGAGCAGGACTACCGTCGGCGCCGCATCTGACTGCTCGCCATCCGCGACGCGACTGTCAGACGAGTTTGGCGACGGTCTGCAGCGCGATCACGAGCAGGCCGAGCGCCACGAGGATGCCGAGGGCCAGCACACGCTCCCACCACTTCGCGTGCGACCGGCGAACCGCAAGCCATCCGATGAGCGCGAGCGTCGCGATGTACACCGCGGCGGCGGCGGTCATGGCCGTCGAGAGCGGGATGATCTCGAGCCACCCGAGCAGCACGAGCCCGCCCGGCACCACCACCGTCGACGGGCCCCCGGCGGCGACGCGGACCAGGACGATCCAATCTGCCCCGTGGGGGAACTCCCCCCCACCGCCAGGTGGGAGACGACATCGGACACGAGGCCCGCGATCGTGATGCCCAGCACGCCGAACAACAGCGCGAGCAGCGCGTGATCGGCATCCGCGTGATCGGCTTGCGAGACCACCAGCACGATCGCGAGGCCTGTGAAGGTGGCGTAGACCCGCTCGCGAAGGTAGGCGCCGACTGCGCGGCTGCCGCCGGTGTTGAAGAGCCGATCGTAGCGCCGCTGCGTAGGGGAGCGGCTCTGGTCGCTGTGCGCCGCGGGGGTTTCCGAACTCCCCGACGCGGTGTCGCCTCGGGGCGAGTCGGGCGCCGCAGGCGTGCTCATGTCCACACCGTACCGTCCGACTCCGGATGCCGTCAGCCTTCTGCCGCCGCCGCGCGTTGCCGCATCCGTCGCGCCTTCTGGCGCTCTTTCGCCCAGCGGTCGAACCACGGAGTGTCGGGGATGCGCGCCAGAAGAGGCCCCACGACGATCGTGATGAGCACGTAGGCGGTCGCAAACGCCGCGAGGGACCTGTCTGCTCCCGCCGAGACGGCGAGTCCCGCGATGACGATCGAGAACTCCCCCCGCGGCGTGAGCGCGAACCCGGCACGCCAGCGGCCGGGTTCAGCGATGCCGGCTTTGCGTGCGGCGACATACCCGGTGAGCACCTTCGTCGCCATCGTCACGATCGCCAGGATGAGGGCGGGAACGAGCACCGGCGGAAGGTCAGCGGGGTCGGTCGACAGACCGAAGAATAGGAAGAACACCGCCGCGAACAGGTCGCGCAGCGGCGTCAGGACCTGCGTCGCGTGTTCCGCCGCCGGACCCGAGATCGCGATGCCGACGAGGAAGGCACCGACCGCCGCTGACACGTTCGCCTCCGCGGCCAGCCCTGCCACGATGAGCGTGAGCCCGAGCACCGAGAGCAGGAGCACATCTGCGCGCTTGGACCAGACCAGCTTCGACACGAGGGGACCGTGCCGAAGGGCCACCCACAGAATGACGAGAACCGCCGCGAGCGCGATCGTGACGCTGATCACGCCGGCCCCGAGATCCATTCCGACCAGCACCGCCGTCAGGATGGGCAGGTAGAACGCCATCGCGAGGTCCTCGATGACAAGGATCGACAGGATTGTCGGCGTCTCGCGGTTGGGCAGGCGTCCGAGGTCCTGCAGGAGCTTCGCGACGACACCGGATGACGAGATCCAGGTGATACCCGCGAGCACGAGGGCGCCGATCGGCCCCCACCCGAGCAGGAATCCGGCGATGGCGCCTGGAATCGCGTTGAGCACCATGTCCAGCGCGCCGGCCACGCGGGAGCGATTGAGGCTCCCCATGAGCTCTTTTGCGTTGTACTCGAGGCCGAGCATCACGAGCAGCAGAATGACGCCGATCTCGGCTCCGACCTCGATGAACTCCTCGCCCTGTGAGATCGGCAGGATCCCTCCCTCGCCGAAGGCGAGTCCGCCCAGAAGGATGAGGGGAATGGGCGAGATTCCGATGCGTCCCGCCAACCGCCCGAGCAGCGCGATGCCGAACAGAAGTGCGCCGATCTCCAAGAAGAGCAGCGCGCCGTCATGCATCGATCAGGCGCCGTTCAGGATCCGGACCAGGTGCTCGAGTCCTTCGCGGGTGCCGACGACGACGAGCGTGTCACCCGCGAGCAGCAGATCGGCGGGGCCCGGCGCGGGAATGACGCCCGTCTCCCGCACGATCGCCACGATCGAGCAACGAGTGAGCGTCCGCGCCTTCGTGTCCCCCAGGGGACGACCGACATAGGGGGAGTCAGCCCGCACGGGGATCTGCTCCATGTGAAGACCGGCGACGGCTTCGCGAAGGCCGGCGAGCTGAGTGAGGATCAACGACCCGCCGAGCACCTCCGAGAGGGCGGTGGCTTCGTCATCCGTGAGCGCGAGCGTGTCGCCGCAGCGGTCCGGGTCGTCCTCGTCCGAGATCGCGATCTCGCGGCCGCCGTCGCGGAAGTTCACCACCGATAGACGACGGCCGTCGTCGGTCAGGATGTCGTGACGGATGCCGATACCGGGCAGTTCGGCGCGCTCCACGTGGACGGGCATGCCTCTAGTCTCCCACCTCGGGGCTACCCAATGTTCACCCCGTGGCCCTAGCGTATGGCGAATGAGCGACAGTGAGCCCGAACTCCGCGCGAACGGCCCTTCGGCATCCGACCCGCTGGGTGTGCCGACTCCCCCGCCGACCACCGACACGGATGCTCTCGAGAGCGTCGCAGTGCTCTTTCAGGACTCGGTCGAGGAACGGGACATCCCCCGCAAGCAGGTCGTGTCGTGGGCGTTCTGGGACTGGGCGACGCAGCCGTTCAACTCCGTCATCCTGACCTTCGTCTTCGCCTCCCTGTACCTCGTCTCGGACAGCTTCCTGCCCCCCGAGATCGCCGCGCTCAACGCCGACGGCAGCATCGACTGCGCCCTCGACGCCGATGCGGGAAGCCCGTACTGCCAAGGCCTCGCCGACCTCTCGAGCGGCTACGGCTGGGCGACCTTCGCGGCGGGTCTTCTGATCCTGCTGCTGGCCCCCGTGCTCGGCCAACAGGCCGATCGACGAGGGAGCAAGAAGCGCTGGCTCGGCATCTTCACGATTCTGCTGGCTCTGCTTCAGTTCGCGCTGTTCTTCACCTTCGCCGACCCGGCCTTCTTCTGGTACGGCGCGATCGTCCTCTCCCTCGGCGCGATCGCGAGCGAGATCGCGGGAGTGAATTACAACGCCCTGCTCGTGCAGGTGTCGACTCCGAAGTCCGTCGGCCGCGTGAGCGGGCTCGGGTGGGGCCTGGGATACATCGGTGGAATCGTTGCGCTGGTGATCGTCGTGGCCCTGACGTTCGCCGACTGGTTTGGAATGGACACGAGCAACGGGCTCGCCTACCGCCTTATCGCCGTCGGCTGCGCCGTGTGGACGATCGTGTTCGCTATTCCGCTGTTCCTCAACGTTCCCGAACCGCCGCCCACGGCTCCGGGGCGCAAGATCAGCTTCGTGCAGAGCTACGTTGCGCTGTTCGTCGACATCGCCCACCTGTACCGGGAGCACCGCCCCACCTTCTGGTTCCTCATCGCAAGCGCGGTCTACCGCGACGGACTGGCGGGGGTTTTCGCGTTCGGAGCGATCCTCGCGTCGGTGTCGTTCGGGTTCACCGCCAACGAGGTCATGATCTTCGGGATCGCCGCGAACGTCGTCGCCGGTATCTCCACGATCATCGCGGGACGATTCGACGACCGTTTCGGCGCGAAGTCGGTGATCGTGGTGGCACTGACGACACTTGTCGTCATGGCTCTGGTGGTGTTCGCGTTCCAGTCCGCGGGTGTCGTGGTGTTCTGGATCGGCGGGCTGCTGCTGTCGTCGATGGTCGGTCCCGCCCAGGCGGCCAGTCGATCGCTGCTGGCCCGCGTGACGCCGACGGGGATGCAGGGCGAGATCTTCGGCCTCTACGCAACGACCGGTCGCGTCGCGAGCTTCCTCTCCCCGCTGATGTGGGCCCTGGCGATCACCCTGTTCGGGGCCACGATCTACGGCGTGCTGGGAATCGCTCTCGTGCTGCTGCTCGGGCTCATCCTGCTGCTGTTCGTTCGGCTGCCGAAGCGCGGGGCGGCGTAGTTCCGCAGCCCGCTGACGTCACACCGTCCAGGCAGGAAACTCCTCAAAGCAGGATGATCCACTCGGCATCCGTTGTTCCCCCGTGATGCCTCCGACCCTTAGGTCGGCCAGGCGTCGGCGAGCTTCGTCAGCAGGCGCGCCAGATCGATGCGCTCGGCATCCGTGAAGGATGCCAACGCCGTCGTGATCGCATCGCGGCGCTGATCCCGGAATCCGCGAACGAGAGCCGAACCCTTGTCGGTGAGGACGATGCGCGTGCGCCGGGCGTCGTCCGGATCGGCCTCACGGCGCACGAGTCCGAACTCGACCCCCTGCTGCACGAGGCGTGACGCGCGGGGCTGGTCGACCCCGATCGCCTCGCCGAGCTCGCTGACGGTCAGCGGGCGATCACTGGATGCGAGGGCCTCGAGCACCCGCATTCGTGCAGGGCCTGCGATGCGCGCGGCGCCCCCCCGTGGACCCATCGGCCCCATCGGGCCCATCCACGGCCCCCAGCCCCCCGGGGGGCCGAAGCCGGGTTCGTCGCGCCGGCGTCGGCGGGATGACTCGTCGTGCTCGGCCGGCCGGTCCCCAACGGAGCCGCGGTCGGCTGCACCGCGACCGTGCGGGTGGTGCCCGTGCGAGCCGGGTGGCGCCCACCCGCGCGGCCCGCCGCGTCCGCGCAACCGCACGAGGGCTGTCGCAATCTGGTCGACGGGGTCGGAAGACGAACTCGGCATCCCTCCAATTTACATGCGCATTGACATGGATACTGCTATATGTCACCATACAAGTACATGCATTTGTACATGGACTTCCGGAGCAGCGCCAATCGGGCGCGCCGGGAATGACGCGGACTTCGCCCGCCAGAGAGGATTCACCATGAACACCCATGAAGAACACAACGAAGAGACCTCCCCCGCAGGTGACCGCCCGCTCGGCTACTGGCTGCGCCTGGTCGACATGCTGATCACCCGCGAGTTCGGCACCCGCCTCGCTGGTTTCGGCGCGGATCGCCGCGATTGGATGCTGCTGAACATCATCGACGGCACTCATGCCTGGGCTCGAACAGCCCCGGGCAAGCGGATGGGTCGACTCGAGAAGCGCGGCTGGATCGAGCAGAACGGATCGGGCGAGTGGTCGCTCACCGACGCCGGTCGCGAGATGAAGGAACGCCTCGCCGAGGCCGTGTCGGGCATCCGTGAGCGCGTGTCGAGTGCCGTCTCACCCGCGGACTACGCCACGACCATCGCATCACTCCAGGCGATAGCCCGGGAACTCGGCGGCGACGACGTCGACGACATCGACGATCTTGCCGGGTTCGGCCGGTTCGGGCGCGGACGCTCCGGCCGTCCGTTCGGGCCCGGATTCGGTCCGGGTTTCGGACGCGGCTTCGGCTCCGGCCTCCGCTCGGGATTCGGACCGGCGTTCGAGCCCGACCCCGACTACGCACCTCACTGCCGCGCTTGCCGCGGCCGCGGCAAGCGCGGGAACTCCGGGCACCGTCACGACGAGCGCGCGTATGAGCGGGGCTTCGACGCCGGCTATGCGCGCGGGCGTGAGACCGCGGCGAGCTGACGCTGACTCACGCGACCCAGCCGCCCACGCTACGTCGCCACCTCAGCCACGTTCGCCACCTCGGCAGCCTCAGCCACCCGGGCGGTCAGCCGAAGCGACCGTTGACGTAGTCGTACGTGCGCGGGTCGATCGGGTCGCTGAACATGGCCTCGGTGTCGCCGTGCTCGACGATCACGCCGGGCGTGCCCTGCGAGGCCAGGAAGAATGCGCACTGCTGCGAGACCCGCTGAGCCTGCTGCATGTTGTGGGTCACGATGACGATCGTGACCTCCTCCTTCAGCTCGACCATCGTCTCTTCGATCACGCGGGTCGAGGTCGGGTCCAGCGCGGAGCACGGCTCGTCCATCAGCAGCACGCGGGGCTTGACCGCGAGCGAGCGGGCGATGCACAGGCGCTGCTGCTGACCGCCCGACAGGCCGCCGCCGGGGGCGCGCAGGCGATCCTTGACCTCTTTCCACAGGCCCGCCTTGATCAGCGACGTCTCGACGAGCTCGTCCTTCTCCTCCCGTGCCGCCTTGAGCCCGGTGAGCTTGAGCCCGGCGATCACGTTGTCGTAGATCGACATCGCGGGGAACGGGTTGGGCTTCTGGAAGACCATCCCGATCGACTTGCGCGCATCGACGAGCTTGCGCGAGGCGTCATAGATGTCGTCGCCGTCCAGGAGCACCTCACCGGCCAGGGATGCCGACGGCACGAGCTCGTGCATCCGGTTGAGGATGCGCAGGAACGTGGACTTTCCGCATCCTGACGGTCCGATGAGCGCCGTCACCTGACCGGCCGGCATCGTCAGCGAGATACGGTCGAGCACCTTGCGCTCCCCGAACCAGGCCGAGACGTTGCGGCCTTCGAGCTGCGCGAGCGGGGCGTCCGCAGTCACCCACGAGTGCTTGTTGCGACGGGTCTTGGCACCCTTGCCCCGCGGGTCGGTCCCAGACCGGCGACCTCGGCGCCCCCCGACCGACGGTATTGGAGCCTCGGATCCGGCGGATGCGACCGGGCGTGCGGGAGGTACAAAGCCCTGCGGCGGGGCGGGCGGGCCGTCGACGACCACCGTCGAGGTGCCGGATGCCGCGGCATCCTGCACGGGGAGCACGGTGGTCTTCTCTTCGCTGATCTCGTTCGGGTTCATGGGATTCCTTACATGAGATTCGGGAGGAGCCGGGAGATCTCGCCCGCGACCCACAGGCACGCGACGAGAGCGAGCGGCACGAACACGATCCAGGTTCGGGTAGGGCCGATGCGCCGGTACGACCACACTGCAGCAACCTCGACGACGATCAGGAACTGGAGGGCGAAGACCAAGGCCCACAGCATCGACGCGTCGCCCTGCATCTCCTTCTCAGCCGGATCCAGTGTGGCGAAACGGGTCTGCCGCAACCCCGTCGGCTGAGCATCGCTCACGAGCTCGGCATCCACACGTACGGTCGCGACCGGAAGGTAGGGGAGTCCACGGGCAGAAACCAGCACGATGCGTGCGTCGCCGGCCTGAAGCGCCGGCGGGGCGGGGTCTCCCGCGAAGCGCAGCCCGATGACTTCGTACTCGTGCTCACCCTGACCGGTGATCACCGTGAAGGTCTCGCCTGGGTCGAGCTGCTGGATGCGGCCGAACGGTCCCCCGTACGCGGCAGCTCGCCCCATGATGACGCTGATGCCGGCCTGGCCAGGCAGCACGGTGTCTCGCCGGTGACCCGGCCCCAGCTGAGTGACTTCGGAATCGGTGCCTTCGACGACGACCTCATGAACCCCGATGGAGGGGATATCGAGAATGGCCACGGGTGCGCCGTCGGCGAGAAGCACGTCATTGACGTCACCTTCCGTGACAGGTGCGATCCCCTCGGCCAACTGCTCACGGAAGGAGTCGCTGAGCTGCTGCTGCGCAGCGTAGTGACGCACCTGACCGAGAAGGGTGATACTCAGCACCAGCGCGATCATCAGCACCGCTAGCACCATCAAAGAACTGCGCAGATACTGCTGGCCGGGACCGAGCGGGGGCAGGGGCGCTTGCCTGACGGGGGGCCGCCGCGGAGGCTTGGGCGGCTTCGAGCGCCGGGTCGGAGGGGTGGGCGGAGCCGGAGGCCCATCTTCGGCTCCCGTCTTGGCGGCGGGGCGCACGAAGGGCAGATTCTGCCACCACTTCGATCGCTCGGAGGTGGCCGTGCCCGGGTCGTCGGTGACGGTCACGACGGCGCCCCACTCCCGACCAGTTCACGTGCCGGTGGCGCGGATGTCGGCCCACCGGCATCCGCCGGATCGTCGTCGTCTTCGTCACGTCGCCATCCGAGCAGGAACCACAGCCGGCCGGTCACCGCGAGCCACACGACGATGGCCAGCGCGGCGAGCGCCGCGATGCCGATCACGGGAAGGGCGGCCGGCGGCGGGACGAAGACGGTGGCTTCGCGGGTGATCGGGACCAGCTCGGTGTTGTCGACGACCTCGGGGGGCGTGAAGGTGACGTAGCCGCGATAGAGCACCCAGTTTCCGACGTTCTCAAACCTCGCGGTGACGCGTCGGGCCTCATTCGGCTGCAGATCGGCGACCGGGATCCCGTCGATGGCACCGATGGGCTGCCCGAACAGACTCGTGAGCCAGAAGCGCGCGTCAGCGTTGAAGGCGCTGGCGGAGTTGTTGAGGACGGTGAAGGAGAGATTCACGGCGCCACCTGTCAGAGACAGGGAGGGCTCGGCGACGGCGTGCAGGGCACTGATCGAGAAGATCCCGAGGTTGAGGGTTCCGGGCTCGGAGTCGATGTCGCCGTCGCCTGTGACGGGTGTCTGCACGACGGTCGCACCGCCCGAGCTGCTGCCGCTCGTGCCGCCCGTGTTGACCGGCTGGGTGACCGTGGACGGAGGGGTGCCGGGAGACGCGTAGATGAGGAGACCCGCGGTCAGCACAGCGGGCTGGTTGGTCTCGACCGTGCCGACGACCTGCACCTGGTGCACCCCGGCCGAGGTGCCGGGGGGAACCGCGAACGAACCGCTGAAGCTCCCCGAGGAGTCGGTCGTGAGCTGCCCGAGCAGGGTCGGCGTGGAGTACAGGTAGACCGCGGCGGGCGTGCCCGGCTGGAATCCCGTTGCCTTCACGAACAGCGACCCGCCGCTGTCGACGATGAGGTTGCCGTTGCTGTCCACGCGAAGGGACACGCCCTGCCCGTCTCGGCCCCAGATCTCCACGCGATAGCCGCCGCGGGAAAAGACCAGCCCGACGCCGTTCGCTGCGACGTTCCGTCCCACCGCTACCTGCTGATCGCCGAAGTGCAAGGACGCGCCCGCGACGCCGAGCGTGGCCAGATCGGGGCGCGGGGAAGGCGGCGAGAGCGTCGGTGTCGGGTCTTCGGTGACCTCGACCGAGACCGACGTCCCGCCCGTGTCGTCGTCCTCCGCGTGGCTTGCTGCGGCGGGAATGAGGGACGCGACGAGAAGGAACGTCACGACCAGGAACGCCGCGAGAGAGGTCGGCTGCCAGCGTGTGAGGAGAGCCCCGGCCTGACGCGCGGGGCGGCTCACGCTGACCCTCGATGATCGGTGGACCCTGACGGCGCGTCCACCAGCGTCTGCTCGGCGGCCCGAAGCTCTGCTTCGCGCGCCGTGAAGCGCTCCCACTCCTCTGCTCGCTGCGCCTCGCGGCGGCGGCGCCAACCGGCGAGGAGGATGCCGCCCGCGATGAGAGCCGCGAGGATCAGGAGGGGCCAGGGCATCGCGATGAGGATCGTGCTCCGCGACGTGGGATCGACCGGAAGCGCATTGGCAGGGTCGGGACTGTCGACGAAGGGTTTGAGTTCGACCCACGGCGCGAGGTAAAGCCAGGCGGCCACCCCGGGGACATCGACGGAGACATTGCGCGCGGCCCCCGGCAGCAGTTCAGGGAGCCCATCGCCGGAGGGTGTCGCGGCGGGAATCGCGAACCAGGTATCGACTCCGAAGGACGTGTTAGTGGCCAGGGCCACGTTGCCGATGTTGCGCACCGTGTAGTACATCCGGACCGTGCCGTTGAAGGGGTTCCACCAGTCGCCGAGGTACTCGGCATCCAGGGCGCTGATGGACAGCTGCGGCTGCAACTGTCCCGCGACCCGCGCGTAGAGCCGAGTCGCGACCCGGCGATCCAGCGTCACCTCGTCACCCGGCGTCACCACTGACGCGACGAGGCCCCCCGCGTGGTCGCCGGGTGTGGCGTTCGTCGGCACCTCGATCGAGAACGGCAGTAGCCGACTCTCACCGGGCGCGAGGGCGAACTCGATGCGCCGATCGCCGTTCTCGAAGCGCACCCACTGACCGATCGAGACGGGCTCTTCGGATGTCGCGAGCAGCGCGTACTCACCCGCGTCGTCGTTGAAGGCATCCGTGCCGATCACGATGTAGTTCTGCACGACGGTGCCGGGGTTCGCGACGAGGAAGTAGTCGTCGATCTTCTGGCCTGGATCGGTCTTGTAGGCGAACCGGGTACGGCCGTCCGCTGCGCCGTCCGCCCCCGCGGGGCGGGCGGAGATGCCGATCGTGTCCTCGGCGTGAGCCGGTGCGACCGGGCCGACGAGGAGTGCCATCAGCGCGATGACGACGGCGGCGATAGCGGCAAAGAGGGACCCGTGGGCGCGCGCGGATTCGGGTGAACTGCTCACTGGGCTATTCGCCCACAGGTGCACGAAGCAGAAGAGTGCACCACCTTAACGACACGTGTCGCTCGCCTCTACAAGAGGTTTCCTCCCTCGGGTCGCGCTCGGCTCCGGCGGGTGACCCGCTACTTCGAAACCAGCGTGAGGGTGAGTGTGGAGGTATAGGTGCCAGCCTTCGCCGTCGCAGGCGCCGCGAAACTGAGCAGGGCGTTGAATACCGTGCCCGCCTCCAACGTCGAGGAGTTCAACGCACCCTCGGCAAAGACGCCCGAGCCAGTCAACGGCGAACCGGGAAGGCTCAGACCGGCCGACTCGCCCGACACGATCGCCGGCGCGATCGAGAGGGCCGATGCGGGAATCTGGTCGCCACCCGCGGCACCGTTGATGAACGTATCGACCGCCGCCGTCAGCGTCCATCCGGGAAGAAGGGCTCGGTCATCGATGACGGTGAAGTTCGGCAGGGCCGCCGAGGTCACTTCTCCGCGCTGGACGTCGCCGAGATTGACCGAGGTCGCGACACCGGTGAGGGAGAAGACGCCGGTCGCCGTGACATTGACCTCGAGGTCGCCTTCGGCGGGCGCGGCGGTGAAGGTCGCCGTTCCCCACGCCACGTACTCGCCCGACCCGTCGACCAGGGCGATCGTGTGGTCTCCGAGGCCGAGCGCCGAAGCATCGATCGTCGCCGCTCCCGTGCCATCGGTCGTGACCTGGCCGAGAGACGTGGGGGTCGACCATCCCAGCGCACTGAAGGTCTGATTCGCCTGGGCTGCCCCCGCCGGGATCGTCACCGAGGTGGTGCCCGGCGCGGGAGTGGGGATCGTCACCTTCGTGGCAGCGTGCGTCGCGTCAGAAGGTTCGAGGTACTCGACATCCGCCGTGGACAGCCACGCAAGGACGGATGTCCCCTGCGTCAGCGCGACCTTCCGGCCCGCCGGCACCGTCGAGCTCAGGGTGGCCGACCCCGAGGTGTTCAGCGCGACACCCGTGTGGCGGGGCGTCGCTTCGCCTTCGACCCAGACATCCACGGTGGCTCCGGCGTGCGCGGGGGTCGCGCGGATGACGAGGTTGCCGTTCACGACGGTCGCCGACGCCCCCGCGGTGGAGTCGAACTCACCGAAGAGGGGCGAGATCGCTCCGCCCGTGTTCGCGGGGTTGGCGCAGGTTGCGACATCGAGTGCCACTGTCGACCCGGGGATGCGCGCGAGTTCGGTGAAGCCGTGCGCCACGAGGTTCATCGGGAGTGCGGCGTATCCGAGTGGCGCGGCCCACTGTTGGCCGGCACACAGGGCCTGGGCGGTAAACGCGGTGAGGGCAGCACCCTTGGATGCGCTGAAGTGCGTGCTCTCCTGGGTGGGGAGCAGGATCTCCGAGTAGTGGGAGAGGGGATACGCGTGTGGGTCGGTGGAGTCAAAGACGGGCTGGAAGTCGGGGCTGCCGTACCCGGGCGACATCGGGTCGCGATCGATGCGCGCGCTGCGCAGCGCAGCCGTCACGGCCTGCGGCGCAGGTGGCACAAAAGCTCCTGACGCGTTCTGCACCTGCGCGACCGTGAGTCCGAGCTCCTGGGCGTAGGCGTTCTCGACGTAGGTGATCGCACCAGCGCCGTAGACCTGGTCAACGTAGCCTGCGACACCGTAGGAACCCGCCAAGTCGCGGGCTCCCGGAAACACGGGGAGCACCGCGGCGGGCGCGTCGGGCATCCCGTTCGCGACGGTGAATGCCGACCACGCGGCGGGCTGCTCGGCCGCGAGCCACTCCGTGAGCAGCAACGTCGTGGCGGAGTAATCCCTGCGGAGGACCGGGACGACAGGGGTGGCGGGGAGAGCTACCCCGGGGTTGTCCGCCTGAACGGCCGGATCGTTCCAGGCGGTGATCGTGCCGGTGAAGATCCCCGCGATCGTCGAGCTCGACAGCCGGAGGTCGGTGATCCACGTGCCGTCGGCCCACAGCTGGTAGGCCAGCGCGAGCCCGCTGCCAACGGCGGGCACGCCCGCGTGGGACCGGCTCTCTGGCGCACTGCCACCCGACGCCGGGACGGACGGTTGCGCGTCCAGCGCGAAGTCGACCCATCCTGCGTGGAAGTACGCTCGACCCGCGAGGGAACCGATGCCCGAGTAGTTCACGGTGAGACCGGAGGATGTCGCGACATCCCATCGCCAACGGTCCAGAATGTCGTTCACAGCGTCGGATCCCGCACCTGAGACCGGGGGAGGCGGGTCGTCGGCGGAAGCAGGGAGCGCGCCGCCCAGGACGAGCGCTGCGGCGAGAGCCGCGACGATCACGCCACGTGCCCTACCGGGACGAAGAGCCACTCCGAGCACCGGGTCCTTTCGATGGCTGCAGCAGGAGGAACCCCTGTCCCTGTGCGGGGAGCCGTGATGCGACTCCCCGCACAGGGTTCTCTAGGGGCGCCGGCGGAGGCCGGCATCCGGAATTACTTCGAGACCAGGGTCAGCGTCAGGGTCGACGAGTAGGTCCCGGCCTTGGCCGACGCGGGAGCGGCGAAGGTGAGGTCGGCGTTGAACGTGGTGCCCGCCTCCAGGGTGGACGAGTTCAGCGCACCCTCGGCGAACAGACCCGAACCAGCCAGCGGTGAGCCGGGAACGGTCAGACCGGTCGACTCACCCGACACGATCGCCGGAGCGATCGAGAGGGCCGAGGCGGCGATCTGGTCGTTGCCTGCCGACGCGTTGACGAACGGCGTGGACGAGGCGTTCAGCGTCCAACCGGGCAGCAGGGCCCGGTCATCCGTCACCGTGAAGGCACCGAGAGCCGCCGTCGTGGACTCGCCACGCTTGACGTCACCCAGGTCCACCGACGCGGCGACACCCGTCAGCGAGAAGATCCCCGACACGGTCACGTCAACCGTGACATCGGTCTGGCCCGTGGTGGAGGAGGAGAACTCGGCGGTGCCCCAGGCGACGATGTCACCGGAGCCGTCGACGAGCGCGATCGTGTGCTCGCCGACGCCGAGCGCCGCAGCGTCGACGGTCACGTCACCGTTGGCGTCGGTCGTGACCTGGCCGAGGTTGACCGGGTTGGACCAGCCGAACGCGGTGAACGTCTGGTTGGCGTTGGCCACACCCGCGGGGATGACGACCGTGGTCACACCCTCCGCCGGCGCTGCGATGGTCACCTTGGTGGCAGCGTCGGTGGCGTCGGTCGGCTCGGAGACGACGTAGTCGGCGGTGGTGACCCACGCGACGACCGTCTCGCCCTCGACAACCGCGATACGCGCACCCGAGGCGATCGCGGAGGTCACGATGGCCTCACCCGAGGCATCCAGGACGACATCCGTGTGAGTCGGGGAGGACTGCCCCTCGACCCAGATGTCGACCGTCTTGCCCGCGTTCGCCGCCGTGGCAGCGAGCTCCAGGTTGCCGTTGCGCAGCGTCGCCGTCGCGCCGGCCGTCGCGGCGTAGTTCGCGAAGTCGGGCGCGGCAGCGGCGTGGTACTCCACCGCGGAGATGCGGTAAGTGCCACCGGCCGTGATGTCCACCGTGCGGTAGATCGCGCCGACAACGGTCTGACCGTTGTTCTTGGTGAACACCAGACCGTGCTGGAACTGACCACCCGCAGCGAGAACCGCGTTGATGCCCGGCGATCCACCCGTCTTGCCCGTCAGGGTAAGGCTGGTGAACGCTGCGGCCTTGCGGTTGATCGCCGAGGACTGCGTCCACGCGCTCCAGCTCGAGCGACCGGCCGAGATGTCGTCATCGAGCACGACATACAGCTGGTCCCACGTGTCGTCGCCACCGGTGACGATCGCCGGGTCCATCGCCGCGTAGGTCGCGGCCTGGCCGACGGTGCCGTTGTTGTTGCCGACAGCGACCAGGTTCTTCGACGGCGCGAACGCCGTGTCGAGCCATCCGTCGTTGTCAGTGTCGGTTTCGACGTACGCACCCGTGCCCCCATCGAGCAGGAAGTACGTGTCGAGCGAACCGTTGCTCTGCGGCTGCTCGAGGGTGCGTCCGTCACCGGAATCGCGACCCTCAGCGGCCGAGGCACCCGTCGCACCGGTCACCACGAGAGCAGCAGCAGCCACACCCGCGATAGCCGCGCGCGAGAAGAACTTCTTCGAGTTCATGTCCCTTGTCTCCTGTTGTGCAGCGCTTAGTTGGCGCGGAGGTTGTAGCGGTTGACGGTGGTGGAGTTCGGCACACCGAAGCCCAGCGCCTGCTTGGCCGACATCACGTCGGAGGGCAGGAACGAGGTCGTGACGTCGCCGAGCTTGTCGCCGCTCATCAGATCAGCGAGGACGGCGTCGTACTTGGCGTCGTTCTCGTCGATGCGGGCGTACTCCACCAGCAGGGTCGTGTCACGGCCGGCGGCCGACGCGTAAAACGCGCTGTTCGGGACGAACACGCCGTTGTTGACGTCGACGGGCGTGGGGGCCGTCGGGACCTGCGAGTAGATCTCGAAGCCCGCGCCAATGCGGTTGTACGCGGGGATGTTCTTCTGGATGATCCACTGCATCGCCGACATGGCGGTGACCACCGACGCGGGGAAGCCGGTGGACACCGTCGTGCCCGTGGTGCCCTTCACCTCGGTCGTGGTGTTGCCGATCGGAACCTGGACCGTGGCGGTGGTGTCGCTGTAGATGTAGCGGGTCTCGTGCTCCTGACCAGTCGCGACACAGGCGCCGAGGGGGCTGATGCTGTGCATCGAGAGGAAGCTCTCACGCGTGCCCGACCCGCTCTGCGGGATCACCGGGACGATGTCGCCGACGCGGACGCCGTTGATCGTCGAGTTGGGGTCGAGGGTGCACTCGAAGAGCTGCTCGATCTGCGAGGACGTGAGGCCACTCAGGGCAACGTTGTTGGATGCGTACCCCAGTGCGTCACGACCGAACGGGACAGCCGCCACGGGGCCGTTGGCGTTGGCGCCGGACGGAGTGCTCGACGAGCGAGCGATGTCGACCTGACCGGTGATGATCGAGCCGTCCTTCCAGACGGTGCCGTCGATCGAGCGCGAGAGAGCGCGGTGGCCGTCGCTCGAGCCGTTGGGGCGGAGGAAGGGGGTGCCGAAGGGCTTGCCAACGATCTTTCCGCCGGGCAGGTTAACGCCGCTAGGCGCGGCGGCGAAGTTGTCGACGGTGCTGCCGTCGGCTCCAAGAACGCGCACGGGAGCACCGCTCGCGTTGGTGCCGTTGGCAAGCAGGTCCATCGCGATCTCAAGGGTGTCGGATCCGACGACAACGTACCCGTCACCGACGGGCTCGGCGTAGGCCGCGGGTGCGGCGAGAACGAGCGAGGCGACGACGCCGATGGCGGCGGCACCACCAATAATCTGCTTCTTCACGGGGTCCTCTTCTGTGTGGGGATCCGGCCCACACTGCACCTTTCGGGCGGGTGGCTCCGGGCTGGCGGCAAGGAGATTCCAAGCCGTTTCTGAGGTTCGGCGCTCCAGGTGAACAAACCGGGAGTATTCGACTAAGGGGACGTTGACAGTGCGCTGTCTAGAGGAGTCCCGGGAGGTGCCGTCATCGACGCCGTGACGGCGGACGTCAGACGCGCGCGCGGAACCGCGAGATGAGCGGCACCGCAATGGCCGCCGCCACACCCGCCGCGAGGCCGATGGGAATGGCCGCTGCGCCCAGTGGCGTCTCGGGATCGGCGGGCGTCGTTCCCGCGGGCTGGAACGTCACCTCGCCCCCCTGCTCCGGCGCCGTCTCGGACGGCGTGACGGGGGTGGATGGCGGCGTGGAGACGAAGCCACCTGATGTGGTCGTTGTCGTCGAGGGAGGGGGCGTCGACGCGGTCGGAGTCGGCGTCGGTGTCGGGGGCCGCCCATTCTCGATGATCGTCGCGGAGGTCAGCGCCTGAGATGCCTGCGCCGCAGTGAGAGGCGCATAGCCCGGCGGCAGATCACCGCGGTCGGTGCCCGGAGTCTGCCCCTCGGTCACGGCATAGCGGATGAACGCCGCGTACGAGGCGCGCGTCTCTTTCCCCTCCTGGTCGGGATTGAGTGCGGCGTAGAGAGGTACCGTCAGCGGATAGGCGTCCGATGAGGCGCGGACTTTCTCGTCAGCGAAGTCCAGCTCGAAGACCGCGGGCTGATCCTCGACAGGCGTCATGAGATCGCGGGCGGCCTGAAGGCCCACCGTGTTCGGGGCGACAAACGCTCCAGCCTGATTCTGCAGCGCGGCGGTGATCGTCTGGTACTGGGATGCCGCTGGCGACGTCGACAGAGCGATCACTGCCTGCAGCCCGAGGTTCTTCTTCGGCTCCGTCGTGTAACGGGGGGGAGTTGCCAGACCGTTCCACGCACCCAACGTCTTGCCGTCGCCGCGCAGCACTAGGTAGGCCCCGTCGGCGAATCCGCTCGTGAACGGACGCCAGGTGACCAGGTTGATCGGTCCGGATCCGCCCGGGGAGGTGGTGTCGTCGACCTTCTCGGTCGGGTCCGCCTTCGGGAAGTTCTCGGCGGGCAGCACAAGGCCGCGACCGGTGGGATTGACGGTGTCGCTCGTCGAGTACCAGGGATTGACCGTCATACCCCAGGGGTCGGGCTTCCCCGCCAGCCATTCCCGAGCTTCATAGTCCGCGAGGATGTACTCCCACACCCGGTATGCGAGGTCCGAGCGCCCATTGGGCATGAGAGCGTCCGAGATCGAGATGTCACCGAGGGCCTGGACAGCCCACTCGGGATCGTTCACGGCACGGAAGTCTGGATCGAACAGCAGATTCCTGGGTGCGGGGGTGGAGGTGCGCAGACCCGTCGCCCGATTCACAAGATTGAGGTGCGACTTGTCGGCACCGGCGCCGGCGGGAACGGCATCGTAGTACGACGCCGTGAGGAGCTTTGCGAGCAATCGCGGCGTCAGGTTCATCGCCGTCATCGGGAGCCGCGCTCGGGAGAGCTGGTCGGCCGTTGCGTTAGTCGAACTGGGATTGCGGTCAATGGAGAACGACACTGTCACCGCACCGAAGGCAAGAGGCGCGTAGACGACCGGATCGGTGGTGTACGCCGTCTGGTCGAGATCGAGCGGGCGCGTCGTGATCGCCAGGGCCGTGGATGTCGTCCGCGATGCATCGACCAGCGCATCGGCTTCGTTGGCATCTCTGAGGACGAATGGTGCGCCGTTTTCCAGGGTGCACAGCTGTGGCTGCCACGACTGCATAGCCCGCGAGATCATCTCGCTTCCGGCGACCTGCTTCTCGGCCTGTCCGAGCTCACAGCGCACGCCGACGGGCTTGAAATCGAGCTCGAACGCAATGTGATGCTGCCAGGAATCCCACCACAGTCCGGACTGCGTCGTGGAGGATGTCCCACTATCCGAACCACGGGGGATCACAACGAGCCAGCACGACTTGCCCACGACCGCACCGGTGTCGAGGGTTTGCGGCAGACCGCAGCTGAGACCGGTCGACTGAGCCACCGTCTGTATCTCGAAGGGCACCGACCCCGTGCCATCGGCAGCGAAGGGAGCCCACGCGATCTCATTGGTGGTGTACTGCGTGAAGAAGCGGTTCGTGTTGACGTCGACGGCGTTGTCGCCCGTCTTCTGCCGATTCACCCCGTTCACGGACTCGATGGCGTTGACGACGAACTCCTCGCCTGCGGTCTCGTCGGTCTTGCCGGCAGGGTTGTAGCCGACGAACGGGATCGCGGTGTACGACTCCTCCCGACCGAGGATGCGGTACGTCGCCGTGTGGACCTGATCTTGGTCCTTCACCCGTGTGGGAAGGACAGTGCCATCTCGGGTGGCGCCGATGCCGACCGTGCCCCCGTACTGGCATGTGCGCCGGTCGGGATGGCCCGGGTTGGCCGGATCCTCTCCCCAGCACTGCGCGATCTGCAGGTAGTTGGCGCCGCCCGACCCCGAGCCAGGCGCCTGACTCGCGAGTCCTGCACCGTTGCTGTAGCTGACGCGGATGCCCTGTTGGACGAGGTCCTGCGTCTGGGAGACGGTCACCGAAAGGTCGGGGAACGGTGATCCCTCGCTCACCAGAGCGTCATCCGCGGTCTTGGTCACGCCGGTGGCCGGGGTGCCGGTCGGGTCGGGCGTCGGGGTGTCGGTCGGGTCGGGCGTCGGGGTGCCGGTCGGAACAGCGTCCTGCGCGGCCGCGGACGGAGCGGAGACGAGCGCGGGCAGCGTTCCGATCACGCCACCCACGGCCAGCGCCGTGACCATGCCCGTCACTAAGGCGCGCAAGGCAAGGCGCCGTTGCTGGCGGCGTCGCGCACGGCGAGGCGCCATGACAGACCCCGCACTCACCGACCGGCTCCGTTTCCTCGTCGTACGACACGGATGACGAGCGGCGGGGTGATCACCGCGGCGAGCAGGAGCAGCACTGCGCCCAACATCGTCGACTGCTGCCACCCCCACCCGGTGGCCTCCACCGTGTAGGGCGACGCGACGACGTTGGCACTTCCGGCAGTGCCGGTCCCGCTTATCACGTTTCCGTACTCGTCATAAAGGACGTCGGCACCCGCGGCGGTGCCCGAGGTCGCGCCTCCCGTGGTCGTGGTGGCGCCCGCCGTGTTCGAGGACGTGCCTCCCGAGCCCGAACCCGAGACGTCGGTCGGATCCTTGGCACCTGCGGTGCCACTGGTGCACTGGTCGGATCCGCGTTTGTCGCACGCGGCGGGCTGCGGAGCGGTTGCAGCGAGCCGATTGCTCGATGGGTTGTCTCCGGGGGAAAAAGTCGGGTTGTTGCACTTGTTCGGATCGACGTTGGCGCCGCCCGCTCCCGGGATTCGCTTGATCTGCTCGAAGCCTGCGAGAACGAGATTCATCGGCAGCGGCGAGTAACCGAGGGGTCCGGCCTGCTGCTGCCCCTCACAGAGGAAGTAGCTGGCGAACGTGCCGAGAGAGGCGCCCTTGGCCTCGGTGAATGTCGCGGCGGCGCTCGTCTTCACCTCTGTCGGGACAATCATGTATGAGTAGCTAGAGAGCGGATACGCCCGGGGGTCGCCGCTGTTATACACCCCGTCGAGAATCTGAGTGAGGTAGTCGGGCGAGCTGGGGTCGGTGTTGATCTGAGCCGACAGCAGCGCGACCGCGACCGCCTCCGAGGTGGGCTCGACATAGTAGTCCGACTTGTTGAGCACCTTGGCCACGGGAAAGCCCTGCTCGATCGCGTACGAGGTCTCCACGTAAGTGATCGCTCCCTCGCCGTAGGCCTGTGCCACGTACCCAGAGACGCCGTTCGATCCCGTCTGGCCCTTGGCGCCGGGGAAGAGCGGATATTGCGAGGTGAGCCCGGGGCCCCGACCGACGGATGCCGCGAACTCGCTCCACAGCGCAGAGTGCTGCTTCGACATCCAGAGCGTGAACTGGGCCGTCGTCCCCGAGCCGTCCGAGCGGATGATCGGGGTCACGGTCTTGTCGGGAAGCGCGAGGCCCGGGTTGTCCGCTTTGATCGCGGGGTCGTTCCACTTGGTGATCTTGCCGGTGAAGATCTTCGTGATGACCTCACCCGAGAGGCGCAGGTTCGTGACGCGCTTCCCGCCGATCACGAGGTGGTACATGAACGCCGTGCCGCCCGCGACGATCGGCATGTAGGCGTATCCCCGCTGCTTGTTGGCGGGGAAAGGCACCTCGGGAGAAGCGCCGGGTTCGGCGACGGACTGGAACGGAATCTCGCTCACGGCGAAGTCGACCGTGCCCTCGATGAAGTCGCGACGACCCGCAGTGGAGCCCACGCCCGAGAAGTTGACTGTCAGACCGTAGTTCGCGGCGACGTTGGAGCGCCACTGGTCCAGGGCGTTCTGCGACCACGTGGAACCCGAGCCTGAGATGGGTTCGAATCCTGCCGCCTGCGCCGGGGCAGCAGTCGCGACGGCAAGACCGGCCACGAGCACGAGGCTCATCAGGCCGGCGATGCGGGTGCGCCAGCGTGTCATGGTGTGTCCTCCTGGGGCGGGGTGGCAGACATGGCCCTCGCGCGCGCGGCTCGATCCATGCGCAGGGCGTCGTTCTGGGAGCGGCGCAGCACTGCGCGCTGTTGCCGCGGCGTCAGGTCTCCCGGCCCGCGGCCGCCGATGACGCGGGCGATCGCGAACAGCGCGAGCACGAGCAGCATCAGCACCGCCGCCGCCCCGAAACCGCGCGCGATCATGTTCGGCTCCGGGGATCGCACGAAGTCGAACACCTGCAGGGGCAGGGAGATCATCGGGCCTTCGAACGGGTTGAGGTTCATGACGGCCGTCACACCGGAAGTCAGCAGGACGGGCGAGGTCTCGCCGATCCCGCGAGCGGTGCCGAGGATGACGGCCGTGGCCAAGCCGGATCGGGCCGTCGGGAGCACGACGTGCCACACGGTGCGGAACTTGGAGGCGCCGAGCGCGTAGGAGGCTTCACGGAGGTTTCCGGCGACAAGTCGCAGGACGACATCCGCCGCCCGCACGACGATCGGGAGCATCATCACCGTGATCGCCATCGCGGCAGCGAAGCCTGAGCGCTGTCCGGTGATGAGCAGGATGATCGCGGAGTACACGAACAGGCCCGCGATGATCGAGGGAAGCGCGGTCATGGCATCGGTGACGGTGCGCACGAACCGCGCGAAGGGTCCGCCCACCTCGTTGAGGAAGACCGCGGTGAGGATGCCCAGCGGCACCGTGATGCTCAGGGCGATCCCGATCTGGATCAGCGTTCCCATGATCGCGTGGGACACACCACCGACATCCAGGCCATCGAGTGGGCCGGCGAACTCCATGTCCTGCGTGAAGAAGTTCACGTGGAAGAGGGCATCCGCGCCGCGGGTGATGACGAACAGGACGACGAAGACGAGCGCCCCGAGGAGGATCATGCCGGCGCTGGCGAGCACGACCGTCATGACGCGGTCGACGACTTCACGACCGTCGGCGTTGACGGCGATCAGTAGCGCGTAGAAGAGGACGAAGAGCAGGAAGGCGACGATCACCCAGCCGATGGGTCCGGTGAGGGGGGCGATCCATCCGAAGATCAGGGTGGCGGCTGCCATCGCCGCGGCCAGCGCGCCCACGACGGCGTACACGTCATCCATACGCACGCCGCGCAGACTCCGGCGGGGGCCGGTGGGGGTCTCACCGGGGTCGGGAATCGCGGTGCGGCGCACGGCCTCCTCGGTCGCAGGCTCCACCAGCTCGGGTGCGTCGATCGTCGTGGTCATCAGCCGTCCGTCTGTGCGCCGGAGCGCGATCGGGCGACGATGGACGACGCGCTGAAGTTGATGACGAGGGTGATGAGGAACAGGGCGAGTCCGGCCGCCATCAGGGCCGACAGGCCGAACTCACTGGCCTCGCCGTACCGAAGAGCGATGAGGGCCGAGATCGAGTTGCTGCCCGTCTTCAGCACCTCCCAGTTGATGTAGAAGATCGGCGAGATGATCATGTAGATCGCGATCGTCTCGCCCAGCGCGCGCCCGAGGGCGAGCATCGTCCCGCCGATGATGCCGCCTCGGCCGAACGGCAGCACGACTGCGGTGATCATGCCCCACCGCGTCGACCCGAGGGCGTAGGCCGCTTCCCGCTCCCCGGGCGGCGCCTGCATGAACGCTTCGCGCATGATCGAGGTCTGGGTCGGGACGATCATGAGCGACACCACGAGGCCGGCGATGAAGGCGGATGACGTGAAGGCGCTGGCATCCGTGGCCGGCGTGCCGTCGGCGCCCGTGACGGCGAAGATCGGGATCCACGCGAAGTAGGTCGAGATCCACTGCGACACGGGGATGATGTTCTCCTGCAGGAAGAACACACCCCACAGGCCGAAGACGACACTGGGAACGGCCGCCATGAGGTCGACGAGCGTGATCGCCCATTGCTTGAGGCGTCCCCGGAGGACCTCCGAGATGAGCAGCGACGTGCCCAGCGACAGGGGGAGCGAGATCGTGATGGCGATCATCGCGATCGAGACCGTGCCGAACAGCACCGCGCCGATGCCGAACTGCCCGGCCTCGGGATTCCATTGCTGCTCGAAGAGGAATCCGATGCCCGCGACCTGCAGCGCCGATCCCGCCCGGATCGACAGGAACAGGCCGACCGCCAACATGATCGCCACAGTCACGCCGCCCGCGGCGTAGGCGACGGCGCGGAAGATGCTGTCGGCCTTGTTCGGCTTCGACTTCAGGGAGCGGGCCCCATCGATCGGATGCTCGAGCCTTGGCTCGTCGACGATCTGGGTGACCTCGTCGGCGAGGAAGACATCCGCGACTTCGTCGAAGACCGTGACGTGCTGGCCGTCATCCTGACCCGCGAGCTGGTCGGTCACGGCGTCATCCCGGGAGGGTCGAAGCTCGGTCATGCGCGACCACCGAGGAAGCGCATGACGGACATCGGGGAATCCTCCGGAGTGGGGCAGTGAACTCGCGTCAAGGGACGGAGCGGACGAGGCGACGGAGCGGGCAGGCACGCAGCGTCGCGGCTGTCTGCCTGATCCTCAGCGCGGACGGTGAACGCAAGGCGTCGAGAGTGCAAAGGCGCGCTTTCGCTGATGTGTGCGGCAGGAGACACGGCGGTCATCACGGAGTCCCTGTCGGTTGCGGAGTCGGGGTGGCAGGAGGCGAGGGGGGAGGGGCCGTCGGGGCCGTTGTAGTGGTCGGGCTGGGGGTCGGGGTCGGGTTCGAGGCGCGCTCGACGAGGGCGACGGCCGACCCTACCGGCAGACGGCTCCCCTCCGCGGGATTCGTGCCGACCACGATCGCGGTCGCGCCGGTATTCGACGCTGTCGGAGCGAAGCCTGCCGCCGACACCGCCTGCAGCGCGTCTGCGGGCAGGAGCCCCGCCACGGCGGGGATCACGGCAAAGCCCGAGGCCGCGACGATCGACACAACGCTGCCGCGCGCGACGCGGGACTGTGCGGCCGGCTCGGTCTGGAGCACGCGCCCCTGCGGCCAAGGGCCGTCGGACTCGGTGACAGGTCCGGGCACCAGGCCCGCCGCCTCGAGCGCGGCGATCGCCTCGGGGACGCTGAGCTGCTCAACCGGCGGCACCGTGACCTCCACGCGTGTCGCAGGCGACTCCGTCGGCGCGGATGTCGGAGTCGGAGCCGCCGCCGTGGACGTGGGTGTGGGGTCCGTCGTGACAGAAGCTGACGGGCTGGTGACGAGGGAGATCCCGACGCCGAGGATGACGGCCGCGGCGACCGTGCTCATGACCGCGATGCCGCCCGAGCGACGGTGCCTGTGCACACCGGCGAAGGGGTCGACGACGGCGACCGGATCACGGCGCGTGGCCAACGTCGCGCCCATCACTCGAGTGACGCCGGTCGAGGTCTCCGCGGGACTCGGCTCATCGACGCGTGCATCGACTGTCGAGGGCGTGGACGGGGCCACTGCCGTCGTCATTCCAGCTGCCGCGGCGGGCAGGACCAGTGCCGCGGCGAGGGCTGCGCGCATCGCCGCGGCATCCGCGAATCTGTCATCGGGGCTCTTGAGCATCGCGCGCACGACGATGCGGTCGAGCGAGCGCGGCACGCCCGGCCGCGCGACGGACGGCACCGGCGGTGGTGCCTCCAGGTGGGCACGGGCACTCTCGATCGACGAGGTGCGCGCGAAGGGAGCCTGCCCGACGATTGCGAAGTATAGCACGGCGCCCACTTGGTAGACGTCTCCGCGCTCGTCCACGGGCTCGCCGCGAAGTTGCTCGGGGGACAGGTACCGAGCGTTGCCGAGCACCCCGACGCCGTCACCCTCGGCGACGCTCAGCAGCTCTGCCGCGCCGACGGCGGCTTCGCCTGTGACGTCAGCGATGCCGAAGTCGAGAAGCCGGATGCTGCCGAGATCGACGTGGCCCGCGGCATCCGTGTCGAACATGACGTTGGAGGGCGAGATGTCGCGGTGGACGAGCCCGATCTCATGCGCCGCCGTCAGTGCATCGAGGACGGCATCCACCAGGGCTACCGCGTCCTGAGGGTCCAGGGGTCCACGGAGCCGGACATGCTCAGCGAGCGTCGCGCCGGGCGCCCGCTCCAGCGCGATCCACACCACCGGTTCGTCGCGATCCTCATCCACCCCGACATCCAGGACCGAGACGATGCGCGGATGCCGGAGGGTTCCCGCGCGGCCCGCCTCGGCGAGAAAGAACGCGCGTGCGGCGGGGCGCCCGGTCAGGTGCGGATGCAGGAGCTTGAGGGCGACCTCGCTGCCGGAGCGCTCGTCGACCGCAGCGAACACCGACGCCGAACCCCCCGAGCCCAGTAGCTCGGTCAGGCGAAAGCGGCCGGAGATGAGGTCCGCTGCCGCGCTCATGACGAAGCCGTCATCCAGCGATGGAGTCATGTTCGAGCCGTGTCGTCGATGCTGCGCGGGCAGGCCCGACCAGGACCCGGGCTCCCTGCAAAGCGGCGAGTGCCGACATGGCGGAGGACACGCTTGTGGACGAGGAAGAATACCAACGCGCGGATGTCATTACGGGAGCCGCATCCAGAGAGAGCACCCAGCCGCGGCGGAGCGCGGGCCGATCGGCCACGGCGTCGATCGTCAACTCTGCCGAGGCCGACATGATGCGTTCGACATGGCGTCGAGCGTGCTCCACGCTCTGATAGAGGAACGCGCTACGGCCCAGTTCTCTGTTGTTGCTCGCGACCAGTCGCCAGTACAGCACACCGTCGCTGAGTCGGGAGGAACGGGCGGCCGAGCTGGTCGCCTTGAAACTCTTACTTCCCGGGGGCGTTACGAGAGCAACGGGGGCGTCACCGAGAATGGCGTTGCGAAAACGGATCCACTTCTGCACCATCGGATCCTCAATCGAGGGGAAGGTCCGGAGGAGGACGGATGCGCTCGGGACCACACCCGCGTCGTTGCCCACAACCACAGCGCCCACGGCATCCTTTGGCCACCACCGAGATATCCCGGCCGGGGTTTCGCCGGGGGCCGGCGCGGGAGACGCCTGCATGAGGGATCATCAGAGCCCGCGATAGCCAGGGGCTTTCGCGCGGGTGATGAACAGGTGTCCGATTGCTGTCCGAGGGGTCTACGCGCTGCCGGCGCGATCCTCACGCACGCCGACATCGGTACGGTGGAAGTTCTGATGCGACCGCGACGCGGTAGGTCCACGTTGGCCCTGATAGCGGTTGCCGTACGGGCCCGAACCGTAGGGGTTCTCAGCTGGTGACGACAACCGGAAGAAGCACAGCTGGCCGATCTTCATCCCCGGCCACAGGGTAATCGGCAGCGTCGCAACGTTAGAGAGCTCCAGAGTCACATGGCCGGAGAAACCCGGGTCGATGAAGCCCGCCGTGGAGTGGGTGAGAAGTCCGAGCCGACCGAGCGATGACTTGCCCTCCAGCCTCGCCGCGATGTCGTCTGGAAGGCTGACCTGCTCGAATGTTGATCCGAGGGCGAACTCCCCTGGATGCAGGATGAACGGCTCATCGGGGCGGACTTCGATCAGGCGCGTCAGATCCGGCTGCTCGACCGCTGGATCAATGTAGGGATACTTGTGGTTGTCGAAAAGCCGAAAGTAGCGGTCCAGCCGCACGTCGACGCTCGAGGGTTGCACCATCTCTGCGTCCCACGGGTCGAGCGAAACTCGGCCGGATAGGACTTCTTGGCGGATGTCGCGGTCCGAGAGCAGCACGGGGCCAGCCTATCCGTTAGCCGTCGAGGTCCCCAGGTGTCAGATAGCCGCTGCCGAAGACTGTCTGGGAGAGATTGGCCTGCGTCACGATGACTGGCTCGACGAGATAGGTGGGGACGAGTTCGGCGTCGTTGTTGTATCCGTATCCGTCGACGTCGAGAGATTCGGGGAAAGCACCGCTGAGTAGGGATGCCGCGACCGCCGCAGCTGTCTCATGCAGGGCGCGCTCATCGAGCAGGATCGTGGCGAACTGGTCGCCCCGTCGTACGGCACGCAACCCGTCGGCTCCGCCTCCGGCGCCCACGACGATCGGCCACTTATCGCCGGGTGTGTATCCATCGCGCTTGAGTTCATCGATGACCTCGGCTGCAATGTCGTTATTGATCGCCGCAATGCCGAGCGGCTCACCGCTGTCGAGTTGGGGCGTCACCGCCGACACTCGGTCGGCGATATCGCCTGCGTTGTCGATGTCAGTGGCGGATGCGTCGGGTGTCGGGTCGCCTGCAGGAAAGAACACCCTCCCGTCCGCTTGCGCAAACGCCAAGACCTTCTTGACCATCCCGTTGAATCCGAAGCCGAAGAACGCGTCGTTCGCTGGCCCCGCGAACACCTCGACCGCCACCGGGTCCGGAGGAACTGTCGCCGGTTCACCATCCACGTTCGCAAGTCCCAGGCCTGCCAGGGTCGCGGTCGCGACGTCGACTGCAACCTGGAAGTTGTCGAATCCGACATAGAAGTCTGTGTCGGGCGTGTTCCAAACCAGCCGGTCATATGCGACCACGGCGATGTCCGCACCTGCGGCCCGCGACAGCACCTCCGAGAGACCGAACTCATCGACAGGTTGCACAAGAAGCACCTCGACACCGGCGTCGATCATCGCGTCGATCTGCTCTTCTTGGGTCTGCGCGTTTCGGGAGGCGTAGGCGAGTTCGACATCGGCGCCCCACTGCGTGAGAAGATCCGCTATCGGTTCCCCGGAGTCGCGCCCCACGGCATCCGGCTCACTCGCCATCGAGATGCCCACCGCGCCGGTCACCTCGAAGTCTGGCTGCATCCGTTCGTAGGTTCCCACCGGCTCCGGCGTCGGCGACGGCGCCAGCCCGGCTGTACACCCTCCGACGACAAGCGCGACGCTAAGGGTCAGAGGAATCGCATTCAGGCGGCGTCTCAATGGCTTCCTCCAGGCCAGCCGTCATCCACACAGAGACGTGCAGGCGATCGGGACGCGACGATGATCCGAGAGCGGAATGCACACGTCCTTTCCGTTGGGTGTACGCACAGCCACCGAACGGTTGCGGAGATATGTCGCCGGGCTTGGACTGCCGCGTTTCCTACCGCTTGGTATGCTGGCTGGACGCTTCGGCGTGTGGGGCTGTAGTTCAATGGCAGAACTTCTGCTTCCCAAGCAGACAGCGCGGGTTCGATTCCCGTCAGCCCCTCCAATGCCCTCACGTGCCACCGCAGGTGGTGCGGGAGGGCATTCGTGTGGGTGCCGTAGGAACCGATCCCGCCCGCGGGGGGTCCCGCTGCGCCCGAGGCTCCGCGCGCCGCGCAGCGGCGTGCGGAGTGGCGCAGTGGCCGATTCCCGTCAGCCCCTCCAAGGAGCCGGCACGCCCGGACGTCCGCCGCAGAAGACATCGAAGGCCCACGCAGTACTCTGCGCGGGCCTTCGGGCTCAGGGGACGTCAGTCGCGGGTAGCTTCCTTGACGTCGTTGCGTGCCTTGATGGCATCGCGTTCGGCCTCGGCCTTCTTGACGTCAGCCTCGGCCGACATCTCCTCCGCCTTGTCCTTGGCGCGATCCACGCCCTCCTGGACGGCTTCAGCAGTGTTCTCCGCAGCCTCCGAGACGTTCTTCTTCGCGTCTTCCATGAATCCCATGGGTGTCTCCTTTCTCCGCAGAGCGCGACCGTCGTGTCGCGAACGAACCCGACGGTAGCCGCACCCGTGTACACGACCCAGGGGGTTGCGCGAGCGGCAGTCGAACGCCATCATTCGCCCTGAGATTGGCTCCCGCATGCGAGCGCGGACCACCACTCCACGATGCACTTGACGAGGACTGAACAACTGTTTAATGTCTCCCTCATGGAGTCAGGGTCCGACCCGAGCGCTCGCGCACGCATCCGCGACGCGGCCATCGCGACGTTCGCGGAGCGGGGCTTCGACGGGGCGAGCCTGCGTGACATCGCGCGGCGCGCGGGGGTGAGCGCCGCGCTGATCGTGCATCACTTCGGGTCGAAGGAGGGGCTCCGGACCGCATGCGACGAACACGTCGTACAGGTCCTCGTCACCGACAAGAGTCGGCTCGCGGGTGCGAGCGCCTCAGCGATGATGCGCGCCGCTCTCGCGGATCGCGAGCGCTACCTCCCGATGCTGGACTACATGGCCCGGATGCTGGCCTCCGACACCTCTGCTGCCGACGATCTGTTCGATTCCCTCGCGAGCGCGACACGCGAACTGCTCGACCAGCAGGCCGCGGCGGGGATGCTGCGCCCGCAGTCCGACATGGATGTGACTGCCACGGCGGTGACGCTGTACAGCCTCGCACCGGTGCTCCTGCGCCGGCAGCTGTCACGCAGCCTCGGCGAAGAAGGTCTGAGCGAGACGCTGCTGCGCCGCCTCACCCTTCCGCTGCTCGAGCTCTACACGCACGGCCTGTACGCCGACGACCGGCTCCTCACCGCCGCGCGGGATGCGCTGGCGCGACCGATCGGTCCGCCTTCGGGCAAGGGCGACAACGACCCTCACCAGGATCCCGATCCGCCACTGGCGCGTTGACGTCGGGATCCACACACACACTTCTCTTCCGCGAAAGGAGCGGGGAATGACCCCTGCCATCGAACTGAAAGACCTGCGCAAGCAGTACGGCCGGCGCACCGCCGTCCACGGCCTGACCCTCTCGGTCACCGCCGGATCGGTGTTCGGCCTCATCGGCCCCAACGGAGCCGGAAAGACCACGACCCTCCGGATGCTGGTCGACATCATCCGTCCGACCAGCGGCTCTGCGCGCGTGCTCGGAAGCGATCCGCGAGCGGGCGGGCCCGCGCTGCGCCGACGGATCGGGTACGTTCCGGGCGAGCTGCGGATGGACGCGCGGGCAACCGGCGGGCGCCTGCTCGACTTCTATGCGAGCGTGTCGGGGCCCGTGGCGCCCGGACGCATCGCACAGCTGGCGGAGCGTTTCTCCTGTGACCTCACCCGCCCCGTCCGTACGCTCTCGAAGGGCAACAAGCAGAAACTCGGGCTCATCCAGGCGTTCATGCACGAGCCGCCCCTGCTGATCCTCGATGAGCCGACGAGCGGACTCGACCCGCTCATGCAGCGCGAGTTCCTGGGGCTCGTGCACGAGGCCCGCGAGAACGGCCAGACCGTGCTGCTGAGCTCGCATGTGCTCAGCGAGATCCAGCAGGCCGCCGACGAGGTCGCCGTGCTCAGCGCCGGACGGATCGTCGCGATGGGCGCGGTCGATGAGCTCCGGCTCGGCGCCGTCCGCCGCGTGCGTGCTGTGCTGACGGATGCCGACCCCCGCGCGGTCCGCGCCACGATCGCACCCCTCTCGCCGAGCGCACCTCCGGAGGTCCGTGCGCTGGATGACCGGGTGATCGTGAACGCCACGATCGAGGGTGAACTCGACCCGCTCGTGAAGGCGCTGGCGCGCTTCCATGTGGCCGAGCTGTCGATCGAGGAGCCTGACCTCGAAGAATCGGTCATGCGCCTGTACGGATCGTCGAGCAGCGATGCGACACGTCCGTCCACTCGCCCGATGGGAGGCGAGTGAAATGGCCCGTCTGCTTCCCGTCGCAACCCGGAACCTGCGCGACTCCTGGCGAGGACTGCTGGCGTGGGCGCTGGGTCTTGCGGCTGCCCTCGCGCTGTACCTTCCGCTGTTTCCGTCGTTCGGAAGCAACGGCTCTCTCGAGGAGATCATCGCCACACTGCCGCCGGAGCTGGTCGACGCGCTCGGCTACGACCAGATCGGCACCGGTTCGGGCTACGCGCAAGCGACCTTCTTCGGTCTGATCGGCTTCGCCCTGATCGTGATCGCGACCACCGCATGGGGCGCGAGCGCGATCGGCGGCGCCGACGAGAGCGGCCGCCTCGAACTCGACCTGGCACACGGGATCGGCCGCGTCGCCTACGTTCTCGAGAACGCCCTGGCGATCCTCGTGAAGCTCATCGCGCTCGGCATCGTCATCGGTGGGGTGATCGGCATCCTCGATCGCCCCTCGGAACTCGGGCTGGAGGCATCCGGAATCATCGCAGCGATCGCAGCCCTCACGGGGCTGGGCGCACTGTCTGCGGCAGCAGCGCTGCTGGCCGGCGCCATCACGGGGCGTCGAGTCGTCGGGGTCGCGGCGGGTGCGGGGATTGCCGTGTACGGATACGCCCTGCAGGCGGTGGCCAACCAATCCGAGGATCTCGCGTGGGTCGAGCGGCTCTCGCCCTACTCGTGGGCGTACAGCCAGTCGCCGCTCGAATCCGGATTCAGTTGGGGCATCGCGGCGGTCTGGGGCGTGGCGATCGTGCTTTCGGGCGCGGCGGCTCTCGCGCTGCGCTCCCGCGACGTCACCGGCTGAGCGCTACCGGTACGCAGCGAGCGAGCGAAGGGGCGGCTGGGCGCCGGCGTGGGTCACTGCGTCGGCGCCCACCGCGCACGCGGCAGCCAGTGCGACATCGTCGGGCCACCCGGCGTGGATGGCGAGCGTGATCGCCGCGCTGAACGCGTCGCCGGCACCGACGGCACTCACGGCTTCTACGGCCGGTGACGGAGCGGAAAGGACCCGCGTGCCCTCTCGCCACAGCGAAGCCCCCCGGGCTCCGTGGGTGACCACCACGAGGCGCGCCGACGAGACCGCCGGCAGCGCGGCGAACTCGGCGTCGTTGACGATCACGAGGTCCGCGCGCCGCAAGACCGACGCCGAGACCGCCCGGGCGGGAGCCGCGTTGAGCGCGAAGAACCCGGGCACGGATGCCGCGAGCGTCTCGATCGCGCGCGGCGGGATCTCCAGCTGAGCGAGCACTGCCTCCTCGGGCGAGAACGGACCCGATCCCTCGACCGCGTCGTTCGCACCGGCGCACACGACGATCGTGTTCTCGCCCGCGGCATCCACCGTGATCAGTGCGGTTCCCGTCGGCTCCGTGACGACACGGATGCCGGACGTATCGACGCCCGCGCGTCGCAGGTTCTCGACCATGGCCCGGCCGTCATCGTCGTCCCCGACGGCGCCGAGCATCCGAACCGTCGCACCCAACCGAGCGGCTGCAGCTGCCTGATTCGCGCCCTTTCCGCCGGCATCGCGCAGCGGTCCGACACCCCGCACGGTCTCGCCAGGAATCGGAAGCTGGCCCACCGTGACCGACACGTCGACGTTGATGCTTCCGACCACACAGAGCGGGCCCAGACCTCGGGATGTCATGTCGACATTCCATCACGCACCGTCACTGCAGGTACGACCGAGAGCCTCGCGCGCGATATAACCGAAGAGGTGCGCGACGCGCCCCGGACAGCGCCGTCCGCTCACCTCACTCCCGGGAGCGACATGACTGCGCCTCTTCCGCTCTACCTCGACTGCGACACCGGCATCGACGACACCGTCGCCCTCGCCTACCTGCTGCGCTCCCCTGCCGCAGATCTCGTCGGCATCGGGACGGTCAGCGGGAACACGGATGCTGCGCAGGCGGCCCGCAACACCCTCGACCTCTTGGCGCTGGCAGGCTCCTCGGGCATCCCCGTCGCGGTCGGCGCCCACGACCACCTCACCCATACGTACGGCGGCGGAGCACCCCATGTGCACGGCGACAACGGCATCGGCGGCGTCATCCTCCCCGACTCGGGCACCTCGCCCGACGCTCGGGACGCAGCTGACCTTCTCCTCGATCTGTCGCATACCCACGCCGGCGAGCTCCATCTCCTCACCATCGGCCCCGTCACCAACATCGCGATCGCGCTGCAGCGCGACCCGACTCTCCCGTCGCGGATCGCCGGAGTCACGACGATGGGTGGCGCAGCCCTTGTCCCCGGCAACATCACCCCGGCAGCGGAGGCGAACATCTTCAACGACCCTGCCGCAGCCGATGCCCTTGCCCGCGCCGACTGGGACGTGACCTTCGTGCCGCTGGACGTGACGATGAACCACATCCTCACCGACGACGAACGGGACCTCCTGCTCGCCTCCGCCGATCCGTTCGCGCGCGCCGTCGGCGACATCCTCGACCACTACCTCGACTTCTACGTCCCGGAGTTCGGCGAGAGGCTCAGCCCCCTGCACGACCCGCTCGCGGCGATGACGGCGGTCGGGGCGCCGGGCATCGGCCGAAGCCTTCGGGTTCCCGTGGTCATCGACACCACGGAGGGGCCCTCGCGCGGGTCGACGGTCGTCGACATGCGCGGACAGCGCCTGGGCGCCCGGGACCACGAGGGCGTGCGCACCCGCGTTCTTTTCGAGGGGGCCGACACCCTCACCGCGCATCTCGTGTCCACGATCCTCGGCGGCTCCAGCGCGCAAGAGGCCTCCGAGCGAGACGCACGTTCAGGGTAGGGGCTCAGCGGGCGCCGCATCCGTCCCCTCCGCGACCGTTCCCGTCCGCACAGATGCGGTGCGCACCGCACCCATGCTCGCCGCAATGACCAGCGCGATGCCGACGATCTCGAGCCACGTCATGTCCTGACCGAGCAGCAGCCATCCCGCGAGGGTGGCGGTCGCGGGGGCAAGACTCATCAGAATCGCGAACGCGGATGCTGCAAGCCGCCGCAATGCCAGCAGTTCGAGCGCATACGGGATGGTCGACGACAGCACCGCGACCGCCGCGCCGAGGGCGAGCAGGTCGACTCGCAGGAGCGCCCCACCAGCGGCGATCAGGCCCCACGGCAGCGCGACGACAGCACCGATCACCATCGCGAGGGCCAGGCCGTCGAGCCGGGGGAACTGGCGGCCGACACCCGCGGACGCGAGGATGTAGAACGCCCAGCTGGATGCCGCACCGAGGGCGAAGAGCACGCCGAGGGGGTCCAACCGATCCCATCCCCCGCCGGCCAGAGCGATGACCCCGACCAACGCGAGTCCAGCCCACAACCATGCGCTGGCACGACGTGCGGCGACCACCGAGAGCACCAGGGGACCGAGCACCTCGATCGTCACCGTGACGCCGAGCGGGAGCCGCTCCAGCGCGAGATAGAACAGGCCGTTCATGAGCGCCAGAACGAGACCGAAGCCGATGACCGACCGCCACGCCGCCCGTCCGTAGCCACGCACGCGCGGTCTCGCGATGAGCACCAGCAGGATCGCCGAAAACCCCAGTCGGAGTGAGACGATCCCCAGGGGACCCACCGCGGGAAAGAGCAGCACCGCGAGGGATGCGCCGACCTCCTGGCACACGAGACCCGCCACGACCATGCCCGCCGCGACGGGCGACGACGACCGCGGCCCAGTGGGTGCGGCGCTCACCCGTCGTCCGCGATCACTGCGCGGGCAGCGGGCAGACCGCAGCCGAGCGAATGGTCTCCGCCTGCTGTTCGGCCGTCCACGGCAAACCGGCAGCCGGAGCGGTCTGTCCCGCCGCGGCGGGCGCCTTGGAGGCGATCGCCGCGAGCTCCCACGCCAGATTCGCCGCGAGCCCCGAGGGAGCCGCGGAGTTGTTGAGAACCACGGCGACCGTCAGACCCGAATCCGGGTCGGCGTAGGCAGCGGTGAGGTAACCGGGCATCGTGCCGTGCTGGCCGACCAGGCCGCCGGCCGTGTACGCCCCGCCGTCGTACGTGTACCACGTGGGCGCGTTCGGGTAGGCCGCGCGAGGGCTGTCGAACCGGGTCTGGCCTTCGCCCAGCAGAGCGCCGGTTGCCAGAGCCTGCGCGTAGCGTCCGAGATCGGTGATCGTCGAGACCGCACCCGTGTCCGCGAAGCCCATGCTCGCCGAGAGCTCGGTGATGTCGATCGGATCCGCGCACAACAACTGGCCATCCTCGCCGGGCAGCGAGTGATTGCCCTGCAGGGATGTGTCTCCGCGACTGCCCGAGGGGGTCGCCGGCTCCGAGTCCGGCAACCAGGTGGAGTCCAACGCGAGCGGCTTCGTCACGTACTTCTCGAACAGCTCGGGCAGCGATGTCGCCGTGGCATTCTCCAGCGCGACACCCAGCAGCAGGTAGCCGGCGTCCGAGTCGACGAACGCATCGCCGGGCTCCGTCGTACGCTCGCGTCCCATGCCGTACGCGGCAAGCTCGAGGGGCGGCCAGATGCGGTCCGGGGTCCGGATCCATTCGTTCCACAGCGACGGCGCCGATGCGCCGATGCCCGACGAGCTGTCGCACAGCTGTCCGAGGGTCACGTCCTCGAGGCCTGACGCTCCGCCGACGTACCTCGACACGGGGTCCCCGAGCGAGACGACGTCGCGCGCGACGAGAGCGTAGAGCACGTCGCACGTCATGGCCCGCGTCACCCGCGCCGCACGAAACTCCATATCGGCGTCAACGGCGGCACCGCCACCGGGCGACTGCGTGCCGACCCCCGCAACCCAGGAGCCGCTCCACGGCGCCCACACTCCCACGATCGCACCGGACGCGCCCGTGGCGGCCATGGCCTCGGCCAGGGCGGCGTCCAATTGCGCCTGCGTCTCAGCGGGGAATCCGCCCTCGACCTGGGCGGGCACGTCGATCTCGACAGCCTCCACGGGAGCACAACCGACGAGGGCCGCCGCGAGGGCGACAACGCCGACTCCGAGTGCGCTCAACCGTCGCCTGAGGATCGTCGCACCCATACCCAACCCCCGTTGTCCGTGCATCCAGCATTCAAACACATCAACATCACGCGAAGATCACGACGCCTACGCTGTGACCATGACGTATCGCTTCGACGACAGCATCCGTGATGGTGTGCTCGCCCACATGAACGGCGATCACGGCGACGACAACCTACTCATTGCGCGGGCGTTCGGTCCCTCGGATGCCGTGAGTGCCCGGATGTCGGATCTCACCGGCGACGGCGGGGTGTGGAAAGCGGAACTGTCCGACGGTTCCACCGTGGACGTTGCCGTGGCCTGGCCTGGCGGCCAGATCACGCAGCGACCGCAGATCCGGGCCGAGATCGTGAAACTGTACGACACCGCCTGCGACCGGCTGGGGATCACGCCCCGCCCGCACGCCTGACTCGACGCCGCTCATGCCGACGGCGCTCGCCGCGGAAATTCGCCCTTGTAAGGTTCGGCTTACCTGAAGGTACACTGGTGTCATGACTCCCGTGACTCCGTTCTCCACGGCCCTTCGCGAGCGCTCCAGCGGGGCGCACTCGGGCAGCGAGCACGCCGGCTTCATGAGCGACCTCATGAAAGGCGAAGGCACGCGCGAGGACTACATCGCCCTGGTCGCCCAGCACTGGTTCATGTACGACGCGATCGAGCGGGCGGCCGATGTGATGCGCCACGATCCGGTCGCAGCCCCCTTCATCAGCGACAAACTCACCCGCATCCCGGCGCTGGAAGCAGATCTCGAGTTCCTGATCGGCCCCGATTGGCGCGAGCGCATCGCGCCGTTGCCGAGCACCCGGCGCTACGTCGACCGCATCAACGAGGTCGGGACGACATGGGCTGGCGGGTTCGTCGCTCACCACTACACCCGATACCTCGGTGATCTGTCGGGCGGGCAGTTCATCGGCAAGCTCATGGCCCGTCAGTTCGGCTTCGAAACGAACGGGATCGGCTTCTACATCTTCGAGGACATCGCCGATCCCCGCGCGTTCAAGGACGTCTACCGCGAGCAGTTGGATGCCGCGCCCTGGGACGCCCAGGAGCAAGAGCGCGTCATCGACGAGGTGCTGCTGGCCTACCAGTTCAACACTGACGTGTTCATCGATCTCGCCGCCGCCAAAGCGGCCGGGCAGATCCCGGAGATCGCCTGAGCGAGGCGCCGTCAGCCTCCGGCGCGCACCGCGGCCATGAACCGCTGCACGTCCGGGTCGACCTGGATGTCACGAGGCCGCAACGGCCGCGACAGGTAGAGACCCTCGAGCGAGGTCAGACGGCTCAGCGCCACGTACGTTTGCCCGGGCGCGAACGCACCCGACCCGAGGTCGATGATGGCCCGGTCATACGTCTTGCCCTGCGACTTGTGGATCGTGACCGCCCACGCCAAGCGCAGCGGGAACTGGGTGAACTCCGCAACGATCTCGCGCGAGATCGACCGGGTCGACGAGTTGTACGCGTAGCGGAACCTCTCCCACACCGCGGGTTCGACATCCATCTGCTCGCCGTCGACCTCCACCCGCACGGTGCCGCCCGCGATGCGCGTGACTGTTCCGATGGTGCCATTGACCCACCGCGGAGGTTGCCCGAACGTCGAGACATCGTTGCGCAGGAACATCACCTGCGCCCCGACCTTGAGCTGCAGCTGCGCGTCAGCGGGATATGCGGAATCTCCGCGTCCGAAGTCACCACTGATCTCGGCGTGCGCCGTCTGCATGGCCCCGGGGAGCGCCTCCAGATGCGTGCGGTTGATCCGATTGACGATGTCGTTGCGGGTGGCCAGCGTGATGATCGGCGGCTCGTCGGCACCACCGGTGGGCGGCGTGCGGGCACCGGTGTCGTTGAGGACCTGGGCGATGTCGGCGGTGACCCGACCGTGGCGAACGGCACCCAGCATCCGTCGGAACTCGGGATCGGATTGCCGGTGGATCTCGGCGAGCTCGCGGATCTGCAACGCCGCGCCGTAGCGCCCCAGGTCCAGGAGGGACGAGCCCTCCGTTCCCGGGAGCGCGGCATCCGACCCCGCCCACACACGCGCGTCGAAGAACCAGAACGACCGGTAGTGATCGCGGATGTATCGCTGCTCGTCCCCCTGTCGCGGCGGGACCGGAGCGAGTTGGTACGGGTCACCGAACATCACGATCTGCACGCCGCCGAACGGTTCGGCGCGGCGTCCGCGAGCTTGGCGCAGCGAACGATCGATCGCGTCCATGACGTCGGCATTGACCATCGAGATCTCGTCGATCACGAGCGTGTCGATGGCGTTGAGCAGTTTTCGGGTGGCATCCGGATGCTCGAGCTCGGCGTCGGCGATGAGCCCGATGGGCAGCCGCAGGAGCGAGTGGATCGTCTGGCCCTCGACGTTCAGCGCCGCGACCCCGGTCGGCGCGCACACCGCGATCTGCTTGCTCGTGCGGTAGGACAGGTGCTGCAGCAGCGTCGACTTGCCGGTGCCCGCTCGACCCGTCACGAACACGTGGTCGCGCGTGTCCTCGATGAGCCGGAACAGCGCCTCCTGTTCTGCGGAGAGATCGGGCGCCTGCACCGGGCCATGCTACCCAGCACTCGTCGCGGCGGGGCGTCCTCTCAGCGGGTCGTTCCTAGACTGGTCCTGTGAGCACCTCGGGGGAGAGCACGTCGGGCGTTGCTGCCGGCGTGCCCGCGGAGGTGATCGAGGTCCCGGAGGCGACGCCAGTGCGCCGCCGCGGACGGCGCGGTCGTCGCCGGTCACCCACCGGGGACCTGATTCTGCTGTCGATCGTGGGCGTGCTCCTGATCGGCGCGTTTCTGGCGGCGGGCGCCACGCTCTACACGCAGTTCTACAGCGCGTCAGCGTTCGTCGTACGGTACGCGAACCTGCTGGCCGACGGCGACGCGACCCAGGCCCTCGCCCTACCGGGCGTCGCCGTCGATTCGGCCGAGCTGGAGGCCGCGGGCCTTCCCGCCAACGCGTCGGAGGACCTCCTGCGCGCCAGCGCCCTCGGCCCCCTGTCGAACATCCGCGCCATGTCGGAAACCGAGGTCGATGGCACGGTGTCGGTCACCCTGGCGTACACGGCCGGTCGCCACGACGCGACCACGACGTTCTCGGTCGTGCAGGACGGCATGATCGGGATCTTCCCCCGGTGGGAGTTCGCCCAGAGCCCGATCGCGGTGATGGACCTCACCGTGAACGGCTCATCGGAGTTCGCGGTCAACGGGTTCACCGTCGACAAACGCCAAGTGTCGCCCGACGGCGCCGCCGCCGACCTGTCTGCCTCCATTCCCCTCCTCGTCTTCTCACCGGGGATCTACTCGGTCACCGTCGATACACCGATCGCCAGTTCTCCCGGAGTGGCAATGCTCTCCGACGTGCCGTTCGCGAGCGTTCCGGTGACGGTCACGGCGACCGCATCCGACGAGTTCGTGGCGCTCGTGCAGGACAAGGTCGATGCGTTCCTCGAGGAATGCACGCAACAGCAGGTGCTGCAACCCACCGCGTGCCCCTTCGGGTTCGAGCTTTCGGACCGCATCGTGACTCTCCCGACCTGGTCGATCGCGCAAGACCCGACTGTACGTCTCGTCGCTGACGGTGCCGGATGGCGCATCGTCGAGTCCCCCGCCATGGCTCACATCGAGCTTCGCGTGCGTTCCCTCTTCGATGGCAGCGTGAGCGACGTGAGCGTCGACGTCCCGTTCGTCGTCACCGGGACGATCGACATCCTCCCCGACGGAACCGCCTCGATCCTTCTCGGCTGAGGCCGCCGGCGGTCAGCGACCGACGCGCGCGTCACGCTCGGCGAGTTCGGCCAGCCGCGCGTTGTACTCCTCGAGTTCGGCATCCGCCGTGCGATCGGCCTTCCGGTCCTCACGTCGCTGGGCACGCTCGTCGCTGCGGCTCCACTGTATGGCGACGGTGATGGCGAGGATGAGGGTGGGTATCTCGCCGATCGACCATGCGATACCGCCCCCGATGTACTGGTCCTCCAGCGGCGTCGGCCCCCAGGTACGGCCCATCGCACCGAACCACTCCGCGACCATCAGCCCGCTGTTCATCATGATCGCGATACCGAAGAATGCGTGCATCGCCATCACTCCGATGAGCACGAGCAGCCGGAACGGGTACGGGAGCCGGTACGGCACGGGGTCGATACCGATCAGCGACAGCACGAAGAGGTACCCCGTGAGCAGGAAGTGGAAGACCATCCACTCATGCCCCAGGTGGTCGTACAGGGTCCACCGGAACAGGTCGGTGTAGTAGAACAGCCACAGGGAGAGCACGAAGTTCCCGGCGGCGAAGAAGGGGTTGGTGACGACCTTCGCGAAAGGCGTATGGATCGCCCAGAGGATCCACTCCCGACCGCCACGCGTGCCGTCATCGCGCTTGCGGATGGCCCGGAGCGCGAGCGTCACGGGAGCGCCGGCCACGAGCAGGAGCGGGATGCCCATCGTCAGCGCCATGTGTCCGAACATGTGAACGCTGAAGAGGTACTCCTGGTAGACGTTGTGTGCACCATTGGTGACCCATGCCAGCATCGCCAGCCCCGCGAGGAACAGCACCGTGCGATACACCGGCCAGCGATCGCCGCGCGCGCGCAGGCGCCGCACCCCGGCGAGGTAGAAGAACGCCGCGAAAGCGCAGAACAGCGCCCAGAGCAGGTCGACCTCCCATGCAGCGACCCACTGCCACGGCGTCAGCTCTGGCGGCAGGGCCGCACCCGTGAGGAATTCCGCCGGAGTGCGCAGCTCGGGCAACGAGGTGTCGACGGGGGGCGGGGTGCGCGCGAGCGCCACCGCGGCGCCGCTGGCGATCCCCATGAACCCGATCTCGACCAGAATCAGCCACCAGAAGAAGCGTGAGGCTCGACTCTCGCGCAGACGATCGATCAGGCGCAACCGGTACCACGCACCCAGGATCCCCATCGCCACGAGGGCGCCGATCTTGAGCGCGAGGATCGCTCCGTACGGGGAGAGCATCGCCTCCCACGTCACGACGCCGATGACCCCGCGCACGTACCCGGATGCCGCGACGATGACGAACGCGACGATGGCAACCGTCGAGTATCGACGCAGGACTGTCGTCATCCGTTCGACCGGCAGCAGTGGACGGATGACGATCAGCAGCAGCAGGCCCCCCAACCAGAGCGCTGCGCCTTCGATGTGCAGCACCGTTGCCATGACGGCGGCGTTGTGGTTGGCCTCGTCTCCGGAGTGCCCCTGCGTGCCGACCGGAACGAGCGCCGCGATCGCGAGAAGTGCGACGAGGAACGTGCCCGTCCACGAGCGCACCGCGAAGGTGAGCACCGTGAGCAGCGCACCGAACACCGTGGTCAGCAGCCAGGCGCGGCCGAGCTCGGTCTCGGTGAGGAACCGGCCGAACTGGGAGCCGAACTCGGGACCGATCGTCACCTGTGCATTGAACGCGTCGATGAACGTGAGGAACCCGGTGACCCCGGCGGCGACCGTGAAGACGGCAGCCGAGACGGATGCGGTATCCAGCGCCACCCCGAACGGCTTGTCCCCGGCCTTGAGTGCGAACAGTGCGAGGATGAGCGAACCCAGCATCCCCGCCGCCGCAAGGTTGAACACCAGCGTTGTCGTCGGCAGGCCCCACCGGACCACAGGTCCGGCATCGGCGATCACCAGCGGCGCGGCACCGCCGCCGTACGCGAGGGCGGCCACCATGACGGCAGCGGCAACGGTGACGAGCGTCGCCGGGCCGACCGCCCGCAGCAGGCGGGAATCCATTCCTTCAGCCTACGCGCGCGACAAGGGGGACGTCCGCGGACGGACGCCCCCCTTGTCGAGGTGAAGACGATGGGTCTTACTTGGCAGCAGCCTTGAGCTTGGCGCCGGCCGAGACCTTGACGCGCTTGCCCGCGGGAATCTTGATCTCCTCGCCGGTCTGCGGGTTGCGGCCGGTGCGAGCGGAGGTGGCGACCTGCTCGAACGAGACCCAGCCCGGGATCGAGACCTTGCTGCCCTTGGCGACGGCCTCGGCGACAGTGGTGAACAGCGCGTCGACGACGCCCGAAACGGTGGCCTGGCTCTGACCGGTTGCGCTTGCGATGCTCGCGACGAGCTCGGTCTTGGTGATGGACTTTTCAGCCATTGTGGTTGTCCTCCAAGGCGGTGAAGTCCCCGCCCTCGTGCATGGACCGAAAGCTGGTGGCTCTCGGCTGGTCTCTTGCCGACCGACCTCGAATATACCCACGAACCCCGGAATTCCGCGGATTTCCCCGCCATCGGCATCCGTTTCGCGGCGTGTCGCGTCACGGGAGTGACGGGTGTGACTGACGTGACTGCCGGCCCGCCCGTTGGCACCCTCCGCAACCTGCTGCTGCTCGAGACTGCAACGTGCCCGCGAAACCGGTGAATACCGGCGACGTCTCGCGGGCACGTTGCAGTCTCGCCGGAATTCGGGGCGGGGAACGCGAAAGACCCGACATCCGTGAGGATGCCGGGTCTATCGCGTTCGCGGGCTGGCTTACCAGCTCGACTTGGTCACGCCGGGCAGCTCGCCACGGTGGGCCATGTCGCGGAAGCGCACACGCGAGATGCCGAACTTCGTCAGCACGCCGCGGGGGCGACCGTCGATCGCGTCACGGCTGCGCAGCCGCACCGGCGACGCGTTGCGGGGAAGCTTCTGCAGGCCGACACGGGCGGCTTCGCGCTGCTCATCGGTCGCGTTGGGGTCCACGAGCTGCTTCTTGAGCTCGAGGCGCTTGGCTGCGTAACGGTCGACGACCGCCTGGCGCTGCTGGTTGCGGGCGATCTTGCTCTTCTTGGCCATGATCAGCGCTCCTCTCGGAATTCGACGTGCTTGCGGATGACCGGGTCGTACTTCTTCAGCACGATGCGGTCGGGGTTGTTGCGGCGGTTCTTGCGCGTCACGTAGGTGTACCCCGTGCCGGCGGTCGAGCGCAGCTTGATGATCGGACGGACGTCCTGAGCCTTCTTCGCCATTAGAGCTTCACACCCTTCGCGATGAGGTCCTTCACGACCGACTCGATGCCACGGGCGTCGATCACCTTGATGCCCTTAGCGGACACATTGAGGGTGATCTTCCGGCCGAGCGAGGGCACGAAATAGGTCTTCTTCTGCACGTTCGGGTCGAAGCGGCGCTTCGTCCGGCGGTGCGAGTGCGAGATGTTGTGACCGAAGCCGGGAACCGCTCCAGTCACCTGGCACACTGCAGCCATGGTGATGTCTCCTTCTATACCGTGAGGCCGGACGGCCCCACCCAAGATCCCTTGTCTGCATCTCGTTCCATACGTCGACACCGCCCGGAACACCGGCCGTTGAGCGAACGAAGGGAGACGAAACGCGAACTGCGTGCTGGAGTGCGCGCAGACAAAGATTCAGTTTAGCACGGCGCCGCCCCCAGCCCGTCGGTGCGGGGTCGGGGGCGGCGTGATCGACGTGCGGGTCAGACCGGCGGCAGAAGGATGTCGCGCACGATGTGGTCGAGCTGCTCGTCGGCGTCCAGGAACTGCCGCAGTGTGCGCACCGTCGCCCCGAACGTGTCGAACTCCTCCGGGGTCATCCCATCGACCTCGTAGGCGCGGACGAACTCGGGCACCTGAGCGATGAGGGTTTCGATGATCTGAGGGTCGACCGGAACCGAGATGCGGTCCTCCGCGTAGATCCCGTTCTCGTTGATGCGAGCTTGCCAGTCGAACGGCGGCGAGACGACGAGATCACCGCCCTGTAGCTCGGACCAATGCATGTGGTTGCGGAATGCCGCCGAGAGGACCCGCGACCGGAACCCGCGCTCCTGGAAGACCGCATACGCCTTCTTGAGCGCTGCGACGCCGGCCCACTCGAGGTATCCGGGATCCACGAGGATCCGGTTCTTCTGGGTCCAGGCCTTGAGCCAGTCATCCAGGCGTCCACCCATGATCGTGACGACAGACCCGAATTCACGCTCGGGCAGACCCTCGGCTGCGCGACGGTCGAGTCCGCGTTCGATCGCCTCTGCAGCGGCGACTGCCTGCGGCACCGTGAAGGACACGGTGACGTTGATGCTCACGCCTCGATAGGTCGCCTCCTCGATCGCCCGCAGGCCCACGGAGGTCGCCGGGATCTTGACGATGATGTTCTCGGCGAGCGAGCTGAAATGGACGGCCTGAGCGACCAGGGCGTCCGCGTCTCGGTGGAGGCGAGGGTCGGTCTGGATCGACAGGCGGCCGTTGCGACCCCCGCTGGCATCGAACGCCGGCTTCAAGAGTGCGGCCGCGTGGATCGACAGCTCCTCGACGACCTTCCACCCCAGCTCCGACTCGGATGCCGTCGGGTACTCGCGCGCAAGCTCGGCAATGCGCGGAGCCCACTTGGGAAGATCGGCCTTCACTGCGGCGAGCGCGATCACCGGGTTGCACGTCGCCCCGACGGCGCCGAAATCGATCGACTGCTCGAGCTCGCGAGGATCGGCGGAGTCGTTCCACAGCACGGTGACGAACTGCTCCGTTGCAGCGCGAAGTGGCAGGTTGTCGGTGGTCACGGTCATCGTGTCCTCCCAAAGGTCGGAATGTAAGGACATACCGATGTTAGTCGCTCAGGATACCTGGAGGGAAGACCCAGATGACGAGACACCTGCTGACAAAGCGGCCCTCGTGTACAGTTGTGCAGACAAACTGATGTCAGCGTTGATCCGGAGTGTCCATGCCCCAGGCCGAGCATCCGCTTCCCCAGGACTTCTTCCTCGATCTGGATCGATCCAGTCCGATTCCGCTGTACTTCCAGATTGCCACCAAGCTTGAGGCGGCGATCTCCGACGGAACGTTGCCCGCCGGGGCGCGTTTAGAGAACGAGATCTCTCTCGGTCAGCGGTTCGGACTCTCACGGCCGACCATGCGCCGCGCCATCCAGGAGCTCGTCGACAAAGGACTGCTCGTTCGTCGCCGGGGCATCGGGACGCAGGTCGTGCACGGACAGGTCACCCGCAACGTCGAGTTGACGAGCCTCTACGAGGATCTTGCCCGCAGCGGGCAGAAACCGCTGACGCGGCTCATCCGCTATGAGCTCGGCGAAGCGGACGAACAGCTCGCCGCCGTGCTCGGGGTGCCGGTCGGCGACCGCGTCCTGCACGTGACGCGGCTTCGGCTTGCCGACGGTGTGCCGCTGGCCGTCATGGACAACACCCTCCCGCGCGAATTCAGTGACATCACGGCCGAGGACCTGGAGAAGCACGGTCTGTATCAGCTCTTGCGCACTCGGGGTGTCACGATCCGTGTGGCCAAGCAGCGCATCGGCGCACGAGCCGCGACGGCCAAGGAGAGCGAGCTTCTGCAGGTGCCCCGTCACGGCGCCCTCCTGACGATGGCACGGACGGCCTTCGACAGCTCCGGCCGCGCCGTCGAGCACGGCGAGCACTGCTACTCCCCCGATCTCTACTCATTCGAGATCACCCTCGTCGATCGCTGAGAACCAGGGCCCGCACAGACCGAAGCGGCCCGCGCACACGCACGGACCGCCTCTGCTGTGGATACGTCGCGGATCAGCCGATGAGTTCGCGCAGCTTTGCCAGCTGGAAGGCCGACACCTCGTCGGCGCGCTCGTCCTCTGCGAAGACGTTGGACACGATGAGCGCGTCCTCACGATCGAGATAGCCGATCGCCCGAAGGGTGTCGAACAGCTCGGTCCAGTCGACGTCTCCGTCCCCGATGGCCAGGTGCTGATGCACGCGGGCCGCGTTGCCGGGCGGGTTCGAGATGTAGCGCAGGCCGTGCGAGCGGGTGTGGTCGAAGGTGTCCGCCGTGTACACAGCGCCCAGCCGGTCGCCGATCTCGGGAAGGAGAGTCGCGGCGCGATCGCCGTAGTGGAAGGTGTGGGACGCCACATACACGAACCCGACGGCCGACGAGTTGAGCCCGCGCAGCACACGCCAGGCCTCGAGGCCGTCCTCGACGAAGTCGTCCGGGTGGGGATCGATGTTCAGACGCAGACCCTCTGACTCGATGACCGGAAGGAGCTCCTCCATCGACCGGTAGAAGGCGGCCTCCGACTCCTCCGAGCGCTCGGGCCGGCCGGAGAACTCCGTGTTGATCACGGGGATCTCCAGCTCCACGGCGAGCTGGATCATGCGTCGGAAGTTGCGGACCGCGGCCTCGCGCTGCGGCTCGTCCGGCCACGAGATCCGCTGCACGGGGAGGATGGCGGGAATCGCCACCCCAGCGTCGGACGCCGCCTTCTTCAGCTTCGCCACCAGCGCGTCATCGGCCTTGGGGTACCGGAAGAACGGCGTGAAGTCGACATGCGGAGTGAGCTGCAGGAACTCGTAGCCGAGTCGAGCTGCGACCTCGGGGAACTCGAGCAGACCGAAGTCGTGATGGTAGGGCGTGGGGTCGAGCGCAATGCGGACCATGTGTCTCTCGTCTCTTTCGTTGAATCCGTCAGCCGAGGAGCGGCTTCTGGTGCGCCTGCTGCTCGAGGTACTCGGCGCGCGCCGACTGCGTGGCGGCCAGCGTCGAGACCTCGGGGACCGGAACGTCCCACCAGCCGGCGCCGTCGGGCGCGTAGATGAGGGGATCGCTGTTGATGTGGATGAAGGTCGACCGGTCGGATGCCTTCGCCGTCGCCATCGCGGCCGCGAGGTCGTCGATCGCCGACGGACCGGGCTCGATCTCGATGACATCGAGCCCGTAGCTACGCGCATTCATGGCGAGATCGACCGGGAGGATCTGGTCGCCCTGGAAATTGCGGGCAGTCTCGTCGTAGGTGCGGTACCAGGTTCCGAAGCGCTCCGACCCGACGGTCTCCGACAGATGACCGATCGAGGCGTATCCGTGGTTCTGAATGAGCACGACGATGAGCTTGATGCCCTCTGCGACGGCAGTGACCAGCTCGGTGCTGAGCATGAGATACGAGCCGTCTCCGACCATGACGATCACATCGCGGTCATCACCGTCGGCGAGCAGGCCGCGCTTGGCCCCCAGCCCGCCGGCGATCTCGTAGCCCATGCAGGAGTACGCGTATTCGACGTGGTATCCCAGCGGATCGCGCACACGCCAGAGCTTGTGCAGATCCCCCGGGAGAGATCCAGCGGCCTGGACGATGACATCTTCGGGAGCACTCGCCGCCTGCACGGCGCCGATGATCTCCGGCTGGCCCGGCAGCGCCAACCCCGAGGGGGCGAATGCGTCGTCGACGAGCGCATCCCACTGCGCCTTGTGCGCAGCGATGGTCTGTGCGTAGTCCGCGGAGACCTCGAAGCCTTCGAGTTCGATGATCAGCTCGGCGAGCGCTTCGCGGGCATCCGCGATCACCGGCAGCTGTGAGCCGTGCTTGTAGGCGTCGAAGGAGGCGACATTGATGTTCACGAAAACGACGTCCGGGTTCTGGAACGCGGTGCGCGATGCGGTCGTGAAGTCGCTGTACCGGGTCCCGATGCCGATGATGACGTCGGCTTCGGCCGCCAGCCTGTTGGCCGCGAGGGTGCCGGTCGCGCCGACACCGCCGAGGTACTGCGGGTGGTCCCAGTCGAGCACTCCGCCGCCGGCCTGCGAGGTGCCCACGGGAATCCCGGTCGACTCGACGAGCTCTCGCAGCTGGTCCTCGGCGCTCGAGTAGAGCACACCGCCGCCCGCGACGATGAAGGGCTTGCGCGCCGCTCTGATCGCCGCGACCGCGCGGGCGAGGGCCGCGCGCTCGGGCAGGGGGCGACGGATGTGCCATTCGCGGTCCTGCAGGAATTCCACGGGAACGTCCATGGCCTCGGCCTGGACGTCTTCGGGAAGGGCAATGGTCACGGCACCGGTCTCCGCCGGGTCGGTCAGAACGCGCATCGCGTTGAGGGCGATCGAGAAGAGCTGCTCCGGACGCTGCACCCGGTCGAAGAACTTCGAGAGGGGTCGGAACGCATCGTTCACGGTCAGACCGATGTCCCAGGGCTGCTCCAGCTGCTGGAGGACGGGGTCGGCGACGCGCGTTGCGAAGGTGTCGCTGGGCAACAGCAGCGCGGGAAGTCGGTTGGTCGTCGCCAGGGCCGCACCGGTGAGGAGGTTGGTCGCGCCGGGACCGACGGATGCGGCAGACGCGAAGGTTCCGCGACGTCGGTGCATACGGGCATAGCCGACGGACTGGTGGACCATGGCCTGCTCGTTGCGCGCCTGGTAGTAGGGCATGAGGTCGGGCTGCTCGACGTTGGCCTGCTTGAGCGCCTGGCCAATTCCCGCCACGTTCCCGTGGCCGAAGATTCCGAACATCCCCGGGATGGTCCGCTCGCGGATGTCACCGTCGACCGTCCATTGGTGGCCCAGGAACTCGACGAGCGCCTGGCTGACCGTCATCCGTCGTGTGGCACCCATCAGTGCTGCTCCTTCGAGTCGGTGGTGTAGGGAAGTCGGTCATCGACGTCCTGGGTCTCCCAGGTGTCCCGGACCCACGCGTGCGCGGGGTCGTCGCTGATGAGCCAGATCCGTTCCTCATCGGGCCCGGCCATCACATTGAGGTAGTAGAGGTCGTAGCCGGGGGCCGCAACGGCCGGCCCGTGGTAGCCGTAGGGGACGAGGGCGACATCGCCGGTTCGCACCATCGCATTGATGTCGATGTCACCCGCGGGTGAGGAGTACGTGCTGAACAGGCCGAAGGAGGCATCCGTGTCCGCCGTGATCGCGCTGCCGCGGGTCGGCGCCGTTTCGAAGTAGTAGATCTCCTCGAGGCGCGACTCGTGACCCGGGTCGTGTTCATCGTGCTTGTGCGGCGGATAGGACGACCAGTTGTCGGCGGGGGTGATGACTTCGCAGACGATCAGGCGCGCGGCATCCAGTGCCTGCGGGGTGCCGAAGTTGTGCACCTGCCGGCTCGATGCCCCGGCGCCGCGGAGCTCGACCGGGGTGTCGGATGCCGGGATGTAGCGCATGGGGCGGCGATCGGCGGTCGGCGAGGTCGCGATCGCCACGCGCCCCTGGCCCCGGAGGGATCCGCTCGTTCCTGCGCCGAGGTAGAGCACGTCGGTGGGGCCGTCGAAGACCGATGCGCGGCCCGCGAGGGTCGTCGTCGTCGAACCCTCGTCATCGCGGTGCGTGACCTCGAAAGACCCCGACAGCGGAACCACGATGCGCTCGACGTCGAGCTCGGTCAGCGCGAGCTCGACTCCATCCGCCAGCTCGGCCACACGCAACCCGGTGTGTGCCCACCCCGGGGTGGATCTGTCGACGACGCTCTCCCAGCCGTCGCGGGCAAGCTGTCCCCGCCGGTGGAACCAGCGCTGGTCGGTGGCGCTCATCATCGTGCCTTCTCGAAGAGGGACGCCGCAGCCCGGTCTGTCAGCGGGCCGCGGCGTCCGGTCGGTCAGTTGTTCTGCGGGAACCCGAGGTTGATGCCGCCGTGGGTCGCCGGGTCCAGCCAGCGGCTCGTGATCGCCTTCTCACGCGTGAAGAAGTCGAAACCATGCACGCCGTACGCCTTCGCGTCACCGAACAGGGATGCCTTCCACCCGCCGAACGAGTGGTAAGCCACGGGGACGGGGATCGGGACGTTGATGCCGATCATCCCCACCTGGACCTCGTTCTGGAACCGGCGTGCGGCGCCTCCGTCGTTCGTGAAGATCGCAGTTCCGTTGCCGAACGCGCCGGAGTTGATGAGTTCGACGCCTTCCTGGTAGCTCTCCACCCGGACGATCTCGAGCACGGGCCCGAAGATCTCCTCCTGGTAGGCACGCGAGGTCGTGGGGATCTTGTCGATCAGGGTCGGACCGAACCAGAAGCCGTCCTCGTGACCGTCGACCGTGAATCCGCGACCGTCGACGACGATCGTCGCGCCGTCGGCCTCGGCGATGTCGACATACGAGGAGACCTTGTCACGGTGCACTCCGGTGATGAGGGGACCCATGTCCGGCTCTCCGTTCGCGCCGCCGGCACCGTTGCCGATGCGCAGGCGCCCGATCCGCTCGGCGATCTTCTCGATGAGCTCATCGGCGATCGGCTCCACGGCGAGCACGACCGAGATCGCCATGCAGCGCTCACCGGCGGCGCCGTACCCGGCGTTGATGGCCTGGTCGGCGACGAGATCGAGGTCGGCATCCGGAAGCACGAGCATGTGGTTCTTCGCACCACCCAGAGCCTGCACCCGCTTGCCGTTGCGTGCGGCGGTCTCGTAGATGTACTGAGCGATCGGGGTCGAGCCGACGAACGAGATCGACTGCACCACCGGGCTGTTCAGGAGCCCGTCGACGGCGAGCTTGTCACCCTGCAGGACGGTGAAGACGCCGTCGGGGAGCCCGGCTTCCTTCCACAGCTGCGCAAGCCACAGCGATGCGGAGGGGTCCTTCTCGCTGGGCTTGACGACCACCGAGTTGCCGGCGGCGATCGCGATGGGGAAGAACCACATCGGCACCATCGCGGGGAAGTTGAACGGGGAGATGATCCCCACAACGCCCAGGGGCTGCTTGAGCGAGTAGACGTCGATGCCCGTGGAGGCGTTCTCGGAGTAGGCGCCCTTGATCAGGTGGGGGAAGCCCGTGGCGAGTTCGACGACTTCCTGACCGCGCAGGATCTCGCCCATCGCGTCCGAGAGCACCTTGCCGTGCTCCGCGGTGATGATGGCGGCCAGCTCGGTCTTGCGGGCGTTCAGCAGCTCACGGAAGGCGAACAGCACGGTCTGGCGCTTGGCGATCGAGTACGAGCTCCACAGCTCGAAACCGCGCTGCGCGGAGGCGATCGCCTCGTCGATCTCGGCCTGGTCGGCCAGCGCGACCCGCGCGCTCTCGCGGCCGGTCGCCGGGTTGAACACCGGGGCGGTGCGCCCGCTGCCCGATTCGCGGATTGCACCGTCGATCCAGTGCGAGAGCACGGGCAGTGTGCCCGCGGATGCGTCTGCAGCCGGGGCTTCCGTAACGTTGGTCATGATGATTCCTTCGCTTGTCGAGGTCTGATCAGTTGCCGTGGACCAGTGCGGCCGCGGCATCGACCGCGGCGGTCACGTCGCCATCGGCCGGGTAGAGCAAGGTGCGTCCGACGACGAGGCCGTGCACCCCCGGCAGGGCGAGGGCACGCGACCACGCGGCGAACGTCTCGTGAGGTTCGCTCCCATTGTCTCCGCCGAGGAGCAGGGTGGGGAGGGTGGCGGCTTCCATCACGCGCTCCATCTCCGCCACGACGGGGAGCTTGAGCCAGCTGTAGGCCGAAGTACCGCCCAGGCCGGACGCGATCGCCACCGAAGTGATGACCGCTTCGGTGGACAGGTCGTTGACGATCCGGTCCCCGTCCCACTCGCTCATGAACGGTTCGAGCATGATCGGCAGCTCGGCCCGTGCGGCTGCGGTGACCGCACGCGCGGTCTCTTCCAGCGTGTTGGCCGTTCCGGGGTCTTTCAGGTTGATGCGGACGAGGAGCTTCGCGGCATCCAACCCTGCGGCGCGCATCGAATCCACGTCGTACCCGGTGTACCGGTCGTCCATCTCGAAGACGGCCCCGCGCAGGCCGCCCCGGTTCATCGATCCGACCGCGACCTTGCCCTCGAGCAGCCCGAGGATCGCGAGGTCCTCGATGATGTCCGGGGTTCCGAGTACGCCGTCCACCCCGGGACGGGAGAGGGCGATGGCGAGGCGACGGAGCAGATCGTAGCGGTTGGCCATGGCCATGCCGTTGCGTCCCACCCCGAGCGCGCCGCGGGCGGGGTGATCGGCGGCGATGATGAACAGCCGCCCGTCGCCCGTGACGAGCCGACGGCGAGACCGCTCAGCCATCAGCATGGGGATCGCGGCCGGCTGCGAATGCCGAATGCTGCGGAGTCGATCAAGCGCCTCCGCGGGCAGCGTATCGAGGGTTTCAGAGAGCGACATGCGACACCTCCGCGAGGACTGCTTCGACTTCATCGGAGGTCGGCATGGCCGTGGAGCATTCGCGCCGGGTGGCGACGATCGCACCCGCGATGTTCGCGAAGCGGATCACGCGCTCCAGCGACCAGTCTTGGAGGAGGCCGTAGCAGAGCGCTCCACCGAAGCCGTCGCCGGCGCCGAGGCCGTTGACGACCTCGACGGGGTAGGGCTCAACCTCGACGCTCTCCGATCGGGTCTTGGCGAGCACACCACGCGGGCCCTGCTTGACGACAGCCAGCTCGACGCCTCGTTCGAGCAGCGCATCGGCTGCGCGGTGCGGGTCGGTCTCTCCGACGGCGACTTCGCACTCCTCACGGTTGCCCACGGCGACGGTCACCTTGCCGAGCGCTTTCTCGACTTCGCGCGTGGCTGCCTCGGCCGACGGCCAGAACATCGGGCGGAAGTCGAGATCGAGGATGGTCAGCGGCGCCCGGCCGCGCGCCGCCCAGGCGGTGTGGTGTGCCGTTCGGCTGGGATCCTTGGACAGGCCGGTCACCGTCGCCCAGAAGACCTTCGCCCGACTGATCGCGTCGAGGTCGAGGTTGTCGTTGGTGAGCACGAGGTCCGGCGCGATCGGCGTCCGGTAGAAGTAGAGCGGAAAGTTGTCGGGCGGGAAGATCTCGCAGAACGTCACCGGAGTGTTGAGGTCGGGCACTGTGGCCACGAACCGGTCATCCACCCCGAGCCGCGTGAGCTCACGGTGTGCGAAGCGTCCGAACGGGTCATCGCCGGTGGCCGTGATCACCGCCGTTCGCAGCCCGTGGCGGGCCGCGGCGATCGCGACGTTGGTCGCGCTGCCACCGAGGTACTTGCCGAACGTCTCGACATCCTCGAGTCCCACTCCGTCTTGAAGAGGGTAGACATCGATACCGATCCGGCCGATCGTCACGACGTCGAAGCGGCTATCGGGCGTCGTCGCCATTGCTCGCTCTTCTCTCTCTCTGAAGGACTTTGTCCTGTCATACGAACATTATAGGGGAAGGTGCGGCGAAAGAGAAGAGGGGCGGGATCGCATCAGCGCGTCCCCACCCCCCTTTCAACCACTTATCTCGTGCGGATGGGGCCGGTCAGCTCGGCCAGCTCCGCCTCGAGTTCGGCCATGGCCTCGCCACCGGCCATGAGGTCGGTGATCTGCTCACGCGTGCGTTCGCCCTTTCGGAAGTCGTCGGCCTTCTTCCCGTGGATGAGCACGGCGAAGCGGTCCCCGACGGCCATCGCGTGAGTGACGTTGTGCGTGACGAAAACGACCGCGATGCCCTGTGCCCGCGCGTGCATGATCAGGCGCAGCACGTGGGTGGACTGCTTGACGCCGAGAGCCGAGGTCGGCTCGTCGAGGATCAGGACGCGAGCACCGAAATACACGGCGCGGGCGATGGCCAGCGACTGGCGCTCACCACCCGAGAGGCTCCCCGCGAGTCGGTTGCCATCGGTGACCCGGGTGATGCCGAGCTTCTGCAGCTCAGCGACGGAAACCTCGTTCGCCGTCTTCTTGTCGAAGCGGCGGAAGGGCCAGAAGCCCTTCGTGGGCTCGCGGCCGACGAAGAAGTTCCGAGAAACCGACATCAGCGGAAATGTGCCGCCGTACTGGTGGACCGTCGCGACGCCGAGCGCGCTGGCGTCCTTCGGGCTGTTGAAGGTCGTCACCGCGCCATCGACCGCGACAGTTCCCGACGAAGGCTTGTGGACCCCCGAGAGGACCTTGATGAGGGTCGACTTGCCGGCGCCGTTGTCGCCCAGGAGGCAAAGCACCTCACCGGGATTCACTTCCAGCGAGATCCCCGCGAGCGCGGTGTTGGTGCCGAAGCTCTTGGTGACTTGACTGAGTTGCAGAATCGGAGCGGACACGTCACTTCCCCTTCTTCGTAGATGGCTTACTTGCTCCACCGGTGAGAGCGAGCTTTCTGAACGTGTTGTTCATGAGAACCGCGGCCAGCAGCAGGATGCCGAGGATGAGTGCGGCCCAGTCCGAGTTCCAGCCGGTGTAGTAGATGCCCTGGTTGACGATTGCGAAGGTCAGCGTTCCGAGGATCACGCCGATGACCGAACCGTATCCGCCGGTCAGGAGCACACCACCGACGACGACCGCGATCACCGAGTTGAACACGAACGACTGGCCGACGCCCGTCTGCGCACCGTTGTACAGGGATGTCTGGATGATCCCGACCAGGCTCGCACCAACCGAGGTGCTGATGAACAGACCGATCTTGACCTTATTGACGGGGATTCCCGATGCACGCGCACTCTGGGTGTCACCGCCGGTGGCGAAGATCCAGTTTCCGTACTTCGTCATCTGAAGGATCCACGCGACAACCAACGCGATCACGATGGCCCAGATGATTGCCACCTCGAACTGACCACCGATGAGCGCGCCGAAAACCGCCTTGAAGAAGGGATCGACATCCAGAGGGATGCTCGTGCTGCCGGTCAGGAGGCGCGCAATGCCCAGCGTGAGGCCGGCCAGAGCGAACTGCATGGCGAGCGTCACGATGAAAGAGGGGACGTTCGTCCGGGTGACGATGTACCCGTTCACGAAGCCGACGAGCACGCCGAGCGCGAGTGCGGCGATGACGCCGACCCACATCGGGGCGCCGCCGGCACCCGAAACGAGCGCCAACGTCACGGAGCTTCCGGCGACGACGGATCCGACGGACAGGTCGAACTCGCCGGAGATCATCAGCAGGCCGACGGGGAGCGCGATGATCGCCAGCTCCGCCGCGATGTTGAGCCAGCTCGCGGTTCCACCCAGGCTGAGGAACTGCGCACCACCGAAGATCGCGAAGAAGACGAAGACGAGCGCGGTTCCGACGAAAGCACCGGTTTCCGGGCGATGCGTCAGGGACCGCCAGCTGAAGGTGCTCCGGTGGACAGCGACGGGCTGGCTGGGGACGGTCCCGGTCGGGGGCCGGGTGATGGTTCCCGAGTCGTCGGGATTCACGCGAGTGGTCATCGTTCGTTCCTCTTCAGTGAGTGAACGGTGGGTGCCGGCGTACCGGCACCCACCTGGGTTCAGCGGACTCCGAGTTCGACGCCCTTGAGCACGACGTCGATGTTGTCCTGGGTGATCAGTGCCGGCCCGGTGAGCAGCGGGCTGACGGGGAGGTAGATCCCGTACGCGGCCTGCTGGAATGCGGCAGAGGTCGCGTAGTAGCCCTGTGCGTAGGGCTGCTGGTCAATCGCGAAGGCCTGTGTGCCCTCCGCGATCCTGTCCAGGCTCGCTTCCGACACGTCGAAGGTGCCGAGAAGGACGGTCTCGGTGGCGCCGGCCTGCTCGATGGCGAGGGCTGCGCTGTCAGCGTCAGTCGTGCCGATCGTGATCACGGCGTCGATCGTCGGGTCGCTCAGGAGCGCACCCTTGATCGCCTGCGTGACGGCAGACGGGTCGCCGAACTGGGAGTCAGGCAGGTTCAGCGCCGAAGCGGCTGCACCCTTGGCAGTCGCGCCTTCGATGACACCGGCACAGCGGGCCTCGGAGTTCACCTTGCCGGGCAGAGTGTTGACACACAGCACGTTCTTCGCGCCGTCCTCAGCGAAGGCTTCGCCGCCGGCGACTCCAGCGACCGAGTCGTCAGAACCGATGTAGATTCCGGCACCGACATCGTCGATCGTGCCCTGCCCGGAGTTGTAGATGATGACCGGGATGCCCGCGTCGGAGATGGCCTTGATGTTCTCGTTCTGGGCGTCGGGGGACCAGTTCGGGATGACGACGGCGCTGGGCTCCATCGACTTCATCGTTGCCACCAGCTTCGCCGCGTCGGCGTCGAAGTTGTCGTAGTTCGGCATGGAGACGAACTCGACGGTTCCACCGCCGAACTCGACCGCTGCAGCAGCGGCTTCTGCTCCACGCTTCACCGTGGACCAGAACGGGTCATCCGGTGCGCCGCCCATGACGACGACCTTGACACCGTTCGAGGCCCCGCCACCGTCGGCGTTGGTCTCGGTGGGCGACGGAGTGCCGCCTCCGGTGCAGCCTGCGAGGCCGAGCCCCACGACAGCGATGACCGCCACAACGGCGCCAATACGAGCGCGCTTCGGGCGAGGCGCGAAAGAATCGAGCAGCGAGGACTTCATCCCGCGACTCCCTTCATTGTTGAGCCGCGAACGTCGCGGCGGATCGGCTTTGATCACCGTCATCGTGCAGTATGTCAATACATACGGACAACCGCTTGTCTGTTCCGTTACCTTATCGTTACGTTTCAGAAGGAGTGACCGTGAGCACGCCGACCCGGTTTTCCCGCGGTCTGGCGCTGCTCGCAGCCGGGGCGTTCTTCATGGAGAGCCTCGATGCCACGATCCTTCAAACGGCCTTGCCCGCCATCGCATCCGAGTTCGGCGTCACTGCCGTCGGAGCGAGTGTGACGATCGTCGCATATCTCCTGGTGGTCGCAATAGCCCTGCCGGCGACCGGCTGGTTGGGAGACAGACTCGGCATCCGGCTGGTGTTCCTCCTTGCGGTCGCGATCTTCACGATCGGCTCGCTCGGGTGTGCACTGTCGGGGGACCTCATCACCCTGACCGCGTGGCGCATCGTCCAGGGCTTCGGCGGCGCGCTTATGATCCCGGTCGGCCGCACCGCGGTGCTGCGAACGGCACGCCCCGCCGAACTGCTCGAAGCGGTCGCCTACCTGACCTGGCCCGGCCTGATCGCTCCCGTGATCGCCCCGGCGGTCGGCGGGATCCTGACCGATACGGTCGGGTGGCGCTGGATCTTCCTGCTGAACATCCCGCTCGGCGTCGCGGCGATCCTCATCGGCCTGAAGGTCGTGCCGCGCAGTACGGATGATGCTTCCCGCACGCGCTTCGACTGGTGGGGATTCGCCTGGATCGGCGCCGCTCTCGTGCTGATCACCCTCGGCGCCGAGGGCATCGCCACCCGGGCGGCCCCGCTCGGCGTCGCGCTCGCTGCCCTCGCCATCGGCATCACGGTCGGGGCCTACGCGGTCCGCTCGACCGCGGCGCGTGCGGGCGCCCTGCTGGATTGGACGCTCATGAGGTCGGCGACCTTCCGGGTGGCCAACCTCAGCGGGGCGGTCTACCGGATGACGATCACGGCCGTTCCCCTCATCGTCACCCTGCAATACCAGATCGCCTTCGGTTGGGAGGCCTGGGCGGCCGGATTGGCCGTCGCCGCGATCTTCGCCGGGAACGTGGGGATCAAGCCCTTCACGACGCGGCTCATCCGGCGATGGGGCTTCCGGCGCCTGCTCACGTGGTCCGTGGCACTGGGCGCCCTCGCGCTGATCGGTCTGGCGGGCGTCGACGCGGGAACCTCCATCGTCGTGATCGTCATCCTTCTGACGATGAGCGGGGTGTTCCGCTCGTCGGGTTTTACCGCGTACGCCACCATCCAGTTCACCGACGTGCCACCCGAGCGCCTGGCCGCGGCCAACACTCTCTCATCCACCCTGCAGCAGGTGGCGACGGTGCTCGGAGTCGCCTGGGCCGCGCTGCTGGTCCACGGCGGCGCCGTTGCCGCAGCCGCCCTCGGCGTCGACGACGTCTGGGCCTACCGTCTTGCGCTCGCGGCGACCGCGGCCTTGCTGCTCGTTCCGCTGTGGGGAGCGTGGCGGCTCCCCCGGGACGCCGGCCACGCCGCGATCGGACCCCGTCAGGGTTGACCGCGGGCAATTGTTCTGTCAATCTCGCTACTCGTTCTGATGATCCGGCACACCCCTCCTCGGAAGGACCCCCATGGCGATCCGCATCGGCCTCGTCGGCTACGGCGTCGGCGGGCGACTGTTCCACGCTCCCTACCTGCAGGCATCCGACCAGTGCGAGCTCGTCGGCGTGGTCGCGCGCTCCTCCGAACGGATCGCGCAAGTCCACGAGGATCTGCCCGATGTGCCGGTCTTCTCATCACTCGAAGACCTGGCCCACGCGGGCGCGGAGGCCGTCGTGATCTCGACTCCCCCGACCACTCGCCAGGCACTCGTGCTCGAGGCTCTCGGCCTGGGGATGCACGTCGTCGCCGACAAACCGTTCGCCCCCAGCGCCGCCGCAGCGCGCGAACTGGCCGACGCGGCGGATGCCGCCGGGCTGCTTCTGAACGTCTTCCACAACCGGCGACTCGACGCCGACATCGTCACGGCGAGGGGTGTCCTCGACTCCGGCGTCCTCGGCGAGCTCCGCCGCCTGGATCTCCGCTGCGACCAAGACGATCCGAGCACTCTCGAAGCGGGAGAAGGGGGAGGGCTACTCCGGGATCTCGGCAGCCACGTGGTCGATCAGGCTCTCTACCTGTGCGGTCCGGCCCGTCGGGTTCACGCAATCCTCGATGTCGTCGAGTTGCCGGCGGGCGTCACCGACTGCGGGTTCGCCGTCACGATCGAGCACGCGAACGGATGCCACTCGCACATCTCGTCCTCCAAGCTCGACCGCCTCGCCTCTCGTGAGATCCGACTGCATGGCACCGAGGGCTCGTACGTCTCGGATTACACCGACGTGCAGGTCGACGCCGTTCTGGCCGGAGAGCGACCTGCGGGCTCTCGGGACACCTGGGGGTACGAGTCCCCGGCACGCTGGGGCGCCCTGCGCACGGGTGCGGGTGAGACGCGCGTCCCATCCGCGCAAGGTGACTACACGGCGTACTACGACGCGTTCGCGGCCGCGGTCCTCGCCGGAGGACACGGACCCGTTCCCGCGGATGAGGGCATCGCGGTGCTCGCGGTCCTGGATGCCGCGCGCGAAAGCGCCGCGCGGGGATCCGTCGTCGACCTTCTCTGACGAAATGTCTCAAAAACACCTTTGACAGGACATTCGGTCAATCCTATAGTCGTTGTGGAGCGCCCCACTCGGGGCCTTCTCACCGCACCGGCGCCGTGAGGACGCCGGTTGACCTGTTGGAGAACCCATGAGCATCGGCGTCGCCGTCATCGGTGCCGGAATGGCTGGGAAGGCTCACGCCGCCGCCTACCGTACCGCCCCCACGCTGTACGACAGCATCCTTCCCCCCGTCCGCCTCGTCTCGATCGCCGACGTCTACGCACCGCTGGCCGAGTCGACGGCAGCCCGGTTCGGCTACGAGCGGTTCGACACGTCGTGGGAGGCGATCGTCGAGGCAGATGACATCGACGTCGTGTCGGTGGTGGTCGCCAACCGTCTCCACCGCGAGATCGTCGAGGCGTTGCTGGCCGCCGGCAAGCACGTGCTGTGCGAGAAGCCCCTGTCGGACACGATCGATGATGCACGCGCGATGGTGGCGGCAGCAGACAGCGCTTCGACGATCGGGCGGATCGGCCTCACCTTCCGTCGTTCGCCGGGCATCGCGTCCATCCGCCGCCTCGTGCAGTCGGGACGTCTGGGCCGCCCGCTGAACATCAGCGCCAGCTACTGGGCCGACTACGGCTGCGACCCCGAGGGCCCGATCAGCTGGCGCTACAAGGGTCCGAACGGGTCCGGCGCGCTCGCCGACATCGGCAGCCACCTCTCCTACTTGACGGAGTTCGCCGTCGGCGCCGACATCACGTCCGTGCGCGGCGGAACGCTCAGCACGGTGTTCCCGACGCGACCGAAGCCGCTCGGCACGGTCGTCGGCCACGAAGGCGGCGCCGTCAGCGAGGAGCGCGACACCGTTGAGAACGACGATGTCGCGACGTTCTCGGCGCAGTACGAGAACGGCGCCACCGGGAACCTCCAGGTCTCGCGCGTTGCGGCCGGTCACCCGAACTCGCTGAGCTTCGAGATCTTCTGCGAGAAGGGCGCGGCGCGGTTCGACTTCCGCAATCCCGGCCAGATCGAGATCTTCACGCCCGACGAGGACCCGGGAACCTCGGGCTACCGCACCGTCGTCCTCGGCCCCGCGCACCCGTACTGGCGCGGCGGTCTGCCCATGGATGCTCCGGGTGTCGGCGTCGGCCAGAACGACGGATTCGTCTTCCAGGCCCGAGCCTTCCTCGAAGAGGTCGCCGGGATCCCCGAGTCGGAGTCGCTGCCGCGCAACGCGGACTTCGCCGACGGACTTCGCAACATGCTCCTGCTCGACGCCGTCGCGCAGTCCGCGGCCCAGGGCGGCGCAACCGTCCCGGTCGGAAACTGAGAAAGGACATACGCACCATGCGACTCGGCGTCTACAACGCGATCTTGCACGACCGCTCGCTTCCCGAAGCGATCAAGGTCGTCGCCGATCTGGGGCTGACCGGCCTCGAGATCAACACCGGCGGGTTCCTCCCCGCCACCCACGTTCCCACGATGGACGACATCCTCGTCAGCGATGCTGCCCGCGATGATTTCCTCGGACTGTTCGAGGGAACCGGCGTCGGCATCGCCGGCCTGAACTGCAACGGCAACCCGCTGCATCCGAACCCCGTCATCGGCGACAAGCACAGCGAGGACGTACGCCGCGCCATCCGTCTCGCGAATCGCCTCGGCCAGCACCGCGTCGTGACGATGTCGGGCCTTCCCGGTGGGGAGCCCGGCGCGACGCGTCCGAACTGGATCGTCAACGCCTGGAACTCCGCCGCGCTGGAGGTGCTCGACTACCAGTGGCAGATCGCCGCCGACTTCTGGCGCGAGACCGACCGCCTGGCCGCCGACCACGATGTGAAGGTGGCACTCGAGCTGCACCCCCAGAACATCGTGTTCAACTCGGCTGACGTGTTCAAGCTCGTCGAACTGACCGGGGCGACCCACGTCGGCGTCGAGCTCGACGCCTCGCACCTGTTCTGGCAGCAGATGGATCCGGTCGCCGTCGTGCGCCACCTCGGACCGCTCGTCTTCCAGGCAGCCGCGAAGGACGTGCGGATCAACACCGAGAACGCCGCGCTCTACGGTGTGCTCGACAACAGCTTCCGCAAGCTGTCGCCCGAGGAGCCGCGCGTCAACCTCGGTGGCGACGAGTGGGCCAACGAGTGGCCGAAGAACTCCGCGTGGGACTTCGTCGCTCTCGGAAAGGGTCACGACGTCGCGTTCTGGACCGAGTTCCTCCGTGCGCTGCACGAGGTCGACCCCGACATCTACGTCAACATCGAGCACGAAGACACCGAGCTCGGCCGCATCGAGGGACTCGAGGTGGCCGCGGGAATCCTCAAGGCCGCGGATGCCGCACTCGAGGAGTCGCTGCAGGCCAGCTGATCTCGTCCCTGACGCGCCCCGGAAGCTCACGCCTCCGGGGCGCGTTCGGCTGTACGGGTGCCGAAAGCCTCAGGTCCAGCACCCCGGCCCCAGCGGAACGCCGAGACCGTGGGATCTCCCGGGATCCAGAACCGCCAGGGGTAGGCATCCGTGCCCGCGATTCCGGCGACCCCGACCCGCGGCCCGGTCGCCAAGGGCGCCAGTGGCTCCTCGCGCATGAGCAGCCGCGCGACGGCCCCGGCACGACCCATGCCTGCGACGGCATCGATGCCGTCGTGCTCCGCATGACGCAGCCCGACAGCCTGACCGAGACGGCCGGGTCCGCGTGCGAGGTCCCGCGCGGGTCCCGGTTCCCTTGCCCCGAACCGGCGTCGCGTCGCGACCTCAGCACCCTCGACGATCTCGCCAGCCCGCAGCAGCACCCCACCGGCGACGCCCGCCGGTGCACACACGACGTTGACGCACGAATGGATGCCGTGACTGAGATACACGTACAGGTGACCCGGCGCCCCCCACATCGTTGCGTTCCGGGCGCTGCGACCCGACCGCGCGTGGGATCCGGGATCGGGAACCTCCCCTGTTCCAGCGCCGTGGTAGGCCTCGACCTCGGTGAGACGGGCAACAACGCGCTCCCCGCCGAGCTCGACGACCAGATGCGCACCGAGCAGTGTCGGCGCGACCTCCACCGGTAGGCCGGATAGGTCCGCGCGCGTCGCCGGACGCAGTCCGTCGCGGTTCTTCACCGCCACGACACCGACTGGCGGCACCACGAAATCGACGAGCCAGCCAGCGCGACGAGTTCGCGGGCTTGGGAACCATCGCCCCGCGGAAGTTCGACGATGTGGGTCTCTACCGTGGCGGGCAGGGGCAGCTGGTAGGTGTCGTACGGGTTGGATGCCAGGTCGGGCGCCACGAGCATCGCCGCGTACTGTCCGCTTGGCGACACGCAGGTCTGCAGAACCGCGTCAGTATCGGGTGCCGAGAACACCTCCGTCGACGTCCCGGCGTCATCGACGAGGACGACGGATGTCGCGCCGGTCGGCAGGCCGGTGTCGGCAATCGGGAAGGTCGTGCGGAGGGTGCCGCCGCGCGGGAGCGGCATCACGCTGCCGATCACCGCGGGATCGGCGCCGACATCCAAGGGAGTCTCCTCACCGGTGAGCAGGTCGAGGACGACGAGCCCGTCGATCCGTTCGACGATCGCCTCGGCGGTTCCCGGGGCAATGCCATCGATCGCGAGCGCCAGCCCGAGAGCTGTCGGGGCCGATCCGTCGGGCGCCGTCAGCAGCAGCGTGCCATCGAACGCGACCAGCAACACACTGTCGGTATCGGGGACGAACGACCACTGTGCGACCCGCTCGTCAGCCCCCGCGACGACGACCTTCGTGGGGTCGGCGGTCGGTGTGCCAAGGGATGCCGTGTACAGCGCCGATTCGTCGCCGCTACCCGTCCCCACCGTCGACGACGTGAACAGGTACCCGATTCGCTCCCCCCGGTCGGCGATCTGCAGGTCAGCGATGTATCCCGTGCCCGGCAGGGTCAGCTCGACCGGGTTCTGCCCGTCGAGGTCGGTCATGATGAGCGCGCTTTCGCCGTCCTCGTCAACGAGCACGACCAGGTGGTCGCGGGTCGCGCGATAGTCCTCGATGTGCGGGTGAGCGAACACCGCGACGGCGGCCTCGCCGGTGAGGTCGGTGCGGAAGATGGTGTCGCCATCGACCGTGCCCCGCTGCAACAGGAACACCTCGCTCGGAGGCGTGGTGAACGTCTCGGTGATCGTGGATGACGGCCCCCCCGACACTCCGGTCACCCCGTCGATCGTGACGGTGTACTCGGTGTCGGCATCCAGCGGCACCGTGAAGCGCACCCCGATGCTGCGACCCGAGGTGTCGATGTCGAACGGTGTTGCGGGGGTCACCGTGACAGAGGTCGGGTCGACGTCGGCGAGCGACTGCGAGGTCGTCACGATGAGCCGGGACCCGGATGCCGCGATGGCAGCTGACGGGTCGACCTGCACCGCGGTCACTCGCGGCCCCATGAGAACGGTGGCCGCGGCTCCGAGCGCGCCGACGAGCCCGATGGCCGCAGCGACCCCGACGAAGCCGAGGACGAATCCCCGCAGTCGTCGACGGGCAGCTCGCTGTCGGCGCGACGGCGCAGCCGAGTCGCGCCGACGGCCCGCGTCAGTACTCATACGGGTCCTCGGGCTCGGGTACGGTCTCGACCGAGTCGGCAGCGATGTGCAGCCGCCCGTCGGAGTCCGAGCGCACCGTGCCCGTCACGGTAGCCCACTCGCCCTCGGGCGCTGCCGTGCCGCCCCACGCGATCGGCACCGCGGCCAGTTGCGCGTCGATGACGCAGTGGGTGATGACGAACCGCGACAGCAGGAAGCCGGCCCCGGCATCGCCCGGGGAGACGAAACCGGTCAGAGTGACGGCGTCGCCGTCGAAGGATGCCGGGTCTGTCGCCGTCGCGAACACCGTCGCCCACTCGCCCACCCCGAAGGTCGCCGTATCGCCCGTGGAAGCCAGGGTGACGACATCCCGGCCGCCGAACAGCACCGGCGTGGTCGAGGCGCTCGTCGAGGCGAATTGCGGCGACAGCGACGAGGGTGGCAGGGCGAGCGCGCCGACCACGACGGCACTCGCAAGCACTCCGGCGACGACCGTGCCGGCGAGGGCAACCGGATGCCGGGTGTGGCCGCGCGCAGGGGCGGCGTCGTGGTCATGATCATCGGCCGCACCGTGGCCGCTCTCGGCATCCGTGTGCCGCGCGGGAGCGGCGTCGCCATGGTCGTGTCCGTGGTCGTCTTCGGCGCCCAGCGGAAGCGCGAAGGACGCGATGGCGCCAATCAGAACGATGACCGACATACCCACCGCGAACCACGCCGACTCAGGGTTGATGTAGAGCGACAGTCGCCCCGTCACCGCAAGCCCGATAGTGAGGACGGCGAGGGCTGAGGCGAGCCCTACACCGAGCCAGCGTGTTCCGAGGGAGCTGAGCCTAGGCAAGAAGGTTCACCACCGTCCCCATCGCGAAGGCAGACAGCACGACGACCACGACGATCCCGACGAGGGTGCGGGTCGTGAAGGTCGTGCGCAGCAGGGCGAGCATCTTCACATCCACCAGCGGGCCGACAAGAAGGAACGCCACGATCGAGCCGGGGGTGAAGGTCGAGGCGAACGACAGCGCGAAGAACGAGTCGACGTTGGAGCAGATCGAGACGACCATTGCGAGCGCGATCATGGCGACGATCGACAGTGCCGGATTCGATCCGATCGCCAACAGCACGTCCCGCGGGATCAGCACTTGAACGGCTCCGGCGATGGCGGATCCGATGATAAGCGCGGGCATGACGGCGCGCAGCTCGACGACCAATTGGGCAAGGCTCCGGCGCCCCTTGCCGCCGGGCTCATGAGTCACGAGCTCGCACGTGTCGCGGAACCGGTCGGTCAGCAGCGCGTCGGGGCTCGGATGCCGGCTGTACAGCCAGCCGAGGAGGTTTGCGATCAGGAAGCCGCCCACCAGGCGCGCCACCAGGATGCCGTCGCTGAACCCGAACGCCTGGTGCGTCGTGATGATCACGATGGGGTTCACGATGGGTGCCGCGATGAGGAAGGTGAGGGTCTCGGGCACCGTGAACCCGCGCATCAGCAGGCCACGGGCGAACGGGACGTTGCCGCACTCGCACACGGGAATGAACATTCCGAGCAGGGACAGCACGCCGCGTCGCAGCCACGGGGTGCGTGGCATCCATCGCTCGAGCACTCCTGGCGGGATCCACACCTGCACGACGATCGACAGCACCACACCGAGCACCACGAACGGGAGCGACTCGATGAGAACGCTGATCGCGAGGGTCAGCCCATCCTGGGCGCGAGTCGATAGCGGTGAGGCGAACAGTGAGGGCGCGAGGGCATCAATCGCGACAAGAAGCGCGATGAAGAGGATGCCGATTCCGACGCCGACTCCCGCCCGTACTCCCGGGCTCGCACCCTCGGAGCGGACGCCTTCGGTCGCCGGAGCGTCAGCGCGCACGGTTCCCGTCGCCGGATGCCGCGCGGGCGCGCGCCGTGCACTCGGGGCAGCGCCCGAAGATGTCGACGACATGCTCGGCATCCGTGTAGCCGTGCTGCTGCGCAACCGACCGGGCCCACTGCTCGACGGGGGTCGCTGCGATCTCCACGGTCGCGCCGCAGGACCGACAGATCAGGTGATGGTGGTGCCCCGAGGTCTCGCACGCACGGTAGAGGCTTTCGCCGTCGGGTCCGTGCAGCGTGTCGGCCGCGCCCTCATCGGCGAGACTTGCCAGGGCGCGGTAGACCGTCGCGAGGCCGATCCCCGTGTCTTCATCACGAAGAACGGCGTGAAGTGACTGGGCACTGATGAACCCGGGGGCATCGCCCAGCGCCGCGCGCACGCGTTCGCGTTGCCAGGTATTGCGTTGCGCCATGGCCGGGAGTCTATCGAGCCGTGTTCTGTGCAGGCTGGGAGCTGGCGCGCTCCCTCACGCGAACCGCGCCCGTGTCACCCGACCGCGCCGGCCGCCGACGAGGCGGCAGACGAGATAGATCAAGAACGAGATCGTCGTGATGTAGGGACTCACCGGGAGGGTTCCGGCGATCGCCAGCAGGATGCCACCCACTGCCGACACGAAGCCGAAGCCGGCCGCCAGCAGCGGAACGCTCCAGGGCCCGGATGCGATGCGCATGGCAGCAGCAGCGGGGGTCACGAGCAGGGCCATGACCAGGAGCGCGCCGATGATGTGGATCGCCACGGCGACGATCAGCCCGAGCAGCAGCATGAATCCGAGCGAGACCGCCGTGACCGGTACGCCGCGCGCTGCAGCGGATTGCGGGTCAAGCGAGTCGAAGCGCAACGGCCGCCAGATGAAGAGCAGTCCGAGCAGAACCAGGATGCTGATCGCGATCAACCACCCGAGCTGCGCGTTCTGCACCGAGACGATCTGACCCGTCAGCAGGCTGAACCGGTTGGCGCTGCGACCGCTGTATAGCGAGAGGAACAGGATGCCGAGGCCGAGGCCGAACGGCATCAGCACGCCGATGAACGAGTTACGGTCCCGCGCCCGCGCGCCGAGCCATCCGATGAGCCCGGCGGCGATGAGCGAGCCCACGATCGACCCCGTCACGACATCCCAGCCGATGAGGAGCGCGAATGCGGCTCCCGCGAACGAGAGTTCGCTGATGCCGTGGACGGCGAAAGCCATGTCGCGCTGCATCACGAAGACGCCGACGAGGCCGCCGACCAGGCCCAGCACTGCCCCCGCGATGACCGAGTTCGACACCAGCGCGAGGATCGCGCCATAGTCAGCCAATCCCCCGAACATCGCGTCGCCGATGTCAGACCAGTTCATACGTGCACCCCACCGGGTTCGTCGCCGTCGTGGTGGTGATGGTGCGAGACCTCGGCATCCGGCGCGCCCACGACCACGAGGCGATCGCCTGCCCGCAGCACAGCGACGGGAGCGCCGTAGAGGTCACTGAGAACGCTCGTCTGCAAGACCTCATCGGGCTTTCCGAGCGTGAAGCGCCCCCCGGCGATGTAGAGGATGCGGTCAACGACGTCGAGGACAGGGTTGATGTCGTGCGTGACGAAGAGAACCCCGGTGCCGCGCTGGCGGCGATGCCTGTCGATGAGCGCCACGATCGCCTGCTGGTTGGCCAGGTCGAGACTCGTGAGCGGCTCGTCGCACAACAGCAGGCCGGGGTCGTCGGCGATCGCCTGCCCGATGCGCAGCCGCTGCTGCTCGCCGCCGGAGAGTTCGCCCACGGGCCGGTCGGCGAACCCCTCGGCGCCGACGTCTGCCACCAGCACATCGACGCGTTCGCGATCGCGCCGGCTTGGGAGGCTGAAGCCGAACTTGTGGCCGGTGACACCGAGGGTCACGAGGTCGCGACCGCGCAATGCGGTTTCGGGCGGAAGGGGGCGCTGCTGGGGTACGTAGCCGATGTGCCGGTTGCCCCGGCGCTCGACCCGGCGACCGCTCGTCTCGATCGCCCCAGCGCTCAGGTGCTCGAGGCCCAGGATGGCACGCAGCAGCGTCGTCTTGCCGGAGCCGCTGGGTCCGAGAACCGCGATGAACTCGCCGGGTTCGACGTCGAGGTCGAGCCCGGCCCACAGTTCCCGCTCGCCACGGCGCAGCGCCGCTCCGCGGATGCGGAGCGGCGGCTGGGCGTCCGAGGTCGCGCTGGAGCTCACGCGTCGAGCGCGTCCGCGAGCTCCGCGATGTTCTGCTGCATCCACGAGATGTAAGTCTGGCCCTCCGGGAGGGTCTCCGTGAACTCCAGCACCGGGATTGACTGCGCGGTCGCGGCATCGATGACCTGCGTGGTCTCGGCGCCGCCGGTCTGTGCGTTGGCGATGACGACCTTGACGGAGCCGTCTTCGACGATGCCCAGCGCCTCGAGCAGAGTTGCGGGGGGCACGTCCTGCCCCTCCTCGACTGCCTCGCTGAACGCTTCGGGCGTCAGGTTCTCGAGCCCGGCTGCCACGATCAGGTAGACGGGCACGGGCTCGGTGACGAAGACTCCGGTGCCGGCGTGAGCTGCCGAGATCTCGTCGAGGGATGCCTCCAGCCCGGCGATCTGGTCGATGAAGGCTGCAGCGTTGGTCTCGAAGAGGTCGGCGTTGTCGGGGTCGAGCGTCGAGAGCTCCTCAGCGATGGCTTCGGCGAGGTGCTCCATGGTGTGCGGGTCGTACCAGACGTGCTCGTTGAATCCCTCGATGTGCGCGTGGTCGTGACCGTCCTCATCGGTGTGGTCGTGACCCTCTTCCTCCGCGTGGTCGTGACCTTCCTCCCCAACTTCGCCCTCAGCGGGGTAGTCGTGGTTGAAGGTGGCAGCGGTGATGACGGGCGCCGTCGTGCCGCTGGCCTCGATCATGGCATCCATGAAGCCGTCGTATCCGCCGCCGTTCTCGATGATGAGATCGGCTTCCGAAACCGTGAGCTGGTCCTGGGCCGTCGGCTCGAACTCGTGCGGGTCCTGAGCCGACGACGTGATGATCGAGGTGACGGTGACGGCATCACCCCCGATCTCTTCGGCGATCTGACCGTAGACGTTGGTCGACGCGACGACGCCGATGGTTGCTTCGGCCGGGGAGGATGTCGCCGGCGTTCCACCCGTGCCGGCGCAGGCCGTGAGCGTGAGGGCGGATGCCGCGCCGAGCGCGAGCAGGGTGGAAAGTCGTCGGGTTGTCATGTCGACAATGATAACGGCGGTGAGAATCATTATCAAAACGGGCGGCCGGTACATTCCGGCATTCCCGAGCGCGACGGGTCAGTCGAGCAGCAGCGCGGGTTCCTCGAGGATCGACGCGACGTCGGCGATGAAGCGACTCATCCCATCGCCGTCGATGACGCGGTGGTCGAACGAGCCCGAGACTGTCGTGACATAGCGCGGGCGCACCTCTCCGTCCACGACCCAGGGCTTCTGCCGGATCGTACCCATCGCGACGATGCCTGACTCTCCGGGGTTGATGATCGGGGTGCCGGCATCCATTCCGAACACCCCGATGTTGGTGATCGTGATCGTGCCGCCCTGCTGGTCGGCAGGCGTGGTCTTGCCCTCGCGCGCCGTGAGGGTGAGCTTCTCGAGGGCCCGTGCGAGCTCTCGCATGTTGAGGTCCTGGGCGTCCTTGATGTTCGGCACCAGAAGCCCGCGCGGGGTGGCCGCAGCGATCCCGAGGTTGACGTAGTGCCGCACGCTGATCTGGGCGCCGCCGTCACCGTCGACCCACGCCGCGTTCACCATCGGCGTGCGGCGTACCGCCCAGATGACGGCGCGCGCCATGATCAGCAGCGGCGAGACCTTGACGTCGGCGAAGTCGGGGGATGCCTTGAGTCGCTTGACGAGCTCCATGGTGCGGGTCGCGTCGACATCCGTCCACACCGACACGTGCGGTGCCGAGTACGCCGACTGCACCATCGCGGTCGAGGTGGCCTTGCGCACACCCTTGACCGGGATCGACTCGACCCGGCCCGCCGCCTGCGCGAACGGCGAGGCGACGCCGTTGGGGGCGGGAGGCGCTGGTGCCGCTGCCGGTGTCACGGTGATGGTCTCTTCGCGCACTTCGGGCCAGTCGGGAGTCTCGATATTGCGGAAGACGCTTGCCTGCGACGCGTGCTTCACGACGTCCTCGCGGGTGACTTCGCCGGCCTCACCCGAGGGGGTCACGGCGGCAAGGTCCACGCCGAGATCGCGCGCGAGCTTGCGGATCGGCGGCTTCGCGATGACCCCGACGGATGCCGTCACCGGCCGCTCAGCGGGCTTGCGGCGACGCGAGGTGACAGCTCCACCCGTCCCGTATCCGACCAGCACCGCGCCGCCGCCCTCAGCACCACCTTCCGCTGTCTCAGATTGCGCGTCGCCGCCCCCGGGAGCGTCGGTCTGTGACAGCGGAGCGGATGCGGCGGGAGCCGTCTCGATCGTCACGATCGGGGTTCCGACGGCGACGGTCACGCCCTCCTCGACGAGCGTCTCGCCGACCGTGCCGGTAAACGGCGAGGGCAGTTCGACCAGGGACTTGGCGGTCTCGATCTCGACGAGCACGTCGTTGACCTGCACGGCGTCGCCGGGCGCGACCTTCCAGGTGACGATCTCGGCCTCGGTCAGGCCCTCCCCCACATCGGGGAGAACGAAGGTCTGCGTGCTCATGTCGGTCCTTTCGCGGTGCACGAACTCCTGCACCTCGGTGGTCTGTGCCTCAGTATCGCCGTGTCCGTGCCGACATTGCAGGAGTTAGCGCCATCGGGTGTCAGTAGGCGAGGGCGCGGTCGACGGCCTCGAGGATGCGGTCGGCATCCGGCAGGTAGGTGCCCTCGAGCTTGGCGGGTGGGAACGGGGTGTCGAACGCCGAGACCCGCAACACCGGCGCCTCGAGCGAGAAGAACGCGCGTTCGGTCACGGTAGCGGCGATCTCGCTGCCCAGGCTCGTGAAGCCCGGGGCCTCCTGTGCATAGACCATGCGGCCGGTGCGGCGCACGGAGTCGAGGATCGGACCGTAGTCGACCGGTGAGAGCGAACGCAGGTCGACGACCTCACAGCTCGTGCCCTCGGACTCGGCGAGAGCCGCTGCCTGCAGCAGTGTGCCGACCATGGCGCCGTGGCCGACGAGAGTCACATCGGTGCCGCGGCGGACGATGCGGGAGGCGTGAAGTGGCAGGGCAGGGGCAGTCGTGTCCACCTCGCCCTTCTGCCAGTACGCGCTCTTGGGCTCAAGGAAAATCACTGGGTCGTTGGAGGCGATCGCCTCCTGGATCATCCAGTACGCGTCTCCCGCGGTGGCGGGGCTCACAACCCGCAGGCCCGGGGTGTGCGTGAAGTAGGCCTCGGGGCTCTCCTGGTGGTGCTCGATCGCGCCGATGTGCCCGCCGTAGGGGATGCGAATGACGACCGGCATCGACACTGCCCCCTCGAGGCGGTTGGTCATCTTCGCCAGCTGCGAGGTGATCTGATCGAACGCCGGGAACACGAACCCGTCGAACTGGATCTCGCACACCGGGCGGAACCCGGCCATGGCCAGCCCGATCGCGGTACCGACGATGCCGGACTCGGCAAGGGGCGTGTCGAGCACCCGCTGCTCGCCGAATTCTGCCTGCAGCCCCTCGGTCACCCGGAACACGCCGCCGAGACGACCGATGTCTTCACCCATGAGCAGGACGCGGTCGTTCGTTGCCAACGCCTGCCGCATACCGGCGTTGAGCGCGCGCCCCAAGGGCATGGGCCCGGATGCCGGAGCCGCGGCGGCCGCGGAAGCCTGGCCGGTGGAGGTCGAGACGGTGGTCATCGGGTGCCTCCCTCGAAGGATGCCTCGTACTCGGCGAGCCAGCGGCGCTGCTCGTCCATGAGCGGGTGCGGGTCACTGTAGACGTGAGCGAACATCGCGTCGCGCTCCAGTCCGCCGAGCTCATTCGTGCGCACGCGCAGATCATCGGCAGCGGCGGCGGCCTCGGCATCCACCTCGTCGAAGAGCGTGAAGGGGGCTCCGCGATGCTCGAGGAAGGCCCGCATTCGTGCGATCGGGTCGCGCTGAGCCCACAACTGCTCCTCGTCGGAGGTGCGGTACTTGGTCGGGTCGTCGCTCGTGGTGTGGGCACCGATCCGGTAGGTCATCGCCTCGATCGCACGGGGCCCTTCGCCGCTCCGCGCCTCGTCGAGGACACGCCGAGTGACGGCGTAGCTGGCGAGTACGTCGTTGCCGTCGATGCGGATGCTCGGCATCCCGTACCCCTCTCCGCGCCGCACGAGCGGCGTGCGGGACTGGGTCGCGACCGGCACCGAAATGGCCCACTGATTGTTCTGCAGGAAGAAGACTTCGGGCGTGCGGTAACTGGCAGCGAAGACCATTGCCTCGTGCACATCACCCTGGCTGGAGGCGCCGTCGCCGTAGTAGACGATGACGGCTTCGTCACGCTCTAGGTCGCCGGTGCCACAGCGTCCGTCGAAGACCAGGCCCATGCCGTAGCCCGTGGCGTGCAGCGTCTGGGCCCCGAGCACCAGCGTGTAGATGTGGGTGTTGCCGTTGGCCGGGTCTGTCGGGTCCCATCCGCCGTGCGAGAGTCCGCGCATGAGCTTGATGATCCCGATCGGATCCACGCCCCGGATTCGGGTGACGACGTGCTCGCGATAGGAGGGGAAGAGGTGATCCTGCGCGCGGGCGGCGCGGGCCGAACCGACCTGTGCTGCCTCCTGTCCGAGGCTCGGGGGCCAGAGTGCGAGCTGTCCCTGGCGCTGGAGGTTGGTTGCCTGCCGGTCGATCGCACGGATGACGACCATGTCGCGGTACAGCATCTCGAGGTCGGAGTCGGCGAGCGCGTTCACGAGCTCGAGGTACGGCTCGGCTGCCGGACTGGGCGCGAGGGAGCCGTCAGCGGCGAGGATGCGGACGAGCTCAGGTTCTTCTGGCTGGGTCACGGTCCCTACGCTACCCGCGTGCGGGGTGCCCTTCCGGGAGGTCCTCTACAACGGAACCCGCGATCCGTAGCACTCTGTCCACAGACTCATGCTCTCCGACGGATATGCGAACACCCTCTCCCGCGAAGGGCCGGACGACGATTCCGCCGTCATGGAAGGCGTCGGCCACAGCCAGCGTGTCGGGTCCGGTGGCAAGCCACACGAAGTTTCCCTGGGCCTCGGGGACGCGCCATCCCTGGTTCCGCAGGCCTGCCGCGAGCGCATCGCGGCGCGTGGCGATCTCGGCTACCCGCTCGAGCAGCTCGTCGCGTGCGTCGAGGCTCGCCAGGGCCGCCTCTTCAGCGTGGGCGGTGACAGAGAGCGGGATGGCGGTGCTGCGCGCGGCATCCAATACCCGCGGGTGACCGATCCCGTAGCCAACGCGGAGTCCCGCGAGACCGTAGGCCTTCGAGAAGGTGCGCAGCACCACGACATTCGGATGCCCCGCCTGCAGCACCCGCACGCCGTCGACGGCATCCGGGGCGGTGACGAACTCGGCGTACGCCTCGTCGAGCACGATCAGCACGTCGCGAGGGACACGGGCGACGAAGTCGTCGAACTCGGATTGCGTGACCACCGGACCGGTGGGGTTGTTGGGGCTGCACACCAGGATCGTGCGGGTGCGGTCGGTGACAGCATCCGCCATCGCAGCGAGATCGTGGCGCGCGTCGGCGGTGAGCGGCACACGCACGGATGCCGCGCCCGACACCTCGACCAGCGACGGGTAGGCCTCGAACGAGCGCCACGCGTAGATCACCTCGTCGCCGGGACCTGCGGTCGCCGAGATGAGTTGCGCGATGAGCGAGACGCTTCCGGCGCCGATGTGCACGGCGTCGGGGCTCACGCCGTAGTCGGCGGCGATCCGATCCCGCAGCCGCGCAGCGCTCGCGTCGGGGTAGCGGTTGACCGCCGTTACCCCGCGCATCGCGTCGATCACGCCAGGGAGCGGGTCGTACGGGTTCTCGTTGCTCGAGAGCTTGAACGCGTCTGGAGCCGCCTGTCGGCCCTGCTTGTAGGGGGGCAGCGCCGCGATCGCGGGGCGTACGCGAACGGGGATCGGGTCGGGTTCGGTCACTCCATGAGTTTAGGACCGGGGCGGTTTCAGGACCGGCCCGAGTGCGCGACCGGGCTGTTACCTGTCTGCACCCTCGTGAAAGACTGCGGGCATGAGTTTACTCGTCCGCATCGTCGTGAACGCGTTCTCGATCTGGATCGTCACCCTGATCCCTGCCCTCGGGGTCACTGTCATCCCGTTCGCACCGGGGGAGACGCTGCAGTTGGTGCTGACGCTGCTGCTGGTGGCGCTCATCTTCGCGCTTGTGAACACCATCATCGGCACGGTAATCAAGGTGCTCGCCTTCCCGATCTACATCCTGACGCTCGGGCTCATCTCGCTGGTGATCAACGGCTTCCTGCTGTGGCTGACCGCCTGGTTCACGCAGTGGTGGGACTGGGGTCTGCGAGTCGAGGACTTCTGGTGGGGTGTGGTCGCGGCCCTTCTGATCTCGATCATCAACTGGTTCATCGGGATCCTCCTCCGGCCCCGCCGCAACAACGACTGAGTCGGCCTCAGTTGCCGCCTCGATCGGCGGCGTATTCGGTGACGGTCACGCTCTCGGCCGACCCGAGGTCACGCCACAGTTCCCGCAGCGCCGCAGTGCGGGGGTCACTCGAGGCATCCACCATCGCCGCCGTCTCGGCGTACCGCTCGATGCCGTGCGCTGCCAGGGTCAGGTCTTGCACGCCGCCCGTCGGGTCGGCCACCCGCTCCGCAACGAAACTTCCCGGCGCGCCCACCGTCTCGGCGTGACCGCCGCCGGCGAGCCCCGCGACGGGATCGTCGGTGTGACGGATGCCGACGCTGAGCACGCTGTCGGGCACGGCTGCCTCGACGGGTGAGCCATAGGTGACGAGGGTCTGCACGTCGTAGGTGCCCTCCATCGCGAGAGCAGAAGCGAGCATCGCTCCCTGCGAGTGGCCGAAGACGTGGACCGGCTCGCCGGGAGCCACGCCTGCCTCGCGGAGGGCGAGTTCGACGGACTCGAGGGACGCCGATCTCTCACCCCCGTACAGCTCGAGGTTCGAGCGCATGTCGAACGGGTCGCCCGAACCGCCGGAGATGGTCTGTGTCCCGGCGATGTAGACGGCCGCCTGCGACCCACCGCCGGGCATCGCGTAACGCTCGACGCGCACCCGGGCCTCAGCGGCGCCGGGCACGCGGCGGGCGGCATCCGCCAAACCCGTCAACGGCCCCGATGCCAACGCTGATGAGGGGGTTGGGGCTACTGCGCGCACGGTAGTCGGCGCGGTAGGGGCTCCGGGCGGCGTGGCTGGAGGTGCCGTGGGCGGGTGCCGGGTCCCGCCGCGATGCCCGGGCACTGATGTCGAGGGCGCCGTGGCCGCGGCATCCGCCGCCGGAGCGCCCGGCGAGACCGGCGCCCGCGACATCCGGCCGAAACCCGCGAGCGCCACCCCGCCCCAGAGCACACCGGTGCCGACGGCCAGGGGAAGGGCCATCCCGGGAATCCACCACGTCGCAGCCGCAGCCTGGCGGGCCATCTCGATCGGACCGCCGCTGCGCCACCCGCGCACCGCGGTGTCGGCAGCGCGCGCGGCGTCCGGGTACTCCTGCTCAAGCAACGCCATCCGCGACTCGATCGCTCGCGCCGCATCGGCATCACCGGCGGCGGCCGCTGCCGCGTGCTGCGCCCGCAGTTCGATGAGCTCATACGCTGCAGCGAGCCCGTCGAGGGCTGCCGCGAGCGCCGCCGGTTGCTCCGCAGCCCGGTCAGCGCCGCTTGCGAGCCACCGCGCCTCGAGGTCAATGCCGAACCGGGTCGCGGTGGCTGCGGCATCCGTTGCCACCCAGCGCGCCCGGTCCGCGAATTCGCCCAGACGGATGCCGAACTCGCGCAGCCGCCCGGCAACCGCTCGCAACAGCTCGGTGTCGACGGCGATAGCACCGCCGCTGCGGATCTCCAGATCGCTCACGCCCCAGCTCCGGCCAGACCGAAGCCGGGGTACCCGCCCGCGATGGACCACGGATGCGGCGCTCCGACGTCGGCGCGCAGATCGAGGGCGCGCTCTCGCAGGCCGCGCAGCGCCGCCACAAGCTCCGCCATCTCGGTCTGGAACTCGGCGACAGCCGGCGTCTCCCAGCCACTGACCCGCGCGATCGCCTCGGCGTCGGCAGCGAGGTCGTCAGCCCACGACGCGAGCGCCGCGAGCTGTGCCCGTACGGCACCGGCCGCCGGTGACGCACACAGCTCATCCATTCGTCCACGGTCGCTGACCCTCGGGGCGCGGGATGCGGCATCCGTCACGTATTGTCGACGGTTCGGCCCCCGGCGAAACCGGGGAGGAGGCGACGAACTGATGCGATCGCCGGGCAGGAGGGGTATGAATGAACGCATGACTGCGAACGCCGTCGAGCCGTTTCGCGTCGTCTTCGTCTGCACCGGCAACATCTGCCGGTCTCCCATGGCCGAGGTCGTGTTCCGCGCCCTGGCCGACAGTGCGGGCGTCGGCGACCGCGTGCTCTCCACCAGCGCCGGCACGGGAGACTGGCATGTCGGCGAGCGCGCCGACGAACGCACCATTGAGGCGCTCGCCCGGCGCGGCTACGACGGCGCGCGCCATCGCGCACGGCAGTTCGGCAGGGCCGATTTCGATCGCAGCGACCTGGTGCTTGCCCTCGATCGCAGCCATGAGCGGATCCTGCGCGGCTGGGCACACTCGGACGCGGATGCCGACAAGATCTCTCTGCTCATGTCGTTCGATGCCGGGGCCCCGACCCTCGATGTGCCCGACCCGTACTACGCCGGCGAGGCGATGTTCGACGAGGTGCTCGGTATGATCGAGAACGCCAGCCGCGCACTCTTCCGCCAGCTGGAGCCGGCGCTTCGCCCCGCGCCCTGAGGCGATCATCGCCCGGCGCGACGGGAGCCCGGACCGCAGATCCGACAGGAGTACCGTGACCTCCCTGCCCCGTGAGCACGACGCCAGCTCGTTCGGCGATCAGCCGCTGAGTCCCCTCGACGGACGGTACCGCGCCGCGGTGGCACCCCTGAGCGACTATCTCTCGGAGGCCGGCCTCAACCGTGCCCGCGTCGAGGTCGAGGTCGAGTGGCTGATCGCCCTCACCGACCGTTCCCTGTTCGGCACAGCACCGCTCGAGGAGACGCAGAAGGAACGCCTTCGCGCGCTGTACCGCGGCTTCGGCGCCGACGAGATCGCGTGGCTCGCCGAGAAGGAGTCAGTGACCCGCCACGACGTGAAGGCCGTCGAGTACCTCGTTCGCGACCGGCTCAGCGAGCTCGGACTCGAGCAGATCGCCGAACTGACCCACTTCGCGTGCACGAGCGAGGACATCAACTCGGCCTCCTACGCACTCACGGTGCAGCGCGCCGTCGTCCAGGTCTGGCTGCCCCGACTCCGCGTCGTGATCGACCGGCTCGCCGCCCTCGCCCACGAGCACCGGGACGCTCCCATGCTCTCGCGCACCCATGGGCAGCCGGCGACCCCCACCACGATGGGCAAGGAGCTCGCCGTCTTCGTGTGGCGACTCGAGCGGGTCGAGCGGCAGATCGCGGCATCCGAGTTCCTCGCGAAGTTCTCGGGCGCCACCGGAACCTGGTCAGCCCACCTCGCCGCTGAGCCCGACACCGACTGGCCGGCCCTCTCGCGCGAGTTCATCGAGTCGCTCGGGATCGGGTTCAACGTCCTGACGACCCAGATCGAGTCGCACGACTGGCAGGTCGAGCTCTACGACCGGATCCGGCACGCGGGCGGCATCCTGCACAATCTCGCGACCGATGTCTGGACCTACATCTCGCTCGGGTACTTCTCGCAGATCCCGGTGGCCGGCGCGACCGGCTCGTCGACGATGCCGCACAAGATCAACCCGATCCGCTTCGAGAACGCCGAGGCGAACCTCGAGATCTCGGGTGGGCTGCTGGCCACGCTGGCGCAAACACTCGTCACCTCGCGGCTGCAGCGGGACCTCACCGATTCCACGACGCAGCGCAATATCGGCGTCGCCCTGGGGCACTCGCTGCTCGCGCTCGACAACCTCGCCCGGGGATTCACCGAGATCTCGCTCGCGCAAGCCGCGCTGGATGCCGACCTTGAGGGTAACTGGGAGGTCCTGGCCGAGGCGATCCAGACCGTGGTGCGCGCTGAGATCGTGGCCGGACGCTCGCAGATCAGCGACCCCTACGCGCTGCTGAAGGACCTCACACGGGGGCGGCGCGTTGGCGTCGCCGAGCTCGCGGAGTTCGTGCGCGGTCTTGACATCGGGGATGCCGCGAAGGAGCGCCTGCTCGCCCTCACGCCGGCGTCATACACGGGTCTCGCATCGGACCTCGTCTCCGAGATCGAGTGAGCCCCGGCTGAGCTTTAGGCGGTTGGTGCTGAGGAGCCGCCGGCCTCGCGGTCATCGGGCGCGGTCGCCGATGCCGCGTCGCCGTCGGGCTCGTCGTCCAGCAGCACGGGCCGATCAATGGTCTTGGTCACCTGCGCGGGGTCGATCGCCAGCAGCAGGAGTGCGAGCGCGACGAGGGTGACCACAAAGGTCACTCCCGCGACGATGAGCGCAACGACCAAAGCGTTCTGCACGTCTTCGGCGGGAATCTGCTGGAAGAACCCCATCGAGACGAGCGTCACGATTCCCGCGAAGAGGGCCGCAGCGAAGGCGAGCCCCAAGAGCTGAACGGGGCGCATGATCTCCCGGCGCGAGGGCTTGTCGGTCATGGCTTCCTCTCGGCCGTCGCTTCGGTGACCGCCGCCGCGGCCTCGGCATCCGTCTGGCGCGGCGAGAACGCAGCAATTCCGAGGTACACGGCGACGATCGCGGCGTAACCACCGAAAATGCCGACGGCGATGGTGATTCCGGTCAGGGTGAAAGTCTGTCCTGCTTCTTCGATCGTGTAGGTGAGGGCGTACTGCACCGGCACCGCGACGAGCCCCAGTCCGAGCAGGATGCCCAGTGCACCGACGAAGATCGCGTCGCGACTCTGCGAGCGCGGCAGGTGTGTCATCCGTCGCGCTCGGATACCCGCGACGAGTTCGACGATGCCGCTGAGCACAGCCCAAGCGATCACGGCGACGAAGAACATCGTGTCGGTTCGAAGGCCCGGCATCCCGGTTGCCATTCCGGCGAGGAGAGCGAGAATGCCGAGCAGCACCGCTGCCCACCGGTCGCCCTTCGGGAAGATCAGCCACACCGCGGCGAACCACACCAGACCCGTCGCGATCGCGAAGCCACTGAACACGGCGAGGCCGACGGCAGCGGAATGATCAGGGGAGAAGGTGATCATGACGGCCGCCAGCGCGGCGAAGAAGGCTCGCGCCAGCTGAAGATGCCTCACCTCGAGGGTGCGGAGGGGTGCAGCGCTGGTCACAACACTCAAGTCTATTCGTCGCGGCATGCCTGATCGGCGGGCCCGGGCTTCGCGCTCACCCCGCGGCCATGCACCGACGGGGGCGCTGGGTCACCACAGGGGATGGATCGCGTCGCGCAGGTGACGGTCGTAAACCCCGTGAACCGCCGCGTCGAACCCTTCGAGATCGAACGCGCCGGGCTCGAGCAGAGCCCCTGCGGCAGCGTTGGCCTCAGCCTGCTGAGGCGTCCGTGCGCCGGGGATCACAGAGGTGATGCCGGGCTGGGCGGCGATCCAGGCCAGGCTCGCTGCGGGAAGTGAGACTCCCTCGGGCAGCGCGGCAGCCAGCTCGGATGCCGCGGCGATCCCGACCTCGAAGTCGACGCCCGAGAACGTCTCGCCGCGGTCGAACGCCTCGCCGTGACGGTTGTACGAGCGGTGGTCATCGCTGGCGAATGTCGTGGCCGTCGTGTACTTGCCCGAGAGCAGCCCGGAGGCCAGCGGCACCCGCGCGAAGATCGCGACCTGGGCGGCGGCTGCTGCCGGGAGCACCTCGTCGAGCGGCTTGAGTCGGAAGGGATTGAAGATGATCTGCACGTTTGTCACGCCCGGGCGCGCAATGGCGGCGAGCGCCTGCTCGCACGTCTCCACCGATACGCCGTAAGCGGCGATGAGGCCGTCTTCGACGAGCCGGTCGAGCGCATCGAAGAGGTCGTCGGCAGCGATGACGTCGGTAGGCGGACAGTGCAGCTGCACGAGGTCGAGGGTGTCGACGCCGAGGTTCTCACGGGAGCGCTCGGTCCAGCCCCGGAAGGCTTCTTCGGTGTAGTTCTCGCGCAGTTGGTCGACGCGGCGTCCCATCTTCGTCGCCACGGTGATGCCGTGATCGGGTCGCGACGCGAGGAAGCGGCCGATGAGCTTCTCCGACCGGCCGTCTCCGTACACGTCCGCGGTGTCGAAGAGCGTCACGCCGGCGTCGGCGGATGCTGCGAGCACCGCCAGCGCGTCATCCTCGTTGACCGCGCCCCAGTCGGCGCCAAGCTGCCACGTACCGAGGCCGATTGCCGAGACGAGACGGCCAGTTCTTCCGAGGGGGCGCTGCTGCATGCATCCACTCTGCCACCCGCCGCCGACGTGCGGGCCGCGGCGCATCCTGCGGGAGGCTCTAGGGTATGGCCATGCCCGTCTCCTACCACTGCGCTGCGGCCACGGATGTTCCGCCCGAGACGCTGTACCGGATGCTGTGGCTTCGGCTTCGCGTGTTCGTGGTCGAGCAGCGCGCGGCCTACCCGGAACTCGACGGCCGCGACATCGAGCCCGGCGCGGAGCTGATGTGGGCGAGCGACGGCGATGAGGTGCTGTCCACCCTGCGCATCCTCGTGGACCCGACCGAGATGCGCATCGGGCGGGTTGCCACTGACGCCGCAGCCCGCGGGCGCGGCATCGCGGCAGAGCTCATGCGTCGCGCCGTCGCTCGATGCGAGGAGCGGGAACCCGGGGTGCCGATCGTGCTCGACGCACAATCTCAGCTCGCCGACTGGTACGCGCGTTTCGGGTTCGAGGTATCGGGTCCGGCGTTCTCGGAGGACGACATCCCGCACGTACCGATGCGCCGCCCCGCGGGAGGCGGCTGGCGCCCGTCGAACCCCCGCCAACAAGCCCGATCCCGCTGAGCCAGCCCGCACTGCCGGCTCGTTCGGCGCGTGCTGGCTCGTTTGGTATTGGTGGAGGATGCCGACCTCGCGATCTGAGGGCTCGACGCCTTAACCGGTCAGGCGCTCGCGCAGGAAGTCGACCAGGAGTTCGTTCGCGCGATGGGTCGGGTGGGCGGGGACGTCTGCCGAGGCATCCGTCAGTACGGAGTGCGCGTTAGCGGGGATGCCGTGAGGATTGCCGGGCGACGAGTCGATCTCGAACGCACGCCAGCCCTCGCCGAGCAGGCGCTCGAAGGCGGCGAAGCGCTGCGGCGGCACGCTGCGGTCCTGCGTGAATCGAAGTCCGAGGGCACACAGGCCGTCCGCGGCGCGGCGGCTGACCGCCGCCTCCTCGATAATGCTCAGACCCGTCGCCGACTTACCTGCCCCGATCGGCGGCGGCATCGCCGGCTGCGAAAGCACGGGGGCCAGCACGCTCTCGTCAGCTGCTGCGGCGAGCGCGAATCCGCCCGAGAAGCACATCCCGATCACGCCCACACCGGGCCCGCCGCATTCGGCATGCAGTTGGCGGGCGAGTGCCCGCAGATAATGGGCGATCGGCCGGTCGGCGCGGCGCGCGAAGGCCGCGAACTCCCGCGAGACGCACATACGAAGCGCCGAGCCCGCGATGTATCCGCCGCTGATGGGACGCTCCGGCGTGCCGATCACCGACGGCATCGCGACCCGAAAACCGGCCGCAACCAGGCGCTCCCCGAGAGCGATCACCTCGGGGGTGGCTCCCGGTAACTCGGGGACCAGGATGACTCCCGGCCCGTCGCCCCGGTAGTAGACGTCGTGGCGTACCCCCTCGTGCTCGAAGGGGATCATCTGCCACTGCGCGAGAAGCTCGCTCACGCGCTCAGTCAATCACTCGTGGCGAAGAACTCGACGCCGGCGGCCCGGAAGTCGCGGGACCCTGGGGTGTTGAAGTGGTGCCGGTCGGGGATCTCGACGAACGTGCCGTTCGGAGTCGCCTCGGCAAGGCGCCGCGACCGCGGAAGAATCGCGTCTTCGCTGCCGGTCGCAAACAGCACGGGCTGTTGCGGAGGCCGGTCGGGGTCGGGGTCGCCGTCCTCACCGAAACGCATTCCCTCGGCGAGCGCGACGAGAGCTGTCAGATCGTTGCCCGGGACTCGCTCGGCCAGGGTCACGTAGTTGTTGGTGACCTTGTCGGTCACCGGAGTGCCGTCGGCGACATACGCCTTCGCCTGGTCGAGCTGGAGGCGTGCCAGCGGCGTGCCGTCGGGGATGCCGCCGAGAACTGCACGGGTCACCAGCTGCGGGCGGTCGACAGCGAGCTGCCATCCAACCCGAGCGCCGAGCGAATAGCCGAGGTAGCGCGCGGAGTCGATCAGGTACGTGTCGAGCACTGTTGCGAGGTCGTCGATGAACGCGGGCATCTCGTACGCGCGAGGATCGTGCGGCTTGTCGCTCGCACCGTGTCCGCGCTGATCCACGCCGAGAACGCGGAATCCGGCGCGAGTGAGGTCGCGGACCCAGCCGGTGTTCACCCAGTTGTCGCGGCAGCTCGACGAGAACCCGTGGACCGCGAGCACAGTCTCGGCGTCGGGATCGCCCCACGAGTACGTGGCGATGCGGTACCCCTCGCCCACCATGACGTACTGCGGGTCGGGCATTTCGGTCAGCGGGCGCGGTGCGGCATCCATGGGCCCATTCTTCCGCGGGCACGGGGAAGCGGGGTCGGATGCCGAGATCAGACCCTTTCCAGGGCCTGGGCTGCCCGCTGTATTGCAGCGAGCGCTGCGCCCACCGACGGCACTGACCGCGCACTGCGCCGCGTGATGGCCGAGACACGGCGCGGAGCATGGTCGGCGAGGGGATGCACGGTCACGTCGGGGTTTCGGCTCGCACGAAGGGCGAGGGAGGGAAGGACGGCGACTGCCATGCGCGTGGCGACCAGTGCCTGCACGACGACGTAGTCATCAGTGCTGTGACGGATGTCGGGAGTGAACCCCGCAGCCGAGGTCGAGGTCAACAGGTGTTTGCGGCAGCTGATGCATCCGGTCACCCACTGTTCGTCGGCAAGATCGTCGAGCCGGATCTCGGACCGCGCCGTCAGCGGATGCCCGGGGGGAAGGACGATCTGGAGTGGATCAACCCCGAGGGGGGTGCGATCAGCGTCGGCCGGAACCGAGACGTGTCCATCGTCGTACTCGAAGACGATGGCGATATCGCACGCCCCCTCCTCGAGCGCGCGGAGGGCCTCGGGTGGTTCGAGCTGCTCCAGCCGCAGATCGATCCCCGGAAACCTCTCGGCCAGGTCGCTGACGGCACGCGCCGCGATCGTGGCGCTGGCCGACGGGAAGGATGCGATCCTCACGCGGCCCGCGCGCAGGTGAGCGTGGTCGGCGAGCTCGTGCTCGGCGTCATGCAGAGCTGCAGCGAGGGCGTCGGCGTGACGCAGCAGGGCGCGCCCGGCATCCGTCACGACCACCCCGCGGCCCTCCCGCGCAAGGAGGGGAACGCCGGCGACCGCTTCGAGGCGCCGGACGTGTTGGCTGACCGCCGGCTGCGTCCAGCCGAGCACCTGAGCAGCGCCGGTGAGTGATCCGGTGCGTCCGACCTCGCGGAAGATCAGGATGCTGCGGGGGTCGAGCGCCGGCAGGGCGCGCGGCGCATCCAGGTCGGCGTGCGTCTCGTGCGGTTCCATGTCACCCCATTCATTAGCACTGCTTTGGTTTCTTCATACAAGTATGCCGTTGTGCTGAAGTATCGCGCGGTGGTCTTGTTGAAGCATGAAAACCATCGGCCTGCTGGGCGGCATGAGCTGGGAATCCACCGCGGAGTACTACCGCATCGCGAACCAGACAGTGCGCGATCGGATGGGCGGGCTGCACTCCGCGAAGATCCTGCTCGACTCCGTCGACTTCGCCGAGATCGGTCTGATGCAACGCGAGGATCGGTGGGGCGATGCGGCCGACCTTCTCGCGACCCACGCGCGCGGGTTGCAGGATGCCGGCGCCGAGATGGTGCTCATCTGCACCAACACGATGCATAAGGTCGCACCAGAGGTCTCTGCGGCGATCGATGTTCCGCTGCTGCACATCGCGGATGCCGCTGCAGTTGCGGTCCGCGCCGCCGGACTGTCTCGGGTCGGGCTCTTGGGCACGGCATTCACGATGGAGCAGCCCTTCTACCGGGAACGCCTGGCCGAACACGGCTTGGACGTCGTCATCCCCGGTGATAGGGACCGCGAACTCGTGCACCGCGTGATATTCGACGAGCTCGCGATGGGCGTTGTCAGCGACGAGTCCCGCGCCGCGTACCGCCGCATCATCGAGGGCCTGGTCGCCGATGGTGCTGAGGGAATCATCCTGGGCTGCACCGAAATCGAACTGCTCGTAACGGGGGAGGACTGCCCCGTCCCGGTGTTCCCGACCGCCCGCCTGCACATCGAGGCGGCGGTCGAGGCAGCCTTCGCGTGATCTACAGCCCGGGAGTGCGACGCGTCAGTCGGTGAGCTGCTGAATGCGGATGAGGTTGCCGGCGGGATCACGCACCGCGCAGTCCCGTACACCGTAGTCCTGATCGATCGGCTCCTGCACGATCTCGGCACCGGCGGCCTCGAGAGCCGCGAAGGTTGCGTCGAGGTCGCGGGTTGCCAGGTTGATCCCGAAGTACGAGCCCTTCGCGATCAGCTCCAGCAGTGTCGTGCGGTCCTGGTCGGTCAGTCCGGGGGTAGCGGCCGGCGGATGCAGCACGATCGCGGTGTCGGGCTGGCCTGCCGGACCGACCGTGATCCAGCGCAGGTCCTCGTACCCGACATCCAGCCGCACCTCGTACCCGAGAACGTCGCGGTAGAAGGCGAGCGACTGCTCGGGCTCGAGATGAGGAAGAAAGCTCGAGTGAATAGTGGTCTGCATACCCGTCACGGTAGTGGCCGCATCCGGTGTGCGCTTCTCGATTCGTGACCGATAGGGGCGCCCGCGACCCACTGTCGCGTGTCGGCGGCGTGACTTACCCTTCGCGCATGGACCGTGACGAGCTCGAGCAGTGGCTGTTGGATTCCGACCCCACACTGCGGTGGCAGGTGCAGCGCGATCTGACGGGTGCGCCCGAAGAGGTGTGGCAGGCGACGCGGGCGAGCATGGCGCATGAAGGCGACGCCGCGCGGCTGCTCGCGCTGCAGGATGCCGATGGCCAGTGGGCTGGGGGCGCCTACTTTCCGGCGGGGTATACGGGCGAGGGACCAGGCCAGCCGTGGACCGCAACGACCTGGACCCTCACGACGCTTCGCGAGTGGGGACTGGATGCCGCAGCCCTGGCCGGGACGGCCGAGAAGCTGCGCGAGAACGCTCGGTGGGAGTACGACGATCTGCCGTATTGGGATGGCGAGACCGACGTGTGCATCAATGCCATGACCCTCGCCAACGGCGCGTGGCTCGGAGCTGACGTCTCGCCGGTCGTGGAGTTCTTCGTAACCAAGACGCTGCCCGACGGCGGGTGGAACTGCGAATGGGTCGAGGGATCTACACGCTCCTCGTTCCACTCCACGATCAACGCGGTGCGCGGCATCCTGGCGTATGAGCAGCTCACGGGCGATGACACCCTGACGAAGGTCCGTCATCGCGGGGAGGAGTATCTGCTCGAGCGCCGCTTGCGCTACCGCCTGTCGACGGGCGAGCCGGTGGGGACGTGGGCGGATCTGCTGATGTACCCCTACCGGCACCCGCATACGGCGCTGAAGGCCGTCGAGTACTTCTCCGAGGCTGCCGCTCACGACGGCGTTCGACCCGACCTCCGCATTGCCGAGACCATCGACAGAGTTCGGGACGCACGGCAGCCCGACGGCAGATGGCTGCAAGGCGACAAACTCGAGGGCGCAGTGTGGTTCCCCCTGGACGTCGAACCGGGTGAACCGTCGAAGTGGGTGACGTTTCTCGCGCTGCGCGCGCTTCAGCGCTGGGATGCTGCGGTCAGCGCCGGATCGGCCGAGTGACCTGTTTCGCGACACAGGGAATCAGGCCCGCCGCGTCATGTTCGGCGAGCGCCCGATAAGCACTCGGCGGCATTCCGACGAGCTCGGTGAACCGGGTGCTGAAGGTGCCGAGGGACGCGCAACCCACCGCCAGCGACACCTCGGTGACGCTGAGATGTCCCCGTCGCAGCAGTGTCATGGCGCGCTCGATCCGGCGGGTCATGAGGTACGAGTACGGGCTCTCGCCGAAGGCCGCCTTGAACTTTCGGCTCAGGTGCCCCGCTGACATGTGGGCGCCCCGGGCGAGTTCCTCGACATCCAGGGGCGCGGCGTACTCGCGGTCGATGCGGTCCCGGACGCGGCGCAGGAGCGCGAGATCGCGAAGATCGTCGGGATTCGGAGGCATGGTGCCCCGAGTCTCACACGATGTGGCGCGCGCTGTCGACGCTGGTGCGGCAGGATCGAGGGCATGGCCACGGCTCTCACCCACGACGGGCAGCGCTTCGTCTCGGACTACCACCTCGCAACACTGTCGACGCTCGCGCCCTCCGGGCTCCTCCACGTCGTCGCGGTCGGGTTCAGCTTCGCAGACGGTCTGGTGCGGATCATCACGATGGACGGTAGCCAGAAGGTGCGCAACATCGAACGGGATGGTCGCGCTACCGTCGCGCAGATCGCGGGCCCTCAGTGGCTGAGCATTGCGGGGCACGCGACGGTGTCGCGCGATCCGGATGCCGTCGCGCGCGCCGTGGAACTCTATGCGGCGCGGTACCGGCAGCCGCAGCCCAATCCGCGCCGGGTGGCGATCGAGCTGCGGCCTGAGAAGATCATGGGTTCCGCGGGACTCGTGGCACCGTAGCGTCGTAGTACTGAGCCCGGAGGACAGTCATGGCACGAACGCCGCAGCATGATGTGGTCGTTGTCGGTGCCGGGCTGGCAGGACTTCGGGCAGCGATCACGCTCGGACACGCCGGACGCGACGTTGTCGTTCTCGAGGCTGCAGACACCGTCGGTGGCCGGCAGCGCACTGACGCCGTCGACGGCTTTCTGCTTGATCGCGGGTTCCAAGTGCTCAATCCCGCCTATCCCGCGGTGCGGCGCTGGGTGGACATTCAGGCGCTACGCCTGAAGCCGTTCCCCGTCGGGGTGCAGGTGCGGCGCGAGCGCGGCCTCGCGACGCTGGCAGATCCGCGCCGGCATCCGTCGATTCTCGCCGCGACACTTCGCAGTGGTCTTCTCGCGCCACGGGACGTTGCCGGACTGGTGCGTTGGGCCGCAACGGCGCTCAGCGCTCCCCGGCGCGTGATCCGCCAAGCCGCCGCCGGCCGCGATCTGCCGGTGCATGAGGCGTGGGATCGTGCCGGACTGACCGGCCCGCTGAGAACCGCGGTGCTCGAGCCGTTCCTTTCCGGCGTCATCGCTGACGGGAGCTTCGAGACCTCCGACGCCTTCGTTCGGCTGCTGATTCGCATGTTCGCGCTGGGCCGCCCGGGCCTGCCCGAGCGCGGCATCCAGGCCCTTCCCGAACAGCTCGCCGCCTACGCCCGGACGCTCGGCGCCGAAATCGCCGTGCAGCGTCGCGTGACCGCCCTCCGTGAGACTGCCGCGGGCGTCGAGGTCGCTGTTGCCGGGGCAGACCCGGTGAGCGCTGACGCGGTGATCGTCGCCGTCGGACCGGAGGCGGCATCAGGACTCGCGCCGATTCCCGTGCCGAGGACCCGCGGCCTGCAGACGTGGTGGTTCGCGACGGATGCCGCGCCGTCGGCATCCGGCATGATCGCGGTGGACGGTACGCGCGCCGGACCGGTCGTGAACACGGCGGTGATGTCGCACGCCGTGCCCTCGTATGCGCCGAAGGGCATGCACCTCGTCCAGGCGACCTGCCTGCTGCCGCCGGCGACACACCGAGGTTCCTTCGATTCTCCGACCGAGGCGCAGGTACGGCGGCACGCCTCTCAGATCTGGGGTATGGATGCCACTGACTGGCGCTTGTTGCGACGCGATGACATCCCGCACGCGCTGCCGGCGCAGTCAGTGCCGCTGCGAACCGTCACGCGCGCGCGACTCTCGGAACGCGTCTACATCGCGGGCGATCACCGCGACACCGCGTCGATTCAGGGCGCGCTGGTTTCCGGCGACCGGGTTGCCCGCGCTCTTATCGCCGGGGCGCCCAGCTGAAAGAAGCCGCCAGCGCGCTACGGCGCGGGCGGTGGCGCGAAGTGGCGCGAGCGCGCGATGTCGCGAGCAGCGTCGGTGCGCAGGAAGGCGAGGATTGCGGCCGCGCCCTCCGGCTCCGACGACGTCGCGGCAATCGCACCCGAGAACACGGTGTCGATCGCGCAGTCCTGGGGCAAAACGCCCAGCACACTGACACCCGGGCTGCCGACGAGCTCACTCAGCTGCTGAAAGCCGAGATCGACGTCGCCATCGGCGAGAAGGCGCGCGACAGGGATGCCGGGCCTCGCCTGGACCAGCCGATCACCGACTTCCGCGCTCAAGCCCCAGTCCTCAATCATCGACACCAGCGCTGTACCGCTCGGCCCCGTGGAGTACCCGATCTTCCTCGCCTCCCGAATCGCCTCCCGCACAGCGGCGGCATCCGGGAATGCGGGATCGGAGACCGCGGTCGCCGGAGCGTCAGTGCCCGACGGAGCGCCCACTGCCACCTGCGACAGCACGAGGGGCGCCACGGATGCCGCCACGACGTGTCCGCCGGCGGCGAGCTTCGCTAGCGCACCGTCGGCAAGGAAGACGAGGTCGAACTCTTCGCCAGCGGCGACCCGGTCAGCCGCGTCGACTCCACCGACCGACTCGATCTCGACGTGCCCGAGCCCGGCATCGTCGGCGGCCGCCATGAGGTCGGCAAGCAGCAGCCGCGTCGCCATCGACGAAATGGCCTTCACGCGGCATCCTCGAAAGTCTCGGTGTCGACCTCGACAGCGTTGTTCGCCGGGTACCGGGGACCCGACACGGTTTCAGTGCCGATGAGCTCGCCGGCGCGCTCCAGTATGTCGGGCGTGACCTCGAGCTGCGCAGCGGCGATGATCTCGCGCAGGTGGTCGATGTTCGTCGTCCCGGGAATCGGCACGACATGCTCACCTCGAGACGACAGCCACGCGAGCGCGAGCTGGGCCGGGCTGACCCCTGCCTCAGCAGCGAGGGCGCGCCATGCCGGCAGCAGCGCTGCATTGGCTTCCCAGTGCGGCGACTGGAACCGCGGCATCCCGCGGCGGATGTCTTTGGCCACGAGCTCCTCGGGGTTGTGGACGGCATCGGCGAGGAACCCCCGCGCGACCGGCGAGAACGCCACGAGTGCGATGCCGTCGGATCTCGTCGCCTCGAGCATGCCCAGCTCCGCATTCCGGCTCCACAGGGAGTATTCGTTCTGCACCGCGGCGATGGGCGCGACCTGCTGCGCTTCCCGGAGTCGCGCCACCGAGACCTCCGAGAGTCCGATCGCACCGATCTTGCCGGCATCAACGGCTTCGGCGAGCGCCGCGACGCTATCGGCGATCGGCACCGACTTGTCCCAGCGGTGCAGGTAGTAGAGGTCGATGTGGTCGACGTCCAGTCGGCGAAGCGACGCATCCACCTGCGCCCGCAGCGTCTCAGGGCGACCATCGATGACGCGTGAACCGTCGACGATCGCCATCCCACCCTTGCTGGCAAGGATGATCTCGTCCCGTCGGCCCGCAATGGCCTTGCCGACGAGTTCTTCGTTGCGGCCGCCCCCGTACAGGGTGGCGGTGTCGAAGAACGTGACGCCTTCATCGAGCGCGGTCTGCAACAACCGCAGGCCCTCCTCGGGCTGCGGCGCCACCCCGTACGCGTGACTGAGTGACATGCATCCGAGCCCGTACCGGGGCAGGTTCATGCGAGCTGCTCCTCCAGCATCCCGAGCACGCGGTAGCAGTCGAAGACCTGCCGCACCGACGAATTGGGTTCGCGTCCCTCGCGGATCGCAGCCACGAACTCGCGGTCCTGCAGTTCGATGCCGTTCATGCTGACCGCGACCTGCGACACGTCGATCGGCTCTTCCTTGCCGTTCACGAGGTCGTCGTAGCGGGCGATGTAGGTGCCGGTGTCGCCGATGTAGCGGAAGAACGTGCCGAACGGTCCCTCGTTGTTGAACGAGAGCGAGAGGGTGCAGATCGCGCCGGTCTCAGCCTTGAGCTGGATCGACATGTCCATCGCGATCCCGAGCTCCGGGTGGATGGGACCCTGAATCGCATTGGCCTGGACGATGCGCCCCGCCTGGTAGGCGAACAGGTCGACGGTGTGGGCGGCGTGGTGCCACAGCAGGTGGTCGGTCCACGACCGCGGCTCGCCCTTCGCGTTCGTGTTGGTGCGACGGAAGAAGTAGGTCTGCACATCCATCTGCTGGATGTGGAACTGGTCGCTCTGGATGTGCTGGTGGATCCACTGGTGCGACGGATTGAACCGGCGGGTGTGTCCCACCATGGTGACGCGATCGGATGCCTCGGCGGCGGCGAGGGTGGCTTCGGCATCCGCAAGTGAATCGGCCAGCGGAATCTCGACCTGCACGTGCTTACCTGCGGCGAGCGCTGCCTGCGTCTGCGACGCGTGCATCCCGGTGGGGGTGGCGAGGATGACGGCATCCACGTCATCGCGCTCGAGGACGGCGTCGTAACCGACGACGGCGTTCGCAACCCCGTACTTTTCGGCGACGGCCTGCGTGGCCTCGGGCTTGGTGCCGCTGACGACCGTCACCTCTGCGTCGGGGATGTTGGCCAGGCCGTCGAGGTGCTTCATGCCGAAGGCGCCTGCCGCGCCGACAACGGCGATTCGGACCTTGTCACTGCTCATTCGGTGTCCTCCTTCGAACGTGGTGCGCTCCGTGGGGATCGCGCGATCGATCCCCACGGAGCGGGTCTATGGTCAGCCTGTCAGGCCGTTGCGCCGACAGGAACCTTCTCTCCCTCGGCGTCGGCAGCCTCCGTGGGAGCTGCGACGGGGTTGGTGATCACGAGGTGTCCGACCGCCGTGTTGGAGGCGGGCACGTGGTAGAACCGGTGGTTCACCTCGGGAGCGCCGCCACCGAACTGGTCGTCCATCGCGCCGCGGGCGATGAGCCACATGACCAGCTCGATGCCTTCCGAACCGGCCTCGTCGACGTAGTCGATGTGCGGCCATTCGGTCAGGCCCAGCGGGTCGGAGATCAGCATGTCGAGGAACGCGTTGTCCCATTCCTGGTTGATGAGCCCGGCGCGCGGGCCCTGGAGCTGGTGGCTCATGCCGCCGGTGCCCCAGATCTGCACGTTCAGCTCGGGGCCGTCCCACTTGTCGATGGCGCGGCGCAGTGCCTTGCCGAGCTCGTAGCAGCGGCGACCCGAGGGTACCGGATACTGCACGACGTTGACCGCGAGCGGGATGACCTTGACCGGCCATTCCTCGACCTGGCCGTAGACGAGCGAGAGCGGCACGGTGAGTCCGTGGTCGACGACCATCTCGTTGACGAGGGTCAGGTCGAAGTCATCCTGGATGACCGACTGTGCCAGGTGGGCCGCGAACTCCGGGTAACCCTTGACGTCGGGCACCGGACGGGGGCCGTAGCCCTCGTCGGCGACGGGGTACTCAGCGCCCGTACCGAGCACGAACGTCGGGATCAGCGAGGAGTCGAAAGCCGTGGCGTGGTCGTTGTAGACCAGGATGACGACATCCGGGGTGTTCTCCTTGGCCCACTTGCGGGTCCAGGTGTAGCCGTCGAAGACCTTCTTCCAGTACGGCTCTTCGGTCTTGCCGAGGTCCATCGCCGCGCCGATTGCCGGCACGTGAGAGGTGTACAGGGCCGAGGTGAGCTTGGCGGGAGCATCCGGCCGCATCGTCTCGGCCTTCTCGCCGGGCTGCGGCGGCGTCCAGCCATCGAGGTCCTTCATACGGTTGCCCTCGGGGCGGCGGCCGCCCGAGATCATCATGTCGCGGTAGGCGGCCTCGCTCATGCCGGTCATGGAACCGGCCATCTGCTGGAAGCTCAGACCGTGGGTGGCTCCGAGCTTGGCGAGGAAGTAGATGTTGCCACCTTCTTCCATCGCGGCGTTGAGGTCGAGGTCGAGGATCGCCTGCCGCGCCTTGGGTGTCAGCTGCCATTCGTCGAGGTAGGCCTCACGGTCGGCGAGGTACCGTTCGCGGTTCTCCGGCTTCATGAACGACATGCAGAGCTGGTTGATCTGGTAGCCCTTGCGGGCTTGCTCGGCGTCGAAAATGATCGTGCCGGGAACGTTCTTGTAGGGCTTGTCCAGTGCCATGGTCAGTCTCCTTCTGGCCAGTACAGTCGCCGCGGGTTCTCGACCAGCAGCTTCTGCTGCAGCTGGGCGGTCGTGGCGATCTGGGGGATGTAATCGACCAGCAAGCCATCATCGGGCATGTGGTCCTTGAGGTTGGGGTGGGGCCAATCGGTTCCCCACAGCACGCGGTCGGGGAATTCCTCGACCACGCGTCGGGCAAACGGCACGACATCGGTGTAGGCGTGCTGTTCACCGTCGAGAGCTCGGGGGCCGGTGATGCTCAGCCGCTCCGGGCACGACACTTTGGTCCACACGTTCGGGTTCTCCCGCATGAAGCGCAGGAAGAGGTCGAACTCGGGACCGTCGGGATCCTTGCTGACGTCGGGCCGGCCCATGTGGTCGACGACGACGTCGGTGGGAATGCTCGAGAAGAACTCGTAGAGGTCTGGTAGGTCCTCGGCCTCGAAGTAGATGACGACGTGCCATCCCAGCGGCGCGATCTTCTCGACGATCTCCTGCAGCGAATCGGTCGGCACACGGTCGACCAGTCGCTTGACGAAGTTGAAGCGCACCCCGCGCACCCCGGCAGCGTGCAGGTCGGCGAGGTCGGCATCCGTCACATCGCGGCGCACCGTGGCCACCCCCCGAGCGCGGCCTTCGCTGCGGCGCAGCGCGTCGACGAGAGCGCGGTTGTCGGCGCCGTGGCAGGTGGCCTGCACGATGACGTTCCGGTCGAATCCGAGCTGATCACGCAGCGCGAAGAGCTGGTCGGCTGAGGCGTCGCACGGTGTGTACTTGCGCTCCGGGGCGTACGGGAACTGCTCTCCGGGTCCGAACACGTGGCAGTGCGCGTCGACCGCGCCCTCGGGCACCCGGAATTTCGGCGTCGAGGGACCGTCGTACCAGTCCAGCCATCCGGGGGTCTTCTCGAACCCGCCGCTCGTGTCTCCGTGGGCCATCGTCAGTCCTCCACGTACTCGAGGCCGGCGGCGGCAAGCGGCTCACGCATGCCGTAGATATCCAGGCCCAGCACGCCCTCGCGGAACTTCTGGCGCTTGGCCTCTTCGTTGTCTTCGCGCTTCTGGCTGGCATCGGCCACTGCGCCGACGAGCTCGCGAGGCACGACCACGACACCGTCGACATCCGCGACCACGACATCGCCGGGGCGGACCAGGGCGTTCGCGACGACGACATCGACGTTGACCGAGCCAAGGGTCGCCTTGACAGTTCCCTTGGAGTTGATCGCGCGCGAGAAGACCGGGAAGTTCATCTTCTCGAGGTCGGCAACGTCGCGAACGCCGCCGTCGATGACCAGGCCCTTGCAACCCCGAGCGGTGAGGGAGGTGGCCAGCAGCTCGCCGAAGAAGCCGTCTTCACTCTCGGTCGTGCAGCCCGCGACGATCACGTCACCCTCCTGCACCTGCTCGGCAGCAACGTGGAACATCCAGTTGTCACCGGGCTGCAGCAGCACTGTCACTGCCGGTCCGCACAGCTTCGCCCCGGTGTAGGCGGGACGGATGTAGGGGCGAAGCAGTCCGACGCGGCCCATCGCCTCATGGATCGTCGCGACACCGAACTGTGACAGGCGCGCGACATCGGCGGGGTCGGGCCGCTCGATCTTCGTGCGGACGATGCCGAGGTTGTTCAGTCGCATGATGGTCCTCTCACTTCCCCTGCGCCGCAAGTGCGCGATCCAGCCGCGGGTAGACCCGGCGGGCGTTGCCCTCGAAGACGAGCTCGCGTTCGGCATCCGTCAGGTTCGGGGTTGCGTCGACGTAGCGCTTGGTGTCGTCGAAGTAGTGGCCGGTGCGCGGGTCGATGTCGCGCACGGCCCCGATCATTTCGCTTGCGAACAGGATGTTCTCGGTCGGGATGACCTCAGTGAGCAGGTTGATGCCCGGCTGGTGGTAGACGCAGGTGTCGAAGAACACGTTGTTCAGCAGGTGCTCTTCGAGCTCGGGCTTGCCGAGGGCCATCGCGAGTCCCCGGAACCGGCCCCAGTGGTAGGGGACGGCGCCGCCGCCGTGCGGGATGACGAACTTCAGGTCGGGGAAGTCGCGGAACAGATCGCCCTTGAGCAGCTGCATAAAGGCAGTCGTGTCGGCGCCGAGGTAGTGATCGCCGGTGGTGTGGAACTGCGACTTGCACGAGGTGCTCACGTGGATCATCGCGGGGATCTCGTACTCGACGAGCTTCTCGTAGATGGGGTACCAGGAGCGGTCGGTGAGCGCGGGTGCAGTCCACAACCCCCCGGAGGGGTCGGGGTTGAGGTTGATCTCGACGGCACCAAGTTCTTCTACCGCGCGGACGAGCTCGGGCACCGAGGTGGCGGGATCTTCGCCCGGCGATTGGGGGAGCATCGCGCCCATGATGAAGCGGTCGGGGAAGAGCCCGCTCACCCGCGCGACGAGGTCGTTGCAGATTCGCGCCCAGGTCTGGCTGACCTGAAGGTCGCCGATGTGGTGGGCCATGAAGGATGCCCGCGGGCTGAAGACCGTGAGGTCAGAACCGCGCTCGTTCATGAGCTTGAGCTGGTTCGCTTCGATGGTCTCGCGGATGTCGTCGTCGCTGATGTGCAGCGTCGCTGGGTCGGGGGCTTCGCCCTGGCCGTTCGCGAAGGCGATCTGTAGGTCACGCCACGCTCCGAGCTGGGCCGGTGCGGTGGTGTAGTGGCCGTGGATGTCGATGATCACCGAGTGTCGTCCTTGTCACTGGATTGGCGCTGTCACGGGATGCGTGCTCTCTTAACCGAGAGTAAGTCGGGGCTTCGGTATGGTCCAATAGATTCCGGAGTCCCTCTCCATAGACGGAGTCGATGCATGGCCATCCCGGATCTGAACCAACTGCGCACCTTTGTCGTGCTCTACGAACTGCGCAGCCTCACGGCAACCGCGGAGTTCCTGCATGTCACGCAGCCCACGGTGAGCTATACGCTCGCGCGTTTGAGAGAGCGCTTCGGCGACGATCTGTTCCGGCGCGAGGGGCACGTCATGGTGCCCACGACCCGCGCGACCCAGCTGTTCGGCCCGCTGCACGAAGCACTCGCGCAGATCGAGTCGACGGTGAGCGAGACGGCATCCTTTGATCCGTCGGCATTCACCGGAGAGCTCTCCCTCGGGTTGACCTCGATCGGTGAGCAGACGTTCCTGCCGCCGATCATGGCGGCCCTCGCGCGCGAGCGATCGACCGCGCGCCTCGCGGTGAAGCGGTTGGATGCCGACGAGGTGGAGGAAGAGCTCGTGCGGGGACACCTCGACCTCGCCATCACCGTCGCACTCATGGATGCCGCGCGCCTCTGGCGCACGCCGGTGCGCGCTGTGGAGTACGTGGCGCTCACCTCGCGACGGCATCCGTTGCCCCCACCGGGGCCTGACATGTTCGACGGACGCGGGTTCGTGCGCGTGTCATCCCGCGGCGGCCACACCTACCCGCTGCAGTTGCTGCTCGAGCACGGACTCATGCCGCAGGTCGCGCTGACTGTCGAGGAGTACGGCACGCTCCCGGCGGTGCTGCAAGACACCGATCTGGTGACGTTCTTGCCCCGTCACGTTGCTGAAGTGTTCTGCGGCTGGTTCCCGGCGCTCCGCATCGCGGACCTGCCCTGGCCGGGCCAGAGCACCCCGGTAGCGATCTTCACACGGCGCGAGTCGAGCCTCACACCGGCACAGCGCTGGTTCCGACGGCTCGTCCACGGCGCGGTCGTCGAGCCCGGCACCGAGATCTAGCCCGGCCCTCCGTTCAGTCGCGCCTTGATGCGGGCTCACCCGGCGCAAACCCACACTTAGGCGCGACCGAAAACAAGCCCCTTTGTCTCAGCTGCGTCGGGTGCGGTTCCAGCTCGCCTTGGCGGGTGCGAACGGGCTGCGGACGTGGATCGACCACGTCGAATGTGGGTGAATCGACAGGATCGCCTTCTCCCACCAGGTCCGCGCCTCTTCGGGAAGCGCGGGAAGGATGACGTCCTTGTCGGCTTCGTCGTCGGGGTAGGGCCGCAGTGCCTTCCAGACCAGCTGCACCTCGGGCGCGCCGGTGGGGATGTCATCGATGTCGAGGACTGCCTTCTCCCACGGGAGCTGTAGGCGAGGATCGCGCCGGTAGACCCAGCGGTCAGCGGTGCCGTCTTCGAGGTTGATCTGCAGGACCCAGGCATCCATCGCCTCGTCGAAGATCCAGGCCGACGGAATGTCGGCACCGTCGGGCAGGTCGGACCACCGGACGAGCTCGTCGCCGATCCGCGCCCAGCAGCTCATTCCGTCGGGGAGCGAGCCGACGATGTCATCGAGCTGGGTGTACACCGTGCTGATCGTGGTGCGGTCGCGCTCCCGCAGGGGTTCGCCGCGCCACTGGTCATAGGCGCTCCCGCCAGAGAGCCACCAGCGCGCCTCGGTGTCGGCGAGCAGGTCAGCGACGGATGCCGCGTCAAGTCGCGTCCACGGGGTGTCGAGGCTCGGCAGTGAGTCGGTCATGGTCCTATTGTGCTCCGCCACCGCGGCTCCCGCTCAGGAGGGCAGCGACCGCCGCTCAAGAGGGCCGGGACTGCCGCTCAGGCGGGCAAGGACTCGGCGAACCCGCGCACGTGCGCGACAAGTTCGGTCGGCGTCGTGACCATCGGGAAGTGCCCCGTCGCGATTTCGACGACCTGCCATCCGGGCTCTTCGCGCACGAGGCGTCGCACCGGCTCGATCGTCGGATAGGCGGGATCCGTGCAGTCAATGAACAGGCGTGGGACCGCCTCGAGCAAGGCTGCGTCGTAGTCGAGCGGCTGCCGGTACATCCCGAACGGATGCGGCACGTGCCGGCGGTTCAGCCACGCGGCATCCTCGGGAGTGAGGTCGAAGCCTGATTCGGCGTTGGGCGCCGGGAGCGAGTTGTCGTTCTCTGCAGCTGCCGCCAGCCGCGCCGCGGCGACCTCAGGCGAATGGGCAACACCCCACCCGTCTCCGGGGCGCGGGAACATCGCGTCGACGTAGACCAGGCCCGAGAGCACGCCCGGATGCCGCTGCTGGAGTTCGACGGCGGCGCCCGTGATGACCATGCCGCCGTAGCTGTGCCCGACCAGCACGACGTTCTCGAGCTCTTCCATCTCGACCAGGCCGATGACATCGGCGATGTGCGTGTGCAGGTCGATGTCGGGTCGGCGCAGGTGTGCCCGCTCGCCGTCGCCGGTGAGGGTCACGGTGTGGATCTCGAACCCGGCCTCACGCAGCGGCGCCAGCACGCGCCGCCAGACCCAGCCGCCTCCCCAGGCGCCATGGACCAGAACGAGGGTGGGGGCGGATGACGACATGGGCGAACCTCTCAAGACAGTGCCGACGCGACGATGCGGGCGACGGGAGTCAGGGTATCGGGAACAGCACTGCCTTGCCGCCCGGGACCGCCGCTGTGACGAGGCGGGTGTCGAAGGTGGCCAGCAGCGCGTCGTGGGACGCAGCGAGGTGCAGCAGGTAGGTATCCGTGACCTGCGAGCTCGCGAGCAGTCGCTCGGTATGGATTGACGTGTCGAGCAGGCTCACGGTGTCAGCGAGAAAGACGTGGTCGTCTTGCGCGGTCAGGCTCGCGAGGCTCGCAAGCACGACAGGAACCGGCTGGGTGTTCGGGTACTTCGGGTGACTGACCACCCGAACGACGCCGTTCTGCACGATGGGGCACGTGTGCCACGCGCCGTCCCCGTCCCGCTCCCCTCGCGCGGCAAACCAGACGTGTGCGCGTTCGTGATGGACGTGCAACGGGTCGATCAGAGCGATGATCGCGTTGACGTCCAGCAGATGGCGCGTCACTGGTTGTCATCTCGCAGTGCGTTGACATCGTCAAGGGTCGCGCGACCCGCCGCAGGCGTGGTCGGCAGCAGAACGATGCCGTTGCGCTTGTCGAAGCGCCGGCGTTCGGTCAAAGTGGCGCGAGCGAGCTGCGAAACCGCCTCTCCGAGCGTGATTCCCCGGGCGTCGGCGAACTGCTTCGCCGCGGCGAGAACGTCGTCGTCGATCGTGAGGGTCGTCCGCATGCATCAAGCATCACGCATCACGCATCCGTCGTCAACGCACTTGCCCAGCTTCATCCTCGGCGCGGGCAAGAAGTCGGACCGTCGCGATTCGCCGTCGATCCAGCGACGTGACCTGCAGTGTCGCGCCAGGGATGTCGACGGTGTCGCCGACGACGGCGAGCCGGCCGAGCTGCTCGATGACGTATCCGGCGATCGTGTCGGAGCTTCCTCGCGGAAGCTCGATGCCGGTGCGTTCTTCGAATTCCTGCAGGTTCAGGCGACCGTCGATGGTGTCGCTGCCGACGGTCGGGGTCTCGGCCGTGTCGTACTCGTCGAAGATCTCACCCACCACATCCTCGACAAGGTCTTCCAGAGTCACGATGCCGTCGGTCCCGCCGTACTCGTCGACGACGACCGCGATGTGGTATCCGCGGGCACGCAGGCTCGTGAGCGTGGGCAGAACCCGAGCGGTAGCGGGCACGTACGGGATGTCGCGCACGAGACGCGCAACGGGCTTACCGGCGTCGTCGCTGGCGGCATCGAACAGGTCGCGCACGTGCACGAAGCCGACGATGTCGTCGATGGAGGTGTCGGCGACGGGGTAACGGGAGTACGGCAGGTCGCGAATGCGTTCGATAGCGTCCGCGACGGTCGTGCCGTCATCCAGGGCTACGACCTCGGGTCGCGGCCGCATGACCTCGCTCACCTGTCGGCCACGCAGTGACAGGACGTCGTCGAGGATGCGTCTCTCATCCTCGGGCAGCCCTTGTTGGGACGTGACGATGTCGCGGATCTCTTCATCGCTGAGCTCATCGGCTGTCTTGTTCGGGTCTCCGCCGAGCAGCCGCACGAGCGCGTTGGTCGAGACCGACAGCAGCCAGATGACAGGTCGCATCAGCACCGCGAACCCATCGAGCACGGGGGCGACGGCGTACGCGAACTGGGCGTTGCGCTGGATCGCAAGCCGCTTGGGAACCAGTTCGCCCAGCACGAGCGAGAGATAGGCGATCACGAGAGTGAGGACGATCGTGGCGATCGTCGCCGCGACCGGCTCGGCAAGGCCCAGACTCATCAGGAGCGGGGTCACCGACGGGGCGATGGATGCCGCGCCGTACGCCGCCGAGGCGAATCCGGCGACCGTGACCCCGATCTGGACCGCGGACAGAAAGGTGTTCGGGTTCCGCGCGAGCGCCGCCACCTTCGCGCCGCGCCGACCGCGCGCCGCGATCGCATTGAGCTGGCTCTCCCGCAGCGTCACCAGCGCCATCTCGGTGGCAGCGAAAACGCCGCCGATCAGGACGAACGCGACGACCAGTGCGACGTTCCACCATAAGTCACCCATCAGCGGGTCACCCCGCCGATGCCGCCGGCGCGGCTGGCGCCCGGGGTCGCCCGGGCGCCGGGTCTGTCACCGGGGGCGGCCGTCGCGGGCGCGCTCACGATCGCCCCCGCACGTCGGTGATCGCGTCGGCCGCGGCATCCGTCTCACTCGCCTCCCCGGCGAGCGCATTCGCGCGACGGTCCTTGCGCGTCTTCGCGAGACTTGCGACCGTGGCGACCGCGATCGTCCCCGCGATGAACAGGAGCGAGATCCAGATGGGGATCTCGGGGATCACCGTGATCGGCTCGCCACCGTTCAGGAACGGCAGCTCGTTCTTGTGGAGGGCGTGGATGAGCAGCTTCACCCCGATGAAGGCGAGAATGACGGCGAGGCCCTGAGCGAGGTAGACCAGGCGCTCGAGCAGGCCGCCGATGAGGAAGTAGAGCTGCCGCAGACCCATCAGGGCGAAGGCGTTCGCGGTGAAGACGATGTAGGCCTCTTGCGTGAGCCCGTAGATCGCGGGGATCGAGTCGACCGCGAAGATGAGGTCGACGAATCCGATGGCGATGATCACGAGCAGCATCGGGGTGACGAACCGGCGGCCGTCCTTCTTCACCGTCAGCTTGTCGCCGTTGTATTCGTTGCTCACGGGCAGGATGCGTCGCATGAAGCGCATGAACCTGCCGTTGGCGGGGTCCGACTCACCGTGGGTGAACGCCTGGCGGTAGGCGAGGTAGAGGAGCAGTGCGCCGAAGACCCAGAAGATCCAGGAGAAGTTCTCGATGAGCGCCGCGCCCACCGCGATGAAGATCCCCCGCATGATGAGGGCGATGACGATGCCGATCATCAGCACTTTCTGCTGGTAGATCTTCGGCACTGCGAAGCCGGTCATGACGATGAGGAAGACGAAGAGGTTGTCGACCGACAGCGCCTTCTCGGTGAGGTACCCGGCGAAGTACTCGCCGCCGAAGTCCCAGCCCGACACCAGCCCGATTCCGACGCCGAACAGCAACGCGAGGCCGATGTAGAAGGCCGACCAGCGAGCGGATTCGCCCAGGGTCGGTTCGTGGGGCTTTCGCACGTGCGCGTAGAACTCGTACACGAAGAACGCGATGGTGACCGCGATCGTGATGAGCCAGACCGTCAGGGTGACGTTCACAAGGGACTCCTGCCTTGGCGTTGATGATCAGATCTACGCCAAGGTCTTCTCCATCCCCGTTGCCGAGAACCGGTGACCCGGGACGCGAGAGCGTCCGTAATGACGAGCCGACCGTGGTGGAGTACTCCCCTTGGTTACGCGCGACGATACCGGAATCGCAGTTCCTGTTTCTGGGAAGGGGCTGGGAGCTGGGGTTTTCGACGTAGCCGCCCCGATGGCGCTCCCGGCTGCGAGGATGGCACGATGAGCGATTCGCGCGAAGCACGGGCAGAGCAGCGGCGCCAGGACGGCCCCAATGACGAGGCCGTCGAGGAAGAGATCGAGATCGAGTTTGAAGAGGTCGTCGGCGAGGGTGCCGAGCGGCTCCACCGTACGCTTCGCGCGACTCTGGTCACGGGCTTTCTGGGCGGTGTCGAAGTCGGCATCGGGGTGCTGGTCTACCTCGGCATCCTGTACCAGACGGGTGATCAGCTTCTCGCGGGCCTCGGATTCAGCGTCGGTCTGATCGCGCTCCTGCTCGCCCACAGCGAGCTGTTCACCGAGAACTTCCTGCTGCCGATCGCCGCGCTCGTCGCGCGGGAAGGCACATGGCTCGACCTGGCCAAGCTCTGGGGAGGCACGCTGCTGTCGAACTTGCTCGGTGGCTGGCTGATCATGGCGATCATCGTTCTCGCATTCCCCGACTGGCACCCGGTCCTCGCCGAGACCGCCGAACACTTCATCGAGGCGCCCTTCAACCTCGAGTTCGCGGCCCTCGCGATTCTCGGCGGCGCCGTCATCACTCTTATGACGCGGATGCAGACGGGCACCGAGTCCGTACCGGCCAAGATCGCTGCGGCCGTGGCCGGCGGCTTCGTGCTCGCCAGCTTCCAGCTGTTCCACTCGATCCTCGACTCGCTGTTCGCCTTCGGAGCGATCATCAGCGGAGCCCCGATCACCTACCTCGACTGGCTGCTCTGGTTCCTGCCGGTTCTCCTCCTGAACCTGGCTGGCGGCGTCTTGCTCGTCACGCTCCTGCGCATCGTGCGGACGGGCGAGCTGTTCGAGCTCCGGCGGTGCAAGAACGCCGGCCGCGCTTAGCACCTGGGGCTAGTCTCGAGCGGTGGTCAACGACGCATCCGCCGACGACGCGGGCGTATCGAGGGAAGACGCCCGAGCAGCCGCCGACGCTGCTCAAGGACCACGACTGGGACAGGAGCAGTCACGATCGCATCAACCGCCAGCGATCCGTTTGTCGGTCCGACGATCGGGATGGGCGTGGTCGGGGTCGGTGCGAGCGGCGAGACCGGCATCCGCAGGAGTGCGCGCCGTGCGTGAAGGTACGCGGGCACGAGCACGAGCGTGGCACCGATCCAGGCGAGCGGGTTGCTCCAGACGATGCCGATGAACCCGAACATCGCGCCCAGCACGATCGCTGCGCCCACGCGCATGACGAGTTCGACGATCCCCGTGATGGTCGGGATCAGGGCGTGGCCCAGGCCCTGCAAGGCGCCGCGGAGCACGAACAGGATGCCGAGCGCGGCATAGCTGAAGGCGTTGACGACGAGCATCGTGGCGGCCATCGAGACGACGTTCTCGACCCCGCGGCCCACGAAGAGCTCGATGATCTGCCTCCCGAAGGCGACGAGCGCGACGCCGAGCACGACAGACGCGATCGTCGAGATCACCAGAGATTGCCTGACGCCGCGTAGGATGCGATCCGGTCGCCGAGCGCCGAAGTTCTGGGCGACGTACATCGACACGGCGAGACCTAGCGACTGGAGAAGAGCCACCGCGAGGCCATCGACCCGCGAGGCAGCGGTGTAGGCGGCGACTTCGGCGGTGCCCAGCTCGTTCAGGCGCACCTGCACCGTCAGGGTGCCGATCGCGATGATCGACGCCTGGAAGCCCATCGGCAAACCGAGCCGCAGGTGGTTGAGCACCTCCGCGCGGCGAAGTCGCCAGTCGGCGCGGTGCACATGCAGAGCAGGAGCCCGCCGGCGCACGTAGTCCAGGCACCAGATCACTGAGAGAGCCTGGGCGATGACGGTGGATGCCGCGGCTCCGGCGACTCCCCACTGGAGGGGTCCGACGGTGACGATGACGAAGGCGACGTTGAGCGCGCACGCGATGCTCAGGAACACCAGGGGCGTGCGGGAATCGCCGATCGCCCGGATGATCGCCGAGAGGTAGTTGAAGAACATGATCGCGCCCGACCCGAGGAAGCTCACCTGCGCGAACACCGTTGCTTGCGGAATCAGAGCGGGGGGCGTCTGCATCAGCACGAGGAGCGGTTCGGCGACCAGTGGTGCGACAACGGTCAGGACAACGGATGCTGCCGCCGTGAGCACCGTCCCGACAGCTACGGACCGGCGCACTGCAGCGCCGTCGTGCGCGCCGAACGCCTGCGCCGTCGGGATCGCGAACCCCGTCGTCATGCCCCACGCAAAGCCGAGCAAGAGGAACAGCAGGCTGCCCGTCGCCCCGACCGCCGCGAGCGCGTCAACGCCGAGCTGGCGCCCGACAACGATCGCATCGACGAACTGGTAGAGCTGCTGCACCACGTTGCCGATGAGCAGCGGCACCGAGAAGAGAAGGATCACCCGCCACGGGTGCCCGGTGATCAGGCTGCGCGCCATTCGTGCCCTCGAGTCTTGCGTCGGAGATGGGGAAGACGGTGTCGTTGAGGGCACCGTTGCTCAGTTTATCGAATCGATTCGAGGCGAGGCAAGAGGCCAATGAATGATGTGCGTGGTCAGCGCGGCAGCGGGCGAAGCCGGTCTTCGGTGACCGGAAGCGACACCGAGTAGTAGATCTGGGCAGCAGTCATGTCGCCCCAGTCATCCTTCTTCACGCGGATGGCATGAGGTGACACTTCTGCGATCCGCACCCGCAGCCAGGACCCATCATCGAGACGCAGCTCGTGCGGATCAGCGAGGTAGACGAGACCAAGCCCGTCGAGGGTCTCCTCGGCGACCATCCAGTCCACAACCTCTGTCCGTCGACGCCCCAACAGGTCGATAGCGACGAAGCCATCGCCGACGGGCTGCATCCAGCCCAATCGCTCTCCGTCTTCGGAGCGGCGGTGTTCGATCCAGTCCGCGCCCATAGACCAAGGGTAACGATCGACCCGCGGGACGGCCGCGACGATCCTCAGCAGAGCTGCATCACCCGAAGTCGCCGGGGGCCATGTCGGCGAATCGTGAGTAGTGGCCCTGGAAGGCGACGGTGATCGTGTCGGTGGGGCCGTTACGGTGCTTGGCGACGATGAGGTCGGCTTCGCCCGCGCGGGGTGAGTCCTTCTCGTACGCGGCCTCGCGGTGCAGCAGCACGACCATGTCGGCATCCTGCTCGATCGAGCCCGACTCACGCAGGTCTGACAGCGCCGGCTTCTTGTCGGCACGCTGCTCGGGACCACGGTTCAGCTGCGACAGGGCTATAACCGGAACCCCGAGTTCCTTCGCGAGGAGCTTCAGTGCACGGGAGAACTCCGAAACTTCCTGCTGGCGCGACTCGACGCGCTTGCCGCTTGTCATGAGCTGCAGGTAGTCGATGACAACCATCTTCAGGCCCGCGCGCTGCTTGAGCCGGCGGCACTTCGCGCGGATCTCGACGAGGGTCATGTTGGGGCTGTCGTCGATGTAGAGCGGTGCCTCGTTGATGCGGCCGCGGGTGGCGGCGATCGTCGTCCAGTCCCGGGAGTCGAGCGTGCCCTTGCGCATGTTCTGCAGCGGCACGGCACCCTCGGCACTCATGAGGCGCATCGCGATCTCGCTGCGACCCATTTCGAGCGAGAAGAAGATCGTCGGCATGTTGTTCTTGATCGCCGCAGCCCGTGCGAAATCGAGCGCGAGCGTCGACTTACCCATCGCGGGACGGGCGGCGATGATAATCATCTGCCCCGGGTGCAGCCCGTTCGTGAGCTGATCGAGACCACTGAAGCCCGTCGGGATGCCGGTCATCTTGCCATCGCGGCCCCGGGCCGCCTCGATCTCTTCGAGCGCTGCGTCAACGGCGGTCTCGAGCGGCACATAATCTTCGGCGGCCTCGGCGCCGGTGACGGAGTAGATCTCGGCCTGCGCACTGTTGACGAGGTCGAGGGCTTCGCCCTGACCCGCGTATCCCATCTGCACGATGCGGGTGCCCGCCTCGACGAGACGCCGCAACAGCGCGCGCTCTGCCACGATCGACGCGTAGTAGGCGGCGTTGGCAGCGGTCGGGACGATCGAGGTGAGCGTGTGCAGGTAGTCGGCGCCGCCGGCGCGCTGCAGTTCGCCCGTCTTGATGAGCTCGTCGGTGACGGTGATGACATCCGTCGGCTCACCGTGCGAATAGAGCGTGAGGATCGCCTCGAAGATCAGCTCGTGCTTGGGGATGTAGAAGTCAGCGCCGCGCAGCGTCTCGATGACATCGGCGACGGCATCCTTCGACAGCAGCATGCCGCCGAGGGCGCTCTGCTCGGCGAGGATGTCGTGCGGCGGAGTGCGTTCGTGCTCGCGGGGTCCGCCGAGCCGATCCTCCGAAATGTCCGCAATCGACATGTATCCCCCTTCGCTGTTCGTGCTGCACCGTGTGGCTGTACTGCACCGTGGCTGTGCCATCCGCGGGTGCGGTAGAACGCCTCTTCCGCAGCTGTTGAGGCGCTGGTTTCGACGCTGAATCCGGAGCGCCTCGCCACCGGCCAGCACAACGCTATGGACGGGTTCCGACACCCGCAACACCGCCTGTGGATAACTCTGTGTAGAACCTGCGGGAAACGCCGCTGTGCTTGTGAGCAGTGCCTGTGGACAAAGGTTGTGAGATCACAGATCCAATCAGAAGAAAGGGCATCTGACCTGGAGTTTTACTTCCCCACACGTTGTGGACAAGGTTGTGGTTGAACCTGGCGTTGAAGGTTGTCTGTGCTGTCTCTCGCTGTGTACAAGCGGCACAGAATTCGCCTATCAGGCGGCAACCGAACGTGCAAGCCCAGGAGCACAAAACCACCCGCGACATCACAACAAATGAAGGGCGGATGCTGCAGACTTTTCAGCCTGCGGCATCCGCCCTTCGGGGCGTCTCGCGATTACTTGGCGGCGACGACCTGCAGCGTGATCACGGCGGTCACGTCGTCGCGCAGACGAATCGTGGCCTCGTGCTCACCCAGCGACTTGATCGGCGTCGTGATGTGGATCTTGCGCTTGTCGAGGTCGCCGAATCCGGCGGCCTTGACGGCATCCGCGACATCGGCGGGCTTGACCGAGCCGAAGAGGCGACCCTCCGAGCCTGCCTTGATGGCGAGCTTGACCTTGTTGGACTCCAGGTTCTGCTTGAGCGCAACGGCCTCTTCGTGGTCGTGGATCGCGCGGGCCTCGCGGGCTGCGCGGATCGAGGCGACCTGCTTCTCGCCACCGCGGCTCCAGGCCACGGCGAATCCCTGCGGGATGAGGTAGTTGCGGGCGTACCCGTCCTTGACCTCGACAACGTCACCGGCGCTTCCGAGCCCGGCGACCTCGTTCGTGAGAATGAGCTTCGACATGGGGACTCCTTAGCGGCCAGCGCCGGCGTAGGGCAGGAGCGCCATTTCGCGCGCGTTCTTGATCGCACGGGCGATCAGACGCTGCTCCTGCACCGAGACACCGGTGATACGACGGGCGCGGATCTTGCCGCGCTCCGAGATGAACTTGCGGAGGGTGGCGACATCTTTGTAGTCGATGACGCCGACCCGGATTGCCTTTGCCGGGGCAACCGGCTTGCCGCCCTTGCGCGGCTTGCGGCGATCGCCGCTTGACTTTCCAGCCATGGGTTTTCCTTACGTGTGAAACGGATGCCGCGGCATCCGGGAATGTGGGTTTCGACTTGCGCCTGCGGCGCTCGCTCAACCTTGAGTCGGCTTCGCATCACCGCCGCTGCGCGGCCATGATCCGAATCGACTCAAAACGGAGTGTCGTCGCCGTAGGTGCCGGGGGCTGCCCACGCGTCGGCGTTCGACGAGCCGGGCGTCGACCAGGGCTCGTCCGCGACCTGGGCGCGGGACTGACCGCCGCCTCCGCCGCCGCTCGCGGCGCGAGTGACCTGTGCGGTCGCGTAGCGCAGCGACGGGCCGATCTCGTCGACCTCGAGCTCGATGGAGGTGCGGTTGTTGCCTTCGCGGTCCTGGTAGCTGCGCTGCTTGAGGCGGCCGGTCGCGATGACCCGGGCACCCTTCGTCAGCGAGCCGGCGACGTGCTCAGCGAAGTCGCGCCAGACGCTTGCGCGGAGGAACAGCGCTTCGCCGTCCTTCCACTCGTTGGCTTGACGGTCGAAAGTGCGCGGCGTGGATGCGATCGTGAAGTTCGCGACCGGGAGCCCGTTCTGCGTGTACCGCAGTTCGGGGTCAGCCGTGAGGTTGCCCACAACGGTGATGACGGTTTCGCCGGCCATGATCGTCAGGCCTTCGCGTCAGCGGTCTCGGTGCGGCGGGCACGAGCGGGAGCGGCAGCCTTGCGAGCGGCCTTCTCCTCGGCGCGCTTCGCTTCGGAGGCGACCATGGCGATGGCCTCTTCGGCGCGCAGCACCTTCGTGCGCATGATCTGCTCGTTCAGCTTGAGCTGGCGGTCGAGCTCCTGCGCGGCGTCGCTGGTCGAGGTGAAGTTGACGACGGCGTAGATGCCTTCGGTCTTCTTCTGGATCTCGTATGCGAGCCGGCGGCGGCCCCAGACATCGACGTTGTCGATCGAGCCACCATCGTTTGTGATGACCGCGAGGAACTTGTCGAGGGTCGTGGGGACCTGGCGCTCGTCGATCTCAGGGTTGATGATCACCATGAGTTCGTACTGGTGTGTGTGCGTCACTGACCCACCTCCTTCGGACTAGAACGGCTGTCGGGCATTTCCCGACAGCAGGAGGGTGTGTGCACGTGCCCGGACGGATTCCGCGGGAGCGGATGCCGGACAACCTTCACAGTGTATCGGATGCGGCATCCGGCGCCCAACCGCGCGAATTCCGCGCTCCGGGCTATGCGCGGGGGCCGGGCACCCGCCCCCGCGCACGCATGATCGCCGAATGCAGCGGCCACGTGAGGAAGAGCAGGAACAGCGCCCAGTAGTTGAGCGAGGGGATCGCGAGCATCACCAGGAGCGAGAGCGCGAACAGCGAGGTGATGATGATGCCGACGACCAGCCCCTCGGACAGCAGCTGCGGCTTCTCGTGGTGCAGTTTCGGGTGCCGAATCAGGTAGATCCTGGTGAGGGTGAGAACGAGGCTGGTCAAGACGAGCGAGCCGACGTAGACGAGCTTCTCGATCGGGTCTGCGTCGAAGGTGCTCGTGATCGCGGTGGCCACCGGGAGCCAGACGATGGTGAACATCCACAGGATCGTCAGCCACAGCAGGCCCTGATCGACGCGCTCGACCCGGGCGAACATCCGATGGTGCGTGAGCCAGAAGTTCGCGATGAGCACGAAGCTGAGCATGAACGTGAGCAGACTCGGCCACTCCTGCGCCAGCCAGGCAGCGGTGCTGGTCTCGTCTGCGTCCGTGACGCTGTCCATGAGCGGAAGGATCAGCAGCGTCATCGCGATGGCGACGACGGCGTCGGTGAACGCCTTCAGGCGCTCCGCCGACGGCAGTTCGTCGTTGGCGTTCGATTCCTCGGTGGCGCGAGGCTCGGCATCCGTCATGCCGACACCGTACTACCCACCCCGAACCCCGCTGCGCTCTGGCTGAGACGACAGCGGGGCTCGGTGGATGCAGCCGGCCGCGGAGCTACGGGGTGGGGCCGAGGCCGAAGTAGTCCAGTTCGGCCTCGTTGAGCATCCGTGACCGGATGATGAACCGCATCCCCGTCGGACTCTCGACGCTGAAGCCGGCACCACGACCCGCCACCACATCGACCGTGAGGTGCGTGTACTTCCAGTACTCGAACTGCGACTGCGACATGAAGAAGTCGATCGGGTCGATGCCGTCCACCTCGAGGATGCCGAGCTTCACGTCGCTCGGCCCGGTCATGAACATCCCGACCGGGTAGCACATGGGCGCGCTCCCGTCGCAGCATCCGCCCGACTGGTGGAACATGAGCGGGCCGTGCTGGTCCGCGAGCTCGCGCAGTAGCGCGGCGGCCTCGTCGGTGACGTCGACCCGTTCGTAGATTCCGATACTGACCATGGTGTCTCCTCTCCCTTGTCTGTCCCGACCAGCCCACGCGCGTGAAACGTAACCTCGCGCGACAGACTCACCTCCGTCCGTCGCGCGAGGTCCCGTCTCACGACTCGTGTCCGGCTTAGAAGAAGCCCATGGGCCCTTCGGCGTACGAGACCAGGAGGTTCTTGGTCTGCTGGTAGTGATCGAGCATCTTCAGGTGGTTCTCGCGGCCGATGCCCGACTGCTTGTAGCCACCGAAGGCGGCGTGCGCCGGGTACTGGTGGTACGTGTTCGTCCACACGCGGCCGGCCTCGATGGCTCGTCCGGCGCGGTAGGCGGTATCGCCCGACCGGCTCCACACCCCGGCACCCAGCCCGTAGAGGGTGTCGTTGGCGATGTGGATGGCGTCATCGAACCCGTCGAAGGACGTGACCGACACGACCGGCCCGAAGATCTCCTCCTGGAAGATCCGCATGTCGTTCGTGCCCTCGAACACGGTCGGGGCGACGTAGTAGCCGCCGCTGAGCTCGCCGCCCAGGTCGACGCGCTCGCCACCGGCGAGGAGCTTGGCGCCGCCGTCCTTGCCGATCTGGATGTACGACAGGATCTTCTCGAGCTGATCGTTCGAGGCCTGCGCGCCGATCATGGTCGCGGGGTCCAGCGGGTTGCCCTGGATGATCTTGCCGACGCGCTCAAGCCCGTCGCCGAGGAACTCGTCGTAGATCGAGCGCTGGATGAGGGCGCGCGAGGGGCAGGTGCACACCTCGCCCTGGTTGAGCGCGAAGAACGTGAAGCCCTCGAGCGCCTTGTCGTAGTAGTCGTCGTGACGGACGCGGGCGACATCCTCGAAGAACACGTTGGCGCTCTTGCCTCCGAGCTCGAGGGTGACCGGGATGAGGTTCTGCGAGGCGTACTGCATGATGAGGCGCCCGGTCGTGGTCTCTCCCGTGAAGGCGACCTTGCGGATCCCCTTGTGCTGCGCGAGCGGTGCGCCGGCCTCGATGCCGAAGCCGTTGACGATGTTGACGACGCCCGCCGGGAGCAGGTCGCCGATGAGGTCGAACAGATACAGGATCGACGCGGGAGTCTGCTCCGCCGGCTTGAGGACGACACAGTTGCCGGCCGCGAGCGCCGGAGCGAGCTTCCACGTCGCCATGAGGATGGGGAAGTTCCACGGGATGATCTGCCCGACGACCCCGAGCGGCTCATTGAAGTGGTAGGCGACGGTGTCTTCGTCGATCTGGCTGAGCGAGCCTTCCTGCGCGCGCAGCACGCCGGCGAAGTAGCGGAAGTGATCGATCGCGAGCGGGATGTCGGCGGCGAGCGTCTCACGGACCGGCTTGCCGTTCTCCCAGGTCTCGGCGACGGCGATGGCCTCCAGGTTCGCCTCCATGCGGTCGGCGATCTTGTTGAGGATCACGGCCCGCTCGGCCGGGGTCGTGCGCTTCCAGCTCTGGAACGCCTTCCACGCGACATCCACGGCCCGGTCGATGTCTTCGCTGGTGCCCCGGCCGACCTCGCAGAACGGCTTGCCGGTGACGGGGGTGATGTTCTCGAAGTACTGGCCCTTGATCGGTTCGACGAACTCGCCGCCGATGTAGTGGCCGTAGCGGGGGCGGTACTGGGCGACGGACCCGCGCTCGCCGGGCGCGGCATAGACGCTCGAGACGCCCTCTTCGACGATGGTCATGGTGAGTCTCCTTCGACTGCGTCGCGACGGCCGTCGTCGCGATGGGTCGACGGTAGGCGAGGCAACGTTGCATTCGGTTGCGCGCTGCTCTCGGCATCCGTTGCACGTGAAACGGATGCCGGCCCCACGCCGCCACGGCCGGCAGTGCGACGCGACGACGAGGGTCAGGAATCGGTTCGGGCGAGCCGCTCGAGCCGGGCGACCAGACCGGACCGCTTGGGGGAACGCGCCGGCAGCATCGATAGGCACAGCCGAAGCACCTCGACGTCGTCGGCTCCGGCATCCGTGTCGGCGAAGGCGAGCAACACATCCAGACTCGCCTCGGCCATCAGCGCTTCGCGCAGCGTCACCCGAACGGTGTCGCGGAACTCCTCGACCCCGGGCGCTGCCGAGTCAGGAAGCACGTCGCCGCGGTAGGCGGCGAGCGCCACGCGATGAGCACCGCGGTCGAGGAGGGAGAGGACCTGGTGCGCGTCGGTCTCGAGAGGCGTGGTCAGGCGATAGGGGCGGGACTCGGGCGCGAGGGACGGCGCGATCCTCTCGAGGGTCTTCCGCAACCGCACCATCTCGGCACGGAGCGTCGTGCTCGCATCCGGATCCCCGTACACGAGCTCACCCAGATGCTCGGCCGACACCCCCTGCCGGTGCGTCGCCAGACACAGCAGGATCTCGGCGTGGCGGGTGGTGAGCTCGTTCACGCGCAGGTGTCCGTCCGAGAGCGTCTCGAGAAGCGCGCGGTCGCGACCGAGCACCCGCAGCGTCGCGACGACGGATGCTGGCGCCGCGCGCGTGCGCCGCGGCCGGCGGGTCTCGGCATCCGTCCGGCTCTCGACGGAGCCCGTGCCCGGACCCGACGCCCGGTTGCGCAGGCGCGCGAGCAGCAGCTCACCCTCGACGGCACGGGCTGTCGCGTCCACCAGGAGCTGCGCCTGAGCGGATGCCGCCGGATCGCCGCCGGTGACGTCGATGACACCGAGGAGCTTGCGGGTCTCGGGGTCGTGCACGGGCGCCGCAGTGCACGACCACGGCTGAACGAGGCGGTTGAAGTGTTCGGCGCCGCGGATCTGCACCGAGCGGTCGAGGGCCAGCGCGGTTCCGGGAGCCGCGGTGCCGACGGCCCTCTCGGACCAATCGGCGCCCGGAACGAACCCCATCTCGCCGGTCAGCGATCGAAGTGTGCGGTCGCCCTCGACCCACAGCAGTCGTCCCGCCGCATCGCCGACCGCGACGATGACTCCCGAATCGTCGGCCGCACCGGGGATCAGCAGCCCGCGGATCATGTCCATGACCGAGCCGAGCGGATGCTGAGCCCGCAGCGCCTCGAGTTCCTCGGCGGTCAACGCCAACGGCGGCAGTCCCTCGAGCCCGACCCGCCCGTCGCGCGAACGTCGCCAACTCTCGCGCACCACGCCCCGCACGTCGCCCACTCTCGCGTCGTTCTCGTTCCCGAGCACGAACTCCTCGCGGGCGCGCTCGATGATGAGCTTCGAGGCGTCGGGGGTGGCACCGGACGCTGCGGACCACGGGGAGGGCATTCGGACTCCGATCGGCGCTGATCGTCGACGGCGGGTTCAGCGCCCCCGCCGGTGCGGTCCAGTGTAGGCGCGGCGCGGCGCGCTGTCGCCGGGTAGCGTGGCCCCGTGCGGATCACGGTGCTCTCAGGTGGTGTCGGCGGGGCGCGCTTCGTGCTCGGCGTCCGGGAGTGGGCGCGTCGGGATGCCGCGGCGCGGGGCCTTCCCGAGGACGCGGCTCACGACATCCGTGTGGTCGTCAACACGGGCGACGACTGGTGGCTCGCGGGTCTGCGGATCGCCCCGGATCACGATTCCCTGCTGTACGCGCTGAGCGACCAGAACGATCAGCAGCGCGGGTGGGGGCGGCGCGATGAGACGGAGCGGGTCGCGGCCGAACTGCAGGCGTGGGGGGTGACGCCCGAGTGGTTCACCCTCGGCGACCTCGACCTCGGCGTGCACATCGCGCGCACGGCGTGGCTGCGCGAGGGCACCCCACTGAGCGAGGTCTACCGCCGACTCGGCGCCCGCTGGCCGCTCGGGGTCACGCTCGTGCCGGCGACCGAAACCGAGGTCGACACCCACGTCCGCACGGTCGACGGACAGCTGATGCACTTCCAGGAGTGGTGGACCCGATATCGCGCGAGCCTTCCCGCGACCGGCTTCGAGAACACCGGGGTCGCGTCGGCCCAGCCCTCGGCCGGGGCGATCGAGGCCATTGCCGGCGCCGACGTCCTGCTTCTGGCCCCCTCGAACCCCGTCGTCTCCCTCGGGCCGGTCCTCGCCGTCCCCGGGATGCGCGAGGCGCTGCGGTCGGCATCCGCGCCCCTCGTCGGTATCTCGCCGGTCATCGGCGGCCGGGTCGTGCGCGGAATGGCCGACGCCTGCCTCGCCGCGATCGGCGTGCAGACGGATGCTGCCGCCATCGCCCGCCACTACGGTGCGCGGAGCGCCGACGGCCTTCTGGACGGCTGGCTGCTCGCCGTGGAAGACGCGGCATCCGTCGACGGGCTGACACGGGCCGGCATCCCGACCCGTGCGGTTCCGCTCTGGATGCGCGACGCCGACACCTCGGCGGCGCTCGCGGGCGACGCCGTCGCCCTCGCGCTCCACCTGGGCTGACGGACCTGCCGACCCGGGTCGCCGGGTGAACCGCCGGCCTGGTCTCGTCAAGAGCCTTGCCTTCCCCTCCGGTCCGGCGGACAGTGGTCATGCGGGCGGAACGCTCGCGCCCGAACCATTCACCGAAGGGAGTGCCCGATGAAGGCTGTGCAATATCGCGAGATCGGCAAGGGACCGGAGGTCGTCGACATCGAGACCCCGGAGCCCGGCCCTGGGGAGATCAGGCTCAAGGTTCTCGCGGCGGGCCTGTGCCACTCGGACTGGTTCCTGATGGAGCTTCCCGAGGAGCAATACACGTACCCGCTTCCGCTGACCCTCGGACACGAGGGCGTCGGCGAGGTCGACATGCTCGGCGACGGTGTCGAGGGGGTGCAGGTCGGGGAACGCTATGCGATCTACGGTCCCTGGGGATGCGGCCTGTGTCACGCCTGCGCACAGGGCAAGGAGAACTACTGCCCCCACGCGGCCGAACTGGGCATCGCGCCTCCGGGACTCGGCGCCCCGGGCGCCATGGCGGAGTACGTGATCGTCGACGACAAGCGTCATCTTGCCCCGCTCGGCGATCTCGACCCTGTGGAGTCAGCGTCTCTCACGGATGCGGGTCTCACGCCGTACCACGCGATCGCTGCCGTGCGCGACAAGCTCACCCCGGGCACGACCGCCCTCGTGATCGGCGTCGGCGGCCTGGGCCACCTCGGCATCCAGATTCTCCGCGCCACGACAGCCGCGACAGTCATCGCCGCCGACGTCTCCGACGACAAGCTCGAGCTGGCACGCAAGGTCGGCGCTCATCACACGCTTCGTTCCGACGAGGGCGCTGTCTCCCGCATCCGTGAACTCACCGGCGGAGAAGGTGCGGTGGCGGTGTTCGACTTCGTCGGCATCCAGCCCACCATCGACCTGGCCCGCGAGACCATCGCCGCCGACGGGTTCGTCCACATCGTCGGGATCGGCGGCGGAACCCTCCCGACGGGGTTCTTCTCGACGCCCTTCGGAGCGGCGGTGCGCGCTCCCTACTGGGGAACGCGCCCCGAGCTGCTCGAAGTCCTGGATCTCGCTCGTGCGGGAGCGATCGGTGTGCACGTCGAGCGGTACGGTTTCGACCAGGCCGTTGAGGCGTACCAGCGCCTGCACGAGGGCGCCGTGCAGGGCCGGGCCGTGATCGTCCCCTGACGGCACACCCGACTGCGCCGGCTCCACCGGCTTCGCTTGCCCCGACACGCCGTGCCCTCCTCTGTGCGCGCGGCGTGTTGCGGCAACCGAGCAGGGGGACACGAGCGTCACGACCCGTTCGGTTGCCCGAAACCGCGGAGCGCGCTGCCACGCAACGGCGTGTTGCGGCAATCGAGCCCGGGGCAGGGCGCGGGGGTAGGGGCTCAACGGGGCCCCGGGCGGGTCAGTCGCGCGCGGCCCACCACGCGAGAAGTCGGCGCTCGGCCTCGGCTTCCCCGAGCACGCCCTCGTCCAGCCGCAGGTCGAGCAGGAACCGGTACGCCTCGCCGACCTCGCGGCCCGGAGGGATGCCGAGCACCTCCTGGATGCGGTTCCCGTCGAGCTCGGGACGCATCGCCTCGAGCTCCTCCTGCGCCGCGAGCTCCGCGATCCGTCGCTCGATGTCGTCGTAGGCGGATGCCAGGCGCGCGGCCTTGCGCTTGTTGCGCGTCGTGACATCCGCGCGCGTCAGAATATGCAGGCGCTCGAGCTCGTCGCCCGCGTCGCGCACGTACCGCCGCACCGCGGAGTCGGTCCACGCGCCTTCGGCGTACCCGAAGAAGCGCAGGTGCAGTTCGATGAGCTTTGTCACGGTGTCGATCGTCGCCGCGTCGAACCTCAGCTCCTTCAGGCGCTTACGCGCCATCCGTGCGCCCTTGATGTCGTGGTGATGGAACGTCACCCCGCCTCCGGGCTCGAGGCGACGAGTGGCGGGCTTGCCGATATCGTGCAGCAGCGCTGCCAGACGCAGGGGCACGTCGGGAGCGGAACCCGGATGCCGTTCGTGCTCGAGCTCGATCGCCTGGCGCACGACCGTCAGCGAGTGCTCGTAGACGTCCTTGTGGTGGTGGTGCTCGTCGATCTCCAGCCGCAACGCAGGCACCTCGGGCAGGAACTGCTCCATGAGCCCCGTCTCGACGAGCAGCCGGATGCCGCGCAACGGGTCCTCCGTCTGCATCAGTCGCACGAGCTCGCCGTGAATACGCTCCGCGCTCACGATCCGCAGGCTCTCGCGCAGGCGGTGCATCGCCGAGACGGTGTCAGCATCGACGTCGAAGGAGAGCTGTGACGCGAACCGCGCCGCACGCAGCATCCGAAGCGGGTCGTCTCCGAAGCTCACGTCCGGGTCAGCGGGGGTGCGCAGCCGCTGCGCGAGGAGGTCCTCGACCCCGCCGGAGGGATCGACGAGCTTCTGCGAAGGCACCCTGAGCGCCATCGCGTTGACCGTGAAGTCGCGGCGCACGAGATCGCCCTCGAGGGTGTCGCCGAACTCGACCGTCGGTTTGCGGGTGATGCCGTCGTAGCTGTCGGCCCGATAGGTCGTGATCTCAACCTGCTCCGACCCGCCGCCCGGCACGGGGATACGCGCCCCGATGGTGCCGAAGTCTCGCCCGATGTCCCAGTGCGCGGTGCTCAGCGGAGCAACGATGCGCAGGATGTCGTCGGGTCGGGCGTTGGTCGTGAGGTCGAGGTCGTGGGTGGTTCTGCCCAGCAGCGCGTCGCGGACAGGGCCGCCGACGATCGCGAGTTCGAACCCCGCGGCCTCGAACGCCGCAGCGACGGTCGCGACCACGGGAGAGGCGGCAAGAGCGCCCAGGCGCGCGACACCCTCCGCCATGTTCAGCATGGATTCGAGCCTACCTCCGGCGGTTCGCTCGTCCGCTGCTCAGGCACCGGTCGTCTGGTGAGTCCGCTGCGCTCCCGGCCCCACAAGAGCACACCGCAGCGCTCCCGGTCCCGGGCGGATATCGCGCGGCCGGGCTCAGTCGAGGGGGTCGAGGAAACCGAGGAACGCCAGCTCGCGCACCCGCGGCAGCAGGTCGGCGCGGAGGGCGGCAGCATCCACCTCGAGCAGTTCGGCGATCGCGTCGATGAGCACCCCCACCGGAAGGTCGCCGTCGCACGCGCCCACCAGCGCCGCGAGCCCGGGGTCGGCGCCGAGCGTCCGACCGAAACCCCGGCCCTGACGCAGCTCGATAACCGTGGGATCCTCGGCGCCGGGCACGAAGTGGCGCGCTTCGGTGACATCGGGCGCGGTCGTGAAGACGGATGCCGCCAGCGCCATGTCGTCACGGGGACCCAGGCGATCATGCACCGCAAGCGCGCGGGCCAGGTCCGCCCCGAGGCCGTCCTGCGGAGCGGGCGAGCTCACGCGTTCGTAGCGAGCGAGCGGTGACGTGCCCGGGCCGGGGCGCCGCAGCAGGACGTACCCGAAGCCGATGCCGGTCACCCCGCGTGCCGCGAAGTCCTGCAGCCACAGGTCGATGAGAGCGCTGTAGTCCGGTGAACCGGGCTGCATTCCGCCATCGCGCACCCACAACATGGCGTAGTCCAGCGGCGTGAGGATCTCCCGCTCGATGATCCACGCATCCATCGGGACGGATGCCGACTCCACCCACTCACGCACGCGTGCGAGCCCGTCGCTGCCTTCCCGGTACTCCCAGTTGCCGAGCAACTGCGCGGTGCCGCCCTCTGCGAGCACGTCCGCCACACCCGAGACGACCTGCCTCACGAGGTCGTCACCGACCGCACCGCCGTCACGGTATTCGTAGGCGGGCGCTGAAACGCCCTCCGCCGTCGCCCCACGGGGGGTGATCACGAACGGCGGGTTCGAGACGACGCGGTCGAAGCGCTCACCGGCGACCGGGTCGAAGAGGCTGCCGCGACGCACGTCGATCCCGTCGACGCCATTGAGCGCGGCGGTCAGCCGCGCGAAACCGAGTGCGCGCGGAGAGATGTCGGTCGCGACGACCTCGTCGGCGTACCGGCGGGCCCGCAGCGCCTGGATGCCGCATCCGGTGCCGAGATCCAGTACTCGATGGGCGCGGGTCGGCAGCTGCAGACCGGCGAGGGTGAGGGAGGCTCCGCCGACCCCGAGGACGTGGTCGGTGGGCAGCGCGGCGCCCAGGGCTGCTTCGTCGAGGTCGCTCGCGATCCACCACTGACCGGTCTCGGCATCCGCGCCATCGTCCCACTCCTGCGGGCGCACGAGCGCCCGGGGGACGACCGCCCCGGCGTTCGCGTCGGCCAGGCCCAAGGCGACCAGCCCCGCGGCGCCTGCGCGCGGCAGAGCTGCGTCCACGGCGCCGATCGGTTGCGTCACCCCGAGTCCGAGCAGGCGCGCGAGGATCGCGAGCGGGTCGTCACGGTGACCCAGCGCCCGCAGTGCCGGGGCCCGCAGGCCCCGTCCGATCGCGTCATCACCGGCCGTCCCCCACGCCTCCCGGAGGGCCGGTGCCGTGAAGCCGGCGGCGGTCAGGTCGGCGGCCAGGGCGGCGCAGATCACAGGATCCGGATGAAGGGGCATCGTCACGGATCCATTCAAGCGCGGACGGCCTGCGGGATGCTCGAAGGCGCGGACCGTAGAATTCCGGCGGGATCCGCACGATCAGCGGTCGTCCCGCGACACGACATGACCGCGCCCACCCCAGTCCCCGCATCCGTGCCCAACGGCCGTCGTGCACCGCGCCCTCGCACCGGGCTCGTCGGTCTGGTGCAACGGATGGCAGCCGCCCTCGGGATCGCGGTGCTCGTGGCCTCGTCGGCGCTCGCGTCGGGTGCGGCACCTGCGGCGGCGGCCACGACACCGACACCGAGCCCGACAGCCACCGACCCGCAGCTGGTGGCGGCGCCGCTGGCCGGCGGAATCGTCTCGCCCGGCGACTCGCTGGCGGTCTCGATCGGACTTGACGCGGGAACTTCGCCGCTGACGGCGGCAGCGGCCACCGTCTCGGTGGGCACCGATCCGCTGTCGACCCGGGCCGAGATCGACGATTGGCTCAGATCCCCCTCGGGACAGCGAGCCCCGACCGTCGTCGGCACGGCGTCGCTCGACGGGGCTGCCCCCGGCGAGCGCGTGAACGCGATCGTGCGCGTGGCAGCGGATGATCCCGTGCTCACCGACCGGGTGCCCGGCGTGTACCCCGTGCTGGCAACGGTGACCTCGACGGGGCTCACGCTGCGATCGGCATCCGTTTTCGTCGTCCCCGCCGCAGCGACCACGGATGTCGCGGTCATCGTCCCCCTCACAGCCCCCGCGACCGGTCGAGGTCTGCTCAGTGCCGACCAGTTGGCCGGGCTCACGGCCGAGGACGGATCACTGACCGCGGCGCTCACGGGAGTGCAGGGCACTGACGCGATCCTCGGGATCGATCCCGCGATCCCCGCCGCGATCCGCGTCCTGGGCAGCACGGCGCCGGCGAGCGCTCGCGACTGGCTGGCCAGACTCGAGGCGCTTCCGAACGCGCGATTCGCGCTGCAATTCGGTGACGCTGACCCTGCCGCTCAGGTGGCCGCCGGCATCCAACCCCTGGCGCCGACCTCGCTTGCCGCCTACATCGACCCTGCCGGCTTTACGGGCGACGATTCCGATCCCCCGTCGCCGACACCCACAACCACCGCGACCCCGGCCGCCTCGGAGGCGGACGCGGATGAATCCGGGCTGCCGACGCTCGACCACCTCCTCGACGTCGGCGCGACCGCGGCGATCTGGTGGCCGGAGGCCGTCACGCCCGAGATCGTGGCGGCGCTGGGAGCGAACGGCGCGCTGACCCTCACCACCACCGACGCTGTCCGTGTCCCGGCGCCCGCGCGCGGCGTCTCCGGCGGAGCGGGCCTGCTCATCGCGGATGCCGAACTGAGCGCCGCGCTGTCCGCCGCCGCGTCGGCAAGCGACAGCATCCTGCGCGCGGCAGCCATCGCCGAGGCCTCCGCCCTGGAACAGCTGCCCGTGACGGGCGGAACCACGATCGTCGCGCTCGAGCGCGACCCGGACCGGACCGCCGTGGCGCTTCGCGCGGCGATCGACGCCGCCCAGTCCTTCCCGGGTGCCCGCCCCCTCACGCTCGGGACACTCGTCGGGCTCGCACCGGGCGAGGTCGCCGTCGGCGATCAGCCCCTCTCGACCAGGCGTGTGGATGCCATCCCCGCTCTGCTGGAGGGCGAACGCCGCATCGACGCCTTCGCGAGCGTCATCGCCGAGCCGGCCCTTCTCACGGGCGTGGAACGTGCCGAGATCCTTCAGCTGCTGAGCCTCGGGTGGACAGGCCAAGACGCGCAGTGGCGCGATGCCCTCACCGACCACGCCGACAGGACGCAGGCGACGCTGTCGTCGGTCGCGATCCTGCCGCCGAGCCCGATCCAGCTCGTCGCGGCGGATGCCGAGATTCCGGTGGGGATCCGCAACGACCTCCCGTATCCGGTCACGGTCACCCTGCACGCGCACAGCAACGATCTGCGCCTCGAGGTGGCGGAGAACACCGTTGTGGCGATCGGCCCGGAGCAGAGCACGCGCGCATCGCTTCCGGTGAAGGCGCGAGTGGGAAGCGGCACCGTCGACGTCGAGCTGTGGCTGACGAGCCCGACGGGAGTACGGATCGGATCCGACGAGCAGCTCGAGGTGAACGTTCGAGCCGACTGGGAGACGATCGGTCTGATCGTGCTGTCGGTGCTCGCCGCGGCATTCCTCTCGATCGGCGTCATTCGGACGGTCCGGCGGATTCGGCGCCGCCCTGACGCCGACGCGCCAGCGGCACAGGAGGAGCAGTCGTGAGTTCCATCGGGCGCGCGAGCACCCTCATCGCCGCCGGCACACTCGTGTCCCGGCTCACGGGTTTTCTGCGTTCGGTCGTGCTCGTCGCCGCCGTCGGTGCTGTGGGAAGCCGGGCAGCCGACGCCTTCACCGTCGCCAATCAGCTTCCGAACAACCTCTACGCGATCATCTCGACGGGCCTGCTGACGGCTGTTGTGGTGCCCCAGATCGTGCAGGCGGCCTCGCACGCCGACGGCGGCCGCGCTTTCATCTCCAAGCTGTTCACGCTCGGCACCGTCGCCCTCGTCGTCACGACCGCGGTCGGCACGGTCGCCGCGCCCCTTCTCGTGCAGCTGTACGCCTCACGATTCACCCCCGATCAGTTGGCCCTCGCGACGGCGTTCGCGTACTGGTGCATCCCGCAGCTGCTCTTCTACGGGCTGTACGCGCTGCTCGGCGAGATCCTCAACGCCCGGCGCGTCTACGGTCCGTTCACCTGGGCTCCGATCGCCAACAACATCGTCTCGATCGCGGGGTTCGGTGCCTTCATCGCGCTCTTCGGCGGTCCCGTCACGGAGGTCGCGGACTGGACGCCCACCATGATCGCCGTTCTCGCCGGCACCGCGACCTTCGGCATCGTGGCCCAAGCCGCCGTGCTCATGGTCTTCTGGGTGCGATCGGGCCTGCACCTGCGCCCCGACTTCGCGTGGCGAGGCGTCGGTCTGCGCAACATCGGGCGCCTGGCCGGATGGACGTTCCTCATGGTCGTCGTGGGCCAGATCGCCGGCATCGTCCAAAGCCAGGTCATGTCGGTCGTCTCTGGTGAGGCCCCCGCGGCCACGGTCGCCGCCAATGCCTGGCTGCTCTACATGCTGCCGTTCTCGGTGTTCGTCCTCTCGATCGGCACCGCCTACTTCACGCAACTGAGTGAACACGCCGCAGCCGGCCGGGACGAGGACGTGCGTGCGGACATCGCGCGCAGCATCCGTCTTCTCGGGCTGTTCATGGTGATCTCCACAGCCGTGCTGGCTGCGGCCGCGGTGCCCGCGTCGCGCATCTTCACGACAACCGCCGGTGGGGCCGTGGACGCGTCGTGGGTGCTGCTGGCGTTTCTGGTCGGTCTCATCCCGCAGACCGTGCTCTTCGTCATCGGCCGGGTCTTCTACTCCTACAACGACACCCGCACCCCCTTCCTCTTCACACTCGTCCAGGCCGGTGTCGTAATGATCACGGCGGTGCTCGCGCTCTCGCTCCCGACGGCGTTCGTGACGGCCGGCATCGCGCTCGGGCAGTCCCTCGCTGTCTGCGTGCAGCTCGGGCTTGCGACCTGGATGCTGCGCCGTCGCCTCTCTCGTATCGGAATGCGACAGTGGATGCCGGCGCTGGCCGTGTTCGCCGCGGCTGCTGCGCCGGCGGGACTGGTCGGCTGGGGTGTGTACGTGCTCTCGGGGGCCGAGACCGGATGGATGGTGGAGAACCAGCTCACCGGCGCCCTGGGGTCGGCGCTCATCGGCACCGTCGCGTTGGTGGTGTACGTGGGCATCCTCGGACTGTTCCGGGTCCCCGAACTGACAACCGCATGGCAGACCGTTCGCCGGCTCGTTGCTCGACGGTGAACGTTTCCCTTCTCGACGGTGAACGCGCCCCCTCCCGCCCGGGTGGGGGGGAATGCGCCGCAGATACCATGTGTTGAGGCATCCAGAACCTTAACGAAGGGTCGCTCATGCGCAATGTCATCATCATCGGGTCGGGCCCTGCCGGGTACACGGCGGCGATCTACGCAGCCCGTGGTGGGCACCAGCCGCTGGTGATCGCCAGTTCTGTCGAGGCCGGCGGAGAGCTGATGAACACCACCGAGGTGGAGAACTTCCCCGGCTTCCCCGACGGCATCATGGGCCCTGACCTGATGGCGAAAATGCAGGCCCAGGCAGAAAAGTTCGGCGCCGAGATCGTGTACGACGACGTCGTGTCAGTGTCGCTGGACGGCGCGGTGAAGTCGGTCACACTCGGCTCCGGCACCGTGCACGAGGCCCACGCGGTGATCTTCGCGACCGGCTCCGCTCCCCGCAAGCTCGGCATCGAGGGCGAGAAGACCTACTCCGGGCGTGGCGTGTCGTACTGCGCGACCTGCGACGGGTTCTTCTTCCGCGAGCGGACCATCGCCGTCGTCGGCGGCGGAGACTCCGCAATGGAAGAAGCCACCTTCCTGACCAAGTTCGCCTCCAAGGTGTACATCATCCACCGCCGCGACGAACTGCGCGCCTCGAAGATCATGCAAGATCGCGCCTTCGGGAACGAGAAGATCGAGTTCGTCTTCAACAGCGAGATCATCGACATCACCGGCGGCGACCAGGTCACCGGCGTGACCCTGCGCGACACCGTCACCGGCCAAACATCCGAACTCGCCCTCGACGGGATCTTCGTCGCGATCGGTCACGACCCCCGCACCCACCTCGTCCACGGCGTCCTCGACCTCACCGACGACGGCACCATCCGCCTCGACGGCCGCTCGTCCCGGACATCACTCCCGGGCGTGTTCGCCGCCGGCGACGTCATCGACCCCACTTACCGGCAAGCCGTCACCGCCGCGGGATCAGGAGCTGTCGCCGCCCTCGACGTCGAACACTACCTCGCAGCCCTCCTCGAAAACACCACCGACCCCCTACCCGAACAGCCCGTCAACATCCCCGACGAAGCGTTGGCCTGAGGGCCAGGATTCGGGCCGGAACAATCCGCCATACTGACGCGTTTCCACACGTGAACGCTTTGACGAAGGAGAACACATGACTGCCGCCGCCACCACCTCGGCCACCTGGGACCAGGATGTCCTGCAGGCCGACGGCCCCGTTCTTGTCGACTTCTGGGCAGCCTGGTGCGGCCCGTGCCGCATGGTCGCGCCCGTGCTCGACGAGATTCAGGCCGAGCACCCCGACAAGATCACCATCCTCAAACTCAACGTCGACGAGAACCCCGACCTTGCGATGAAGTACCAGATCACGTCGATCCCGGCGATGAAGGTCTTCCAGGGCGGCGAGGTCAAGACGACCATCATCGGCGCCAAGCCGAAGTACGCTCTCGAACAGGACCTCGCCGAGTTCATCGGCTGAGCGTCCGCGCCACAGACGGATGCCGCGGTTCCCTCGGAACTGCGGCATCCGTCTTTCTGTGCCCGGTGTGGTGGCGACACCGGCCAGGAGTTCAGGGCACCTCGGGCAGGAGGGAATCCCAGGTGCGGTGGCGTGAGGAGCCCAGGAGGCGCCAGACGGCGCGCGTGAGCGGGGGATAGTCCAACGCGATCTGACGCAGCACCCGGTAGTGACGTGTCCCGGTCGAGGGCAGGCCCGTCGTGAGGACGTTCTCGGCGCGCAGCATCAGAACCACGAGTTCATCGACCGTCGGCAGATCGTCCATGAACTCCCACGGGTCTTCGCCGGCACGCAGGCGCTCCTCCACCAGGACGGACAGCTCGTCGGAGGCTTCCGCGCGGAGCAACTCCAGGCTCGCCCGACGGGTCGGGGCCGAATTCTCGCGCGTCATTCCTCCAGCGTACGTCGCCGAGGCCCGCTCACGGTGCGATGTGGACGATCACGATCCGAATCGGTCGACACCCATCTCCGCCAGGATCCTGTTGAGATCCTGGATTGTCGCGAAATCTATGCTGATCTGGCCTTTCTTTGCTGTCAGCGTGATGCGCACGCGCGTATCGAGCCGGTCACCGAGACGCTCCGCCAGATCGTCGAGCTGTCCGCGCCGGCTACCGGCCTGCGGCTTCGCCGGCTTACGTCCGGCGGATGCGACCCCCTTCGCGGCCGCCTCCGCTTCGCGCACTGACAGGTCCTCATTGACGATCTTGTCGGCGAGGCGTGCCATGGCGTCCGCATCGTCGACGGAGAGGATCGCGCGCGCGTGGCCGGCACTGATGACACCCGCGGCTACGCGCTGCTGCACCGGAATGGGCAGCTTGAGCAGGCGAATGGTGTTGCTGATCTGCGGACGGGATCTCCCGATACGGCCGGCGAGTTCCTCCTGCGTGATCCCGAAGTCCTCGAGCAGCTGCTGATACGCGGAGGCCTCTTCTAGCGGGTTGAGTTGCGAGCGGTGGAGGTTCTCGAGCAGCGCGTCGCGCAGCAGGTGCTCATCAGCTGTCTCCCGGACGATCGCGGGGATGGAGGCAAGGCCCGCCTCACGGGAAGCTCGCGTGCGCCGCTCACCCATGATGAGCTCATACGTGCCATCGCCCCGGTCGCGCACGACGACGGGCTGAAGCACGCCGAACTCACGCACACTGTGAACGAGTTCGGCCAGTTCATCGGGATCGAAGTTCGTCCGCGGCTGGCGCGGATTGGGCACGATCGTGTTCGGGTCGATGTGGATCAGCCGCGCGCCCGGCACGGCCACGAGGTCTTCTGCGGGCGGCGCCTCAGGGAAGAACACGTCGACGGGACGACTCTCCCCCTGATCGGCGGTGGGGATGAGGGCACCGATTCCGCGCCCGAGTCCCGTCCTCTTGGCCATCAGGCCTCCTTCTCGTCATCACCCGTGTCGGATGCCGCAGCTTCGGCATCCGGTCGACCATCGCGCTGCACGATCTCGACGGCCGCTTCGCGATAGGCGACAGCTCCGACCGATTGCCCATCGTAGGCGATGACGGTCTGCCCGAAACTCGGCGCCTCCGAGATGCGCACGGACCGGGGGATGACCGTTCGCAGCACCTGCTCCGGAAAATGGGCGCGGACCTCGTCGGCGACCTGCTGCGACAATCTCGTGCGTCCGTCGTACATCGTCAACAGGATCGTCGACAGTGTCAGAGTGGGATTGAGGTGCTTCTGGATCATCCCGACAGTACCCATGAGCTGACTGAGACCCTCAAGGGCGTAGTACTCGCACTGAATCGGGATGAGCACCTCGTCGGCAGCCGTGAAGGCGTTGATCGTGAGGAGTCCGAGCGACGGCGGGCAGTCGATCAGCACGATGTCGATGTCCGCGCCCTTCTTCGACAGGTACTTCTCGAGTGCGGCCCGTAGACGGCGCTCGCGAGCGACCAGCGACACCAGCTCGATCTCTGCACCTGCAAGGTGGATGGTGCTGGGGGCGCAGTAGAGCCGAGGGGACTCGGGGCTCTGCTGGACGACCTGGGACAACGGACGCTCCTCGACGAGGACGTCGTAGACACTGGGTGTCTCCGCGTTATGCGGGATGCTCAACGCCGTGGATGCGTTGCCCTGCGGGTCGAGGTCGATGACCAGCACCGTCGCACCCATGTGAGCGAACGCGGCGGCGAGGTTCACGGTCGACGTCGTCTTCCCGACCCCGCCCTTCTGGTTGGACACAGTGAAGATGCGACGCCTGCCGTCGTACTGCAGGGGCATCGCATCGAGCGCGCGGCGCCGGGCCGTGAGATCGGCGAGCTCGCGTGCCAACGGGGTGTCGTAGAACGAGTCCGTTGCGGGGTCCTCGTCGTGTTTCACGTGAAACGCTCCGATCGGGTCAAGGGCTTCTCCACTCTATGCTCGGCGTCCGACGCGCTCGGTGCGCGAACACCTCTCGGCGGCACATGTTTCACGTGAAACGCGAGTCGTGACGTTCGCCTCAGGCTCGGACAACGGCTCGAACCACACGGGTCGATTCATCCAGGACGCCCTCTCCGAGGGTGAGGACCTCAATCCCGGTGAGGCCGAACCGCCGGATCTGCTTCTGCGCGGCATCCAGCTCCGCCTCCGCGCCGCGACCCTTGAAGAGCACGAGCTCCCCTCCCGGCCGGACCAGCGGCGCGGTCATCGGGATGAGGGTGCGCAGCGCGCTCACGGCGCGCGCCGTGACCACGTCCACCGGTTCCTGGGGAGACCACTCCTCCGCGCGCGACCGAACGACGGTGACGTTGTCGAGGCCCAGGGACAGCGCCTGCTCGTTCAACCACGCGACCCGGCGCTCCATCGGCTCGACGAGTGTCCATTCGACATCCGGGCGAGCGATCGCCAACACGATCCCGGGAAGCCCCGCTCCCGATCCGATGTCGGCTGCCCGGCCGTGGAAGAGAGGTGCGGCGATGACACTGTTGAGGATGTGCCGTGTCCACAGTCTCGGGAGTTCGAGCGGACCGATCAGGCCCCGTGTCTCACCCTCCTCCGCCAGCGCAGCGGTGAACGATCGAGCACGATCCAGGTGCTCACCGAAGAGGGACGCAGCTACCGCCGGTTCGCGCTCGAGAGTCGTCATCGATGTTTCACGTGAAACGCGCGGCGCTCAGGCACGGCGGATGACGGTGTGGCGGTCGGCGCCTTCGCCGTATGACTCGGACACGAGCCCTCGCTCTGCGACCAGATCGTGGATGAGCTTGCGCTCGTAGCTCGACATCGGGGGGAGGGACGCCTGAGACGCACCCTCCTCGAGACGTGCGACGGCGCGGTCGACCAGGGCATCGAGTTCTCGCTGGCGCGTGTCCCGCGAACCTCCGATGTCCAGGATGAGCCGCGAGAACCGTCCCGTCTGATTCTGAACAGCGATGCGCGTCAGCTCCTGCAAGGCCTGCACCGTCGTCGGTTCGGACAGCAGCGCGAGCCCGCCGGACCGATCGCCGGCTTCCTGTTCGATCGAAACATAGGCGCGACCGTTACGGACGTCGAGCGCCAGGTCACCGTCGATGTCGGCGATATCCAGAAGGCCCTCGAGGAAGTCGGCGGCGACGTCGCCTTCCTGCTCCAGCTCTTCGATGCTCGCTTCTGACCGCGGGGAAGCGGTGTCGGGGGTCGTGGTCATGTCCACCCTCGTGTTTCTACTTGTTCGATTCCGGGGAGGGCGAAGAGCCCCCGGTCGCGCTGCCCTTGGGTCGCGGATTCTGCGGTCGAGGGTTCGCCCCTCCGGCGGGCCGCTGGCCCTGCTTCTTCGCCCGCTGCTTACTCATGGGCTGTTCACGCTTCGGGGCCTGAGCCTTCGCCCGCTCGGCCTCCTCGAGCAGTCGCTGCTGCTCGGCGAGATACTTCTCCATCGGAACGATCTTGCCGCTCGAGTCGATCGCCTTGCCCTTGCGAGCCAGCCGCTCCTCGCGCTGTTTCGCCGCCTCGGACCCCGGGGTCGGCATCTCACGGATGACGATGAACTGCTGAACCATCGTCCAGATGTTGCTGGTGAACCAGTACAGCACGACGCCGAGGGGGAAGAAGACGCCCGAGAACACGAAGGCAAACGGGAGGACCCAGAGCATGATGCGCTGCATCTGGTATGCCTGGCCCGTCTTCGCCTCGGGGGAGAGGTTCTTCGAGATGATCTGCAGCTGCGTGAAGAACTGCGAGGCGATCATCAGGATGACCAGAACCACGAGGATCATCACGGCCGGGGTGTTGCCCGCGTTCCAGGCATCGATGAGCGTCTCGTGGAGCGAGGCGACTCCGAACAGCGACGCATCGTAGAACTGCTGCGTCAGCTCTTCGTTCAGGAGACCGACACCGCCGATACCTGCCTGCGCGTGACGGGAGACGTCGCTGAGCACGGAGTACAGCGAGAAGAAGATCGGCATCTGCACCAGCAACGGCAGGCACCCGGACACCGGGCTCGTGCCGTGCTTCTTGTACAGCCCCATCGTCTCGCGGCTCATCGCTTCACGAGAGAGCTGATCCTTCTTCCCGCGGTACTTGTCCTGGATCTTGCGCAGCTCCGGCGCGATCTCCATCATCTTCCGCTGCGACTTGATCTGCTTGACGAACAGCGGGATCAGCGCTGCGCGGACCACAACGACAAGGCCCACGATCGAGAGCACCCAGGTGATGCCCTCGGCCGGCGGCATGCCGATCGCCGTGAACAGCCAGTGCCAGAAGACGAGGACGAGCTCGACGACCCACTTGAGCGGCCACAGAATGATGCCGAACAGGTCGAAACCACCGCCCGCGGCCGGCTCGGTCGGGGCGGGAGTCGCACTGGTGAGGAGATCCAGCAAGGATCAGTCCTTTCTGCGTGGCACGACGAACCCGTGCCGGGTGAGATCGAATCGGAAGTGATCGTGGGGCGGAACATCATCGACGCCACCCTTCGCCCACGGATGACACCTACCCAGCCGCGCCGCCGTGAGCACCGCTCCCTTGAGAGCGCCGTGCTGTTGCACGGCTCCCACGGCGTAGGCCGAGCACGACGGATAGTACCGGCACACGTCGCCATAAAGGTGGGAGATCGTCGCGCGATACCCATGCAGCAAGGCCAGAACAGTGTTCCGAGGCAGCAGTGGCAGCGCCCGCGCGAGATCTGCGGAATCCAGTTGTGCCTGACCCAGGGCGTAGGAGGGGAGTTCGCTCATCGCTTTTCCCCCGTGAGACACCGTGCGACATCGTCGGCGAGAACGTCGTAGGGGGCCCGCGCTGCCGCCGGCAATGCACGGATGACGACCTGCGAGCCCGGGCGGATCTCATCGATGAGGCCGGCACTGATCGCCTTGAGACGTCGGCGCACCGTATTGCGGGTCACGGCCGATCCGACCTGCTTGCTCACGATGAAGCCGAACCGCACGGGATCGGCATCCGCGGACACGGCCGTGTAGCTCATGATGTGCGCAGCCACACACCGGCGACCCCGGCGGACGACGGAACGATAGTCCGCGCCCCGGGTGATCCGGTGCGCGCGCGCGAGCACTGTGACGTCAGGCCGAAAGCGCGCTGCGACCCTTGGCGCGGCGTGCCGAGAGAATGGCACGGCCGGCGCGGGTGCGCATGCGGGCACGGAAGCCGTGCTTCTTGGCGCGGCGGCGGTTGTTGGGCTGGAACGTACGCTTGCTCATGAGATCACTTCCGGATGTGGTGTCGCCGGGATGCTCACACCGGGACGATGAATCGGGGACGGCCACAAGGGCACAAGTCAACCGACTAAGGGTACGTCGAGCGGGCCGCGAACTCAAACCGGCCGGCAGTGCCCGCACATTATCCCCAGCGTCATCCACCACCTGGAGACGACACGCCCCACCCGTCTACAGTTGATTTTGCGCTGAAGGATGCCGCTGACTACCGTTGCTCCGAAAGTTATCCACAGCCGGGGACGGGCTCGCCGCACCGACGCTGCTGACGCCTGAGGGGGGCTATGTCGAGCCAGGAGATTCCGGATGTCCCGATCTGGACGGCTGCGCTGGAGTTCCTGCGCACCGACGAACGGATCACTCCGCAGCTCGAAGGGTTTCTCAATCTCGCTGTCGCGCAGGGAGTCATGGGTGGCACGCTCTACCTGGATGTGCCGAACGAGCTGACCGCCGCGCAGATCAACAAGCGGATGCGGGCACCGATCCTCGAAGCTCTCGCGCACGCCGACGACGGAAACGGTGAAAGCGTCTCCGCGTTCCGTGTCGTGGTCAACCCCGACCTCGCCGAGTCCCAGATGAGCGCTGTCATGCCCCTGGCCGCGCCGGCGACAGCATCCGTCCACCGCAGCAGCGACGAGACGGTCGAGACGACCACGACCTCGTCGCGCACAGACACACGACTGAATCCCAAGTACACGTTCGACAACTTCGTCATCGGCCAGTCCAACCGCTTCGCGCACGCGGCTGCCGTCGCCGTGGCGGAAGCTCCCGCCAAGGCGTACAACCCCCTCTTCATCTACGGCGATTCGGGGCTGGGGAAAACGCACCTCCTCCATGCGATCGGTGACTACGCGATCAGCCTGTACGCCGGTATCAAGGTGCGCTACGTCTCGAGCGAGGAGTTCACGAACGACTTCATCAACTCGATCGCCAACAACCGGGGTGCGGCATTCCAGGCGCGGTACCGGGATGTCGACATCCTGCTCATCGACGACATCCAGTTCCTGCAGGGGCGCGCGGAGACGCAGGAGGCGTTCTTCCACACGTTCAACCAGTTGCACGACCACGACAAGCAGGTCGTGATCACCAGCGACGTGCCGCCCAAGCACCTCACCGGGTTCGAGGACCGGATGCGAAGCCGGTTCGAATGGGGTCTGATCACCGATGTGCAGGCGCCTGACCTCGAGACCCGCATCGCGATTCTGCGCAAGAAGGCCCAGAGCGAGCGTCTTCACATTCCCGACGACGTGCTCGAGTACATCGCCACCGCCGTCTCGTCCAACATCCGGGAGCTCGAAGGCGCCCTCATCCGGGTCTCCGCGTTCGCGAGCCTCAACCGGTCGAGTCTGGACATCTCCCTCGCCCAGACCGTGCTGCGCGACATCATCGATCAGGATGACGCCAACGTCGTCTCACCGACCGACATCATCGCGGCCACCGCCGCCTACTTCAAGCTGTCGGTCGACGACCTCTATGGATCGAGTAGATCTCAGGCGGTGGCTACCGCGCGCCAGATCGCGATGTACCTGTGCCGGGAGCGGACAAGCCTCTCTCTCCCCAAGATCGGACAGCTCTTCGGCAATCGCGATCACACGACAGTCATGTACGCGTACAAGAAGATCAGCGACCTCATGAAGGAACGCCGCTCGATCTACAACCAGGTCTCCGAGATCACGGCGCAGCTCGGCCGCAACGGGCGCTGACACCGGCATCCGTGTCACAACCCGCGGGCTCATAGGAAGCTCATGGATTCTCACTTGACAGTGAGTCTTCACCGGCCCCAAAATATGCGTTCCCCACAGTGTGGATAACTTGTGGATAAGTGTGGACGCCACCGCTCCAGCTGTGAGTGAGGTCCCGTGCTCCTGTGGAACATGCGCGGCGACCGCGGCGTGGACGATGGTCACTCACACGCATCCTCCGCAGCCCATCCACAAATGACACGAATGTGGTTTCCGTGCGGCACAAGGGATCGCGTGAGTCATCCACAGTTCCCACAGGGGTTAACACCATGACGAATACTTCCCTGAGATGAATCCGGTTCGATGACCTTGGGTTGCTGGCCTCGGCTCCGGCGTATCGACACAGACCCCTTGAGGTCACAAGACAGCAGGGCACTAGCATGGGAGAGCCCAACCGGATGTCGAGGGAGCGCGCGTGAGGTTCGAAGTCAACCGCGATGTGTTCAGCGAGGCTGTGTCGTTCGTCGTCAAGCTCCTGCCACAACGCAACCCGCAGCCGATCCTCGCGGGCATCCTGATAGAAGCCAGTGCCGACGGGCTCTCGCTGTCCGCCTTCGACTACGAAGCGTCGGCGCGCACGCGCATCGATGCCACCGTCGAAGATTCGGGAACGATCCTCGTGCACGGCCGGCTCCTCTCCGAGATCGCCAACCGGCTCCCGAACGCACCGATCACCGTCCGCGTCGACGACGACGGCGGCATCCTCCTGACCTGCGGATCCGCGAAGTTCACGCTGGCATCCATGCCAGTGGCCGAGTACCCGGCCATTCCGGAGGTCACCGGTGAATCCGGTCTGGTCCCCGCCGACGAGTTCGCGACGGCCATCTCGCAGGTGGCCTTTGCGGCGTCGCGCGATGACGTCACGCCCGTGCTCACCGGTGTGCAGCTCGAAGTGGCCGGGAACCGACTCAGCCTTGTCGCGACGGACCGGTACCGGGTCGCGCTGCGCGAGATCTCGTGGGATGCAGGAGGCGGAGCATCCGATGAGGGCGCGACGGCCCTCGTGCCCGCCCGCACGCTCACCGAAGTCGGCAAGACCTTTGCCCACTCGGGACAGATTTCGATCGCGTTCTCCGGAAGCGGCGACCGCGAGATCATCGCCTTCACCGCGGGCAACAAGACGGTGACGTCGCTCCTGATCAAGGGGAATTTCCCTCCTGTGCGCCGGCTCTTCCCGGAGCAGACCGAGCACCACGCGGTCGTGAACACCGCGGAGTTCGCCGAAGCAGTTCGCCGCGTCTCGCTTGTGCTCGACCGGTCGGCGCCGCTGCGGTTCACCTTCGGGGCGGAAGGTGTCTCGATGGATGCCGCCGGAACCGAGCAGGCGCGCGCGACAGAGTCCGTCGACGCCACTCTCCTCGGCGATGACGTCACCCTCGGCCTCAATCCTCAGTATCTGCTCGAGGCGCTCGGCGCCGTCCGCAGCGAGTTCACGCGTGTGACATTCACCTCGAGTGACAACGCGAACAAGCTCAGCCCCGTCCTCATCACGGCGCAGACCTCCGTCGACCGCGCGGGTGAGGATTCGTTCAAGTACCTGTTGCAGCCGAACCTGCTCCTGCGCTGACCGGCGACGCGGTTCTCGCGTCGCCGGCGCCGGATACCCTGTACCGATGATCGTCGAGCGGCTGAGTCTTACAGACTTTCGTAATTACGCTTGCGCCGATCTCGAGCTCTCGAGCGGCCCGACGGTACTGGTCGGAAGCAATGGGCAGGGAAAGACCAACTTGGCCGAGGCCGTCGCGTATCTGGCCACGGCGGGATCTCACCGTGTCTCAAGCGATGCCCCGCTCGTGCGTGACGGTGCGGAGTTCGCGATCGTACGTGCCAGGCTCGCACACGGTGAGCGACGGCTGAGCGTGGACGTGCAGATCAACCGGCAGGGATCCAACCGTGCGCAGGTCAACGGGTCGACCGTGCGTACGGGAGAACTCGGCAGATATGCCCAGGTCGTGTTGTTCGCACCCGAGGACCTGCAGATCGTCCGCGGTGACCCGGGCGCCCGCCGGCGCTTTGCCGACCAGCTCCTCGTGCAGCGCTACCCGCGGCTGTCGGCGACGTTGGCCGACTATGACCGGGTGCTCAAGCAACGCGGTGCGCTGTTGAAGTCGGCACGCGCTCGCCGTCTGGGCAGCGAGGCGCTGCCGACGTTGGATGTCTGGGACGACAAGCTGGTCGCGCTCGGCGTGGACATCATCCGGGCGCGGGAAGCGCTCGTGAGAGATCTGGCGGAACCGATCGCGACGGCGTACGCAGCGATCGCGGGAGCCGACCACGCACCCGATGCGCGGTGGGTGCTGTCGGTGGATGGGGCAGATCCGGACGACGAAGAGCGCATCGTCGATCCCGCTGACACGGGGGATCTGTACGAGCGATTCCGCCGCGCGCTTCGGGACAAGCGCGCATCCGAGTTGGAGCGCGGCGTCAATCTGGTCGGACCGCACCGCGACGATCTGCTGCTCTCCCTTCGTGGCCTTCCCGCCCGCGGGTACGCCTCTCACGGGGAGTCCTGGTCGTTGGCGCTGGCACTACGGATCGCATCCGCGCACCTGCTTCGGGCCGAATCACAGCTCGGTGACCCGATCGTCATCCTCGATGACGTGTTCGCCGAACTCGACGCCGGCCGCCGCACCCGGTTGGCCGACATCGTCGGCGAGTTCGAACAGGTGATTGTGACGGCCGCCGTGGAGCAGGATGTGCCGCCTGCACTTCGCGTGGGAACCGTGCGCGTCGAGGCCGGGACGTTGGCGGCCAGTGGCCCGGTATCGGGGGCCGGGTCGTGACCACCCCGGCGGCTGATGCCGCACCCGCCGTTCCCGAGACCGTCGCGACCTATCTGCGGTTGCGCGGTCTTGCTCCGACCGCTCGCGTGGCCCGGCGGCGCCGGCGTCGTGTCGACGACGAGAACGAGCCCTTCACGCCGGGCCGCGACCCGAGAGGTGTCGCCGACGTGCTGACCGACCTCACCCGGGAGGCTGGCTGGGATGCTCAACTCGCACGTGAGGACGTGGTGCGCACCTGGAACGAGGTGGCGGGAGCAGAGACTGCCCGGCACACCAGGCCCGTGGGCTTCACCGACGGGATTCTCACCGTGCAGGCCGATTCGACGGCCTGGGCGCGTCAGCTGCAGCTCATGCGCTCCCAGATCCTCACCGAGATCCTTCGGCGCTATCCGGACGCGGGTGTCGAGAGCGTACGGTTCATCGGCCCGGACGTCCCCTCCTGGAAATGGGGTCCCAGAGCCGTTCCAGGCCGTGGTCCGCGCGATACCTACGGCTGACCCACCTCGCGGGACATCCCGAGGACTTTCATCGCGCCACAGCCCCGTAGAGCGCGTGAACAAGACGCAGAGTTGATAGACTGCTCGCTAGTCCGATCGTCGATGTGGAGCGCCTCTCACTATGCCCTCAGAAGTCCCTGAAAGCGTTCCCGAAGATCCGCAGCTGGCGCACTCCGGCAAGGTCCAGAACGAGTACGGGGCGGATGCGATCCAAGTCCTGGAAGGACTTGAGGCGGTGCGCAAGCGGCCCGGCATGTACATCGGCTCCACGGGTGAACGCGGTCTTCATCACCTCGTGTACGAGATCGTCGACAACTCCGTCGACGAGGCTCTCGCCGGTTACTGCGACACGATCACCGTCACGATCCTCGAAGACGGCGCTGTTCGTGTGGTCGATAACGGTCGTGGCATCCCGGTCGACATGCACCGCACGGAAGGGAAGTCGACCGTCGAGGTGGTGCTCACGGTCCTGCACGCGGGAGGAAAGTTCGGCGGCGGCGGATACGCCGTCTCGGGCGGCCTGCACGGAGTGGGATCCTCGGTCGTCAATGCGCTTTCGACGCGCCTCGAGGTCGAGGTCAAGCGTCAAGGTTTCGTCTGGCGACAGTCCTTCCGTGACGGCGGCACCCCCCTGGCTCCGCTCCAGAAAGGGGAGCCGAGCGACGAGACGGGCACGACGATCACGTTCTGGCCGGATCCGGGCATCTTCGACACGGTCCACTTCGACTACGACACCCTTCGGACGCGCTTCCAGCAGATGGCCTTCCTCAACAAGGGCCTGCGCATCACTCTGCGCGACGAACGACCCGACTCCGCGTACGTGGTGGATGACCAGTCAGGCGCATCCACGCCGACACAGCCCCACGATGACTTCCTCTACGAACGGGGGCTCGTCGACTACGTCGAGTACCTGAACAAGGTCCGCAAGACGGAGGTCGTCAACGACGAGATCATCGAGGTCGAGTCGGAAGACACCGACCGTCACATCTCGCTCGAGCTCGCGATGCAGTGGACCACGAGCTACACCGAGAATGTGTTCACATTCGCGAACACCATCAACACGCACGAGGGCGGCACGCACGAAGAGGGTTTCCGCGCGGCGCTCACGGCTCTGGTGAACCGGTACGCCAGAGCACAGGGACTGCTCAAAGAGAAGGATGACAACCTCACGGGTGAGGACATCCGCGAGGGACTGACCGCCGTCATCTCCGTGAAGCTCTCCGAGCCCCAGTTCGAGGGTCAGACCAAGACGAAGCTCGGCAACACCGAGGCCAAGGCGTTCGTCCAGAAAGTCGTGGGCGACCAGCTCACCGACTGGCTCGACCGTAATCCCGCACAGGCGAAGAACGTCATCCGGAAAGCGATCGACGCCGCCACCGCGAGACTGGCCGCCAGGAAGGCCCGCGAGACGGCGCGGCGCAAGAGCGTCTTCGAATCGGCAGCCATGCCCGACAAGCTCAAGGACTGCGTCTCGAAGGACCCGTCCATCAGCGAGATCTTCCTCGTCGAGGGTGACTCCGCGGGCGGCTCCGCCGTCGGCGGGCGCGACCCCCATACGCAGGCGATCCTGGCTCTGCGCGGGAAGATCCTCAACGTGGAGCGCGCGCGGCTGGACCGGGCCTTGGGCAACAAAGAGGTCCAGGCGATGATCTCCGCGTTCGGCACGGGCATCGGTGAGGATTTCGACATCACGAAGGCCCGCTATCACAAGATCGTGCTGATGACGGATGCCGATGTCGACGGGCAGCACATCACGACGCTGCTGCTGACGCTGCTGTTCCGCTACATGCGCGGGCTCATCGAAGCCGGATACGTGTACCTGGCGCAGCCCCCGCTGTACAGACTGAAGTGGTCGAACTCGCCGCACGAGTACGTCTACTCCGACCGGGAGCGCGACGCTCTCCTGGCAGAGGGCACCGCTGCCGGCAAGCGGATTCCCAAAGACAACGCCATCCAGCGCTACAAGGGTCTCGGTGAGATGAACGCCGAGGAGCTGTGGGAGACGACGATGGATCCGCAGACCCGAACGCTGCGGCAGGTGACCATCGATGACGCGGCCGCTGCCGATGAGATCTTCTCCATCCTCATGGGCGAGGACGTTGAGTCTCGCCGCGGGTTCATTCAGCGAAACGCCAAAGACGTCCGGTTCTTGGACATCTGAGCGAGCGACGACAGTACAGCGACGAAGTAGAGACAGCGATGGCAGCCGAAGAACGCCCCGAGCCCGTGCACAACCACGGTCGCATCGACCAGGTCGACCTGCAGCTGGAGATGCAGCGCTCGTACCTCGACTACGCGATGAGCGTCATCGTCGGGCGCGCCCTGCCCGATGTCCGCGACGGCCTGAAGCCCGTGCACCGCCGCGTCATCTACGGCATGTACGACGGGGGATACCGTCCCGACAAGTCGTTCTCGAAGTGCTCCCGTGTCGTCGGCGAGGTCATGGGTCAGTACCACCCCCACGGTGACTCCGCCATCTACGACACCCTCGTGCGGCTCGTGCAGCCCTGGGCGCTGCGCTACCCCTTGGCCCTCGGGCAGGGCAACTTCGGCACCCCCGGGAACCAGGGTGCCGCTGCCCCTCGGTACACCGAGACCAAGATGGCGCCGCTGGCCCTCGAGATGGTCCGCGACATCGAAGAAGAGACCGTCGATTTCCAGCCCAACTACGACGGCCAGACTCAGGAACCGATCGTCCTTCCGGCGCGGTTCCCGAACCTGCTCGTCAACGGCTCGGTGGGAATCGCGGTGGGCATGGCCACGAACATCCCGCCGCACAACCTGCGCGAGGTCGCCGCCGGCGCCCTCTGGGCGCTCGAGCACCCCGAGGCCACGCGCGAGGAACTGCTCGAGGCGCTCATGGAGCGCATCCCGGGTCCGGACTTCCCGACAGCCGCGCAGATTCTCGGCACGAAGGGCATCAAGGACGCCTACCGCACCGGACGCGGATCGATCACGATGCGCGCCGTGGTCAACGTCGAGGAGATCCAGGGACGCACCTGCTTGGTCATCACCGAGCTGCCGTATCAGGTGAACCCCGACAACGTCGCGGTGAAGATCGGCGACCTGGCCCGCGAGGGCAAGATCACGGGCATCGCCGACATCCGTGACGAGTCCTCGGGTCGCACCGGACAGCGTCTGGTCATCGTGCTCAAGCGCGATGCCGTGGCGAAGGTCGTGCTCAACAATCTCTACAAGCACACGCAGCTGCAGGAGAACTTCGGCGCGAACATGCTCGCGATCGTCGACGGGGTTCCGCGCACCCTGCCCCTCGACGGATTCATCAGCTACTGGATCGATCATCAGGTAGACGTCATCGTCCGGCGCACCCGTTTTCGGTTGCGCAAGGCCGAAGAGCGGATGCACATTCTGCGCGGCTATCTCAAGGCGCTCGATGCGCTCGACGAGGTCATCGCGCTCATCCGTCGTTCTGCGACCGTCGACGATGCCCGCGAGGGCCTGAAGGACCTGCTCGAGATCGACGACATCCAGGCCGACGCGATCCTGCAGATGCAGCTTCGCCGACTCGCCGCGCTCGAGCGACAGAAGATCATCGACGAGGCGACTGAGCTCGAGGCTCAGATCCTGGATTTCCAGGCGATCCTCGCCGATCCGATGCGCCAGCGCTCCATCATCCGCGACGAACTCACCGCGATAGTCGAGCGCTTCGGCGATGAGCGACGTACCGAGATCATGCCCGGCTACGACGGCGACATGTCGGTCGAGGACCTCATCCCTGAAGAAGAGATGGTCATCACGGTCACCCGTGCCGGCTACATCAAGCGCACGCGCAGCGACAACTACCGGTCGCAGCACCGCGGGGGCAAGGGCGTCAAGGGTGCGCAGTTACGCGCGGACGACGTCGTCGAGCACTTCTTCGTGACAACCACTCACCACTGGCTGCTCTTCTTCACGAACAAGGGTCGCGTCTACCGGGCCAAGGCGTACGAGGTTCCTGAGGCGGGTCGGGATGCAAAGGGTCAGCACGTCGCGAACCTCCTCGCCTTGCAGCCCGAAGAGGAGATCGCCCAGATCCTGGACATCCGCGACTATCAGGCGGCACCGTACCTGGTGCTCGCCACCCGCAGTGGCCTCGTGAAGAAGACGCGGCTGATCGAATACGACACCAACCGTCAGGGCGGGGTCATCGCCATCAAGCTTCGCGGCGGTGAGGATGGCGAAGCCGGCGACGAGCTGACCTCCGCGATGCTCGTCAACGAGGACGACCACATCCTCCTCATCAGCAGGCAGGGCATGTCGCTGCGATTCGCGGCGACGGATGCTGCCCTTCGCCCCATGGGACGGGCCACCGAGGGCGTCAAGGGCATGTCTTTCCGCGGCGATGACTGTTTGCTGTCGGCATCCGTCGCCCGAGATGAGGGATACGTCTTCGTCGTGACCGAGGGTGGCTATGCCAAGCGCACCGATGTCGCACAGTATCGCGAGCAGGGTCGCGGAGGTCTGGGCATCAAAGTCGCGAAGTTGACCGAGGATCGGGGGGTCCTCGCGGGCGGACTCATCGTCTCGGAGGACGACGAGGTCTTGGTGGTTCTTGCCAGCGGCAAGGTGGTACGCTCTGCCGTGGCCGAGGTCCCCGCCAAGGGTCGCGACACGATGGGTGTCGTCTTCGCCCGCCCCGATGACGAGGATCGCATCATCGCGGTCGCGCGTAACGGAGAGCGGGTTGTGGCAGAGGTAGCTGCGGCCACGGATGCGTCGGATGACGCCGCCTCCCCCCAGAATCTTGAAGGAAGTCCCGACGCATGACGACGGTTGCCGACAAACTCGCGAAGAAATCCAGCAAGACGACGACCAAGCAGGTGCGCCTGCGCCTGGTGTACGTCGACTTCTGGTCGGCCGTGAAACTGTCGTTTCTCGCGGCCGTGGCGATCGCGATCGCGACCGTTGTCTTCTTCGTGCTGATCTACCTCATCCTGCAGACGACCGGCTTGATCTCGCAGGCCGATGAGTTCATCGGCAGCTTCACCGATGGCAGCTTCTCTGTCTCGGCGGTGCTTTCGCTGCCCCAGGTGCTCGCGTTCTCGGCGATCGTGGCGATCCTGAACCTCGTGGTCGTCACGGTCATGGGGGCGGTCGTCGCGGGAATCTACAACCTCGCCGTCAAGGTGACCGGCGGGCTGCTGGTCGGCTTCACGTCCAACTGATTCGAGGATGTCGCCGGCGCGACGGGGTTCGACCGTTCCGACGTTCGGTCAGACCACGGTGGTGCCGAGGAGGGTGCCGATCGCATAGGTCGCAGCGAGAGCGAGAGCACCACCGATCACGAGCCTGATGACCGCCCGTCCCTGCGACGCGCCACCTAGCCGCGCCGAGATCGACCCGGTGACTGCCAGCGCGATGAGCACCGCGACCACCGTGACCGGCACCCGCCACTCCGGCGGGGGCAGCAGGATGGCCAGGAGCGGCAGGAGCGCGCCGAGCGTGAAGGCGACGGCCGACGAGAAGGCGGCTTGCCACGGGTTCACGAGGTCGTCCTCGTCGATGTGCAGCTCGACCTCGAGGTGGGCAGCCAGCGCGTTGTGCGCGGTGAGTTCCTCCGCCACCCGTTCGGCGGTGTCTCTGCTGAGCCCGCGCTCCTGGTAGAGCTGGGTCAGCTCTTCGAGTTCCTCGGCTGGCATCTCGACGAGCTCGCGTCGCTCCTTCGCGATAAGCGCTCGTTCGCTATCGCGTTGACTGCTCACCGATACGTACTCCCCGAGCGCCATCGAGATCGCGCCACCGACCAGTCCCGCCACACCGGCGAGCAACAGGGCGGGCGTCTCGGTCGTTGCGCCGGCGACACCGACGACAAGGGACGCGACGGAGACGATGCCGTCGTTGGCGCCGAGGACTCCCGCCCGCAGCCAATTGAGCTTCTGACTCACACCGGTTGCGTGCGGCTCATGAGGATGTGTCGTGTCGGTCACGAGGCTCAGTCAACAACCGACGACCGTGCGGGGCAATGAAGGTTGGGCTAAGCGAACCTGTCGTCCGGGTGACGTTCCGGACCACCCGCTCGCGAGCTGGAGGCAGCCGCCGCCCGAATTCGTGAAATGGCACCGCGTCCGGTAAAGTCTTGGAGGTTGACGGCGCGAAGCGCCGACAGCGTACGGGGCTATAGCTCAGGCGGTTAGAGCGCTTCACTGATAATGAAGAGGTCCCAGGTTCAAGTCCTGGTAGCCCCACGCACGCCCCGGGGCCTTAGCTCAGTTGGTAGAGCGCCTGCTTTGCAAGCAGGATGTCAGGAGTTCGAATCTCCTAGGCTCCACAGTTTCTTCTTCCCGAGGCCCTCCCGCCTCTTGCGCAGCGTCACGCGCGCGTAACAGCTGGCGCGTAGCGTTGCGTCACCACGGCACGTGTGTGCGCGGCGAAGGGAGCGGATGTGTCGGCACTGCGATTCGGTGTCTTCGAGGTCTACGGCCCGCAGGTCGGTGGCACGCTGAGCTGGCCGCATCCGCTGAGCGACTCGATCGAGTTCGCCGACCCCGACCGATGGGTGCGCCTGGCAAAGGTGATGGATGCTACCGGGTTCGACTTCCTCTTCTTCGCCGATGGCTATGGATACCCGATCGTCGGCGACGACATCAGCGCTGATGCCGTCGCGCACGGCATCAACTTCTCGGGGTACGACCCCGCAACACTCTTGCCGGTCCTCATGCGGGAAACCTCAGAGCTGGGGTTCGTCGTCACCGCGACGACGGGAATCGATCACCCCGTCCAACTCGCTCGCCGCTTCTCGACCCTCGACGCGATCTCGGGCGGGAGGATCGGCTGGAACATCGTCACCGGCGCATCGCAGAATGCGGTTGCCGAACTCTTCGGGCACGACGAGATGGTCGCGCACGACACCCGGTACGCGATGGCCCAGGAGTACGTCTCGCTTGCGCGGCGGTACTGGGAGGATGCCTGGAGTGACGACGCGCTCGTCGCCGATCGCGCATCCGGCGTGTACGCGCAGCGGTCCGGCATCCATCGCGTGGTCTACGAGGGTGACCACTACCGTTCGCGCGGATACTACGGCGCCCCGCCCACGCCTCAGCGCACACCGCTGCTCTTCCAGGCGGGAACCTCGCCGGCCGGCCGGGCTTTCGCTGCTCGGCACGCCGAGTGCGTGTTCGTCCAGGCGACCACGCCGACCCACACGGCATCCGCTGTCGCCGACCTGCACCGTCGCGCGAGTGAAGCGGGGCGAACCACGGCGCTCGTGACGATGGCGGGTCTCACCGCGATCGTTGCCGAGACCTCCGCCGAGGCCCGCGAGCTTGCCGACGAATTCGACCGGATGCAGACCGACGATGTGGTTGCGACCCTCTATGCGGGAAACACCGGAATCGACCTACGGACCCTCGACCCTGACCAGACCCTCCACCAGGTGCTCGATGCCGGCGGACCCATCGGACAAATGGGCACCAGCAACATCGAGAGATTCCTCGGCAGCGCCGACCGCCCCGCCCCGACAGTTCGCGAGATCCTCGACGAGCTGCGGGGGCGCGGCACGCGCGGGTTTCGGCTGGTCGGAGACCCGACCGAGGTCGCGGACGGCGTGGAGGAGCTTGCGGCCAGCACCGGGCTCGACGGGTTCCTCATCGAGCCGGTGTTCGGCACGCGGGATGTCGCCGCGTTCGGCGACCTCGTTCTACCGATTCTGGGTGAGCGAGGGCGGCTTGCGCCGCGCCGCGCGGACGCCACGTTCCGGTCTCGCATGCAGGAGAAGCTGCCCGTGGCTCCCGTATCGTGAATCCATGGATCTGCGGGTCGCTGCGTACTCGATCGTCATCGACGACGACAGGCGCATGCTGCTCGCCCACTGGAACGAGAGCGGCGCCTCGGGGTGGACCCTTCCCGGCGGGGGTCTCGAACCCGGGGAGAGTCCGGATGCTGCCGCTCGCCGTGAAGTCCACGAAGAGACCGGGTACCGGGTCGCGCTCGACGAGCTTCTTGGCATCCACTCGCGCGTGATCCCCGCGCACCGACGCCTCGTGCCTGGGTCTGATCTCCCGCTACAGGCACTCCGGATCGTCTACCGTGCCCATGTCACCGGCGGGACCCTGCGCAACGAGACCGAGGGAACCACCGACCGCGCGCAGTGGTTCGCACTGTCGGATGTGCGCCGGCTCAAGCGCGTGAGTCTCGTCAATATCGGGCTGCGGATGGCGGGACTCGGCTCCTTCGCACGCTGAGGGTCGTCAACAAACAACTGCGGCGCCCGGAAGCCGGGCGCCGCAGCGCGAACTGATCTGGATCAGGCGTCGGGAGCGCGCAGCGGGTCGTCGGCGACCCACAGCTCGTCATCCGCGCGGAGCGTCTGCCACGCCGCGTACAGCACGCCCGCAGCGGCAATGACACCCAGGATGATGGCGAAGACACCGCCGGCGCCGATCCCCTGCTTCTGAGGCTCGAGGGCCGACAGCTTCTTGGACAGCTTCTTGGAGACGTCCTTGCCGTACTTGTCGGCGAGCTTCGCGTACTTCTTCGCGTCAGGAGCCGACAGGCCCCGACCCGCGGCAAGCCGCGCGCGCGTCTCGGTGGCGGCATCCCATGCCGACAGCGCCGAACCGACGACGGCTCCGGTCGCGGGGATCGCACGATTGGTCAGGAACGACTTGGATGACGCGAGTCCGCGCTGCACATACGGCTGGGCGTACCGGCCGTAGGCTTCCTGAACCTGGGGCACGACCTGCTCGCGGCCGTAGTTGCCCAGCTGCCGACCGGCCTCGCGGGCGATGTCAGCGGCTTCGCCGACGAGCACCTGCTGCGACTCCCAGATGTCGTTCGCGTGCTTCTGGAGCTTGCGGAGTTCCTTCTTGCGCTTGCGGCTGAGGCTCACGGGGCCCTCCCTGTCGTGTCGACGTGGTCTTCCCATCTTGCCATGCGTGCCGCAGACGGGAAGTGTTCCCGGCGAACTCTGAAAGAATGGCCCCATGCCACAGCACACCGCGGTCGCCACGATCCACACCAACCACGGCGACATCGTCGTCAATCTGTTCGGAGACCAGGCTCCGCGCACCGTCCAGAACTTCGTTGGCCTGGCCGACGGTAGCCGCGAATGGACGCATCCGGGAACCGGGCAGCCCGGAGAGGGCGCCCTCTACACCGACGTGATCTTCCACCGCATCATCGAAGGCTTCATGATCCAGGGCGGCGACCCGCTGGGGGTCGGCACCGGCGGGCCCGGCTACACCTTCAACGACGAGATCAGCCCTGAGCTCACCTTCACCGAGCCCTACAAGCTCGCCATGGCCAACGCAGGGCTGCGCCGCAACGCGATCACCGGTCAGCCCGAGGGCACCAACGGATCGCAGTTCTTCATCACGGTTCCCGGTCAGGGTGGCCGCGGACCCGAATGGCTCCAGGGCAAGCACACGATCTTCGGCGAGGTGGCGGATGACGAGTCCCGCCGCGTCGTCGACGCGATCAGCGCTGTCGCGACCGGGCCCGGCGACCGCCCGATCGAGCCCGTCGTCATCTCGTCGATCGACGTCGTCTCGGTCTGACGGGAGACGGCGCCAGCCGTGACGACGTCCGACCAGTTCCGCAGCAACCGGGACAACTTCTGCTACCGGCATCCGGACCGGCAGAGTTTCGTGCTGTGCCAGCGGTGCCTGCGCACGATCTGCCCGGAATGCCAGACGCAGGCTGCGGTCGGGGTCATCTGCCCGGAGTGCCTGCGGGAGCAGCGAGCGACCCAGACGAGCGCCCAGAAGAAGGCCGAGCGGCGCTGGTCGCGCGCGCCCGCGGCCGTCGGGACGCAGCGCCCGACGGCAACGTACGTCATCATCGCGATCACGGCGGCGGTCTTCGTACTCCAGCTCCTCGTACCCGCGATTGACCGGCTGTTCGCCTTCAACAGCGTCTTCGTCATCCCATCGATCGCCTTCGAGCCATGGCGGCTCCTGACCGCGGTATTCCTGCACTCGAGCTTCTTCCACATCGGGTTGAACATGCTCGCGCTCTGGTTGATCGGCAGGTCACTGGAGCCGCTCCTCGGACACGGCCGGTTCGTCGCGCTCTACCTGTTGTCAGGCCTGGGCGGATCCGTCGGTGTCGCTCTGCTGGCACCCGGAGTCACGGTCGTCGGCGCCTCGGGCGCCGTCTTCGGACTCCTCGGTGCCCTCTTGGTGATCGGCCGGCACATCGGAGCGAACATCACCGGCATCCTGATCATCCTCGGGATCAACCTCGCCATCGGGTTCATCCCCGGCTACAACATCGCGTGGCAGGCGCACCTCGGCGGTTTGGTCGTGGGCGCGCTCATCGGGCTCGTCTTCGCCCGGACTCGCACGAGGGCTCGGCAGCCGTTGCAGATCGGACTGCTCGTCGCCATCGGTATCGGGCTGTTGGCGCTGCTCGCGATCCCTGCCGCGTTCTACGTCTGATTCATCCACAGATTCATCCACACCTGGGGATGAATCACAGTCATGTAATTCCGATGCACCGGGCTCGCGGGTGTCAACGCCAGCGCGTTGTCATGAGGAAACCGACGAAGGCGATGCCGAAGCCGATCACGAGGTTCCAGGCGTCGATCCCGGGAATCGGGAACTGCATCCCGCTGATGTAGAAGACGAGAACCCAGACCAGGCCGAGCAGCATGAGCCCGATCATCACCGGCTTGAACCAGACAGGGTTCGGTGCGGACTCAGCGCTGCTGCTCTCGACGATCGGTTCGTCGTCGTTGCTCGGGCGTGCCATGCGTCAAGTCTAACTGCCAGGGCTCGTGCAGCAGGAGACGAATAGAATCGCGCGTAGGACGGATGGCGGGGGCGGTCGCAGGCTTCCCGGGAGGTCGCGGTCGCACAGGGCAGCTGCGCACCTCGACCATCATCACGACGCAGAGACGAGGGGAAAGCCTGTGAGCGACGCGGAGCAGACGCCGCACCCGACGCGACGGTCGCGTCGGACGCGGCGATCGCGTCGCCGGGTGAGCGTGCTCGGCATCATCGGTGAGCTGCTCATCACCGTCGGAGTGATCGCGTTCCTCTACGTGGGGTGGCAGCTGTGGCTTGGAGACGTGATCCAGGCTGCGCAGAAGGATGCCGCCGGCAGTGAGCTCTCCGAGCAGTGGGCTGATGCGTTCGAGACCGCGCCACCCGCGCCCGAGACGTCTGAGTCGCCTGATCCGACGGCGTCGGCCGACGCCGCCGCAGCGGTGCCGGTTCTGGCGCAGCCGGGCGATGCGGAGGAGTTCGCCGTGCTACGCGTTCCCCGCTGGGGTGCGGACTACAGCAAACCCATCGCGGGAGGCGTATCACGATCGCGCACCCTCGATCCGATCGGTGTCGGCCATTATCCGAACACCCAGATGCCCGGCGAGATCGGCAACTTCGCCGTCGCGGGCCACCGGACGACCTACGGAAAGCCTTTCGCCGACATCGAGACGCTGCGCATCGGTGATGCCATCGTCGTCGAGACACCGGGCGGGTGGTACACCTACCGGTTCCGCACGCTGGAGTACGTCCGTCCCACGGAGACGACGGTTCTGGCGCCGGTGCCGCAACTGGATGTCGCCGCAGGCGACGCCTACATCACGATGACCAGCTGCAGCCCGCGATGGAGCATGGCCGAGCGGATCGTCGCGTACGGTGTGTTCGAGTCCTTCACGCCCCGCACGGACGGGCCGCCCGCATCCCTCACGGAAGGAACGACAGCCTGATGTATGCCGCCCTGTGGCGCGTGTTGCCGGGACCGTGGTGGGTCAGGGTAGCGATCTTGACCGTGATGGCCGCCGCGGTGCTGTATGGCCTCGTCTTCTACGTCTTCCCCTGGATCAGCGAGCTGACCACCCCGCAGGACGCGACTGTCGGGTGACAGAGCGAGATCCCCTGGTCGACCGCATCCTGGTGGTCGACAATCACGACAGTTTCGTCCACACGCTCGTGGGATACCTGCACGAGCTGGGAGCGGACACCGAGATGGTCGAGGCCGATCAGATCGACCCGGATGCCGTGCCGCAGCTGGTCGGCAGCTATCGCGGCATCCTCGTCTCGCCGGGGCCGGGCCGCCCCGCCGACACGACCGCTTCGCAGGTGGTCGTGCGCGAAGCGGTGTACCGTCGCGTTCCCCTGCTGGGGGTCTGCCTCGGGCACCAGGTCATCGCGGAGGCGCTGGGTGCGCGAGTGACGGTCGCGCCGGAGCTCTATCACGGGGTCACGTCGCCGGTCGTGCACGACGGGTCGATGCTCTTTGCCGGGATCCCCGCGCCGTTCATCGCCAACCGGTATCACTCGCTCTCGGTGGAACCCGAGACTCTCCCGGACACGCTGGTGGTCACCGCACGCACCGACAGCGGCATCGTGATGGGTATCGCCCACCGGGAAGCTCCACTGTGGGGCGTTCAGTTCCATCCCGAGAGCGTGCTCACCGAGGGCGGCTACCGCCTCCTCGCGAACTGGCTGGAGCGGGTCGGGGTCCCCGGCGCCGTCGAGCGCTCTCACGCCCTCCGGCCCCACCTCGACACCGGCGCCTGAGGCGAACCTGAGGCTCAGCCCGAGCAGTACGTCAGCGTGATGGTCGAACGGACGGGCACTTCACCCGGGGCGAGGGACTGCGCGATGACGATCGGCGGATTCGTCGCCGGGCACGACGAGTCCTCCTGCGTTTCCACCGTCAGCTGGGTATCGGGAGCTTCGAGTTCTCGCGTCGCCGCCTCGACCGTGTAGCCGGTCACATCGTTGATCAGGACCCGTCCCGTGGCCACGACGAGGTCAACGGCGCTGCCGACCGCGACGTCTTCACCGGATGCGGGGTCTGCCGCGATGACGGTGCCAGCCGCAAGGCTCGGGTCGTTGCGCGAGGTGACCGTACCCACTTGGAGACCGGCTTGTGCGAGGGCCTGCGTCGCCGCCTCCTGGGTGAGACCCGCGAGAGTCGGCACGGTCGACAATTCTTGGCCGGTCGACACGTATACGGTGATCTCCTGGTTCACCGATACCGAGACATCCGTCTCAGGGTCGGTGCGGATGACGTTGCCTTCGGCGACCTCGGTGCTGGCCTCTTCCGCGCGGACCGGGACCAGGTCCTGCGCGAGGAGCTCCTCGGCGGCGCGTTCGTAGGTCATGCCGGTGACATCGGGGACGATGCGGGAGTTGCTGGGGACGGTGTCGCTGCCGCGCGGGATCGTCAGCACCCAGAAGAGCACCGAGATGAGCAGCACCGCCAGGATCGCGACGCCCGCCCACACCCACGCGACGGGAGGGCCCGACTGTGTGCGGCGCATCGTCGTGTCGGTCGACAGCTGTCGAAGCGACCGCGCGGTCTCGGCGGCCTGCCGCGGGTTGGGGCCATACAGTTCGCTCGTGAGTGTGCCCAGCTGCCGCCGCGAGGGCGCCTTTCCGGTCAACGCATGCGTCAGCGCTGCACGGAACGACGCGGCGTCCTGGTAGCGCTGGAACGGATCCTTCGCCAGCGCGCGGAGCACGACGGCATCGAGGGCCCGCGGGATCTCCTCGTTGATCTCCGACGGAGTGAGCGGGGTTTCGCTGACGTGCTGGTAGGCGACCGCCACCGGCGACTCGCCCCGGAACGGGGCACGCCCGGTCAGCATCTCGTACAGCACCACCCCGGTGGAGTAGAGGTCGGCACGGGCGTCGACGGGTTCGCCCTTGGCCTGCTCGGGGGAGAAGTAGGCGGCGGTGCCGAGGATCGCGGTTGTCTCGGCGACCGTCGACGACGAGTCGGAGACGGCGCGGGCGATGCCGAAGTCCATGACCTTGATCTGGTCGTTCTCGGTGACCATGACATTGCCGGGCTTGATGTCGCGGTGGACGACGCCCGCGCGGTGCGAGTACTCGAGCGCCTCCAGGATGCCGTCGGCGTACGCAACCGCACGCTCGGCATCCAGAGGGCCGCTCTCGATCAGCTCCTTCAGCAGCCGTCCCTTGACGAGCTCCATGACGATGTACGGCACGGGCTGCGTGGTGCCGTCGGGAAGAGTCTCGGCCTCCTCACCGGCGTCGAAGACCCGCACGATGGTCGGATGCGACATCCGTGACGCCGCCTGAGCCTCCAGGCGGAAGCGGGTGCGGAAGCCGGCGTCCCGCGCCAGCTCGGGTTCGAGGATCTTGATGGCGACCTCGCGACCGAGCGTCAGATCGTAGCCGCGGTAGACCGCGGCCATGCCTCCGCGGCCGATCGGTTCATCGATCCGGTAGCGCCCCGAGAGCACGCGAGAATCGCCGGTCACACTGCCCTCCCTGACTGAGCCAGTCTTCTCAGACTAGTCGAGTGCCGTCGCCGTCCCTTCTCAGGGAGTGGGCGACGGACTGCTCGCGGGCTGGATCTGAACCTGCATCTGCGGGGATGCGTCGGACCGCCGTTGCTCGGTTCCACTGCACAGGGCGGTGTACGAGGCTGTGAGTGTCTGCCCGGCGGCGTTCGCGATCAGGATCGCCTCGTCGCGGTCGTTCGGGGGGAAGTCCCGCTGCGAGGTGCCGTCGACGGTGAACACCGCGTTCTGGAGCGTCACGGTGTATCCGCTGAGGGTTCCCGTACCGGTCGGGCACGTGAAGCTGTCCCACGTGAGCGTGACGGTCGACCCGGCTTCGGCGGGAGCCCCGCCCTGGATCGCCGGCGGGTTGCTGGGCCCACCGATCGGGGTGACCTGTCCATAGCAGGAGACGGTGAGCGAAGTCGTCGGTTCGATGTTGCCCGTGGGGTTGACGCGCCATACGACGCCGACCTGCGAGTCATCCGGAGCCGGGGTGTCGGTGTTGGTCACGACCTCGAGCACTCCGGCGCTCTTGGCCGTCTGCACGGCCTGGTCGCATTGCATGCCGACCAGGTTCAGGGCGTCGATGTCGATGCGCGTCGCGCTCGGGGACGGCGTGGGCGTCGATGCGCTCGGGGACGGCGTCGCGGACGAGCTCGTGGGCGCCGGCGCCGGTTGCTGGTTCGCAAGCAGCGCCCAGATCGTGCCGCCCAGAACCAGGACGAGCAGGATGATCAGCGCAACCAGGGGCCACGTCCACGGGCTCCGCTTGCGCGGTGCCGCAGCCTCCTCGCCGGGCTCGGGCGCCGGCATGATCCGCGTCTCGGCGGCCGTCGCGGTCGACGTCAGCAATGCGGTCGCGTCGTCGGTGGCGACAGCGCCGGCCGCGATCGCGGGAATCGCTGCCGCGGCGGCGGCGACATCACCACGGCGAAGCGCGGTCGCGGCCCGGGCGACGGCAGCCGCTGTCGCGGGCCGGTCCTCGGGCTTCTTCGCGATCATCGCCATGACGAGGTTCTGTACGGGAACGGCCACGGTCGGCGGCAGCGGCGGGGGCTGCTCGTTGATCTGGGCCATCGCGATCGCGACCTGCGACTCGCCCGTGAACGGACGCTTCCCGGCAAGGCACTCGTAGGCGACGATGCCGAGCGAATAGATGTCGGTCGCGGGTGAGGCGGGGTGCCCGGACGCCTGCTCGGGTGACAGGTACTGCACCGTGCCCATGACCTGCCCGGTGGCCGTCAGGGGCACCTGGTCGGCGATGCGCGCGATCCCGAAGTCGGTGATCTTGACGCGACCGTCGGGGGTGATCAGGAGGTTTCCCGGCTTGATGTCGCGGTGGACGAGGCCTGCCGCGTGGGCCGCCTGCAGAGCCGCCGAGGTCTGCGCGATGATGTCGAGAGTCTTGTCCGTGGACAGCGAGCCGTCGCGCTCGAGAATCGTCGAGAGGGCTTCCCCGGGGACGAGTTCCATAACGAGGAAGGCGCTGCCGTTCTCCTCGCCGTAGTCGAAGACGCTCGCGATGCCCTCGTGGTTGACGAGGGCGGCATGGCGCGCCTCGGCGCGGAAGCGCTCGAGGAATCCGGGGTCGCCCATGTACTCGTCTTTGAGGATCTTGATCGCGACCGTCCGCCCGATGACGTGGTCGGTGGCTTCCCAGACCTCGCCCATGCCGCCGATCGCGATTCGCGAATCCAGCTCGTAACGGCCGCCGAAGGTCACACCCTGCGTCGGTCTCATCTGCTTAGCACCGCCTCCATGACCTTCTTCGCGATCGGGGACGCGATGAGGTCCCCGTATCCCGACTGACCCATTCCGCCACCGTTCTCCACGACCACAGCCACTGCCACCTCGGGATCCTCGGCGGGCGCGAACCCGGTGAACCAGAGGGTGTACGGCGCGTCGGGTCCGTTCTCCGCCGTACCCGTCTTACCGGCCACGTCGACGCCCTCTATTCTTGCATTCGAGGCGGCGCCGTTTTCGACATTCGCGACCATCATGGACACCATCTCCTCGTTCAGTTCGGGGCTCAACGCCTCGCCGAATACCGTGCTCTCGAACGTTTGCTGCACCGACAGGTCGGGGCCGATCACCTGATCGACCATCCGCGGGTTCATGACGACTCCGCCATTGGCGATTCCGGCCGAGACCATCGCCATCTGCAGGGGGGTCGCCGTCACTTGTCCCTGGCCGAAACCGGTCAGCGCGGTCTGCGGCGCGTCGAGCCCGCGCGGGTAGACCGAGGGGATGGACTCGAGCGGGATGCTGAACGACAGGTTGAAGCCGAACTTCTCGGCCTGCTGCCGGATCGCCTCGTCGCCCAGCTGCACCGCGAGCTGCGCCATCGGGATGTTGCAGCTGAGTCGGAGCGCATCAGCGATCGACACCGTCTCGCCGGGACCGCACGTGCCCCCGCTCGCGTTGCGGATCGTGTTGGATGACTGCGGCAGCTGCCAGATCGCGGGGTTGGGGATCTGCGACTCGGGCGTGTACTGGCCCGAGGCGAGCGCGGCGGCAACGACAACGACTTTGAACGTCGAGCCGGGAGGGTTGAGGTCCCCCGCAATGGCGCGGTTGTAGAGCGGGTTGGCAGGATCCGCGAGCAGTGCCGCATAGTCCGCCTCGACCTGCGCCGTGTCGTGCGAGACCAGCAGGTTCGTGTCGTAGCTCGGGCTCGTGACCATCGCGAGGACACGACCGGTGTCGGGCTCGATCGCGATCACGGCGCCCTCGAGATCTCCGAGCGCGTCATACGCGGCGCGCTGGACGGCGGCATCCAGCGACAGCACGACGTTCGACCCGCGCGGCGGCTGCCCCGTCAGAATTTGCTCGATGCGCGAGAGGAACTGGGAGCTCGCGGTGCCGCTGAGCTCGTCGTTCATCGCCCGTTCGATGCCCGTCGCCTCCCCGACGACGGGGATGACGCCGGTCACCGGGGCCCACATGTCGGGATCGACGTAAACCCGCTGCCAGCTGAAGACATCGTTCGACGGCACGGATGAGGCGATTGCCGACCCGCTCGCGATGATCGATCCTCGTTGTACCTCGTACGAGTCGTAGAGAGCCCGCGTGTTGCGGGGGTAGTCGGCCAGGTCAGCGGACTGGATGCCCTGGATCCAGGTCGTCGAGGCAAACAGTGTCAGGAACATCAGGAGCATCAGGATGCTCAGCCGGCGCAGCTCTTTGGTCATAGCGACATCACCGCCCTCATCCGATCACCGCGCGGGGACGGCTGCGTACGGCATCCGAGATGCGCAGCAGCAGCGCCACGATGAGCCAGTTGGCAACGAGCGACGAGCCACCCGCCGCGAGGAAGGGGGTCGTGAGCCCGGTCACGGGGATCACCCGCGTGACGCCGCCGACCATGATGAACACCTGCAGAGCGATCGTGAAGGCCAGTCCGGTCGCAAGGAGCTTCCCGAAGTCGTCCTGTCCGGCAACGCCGATGCGGATGCCGCGCGCGACGAACACCATGTACAGCAGCAGGATCGCGAAGACGCCGGCAAGACCGAGCTCCTCACCCAAGCTCGGCAGGATGTAGTCGCTCTGCGACAGCGGCGTGATGTAGGGCCGGCCCTGCCCGAGACCGGTGCCGATGAGGCCGCCGTGGGCGAGACCGTAGATCCCCTGTACGAGTTGGAAGCTGCCGCCGGTGGCTTCGATGCGTTCCGGGTTGAACGGGTCGAGCCAGTTCGCGAACCGTCCGCCGACGTAGGGCAGGATGCGTGAGGCGAAGAAGGCCCCGATGCCGGCAAGGACCAGACCGATCACGACCCAGGACGTCTTTCCCGTCGCGACGTAGAGCATCGCGACGAACATCCCGAACAGCAGCAGACCGGTGCCGAGGTCTCGCTGGAGCACGATGATGCCGAGCGAGATCAGCCACAGCACGAGGAGCGGGCCCAGTTCGCGCGCCCGCGGCCAGGTCATGCCGAGAAAGCGCGTGCCCACCGAACTCAGGCTTTCGCGCGTGCGCACGAGGTACCCGGCGAAGAAGATCGCCAGCGAGATCTTCGCGAGCTCTCCCGGCTGGAACGAGAAGATCCCCAGCGACACCCAGACGTCCGCGTTCGCGTCAGTTCCGAGGCCCGGGATGATCGGGAGCAGGAGCAGCGCGATTCCCGCGAACCCGAAGATGTAGGTGTAGCGGAACAACACGCGGTAGTTGCGCAGCGCGATCACCACCGCGAGGCATCCGAGGATGGCGATGCCCGCCCACGCGAGCTGGCGAACGGATGCCGCATCCCAGCCCTCGCTACCGATCACCAGGTCGATGCGGTAGATCATCGCGATCCCGAGCCCCGTGAGCAGGGTCGCGATCGGTACGACGAACGGGTCGGCATCCCGGGCCCAGACCCGAAGGGCGATGTTGACGGCGAGCACCGTCGTGAACAGACCTCCGAAGGCGATGAGGTAGCCGGGCGCGATCTGCCCCATCACCCCGAGCTGGACGAGCACGAGCGCGCCGAGGGAGAGCACGAAGGCGAACAGCAGAAGGCCGAGCTCGCGGTTGCGCTGGCGCTGCGGTGTCCGCAGTCGCTTCAATGCACGCACCACGGCGGTGTCGGCGGCGATCTCGGAAGCCGGTTCGCGCGTGAGGGCAGGGTCAGCCACCGGGCACCTCCGCTCGTGCTTCGATCCTGTCGACGATCGCTCGGGCATCCGCGAGGGAGCGCGCCGAGATCGTACGCTCGACGGTCGCGCGATCGAAGGACTGCAGGTCGGCCAGCAGGATGCCGGTGTCCTCGTAGGGCGTCGACAGCGAGATCGGTCCGATGCTCTGCTGGATGCCGCGGTAGATGACCACCGTCTCGTCGTCGGCTCCGACGAAGAATCTGGTCTGGGTCCACTGATAGGCGCCGAAGAGCGCGACCGCGATCATGGCCAGGACGAGCACGAAGCCCGCGATCCACGCGACTCGGCGGCGGCGGGAGCGGCGCCGGTCCTCTTCGATGAGTTCCTCGAGGAACTCGGCGGCCGGCTCGAAGTGCGTCGGCTCGTTGGCTGCCTGGCGGGCGGGGTGCAGCCAACTCGTGCGCGAGCTGCGCGCTGCCGGGACGTCGATACCTTCGGGGTTGGAGGCCGAGCCGACAACGGTGGGGGTGCCGGAGAAGACCGGATGCCGCCCGCCCACGTCGACCAGCACGATCGTGACGTTGTCAGGAGCCCCGGCGTCCAGTGCCAGCTTCAGCAGGGCATCCGCCGTGCGGGCGGGAGCCAGGTCCGCCCCGAGGGTCTTTGCCGTCTGCGTGTCGGGAACGACACCGCACAGACCGTCCGAGCACAGGAGCCAGCGGTCGCCGGGCTGGGTCGGCATGACGAACGTGTCGATCTCGGGGTTCGGTGACATGTCCCCGAGGACGCGCATCAACACGGAGCGCCGAGGGTGGTAGCGCGCCTCTTCGGGGGTGATGCGTCCCGAATCGACCAGACGCTGCACGAACGTGTGGTCTGTCGTGATCTGAGTGAGCGCACCGTCACGGTACAGGTACACCCGGGAGTCGCCGATGTGCGCGATCACGGCGTAGTCGTCGACCATCGCCAGGGCGCTCACGGTGGTGCCCATGCCCGCGAGCTCCGGCCGCGCCGCGACGGTGTCGATCAGCGCGGCGGCGGTGTCGGTGATCGCGTCGCCGAGGGCGCGCTCGGCTGCCGCGGGGGAGTCGAACGGGCGGTCGAGGTCGGACAGCTGCGCGATCGCGATACTCGAGGCGACGTCACCGCCGGCGTGGCCGCCCATCCCATCGGCGACGACGAACAGATTCGATCCCGCATATCCGGAATCCTGATTGTTCGAGCGCACCTTGCCGGTGTGCGAGAGTGCCGCGCTGGAGCCTTCGAAGACCATGACGTCGGGGCCGTTACTTCCGCAACTCGAAGGTCGTTGCGCCCACCTTGATGGGGGCGCCGACCTTCACTTCGACGGGCGTCGTCACTCTCGCCCCGTCATGCCAGGTGCCGTTGGTCGAATCCAGGTCCTGGAGCATCCATTGGTCGCCCCACAACAGGAGTCGTGCATGGTGGCTCGAGGTGTAGTCGTCGCGGATCACCAGACCCGACTCGCTGGACCGGCCGATTGTGAGCGGCTCGGTCCCCAGCGGCAGCTCGAGACCCGCCTTGGGGCCGCTCGTGATGACGATGCGCGAGACGGTCGCCGTCGTTGCGGCACCGCCGGTCGGGCCGGAGGGTGCCGGAGGCGCGGAGGGCGCAACGGGAGCCGTCTCGCGGGCCGCGGGTTTCACCGGCTCGGCCGGTTGCGGCATCCGTCGCACGCGCACGCCGAACACGTCGGCGCGCAGCGAGTAGACGACGGCGAACACGAAGAACCACAGCACCAGGAGGAACCCGATCTGCAGCAGCAGGAGTGTCAGTTCGCTCACGCGCGGCCGCCCCCGTCGAACATGTCGAAGGCGCGGGTGGCATCGGATGCGGCGGGCCGCGCGGGAGCCGATGCCTGGGCGACCACGCGGAAGACCATGTCGGTGCGGCCGATCGTGATCGTGGAATCCGGCGGCAGCGGCGACTCACTGACCTTGCGCCCGTTCAGCAGTGTGCCGTTGGTCGAACCGAGGTCCCGCACCATCGCGCGCTCGCCGTCCCAGAGAACCTCGACGTGACGGCGGCTCGTGCCGGCATCGGCCAGCGTGATGTCCGCGTCGCTGCCGCGGCCGATCACGGTGCGTGCCTTCACGAGCGGATGCCGCTGGCCGCCGATGTCCAGAACGCCGCGCCACGACACCGACCCCTGAGCGGTCGACGAGTCGACCTGCAGGGTTCCCGTCGACAGGGCCTCGTCGCGGCGGATCGTCACCGAGATGGGGCCGGCGAAGGTGTACCCCTGGGAGCGAGCGTGCTTCGCGACCAATTCGGCCAGCTCGTCGACGAGGGGCTGGCCGATCGCCTGCATCCGATCGTCGTCGGAGGGGGCGAGCCGCACCGCGAACGTATTGGGGGCGAGGATCCGGTCCCGGGCCACGACGGCGGCCTTCTTGTCGAGCTCGCTGCGCAGCGCGGAAGCGATCTCGACGGGCTGGATCCCGCTACGGAAGGTCTTCGCGAACGCGCCGTTCACGGCACGTTCGAGCCCCTTCTCGAAGCTGTCAAGTAGTCCCACGGATCTCCTCAGGCAGGCAGAGCGGTGCGTCCATGCTAGTTGGAGACCCTGAGCGGGCCATGGACGACCTGGCGGTGAAGCGGGATACCGGGTTCGACACGCCAATCCGCCGTGATATCCTCGGGAAGTTGATCCGCGGTCCGCCGCGGTTCGCGCGAGTGGCGGAATAGGCAGACGCGCTGGCTTCAGGTGCCAGTGCCCGAAAGGGCGTGGGGGTTCAACTCCCCCCTCGCGCACAGGAGAGAAGGTCCCGAGAGGGGCCTTCTTTTCGTCCCACCCGACTAGAGGCTCCATGAGACCAACGCCTGCCGCGGCCCTGGCCGCTCTTGCGATCGTGGGGGTCGCGCTCACCGGCTGCGTCGCCGACCCGGTGCCCGACCCGAGCCCGACGCCCACGACCAGCGAGAGTGCGGAGGCGGCGCCGGGAACCCGCGCCAACCCGCTCGCGGTCGGCCAGACGGTGCCCCTCGCGGACGGATCGGCGTGGTCGGTCGGCGCGGCAGCGGCGACCGAGCGCGGCGAGGGCTACGTCGTGCTGCCTCTGCGCATCCTCATCGACTGGGAGGCGATCCGCGCGCAACTCGCCGCTGCCGGAGAAGACCCCGCGGACGCCGATACCCTGGGCATCGATCCGTGGGCCTCGCTCATCGTTCGCTACATCGGCGCCAGCGGACGCAGCTACGAACTCTTCGAGAGCGCCGCGGCTGACGTGCCGAATCAGTTGTGGGCAGTCGGGACGGTGTACCCACCGGCGGAGGATCTGTCGGCGAACGTTGCAGTCAGCGTTCCCGCCGAGGACGTCGACGGCGGGGTGTGGACCGTGCTGAACACGGGCGGCGACGCGGTCTTCCTCGCGACATCCTGATCGGGCCGTCGATCCGAGCGGATGCAGTACCCCTGCGCCGCGGGTGTCGATAGAGTGTGGCTCGTCGCGCTTCCGGCGCGATCTATCCGGGGGGATCCGTCGACGCCCGGGTCTGGAGCTTGCTCGGCCCGGGTGTTCGATGGTCGGTGCTCGAGGGTCGGGGTCAGCGGCCGCCGCGCAGCAGTTCCCGACCCGAGCCGGCCAGCTGACGCAGCGACGCGTCGGGCAGGAATGCCCGCGTGAGCGCCATCCCGATCCCCGGTAGATCTGCCTCGTCCCGGTACAGCAGGTACAGCGACTCGTACCGCGGATGGAACTTCTCCTTGAAGCGGTGCAACGACCGGAACCCGTAGACCGGCTCCAGCATCTCGGCGAGCTTGTCGGTGATCTCCGCGATCATCCCCGCGTCAGGCGGGTAGTCGTGGGTCAACGGCGCACCCGAGAGGGACAGCATCCGCGCTCCCTCGTCGGCGAAGAACCGTGCCGATGAGCCGATCAGGAACTCCATCACCGGGCCGAAGCCGCCCTCGCGGCGACGCATCAGATCCAGGGTCCAGCCCTCGACGCGACCCTCACCGTACACCGGCAGCCACGACAGGAATCCGTCGACGTCGCCGCTCGGCGAGATCGCGAGGGCGAGCCGCACTTCGGGGTCGCGCGCCTCGTTCAAGGTCCCGAGGGTGAAGCCCATCTCGGGCAGCCCCTTGTCGCCGACCCACATGTCCGAGATCGCGCGCAACTGCTGCTGGATGCCCCACGGCTCATCGGTCAGGCGCGTCATCCGGAACGTCATCTCTTCGCGCCCGGCCCGATTCAGGGACGTCCGCACCGCGGCCCAGCGCTTGCCGGTGAACTCCAGGCCTTCGAGATCCACGATGGTGTCATCGGCGACGATGAGGCTGCGCCATCCGTCGGGCATGACGGCACGGGTCGCCTCGTCCGCCGAGAAGAAGCAGGGGATCAGACCGGCGGTCTCGGCCATCGATACGAACTCGCGCACGGACTCGCCGCGGCTCTCGCGCGGCCCGAGCGGGTCGGCGAGGACCAGGGCGACGCCTGCGCGCCGCTGGTAGGCGACGATGCCCGAGCTCGTGCGCGCGTAGGAGTTGCCGTCCCACGTGGTCATCCACGACAGGGTGCCGCCGCCCGAGGTGTGCAGCATCTCCCGCACCTCGCCCACTGTCGGTGGGGGGCTCATGCCGAGTGTCGCGCGGCGGCGTCCGCGGAACGCACCGCGGACCCACGCGAGATAGACCAGCAGTGCCGCCCACAGCACCGCGGTTGCGACCGTGACCGACGGGTCGCCGTCCCAGACGATATCGCTCGCGGGGAACCCGAACGTGAGGACGACCACGAGGATGCCGAGCACGACGTTGATGCTCGCCAGGATGATCGCGATGACCCAGGCCCAGCGTCGCCCGCGCTGCAGCCCTCGAGCCACCAACAGCAGGATGCCGACGTCGATTGCGGTATCGATCCAGGACCCACCGCCCAGTTCGGTGCGACCGAACGGACCGTCGGTCGGAACGATCGACGTGAGGGTTTCGATCGCCGCCAATCCGAGGACTGCGACGAGCGCGACGAATCGTTGCTCCTGCACACTCACGCGGCGGATACGCAGGGGCCTGGCCACCACGAGAACGAGCAGGATCGCGAACGCGTGTTCGATGTCGGCGAGAGATCCCCAGTAGAGCAGCGCGACGGCGGCGCCACCGATCAGGACCAACCACGCGCGCGAGCGCCACGGAGAGGGGAGCAGGCTCGCCGCCGCGGCCAGGCACGCCATCGTTCCGCCGGAGGGACCGACGTCTAGAGCCAGGGCCTCGCGCTGCGCCCACGGCCACGGCGTGAAGGCGAGCAGCCACACCGCCAGCGCACTCGCGAAGATCGCGAACAGCTGCCCCACGGCGTAGTACGCGAGGGCAACCCGCGTGCCTCGACGCCACTCGAGGTACCCCATCCCGATGAAGCTGGCGATCGTGATGACGTAGACCCACGGATGGACGACGAAGAAGGTTCCGGTCAGGGGCGTCCACCACCGACCGTCGACGAAGGCGGGAAGGCCGTATGCCACGTCGACGAACAGCGGGTTTCCCTTGAAGGAGCGCCACAGTCCCTGCCAAAGGACGCCGACGGCGAGCAGGATGAGGACGAATGCGATGGTCGCCGGCATCCGTGTCAGCACCGAGCGGGCCGCGGCTCCAGGTCCGGAGAATTGGCGCCTCGCTGTCGCCGTGGTGTGGGTCATCGTCGCCCTCCTGCCCTGGCCACTCAGTCTGTCGGACTCAGCAACAATTCACGCAGCGACACGACATCGTCGACCGTCGCCTGCGCGCCCTCGGACTCGTGGGGCCAGCTGAATCCCCAGCGCACGAAGATCACCGGGACGTCATTGACCGCGCCGCCGTCGACATCGTGGTGGCGATCGCCGACGAGGACGGGGCGTGCCGTATCGACACCGGCGGCGCGCAGACGTCGGAGCGCTTCGGCGACGATGTCGGCTTTCGCGCTCAGGGTCCGTTCGTCGGGAGTGGCTCCTGTGATCACCCGAAGGTGCGGAGACAGTGCGAAATGGTCCATCAGGGCGATGACCTGGTTTTCGGGCTTCGAGCTCGCGGTCGCCTGCGGAACCCCGGCGGCGTCGAGGTCTGCGATGAGCTCGCCGATCCCGTTGAACAGGCGCGCGCCGCTGGTGTATCCCTCGGCCTTGCCGAGCGCGCGGTAGTAGGCCACGGCATCCGTCGACTGCTCAGGTGTCATGCCGAGGTTGACCTGGAACGACTCGAACATCGGTGGGCCGATCCAGTGGACGAGTTCCGCGCGGGTCGGAGCGGGGTAGCCGAAGTGCTCGAGCGTCGTCGTCAGTCGACGAAGGATGCCTTCGGACGCGTCGACGACGGTGCCGTCGACGTCCCACAGCACACAGGTCCAGGGTGATCGCATAGGTCCACGCTAGGGGAATCGGGCCGGGTGCCAGTCCCCGCTAGAAGAGGCGCGGCGCGCCGGACTCGATGCCCTTCATGCCCTCGTAGTCGAGGGTGACGCACCGGATGCCGCGATCGGTTGCCAGCACCCGTGCTTGCGGCTTGATCTCCTGGGCGGCGAAGACCCCTGATACCGGTGCCAGGTGCGGGTCGCGGCCCAGCAACTCCAGGTAACGGGTGAGCTGCTCGACGCCGTCGATGTCGCCGCGGCGCTTGACCTCGACGGCGATCGTGCCGCCCTCGGGATTGCGCAGCAGCAGGTCGACGGGGCCGATCGCGGTGGGGTACTCGCGTCGGACGAGGCTGAGCCCGTCGCCGATGACCTCCACCTGCTCGGCGAGGAGCCGCTGCAGGTCGGCCTCGACGCCGTCCTTGACCAGGCCGGGGTCCACGCCGAGGTCGTGGCTGGAGTCGTGAATGACCTCGTAGATGCGAACGAGCAGCGCGTCGCCGGTCTTGGCATGGGTCACCCGCCACTGCTCGATGACGCCGACGTCGGCGGCTTCGGCATCCGGGCTCTCCACGATGAGCGAGCACGGTGGACTCATCCAGTTCAACGGCTTGTATGACCCGCCATCCGAGTGGACGAGCAGCGATCCGTCTCCCTTGTGGACCAGCAGTCTCGTCGCCAGCGCGAGATGCGCGTTCAGCCGTCCGGTGTAGTCGACGGTGCAGCGGGCAATGACAAGACGCACCCGACCACGGTACTTGGTGATCGTCCCCGGATGCCTCGCACGGCCACCGAGATCTGCACAACAGCGGACCTGGGGGCACAGTCGGGGCGTGGCTGCGCGAATCCCCGTGATGGTGCGGAGGCCCGGAGGCCCGGGGTGTGTGGGCGCGAGGCCGCACAGTGACCGGCATCTGCACAACAACAGACGTCTGCGGGCGGGTGGGGCGTGGTTATGCGGATGTCTGCTGCGGCGTGGGTGAGGTGGGCGGGGTGGCGGCGGGCGTGACCAGCGGCTTGGCGGCGCCCGAGGCGAGGCCGGATGCGATGGTGAGCGCCACCAGGATGTAGAGGGTGTTGAGCACGCCGATGTGGACGCTCACGAACCCGAGGATCGGCGGCCCGCACAGGAAGGCGACGTAGCCGATCGTCGCGGCGGCACTCACGCGCGCGGCGGCTTTCGCGGGGTCGTCTGCTGCGGCCGACATCCCGAGCGGGAAGCCCAGGGAGGTGCCGGCGCCCCACAGCGCCGCCCCGACGAAGATGAGCGGCACGCTCGGCGCGAGGATGAACAGCAGCAACCCGGATGCCGCCAGCACCGACAGCACACGCAACGTCGCGACCCGGCCGAATCGATCCACGAGTGGGCCGCCGAAGACCCGCACGACCGTCATGCTCACCGAGAACACCGCCAACCCGATGGCGCCGAGCGCTTCGCTCGCGCCGTGGCCGTCGACCACGCCGAGCGCGAGCCAGTCGTTCGCCCCGCCCTCGGCGAAGGACATCCCCAGCATGATGACGCCGAGCGCGTAGGTGCGCGGCTCCTTCCACGCCGACAGGGCGACGTGGAGGCGCTCGCGCATAGCCGGTTTCGCGGTCGGTGCCGGATCGGCATCCGGGTCCATCGCGATCTCCCTGGCCGGCACGTTCGCCGTCGCCCAGAGGCCGGCCAGGGCAAGGAGTCCGGCGATGATCGCGGTGTGGACGAGGATGTTCATGTCCAGTGCGATCGCGAGCGCGCCGAGGCCGGCGCCGGCGACGGTTCCGAAGCTGAAGAAGGCGTGGAACAGAGGCAGGATCGTCTTGCCGATCGTCTTCTCGATCGCGGCGCCCTCGACGTTCATCATGACGTCGACCGACCCGTTGCCCAGGCCGAACAGCGCGAGCCCCGCGACGACGACCGCGTAGGAGTTCGCGAGATCGGCACCGATTCCCACGAGGACGACGCCGACCGAGAACGTGAGAACCGCGGCGAGCATGCCGCGCCGAGCGCCGAACCGGGCAAGCACGACGGATGCCAGCGACAGGCCGATGATGGATGCCAGCCCCGCGCCCAGGAGCATGAAGCCGATCTGGATGTTGTCGATACCCAGGGTCGATTTGATCGCGGGTACGCGGGCGGCCCAGGTCGCCACGCTCAGGCCGCTGAGGAAGAAGACCGTGAAGATGGCCGTGCGCCAACGGACGATCTGCGCGCGAGAGAGGGTGGTATCCACCGAACAAGGGTATCGAAACGATTCGATTCTCACCACGGCCCCGATGTGACGGATGCGCGACCGAGTACGATCGAGGCACCATGAGCGAGCGCAGGGCAACGATCGCCGACGTTGCGCGTGAGGCGGGTGTCTCGGCATCCACCGCCTCCGTGGTGTTCAGCGGCAATGCCCCCGCGTCCGCGGAGACCAAGCGGCGGGTCCTCGCCGCGGCCGAGGCTCTGGGATACACCGGACCTGACCCACGCGCGGCATCCCTGCGACGGGGACGGTCCGGCATTGTGGGCGTCGTGTTCGAGGGGTCGCTTCGCGCGGCCTTTCGCGACCCGGTGACGATCGCGATGATGGATGGCATCGCCGAGGGCGTGGCTCCCCTCAAGGCCGGGCTGCTGCTGCTTCGGGACGAACAGGCGTCCGTCGTGTCGGCATCCGTCTCGGCTGCAGACCGCGGCGTACCGGAGATGACCACGGATACCGGATCCACCATGACCGCGGCCCCCATCGACGCGGCGGTCCTGGTCGGATTCGGGGATACCCGTAAGGCCGCGCTCGACGTGCTGCGAGCTCGGCGCGTGCCGGTCGTCGTCATCGAGGGGGATGCCGGAGCGGACGTCCCCCGGATCGAACTGGACAACTGCGAGGCGCAGCAGCGGGCGGCGAGCTACCTGCGCGAGCTCGGGCACGAACGGGTGACACTGCTGACTCTCCCGATCCGCCCGGGTCGCGAGCGCGGATGGTTCGGCTCGGGCGATGCGGTCGAAGTCGATGTCACCAAGGCCCGCCTGGCTGGGGCGCGTGCCGTCTATCCCGAGGCGCCCGCCTACGCCGCGGTGACCAGTTCGATCGACGAGGGACTGCTCGCCGGGCGCGAGATCCTTGCCGTCCACGACCGACCGACGGCGGTCATCGCTCAGACCGATCTGCTCGCCGCCGGCGTCATCCGAGCCGCCGAAGAACGCGGGCTGCGGGTTCCCGAGGATCTCAGTGTCACGGGATTCGATGGCGTCGACGTGGATGGACTGGACGCGTACGAGCTGACGACCCTCGTCCAGCCCGCGGTGGAGAAGGGCCGCGCGGCGGGCGCTGCGGTGGTCGCGATGCTGGCAGGGGACGATGTCACATCCGTCACCTTCACGTGCTCCTTCCGGACGGGGACCACGAGCGGGCCGGTCCCGCCCGCCCAGGCCGCCTCGGGGGCAGCGGTCCGCGGATAGGATGAACTCCACACCCTGATCGCCCGATCCCGCAGCATCGACGGGACGACGACCACGAGGAGGCCGACATGCTCCTCGTTCTCGTAGCGTTCACGGCGGCCTCTCTGCTGCTGCCCGTCCTCGTGCGGGCCTGGGGGCCGCGCGCCTTCTTCTTCGCCGCGGCGGTTTCCCTCGCCGCCTTCGTCCACACCGCGGCACAGACGCCCCGGGTGCTCTCCGGCGACATCCCCTTCGAGTCGGTCATGTGGATCGGTCCCCTCGACATCGAACTGTCGATGCGGATGGACACGCTCTCGTGGGTGCTCGCCCTGATCGTCACCGGGGTCGGGGCTCTCGTCCTGCTCTATTGCCGCTGGTACTTCGACGGCAAGGATGCGCTCGGCCAGTTCGCTGCCGTGCTCCTGGCCTTCGCCGGTGCGATGTACGGGCTCGTTCTCACGGACGACGTGGTCGTGCTGGTGATGTTCTGGGAAGTCACGAGCGTCCTGTCGTACCTGCTCATCGGCCACTACAACCGGCGAGCCGCGAGCAGGAGGGCAGCGCTCCAAGCGCTGCTGGTGACGACCCTCGGCGGGCTGGTGATGCTCATCGGCGTCGTTCTGCTGGTCGTGCAGGCGGGCACCTCCAGCCTGTCCGAGATCCTCGCCGACCCTCCGGTGGGCCCGGTCGTCACAGCTGCAGTCGTGCTTCTGCTGGTCGGGGCGCTCAGCAAGTCGGCGATCTTCCCGTTCCACTTCTGGCTTCCCGGGGCGATGGCGGCGCCGACGCCGGTGTCGGCCTACCTGCACGCGGCGGCGATGGTGAAGGCCGGCGTGTACCTGGTCGCCGTGCTTGCCCCGGTCTTCGCCGAGAATCCCGCGTGGCATCCGATCGTGATCGGGCTGGGTGCCTTCACGATGCTTCTGGGCGGATGGCAAGCTCTGCGCGAAACGGACCTGAAGCGCCTCCTCGCCTACGGCACCGTCAGTCAGCTCGGCTTCCTGATGATCGTCCTCGGGTACGGCACGCGAGACGCGGCCCTGGCCGGGCTTGCGCTTCTGCTGAGCCACGCGTTGTTCAAATCCGCACTGTTTCTCATCGTCGGCATCATCGATCACCAGCTGTCGACCCGCGACCTTCGAGAGATCAGCGGGCTGGGGCGACAGGCGCCGGTGCTGGCTGCCGCCGGTATCGTCTCGATCGCGTCCATGGTCGGCATCATCCCCACGATCGGGTTCGTGGCGAAGGAGGGGGCGCTCGCGGCCCTTCTCGACGAGTCTCTCGGCGGTTCCGGATGGGGCATCGTGGCGCTCCTGGGAGTCGTGCTCGGTTCCGCCCTGACCGCCGGCTACGGCATCCGTTTCGTGTGGGGAGCCTTCTGGAGCAAGCCCGGCGTGGCGCGCGCGTCGTGGCCCGCTCCGTCCGCCGGCTTCCTGTTCGCTCCGGTCGTGCTCGCCCTCCTCAGTCTGGCGGGCGGTGTTGCCGCGCCGCTGCTGGATATCGCGTTCGCGCCGTATGCCGACCTTTCGCCGCTTGCCACCCCCGGTGTTCCTGCGCCCGAGCACGCTGCCTATCTGGCGCTGTGGCACGGTTTCGAGCCGGCGCTGTGGATCTCCCTGGGCACGATCGCGCTCGGTATCGTCGCTTTCGTCGTGACCGCCCGTGGCTTCGGGCGGCGACGCGCGCTTCCCTTCACGGCGGTCGACGCCTACAACGCGTCACTGCGCGGCATCGAACGGCTGTCGGTGCTCACGACCACGCTCGTCCAGCGCGGCTCGTTGCCGGTCTACGTCGCGACGATCTTCCTCGTCCTCGTCGCCGGTGAAGGAACCGCGCTCGTGGCGTCATCAGAGTGGCGAGCCCAGTTGGACGCGTTCCACACCCCCGTGCAGCTGGCCGTCGCTCCGGTCATGATCGCTGCGGGAGTCATCGCGGTCCGCGCGCGCAAGCGGTACACGGGTGTCGTTCTGGTCTCGGTGACGGGCCTCGGGATGGTCGTGCTGTTCGCGACGAGCGGCGCGCCCGACCTCGCCCTCACCCAGATCCTCGTCGAGACCGTGACGATGGTCGCGTTCGCGCTCGTGCTGCGTCGCATCCCCGCGCGCCTGGGCGCGCACAACGGCTCGGCGTTCGTGGTGGCCCGGGCGGCGCTGGCGGTCCTCGTGGGAATCGTCATGGCGGGGGTTGCCATCGTCGCGACGGGGGCGCGGGTCGAACTGCCGATTTCGCTCGCCTTCCCCGACCTGGCCTACCAGATCGGGCACGGCAAGAACGTCGTCAACGTCGCGCTCGTCGACCTGCGCGGGTGGGACACGATGGGTGAGCTGTCCGTCGTCGTGCTCGCTGCCACGGGAGTGGCCTCGCTCGTGTTCGTGACGCACCGCTCCGACACGCTGTCGCAGATGACAGCGCCGATCACTCACCGAGGGCTGCGTCGCGGCACGCGGCTGGTCGAGAAGGATGCCGCCGGCGGCGGTACGCGCACCGCGTGGCTCATCGGCGGACAGCGGGTGCGACCCGAGAACCGGTCGATCCTGCTCGAGATCGTGGTGAGGATCCTCTTCCACTCGATCATCATCGTGTCGCTCTACCTGCTCTTTGCCGGGCACAACCTGCCCGGTGGCGGATTCGCGGGTGGGCTGGTGGCCGGGATGGCCCTGGTCATGCGGTATATCGCCGGCGGACGCTATGAGCTCGGCGCCGCCGCGCCGACCGATGCCGGCCGATTCCTCGGCATCGGCATGGGTATCGCGGTCGCGTGCGCTGTGACTCCGCTGGCATTCGGGGCCGAGCCGCTCACGCGTGCGATCTTCGAGGCGGAGGTCCCGGTGCTCGGACACATCGAGTTCGTCACCTCGACCCTCTTCGATGTCGGCGTCTACCTCGTCGTCATCGGCCTCGTCCTGGACGTGCTGCGAAGCCTCGGTGCGGAGGTCGATCGTCAAGCCCATGCGGCGGGGACCGCGGTGGCCGCACGCGAGGAGGTGAGCGGATCGTGAACGTCTCGCTCGTTCTCATCATCATCATGGCCGTGCTGTTCGCCGCGGGGGTCTACGCGATGCTCGAGCGCAGCCTCACTCGCGTTCTCATCGGATTCCTGCTGCTGGGCAACGCCGCGAACCTCCTGCTGCTGATCGTCATGGGTCGTCCAGGCCTCGCGCCGTTCTACGGCGACGGCGAGCCGGCGGCGATGTCGGATCCGCTTCCGCAGGCGCTCATGCTCACGGCGATCGTCATCACCTTCGCGATCTCGGCGTTCCTGCTGGCTCTGATCTACCGCTCCTGGCAGCTCGGCCAGGCCGACACCTTCGACGAGGACGAAGTCGATCTGGCGATCCGTGAGCGCGGCATGCGCACCGACGAGGAGATGGATCAGGAGATCGAACTCGAAGACGACGACGCGACGAGCGACTTCGTCGCCTCCGACGCCGAAGACGATCGGACGGGCAGCTCATGACGGCCCTCGTTCCGCTCCTGGTGACCCTGCCGCTGCTGGGCGCAGCGATCGCGCTCATCGCGGGTCGCCACCGTCGCTTCCAAGTCGGGGTGTCGGTCGTGACCCTCGTCCTGACGCTCGTGATCGCCACGGTGCTGCTGATCGCCGTGGATGCCTCGAACCTGCCGTTCGCGGTCTCGGTGGGTGGATGGCCCGTACCGTTCGGCATCGTTCTCTACGTCGACCGGCTCGCGGCGCTGCTGGTCATGGTCTCGAGCGTTGTGCTGCTGGCCGTGCTGCTGTTCTCGATCGGTCAGGGCGCGGCCGACGGCGACGACGACACGCCGGTGTCGATCTTCCACCCCTCGTACCTCATCCTCGCGGCGGGCATCTTCGTCGCGTTCACCGCGGGGGATCTGTTCAACCTCTATGTGGGCTTCGAGATCCTGCTCGTCGCGTCCTACGTGCTCATCACCCTCGGCAACAGCGAGCAACGCATCCGTGCCGGGATCACCTACATCGTCGTCTCGCTGGTCTCGTCGATCCTGTTCCTGTCGGCGATCGCGATGATCTACGGCGCGACGGGGACGGTGAACATGGTGCAGCTTGCCGACCGCATCGCACAGCTGCCGCAGGAGACGCAGTACGTGCTGCACGTGATGCTGCTGCTCGCGTTCGCGATCAAGGCCGCCATCTTCCCCGTGTCGTTCTGGCTCCCGGACTCCTACCCCACCGCGCCGGCGCCGGTGACCGCGGTGTTCGCTGGGCTGCTGACCAAGGTCGGCGTGTACGCCATCATCCGGACCGAGACGCAGATCTTCCTCGAGAACGACCTCAACACGATTCTGCTCATCGCCGCGCTCGCGACGATGGTCATCGGCATTCTCGGGGCCGTCGCGCAGGCCGAACTCAAGAGGATTCTGTCGTTCACCCTCGTCAGCCATGTCGGGTACATGGTCTTCGGGATCGCGATCGCGACTCCCGCCTCGATCGGCGCGACGATCTACTACATGGTCCACCACATCGTGGTGCAGACCACCCTGTTCCTCTCGGTCGGTCTGGTCGAGCGTCGCGCCGGGAGCACCTCGATCCTGAAGGTCAAGGGGTTGATGCGCGCGGCGCCCGTGATTGCGTTGCTCTACTTCATCCCGGCGGTGAACCTCGGCGGTCTCCCCCCGTTCTCGGGCTTCATCGGAAAGTACGCGCTGTTCGACGCGGCCGCCGCGGTGGGCACACCGCTCATGATGACCCTCATCGTCGCCGGAATCGCGACGAGCCTGCTCACCCTCTACGCGCTGATGCGGGCCTGGAACCTCTCGTTCTGGCGCGAGGAGGACGATTCGGCCGAGACCGAACAGCGGACGGCCTACCTGCAGTCCGCGCCCGCCGCGACGACCACCACGGAACGCCGCGCCATCCCCCGCATCATGACCTCCGCCACGGCGGGGATGGTCGCGGTCAGTGTCGCCTTGACCGTCTTCGCCGGCCCGCTGTACGAAGTGTGCGCGCGCGTGGGCGGGGCGCTGCTCGAGCCGATCACGGTGGTCCAACTCGATGAGTCGGTCGACCTGAGCGGGGAGGTGGAGCAATGACAGATCGCGAACCGACCGCGGTCGGGTTCTTCCCGGGCGTGTGGCGACAACTGCCCGTCCTGCTCTGGCTGACGCTGCTCTGGATGCTGCTGTGGGGGCAGTTCACCCTTCTCGCGTTCCTCACCGGCGTCGTGGCGGCAGTGGTCGTGATGTCGGTGTTCCGGTTGCCGCCGGTCGAGCTTACCGGGCGCGTGAACGTCTGGTACGCGCTCGTGTTCGTCGTCACCTTCCTCCTGGGCCTGGTGCGCGGGTCGCTCACGGTTGCGCTGCAGGTGCTCGACGTTCGGCGTCAACCCGGCGCCGCCGTCATCGCGGTGCCGCTGCGGACCGACGACGACCTGCTGATGGCCCACACCGCCATCACCTGCTCACTGATTCCGGGCTCGCTCGTGATGGATGCCGACCGTGATCGCCGCATCCTGTATCTGCACGTGATCGGCGTCCACAGCGAGGCCGATATCGAGGCCCATCGGCGGGAAACGCTCACGTGGGAGGCGCGGATCACTCGTGCCTTCGGCTCCCGTGAGCAGCTACAGCGGCTTCGCCGCGCACAGGAGGGGGCACGGTCATGACGGCGACGACGATCCTGCTCATCGCGATCTACGCGGCCTTCACTGTCGCCGCTCTCATCACCCTGTGGCGCATCGTGGTCGGTCCGTCGATTCTCGACCGCGCGGTAGCCTCGGATGTCCTCCTGACCGAGGTGATCTGCGTGCTCGGCGCCGACATGGCCATCGGGCACCACACCCGGACCCTGCCGGTGTTGCTGATCATCGCGGCGGTCGGGATCTTCGGGTCGATCGCTATCGCTCGATTCGTCGCCAGAAAGGATGTGACGAAATGACGGATGTCGACATCGCCGCCCTCCTCGACGGCGCCGCGCTCGTGCTCATCCTGCTCGGGGCTCTCCTGTGTGTGACGGCGGCCATCGGCCTGGTGCGCTTCCGCGACGTCCCCAGCCGCCTCCACGCCGCGACCAAACCGCAGGTGCTCGGCGTCATCCTGATCTGCGGGGCGATCGCCCTCTCGCTGCGCAGCTGGGCGGTGGTCGCCTTCCTCGTGCCCATCGTGCTGATCCAGCTCGCCGCGTCGCCGCTGGCAGCGCAGATGGTGGGTCGCCAGGCGTACCGCAACCGCACGATGAACCGCGACGACCTCGCCGTGGACGAGCTCGCCGACGCCGAGATCGAGACCTCGCGCCCCGAGACCGGAGCCGACCCGGGCTGAACCGACTCAGCCCGCCGGCTCCAGAGTCAAGGTGTGCTCCGCGGCGGCGGTCACGGCATCCGGAGAGAACGCCCACGGCGTGAGCTGCGCCGTCTGCCAGGTCGCCGTCTGGTCGGTGTAGTTCTCGTGGAATGCGTGACCGCTTGCGCCGGTCAGGTGGTTCCACCCGGACGCGTCGAAGTCGCTGAGATCCACGATCATCCGCATCGACGGGACGGTCGTGGTGGCGAACCCGCCGCCGAGAGGCCATCCGGTCGCGTTGACCACCGACGAGCCGCCGCCGACCGCGAACGGACCGCGGTTGAACAGCGCCTCGATCGGGGCGATACCCGAGGTACCGAATGTGTCGTGCGTCAAGGTGATGGCGTGCAGGTCCCCCCACCGCCACTGGAGCGGATTGGATCCTTGCGCCCGTGTCAGGAACTCCGTCGCACTGCGCGCGCTGGCTTCGAGCATCGCGCGCTGACCGGAGATGCCGAGCTCGGTGTTCGTCCACCAGGGCGAGTCGGGGTCGCTGAGCAGGTTCTGCACGACCAGGAACTGCCGAGACTGGTTGGTCAGGGGCACCGGAACCTCCCGGCCGCGCGTGAACAGATTCTGGGCCAGTTCGTCCCAGACGACATTCGCGAAGGCGGCCGCGGAAGAGTCGGCGTCGTTCTGCGCGTCCCACTGGCGGAGCAGGTCGAGGGCGGCATCCGTCGCCTCGTCGCCGGTGCGTAGATCCTCGAACACCGTGATCAGGGTCTTGCCGATCTCGGACTGGTTGTCGGCCTGGATGCTGCGCATCACCTCGGCCGTCACCGGTCCTTCTGCGATCGCCCGCTGCAGAAGCTCGTCGATGCGGGCCGCGCGCCAGCCGTAGTCCCAGTCGCGCGTCAGGAAGTGCGGATAGCTCTCGTCGACGATCGCATTGTTCGCCGTGACGATGTATCCCTCGTCCGGGTTGTAGGCGACCGGCAGATCGGCGAACGGGATGTAGCCCTTCCAGTCGTACGCCGAGTCCCACCCGGGTTGGGGCATCGATCCATCACCTGCCCCACGGAGGGGAAGCTGGCCGGGTGTCTGGTATCCGATGTTCCCGGTGACGTCCGCGTAGATCAGGTTCTGCGCGGGGACGACGAACTTCTCGGCCGCCGCACGGAAGCCGGTGAAATCGGTGGCGGTGTTCAGGTCGAAAATCGCCGAGGCGGTTGTTCCGGGCTGGAGGGCCGTCCACTGGATGCTGACGGCCGTCTCGCCGTCGGGCTCAGCCGCCGCGGTGATCGGCGCGCCGGCTGTTCCCGGAACGGGGTCCGAAGCGATCGCGTCGAACTCCGCCGTCAGCCCCGACACGATCGGTCCGTGGACGGTCGAGCGGATCGTCACCTCGACGTCGTCCCCGCCGGCGACCTTCAGGGTCTCGGTGCGGATGTCGAGGTCGACGAGCTGGCCGTCCCGCCAGTACCGGTCGCCGTCGAGCTTTTCGATGTACAGGTCGACGACATCCGTCGTGAGGTTGGTGAACCCCCAGGCGATCGACGCGTTGTGCCCGATGATGATGCCGGGTACCCCCGAGAAGCCGAACCCGGCGACATCGAAGGGGCAGGCCTCGCTCACGGCGGAGCACCGCAGGCCGCTCTGATACCAGACGCTCGGCAGCGATGCCCCGAGGTGCGGGTCGTTGGCAAGAAGCGGCATCCCGGTGTCGGTGTAGTCGCCCGCGACGACCCAGGAGTTGGAGCCGATTCCCTCGCCCGCACCGCCGACCAAGCTCGACACGGCGCTCACGACATCGGCGACCTCGGTCCAGCGGATCCCCGCCGCCGCCGCATCCTCGCTGTCCGCTGCGGCCGGGACATCGGTGATCTGGGGAACGATGACCGGATTCTCCCCGAAGGGGTACCCCGGGTACAGCTCGAGGAGCTCCTCGTCGGTGTAGGCAGTCGCGAGCAGCGCGCGCTCCGTCTCGGTCTCGATGTTGGATCGGAGATCCCAGGCCATCGCCTTCAACCACGCCACGGAGTCGGCCGGAGTCCACGGTTCGATCTGGTAGTCGGAGTTCTGGAGCCCGAGAACCGCATACTCCAGCGACACGTCAGCGCCGTCACGGTCGGCGAGGTACGCGTTCACGCCATCCGCGTAGGCCTGGTAGTACGAGAGCGTGGTCTCATCGAGAGCCGCGACCTCCTGCTCCGCGATCGCTCGCCAGCCGAGCGTGCGCAAGAACGCGTCGGTGCCCAGCTGTGACTGGCCGAACAGCTCCGAGAGCCGCCCGCTGGTCACATGGCGGCGGAAGTCCATCTCCCAGAACCGATCCTGCGCGTGAACATATCCCTGCGCGAAGAACAGGTCGTCGGTCGAACCTGCCGTGATCGTCGGGATGCCGAGATCGGTGCGCTGGACCGTGACCGTGTCCGATAGCCCGTCCAGGGCGATCGTTCCCTCCGTCTGCGGGAACGAGCGATTGACGAACCAGACGCCCACCCCCGCCGCGATCAGCGCGAGAACGACGACGCCGACGAACACGCTGTAAGCGATGAGGCCGATTCGGCGACCTCGGCGCGGGCGCGGCGGTGCCTCGTCGGGGATGTCGCCGGTGAGGGCGGCTGCGGGATTCGACATTGAAGCCTCTCGGGTAGGCCGGTTGGACGCCGTCGCAAGGGATCTGGGATCCGGTGTCAGAGGGTCATCCTAGCCCCCCACGGCGGCATGCCCGGTCAGCCGATGAGGCTGGGCTGGAGGTCGCGCAGGGTCCTGCCGTGGGTCATTCGCGCAACGCCGATCGCCGCGACAGCGAGGGCACCGAGCAGCCACAGACCGAGGACGCAGAGGTCGGTACCGACACGGGTGAGGTTCCCGCCGTACATGAGCTGGCGCATCCCGTCCACGACGTATCCCATCGGCAGGATGTGGTGCAGCCAGATCAGCGGTTCGGGCAGTGTCTGCCAGGGAAAGGTGCCCCCCGCGGTCACCAGCTGAAGGACCATCAGCACGAGTCCCAGGAACTGACCGACCGATCCGAGCCAGACGTTCAGGGCCAGGATGATCGCGGCGTAGGTGAGCGAGGCGAACACCATCACCCCGAGCGTTGCCGTGGGGTGGGAGAAGGTGAAGCCCAGGGCAGCTGCGAGGATGCCGAACAGGGCGACCATCTGGAGACCGCCGAGCAGGCCCGGCGTGAGCCAGCCGGCCAGCGTCACACGGATCGGCGAGTGCAATGCGGTCACGGCACGCCGCGACACCGGCTTGACGATCAGGAACAGTGCGTAGATCCCGATCCAGCCCGCCAGGGCCGCGAAGAACGGGGCCAGGCCCGCGCCGTAGTCTCCCGCGGCGGCGACCTTGCCGGTCTGCACGCCGACCGGATCGGCGATCGTCTGCGCCTGCGCGTCGCGAAGAGCGGCATCCGTCTCAGGAATCTGCGCGACCCCGGATGCGAGCCCTTCCCGCAGCGCCGCGGCCCCCTGATCGATCTGGGTCAACCCGTCGGCCAGGACGCGGGATGCGCTGTCGAGTTGCGTGCCTCTGGCGGCATCCTGGAGCCCGCTCGAGAGCTGCTGAGCGCCGGTGGCGACCTGCGCCGCGCCCTCCGCCAGAGCGTCGACAGACGAGACGGCGCTCTGTACGCGAGCGTTGGCGTTGCGCACGGCCCCGGCGAGGGGGTCGAGGCGCGCGAGGATCGCGTCGATCTCGCCGGGGGTCAGCCCTTCGGCGGTGAGCGCGTCGATGATGTCCTGGCGCACCACGGGGAGCTGGTCGACTGCCTGCTGGCTGGCGGTGCTGGCCTGGTCGGCGTATCCGGCCAGCGCGGCGGTGCCCTGGGAGACCTCGGCGGCGCCGTCGGCCAGGCGCGGCGCGGCGCCCGAGAGTTGCGTCAGCCCGGCGGCGAGCTGCGCGGCGCCATCGACCAGCCGGGCCGAGCCATCAGCGGCCTGGCCGGTCCCGTCGGTCAGCTCCGTCGCGCCGGAGACGGCCCCCTGCAGATTCGAACGGATGTCGGCAATGCCGGTGAGCAGCCGTGAGGCGGCCTCCTGCCCGACCAGCTGAGCGACCGACACCCGGATGCGTTCGATCGCCTGGTCGCCGATCGTGGAGGCCAGGTAGTTGTTGGCGTCGTTGGTCTCGAGCTCCAGCTGGGCCTGGTGCGGATCGCTGCCCGAGATCGACACCAGGGCCGTAGAGAAGTCGGCCGGGATCGTCACGATGAAATCGACCGATCCGTCGGCGAGGGCCTGTTCGGCAGCGTCTGCATCCACGCCCTGCCAGTCGAAGCTGCCGTCGGTGAGGAGAGTGTCGGCGACCTGATCCCCATAGTTCACACGCGTGCCGTCGTTCTCGGCTCCGGCGTCGAGATTGACGAGGGCAACCGGGACGTTGTTGAGGCGCCCGTACGGGTCCTGATTGGCCCACAGATACACGCCGCCGTAGAGCACGGGCACGAGCATGAGTGCCAGCAGCGCGACGGTCGACATGCGCGTTGCCGTCAGTCGCCGAAGCTCCGCGACGATCATGGCGGGAACCTTCACGACCGATCCTCCTCCGCATCGTCGAGACGGGCTGTGCCCGGGTCCTCCCCCGGCGCCGGGTCGGCGGACTCGAGGACGGGAGCATCTTCTCGGGCCGGCCTCTCCTCCCGAGGGCCGAGCTCGGCTCGGGGTGCGATCTCGGCCAGCACCGCGCCCGAGGCCGCACCGGCGATCACCAGAACGCTCGTCCCGCGGGCGGCAAAGCCCCTCGCGATCTGCCACCACCGCTCTGGGTGGCCACCGTGACGGTCGGGCGAGACGACGACGAGCCCCTCCACTCCCGGCCGGAGGATCGCGAGCTCCATCAGCAGTCGGAGCCGATCTGACGGTGCCACATCGGCGATCGGCAGGCGCGAGAGTGCTGCGGCGTCGTGGGCGACCAGCCACCGCTTCACCTCGCGGGGCGACGCCGGACGACCCGCGAACATGAGTTCTTCGGCGACGATCCCCCACACGGTCACGTTGGGAGCCGGATCGCTGACCTCCGGCGCGTCGACGAGGGCGACTCGCCGACGCAGGGCGGCGCGGTCCGGGACGCCGTCGATCCTGACGGTGCCGGTGTCGGGTGTCATCCGGCCCGCAGCGATGAGACCGAGGACGGTGGGGCGCTGCTCGGTCTCGGCGATGGCGAGGCGGGCGAGCCCGTTGCCGTAGGCCAGACTCAGGGGAGGCAGGGCGATTCCCCGCCGACCCTTGCTCACGTCGGAAAGCTCAACGTGCACCAGGCACCTCCTTGCCGCCTGCGCTCGCCGGACGGGCGCCGAGTCCCTCCCCCCGCGTCCCGGCCACACTCAGCACGACACGCGACGGCAGCGGGACGGACCTGGGCATCCTGCTCGTCTCTGCGGATGAGGACGCGTGCTCAGTCGGCGCCGAAGTCGAACGCCGCGGCCTCGCCGGCGGCATCCGTCGCCTCGGCCAGCTCTTCCCGGTCGGCGTCGTAGGGTGCCGCATGCTCGGTGATCTCGTCGGCTTCGCCGCGCCGCAGGGCACCGACCAGCTCGCCGGTCGGGCCGCCGATGAGTCCCATGCCCGCGTACTGCTCCAGGCGGGTGCGAGAGTCGGCGATGTCGAGGTTGCGCATCGTGAGCTGGCCGATCCGGTCGGTCGGGCCGAAGGCGGCATCCCCCACCCGCTCCATCGAGAGCTTCTCGGGGCCGTACGACATGACGGGCGCCGTCGTGTCGAGCACCGTGTAGTCCTCACCGCGGCGCAGACGCAGGGTCACCGTTCCAGTGATCGTCGAACCCACCCACTTCTGGATGGACTCGCGCAGCATGAGGGACTGCGGCTCGAGCCAGCGTCCCTCGTACATGAGGCGTCCGAGCCGCCGTCCCTGCTCGTGGTAGGTCGCCAGGGTGTCCTCGTTGAGGATCGCGTTCACGAGGCGCTCGTACGCGATGAACAGCAGCGCCATGCCGGGGGCCTCGTAGATGCCGCGCGACTTCGCCTCGATGATGCGGTTCTCGATCTGGTCGCTCATGCCCAGGCCGTGGCGTCCGCCGATCCGGTTGGCCTCGAACACCAGCTCGACGGCATCCGCGTACTCGACGCCGTTGAGGGCGACAGGGCGACCGGCGTCGAAGGTGACCGTGACGTCCTCGGTCGCGATCTGCACCTCGGGGTCCCAGAAGCGCACGCCCATGATCGGCTCGACCGTCTCGAGCGACACATCGAGGTGCTCGAGGGTCTTGGCCTCGTGGGTCGCGCCCCAGATGTTCGCGTCGGTCGAGTAGGCCTTCTCGGCGGAGTCGCGGTAGGGGAAGCCGTGCGCGAGCAACCACTCGCTCATCTCCTTGCGTCCGCCCAGCTCACGGACGAACTCGGCGTCCAGCCACGGCTTGTAGATGCGCAGAGCGGGGTTGGCCAGCAGCCCATAGCGGTAGAACCGCTCGATGTCGTTGCCCTTGTAGGTCGACCCGTCGCCCCAGATGTCGACGCCGTCCTCCTTCATGGCGCGCACCAGAAGCGTGCCGGTGACCGCGCGACCCAGCGGGGTCGTGTTGAAGTAGGTGCGCCCGCCCGAACGGATGTGGAACGCACCGCACGCGAGAGCGACGAAACCCTCCTCGACCAGCGCGCTCTTGCAGTCGATCAGACGCGAGAGCTCGGCGCCGTAGGTGAGCGCGCGACCGGGAATGGCGGCGATGTCGTCCTCGTCCGGTTGACCGAGGTCGCCCGTATAGGTGCAGGGCACGGCGCCCTTGTCGCGCATCCACGCGACGGCCACGGAGGTGTCCAGTCCCCCCGAGAAGGCGATGCCGATGCGCTCGCCGATGGGCAGGGACTCCAGGACCTTCGACATGGAACCTCAGTCTACTGAGCCACCGGAGGGTCGCCTGGCTCGGCGCCGCGCCGGCGACCCAGCCAGATCACCCCTGCCGCGATGAGCAGGATGCCCGCGGCGATCCCGACGACGTACAGGGCCACCCCCGCGTAGCCCCACGGCTGCACGTTCGGGTTCAGGAAGGGATAGGGGTACCACCACGGATTGCCCGTGCGGAAGTCGGTGACGAGCGGACCGCGGATGAGCGTGTACGTCACCCAGACCAGCGGGAAGGCGATGACCGCCCACAGTGCGCGCCAGGGCAGGCGGCGTCGCAGCGGTCCGAGGAACACGTCGAGCAGGAGGAACAGGGGAGCCCAGACGTGCAGGATCTCGTTCGACCACGGCACGGTGGACCCCTGCGGGAGCGGGAGACCCCGCAGGAGCGCGTTGTAGACGATCCCGGTGATGAGCATGTACGTCGACACGGCAGCCAGCAGTGTGGCGAACCAGGCGGGGTCGATGCGGTGGCCGCGCAGGATCAGGAACGCTCCGATCGTCAGCGCGACGGCGGCTCCGACGTTGGAGAGGATCGTGAAGAAGCTGAAGAAGTCGACGGCTGTCAGGCCCAGTGGCCACCCGTTGGCGGCCGAGATGCTCACGGTGCGAATCAGCTGCCCGACGATGGCGGCCACGCCCGCCGCAGCGACCAGGAGACGAAGAACAGCCCAAGCCTGTGCCCACCGGCGACTGCGCAGCATGGCATCACTGTATCGACGCCTCGGTAGGATCGACGCGTAAGGCACGTCGTCAGCCCGAGGGGAACCCCATGCCAGGCATCGTGATCGTCGGAGTGCAGTGGGGCGACGAAGGTAAGGGCAAAGCCACTGACCTGCTCGGTGAGCGCACCGACTGGGTCGTCAAGTTCAACGGGGGCAACAACGCCGGCCACACGGTCGTGATCGGCGATGAGAAGTACGCCCTGCACCTGCTTCCCTCCGGGATTCTCTCGCCAGGCGTCAATGCGGTGATCGGCAATGGAGTCGTGGTCGACCTCGAGGTGCTGTTCGGGGAGCTCGAGGCGTTGCGCGCGCGCGGCATCGACACCTCGCGGCTGAAGATCAGCTCGGCAGCACACGTCATCACGCAGTACCACCGCACGCTCGACAAGGTCACGGAGCGCTTCCTCGGCAAGCGCCAGATCGGAACGACGGGGCGCGGAATCGGTCCGGCCTACGCAGACAAGATCAACCGCGTCGGCATCCGGATGCAGGACCTTTTCGACGAGAAGATCCTGCGGCAAAAGGTCGAGGGTGCCCTCGAGCAGAAGAACCACCTGCTCGTGAAGGTCTACAACCGTCGAGCGATCGAGGTCGATGAGATCGTCGAGGACCTGCTCTCCTATGCCGAGCGGCTGCGTCCGATGGTCACCGATACCTCGCTCCTGTTGAACGACGCGCTCGACAAGGGCGAACTGGTCGTCTTCGAGGGCGGGCAGGCCACGATGCTCGATGTCGACCACGGCACGTACCCATTCGTGACGTCGTCGTCCGCGACGGCCGGCGGCGCCGCCACCGGCTCGGGCGTCGGCCCGAATCGCCTGGACCGAATCGTCGGCATCGTCAAGGCCTACACGACGCGCGTGGGCTCCGGACCCTTCCCGACCGAGCTCTTCGACGAGCAGGGAGAGTGGATCCGACAGCGCGGATTCGAGTTCGGGACCACGACCGGGCGCCCGCGACGCGTGGGGTGGTACGACGCGCCCATCACCCGGTACGCGACGCGCATCAACGGCATCACCGACCTCGTGCTCACCAAGCTCGACATCCTCACCGGACTCGAGCAGATCCCCGTCTGTGTCGCCTACGACGTCGAGGGGCGCCGGTTCGACGACATCCCTGACAACCAGTCCGACTTCCACCACGCACGACCCATCCTCGAGTACCTCCCGGGCTGGAGCGAGGACATCTCGGGGGCACGCTCCTTCGACGATCTGCCGCTGGAGGCGCAGGACTACGTGTTGGCGCTGGAGGAGATGAGCGGCACACGCATCTCGGTGATCGGTGTCGGACCCGGTCGCGATGCCGTGATCGTGCGACACGACCTGGTCGACTGAGGCCCGCGCATGCGACTCCTGGTGGGTGGCTACACCGCAGACATGGAGGGCACCGCCGGAGGGATCGGGCTGCTCACGGCAGGCGACGCCGACGCCACCGCAGCGGGCAGCCTGGTGTGGCGGGGAACAGCCGTGGCCGCCCCGTCGCCCTCGTGGATCGCCAGGCACCCGACGCTCGATGTCGTCTACGCGACACTCGAAGGCGCCGGAGCCGTCCAGGCGTTCACGGCGTACGGCGCCGATGCCTGGAAGCCCCTGGGCGAGCCCGTCCCTGTCGGGGCCGCGTCGTGCCACATCCTCGTGGGGCGCGAGCGGCTCTTCGTGACCTGCTGGGGGGACGGCCGGGTCGTTCAGCTCGATCTGGACGCCGAGGGCCGCCTTCGCCGAGCGGTCACAGCGGATGCCGCATCCGATCCGTACGCCGGCTACGACGAGCACGCCCGGGTCTCGCACGCGCACCAGTCGATCGTGGTCGCGCCGGGCGTCGTGGCCACAACGGACATGGGTTTCGATCTCGTGCGGTTCTGGCGGACCGGCTCCGGTGCGCCTCGGCTCCTGCAGGAGGTGACGATGCCGCGTGGTTGTGGGCCCCGTCACGGGATCCTGCACCCGAGCGGACACCTGTACATCGTCGCCGAGCTCTCGTGCGAGCTGTTTGTGCTCGCGCCGGATGAGACGGGAACGTGGGGGGTCGTCGGAGGCACGCCGCTCGGGTCGGGCACGCTCGACGGGGACACGGCAGCGGAACTGGCGCCGTCGCGGGATGGCACCGTGCTGTATGCCGGCGTGCGCGGCAGCAACACGATCGCGGTGCTGCGGGTCACCGGCGAAGGCGAGACTGTCACGCCGCTGGCCCTCGTGGAGGCACAGGTCGACTGGCCCCGGCACCACCTGGTGCTCCCGGACGGGCTGCTCGTTGCGGGACAACGCTCGGACGAGGTCGTGGCACTGCCCGTCGATCCCCGGGGCGTTCCGGGCCGCGCGCGGGCCAGGACCGAGGTCCCTTCACCGACCTGCCTGCTCCCCCTAGCGTGATCTTCGCCCCGCCGATGTGACCTCGGCGCTCGCGGCAGCGCGAGCAGTCGCCTCGGCGCCGGCGCGGAGGTCGAGATGACGTCATCCGTCGACGATCTGGTCGCGGGACGACGCGGCAGCACCGTCGTGTTCGTGGTGACCACGTTCGGGCTCACGTGGCTCGTGTGGACGCCGCTGGCGATCGCCGCGCTCGGCGCCCCCGAGCTTCCGCAGGTCCCGCTCATCTTCTTCGCCGGGTCGTTCGGACCGCTGGCCGGCGCGCTCGCAGCCAGTGCGTACAGCGGTGGATGGCGGGGCGTACGCTCCTGGGCGGGTCGGACGTTCTCGCTGCGATTCCGTCGCGTGTGGTGGTGGTGGGCGATCGGCATGCCGGTCGCCTACGGCGTCGCCGGCTATCTCACCGCAGCAATCGTGGCCGGCGGGTGGCCCGAGATGGCTCAGTTCGGGCTGACGGAGAAGCTGCCGGGATGGAATGTCGCAGCGGTCGCGACCGTCTGGGTGCTGACCTTCGGGCTCGGGGAGGAAGCAGGGTGGCGGGGCTGGTTGCTGCCGCACCTTGCCCGGCGATTCTCGACGTTCTGGGCCGCGCTCATCGTCGCGGGCGTCTGGATCGTGTGGCACGCGCCCGCGTTCGTGTTCAACCCGACGTATCGCGAGATGGGACCCGGCATCGTGGGCTGGATGCTCGCCCTCGTCGCCGGCTCGTACCTTCTGGCGTGGCTGGCCCGCGGCGCACGATGGAGCATCGTCCCCGTGCTGATCTGGCATGGCGGTTTCGATCTGCTGACGGCATCCGATCAGGCGGCCGGGACGATCGCCGCCGTGATCAGTGCCATCGTCATGGTGCAGGGCGTGATCGCGGCGGGAGTCCTGTGGCGCTCCCGGAACCTGGAACGGGGCGGAGCTACCGGCCCACGTCCGTCGGTGAGTTCGGGGCCGGGGCGCTGATCGTTTCGGCCTGTTCCGACCGCTGTATGGGCGAGTAGTCGTGCATGAGGGCACCGGCCGCCAGCGCTGTTGCCGCAACCGCGAGCAGCGCGACCAGAAGGTAGTGCCACCATCGTGCACCCCCCGGGGGCCGCGGCGGGCGGCGGGGGGTGTGCGGCTTTCGTCGGTGGGCTCGTCTCATGCAGCGCTCTCCTCTGGTCCGGGCGGGCTCGCGACGAGCCGCGGAACCCGCATCGGCGGCGAGATGTGGATCTCGCGGATGCGTCCGTCCGCGGTCAGCACCGCGAGCGGGGTCCACATCCTGATCTCGTCATGGAAGCTCCGCGCGTGCCACTCCGCCCACGCCAGCAGATGGTCAGGCTCGGCGTCGTGCGCCGAGAGGATGCGAAGTGTGGATGATCGTCCGAGGACGACCATCTCGAACCACTCGGCGAGATTGCCCTTGCCGATGTAGGTGTGTTGAGGCTCCACGAGCACGCAGTCCTCTTCGAGCTCGCGCAGGAAACCGGGCAGATCGGCAGCGTTGATCGCCCGGATCCATCCGGCGACAACAGAAGCAGCGGAACTGCGGGTCACGGGCCTTCCCCAGACGAGACACCGGGCGCGGACACCATGGTGCCCGCGTCTCCCCCCGGTTCGATTATTGGACTCGGCAACAGGCCCGTTCGACGCGCAACGGGGAAATCATCCGTGTCTCACCGAGAGATCGTCCAACCATCGCCACGCCCTAGACTTGTCTTGACGCGGAGTTCACGATCGACTCCACCCTTTCCCAGGCTGCTTTTGGCGGGTGCAGGCAGCCTTCGTTATAAGGAACCCATGCACCGCCACGTCGATGACCAGCTGCGCGAGAGCCTGAGCGCCGCAATCGACGGCGAACGGCTCGACGACGTGGCATCGATCCTCGAGTTCGCCCTCTGGGGGCTGCTGTTCGAGGACCTCCGTCTGGCGACACGGGCCCTGGCGACGCTGGCCCCGCACGACGGAATCTGGGCGGTGCGCGTCGCCGCGGCACGCGTGGTGCTGCGATCCCATCAGGGGACCGATCTCCTGGGCGTGCCCGAGTTGGCTCCGGGCGCACCGGTGCAGGTCGACGCGGTCAGTGCAGAGTCGATGCTCGTGGCGCTCAGCGAGAACAGAGTCCGCTCGCGACCTCACGACGGTGCAGCGCTTCTGGCTGAGGCGACGCGGCGCGACGAGGACGGGAGTCTTGAGGCTCCGGGCTCGCCGCCGCTTCTTCGAGCACTGCTTCGCGTGCAGCGACCGCCGCGCGTCTGGCCGACACGTGCGGTCCTCTCCACCGCAGCATCCTCGCCAAGTCCGCGACCGTACACGCGCTTCGCGGCAACCTGGTGGAGGCTCGTCGGCAACTCCGGCGCTTCGACCGCGTCGGGGGCGACATCCCGGCAGCATGGAGCCGGGCGCTGCGAGACGAGCGGGCCCTCGCCGAGTCGTTCATCGCCGTGGAGCGCTTCGACGGTCACGACCCCGACGCCGAATGGCCCGAGGTGGAGGCCTCGGATGATCTCTGGCCGGTCACGACCCTTCTGCGCGCGCGACAGGCGCTGCTGGAACAGAGCCCGATGC
>NZ_CBDRMG010000005.1:0-234580 GCF_965345035.1 Microbacterium sp. bgisy207
AAGAGTCGTCGACCATAACGGTCCCCCCATCACCGCGGAATCACGCGCCAGAACCGCTATCGCATCCACTCTTTTCTGCCGCTAACCCCTTGGCCCAGGAGGCCTGGGCGAGGTCGTGCAGGCGGCCAGGCGGTGCTCCGATGGTGCTGGCGTGGTAGATCGTCTGGACGGTGAAGAGGTCTCCGAGCGGGTCTTCGAGGTCGTGATCGATGATCTCGTCATGGTCGATGAAGATGTGCTTGAAGATGGCCTGGTTGAGGCGGCGGCGGACTTCGTCGCTGGCGTTCATGTACAGCTCGTAGGGGTCTTCGAGCAGGCGCAGGTTGGTCTCGATGAACTCGACCGCGTCCTTGAGCGTGTCGACGGTGGCCTGGAGCTGGGCGGTGAGGCGTTCGCGTTCAGCGCCGATCTCGCGGAGCTTGGCGCGGATCTTCTCCTTCGGGATGGTGTCGTCGACGACCAGCTCCAGGAGGTTGCTTTCCTGGGCGTCCAGGCGCTCCAGCTGCCCTTCGAGCTGTTCCTTCAGGGCGCGTTGTGAGGCTTCTTGCTCGGCGAGGGCGTCGTCGAGGGTCTTGCGCATGGCCTGGAGGAAGTCGGGGCTGAACTGGACGGTGCGGTAGTGCTCCTCGACGGCGCGTTCGATGCGGTGGACGTTGGAGTACTTGGCGTCGCAGAACCCGTCCTGGGTGCCGCGGCAGAAGAAGTACAAGTACTCCTCGCCGCTGCGGGAGATGGTGCGGCGCACGATCATGCGGCGGATGGACCTGTCGCGTCGCCAGCAGGCGCCGCACCACAGGGTGCCCTTGAGGTAGTGGTGCACCACGCGGCGGCGTTCGCCTGCCCTGCCCCGCGAGGCGAGGAGGTCTTGCACCTGGTCGAACAGCTCCCGGTCGATGAGCGGCTCGTGCCGGCCGGGGTATTCCTCGCCTTTGTACGTGACGATGCCGACGTAGTACGGGTCTTGGAGCATCTGGTGGATCTTGGAGACGGAGATCGGGCCGGCGGGGCGGCGCTGGGTGGGGCGGGTGCGCAGTCCTCGGTCGGTGAGTTCGTTCTGGATGTCTTCGAGGGTCGCCTCGCCTGCGGCGTACATCTCGAATGCGAGCCGGACGAGTGGCGCACGCTCGTCGTCGATGGCGACAGCGCGGATCTCGCGGCCGTCGATGCGGTCGATGGTGTTGATGTACCCGATGGGTGCTTTGCCGAGCGTGCCGCCCTTCTTGGCCTTCTCGCCCATCTTGTAGGCGATGTCGGCTCCCTCTTCGGCGGAGCGGAACTCGCTGAACGCGGCGAGGATGCCGTGCATGAGCTGCCCGACCGGGGTCTCGTCGATGGACTCGGTGGCGGAGATGAGGGTGACTCCGCGCTTCTTGAGTTCGGCACCGACGATGGCATCGTCGAAGCGGTTCCTGGCCATGCGTGAGAGCTTGTAGATGATGACGTAGTCGACGTCCCGCTCGGTGCGGATGCGCTCCAGCATCTGCTGGAACGCCAGTCGCTTGGTCATCTCCCGGGCGGAGCGGCCAGGCTCGATGTACTCGTCGATGATGGTGATTCCGAGCTGGTCGGCCTTGCGGTAGCAGGCCTTGCGCTGCGCTGGAAGGGAGATACCTTCCGGGTCGTAGTCGGTGTTGACCTGGCTCGGAGTGGAGACGCGCAGATAGATCACTGCCCGTTTGCCAGTTGGGATGTCGTCCACGGGCTGCCCGGTGCCGACGTCGATCGTCTCGAAGCTGAGCTGGTCGGGATGCGGGATGGGTGGGGTCTCGTCGTAGAGCGTCATGGACGCGGCTCCTTCTTCTCGGGCATGAGCGGTGTGGCGGGCAGCAGAGACAGCGGGAACGATGCCTTGCGGAGCTTGTTCATGAGAGCAGCGTTGCAGGCTTGACGTATGACTCCCTGCCGATTCGCTGACGTGAAAATGCGCTCGCTTTGATGGATATTCGGCAGGACGGTTTGACGGCAGTAATTGACGGCAACGGAACCCAATGTGAGGCAACGTGAACGTGTGCGAAGTGCTGTGATAACAGGGGTAGGCATGTCCACCAAAGTGGTACAAATCTGGCTTTTAAGCAGGGTGTCGTGGGTTCGAGCCCCACTGGGCCCTCCAAGAAATTCCGCCGTATCGACCCCTGTGATCGGCGGTTTTTCTTTGCTTGCGCATCTTCGCTTTCAAGAGGATGAAGCTCCAGCGTCACCTGCTCCAGCACCGCAGCAACCTGGTGCCGCTGTCGTCGACGACGAGCATGTCGGAGCGACAGTGCGGGCGATGCGTCGTGTTCAGCGCACGGGGTCTGGGAGATCATCGAAGAAGCCACGCACCCGGCAGGTGCAGAAGCAGGAGACGTACATGAGATACAAGGTCGTGGTGACACGCGTGCAGGTCGCCGAGCGGTGGGTGCGTGCCACGGACGAAGAGGACGCGGCGAAGAAGGTGCAGGAAGAGTTCAACCGCCCGTACGGGTACTTCGGCTCCTGGAAAGACGTGGCATCGGAAGTCGAGGTGGTCGAAGCTGAGCAGACGACAGTGATCCGACCGAACCTGCTCTCGGAGTCCGGGCCGATGCTACTGTCTCTCAAGGACGCGGGCAAGGCGCTGGGGATTCCCTACTCGGCTGTCTACGAGCTGACGAACCGTGGGGATATTGAGCACACGAAGATCGGCAGTCGGAAGTACATCGCACGTGATTCTTTGATGGCGTTCATCAAGGAGAACACGCACCGGGGGTACTCCGGCTGAGGCCGCCGGATGGGGCTCCTACGGGCGCTTTGGGGTCGCTACTGCCGGACTGGGCTTGGCCCGGGGGAGGACGGTATGTTCCTCGTCCCTGCCCTCCCGGAAAGGAGCCTCCGCTATGCCGAAACGCCTCCACTACCTCCGCCTTGCCGACTATGGCAAGAACTCCATTGCGGCGAGTACCGCCATCTTCGATAACGACCCGAGTATCTCGACTCGGGTCGTTTCTGTTGGTGGGCACACCTCGTCATGCACCTTCATCTCGGACTTCTGCATCGACCTGGCGCACCCGATTCGGGTCATCGGCCCGATTCGGGTCATCGGGTCGACGTCGCATGCCCGGTCACTGCATGCCGAGTTCACCATCTTCGAGGGACAGACCCGGGTGGCTTGCTGGTACAAGCCCGTCGTGAAGCGACTGTTCTGGATGGGGTATCCGCTGGAGGTGCACTCGTGGCTGACGCCGGAACTGGAGGAGCGGATCGAGCTGAGCCGGCGCTTCGACCCGGGCACGCTGCCGAAGACGGTGGCGCTGGAACCGAACTACATCGCGACGTCTGCCTACTGATGAACGGCGAGCCCTATCCATCCTGGGACGAGAAGCTGAACCGGGCGCTGCAGTCGTGGCGTGACAGCGCAGCCCATCAGGCTCGTCGTCCGATGTTCGCGGAGACCGTCCGTGTGACGACTGCCGCCGTGATCCGTACGTCATCATCGCCCAACTGGAAGACGACTCCACGGCGCATCGCTGGCCACACTGGATGCAGCACACACTCCGGGAACACCTGATCGACGTGCGCGGTGAGCTCTCCGAAGCACTCGCCCTCCGGCCCTACGCCGGAGCGACGATCGCCGCGTACCTCGACGGTGCCGGGCTCCGGCCGCGTCATACGTGGGATCAGACGACGCGGCAGGCTGTGCAGATCGTGACTGACCAGGCAGCGCTCGTCGACCTGTGGCTGAGGTACCGGATGGCAACGCTGGCGCCGTGGCCTATGCGGGTGCGGCGAGCGGTGCTCGGGGTCTGAGGACCGAGAAGGCCTTCCCTGCGACACACCCTAACTTCATGTGTCTGTTCTTTTACTCAGTCTGCTACGGTGAGGTGTCGGCTCAGCCGCGAGAAGGGACTCCTGATGGCAATCCACACCCCGAAGACCCGCGAGGCATTGGCAGGCCTGCTCGCGCCCATGCGGCTCGAGGCGACTGTGTTCGAGCGTGCGGTGTCTGTCGCGGCGGCGGAGAGCCGCACCTTCAGCCCGGCTGCACCGAAGTCTGCTCCCGAGTTCACGCGCTGGGCGCGCACCATCGAAACGGTGCACGAGGGGCTGATGCTCCTGCAGCTTGGGTGGCGGCGGTTCGACCCCGAGAATCTTCCCTACTTCCTGCAACCTGAGCTCAACCTCGGGCTCATCGTCAGCAGCGGCAACGCCTTTACTGGCGTCACCTACGGTAGCCCGACCACCAAGAACCCCAAGGGATCCGCTTTCGCCCGCCGTGTGGACGAGAACGGCGCGGTCGCGATGTTTGGCCAGCCGACCGACGAGGGTGAAGTTGACGTCGACGACGTCCGTATCCTCCTTTACGACGAGCGCGACGGCCTCGTGCACCTGGAGCTGTCGCGGCCTGTTGGACGGCTCGGCAGTTTCGTGAACAGCTGGTCGGAACGGATCATCTTCCCTGCCTTCGACCTGGCGCTTGGTGCATTCAGCTTCGAAGAGGGCAACGACGAGGACGACTTCTCGTTCAAGATCGCCCGACGCTAAGACGAAGGGTTTGACCCGATGAGCAATACCTTCGTTCCCGCGCGCGTGGAGATGGCGCGCGCCATTCGACAGGTGACGGCCACCGCTCTCGCGGCTGAGGTCGGGGTCACCGCGCCGTGGATCTCTCAGACGGAGAACCTGAAACGAACTCCTAGCCCTGAGCTGATCCGCGAGTTCGCGCGGGCCCTGGACTTCCCAGTCGATTTCTTCTACCGCCCCGTCACTGCGCTGCCGCCCACGGACGCCTTCCACTTCCGGGCTACGTCTCGGCTGGCGAAGAAGGATGAGCAGACCGCGCGGTCGCTCTCTGCGCTAGCCATCGAACTCTCGGACTGGATCGAAGCGACCTACCAAGCCCCCGCTCCGGCGGTGCCGGAGCTCCAGGATCTGCTCGATGCTGACGAGGTGCTCCCAGCCGAGCAGGCCGCGGAGGCACTGCGCGGTGCATGGGGGCTTGGCGCGGCGCCGATCAAGAACCTGCTGCAGCTTCTCGAGTCCAAGGGTGCCAAGGTCTACTCAGCCGGCGGGCCGCTTCAGGCGGTCGATGCGTTCTCGTTCCGGCACAGGGCGACGCCGGTGATTTTCCTCAACGTGCATAAGTCTGCCGAGCGCCTGCGCTTCGACCTCGCCCACGAGTTGGGGCACCTGGTCATGCACGGTGGTTCACTACACGTTGAGCCTGGCAAGGAGAAGGAGCAGGCCGCAAACGACTTCGCTTCAGCCTTCCTGATGCCGCGCGCTGACGTCCTCGGCTCGATTAGGGGCAACCTCATGCTCGAAGACATCCTGGTACTCAAGCGGCGGTGGCGCGTCAGCGCGATGGCGCTCAACCTGCGTGCACACAGGCTGGGTGTGATCTCGGACTGGACCTACAGCACGTTGGCGAGACAGCTCTCTAGCGCGGGCTTCCGGCGCGGCGAGCCGGGCTCAGACCTGCTCGCGGAAAGCTCCAGCCTGCTCACACAAGTGATGACAGACATGCGCTCTCAGGGTAAGAGCTTCATTGATATCGCGCGCGCACTCGACGTGCGTGGTCAAGACGTTCGCGACCTCATGCTTGGTCTAGTCACCTTTGCTATCGAAGGCGAAGCGCAGCTGCGAACTCCGAGCCGAGCCAACCTTCGAGTGGTGTAAGTCGATCTTCACGAAAAGTCCTGATCGTGAGATAATCAGGACAGATCGCAACGTTCGGTCGAGCCGGTCAGGCTCCCCGTCGCGAGACCCCTCTCGGCACCGCCTCCGGCGCGGCACCCTAGCAGTGTCAGTGGTCGTCGGTAGCGTAGGACACGCCCCGAGAGCACAACTTAAGACGCGCCTCAGCGCGGAGGAGAACCAGCACAGCATGACAACGTTCAGCACCAGGTGGTCGCACGGCCCCAGCAGCACAACGTGTAACCGTGACGCCCATCGCCAGGAGGTCGCCCGATGACCCCGTCGGTGCCGGACGAGACCCGGGACGCTCACGAAGAGTTGCTCGCCCAGCTCCGCGACCTGGTGCCCAGTGCCTTCCTCGATGGGGAACTTGATCGTAATGCGTTGCTCGGGGCGCTTGGCCTTGACGGCGAGGTCAAGCCTGCCTTCTCCTTCAGCTGGCCTGGTATCGAGCGAGCACGCCAGGACGCGCGCGTCCCGACCACGGCAACGCTCGTTCCCGATGAGGATGCCTCCGTGCACTGGCCGGATGCTCGTGACGTCCTGATCGAGGGCGACAACCTGCAGGTGCTCAAGCTCCTGAAGAATGGCTACTCACGCGCCGTCAAGCTGATCTACATCGACCCGCCTTACAACACGGGAGACACGTTCACCTACAACGACGACTTCGCGGTGCCCGAGCGGCAGTACCTCGAGGAGACCGGCCAGGTCGACGACCAGGGCAACGCCACGACCAGCCGGATCGAGACCGGCGGCCGCAAGCATGCGCCGTGGCTGACCATGATGTTCCCGCGCCTCGCGCTGGCTCGTCACCTGTTGCGCCGTGACGGTGTGATCCTCGTTTCCATTGACGACAACGAGGTGCACCACCTGCGGCTTCTACTCGACGCGGTGTTCGGCGCAGAGAACTTCGTCGGCAGTTTCGTGTGGAACGGCGGTCGCAAGAACGACGCTCGGCAGATTTCGGTTGGTCACGACTACGTGGTGGCCTATGCACGCGACCACGCTTATCTGCGTGAACAGGACGCACGCTGGCGTGAACGGAAGGCCGGACTGGACGAGATCTACGCCAAGGTCGAAGAGCTTCGTGGTAGTCATGGAAAGGACTTCTCTGCAATCCATAGTGGATTGCTCGCCTGGTTCCGTGCACTCCCGGACGAGCATGCTTCCAAGGCGCACGAGCACTTCAACTACGTCGACGAGCGAGGGGTCTATTTCCCCGATAACTTGCGTAGTCCCAACCCGCGCCCCAATCTCGTCTACGACTTCAAGGGCTACAAGCCTCATCAGAACGGTTGGGCCTACAGCCGCGAACGCATGGAGCAGCTTGATGCTGACGGCCGCATCTACTACCCGGAGAGCGTCGACCAACGCCTGAAGATCAAGTCATATCTGCACGAGCACGAGGAGTGGGCGCCGGGGTCTGTTTTCTACAAGGATCGCCGGGCAGCCTCGAAGGCGCTCGACAGTCTCATGGGCGCCACCGTCTTCGATTACCCGAAAGACACAGAGATACTGGCCCGCCTCTTCCACGCCATCACTGACGACGGCGACCTGATCCTCGACTTCTTCGCAGGCTCTGGCTCGACCGGCCAGGCGGTGTGGGAGCAGAACCCGAGGGATGGCAAGACGCGGCACTGGATTCTGGTGCAGGTGCCGGAGAAGCCTGATGCGTCCGAGGAGTCGGGTAAGAACGCGCTCGCCGCCGGGTACGAGACGATCTTCGAGGTGACGGCCGAGCGACTGCGTCGTGCGGCGGCTTCCCTGCAACAGGAGACGCTCGATGCTCCCCAGCTCGGCTTCCGGATCTTCCGCACGCGTCCGACGAACCTCGTCATCGAGAAGCCGCTCTTCGCGCTGCCGGAGATGACCGGGCAGAGCTACCTGACGCAGGTGCTCGACCACACGGCGGGCGCTCCGGTGGTTGATGGTGCGAAGCCGCTCGACGTGGCATGGGAGGTGGCGCTCAAGGCCACGGGTACGAAGCTCGATGCGCGCGTGACGACGCACGAAGTTGACGGTGTGACGGTCTACGAGTTCACTCCCGCCGACGGCAAGAGCACGTCGGGTCGCCTCTTGATCTCGCTCGACGCGTTCTCGCTGGCGACGGCCGATGCGCTGGGCCTGAGTGATGACGACACCCTGATTCTTCGTGGCGACCAGGTCGAGGACTCGGTGACGCTGACATTGGCGCCGCGGTTGCAGTCAAAGCTGATTCTTCTGGAGCGGGTGCCTCGTGAAGTTTCGCTTTGACGATCAGCCGCACCAGTCGGCCGCCGTTTCTGCGGTGGTCGACCTGTTTGAGGGTGCCCTGGTGCCGCCGCGCTATGCGCTTGCTGGGCAGGCGCCTGGCGCGGAGGGTCACGCGGGCTTCACGCTGGAACACTCCGTTCTTACCGACAACCTGAGGACGATCACCTCCCGCGAGGCTGTCGAACCGCAGACGCAGCTGGAGCTGCTTGCGGAGACAGATCTCGAGGGCACCGACCGCGAGTTCCCGAACTTCTCCGTCGAGATGGAGACCGGCACGGGCAAGACGTATGTCTATATCTCGACTGCGCTGCGTCTGGCGGAGCTGTATGGGCTGCGGAAGTTCGTGATCCTGGTTCACTCGATCGCGATCCGTGCGGGTGTGGTCAAGACGTTCGAGCAGACCGAAGAGCACTTCCGGCTGAAGTACCCCGGCGTCCCGTACAAGTGGGGTGTGCTGGGCGAGAACTCGGCGCTGAACGACTTCACCGAGCCGTCGGGCACGGTGCAGTTCCTGGTCGCCAGCGTGCAGGCGCTCGACAAGCCGGACACGAACACGCTCTACGCCAGTGCGGAGCAGCCCCAGCTGTGGGGTGACTCGCTCAGCGGCGTGCAGCAGATCGCCAAGGCCCGCCCGGTCGTCCTGATCGATGAGCCGCAGAACATGGCGACGCCGCTGCGCCGACAGGCGATTGCCACCCTGAACCCGCTGGTTGCGCTGCGCTACAGCGCAACCCACAAGGAGCCGTTCAACCTCGTGCATCGGCTTGGCCCGAAGCAGGCCGCCGAGGCGGGCCTGGTCAAGCGGGTGTCAGTCAAGGGCATCGTCGCGGGCGAGGACGGCAAGCCCTACGTCCGTCTCGACAAGCTTCGGAGCGTCCGCAAGCGCCTGATGGCAGAGGCCGTAATCGACAAGGCCGGTGGTAAGCGGGTGCCGGTGGTGCTGCAGAACGGCACCGATCTGTTCGAGGAGTCCGGCAGTCTGCCGCAGTACCGCGGCCTGGTTGTCGACAGCATCGAGCGCAAGCCAGACCGGGTGATCTTCGAGAACGGCCTCGTCGTGCAGGCGGGAACCGAGACCGGCGTCGATGCCGAGGCTGTCTGGCGTGACCAGATCCGCCACACCATTCGAACGCACCTGGCCCGTCAGGGGCAGATCGACTCGATGAACCGTGGCGTCAAGGTGCTGTCACTGTTCTTCGTCGAACGTGTGGCCGACTATGCCGGTGACGAGGCGGTACTACCTGCGATGTTCGACGAGCTGTACCGCGAGGAGTGGCTGCGCGCCGGCTATCCCGAGAGCGACATGCCCGACCCGGCTGAACTGCGGGTCGCATACTTCCCGTCGACCAAGACGGGAATCCTGAAGGACACGTCTGGTCGAGCGTCGGATGCCGAGCTGGAGGCGCGGGCGTACCAGGAGATCATCGCCAACAAGGAACTCATTCTCGATCGCGCCAACCCGCGCGCGTTCATCTTCTCTCACTCTGCGCTCAAGGAGGGCTGGGACAACCCGAACGTCTTCCAGGTCGGCTTCCTGCGACACACCCGCTCGGAGTTGGAGCGTCGCCAGCAGATCGGCCGTGGTCTGCGTTTGCCGGTTGACCAGAACGGTCACCGTGTCATGGACCCGGCGATCAACCGGCTGACCCTCATCGTGGACGAGTCGTTCACGGAGTTCCGCGACGGTCTGAATGCCGAGTACATCGCTTCTGGCGGTGGCTCCGGCGAGGCTGGCCCCGAGGTCGACAATGCCGACAACGAGGTCATCGTCCGCCGACGCCCTGCCCTGTTCGAGAGCCCCGAGTTCGCCGAGCTGTGGAAGCGCATCCGCTACAAGGCGCGCTACCGCGTCACCGTTGAGCCGGAAGCGCTCTGCATCGTGGTTGCGGCGTCCGAGCACCTGGCCGACCTGGAGTTCATCGAGCGCCGCGCCAACGTCGTGCAGTCCGCCGATCTCGTCTACGACGACGAGGGGCACGTCATCACAGCAGATTCTGCGGTGGCCGAGTCGCGCGGCGAACGCATCGTCGTCGTGGGCCAGCGGCTGCCTGACATCGTGCAGCTCATCGAGGATCAGCTCCAGTACGGCAAGTTCCCCCTCCAGCTCACCCGACCGACCCTGGCCGGGATCGTGCGCGAGATCCTGAACTATCCCGACCGCGACTACGCCCGGCACGTCCTCGACGATCCTGACCGCTGGGCGCGGATCGTGGCAAACGCCATCCGCATCGAAACGATCGAGCAGATGGTTCGCGGTATCAGCTACGAACCCATCGACGAAACCGACTGGTGGGACGCGGAGGTCGTCTTCCTCGAAGTCGAATCCAAGAACCCGCCGCAGCCTCTGCCCGGCAACCCCGATCCGAAGAACGGCGTCATCGCTGCGCCCGAGGGCGGCGTGAACCTTTACGACCACGTCGACTACGACAGCCACGTCGAGCGCGCCTTCGCCGCCCAGCTCGAGAATAACCGCGAGCGCGTCAAGCTGTTTACGAAGCTGCCGCGCCGCTTCCGCGTGCGCACGCCGGTCGGTGAATACTCGCCGGACTGGGCCATCGTCTACGACGAGAACGGCACCCAGCGGCTCTACCTCATCCGCGAGACCAAGGACACCCGCAACCTCGACGACCTTGACTGGGACGAGGCCATGCGCATCCGCTTCGCGGAGCACCACTTCGAAGCCGCACCAATCGGGCCGGTCGACTACAACTACACGACCGACACGCACGGGCTGCTGATCGGCGAAGTTGTGAACGGCGCCGATGGAGGTGCAGTATGACCTCCTCCTACCCGCTCTGGTCAGATGAGCCCGCCACCCAGGATCTGCTGGCCTTTCGTGCTGTGGCGGAGACGGCCGCAGACGCCATCTTCGACGATGGGCTCGACCCGGTGGCAATCGGGCTGTCTGGTGCTTGGGGCAGCGGAAAGACCAGCGTCCTTGAACTGATCAAGTCCGAGATCACGGAGCGCTCCAAGAGCGGCGACCGCAAGGTGCTCGTCATCTCGACGCAGCCGTGGCTCTACGACCCGGCGGTTGGCCCGAAGGAGAGCCTCATCGCTGAGGTGCTCGGCGCACTCAGCAAGGAGTTCAAAGAGTCAGACCCGGTTGGCAAGGCTGGCCTCGAAGCCTTCAAGAAGCTCGTTCGCAAGGTGAACTGGTCGAAGGCGGTCAAGATGGCCGCGAAGACCGCCATCACCATGCAGCTGCCAAACATCGATGACGTCTTCGGGCTGGTGAGCGACGAGCCTGACAGCCTCGACGGCGAGAAAGGCATGACCGCCTTCCGCGAAGAGTTCGAGACGTTGTTGGCTGATCCCGCGCTGGCCCACCTGTCGCGTGTGGTGGTGCTCGTCGACGATCTCGACCGCTGCCTGCCGGACACTGTGGTCGAGACCCTTGAAGCGATCAGGCTGTTCCTTTCGGCCAAGCGCATGTCCTTCGTCATCGCGGCCGATGAGGATCGCGTCGCCGAGGCGATCCAGCAGAAGCTCAAGACTGCGGCTCCGAAAAACGAGGATGAGGATCCGGCCAAGCTCTATCTGCACAAGATCGTCCAGACGACCATCCCTCTTCCCGCGCTGAGCCGATTCGACACCGAGGCGTATCTTTTCCTCCTTCTCGCGAAGGCCGAGCTGAGCGAAGACGAGGCGGCATATGCGTCCTTCGTCACGAAGTGCGACGAGCTGCGCATAGGCGGCGGCAGCCTCGACGACCTGGAGGTCGAGGATGGCAGTGTGCTGGCGGAGCACCTTGTCACGGCCACACGCCTGACGCCAATCCTCTATGAGAAGTTCCACGGCAATCCGCGCCGCATCAAGAGGTTCCTCAACGACCTGAATGTACGCCAGGCCGTTGCCCGGCGTCGTGGATTCGAGCTGGAGCCGGATGAGGTTGCCAAGCTCATGGTGCTGGAGCGCATCCTCACCGATGACTTTGAAACCGTGCTCGGCTGGCTCGCGTCGAACCAGCTGCGCGACAAGCTTGACGCGCTCGACGTTGCTGCGAACGGTCGCGCAGAGACGATTGAGGAACCGGCGTCTGAAACCTCCGAGGAAGAGACGCCGAAGGAGCGCGGCGCCAGAAAGAAGCCTGCCGTTGCCGAGCCGGAGCCAGAGCCCGCTCGTGATGACGACTTCAGCGACACTCTCCGCCGCTGGGCGAAACTCCCGCCCGTACTTGATGCATCCGCCATCTCCGGGTACCTATACCTTGCTGCCTCATTCGCCAAGATCGAGGTCATCGACACCGGCCTACCCGAGCGTCTCCGCGACCTCGCGGTTGCCCTGACCTCAAGCCTCAAGCTCGACCGTGCAGGCGTCACCGACGAAACCTTGAAGCTGCTTCCAGAGGGCGACGCCCAGATCCTGGTCGGCCATCTCGGACGCCGAACTCGCGATCAGCCCGCTCTGCAGAAGTTCACCGTCGAGAGCCTGCTTCGCCTCGCGGCGCAGCAGCCCAGTACCCAGCCGAGTGTTGTGGAGGCGCTGAAGAGTCTTCCCGCCGCCCACGTCGAACCGGCAACGATCATCAAGCTTCGACCGCTGGATCAGGCGGTCTATCGGCCGGTGCTTGATACCTGGCGGGACGGGTCAGACGACCAGCAACTCCAGCAATCTGTGGGCATCGTCGAGACGGCGTGGAGCGGCAATGGGAACTAGCGGCTCATTCGGCGGCAGCGGTGGCAAGGACGCAGGCGACCTGCGCGACAACATTGCGGCGTGGCTTGATGCCGCAGGTGGGCCAGGCGCCGCCGATGGTGCTGACACGAGCGGCGCGGACGGAGCCGACCACGCTTCTGATCCGCCGCGTCCCGGAACGCCGGCGCAACCGCGTGTAGACCTCGGGCCGGCGCTTCGCGTCCTGCTCAACTCGCGCGGACGCGGTGGGCGCAGCGACGGCCCAGGTGGCGGCGGCGGGGGCGGTGCCCGAGGCGGAGGGGGTGGCCGTTCATCGGGTGGCGCCACCCGCTCTGTCGGTCGGGTATCTCGGGCAGCTGGGCGAGCTGGGCGGCTTGCGCTTGCCTACTCGTCTGGCAACCGGGAGGCCCTGCGTGAGGCTGGTCTCAACTACGACGAGCTGCAGTCGCTCGGTAACCCTGTCGCTATCGGGCTCAAGATCATCGAGGCGACCTTTGAGTCCCAGGCCGACAGCACAGTTGCGGATGCTGAGGAACGCGACATCGTCGCGACCGTTGTCGAGTGGATCTTGGAGCAGCCTGCGGATCATCCGCCGACGCCGGAGGATGTCGTCAGGAAGTCGATCGAGACAACGATCGCGGAGACCGCGTTGACCGAGGTGTCAGCGACGATCTACGCCAAGGACGCCAGCTTCGAGAAGCGCCGTAGCCTGGAGCGCCAAATCCGTGATGTGGCAGCGGAGTACGCGGCGCAGGCAACCCTGAACCCGGCAGGCGCGACCGAGCAGCAAATGGCGCAGGCTATCCAGAATGGCATCCGCGACATCGGGCAGATCTTCGGAGTCACGTCATGACCCGGCTGCTGCTCACACTCTCCGAGGCAGCTGCTGATGCCGGCCTTGAGGAAGGCGGCTTCGACGAGGTTTTCCTCTGGACGCGCAACGGCCGCACCACCTTCACTGGCGGTGTCGATCCCCACCTGGCCGGCCTCGGCGTGGTGAACCCACGAAACGTCGACCTCGTCCGGATTGCGCTCGGTGTTCTTGCCGCTGATCGATCAGTGCACCGTGAGGCCGGAGGCTCGAGCTGGAACGCACGGGACTTCGCCCTCACCGTTGAGGTGACCGATCCTGAAATCTGGGCGCCGTATGCTGAGCAGCTGTCCCGCACGGTCGGCTTCCTCTCGGGTGACAGCTGGGCATTCAGTTTCACTCAGGCTCCTTTGGCTGAGGCGACCGGGCTGCCGATCGAGGAGCAGCACCATGACCGGACGGTGCTTCTGAGCGGGGGCGCTGACTCGGCCGCTGGCGCACTGTTGTCCGCAGTTGAGCTGGGCGGGAACCATTCCCAGTCGCTGGTGTCTCAGTACAGCTCGACCGCGATCTCCCCGGTGCAACAGGGCATCGTCAGCGCGATTAGCGAGCTGGTACCCGGCATCCGGCAGGTGCATCATCAGTTCCACCTCCATCGTGGATCGAGGCGCCTTGACGGCTCATCGTTCCGCAGCGAGACATCGACGCGCTCGCGCTCACTGCTCTTCCTTGCGCTCGGGCTTGCCGTCGCTGAGCGCGCTGGCTCGACGCTCTGGATTGCCGAGAACGGCTTTGCCTCGCTCAACCCGCCGCTCGGCCCCGATCGCCGTGGCAGCCTGTCGACGCACACCACCCATCCGCGCTTCTTGCGCGAACTGTCTGCGCTGATGCGGAGCGTGGGCGGTCATGGCCTTATCGAGAACCCCTTCGAGACGCTCACGAAGGGCGAGATGTTCCGCCGTGTGGCAGATGCCGTTGGCATCGACGCCGCCTCGGCCTACCTCAGCAGCACAAACTCCTGTTCGCACACCGATGGGCGCTACAGCGGAGCGCCAGCTGGTTCCTCCTGCGGTGTCTGCTTCGGCTGCCTCGTCCGCCGAGCAGCTTTCACCGCCGCCGGCATTCCAGACGCCACGACCTATCTCTCCGAAGATGCGAGTGGCAGGTACGGCACGTTCGTCCGGCAGAAGTCGATCGTTGAGCCGCTCCGCGACTTCGTCGACCGAGGCATCCGGCCACGCGACGTGATGGCGATGTCACTGCCGGAGGGATACGCCGCGCAGGACGCGCTCGCGCTGTCCCGGCGGGGAGTTGAGGAACTGCGGGGGCTCTTCTGATGGCACCCCAGCTTCCCCCGCTCGACCTGCATGCGCATATCAACCCGAAGACTCGCCCCGCCGACCTCGAGCGGCTCGGCGCAGTCGTGTTCGCGGCGACTCGATCGTTGGACGAGTACGAGTCCGTCAGAGCTCGTCGCGATCATGTCACAATCTGGGGCGTCGGCTGTCATCCAGGCGTCGCGCAGGCGCAGCAGGACTTCGACGCAACGAGGTTTAGCTCATTGCTCGCGTCGACCGCCTTCGTGAGTGAGATCGGGTTGGACGGGCGCTCAAAGGTGCCAATTGCGGATCAGGAGCAGGTGTTCGCCTCGGTGCTTAGCGCGCTTCAGAGGACCCCCCGCGTCGCCTCTATCCACAGTTCAGGTACGTCGGGCCGCGTTCTGGGCGCGCTGGAGCGCACGCCGATCAAGGGTGCTGTGCTCCACTGGTGGCGCGGCAACGAGGCCGAGACGTTGCGGGCGATCGAACTCGACTGCTGGTTCTCGATCAACGCCGCAGGGATGAAGTACCCGGCTGACGTCTCGCTGATCCCGCTCGAGCGGATTCTTACCGAGACCGACCATCCGTCCGGTGATCGCACATCCACTTCGCCGCGACAGCCGGGTTCCGTCGACGACGTCGAACAGGCGCTGTCGCGGATCTACAGTCTCGATGTCCAAGCTGTCCGCGGGCAGGTCTGGGCGAACCTGATCCGCCTTGTGGGTGAGACGAACGTTGACGGCCTTCTCCCTGCCGCTGTTCGGCGGATGATCGCCTTCGCGCGTGCGCACGGAGCGCCGCGATGAAACCAGCCAAGGAGACCTCAGCAGTCAAGCTGCCGTTTGAGACCGGCGAGTACCTCATCACCTGGCAGGTGCCCGACCGTAGAGGTGGCCACCTGGCGATCCCGGGACTCCTGACCGTCGAGCAGGGGAAGTACCCAACCGGGATCCTTTACGGCGATCTGCCGATCGAGTGGGTGTCCGAAGGAGCTACAGGAGTCGCCTCGTTCCCACAGCGCCACGCCTTCGACCTCCTCACAGGCCGACTCTCAAGCGGGGCCTATGTGGCCCTGATGAACGGTGAACTCAGCTACAGCTTCCCCGGAAATGGGCGAGCCGTGGGAGCCTTCGCAGCACTGTCACTTGACGCATTCGACACGGCGGAACACCGGAAGTATGCCTCCATCGAGCTCCAGATCGAGGGGCTGGAATCGGTCGCGGGGGTCGCACCGATCTCGCGCGTCAAGATGCCGATGAAGGCTGGCGACGAGCCAGTCTGGGAAGCCACCGTCGACAAGGATGCCAAGTTCACCTGGAGCGTCGGCGGCCAGTCGATGACTTTCAGCTACGACTACAGCGTGCGGGCGCTCGACGGCTACGAATTCAGGATGGCCTTCGGCCCAGTCCTACGCCTCAACTCAGACGAGCCAATGACAGCTGTCGATTGGTGGCTTGAGTGGGTGCGCCCTCTCCGCCAGCTCATCTCGCTCCTGACGGGTGCTCCCCGTGAGCTTCGGTACCTTCTCGCGGTGGTCGATGAGGCCGCCCCGCGCTCGCACCGCGACCAGGTGTTCGGCTGGGACATCACCCACCTGCCCGTCAACTCAACCCGCGCTGCGGTCGAGGAGATTCGTTCGGCGGTCAACCTTGCGAACGACGACCTGAGCTTGCTCGACCTACTGCATGCCTGGCAACGACAGATCACGGCTAGGCATCCCCTCTTTGAGACCTACGGTGCAATGGCAACGGCTGCTGACCAACATCCCCGCTCGAGGTTCCTACTTCTGCTCCAAGCGTTGGAGGGGTCATACGGCTTCGAGAACCGCGCCAAGCATGATGCGGACAAAGAGAAGTACGGCCTCAAGCGGGAGAGCATACTTGCGCGTGCCCAGCAGCTTCTCGAGAAGGCCGACTTCACATTTATCAACAAGAACCTCCGTCGGGAGGCTCAGCAGGGCCTCGACTCGGCGCTCGCAGATCTGCTGAAGCGACTGCCGGACGAGGTCTCGGAGGAACTCACGAAGACCGAACTGATCAAGGCCGTTCGCAAGGCATACATCGGAAAAGGAACGCTCCCGCTTCAGACCGCTCTCACGAGAGCCCGAAACACCCTGTCGCACGGCTCAGGCTCATTCGAACCCCGGCACCTTGCGATCGTGGCCGACGTCCTCGAACGGGCGGTGCGTTCTGAGGCCATCCGATTGCTTGGTGCTCCGCTCGGCGCGCAGGAGCGTGCATCCAAGAAAGAGGGATCGTTGAGTTCATGATGGCGACTTCTTATCGCGTGATTCGACCCGCGGTTGGATTCGTGTCCGCCGGCGAAGGTAGGAACATACGCGCGGTGCTAAACAGTGTGACTGATCCGAACGTGGCGGATGCCCCCGATGACGAGGAGGCCGCGGCATGAGGGTCAGACAGCTTGAGATCGAGAACTTCCGCGGTATCACAGAGGGCCGGGTGGTCTTCCAACAGCACACTCTGCTGGTCGGCGGGAACAACATCGGCAAGTCCACGGTGTGCGAAGCGCTGGAGGTGGTCCTGGGGCCAGAGCGCCTCCATCGCAGACCGGTCATCGACGAGCACGACTTCTCCCACGGTGACTACCTCGGCGATGAGGGCGGCCCACGTGAGATTCGCGTGCGCGCAGTGCTCACTGACCTCTCGGACGAGCAGCTGCGCCGGTTCTTCCAGCACGTTCGACGCTGGGACGACGAGGCGCTCTCGTTCATCGATGAAGAACCCGACAGCCTCCAATCTGCCGACGGCGATGGAATCGTCTGGGCACTCCCCGTCATCTTCATCGGGCGCTATGACCGTGAAGAGGACGACTTCATCGGGGACACTTTCTTCGACCACCCGCTACCCGGGTTCGACGAGCTCGACGAAGATGAGCGCGCATCACTCGGAGCGGGCCGTGCACAGTTCAGCCGTGCGCACAAGCGGCTCTGCGGCTTCATCTTCTTGCGAGCGCTGCGCACGGGATCTCGTGCGCTCAGCCTGCAGCGCGGTTCGCTGCTCGACACCATTCTCCGACTCGGCGGTGAGAGCGCAGCGGAGATGTGGCGGGACGCGCTTGGCGCGCTGCAAGACCTCGATCCGGCTATCGGAGAGATCGAACAGCTCAAGGTCATCCGAGAGAACATCCGCACGCGCCTCGGTAAGTTCGTCAACCTGGCTCCAGGTGAGGACTCTGCCGCGTTCTTCGCCTCAGATCTGACGCGCGAGCATCTGCGCGAGGTCGTGCGGCTCTTCGTTGCGACGCAACCGAGCAACCACTCAGTACCGTTCGCCAAGCAGGGCACCGGCTCGATCAACCTGCTGGTCTTTGCGTTGCTGACGATTATCGCGGATCTCAAGGAAGACCAGTCGGTCATCTTCGTGATGGAGGAGCCGGAGATCGCGCTTCCTCCACACACCCAGCGGCGCGTGACGAAGTACGTGGTGCAACAGATGGGACAGTCGATCGTTACGTCTCACTCGCCCTACGTCATCGAGCAATTCGACCCGGAGAACGTGGTCATCCTCTCGCGTGACGGAGACACCGTCTCCGGCGAGCCAATCGATACCGCGAGCGTCAAGCCGAAGACCTACCGCACGCAGCGCCGCCAGTTTGCCGAAGCGATACTGAGCCGTGCCGTCTTTGTCCTCGAGGGACAGACGGAGATGGTCACCGTGCACGCCGTCTCCGCGGCGCTCGAACGCTTCCGAGACGACTACTCGCACGTCGACCTCACCGGAGTCACCCTCTTCAACGCAGGTAATGACCGCGAAGTCCCGCGCTACGCCCCGATCTTCAAGGCGCTCGGCAAGCGGGTTTACGGCATGCGCGACAAGCTGAACGCCCCGGATGCAGCGGACGCGACGGAGAACATCAAGTCGTTCGACGAGTTCTGGGAATCACCGGAGACCGGCATCGAGCAGATCCTCGTGAAGCAGGTTCCGACGCGAGTGCTGCGAAGCTTCCTTGACGAAGTCGTGCGGCGCGACGACTACCCGTCAAGCCACCCATACGTGGCTGACCAGGTTGCTGACGGCGACTTGGCCGAGTTGGCAGCGAAGGTGCTGAAGGCTCGCAAGGGCGATGCGTTCGGCTTCGGGTACACCGGAACGCTCATCGAGCAGTGCGAGACCGAGGCCGAACTGCCGGCCTTCATCCGTGATGCGCTCCTCATCATCAACGAGCAGCTCCAGGACCAGCCTGAGTTGATACTGGATGACGACACTTCTGCGCCGACGGCCGACGCCGCGGAGCCCGAGGAATAGGCACCGTGGAGGTGCAGCTCTCCAAGACCGCCCAGGAAGCGCTGGATCGCGACTGCCCTGTCCTGGTACTCGGCGGCCCCGGCTCCGGCAAGACCACGCTGTCGCTGCTGAAAGCCCAGGAGATGATTCCCGCCCTAGAACCTGGCCAAGAGATCCTGTTCCTCAGTTTCTCTCGCGCAGCCGTCCGCCAGGTCGAGATCCGCTGCCGTGACATCTTGCGCTCGGACGAGCGGCGGCAGATCGCCGTGCGCACCTACCATGCGTTCGCCATGGACATTCTTCGAGCGCACGGTCGCATGCTTACCGGGAGCGTTCCGCGCATTGTCTATCCCGGCGAGGAGAACCTCGCCAAGGCTGCCTTCGATGGTGACTGGGGCGCTGAGGCCGAACGTCTTGCGCGCGATGACGGCCGCTTCACATTCGGACAGTTCGCAGCCGCTGCCGCCCAACTCGTTGCTGGCAGCGCGTCGATTGCATCGCTGCTCGCCAACAAGTACCCCGTGATCATCCTGGACGAGTTCCAGGACACCGATGACGCGCAGTGGGCGCTGGTCAAGGCGCTGTCGACGCGGTCGAAGACCGTGTTTATGGCCGACCCTGATCAGCGGATCTTCGACTATGACGCTCGCGTGGATCCGGAGCGCCTCAATCACCTGCGCACCCACCTCAGCCCGGCCGAGTTCGATCTCAGCGGGGAGAACCATCGAAGCCCCGACGCCGGCATCCTGCAGTACGCCAACGCCGTCCTGACGAACCGGCCTCTGCCTGAGACCAAGGATGTGATCACGCGCGCCTACTGGCCGAACGCGTTCGATAGCACCGTCCACGCCGAGGTAGTCTGGATGCTCGGCTCGCTCCGCAAGGCGGGGGTCGCTCACCCGTCCGTAGTGGTACTCGCCAGAACGAACGCGCTCGTCGGAAAGCTGTCGACGGTCCTGGGGCAAGAGCACAACTTCAACGGCCAGACGATCAAACCCGTCGAGCACGATGTGCTGTGGGACGCCGACCTCACGGCAGCAGCTGCTTTGGTAGTAGCTTCGATTCTGGAATGGCCGGGCTGCCCCAAGGAAACGGCGCTCGGCCAGACCTTCGACCGCATCGCCGACTATTTCGATGCGAAGAACGCTGCCAGTGCGAGCAACGCCGCCCGGCAGACCAGCGAGCGATACCGTACCGCCGCAGACCGAGCGCGCAGAGGTGAGACGCAGCGGCTGGCCAGCGCCAAGGGTCTCACCGCCTCCTACGACAACGGTCTGGTGCTTCAGGGTGATCCTGCAAGGGACTGGCTACACGCGCGTGATCTGCTGGCGGCCGGGAACGACTTGTCGGATCTACTAGCCAACGCCAAGTTCGTCCGGCTCTTCCGAGCAACCGACGAGATCGGAAGCCGCCTCGCCTCAGCTTGGGATCTTCGCGGTAGCTACGGCCGCGCCATCGACCTGGTTCGCCGCGCGCTCGAGGCGGGCAGGCTTCAGTCCGATCAGCGCGACCCACGCGGCTGCGTCCTCATGACCATCCACAAGGCCAAGGGCAAAGAGTTCGACGGCGTCCTGCTCGTTGAAGGGCAATACCAGGGCAGCTTCTTCCGCGACACCGACACCGAGGCGCAGCGCGCCGCATCGCGACGCCTGCTGCGGGTCGGCATCACACGTGCGCGGCACCAAGTGGCGATCATTCGACCGCGGGGCGCTCCAGATCTCGTAACACCAGCGAGTTCGTCGTTCTCAAACTGAGGACGCACAATCGCCGCGCTTTCCAACCTAAGAATGTCGGTGGCCACCACTACCGTGAGTAGCCCAACACGAAGTGAGGCGCTGCTGATGACATCCCACGCGTATACGTTCCCCGTCGCGATCTCGCGGCTCAGCGAGGGGGAGACCTCTCGCGAGCCGCAGAACCTGCGTGCGATTCAGTGGCTCGCGGATCAACCCGTCATCCTGTCGTTGTCGTGACGCCGCAGAAGCAGGTGCACAGCGACATCCTGAAGCGGCTGGTGGTGGCATCGGGAGTCACTCATCTTTCATGGAGGGGCTTCTCGACGGGGTCGCTCGCGGGCCGCCGTGTGCTCTACGCCTGGCCGAATCGGAAGCACCTGAATGGCCTGTGGGGCGTTGACGCTGACGCGCTCGCGATCATCGAGTGGAATGAGGACGAGACGGCGGAGTGGATCGAAGACGCCAACCCTGTCCAACTGTTTCATGGGCGCACCGTCGAGCCTCAGCCTGTCGAGGAGCCAGCAGATCGGCAGGAACCGTTGCCGAACGGGGTGGATGGGATTCTCGAGTACATCGCGGCGATGGCGGCTGGCTACTCGTCGGGTTTGAAGTGGAATGAAGAAGACAAACTCAAAGCAGACATGATGAACAGGCCGGAGCGCTGGGTGCCGATCACCGTCGAACAGGTGCGCGCCAAGTGCCGGGCACTCGGCATGCGGCCGGACGACGTTGACACGGTCGCGGGGTTCCTGCAGCGACGGAAGGAAGGCCTCCGCTTCAACGTACAGAGCTCGTACCGCACGTTCCGTTTCAACTGATCTGAGCCGCCCGGCTACTCGTCAACGACGACGCCTTCGGTCTTGCTTTCAAAGTCAATGATCATCGGCCAGAACTGCTTGAAGAAGGCGACCCCGGACGGGCGCGGCGCGGTTGTCCCATCGGGCGGCAACGTCACCGCCGACCGATACCCCAGGGGACGGCCACCGATGACGTGCTCTGGCAGCCGTCCAACGACGAGCGTGGGGTACGGGGCGACGCCCTCCGGGAGGTTCTCGCCATAGTGTTCGCGGGCAGCAATGTGGAACATCGCGGCGTACACATTCGCCATCATCCAGGTCTCGGTCAGCACTACGGGAAGGTCGACCCGGAGGGAGACTGCTTCTAGGCCCTGTCGCAACTCTTTGGGCGGTCGGCTGAGATACGTGAGCATCGGGCGGTCGAAGAGCGGAATCGACTTGCCTTCTCCGAAGGCGCTGGTGGGGATCGTCCCGTCCTCGTTCGGTGGCGTCGTGATCAACTCGATTCGCACGTCTCCGCGTGCCGACGTCGCCAGGCCGTGCTTGAGCTTGTTGTGTGCTGCGTTGATGGAAAGCTCATCGCTTGTCAGCAACCACACGGCGTGATTCGCCCATGCCACCGCCGTCTCAGCAGCCCCCATAACCGGCCCCTCAACGACAGTGCCAGGCGGGAAGAGCAGCTGGAGGAATCGGTGTGGGTCTGCGTCAAGCGCCGTCTTGTTGGCTTCGATGACCTTGATCATGGGAGTTGGGCTGTCGGCGATGGCCAGCCAGGTGGACTTCGCATCGCCATCCCGCGGCGCCGCGGCGACTCGTGCATAGATGAAACGGGTCAGGGCTTCGGCAGCCTGATGGCGAAGAGACAACGCATCGATCGCGACCTGGACGCTGCGGTGCTGAGCATCGAACTTGAGCGCCGAATCTGCGCTGTCAAGACCAAGTGTCTTGAAGAACTCCGGTTCGTTCTCGGGGCTCGCCTCGTAGCTCGATCGAGCGGTTTCGAGCAGCATCGAGACCCGCGACGAGAAATGGCTGAGCGGATTGGAGAGGAAGAACTCGTCGTCGAGGATCTTCGCCTGCTCATCGGTCAGCGTGGTGCCCTGCGCCCGGATTGGAAGATGCATGCTCCTAGTCTGCCGAGGTAACCGGAAAGCGCCCAGCGATGTCGCCCGCTTGCGTCACCAGTTGCGCTGCGGATTCCGCTGTCTCCATTCCCGCCGCTCGTCGAAGCTCAGATCGGGGCAGTCGCCCTGGGGAAGACGGATGCGGCGGAGCGGGTCGGATTCCTCGAGGTGCGCCTCTGGCCAGCCGAGGGAGTCCGCGAGGACTATCGCGACAAGAGCGTTCCGCTCCTGGAGCGCATGCATTCGCAATGGCGCGCCGCATCATGGCGAAGGAGGGCTTCGCGCCCGCTGAGCCTTCCGGCGAGGAGTAGGTGCTGTTCATCACCGACAGCGCAGCACCCGCCTGATCGTCGACTCGCTCACGCCGTACATCTCCATGAGCTTGCGACGTGTCGTCCCGTTGGCGAACAGGCGCCGTGCCTCGGTCTTCTGCTCGTCGCTGAGGGCAGCGCGCTTCGACTTGGAGGTGAGGTCGAACCCTGCGCGACGGAGCGTGTCGCGGACTGTGTTGCGGCGCAGGTTGTACTGCTTGGCAAGCTCGTACGTGGACGCCCCGGCCTCGTAGTCCTCGATCAGGAGCTTGACGACCGACCTGTGGAGGGCGTTCTTCTGGGGGACCGTGCGGTCGTTGACCTCTCGTGTCGACTCGCGTGCCGTGGCCAGGAGCTCGGCCAGTTCCGCGGCTTTCCGGGCTTGTTGGCAGTAGTTTCGCAGGAGCCCGACAAAAAGCCCTGGTGGGAGGCAACTTTCACCAGGGCTTCGTCGTTTCTGAGGGTGGTCACTGCCTGGTCCACTCGTTCGAGCTGCTCGGTCCGTCCACCGCGCAAGTGGACCAATCTCGTTCGGCGTTGCTGCCCGCGAAGTGCACCAAAAGGTGCCCGTCGAGTGGGCCAGAATCCGCGCAGGGCGATGCTCCGACCCCATCTGGAGAGGTCGGAGCTGGGGTCTGAGTGTCGCGCGTCGGACTTTGTGGCAGGACGATTGATTGAGTTCTGAGCGGAGAGTTTGACCATGGGTAGACCACCAGTGATCCCGGTGGAGAAGAAGACGAGGATCGTGCTGAGCGTCCTCGCCGGCGAGATGACCATCGCCGAGGCGGCTCGGCGTGAGAAGGTCAGCGAGCAGTCGATCGGTCGGTGGGAGGCGGACTTCCTTGAGGCAGGAAAGACCGGCCTGGCGGCAGGCAAGTCCGGGCCGTCGACGCGGGAGCAGCAGCTCGAGGCGGAGGTCGCGGATCTGACCCAGGCGCTGGGTGAGGCGGCGGTCGAGATCCGCGTGTGGAAGAAGTCTGCGGAGGGCCGGTTGGGCCCTTCGAAGACCTCGAGGTGATCCGCATCGAGGCGGGCGTGTCGACGTCGAGGTTCTGCAGGCTGATCGACATGCCCGAACGGACCTGGCGGCGCTGGCAGGCCAAGGCACGCCAGGAGCAGCCACCGAAGGGTCCGTGGCCGCAACCGGCGCGGGACGCCGCCCGCCCTCTGGTGACCAAGCACGCTCTGGCGAAGCCGGCGTGGGGGCATCGGAAGATTTGGGCGCTGACCCGGCACGACGGCCATGTGGTGTCGCAGGCGACCGTGCTGCGGTTGCTGCGTGACGACGGGCTGATCCTGCCGTCGGAGTATCAGAAGCAGCGGCGCGAGCTGGCGAAGGATCGGAAGGCGGCGTTTGCGAAGAACCCGACGGGTCCGAACCAGGTCTGGCAGTTGGACTTCAGCGAGTTCGAGACCGCCCAGGGCGGGACCTGGCGGATCGCGGGGTGCCGGGACTGGTACTCGAAGGTCGAGCACCCGTTCCACGTGTCGCCGACCGCGAACCAGTACGACGCGATCGCGGCTATCGAGCTCGCTCTGGCCGACTATGAGGCGATGTTCGGGCACCCGCTCGTCGACGAATGCGAGGTCGACCCTCAGACGGGTGAGGTGCTGCCGGTGGTGACGATCGTCACCGATAACGGCGGCCCGTTCCGGTCGCTGAACTTCGAGCTGTTCATCATGCGACACCCCGAGCTGCGACACGTCCGCACCCGGGTCAAGAGCCCTGGGCAGAACGGGTCACGCGAACGCGGGTTCGGGACGCTGAAGTATGAGCGGCTGTTCCTCGACGAGATCCCCGACGCGTTGACCCTGATCGAGCGCGCCGAGGACTACCGGGTCGAGTACAACACCGAGCGGCCTCACGAGGCGATCGCCTGGAACCGGCCGATGGAGGTGCACCTGGGCCTGGCCGACCCCACCATCCCCACCTTCGAAAGAGAAGAAATCCTGCCAACTACTTGCCGCGGGACACTTTTGATGCTGCCGAGATAGATCTCGACAGTTAGGTGCGACAGCGATGCACGATGCATGGTTCTCGGCGCGGAGATTCTTCTGCGCGAGCGGGAATAAATCTGCGTGCTCGTGCGTCACCCAGAGTAAAATTGAGTCGAGGTGACTCAATACACGAGAGGAGAGTGATGATGCTGTTCGATACGTTCAAGGAACTGGACCGGATCAGCTCGGCGTTCTTCTCCGGGTTCCCGGAGTCTGCGCTGAGTTCCGCGCCGATCAACCTCTACCGGGAGGATGATCGTTATGTAGTGGAGGCCGATCTTCCGGGGTTCGACCCGTCGTCGATCGACGTCTCCGCTGAGGCGGGGCTGTTGACCATCCGCGCGGACCGCGATACCTCACGGGAGGACCGCGGCGAGCGCTGGCTGGTCCGCGAGCGCAGTTCCGCGCGCGTGGTTCGGCAGCTTGCACTGAGCGACGAGGTGGATCTGGATGCGATCGCGGCCGACTATCGAGATGGCGTTCTGAAGATCACGCTGCCGGTGAGAGCCGATGCGCTCCCGCGCAAGGTCGCTGTCGCCGTCGAAGGATCCTCGTCCTCTACCCCGCACGCGATCGGGGCGGGCGTGGCCGAGAAGGAGGTCGCGGACCCAAAAGCCCGACCCGCGCATTCGGTCGACTCCTGACCCGGTGGCTGCCCGGGGCCCGGAAGGGCCCCGGGCTCCGGATGCGCGGGAACGTTCCCGTTCACGTCGTCCGTTCTCGGAGAACGGGGGTTGCGTGATGGACGCCTTCGATCTGTTGGACTCGGCGACGAGCATCGAGACCGCCCCCGTCGTAGAGCCTGCGGACGATCTGGCTGCGGTTCGCGAACTCTATCGGAGCGCGCCTCCGATGGACGGATCCCGGGTGACGACGGGTCTGGAGCCGGGGACGCCGGCGCCGGATTTCGCGCTCCCGGCCGCGGACGGCACGATCGTGCGGCTCTCGGAGCTGCGCGGGTCTCCGGTGGCGCTGGTGTTTTATCCGTTGGACTGGAGTCCGGGATGCAGTGTGCAACTGGAGCTGTACCAACAGGAGTATGACGAGTTCGCATCCCGCGGCATCCGCCTGCTGGGCATCTCGGTCGACTCGATCTACAGTCATGGCGCGTGGGCTGCGGTGCGCGGCATCCGCTACCCGCTGCTGAGCGACTTCCAGCCACGGGGTGAGACGGCCCGCGCGTACAACGTGTGGCGGAACGCCGACGGGCACAGCGAACGCGCCGTCTACTTGGTCGACGCCGACGGGATCATCCGCTGGGCTCACGTGTCCGAGCGGCTGAAGGAGCTGCCGGACTTCGACGCGCTCGTTGACGCCCTCGACCTCGTCGCGGTCGAGGAGCACAACGACGACAACGAGCGCAACAACGACGACAAGGAGGTGCAGTGATGACGATCTGGGATGTCACGCCCACCCGCCCTCGGCGCGCGCCCCGCACGCGAACGGTGCCGGTGGCGATCTACGGCAACCGCTGGTGCGGGATCACGCAGCTGATCCGCCGGGCGCTGGATCGGGCAGGTGTCGGATACGATTACGTCGACCTCGACGACCATCCCTCCGTGCAAGCACGCCTGGAGGCGCTAACGGGCGGACGGCTGCGCACTCCGGTCGTGCACATCGACGGGGAGTGGCTCATGGAGCCCAGCCTCCGCCAGGTGCAGGCCGTCCTCGCGCGGCACGGGGTGTGGCTGTGAGCGTCGTGACGTGCCCGGGGTGCGCGGCGAAGAACCGCGTGCCCCAGGCGCGTCCGGGCAGGGTGCGCTGCGCCAAATGCCACACCGACCTGCCCTGGCTCGTGGACGCCGACGATGACTCGTTTGACACGGTGGTCGGGGAGGCGACACTCCCCGTGCTGGTGGACGTGTGGGCGCCCTGGTGCGGCCCGTGCCGGCAGATCTCGCCGGTCGTGGACCAGCTCTCCCGCGACCTCGCCGGACGCCTCAAGGTCGCCAAGGTCAACGCGGACACTTCGCCACGCATCTCCCAACGCCACGCCGTCTCCTCGATCCCCACCCTTCTGGTCTACCGCGACGGGAAAGAAGTAGACCGCATGGTCGGCGCCGTTCCCGCGCCGCAGCTGCGCGCCTGGGTCGAACGTTCCCTCAACACCTGACAGAACCCAATAGGCGATGGCACCCGCACGGCGGAACGCATGGCTCAGAGCCCAGTGCCGACGTCCAGCAGGAAGTTGAGCCAGGCCACGCCGGCCCCGGCCAGCATCGCAGCGCCGACCGCGGCGAACAGTCAGGTGCGGGCTTTGGTCACGGCTTGGTGACTGCCACAGGATGATGCGACCGCCCACGCGATGGCGCAGACGATGAGCATGAGCACAGCGGTGACGAGGACAGCCATGAGCAGCGCGCCGACGATCTCGTGGAGCCGGGCAGCACCCCCGACGCCACCGAGGTCGGGGAACACGTCCATCAGAGTGTGTCCGATTAATGGTGGATCTGGCCGAGCGCATGGTTAGTTGATTCGGCCTTCGAATGCGATCGCGAACGCGTTCAGTGCCGGCTTCCACCTCGTCGCCCAGCGTGCCCTGCCCCTGCCGGTGGGGTCAAGCGAGCGGGTCACGAGGTAGAGGCACTTCAGCGCCGCAGCGTCGTTGGGGAAGTGCCCGCGCGCCCTCACGGCGCGGCGGTAGCGCGCGTTGAGCGACTCGATCGCGTTTGTCGAGCAGATCACGCGGCGGATCTCGACGTCCCAGTCCAGGAACGGCACGAACTCGGACCACGCGTTCTGCCAGAGCTTCGTGATCGCTGGATACTGCCCGCCCCACTTCGCGTCGAACTCCTCGAACCGCTCGACCGCGGCCGATTCGGTCGGGGCGGTATAGACGGGTCGGAGGTCCTTGCCCATCTCTTCCCAGTAGTGCCGGACGCGAACCGGAACGTGTTACGGATCAGGTGGATGATGCAGGTCCGCACCGTCGCGAGCGGCCACGCCGTATCGATCGACTCTGGCAGGCCCTTGAGGCCGTCGCAGACGACGATGCACACGTCCTCGACGCCGCGGTTCTTGGCCACTCGGTCATCTCCTCGATGACCTTGTCGGTGATCCGGCTGATCGTGTCCTTGGACACCGAGGCTCCGTAGACTTCGTCGAAGTGCGCGGCGACCTCCCCGGTCGTCAGCCCACGCGCGGCGAGCGAGAGCACGATCTCGTCGACCCCGGTCAACCGCCGCTGCCGCTTCTTGACGATCTTCGGGTCGAACGACCCGTCCCGGTCCCGAGGAACCTCGATCTGCACGGGACCGACCTCGGTCAGCACGGTCTTCGACCTCGTCCCGTTGCGCGCATTCTCGCTGGTCGACACAGCGTGCTTCTCATAGCCGAGGTGCTCGGTCATCTCCGCCTCGAGCGCCGTCTCCGGCACCCGCTTCGTCAGTCCGTTCAGCAACCCGTCCGGGCCGCCGAGGTCGACGCCCCGTTCCTACGCTTGCTTCAGCAGCTGCTCCGCGAGCTGCTGCTCGTCGATGATCTCCCCCCGTCACAGGATCGATCATCTCGATGACATCGGTCATCACCCTTCCTTTCGGTCAGGCCCGACCAGATCCACCGCTAGTCAGACAGTCCCGTCATGTCCTGTCGCTCCGCCTCCTGGGTTCCGATGCGTCGGCGGTTCCGGTCATTGTTCGAATCTCCGCGGTTCCCTCGGCAAGCATGCGGTAGATGCGCTCGTATCCCGCGGCCATCACGGGGAGGTCGAAGCGTTGCTCGGCATCGTTCCGGCACATATGCGGGTCGATCTCCGAGGCGCGCTGGACCGCCTCGACGAGCTGGTCGGCAGCGTCGGCGATGAAACCGTTCTCCCCATGTCGCACGATCTCGGGGACGCTTCCCCGGCGCGTGGCGATCACGGGCGTGCCGCAGGCGAGCGCTTCAGCCATCACCATCCCGAAGGGCTCCTCCCACTGGATCGGGAACAGCAGGCACGCGGCGTTCGCGAACAGTTCGCGTTTGAGGTGCGTATCGGCCTCGCCGATGTATTCGGCGTCGTGGGAGAGCAGGGGGCGGACTTCTCGGTCGAAGTACGCCTTCTCCGAGGGTTCGGTGAGCTTTCCGGCGAGGATGATCTTCCGCCCTGCGCGACGGGCGGTCTCGATGGCGACGTGCGCTCCCTTGTCGGGGCTGAACCGACCCAGCCAGAGCACCGTGTCCGACTTCTGCTCTCGGAAGGGGAAGGCCGCGACATCGATGGCGTTGTGGACGGTGCCCACCCAGTTCAGCTCTGGTGCCTGTCGTCGCTGGGCGTCGGAGATCGCGATGATGCCCACCGTCGATCCGAGGCGACGGTGGTAATCACCGTTCTCACCGGCGACCGGACCATGCATGGTCACGACGGTGGGCTGTCGTCGGTGCCGCGCGAGCAGCGGGCCGGCCGCGGAATGATCGTGGACTATGTCCACGTCGAGTTCGTCCATGATCCGTCCTACTTCGGCGGCGAGCACGAGCTCGGGCATCACGCTCGATCCGAGCAGATGCGACGGAGGCGTGTCGTACACGGGTCTGAAGTCCTGTGCGCGCGTTCCGGACCTGCCGGACCCGACGAGGGTGACCTCGTGCCCGCGGTCGACCAATTGGTCGACCAGTCCGGCCACGACAGTCTCGGTGCCTCCGTATCCCGCGGGGGGAAGCTCGAACCATGGCGGCGCGATCATGCCGATCTTGAGCGGTTGCCCGCCCTCGTGCGGTGTCGCGGTGTCTTGCCGTTCGACGATGAGTGACATGAGTTACTCCCAAGAGTGTTTGTTCCCGGAATCACATCTCCCTTCCCCATCGAAGAGTTGCTCGCACTATAGGTCCATGTAACTTACCGTTACAAGTATAGGTATGGTGGTCTCGAGCGAGAGTTCGAGTGAGGAAGGAGCGCGAAGTGGCTTCCGAAGCAGACCTGGAAGCGCGAGGCCTGGTCGGTGATGATCAGCCCGGACCCCACGGGATCGGAGCGGTTCCGCAGCTCCAGGGCTCCGTGACGTTGGTGGAAGGCTCCTCGTTCTGCGTGTCGCAGCCCAACGGGGATATCGTCCCCCACCGCAGCGACGGGCTGTTCGTGATGGACACCAGAGTGCTCTCGCGGTGGCAGTTGCGTATCGACGGGCATGAGGTCGAGCCGCTCACCGTGCTGCCTGCTGAGCCTTTCGAGTGCCGTTTCGTGGGTCGTATCCCCACCCGACCGGGACAGGTCGAGCCCACGGTGATCGTCGAGCGCCATCGGATGGTCGGGCAGGGCATGCGGGAGGACATCGTGGTGTCCAACTTCGGGGCCGAGTCTGCAGGACTCGACATCGTTCTGCATCTCGATGCCGATTTCGCCGACCTCTTCGAGGTGAAGGAGGCGAGACCCGTGCGCGCTCTCGGAGTCTCGTCGACGGCGAGCTCTGATTCGGTCTCCTTCCTTGTGTCCGCGTCGTCAGGAGAGGAGCGCGGGGTGCGCGTGTACGCGCCGGGAGCGCAGGCCGTTCCAGGGGTCCTCACCTTCCGCACGGTGGTGCCTGCTCATGGACAGTGGCAGACCAGTGTCGAGGTTCTTCCGATCGTCGCAGGCGACGAACTGGCGGCGTCTTTCCCCCTTGATCGGCCGCTGGCCCATACCGAGCCTGCGCGGCGGATGCAGGGATGGCACGAGGCGGCACCGGTCATCGAGGTCGGCAACACCGTGCTCGCCCAGGCTCTTTCGACCAGCGAACGTGATCTCGGTGCCTTGCGGATCGTGGACCCCGAGCATCCCGAGGACCAGGTGGTCGCGGCGGGCGCGCCGTGGTTCATGGCCCTCTTCGGGCGTGACGCTCTGATCACCAGCTGGATGATGCTTCCCTACGCTCCCGGATTGGCGCTCGGGACCGCCCGAACGCTTGCGCGGCTACAGGGGACGAGGGAGCTGGCGATGGCTGAGGAGCAGCCGGGCAAGATTCTCCACGAAGTCCGGCGCGGCGCGGATCTCTCCCTCACCCTGGGGGGCGAAAGCGTGTACTACGGCTCGGTGGATTCGACGCCGCTGTTCGTGATGCTGGTGGGCCGGGCACTGAGGTGGGGGGTCCCGGTGGAAGAGCTGGCCGAGCTCAAGCCTGCCGTGGACGCTGCGGTGCACTGGATCCGCACCTACGGCGACAGCGATGGAGACGGGTTCGTGGAGTACAAGCGGAGCACCGACCGCGGGCTCCTGAACCAGGGATGGAAAGACAGCGGAGACTCGATCGCCCATGCCGATGGTTCCGTCGCGGAAGCGCCGATCGCGCTCGCGGAGGTGCAGGGGTACTGCTATGCAGCCTATCTCGCGGCTGCGGAGATCGAGGATGCTCTCGGTTCTGCGGCCGAGGCGCAACGTCTCCGCGAAGACGCGGAGAGGCTGCGACTTCGTTTCCACGACGCATTCTGGATGCCGGAGGAGGGTTTCTATGCCCTCGCGCTCGACGCGAAGAAGCGGCCCGTCACGGTGATCTCCTCCAACATCGGGCATTGCCTATGGACAGGCATCGTGAACGACGACGTCGCGGACGCCGTCATCGACCGGCTGGTCGCGCCGGACATGTTCACCGGCTTCGGCATTCGCACGCTCTCGGACCGTTCCGCCCGATACAACCCGGCGAGCTACCACAACGGCTCCGTGTGGCCGCACGACTCCGTCATCGCCGCTGCGGGGATGATCAGGTACAGGCGCGAAGATGCGGCGATCCGCGTGCTGTCCGGTCTTCTCGACGCTCTCGAGGCGTTCGGTGGCCGTCTTCCCGAGCTGTTCTGCGGGTTCGACCGTCGCGACAAGCCGGTGCCGGTTCCGTATCCCACATCTTGTTCACCGCAGGCATGGTCGGCGGCCACACCCTTCGAGTTGCTCAGGATCGCACTCGCGTTGGACGCCGACGAGCGTGGCGCGCTTGTGACGGTGGCGCCAGTTCCTGCGATGATCGGACAGGTGCAGATCCGCGGTTTGCCACTCGGTTCCGGGAGGGTCGACGTGGAGGCCGACCAGCATCACGCTCGTGTGATTCGAAACTGAGCGGCCGGACCCAGCCGCCGTCCGCGTGTTCAAAGATGCGTCCGTGAGATGCGCGATGGAGAAGAAGGAATGAGAGATGGCGGAGGTAAAGAGCAGCGAAGCGATGCCGCCCCTGTACCAGGACGACGCCCCCATTTACACGATCAGCCAGGTGGCTACCCTGCTCGGCATGCAGCAGGCTGCGCTTCGTCGACTGGACGACGAGGACATCGTGTCCCCAGAGCGCTCCGATGGTGGTCAACGGCGCTACTCGCGTAACGAGGTCGAGAGGCTTCGCGAGGTCCAGGACCTCACCGACGCCGGGGTCACGCTTCCTGGCGTCAGAGAGGTTCTCGCCCTCCGGCGAAGGGTCGAGGCCCTCGAGCACGAGATCAGCGAGTTGCGGTCGCGACCGACGGCCTGACGCCGACTCAGTCGGAAGATTGGGCCGGCCGACGATCTCTTGACTCGTCTCTAGAGCTCCCGCTGATCCTCATCGTCGAGGGGAGTCTCGATCCGTTGCTCCCATGCGTCAATCGGGTCGGCGTCTTCCGGCAGCGGCACCGAGGTCGCGACCCGGTCGTCCGCCGCGTCGGGGCCCGCATCTATGTCCTGCTCCAGTGCATCCTCGAGGGGAACCTCAGGATCCTCACCCGGTTGCTTCGTCATCCCCAGCTCCTCCTTATCCTCATCGCCTCATTCGCTGAACCTCAGATGCCTCGCCTGCTCGAAGTCGCCCACCGCGCTGCTGCGATGACTTCCGGAGCACGAGGTGGGACCTCGCGGCACCGGTGCGCAGCCGAGGGCAAGATCAACGCTTGCGTGCTGCACATACTGAGCCTGAAAACCTTCACCTAGAGTAGCAGGTTACTCGCAGATCGAGTTGAAGGATAGACAGAGTCAAGTTAAACTTGACACGTAGCGACGCAAGTTTAATGAGCCGGGGAGGTTGATGTCCAATGCGTCGTTGGAACGGACTCAAGACAGCTGTCCTGTTGGGTGCGCTGTCCGCGTTGATGCTCGTAGCAGGGTATGCGATCGCTGGCGGCTCGGGCCTCGCGGTCGCGGCGCTCTTGTCGCTGGCGATGAACGGTGCCGCCTACTTCTGGTCGGATCGTCTCGCGCTGCGCGCGATGGGAGCGCGTCGCGTGGGTGAGTGGGAGGCGCCCACTCTCATTGCGACGGTGCGGGAGCTGTCGGATGCTGCGGGCGTGCCGATGCCGAAGGTGTATATCAGCCCGTTGCCGCAGCCGAACGCGTTTGCCACGGGTCGTGACCCACGTCATGCGGCGGTATGCGTCACCGAGGGAATCCTGCGGCTGCTGACATGGCGTGAGCTTCGTGCCGTCCTCGCGCACGAGATGTCCCATGTGGTCAATCGAGACATCCTCGTCTCGAGCGTGGCCGCCGGTCTCGCGGGCGTGATCACGTCGCTGGCCAACTTTGCGTTCTTCCTGCCGGTGGGCGGCGACGATGAGGGTGCCCCGAACCCGCTGGCGACGCTCGTCATGCTCGTTCTCGCGCCGGTCGCGGCCGCACTTATTCAACTCGCGATCAGCCGTACTCGCGAGTTCGAGGCCGACGCTGACGGTGCCGAGCTCGCCGACGATCCGCTCGCGTTGGCGGCGGCGTTGCAGAAGATCGAGGCAGGCGTGCACAGCGCGCCGCTGGTGAGCACGCCTGCGACCACCGCGAACGCCCACTTGATGATCGCGAACCCGCTCGCCGACGACGGGCTCGGTGGATTGTTCCGGACGCATCCGCCGACGTCTCAACGTGTGCGGCGACTGCTCGAACTCGCCGACGAACGCCGAGATCACCGACGCCCGGCGTCGATTCGCTGAGTATGGCGCACCACCGATAACCGCACCTTCGAAAGGAGAAACTCTGATGACCGAGGACAACGCAACCACGCCCGCTCGTGCACTCCTCGCCCGTTACGAGGATTATCAGGCCGCGCAGGCCGCCGTGGACAAGCTCGCCGATGCCGACTTCCCCGTTGAGCACGTCTCGATCGTCGGCTGGAATGTCCGGATCGAAGAGCAGGTGACCGGGCGCATGACGTTCGCTCGCGCCGCCGGCTACGGCGCGGCGAGCGGGGCATGGTTCGGCTTGCTGATCGGACTCGTACTGTCCCTGTTCACGCCAGGGATTCTCTGGCTCTGGACGGCACTGTGGGCAGTCGGCCTCGGTGCGCTCTGGGGAGCGATCTTCGGTCTCGCAGGGCACGGCATCTGGAGGGGCGGCCGCGACTTCTCATCCGTACAGCAACTCGCCGCTGAACACTGGGACGTCATGACCAGCCCGAACCATCTCGAACAGGCCCGGACGTTGCTCGCCGAAGCCCAGCCGCAACAGTAACCAAGCCAACTCGTCAGCCACTCAACCCCGTACGCGCGCAACCCGCGCGTCCAAGCGAACGGCTCTCGCTCGTCGCCGTGCGCGTCAACTGCCGCAAGCTGCGGCTGGGCGCCGTCGACCTCTTGGCGTCGTCCGCTCATCCAGCCGAGCTGATGCTTCTGCGACGCAGCCAAGGGGGACACCCTCCTGCAGAAACCGGACGGCTGTTCACAGCGAATCCTGGTGGTTCGGATTGCGCCCTAGCGGGGACGTCGCGTGGCGAGGAGCACCGGCGGCGGTGTTCCTACAGAGAGGAAAGAGTCTTGTCGGAAGTACCCGGGACCCGATGGTGGCGCTCGAGAACCTCAATGATCTTGCGGTCTCCTGCCGCGACTCTGGTCGCTGTTGTGGTGGCCATCGTGATCGCAATCGCTGTCGCGCTAGGTCAAGCCCCAGGGAGTGGTGTAGTTCGGGTTCCTTCGATCTGTTGATGGTTCAGGCGGTGAGCTCGAGGGTGCTGTCGGTGTTCACCTCCTCCGTGCCGGTGTTGTCGACGAGGGCGAGTCGGGACTTCGCGAGGATCTCGAGCCCGAGGTAGCGGCGGCCTTCGGCCCATTCGTCGGTGATCTCGGTGAGGACGGCGCCGACGAGGCGGATGATCGCGTCGCGGTTGGGGAAGATGCCGACGGAGTCGGTGCGGCGACGGATCTCCCGGTTCAATCTCTCGTTGGGGTTGTTGGACCAGATCTGCTGCCAGAGCCCTTCGGGGAACCCGGTGAACGCGAGGATGTCAGCTCGTGCGGTGTCGAGGTGCTCGTGCGCGTCGGGGAGTTTCCCGTTGACGTAGTCCAGGAGCCGGTCGAACTGGGCGTTCACGGCGGCAGCGTCGGGTTGGTCGTAGACGGAGTGAAGCATCGCTTTCACCGCCGGCCACATAGTCTTCGGTGTCACGCTCATCAGGTTGGCCGCGTAATGGGTGCGGCAGCGTTGCCAGACCGCGCCGGGCAGATTCGCCGCGATCGCCTCCACCAGGCCTGCGTGGGCGTCGGAGGTGACCAGGCGAACGCCGCCCAGGCCGCGGGCGACGAGGTCGGCGAAGGACGAGTTCCAGGCCGCCCCGGTCTCGGACGTCGCGACGCGGAGCCCGAGGACTTCGCGGCGCCCGTCGGCGTTGACGCCGGTCGCGACGAGCACGACGGCGTTGATCACCCGACCGCCTTCACGGACTTTCATGGTGAGCGCGTCGGCGGCGACGAACGTGAACGGGCCCGAATCCCCCAGGGGTCGGTGCCGGAACTGGGCGACGTGCTCGTCGAGGTCCGCGGCCATCCGTGAGACCTGCGACTTCGACAGGTTGTGGATCCCAAGGGTCTTCACAAGCTTGTCCATCCGGCGGGTCGAGACGCCAGCGAGGTAGCAGTCCGCGACGACCGTGATCAGCGCCGACTCGGCGCGTTTGCGGCGTTCGAGGAGCCATTCGGGGAAGTACGTGCCGGAGCGCAGCTTGGGGATCGCGACGTCGATCGTCCCAACCCGGGTGTCGAGGTCGCGGTGCCGGTAGCCGTTGCGCTGCGCCGCCCGGTCGGTGGAGCGTTGGCCCCATTCCGCGCCGACGACGGCGTCCGCGTCGGCGGACAGCAGCGCGTTGATCGTTGTCTGCAGCAACCTGCGCATCAGATCGGGAGACGCGTCGCCCAGCGCTTCCTGAAGCAGGCCAGCGGGGTCGACAATATGAGGTGCGGTCATCGTGAAGATGCCTTTCGAGTGGGATGTGAGAGTTTTTCTCGAAGGGAACTACACGGTGACCGCACCCATCTCTACGACGAGACCGGCCACCGCGAACTACACCAACTTCGGCGCTTGTGGGGGTCTTCGTCAGCGCCGACGATGGATGCATGGCCACGACGCGCACGCTCACCCGACGAAACGCGGGATGGATCGCGCTTGCTGTCGCCGGTGTCCTCGTCGCGGCGGCGCTCGTCATCGCATCGATCGTCGCGTCGGGGCGGGGCGAACCGCTCGCGGCAGCGCCGACGCCCACGCCTACGCCCACAGTCGAACCCGAGCCGACGCCGACACCCACCCTGGTCGGACCCGCCGCGGACACGACCGACTACGACCTCGCCGGACTCCCTGAGGTCACCGTCTTCGCTATCGTTCCCGAGCTGCCCGTCGACGACGATCCGTTCGGAGAGCTGACCGGGGTCGCCGCTCGAGCGGCGGGCGCCGCGGTCCCCGTTTTCGCCGAGCCCGGTGGCGCTCCGGTGGCGTCGCTTCCGCGCGATTACTACTACGACGGCACCGTGGTGCCGGTGATCGAGCAGTACGACGCATGGGCGAAGGTCATGCTCGTGGGCCGCCAGGCCTATCCCTCCGGGGGGAACTCCGGGCAACTCACCGGATGGCTCCGAACGCAGGACGTCGAGTTCACGGCGCAAGAGGCGGTCGTCGAGGTCTCCCTCGGCGACCGAACCATCGACATCGTTCGTGGCGCGGACCGGCAGCGCGTCGCCAGCGACTTCGGGTCCGGCGTCGAGGCGACGCCGACGCCCCTCGGTCGTTCGTTCATCATGACGGTGCGCACCGAGCCGACCTTCGCGTACACGAGGGGCAATCCGATCACCTACCTCTCGGTGCATAGTCCGACTCTCGACGGGTTCGACGGCGGCGATGTCGCCGTCACCGCCTTCCACTATCACGACACCCGTTCCGGTCGAGTGTCGAACGGATGCCTGCGCGTCGATGAAGCGGCAGCCCACGCGCTCGCTGCGCTCCCACTGGGGACTCCGGTCATCATCCGCGAATGACGCTCGCGCGGATGCCGCGGAGGTGGTCAGCGGCGCGGTGGGCGGTCTTCGCGCTTAGCCGAGTTGCCGAATCGGTCGGGCTTCAACTCGATCAGCTTGCCGCTGATGCGGGTGTTCTCGAGTCGCCTCAACGTGTTACGCGAGAGATCCGCGGGCAGCTCGACGAGCGAGAAGTCGGGGCGGATCTGGATCGCGCCGAAATCCTCGCGGCGAAGGCCCCCCTCGTTGGCGAGGGCTCCGACGATCTGGCGCGGCTCAACCTTCTGGCGCCGGCCGACCGAGATCCGGTAGGTCGTTCGCGGTCCGCCTCCGCTGCGGGGGCCGCGATCGGAGCGTTCGTTGCGGTCGCGTCCACCACGCCCGGGTCGGTCCTGCGAGCCACGGGCGAACCGCGGCTCGCGTGCTGCATCCGGTTCGAGAAGCAGGGGAGTATCGCCCTGCGCGACGATCGCGAGCGCTGCAGCGACATCCGCCTCGGGCACGTCGTGGTGCTCGACATAGTGGGCGATGATGTCGCGGAAGATGCCGATCTGCGCCGGATCCGCGAGCGCTGCCGTGATCGCGTCGTCGAAGCGTGTGAGCCGGGTCGCGTTGACGTCCTCGACGCTCGGCAGCTTCATTTCGGTCAAGGGCTGGCGCGTGGCCCTCTCGATCGAGGTCAGCATGCGCCGCTCGCGCGGGGTGACGAAGCTGATCGCCGCTCCCGCGCGTCCGGCTCGTCCCGTGCGGCCCACGCGGTGGACGTAGGACTCGGTGTCGATCGGTAGGTCGTAATTGACGACGTGGCTGATGCGGTCAACGTCGAGGCCGCGGGCTGCGACATCCGTGGCGACCAGGATGTCGAGCTTGCCGCTCTTGAGCTGGTTGACCGTCCTCTCGCGCTGCGCCTGCGCGACGTCACCGCTGATCGCTGCAGCCGTGTATCCGCGGGCGCGCAGCTTTTCGGCGAGGGTCTCGGTCTCGTTCTTCGTGCGCGTGAAGACGATCATGCCCTCGAAGTTCTCGACCTCGAGTATGCGGGTGAGCGCATCGACCTTCTGCGGGTACGACACCAGCAGGTACCGCTGCGTGATGTTGGCCGACGTGGTGGTCTTGGTCTTGACCGTGATCTCTTCGGGGTCGCTCAGGTACTGCGCCGAGATGCGGCGGATCTGCGCCGGCATCGTCGCCGAGAACAGGGCGACCTGCTTGGTCGGGGGGGGGGGGGGTGTCGGCGAGAATCGTCTCGACATCCTCGGCGAAGCCCATCTTGAGCATTTCGTCGGCCTCGTCGAGCACGAGGTACTTCAGCTCCGATAGGTCGAGCGTGCCCTTATCGAGGTGGTCCATGATGCGGCCCGGCGTTCCCACGACGATGTGTACGCCTCGGCGCAGCGCCGAGAGCTGCTGCCCGTACCCCTGGCCGCCGTAGACGGGCAGGACGTGGACGCCGCGCAGGTGCGAGGCGTACTTCTCGAACGCCTCGCACACCTGCAGGGCGAGTTCGCGGGTGGGTGCGAGCACGAGGGCCTGCGGGGTCTTCTGCGACAGGTCCAGCCGCGAGAGGATCGGCAGCGCGAACGCGGCGGTCTTTCCGGTCCCCGTCTGGGCAAGTCCGACGACGTCGCGGCCCGCCAGCAGTGTGGGGATGGTCGCGGCTTGGATGGCGGACGGCGTCTCGTAGCCGACATCCTTGAGCGCCTTCATGACCGCGTCGTCGAGACCGAGGTCGGAGAAGGCGGGCTCAGCGCGGGGAGGCGCTGCCTCGTCGGTCACGTGCTCGGAGGAGGAGGCCATGGGTGTGACGCTAGTCGCTCGGCGGTGTCAGCGCGATTCGGCCTCAGCGGTGCAGGTGCGCCCGCTGGCCCTCACGGTCGAAGACCATCAGGAGCTCTGCAGGCGCGTCGATCGCGCTGATCGCGTGGGGGGTCATGGTCGAGAACTCGGCAGCCTCACCCTGCGCGACCTCGATGCGTCGCTCGCCGAGCTGCAGCAGCACGCGGCCCTCGAGGACGAGGAACCAGTCGAAGCCAGGATGCACGCGTGTCGCCGGCACCTCGGGCTCGGGCTCGAGCCGCATCTTCATCGCCATCGTGCGGCCATCGATGCGATTGAGGGCCCACGTCGTCCGTGCGCCGAAGCTGCGCTGGGTCGGTCGGATGACGACATCATCGTCGTCTTCGGCGTGGAACAGATCGTCGAGGCTGATCTGCAGCGCCTCCGCGAGTGGCACAAGGACATCGATGCTGAGCGCCCGTTTGCCGGTCTCGATGCGGCTGATCGTCGATGCGCTGAGATTGCTCCGCTCGGCGACCTCATCGAGCGAATACCCGAGAGTCGTCCGGACGCTGCGCAGCCGCATCCGTGCGAGCGCTTCCACATCGCTGATTGCCATGGATCCAGCATCCGTCGCTCTTGCAGATTGCGCAAGATGGCATCCGGTTATAGCAGGCGGTCGTACGCTCGTCGCATGGTCACCGACACCCCTCGCGCACACGCCGCCGTCCCTCACGCACACACCGCCGCCCCCGCCATGACGCGTCGCTGCGACGTCGCCGTCGTCGGCGGGTCTGCCGCAGGGCTGGCAGGTGCCTTACAGCTGGCGCGGCAGCGCCGCTCGGTGATCGTCGTCGATGACGGCACGCCACGGAACGCTCCTGCCGACCACATGCACGGCTACCTCGGCCGCGAGAGCGCTCCGCCCGCCGAGTTGCGCGCGATCGGCCGTGAGGAAGTGCGCTCCTACGGCGGGGAGGTTCTGTCGGGTCGCGTCGTCGATGTCTCCCGCGAAGGCGACCTGTTCCGTGTCGAGCTCTCGGGTGGGAGCGCGCTGCTCGCACGGCGGGTCCTCGTGGCATCCGGGCTCACCGACGAGCTACCCGAGATCGACGGCCTTCGCGAACGCTGGGGCCGTTCGGTCATCCACTGCCCGTTCTGCCACGGCTGGGAGGTGCGCGACCAGCGTGTCGTGCAGATCGTGACCGACCCCCTGAACCTGCACCCGACAGCCCTCATGAGGCACCTCACCGACCGTCTGTCGGTCGTGCTCCACGAGGGCGTCGATGCCCACGACACCGCTGTCCGGGCGCTCGAGGCGTCCGGTGTGCCCGTGCATGCGGCGGCGGTCGATCGCGTCACGGATGCCGACGGTGCTCTCCGCATCGAGCTGGAGGGCGGCGCGCACCTGGCTGCGGATGCCGTGCTCGTCGGCGCGCGATTCCGAGCGCGCGTCGAGGCGCTCGCCGGACTGGGCCTTGTCGCGACTCCTCACCCCAGCGGCTGGGGTGAGGTGCTCACGGCGGATGCCACGGGTCGCACCGTGGTCGAGGGCGTGTTCGCGGCGGGAAACGTCGTCGATCCGGCCCTTCAGGTGCTCCACGCCGCCGCGAACGGCAGCATGGTCGGCGCGCAGATCGCCTTCAGCCTCGCTCACGAGGATCTTGCGGCAGGTTCCCGTCCCTCGGGCGTGGAGGCCGAGTGGGATGACCGCTATGGCGAAGGGCAGATCTGGAGCGGCAACCCGAACGGCACTCTGGTCGCGGAGGTCTCGACGCTCGCTCCCGGCCGGGCGCTGGATGTCGGCGCGGGGGAGGGGGCAGATGCTCTCTGGCTCGCCGAAAACGGATGGCAGGTCACGGCATCCGATGTCTCGTCGCGCGCGCTCGATCGGATCCGGCAGGAGGCGCGGCGCCGCGGTCTGGACGTACGCACGCGGCACGTCGACGCCAATAGCGTCCACCCGTACGCAGGGGAGACCTTCGATCTCGTCTCGCTACAGTACGGCTCGTTCACGCGCACGCCGGATGGCCGCGGCGTGCGGAGCCTGCTCGAGGCGGTCGCTCCGGGCGGCACCCTCCTGGTCGTCTCGCACGACACGGCGTGGGCTCGCGATGCGGGTGATCCTGCCGAACACACCCGGATGTTCGACCCGGATGCTTACGTCGGCGTCACCGAGATCCTGGCGGCACTGGCCACGGACGAGAGCTGGCGCATCGAGGTGCACGAGAAGCGGCAGCGTCCGGCGGGGGCAGCCAGCAGTCACCATGTGGAGGATGTCGTGCTGCGGGCCGTCCGCCTCGAGGGGTGATCTGGACCTCGGGGGAACCGGTGGATATGGGGTGGGCTCGGTGGCGCGTGGCTACGGACGCGGCGTCCAGATCTCGGCCGGACCGATCGCTTCGGCGATGCGACGGCTAAGCGCGCCGAGGCTGTCGGCCTCCGCGGTCGTCAGCGGCGCGAAGACCAGTTCGCGGATGAGGGCGTGGTGGCCCGGCATCGCTGACTGCACGAGGTCGTGGCCGGCATCGCTCAGGATGCCGAGGGTGAACCGCCCGTCCGTGGCGTCCGTTTCGCGAGAGACGAGTCCGGCGCGCTCGAGCCGAGTGAAGGCGCGGGACAGGCGGGAGAGCGTGCAGTTCGCATAGCCCGCGAGGGTGCTCAGGCGCAGGGTGCGCTCGGGCGCCGTATCGAGGGCGAACAGCACGCCGTACTCGAAGTGGGTCAGTCCGCAACTTTCCTGGAGTTGCGCATCGAGCGCACGGGGCAGGCGTTCGAGGACTGTGGCAAGCGACGCCCACGTCGCGAGCTGCTCCTGACTCAATCGCATGGGACAAGCCTAGTGCGATTGACTTGCTCAGGAAAGTCATGGCGCCTAGCATTGACTTTCCTGAGCAAGTTATCGACTCGTGTCCGACCGGATCGCGCGTCAGAACGGAGCATCCATGGATCTGCAACTCGGCGGCATGACGGCGTTCGTCAGCGGCTCGACGGGAGGGATCGGATATGCGATCGCCGATGCCCTCGCCGCCGAGGGAGTCGACGTCGTCGTGAACGGCCGCAGCGCCTCGGGCGTGGACGAGGCGGTCGGCAGGCTTCGTCACCGGCATCCGGCCGTCGAGGCGTCGGGGATCGTCGCGGACGTCGCCGACGCGAGCGCTGTGAGTGACCTCATCGAACAGCTCGGCCAGGTCGACGTCCTGATCAACAACGTCGGACTCTTCGGGCTCGATGCCTTCGAGAGCATCGATGATGCACAGTGGCAGCGCTACTTCGACGTCAACGTCATGAGCGGCGTACGGCTCTCTCGCGCGCTTCTGCCCGGGATGCTCGAGCGCGGCTGGGGTCGCATCGTGTTCATCAGCAGCGAGTCGGGAGTGTCGGTGCCCGCCGACATGGTGCACTACGGCGTCACGAAGGCAGCGATGATCGCCCTGGGCAACGGCCTCGCCAAGCGCACCCGCGGCACCGGGGTCACCGTGAACACGGTGCTCGGTGGTCCGACCTACTCGGATGGCGTCGCTCGCGCGATCGACGAGATCGCCCGTTCTCAAGGTGCGCCGGTCGATGTCGTGAAGGATGCCGTCATCGGCCAGAACCGGACTACGCTGCTCGAGCGGTTCATCGACCCGTCCGAGGTCGCCGCGCTCGTGGCATACCTGGCAAGTCCGCGCGCGTCGGCGACCAACGGTGCGGCGCTCCGGGCAGACGGGGGAGTGCTCACGACGACGCTGTAGGTCACGCTCCGGCCTACGGTGGACGTATGGGAGATTCCGCCGGCGCCGGCCGCTGGATCCTGATCCGACGGAGTGCCTGCGCCGGGTCGCTGGCCGTGCTGGTGATCGCCGGCCTCGCGGTCCACACGATGCTGCCGGACACCGCGGCGACCGACATCGCGGGGGACGCGCTCTACGCGGCGGCGGTGTACGCGTTCGTTGCCGGGATCGCCGTGCGGCAGTCCCCGCTCGTTGTCGGAGCCATCGCCGTGACCTGGTGCGTGGGCATCGAACTGTTCCAGCTCACGGGCCTGCCGCTCGCCGCCGGCGCGGCGTTCCCGCCCGCCATGCTCGTCCTCGGGACCGTCTTCGACCCTCGAGACCTTGTCGTGTACGTGGTGACGATCGTCGCCGTGACCGCGACGGATGCGGGGATCGGACGCCTCCGGGACAAAGGGCACTGACGCTTCCCAGCCGCCGCCGCTAGCGTGGTGTGGATCTGGGTCTGGGGTGAGCGAGGTGTGGGAGCGATTGCGCGTACGGAGTTTCGTCGCGATCTGGTGGCGTGCTGTCACTGACGGCGCGTTCTTCAACCGGTGGAGCACGTTCCTCTCGTTCATCCTCGCCGTCATCGTGGGCGTTCCGACGATCCACGGCGCCTCGGTCGAAGGCTACCTGCAGGGCATGGTCGTCGGCGCCGTCGGATGGATTGCGCTGGTGATCCTCGCGATGCCGGCGGTCTTCGCGGAGCGGCGACTGAGGTCGCGACCCGCTCGCGGCGTCATCGTGCTCGCGACGCTGCTGACCCTCTGCACGCTCCGGACACCGCTCAACGACGCGATCAGTCGCTGGCTCTGGGATGTCAGCACGACCGGTGCTTTCGGGCCGCGCGCGGTCACCAACATCGTCTCCGGGCTCGCGATGTTCTCCCTCGTGGGCATTGCGCTGTCCGAGTATGGCCGTCGTCGCGCCATTGTGACGCGGCTCGAGAGTGCGCTCGCGCCGATGCGGGCCCGGCTCCAGCGTGCCCATGAGGAGGCGGCGGAGGTGGATGCCGTGCTGGCGGCGACGGCGCAGCGCCTTCGGGCTTCCCGCAACGTCATGCTCGCCCGCCCCATCGATTTCGAGATCGTGCGCGCCTACGCCGAACAAGTGCGCCGCGAAAGCCACCTCCTTGAGGCGCGCGCTGACGAGGCTGACGCGTCAGCGCCCGCATCCGAGCCGGTCGTCAGGCCCGCCGAACCGCGCCGAACCGTCTCGGAGCGCCTCATGCGGCCGCCGCCCCTGGTGATCGCCGCCGTGTACGGCATCGCGACCCTTCCGTTCTCCCTGTTCAACGGCGGGATCTGGGTCGCGGTCGTGGGCTTTGTCGGACTCGTGGTCATCGACCTTGCGGCGGGTTTCGTGACGGGCCGCGTGCTCCCCAAGCCGGGCGCCGGTTCGCGACCTGCGCTCTTTCTGCTCGTGTGGATGCTGGCAGGCGTCGCGGTCGCCGCAATGTCGCTGGCTCTGCTGCCGCACATCGGCATGATCGGACTCGTCGGGATCGTGGTGATCCCGGGGCTTGCGATCGTCGTCTCGGTCTGCGTGGATGCCCTGCGTTCCGCCCACCTGGCCGCCCTGCGCTCGCAGCAGATGCTCGCCACCGCGGCGCGGGATGTCGCTCTCGAGAGTGCACGCGCATCCGATCCGCTGCGCCACGCGGTCGGCATCCTGCACGGCGGAGTCCAGGGCCAGTGCGTCATCCTCGCCGCGCAGGCCGACGAACGTCAGCCCACCGTGAGGGAGGTGGCGCAGTTCCGGGAGAGAACCGACGACGCGTTCGATCGGATGCAGGGGCCGGTGAGTGAGATCGAGGTCGGGCGTGGATCCCGCCATGGTCCACTCGGTTCCCTCGGCCGGGTGATCTCGGCGTGGCGAGCCGTGCTCGACATCTTCTACATCGCGTCGGACGATGCGCGCGCGGCGCTGCGAGATCGAGACACCGACCAGCGGGCGGCCGAGGTGGTCACCGAGGCCTTCGTGAACGCCGTCAAGCATTCGGGGGCTGGCGAGGCGACAGTCACGCTCGCCATCGCGGACACCGGTCGAGTGTGCGTGCGGGTCTCGTCACCGGGCACCCTCCCGCCACTGGAGCACCGAGCATCCGGAATCGGCACCCGGAGCGCAGACACCCGCATCTTCCAGTCCGACGCAGACGTCGTGCTCGAATCCCTCCTGCCCCCGAGCGCGGATGAGTCGGCTGCTACTCCCGCGGCAGGCCGCGAAGCCACCTCCTGAGCATGTCCGTCGACGCCGTGCGCAGGCGCTCGCCGTAGCGAGCCGCGTCGCCTCGGATGGTGCGCGGATCGACGCCGTGTGATGCCAGTTCGACGGCGTGTCCGATGAGCCACTCCTCGATGCGCGCGGGGTCGGCCTCGGGGTGGAACTGCAGGGCGAGGACGTGGTCGCCGACCGTGAACGCCTGAGCGCCGCAGTGTTCGGTCTGCGCGAGGCTCACGCACTCGTCGGGGAGCTCGAAGACGTCGCTGTGCCAGTGCAGCACCGGAACCCCGTCGAGTGCCGACAGAACGCTGGACCGCCCGGCGGCAGTGAGGCTGAGCGGCGCGAAGCCGAACTCCGGTGCGGCACCGGGGTGGACGCGCGCACCGAGGACGGTCGCGATCATCTGCGCGCCCAGGCAGATGCCCAGTGTCGGTGCCCCGACGCTCATCCACGACGCGATCGAGCGCATCTGGTCGTCGAGAAACGGGTAGGCGTCACGATCGTGCACGCCGATCGGTCCGCCGAGGATCACGAGGAGGTCGGCCCCGGCGAAAGCGCCCGCGTCGAGCGCGTCGACTCCGGCACGCAGATAGCGAAGCTCGAACCCGTGACCCTCAAGGACCTCGCCCCAGGTCCCCGCGTCCTCGAACGCCACATGTCGCAGCACAACCGCGACGGCGCGGTCGGACGCGTTGGTGTCCGCCTGGCGGTCCTGAGTCTCGGTTCGGTTCACTTGCGCTCCTCCCTGACGCTGGAGACATCCAATCGAGCGGCGCGAACCCGGGAAAGATCCAATGCGGAGCCGCTGGCATCGACCGCGCCGAAGGGAACATTGTGTAACAATTTCAGGATGTCGGGAGTGATTGCGGTGCTGCTTGCAGCACTCTGCTTCGCGACGACCGGCACGGCTCAGGCGCTCGCAGACGTGGACGCGTCGCCGCTGTCGATCGGTGCCGCACGCATCCTGCTCGGCGGCGGGATCCTCGGCGCGGTCGCACTGGCGACACGATCCCGGATGCCGCGCGCACCACGTCTCGGTGCTGCGGCGACGTACCGCGCCCCCGCGTGGATCATCGTCGCTGTCGGCGTCATGGGCGTCCTCGCCTACCAACCGGCCTTCTTCGCCGGCACCCGCCTGAACGGCGTGGCCGTCGGCACCGTCATCGCGCTCGGATCCGCGCCGATTGTCACGGGCGTCCTCGACGCGCTCATCCGTCGGCGGATGCCGACCGTGCGCTGGGCGGTGGCGACCGCGATCGCGCTCGTCGGCGTCGTGCTCGTCTCAGGACTGGTCGGTGGAGGCGCCGCGACGGGAGTCGGCCTGTCGGCATCCTCGCGTCACTGGGCGCGGGTGCCTCCTACGCGCTCTACGCGCTCGCGAGCAAGCTCCTGCTCGACCGCGGATGGAGTTTCCAGGCGGCGATGGGAGTCCTGTTCGGCCTGGCTGCCGTGGCGAGTGCGCCGCTGCTGGTCGCGACCGGCCCCGGCTGGATCGTGACTCCGGAAGGCCTTGCCCTCGCGCTCTGGCTCGGTGTCGTCACCACCACGGTGGCCTACCTCCTGTTCGGATGGGGTCTGCGGCGGCTCGCCCCGACGACGGTCGCCACCCTCACGCTCGCCGAGCCGCTCGGCGCGACGCTGCTGGGCGTGTGGGTGCTGCATGAGCAGCTCACGGCGGTTTCGGCCGCCGGACTCGCGGTGCTGGCAGCGGGGCTGATCGTGCTCTCGCTCCCGGCCGTCCGGAAGGAGAAGACGGATGTCGCCCCGCCGCCGTGATCGGGACCCGGGTCCCACCCAGGCCGCCGCCCTCGCCGAGGCACTGCGTGTGCGCATCCTCTCCGGCGACATCGCCCTCGGTGCCCCGCTCCGCGAGGAGGGTCTGGCCACGCGCCACCACGCGTCCCGGCACACGGTTCGGACGGCGCTGCAGACTCTCGCTGCCGAGCGTCTGGTCACGATCGCCCCATACCGGGGTGCGCGCGTGGCCCATCTCGACGACGATGCCGTCGGCGCACTGCAGGAGCTACGCGGGGCGCTCGAGGCCGAGGCGGTGCGGCAGGTGACGGCGCGTCATGGAACCCCGTGGCCGGACGCGGTCACTCGTCCGGTTCGCGACGCGATCGCCCGTCTCGCGCTCGCCGAGGCATCCGGCGACTGGCTGGCCACGACACGGGCACACGCCGAGGTGCACCGCGTCATCGTCGAGGCGGCGGCGAGCCCTCGGATCTCGCAGGCGCACCGGCAGCTCGAGTCGGAGATCCTGTTGTTGCTCACGCACGTGAGGCCGGACTATCCGGCCGGCTCGCTGGCACACGAACACACGGCGTACCTCGACGAGGTGCAGCGTTCGGGGGGAGAGGCCGTGCGCGCTCACCTGGCCAACTCCGCCGATCTCATCCGCGCTGCTCGCGCAGCCTCGTCATGACGCGGCTGCGGTGGCGGCCCGTCACCAGGCCGGCTCCGCGGCCCCGTAGGGGAGAAGGGGAGCACTCTCGAGCGGCGCGCCATTCCACACCGGTGCCGGTGCGGCACACCGGACCGACCCGCCGCCGGCGAGGGGGATCTGGACGGTGCGATCGCGCCACGACTCGTCGGGCGTGACCGGCGGGGCCTCGGATGCCGGCGGTCGCGGCGCATCCAGGAGAGACTGCGCGACCCGCGCGAGCGACACGGCGACGTGAGATGCGGCGCCCGACAGATGCCGTGTCTCGAGCGCGTTCATGACCGCTGCCGCCAGCAGATACCCGGCAGTGTGGTCGAGGGCCTGGGCGGGGAGGGCGCCGGGCGCGGCATCCGTCCCGTGCAGTGCCGCGATCCCCGAGACCGCCTGCACGATGCTGTCGAAACCGCGTCGCTGCTCCCAGGGGCCGGGGCCCCAGGCGTCCACGGTCGCCGTGATCAGGTGCGGCCATCGCGCCCGGGCCGTCGTCGGGTCGAGCCCGAACCGCGCCACGGCGCCGGGGCGATACCCCGTGACGAGCACATCGGCGTGTGCAAGCAGGGTATCGAGCGCGGATCGGGATGCCGGGTTCGAGAGATCCAGAAGCACCGAGCGCTTGCCCTGACCGGTGTCGAGGAACTGCCAGTCGATCTCGGGCAAGCGAGGACTGTCGATCCGCAGCACATCGGCGCCGAACAGCGCGAGCGTGCGCGTGGCGACCGGCCCGGCGATCACCCGCGTGAGGTCGACGACGCGAACCCCGCTGAGCGGACGCGGTGGTGTCGAGTCCGGCAGCGGTGCAGCAGCGAGCGGCGAGGCAGCGGCCTCCCACACGTCGCGGCGCACGAGGGGCAACGTGCGCGCCGCGAGCGCGTGCGGGTGCGTTCGCCATTCGCTCTCGGTGCGGACCTTACCGACGATCGCGCCCTCCGCCGCGGCGCGGTCTTCCCCCTGCGCGGCGGTTGACGTCCGGAGGGCGGCGGCGATCTCGTCCCGGCCGGCGTCGTCGCCGAGGCCCAGCATCCGTCGCAGTGCTGCGCCGTGGTGCGGGTAGTTGCCGTGGGTCCTGACCCATCCGTCGGCGGTCTCGAAGAAGCCGGATGCGGGAGCCCACGCATCCGGCTTCGCCCCGCTCCAGGTGAAGACCTGCTCGCTGCGGTAGGCCGCCGTGATGCGCGGCCCGTCGAGCACGACGGGCGCGAGCTCGCCCGGTTCGGGCGCACGGCCCACGGAGCGGGCGTGTGCGAGGGACGCCGCGGCAAGCGACGCGGCCCCGATCGCGGCCGTGGCAAGCTCGGCCACCGGAAGCGCAGAGGGCAGCGTCACCGCACCGGAAGGGGGTGTCACCGCCGAAGCGAGCTCGGCGCGGCCAGTGGCTGCCGTGATCAGTTCGATCGTGAGGGCACCGGGAGGGGTCGACGTCATCGCTGTCCCGTGACCTCGTGCACAAAGGCGCGGAGCATCTCCCGACCCTCGGGCCACGGCCCATGCCCACTGAGGACGTTGATGTGCCCGGCATCGCCGATGTCGATCCGGCGTGCCCCCCAGCGCCGGCAGATCTCCGGGGCGCGGTGTGCGGCGCAGTAGGGGTCTGTCGTGCTCGTGACGGCGACGGTCGGCGTGGGCACGGGGCCCAGAGCGGCGGTCACGGTCGCGAAACGGAGCACCTCGGAGGGAAATGAGGGGGCATCCGGGTCGGGCGGAGCGACCAGGAACACTCCCCGCACCAGGTCGGGAGAGCGCGCGGCGAACGCCAGCGCCGTCAGGCACCCCAAGCTGTGCGCCACGAGGAACGCCGGCTCACCCGCCGTCGCCGCTGCCGCCCCGACGGCGCGGTCCCAGTCATCGAAGACGGGTTCATCCCAGGATGTCGGCGCGCTACGAACCCAGGACGGATGCTCCGCCTGCCAGATCGACTGCCAGTGGCCGGGCGAAGACCCGCCCAGGCCCGGGACCACGACGACCGCGGCATCCAGCATCGCTCTCCTCCTGTTCCCGCGGCCGTGCGCGCAGTCCGGTGTGCTGCCATCCAATCGGCGCCGTGACGTGTCGAGAAGAGCCAATGCGCGACGTGTGGCCTCGCGTCCCTGTGGCGGAGCGCCGGTCAGCGCGCGTAGCGTTCGACGAACGTGCGCAGCATCCGGCTGGGATGCAGCACCTGGCGCCGGCGGACGGCCGCGAGCGGAATGTGTACCTCGCTCGGCGCGAAGTACCCGAAGTCGGCGTAGGCATGGATCCGTGACGTGATGCCGTTGACATCGAGCTCGGGGTGGAACTGGGTCGCGTAGATGTTCTCTCGCACGCGGAACATCTGCACGGGGCACGTCGCCGACGACGCCAACAACGTCGCCGAGGAAGGAAGCGCGCGGACGGCCTCCTTGTGCCCGACGAAGGCATCGAACGTCGGCGGCATGTCTGCCAGGAGCGGATCGCCGATCCCGTCATCCGTCAGCGACACCTCGACGACACCGACCGCTTCCCCGTAGGTGCGGTCGATCACGGCGCCCTGGTGCGCACCGACCGTGCCCACCCCGTAACAGGCACCCAGGAAGGGGAAGTCGCGCGCGACCACCTGGTCGAGCAGTGCGTCGAACTCTGACTCCACGCGCCGCTGGACGGTCGACTTCTGCTCGGGCGGATCCGAGGCGTTGAACGGTCCGCCGCCGACGAAGATGCCCGAAAGATCATCGAGGTCGAGGTGCGGCATGGGTCCTGCTTCGAGCCGGACGCGCCGCAGCTCTGACTCCGCCAGACCGGTGTAGCGCAGGAAGAGCTCGTACTCCTCATCGGCTGGACCGTTCTCGGCCCGGGTCGCGAGCAGGACGAACGGCTTCATCCGCTCAGCATATGGCCGCACGAACGCGGCGGATCGGTTGCGTGGCTTGACGGCTGGGCCCCACCCCGCGTAGGCGCTTTTCGTGACGAGTGTGTAAACCTCGCATGGCGATCGGTGGATGAGGATGATTCATCCCGCCGGACTCGATATCTTCGTGTCGTGCCCGACACAGAGAAGTCCACCGCGCCGCTGCGCCCCACCCACCCCCTCGCGCTTGCTCCCGTCATGGCGCCACCGGCGTCGGTGGACGGGTTCGTCAAGCAGTTCCTCGCGAACCTCAACTTCGACCAGGGGGTCTCGCTGTCGGCATCCGACACGAACGACCAGTACCTCGCGCTCGCGGGGACTGTGCGCGACTACCTCATGGCGCGCTGGCTCGAGGACCAGACCCGGCAGCGCGAGCAGCAGGCGAAGACCGTCTGCTACCTGTCTGCGGAGTACCTGCTCGGCAAGCAGCTCGACAACAACCTGCTCGCCGCGCGCCTGACCGACATCGCGACCGAGGCGCTCGCCCAGTGCGGCATCTCGATGGACGATATGCGAGAGGTCGAGGTCGAGCCCGGACTCGGAAACGGCGGTCTCGGCCGGCTGGCTGCCTGCTTCATCGACTCGCTCGCCACGATGAGCGTCCCCAACATCGGATACGGCATCCGGTACGAGTACGGGATCTTCCGGCAGACCTTCGTCGACGGGCATCAGGTGGAGCAGCCGGATGCCTGGCTGCGCATGGGCTCGCCGTGGGAGTTCCCGCACCCGGAGGCGGCGCAGACGATCTCGTTCGGCGGACGGACCGAGACGTATGACGACAACGGCGTGACCCGGACCCGGTGGATCCCGGACTGGAACGTTCTTGCCGTGCCGTACGTGATGATGGTGCCCGGCTACCACAACGGACGCGTCAACACGCTGCGACTGTGGCGGGCCGTGGCGACCAACGCGTTCGACCTGCGCATCTTCAACTCGGGCGACTACGAAGAGTCGGTGCGGGCGCAGACGTACGCCGAGAACATCTCCAAGGTGCTCTATCCCGAGGACTCCACGCCCCAGGGCAAAGAGCTGCGCCTGCAGCAGCAGTACTTCTTCGTGGCCGCATCGATCAAGGATTTCCTCGACAACGTCCTGCCCGAAGGGTTCGAGTTGCGAGGCCTTCCCGATCGGGTGATCTTCCAGCTCAACGACACCCACCCGGTCATCGGCGTCCCCGAGCTCATGCGCGTGCTCGTCGACGAGCGGGGGATGGACTGGGACGAGGCCTGGTCGATCACGAAGCAGTGCTTCGCCTACACCTGCCACACCTTGCTGCCCGAAGCGCTCGAGGTCTGGCCGGTGGACCTGCTCGGCAGGCTCCTGCCGCGGCACCTGGAGATCATCTACCGCATCAACGACGAGTTCCTCGAGGAGGTTCGGGAGCGGTTCGGCGACGACATGATGCGCATCCGCAACATGTCGATCATCGGCGAGCACCCGTATCGCTCGGTGCGGATGGCCTACCTCGCCACCGTCGCCGGGGCCAAGGTCAACGGCGTCGCCGAACTGCACTCGCAGCTTCTGCGCGACAAGGTGCTGCACGAGTTCGCCGAGATGTACCCCGACAAGTTCACGAACGTCACGAACGGTGTCACGCCGCGACGCTTCATCCGTCTTGCCAACCCCGCCCTGGCAGAGCTCATCACCGAGGCGCTCGGCGCGGGATGGACCGTCGACCTCGAGCGACTGCGCGGACTGGAGGCGCTCGCCGAGGACCCCGAGTTCCGTGAGCGCTTCGCTGCGGTCAAGGCGGCCAACAAACGTCACCTCAGCGACGTGCTGGCACGGCGCGACGGCGTGGAGATCGATGACAGTCACCTGCTGGATGTCATGGTCAAGCGGCTCCACGAGTACAAGCGGCAGACCCTCAAGGTGCTGCACATCGTCACCGAGTACGAGAGCATCATCTCGGGTCGGGTAGCCGCCGCCGACATCCAGCCGCGGACCTTCATCTTCGGAGCCAAGGCCGCCCCCGGATACGCGATGGCCAAGCGCATCATCCACCTCATCAACTCGGTCGCGTCCGTCGTGAACAGCGACCCCCGCGTCGAGGGGCGCCTGAAGGTCGTGTTCCCGCCGAACTACAACGTGACCCTCGCCGAGAGCATCATCCCCGCCGCCGACCTGTCGGAGCAGATCTCGCTCGCCGGCAAGGAAGCCTCCGGTACCGGGAACATGAAGCTGGCCCTCAACGGCGCGCTGACGATCGGCACGGATGACGGCGCCAACGTCGAGATCCGCCAGCTCGTCGGCGACGACAACTTCTTCCTCTTCGGCATGACCGAGCCCGAGGTCGAGGCGCTCTGGGCCAAGGGATACAAGCCGGCGGACTTCTACCAGGCAGACCCGCAGCTGCGGGCGGCGATGGACCTCATCGCCTCGGGGGAGTTCTCGGGCGGCGACCGCTCGGTCTTCGAGCCGATCGTGTCGAATCTGCTCTACGACGACCGATTCATGGTGCTCGCCGACTACGCCTCGTACATCGAGGCGCAGGCGCGCGTGGACCTCGCGTACGCCGATCAGGATGCCTGGACGCGCTCGGCGATCCTCAATATCGCCCGCTGCGGCTTCTTCTCCTCCGACCGGTCGATGCGCGACTACCTCGATCGCATCTGGCACGCGCGTCCGTTGCTCTGACGCGAAGCATCCGTCGCGTGGTCAGTCGTGCGGCCACGCGGCGAGGGCGTCGTCGATGAGCGCTGCCGTCGCGTCCGAGACGGGTTCGATGAGTTCGAGCACGGGCGCTCGGCGTCTTGCTCCCCGGGGCGCGGAGAAGCGCCACGTGCCGACGACCAGCCCGTCGACGAGAACCGCGGGACGGAACACGCCGTTCCCGCCGGGAACGAGGGCGTCGAGCATCGCTCCCGAGGCGACGAGAGAGCGGTCCGCGTAGCCGAGGATCCATTCGTCGAAGGCGGGAACGAGGGTCACCCGCTCCGCGGAGCCGGTCGGGCTCGCGTCCGCGACGGCGTCCGCCGGCGAGCTCAGATACACGGATCTCTCACCGAGGTGCGCCTGCTCGATCGCATCGACGGATGCCGCGACGGCGCGCAGGGTCGTCTTGGGGAGTTTGGTCCACCACGCGAGGTCGTCGAGGGTGACCGGCGCCCTCGCGGCGACATAACCGGCGACGATGCGCCGGAGAGCGGCATCCGTGTCGGTCTCGCGCGGTGTCGCGGTGAGGGTGAGGAACTGCTCGGACCCGTCGGGAGCGAAGGCTCCCCAGTGCGCCACCCCGCTGACGCACAGATGGACGAGCAGGTGGTAGCCTCGACCACCCTTCGTCGAGATCCCGGCATCTTCCCACGTGGCCAGGATGTCGGCACGACGTTGCGGAGCGTGCTCGAGCGCCGCGACGGCGACCTCGTGCGCGCGCGCGACCGTGGCATCGTCCAGCTCGAGTTGCTCCCGGCGCCGCGCCATGGACTGCAGAGTTCTCGTGCCGGTGAGGGCGAGGAGCGACGCCAGGTGCTCGGGGGTCGTCGCGAACAGCGTGCCGCGCATGGGCCACGACCGCACGAGGACACCGCTGTCGAACGCTGCGCGCACCTCGCCGACCGTCGTTCCCGGAGCCGAGCGTAGGGCGATCGCACGCAGGACTGCCGGAAGATCCTGGCCTTGGAGGGCGACCGCGCGGTCCACCACCTCCCGTGGCGAGAGGGGCGAGCCTCCGAGCAGCTGGGCCCGGTGGCGCATCCCGCGCGCCTGGTCGGGGGAGAGGGACGCCGTCATGTCGATCACCGTAGTACCAGCCACCCCCAACTCCGGCGAGCCGCGTTTGCGGGCGTGCGACCTGGCGGACTGTCGCATCGGTCGCGCGCTGGATTCGGTGCGGATGGCAGGGATTCGAATGTCGGAACCCCCTCGTAGTGTCGCGGTATGGGATCAGTTGGCATGGGCGAGTCGGGGCAGTGGCCCGGGGTGCCGGATGCTGACGCCTTCCTCGACGACCATGATGTGCGGGAGTGGGATGGCGGGGTGGGGTGGGTTCCGCCGCGACCGGATGCTGTGGGTCTGGTGGTGGAGGTCGCTGATCTGGAGGCGGTGTTCGCTGCGCAGCGGTTCGCGCGCGTTGACGCGCTCCGGGTGGAAGCCCTTGATGACGTGACCCGGTATGGGGGTGGGTCGCGGGAGTTGGTGATGCGGTCGTTGCGGTTGGAGTTGGCGGCTGCGTTGCGGGTGACGGAGACCGCGGCGGGGATGATGCTTGCCCGCGCCGAGTCCCTGGTGCACTCGTATCCGACCGTGCTGGAGTCTCTCTCGCGCGCGAACGTGACGGTGCGGCACGTCGAGATCCTCGTCGATGATCTGGATGTGCTGGACCCGGGGGTCGCGGCGGGCCTGGTGGGGCGGGCGTTGGGGTTGGCGGAGACGCTGCCGGTGGGGTCGTTCCGGCGGGCGTTGCGCCGCCTTATCGACCGGGAGATGGCCCCGACGTTGGCTGAGCGGCATGGGTCGGCGGTGCGGGAGCGTCGGGTGGTGATCGAGCAGGTCGGGGACGGGATGTCGTGGTTGCACGCATTGATCCCGTCGGTGGAAGCTCACGCGATCCACGGCCGGATCACGCAGATCGCGACGGTGATTCGTGACCGGGACCGTGGCGCGACCCGCGGCGGGGAGCGGGGGGACGGTTCGGAGCGGAGTCTGGATGAGATCCGTGCTGACGTGTTCTGCGATCTGTTGATCGACGGGACCGTGGCCGAGCACCCCGAGCAGGCGCGGGGGATCCGCGCCACCGTTGTCGTGACCGTTCCTGCACTGGCCCTCCTCGGGGCGGACGGTGTGACAGACCCGGCGGAGGTGGAGGGGGTTGGTCCGATCCCGATCGAGCGCGCCCGGGAGCTGGCCGGTGACGCATCAGGGTGGATGCGGGTGCTCACACACCCCGACACCGGCGCCGTCATCAGCGTGGGGCGGACGAGGTATCGGCCGCCACCGGAGCTTGCGAAGCTCGTGAAGTGGCGGGCTGACCGGTGCATGGGACCGGGGTGCGGGATGCCGGCGTCGCGGTGTCAGATCGACCATACGGTCGCGTGGGAACACGGTGGTGAGACATCCGTGGCGAACACGGCCCCGCTCTGTCAGGGCCACCATACGGTGAAGCATCACGGCGGGTGGCAGATCACCCACCTCGGTGACGGGTCCCTGGAATGGGTATCCCCGCACGGGCGCCGGTATGTCGTCGCCCCCGAACGGCGCCTCCCCACCTTCCACCCCACTGCCGCCTAGCCGCGACGGCGCCGCCTGAACCCACCCCACGGCCGTCTGGCTTACTGCTGGCCCCCTGGGTGTGGCCGGTCCGTGTTTCTCATGGGTTCCTCACGGGTTCCCTGCCCATTCGGTCGCCAGGCGACTAGCGTGGACGGATGAGCGCGACCGAATCAGCCCGTGGCAGCGATGTGATCCGTCAGATCCTCGTGATCGCGGCCTTCGTCTTCATGATCATCGGCGATGCTGTCGGTCTCGGCGCCTTCGGTGGGACGCCGATCCAGGAGGCGCAGGGCGGGTCGTTCTCGCCGGACGCGTCCTACCTCACTCCCGCGACCGAAGCATTCGCGATCTGGACGCCGATCTACCTGGGACTCGCGATCTACGTCGTCTGGCAGGCGCTCCCGTCGCAGCGGACGCGCACGCGACAGCGCAGCCTCGGCTGGCTCATCGCCCTCACGATGGTGCTCAACGGTCTCTGGCTCGTCACCGTGCAGTTCCTCTCGGTGTGGGCGACCGTGGCGTGCATCGTTCTGCTGCTCGCAGCCCTCGTCGTCACCTACCTTCGCGCGGTCCGCACCCACCTGCCCTCCGATGGCGCAGTTGACGGCATCCTCATCGACGGAGTCACGGGGCTGCACCTCGGCTGGGTCGCTCTCGCCACCGTCGCCAACGTCGCCGCCGCGTTGACGGCGACGGTCCCCGCCGACTGGGAGGGTGCGGCATCCGTGCTCGGCGTGATCGTGCTGGTCGTCGTCGCCGTTGTCGCGCTCGGCGTGTCGGCAGCCGGAGGGTGGCGGATCGCGCCCGTGCTCTCGATCGCGTGGGGACTGGCGTGGCTGGCCGTCGCGCGCCTGACCGGTGACCTCGTGGACGTCCCTATCGGCATCGCGGCGATCGTCGTCGCCGCCGTCGTCCTGATCATCCCGGCCGTTGCCCGACTCCTGCGAGAGCGCACCCTCGCCGACTGACCTGCCGAAACCTGGTCGCCGCGTTCGGGTAACCGCGACCTGGCACACTGAACGACATGACTTCTGGCGGCGTCGGGCGCGTAACGGTTCTGAGTATCGGCGAGGTGCGGCTGCGGCCGCACAACATCGCAGGCAGCGGAACGCCCATGTTGTGGTGGACGTTCACCTCACGGCGGTGGACAGAGCCGCTGCCCGTCAACGTCGTCCTCATCGAGCACGACCAGGGGTGGGTGCTCTGGGACACCGGTCAGGCGCCCGAGTCCGCCGACGCACCGCGCACGTACTTCCCGCGCGGATTCGTCGGCGCGGTCTATGCACGACAGGTGGACTCCACGCTGACCCCGGGCCAGGGGCTCGGTGAACAGCTCGAACTCGCCGGCGTTCCCCTCGAGCGGCTTGCCCTCGCTGCCGTCTCCCACCTGCACTACGACCACGCCGGTAACGTCGGTGAGCTCGCGGCTGCCGGCATCCCGGTGCTCGTCAGCGAGGCCGAGCACGCGCTTCTCACCGGCCGCTCGCCCCATATGCACGGCGTCCTCGCTGAGCACCTTCTCGCTGCGGGCGTCCGGTGGCGGCCCGTCAGCTTCGCCCCCTCGGACGACCCTGCGCTGACGGATTTCGACGGCGCGTACGACATCTTCGGAGACGGTGCTCTCACGCTCCTGCCGACCCCGGGTCACACGACCGGTTCGATGAGTCTGCTCGTGCGCCGGGGAGGGGGCCGCGACCCGCTGCTACTTGTCGGGGACGCGACCTACGACCCGAGCCTCATCGACCGCGGGGTCGTTCCGGATGTCGGTGACAGAAAGCGGCAGCGCGAGACGCTGCGGCGCGTCGTGGCGCTGCGAGACAGGCTTCCGGGGCTTCGCGTGATCGCCGGACACGACCCCCGCGCGGCGGAATCCGCCGCCTGACGACGCGCCCGCGGCTCAGCGCAGCATCGCTCGTAGCTCCGATTCGACGGATGCCGGACGCGACGGGTCGATCGTCGTCCCATGTTCGTAGGCATCCACGACCCGCGGATCCACATAGCTGCTGCGGGCGATGGCAGGGGTGTTGCCGAGAACGAAAGCGGCATCCCGCATCGCTGCTGCGATGATGCGCGCCCGCCGCGATGCGCTCGTCACCGGACCCGCCTTCGCAAGGCTCAGGGCGGCAGCGGCCGTACCGTGCAGAGTACGGAAGTCCTTTGCCGTGAAGTCGCCGCCCGTTCGTCGTCGGATGTCGGCGTTGATGTCGTCCGGATGCAGGGGATGCACCTCGCCGTCACCGTCCCGCCAGGCCAGGAGCCGCGCCCGGCCGCCGCGGCGCTTGAGCGCCCGGACGACCGCGGCCAGGTCGGGGTCGGTCAGCTCGGACTCCCACGGCTGCCCACTCTTGCCGGGAAAGCGCAGCTCGACCCGCTCACCATCGTGCACGCTCGCGTGCGCGCACAGGAGTGTGCACAGTCCGAAGCTGCCGTGCACGTCCGCGTAGCGCTCCGACCCGACCCGCAGACTCCCGGTGTCGAGCATGCGGAACGCAGTAGCAAGCACGCGGGACTTGCCCAGACCCTCCGTTCGCAGATCGAGCGTGACGCCGCGCCGCGCCGCGGGGAGCGTCTGGGCGAGGTCCAGCATCCGTTCGAATTTGACGCGGTCCTGACGTTTTCGCCACGCCTCGTGATACAGGTATTGGCGTCGCCCGGCATCGTCGACTCCCGTGGCCTGGATGTGCCCGTGCGGATGGGGCGAGATCCAGACGTCGTTCCACGCGGGCGGGACCGCAAGCGCCGAGATCCGCTCGCGCGTCTGTTCGTCCGAGATCGCGGCGCCCGATTCATCGAGGTACGCGAATCCTCGTCCGCGGCGCACGCGGCGAAGTCCGGGCTCGAAGGTGCGACTGCGACGCAAGCGGGGCATGTCCTCACGCTACGCGGCCGCCAAGGGCACAGGGCGCACAGGTGTGCCCGAGTGGGGCGACGGATGCTGTCAACCCCCTCAGCGGCGCCGTGCGGCATCCGTATCGTCGGCCCCGACCGATCGCCGACCCGGCGACCGGCGCACGGTGACCACGAAGGAGACCGTCATGACAAGCACGATGACCGCTGACATCGAAGTGGACGCCCCGATCCGCGCCGTCTACGACCAGTGGACCCAGTTCGAGGACTTCCCGCAGTTCATGGGGTCGGTGAACTCCATCACCCAGACCACCGACGACCTCACGCACTGGACCGTGAGCATCGGCGGCGTCGAGCGCGAGTTCGACGCCGAGATCGTGGACCAGGTGCCCGATGACCACGTCGAGTGGGCCAGCACGGGGGAGCGGGTGCACACCGGGCGTGTGGCCTTCACGCCGGTGACCGACGACCGGACCCGGGTGGAGCTGCGGATGGAGTGGGAGCCCGAGACCTTCGTCGAGAAGGCGGGCGCGGGACTAAACCTCGACGAAGCCGCGGCCCGCATGGACCTCGAGCGCTTCAAGTCGTTCATCGAAGAGCGCGGTCGCGAGACGGGCGGCTGGCGCGGCGAGATCCACAACGGATGACGACCCCCTCGTTCCCGCGGGCGTGCAGACCGCCCGCGGGAACGAGCACGGGCTCAGCGCCCGCGACGAACCGCCGCGCGACGGGCGTTGACGATCCCGTACGCGAGCGTGCCGATGATCGCGAGGAGGAACACCGCCGAGGCGATCACGTTGGCCTGCGGGGGAATGCCCCGCTGGGCGGCGACGTAGATGTAGACCGGGAAGGTCTGCACCGAGCCCGACGTGAAATACGTGATGATGAAGTCGTCGAAGCTCAGGCTGAACGACAGCAGAGCCGCCGCGATGATCCCGGGCAACAGCAACGGGAACGTCACCCGCCAGAACACCTGCCGCGGTGAGCCGTACAGGTCGCGGCCTGCCTCTTCCATCGACGGATCCAGCGAGAGTGCGCGGGCGCGCACCGTGACCACGACGAAGCTCAGGCAGAACATCGTGTGCGCGAGGATGATCGTCACGATCCCCTTCGCGACACCCATCGTCAAGAACTGCGCGGCAAGACCCGCGCCGATGACGACCTCGGGTGTGGCCATCGGCAGGAACAGCAGCAGGCTGATCGGCCCCCGTGCGCGGAAGCGGTAGCGCACCAGAGCGAGCGCGATCATCGTGCCGAGGGTCGTGGCGATGATCGTCGCCACGACACCGACGAGGATGCTGTTGCCGAAGGCGACACAGACCTCGGGCTGTTCGCACACCGTGAGCCAGTTCTCGATCGTGAACCCGTTCCACGTGATGTTGGTGCGGGTCGTCTCGTTGAACGAGAACAGGAACGTGTAGGCGATCGGGATGAGCAGCACCACGAACGCGGCGATGACATAGAGGCCGAGGATGCGGGACCTGACCGTCCATTGTGTCTTCACAGGAGGTCATCCGTTCCCGTGCGCCGCACGTAGCTGCCGACGATGATGAGGATGACGGCCATGAGCAGGATGCTGAGGGCCGCCGCCTGCGGATAGTTCACCGTGATGAGGAACTTCGACTGGATGACGTTTCCGATCATCGTCGTCGACGGGCTTCCGAGGAAGGCCTGGCTGGCGTTGACGTAGTCACCGGATGCGGGAATGAACGTGAGGAGCGTGCCCGACACGACCCCGGGAAGTGACAGAGGGAAGGTCACCCGCCAGAACGTCTGCCCGGGCGTCGCGTAGAGGTCGGAGCTCGCTTCGAGAAGCCGAGTGTCGAGCCGGTCCAGGGAGGCGAACAACGGAAGCGTCATGAACGGGATGAAGTTGTAGGTGAGACCGAACACGACCGCGAAGCCGGTTCCCGTGATGTGATCCTGCGGGCCGAAGATCCCGATCGCTTGCAGGAACCCGACCACGGGCCCCTCGTCGGCGAAGAGCGCCTTCCACGCGAGAGTCCGCAGGAGGAACGAGATGAAGAACGGCGCGATGACGAGCACCAGCAGCAGGTTGCGGATGAGCGGCCGGTCGCGCAGCACAACCCCGATGAAGTATGCGATCGGGTAACTGATGAGCAGCGCGAACAGGGTGGCCAGCAGCGCGTACCAGAAGGAGCGCAGGAACTGCGGCCAGTACTCCGCGATGACGTCGACGTAGTTCTGCCAGTTGAAGGCGTAGTAGAACGCGCCGTACTGGGAGGTGTCGTTGACGCCGAACGAGGTCATCAGCAACGACACGAACGGGACGACGAAGAACAGCGTGAGGTAGGCCAGTCCCGGCAGCAGAAGCGCGAAGGCCACCCATCCGGCGCGCCGCTGCGGCGACGCCTTCTTAGTATCGGCGACAGCCAGCGCCGACATCGCCATGGCTAGGAGTCCTCGCTGTCGGCGATGGCTTCGGCGGCACCCGCCTGAGCATCGGCATCCAGCCCGAACGTGTGCTCGGGCCGCCAGCGAACCCAGACCTCGCTGCCCACCGAGAAGACCGAGCCGAACACCATGTTCTGCTCGAACACCCCGACCGGTCCGATCCCCGGAATCTCGACGGTGTACTGCGTGCTCACACCGGTGAAGGACAGGTCGGTGATGCGGCCGGGACCGAGGATGTTGTCGTCCGTGGTCGGCTGCTCGGCGACGAGCATCAGCTTCTCGGGACGGACCCCCACCGTAATCGCTCCCGACGTCGCGACGGCTCGATCGATCGGCATCCGTACGGTGCCGCCGGTTGCCAGGCGCGCGACGAGGTTTCCGCCGGCCGTGGAATCCACCGTCGCGGGAATGAGGTTGGACTGGCCGAGGAAGCTCGCGACGAAGCCGGTGCGCGGCAGTTCGTAGAGTTCCTGGGGTGCGCCCATCTGTTCGATGCGGCCGTGGTTCATGACGGCGACCGTGTCGGCCATCGTCATGGCTTCCTCCTGGTCGTGCGTCACGTGCAGGAAGGTGATTCCCACCTCGTCCTGGATCGTCTTGAGCTCACCCTGCATCTGCCGGCGAAGCTTCAGGTCCAGTGCGCCGAGGGGTTCGTCGAGCAGCAACAGAGCGGGACGGTTCACGACAGCTCGCGCGAGGGCGACACGCTGCTGCTGGCCTCCGGACAGCTGCGACGGCTTACGCCCGGCGACGTGGTCGAGTTCGACGAGCTTCAACGCGTCCAGCGCCCTGCTTGCCGCATCCGCCACCTTCCGCCGCCGCAGACCGAACTCGACGTTCTCCTGCACGGTCATGTGGGGGAACAGCGCGTAGCTCTGGAACACCGTGTTGACGGGCCGCTTGTGCGGCGGAACCGTCGTGACGTCCTTGCCACCGATCGAGATCGAACCCGCCGTGGGCCGCTCGAGGCCCGCGACGATCCGCAGGGTCGTCGTCTTGCCGCAGCCCGAAGGGCCCAGGAGCGCGAAGAACGATCCCGCGGGGATCACCAGATCCAGGTCGTGCAGAGCGGTGAAGCCCGGGAAGGTCTTGCGGATGCCGCGAAGCTCGAGGTCAGCGCCGGCCTCGGGTGTCGATGGTGCCATGCCGGATCAGGCGCCGAGTCCGACGGCTTCGAACTCGGCGTTGTACTTCTCCTGCTCCTGGTTGCTGAGCGCGCGGAAGATGTACGCGTTGGCGAGTGTCTCCTCGTCGGGGAAGATCAGCTGGTTCTCGACCATCTCGGGGTCGATCTCGGCCATTGCTTCCTGAGCGCCGACCACGGGGGTGATGTAGTTGACCCACGCGGCGACTTCGGCAGCCACCTCGGGCTGGTAGTAGTAGTCGATGAGCGACTCGACGTTGGCCTTCTGCTGCGAGCCGATCGGAATCATGAAGTTGTCGCTCCACAGCGTCCCGCCCGAGTCGGGGAGGGCGAAGCCGAACTTGTCGTAGCCGACCTCGGCGTTGATCGCGGTGATGTCGCCCGACCAGACGATCGCCGCCAGCGTGTCCTCGTTGATGAGGTCGTCGGCGTACGAGTTGCCCTTGATGTTGCGGATCTGACCGTCCGAGACCTGCTTGGCGAAGACGTCGATCGCATTCTGGAATTCGGTGTCGCCCCAGGAGTCGGACGAGATGTCCACGCCCTGGCTGAGCATGATGAGTCCGATCGTGTCGCGCATCTCGCTGAGGACGCCGACGCGGCCCTTCAGGTCGGGGTTCCACAGATCCTCGACGGAGGCCAGCCCCTGGGGGAGCTTCTCCGTGTTCCACGCGATACCCGCGAAGCCCGACTGCCAGGGCACGGAGTTCGCCCGGCCCGGGTCGAAGCTCGGGTTCATCAGGCTCGGGTTGAGGTTCGCGTAGACGTTGGGCATGTTCGCCTTATCGAACGCCTGCGTGTACCCGGATGCGATCCAGATGTTCGCCATCCAGTCCGTGAGGCAGACCGTGTCTGCCCCGATTCCCTGACCGAGGGCGAGCTGGTCGCGCACCTTCGCGAAGTAGGTGTTGTTGTCGTCGATCGCGACGTCGTAGTTGACCGTCAGGCCGGTCTGCTCCTCGAAGGCCTGCAGTGTGGGGTGGTTGCCCTCGTCGTCTTCGTCGAGGTAGAACGACCAGTTGGCCCACGTCAGGGTCTTCACGCTCGAGGACAGGTCTTCGGGAGCGGTCAGCGCTGATCCGCTCGTGGACCCGGAACCCCCCACGCGGCCGGTGCACGCGGCGAGGAACCCCATGAGGGAGAGGGCGCCGGCCCCCGCGAGCACGCCGCGCCGTGAGATCTGCGCTGCTCGTGCCTGCGAGATGAGCGCTCGGATCATGGGATCGGAGGGGAGTTGACGGTCGGGCATGGTCGGTCTCCTCAATCAGCTGAATGCGTGCTGTGCACGGATTGTCAGTGATCGTGCCATGACCGCACGGGAGGCGGCAAGCGTCATCCGCGGTCCGAAACAAACTTGATACAGGAATCTGTCGTTTGAGGAAACGCGGGCGACGGTTTCACGCACGACTGCTGCGGATTCCGGCGTCGCCGAAATCCGCAGCAGGTGAATCCGCTATAGCAGGGTCGCGGCGCGCGTGAGAACGTCGCGCAGGATCTGCTCGAGCTCGTCGAACTCGGACGGACCGATCGTCAGCGGCGGCGCGAGCTGGATGACGGGGTCGCCGCGGTCGTCGGCGCGGCAGTACAGCCCCGCGTCGTACAGGGCGCCCGAGAGGAACCCGCGCAGGAGTCGTTCGGACTCGTCGTCGTTGAAGGTCTCGCGGGTGGCCTTGTCTTTCACGAGCTCGATACCGAAGAAGTATCCGTCGCCGCGCACGTCTCCGACGATGGGCAGATCCAGCAGCTTCTCGAGGGCAGCGCGGAACAGCGGGGAGTTCTCGCGGACGCGTTCGTTGAGTCCTTCCTCGTCGAAGATCGCGAGGTTCTCGAGGGCCACCGCGGCAGAGACCGGATGCCCACCGAACGTATACCCGTGGAGGAATGAGGTGTGTCCGTGGCGGAACGGCTCGTAGATCCGGTCCGAGACGACCGTGGCGCCCAGCGGCGAGTAGCCGCTGGTCAGACCCTTCGCCGAGGTGATGATGTCGGGCACGTAGTCGTAGGCGTTGCACGCGAAGGTGTGACCGATGCGTCCGTACGCGCAGATCACCTCATCCGAGACCAGGAGCACATCGTGGCGGTCGCAGATCTCACGGACGCGCTGGAAGTATCCCGGGGGAGGGGGGAAGCATCCGCCCGAGTTCTGCACCGGCTCGAGGAAGACCGCCGCGACCGTCTCCGGGCCTTCGAACAGGATCATCTCTTCGATGCGGTCTGCTGCCCATCGGCCGAACGCCTCCAGACGGTCGCCGGTGCCGTCCCACACGAACCCGGCCTCTTCGGCGCGGTACGCGTTGGTGTTGGGCACCCGGAACGCGCCGGGCACGAGGGGCTCGAAGGGAGCCTTCATCACCGGGATGCCGGTGATCGCGAGGGCTCCCTGCGGGGTGCCGTGGTACGCGATGGAGCGCGAGATGACCTTGTGCTTCATGGGCTTGCCCTGAAGCTTCCAGAACTGCTTGGCGAGCTTGAAGGCCGTTTCGACAGCCTCGCCGCCGCCGGTCGTGAAGAAGACCCGGTTCAGGTCACCCGGTGCCTCGTCCGCAAGTCGATCCGCCAACTCGATGGCGGCGGGGTGCGCGTAGGACCACAGCGGGAAGAACGCGAGCTCTTCGGCCTGCTTCGCGGCAGCCTGCGCGAGGCGCGTGCGTCCGTGCCCCGCGTTGACGACGAACAGTCCGGACAGCCCGTCGAAGTAGCGCTTGCCGCGGTCGTCCCAGATGTGGTGTCCCTCGCCGCGCACGATGATGGGCACCCCGGACGAGTCCATTACGGACTGGCGGGAGAAGTGGAGCCACAGGTGATCCTGGGCCATCCGCTGAAGGTCTGCGGGGGAGTTCATTGCATGTCCTTTCGGGGCCCGGTCATTGGGTTCCCCAGTCGTAGAGCTGCTTCACGAGGCGGAGGTAGACGAAGGATTCCGTGGCGACGACACCCTCGATGGCGCGCACGCGACGATTGAGGAGGTCGATGAGTTCGTCATCCGACGCGCACACGACTTCGGCCAGCACGTCGAAGCTGCCCGCGGTGAGCACGACGTAGGTGACCTCGGGGAGCTTCGCGACCTCCGCCGCGATGCGTGTCGAATCCCCGGTCGTCCGGATGCCGACCATCGCCTGCCGGGCGAAGCCGAGTTGCAGCGGGTCGGTGACGGCCACGATCTGCATGACGCCGGCATCGACGAGTCGTTGCACCCGGTTGCGCACGGCAGTCTCGGAGAGCCCGACGGCCTTCCCGATGTCGGCGTAGGATCGTCGGCCATCAGCCTGCAGGTGCTCGACGATGGCGCGCGAGATGTCATCGAGTTGCGGTACCCGGGGAGCGCGATCTGCCACGTCTCGATCATTGCAGACGCTCGCACGGGAATCAACTGAAAGCGTCGAGATTGTCCAAGGAATCGATGGAATCCGCTGCAGATTGCGTCTTGGAAGCCGGAATACGACGGTTTCCCGCTTTCGATTCACTCACAGTGCTCTGGCTCGGCTCCCATGCGACCATGGGGGGATGAGCTTGCCGGAGCACGCACCCGCGTCGAAGCGGGCGATCTGGCATGCCGCGCAGCGGCTGTTCGCCGAGAACGGCTACGCGCGCACCTCGGTCCGTGAGATCGCGAGCGAGGCCGCCGTCGACCCCGCGCTGGTCATCCGTCATTACGGCACCAAAGAGCAGCTGTTCATGGAGACCATGGAGGTTCGGGTCGCGGCGGCGGCCTTCGATGGACCCATCGAGACGCTCGGCGAGAGGTTCATCTCGTTCCTCCTCGACGCGGATGCAGACGCTCGGGGTATCTACCTGGCGCTCCTGCGCGCCAGCGACTCCGGCGGGATCTGGACCCATCTCCGGGCGGCGCACGAGGACGGGTTCGTGCGACCGTTCCGCACGCGAATCGCCGCCCACGGTGCCGATGCGGCGGATGCGGATCTGCGGGCGCGGATGGCGGCGGCTGTCGTTGGCGGCTTGTTCTACAGCCTGTGGGTTGTGCGCGACGAGGGTCTCGCGCACGTGACGCGCGAGACCCTCGTGCGACGCTATGGCGCGTTGCTGCAGGCAGCGATCACCGGGTGATCAGATCGCCGACCAGCCGCCGTCGGAGGGCAGGATCGCCCCCGTCACGTTCGTCGCGTCGTCGCTGAGCAACCACGTGATGGATGCTGCGAGCTGCGCCGCCTCGGCGATGGGCGGAAGGATCGTCATCGCGAGCCCCACACGCTCCTGGCCGAGTTGGGAGGCAAAGGTCGCCTCGATCCCGGTCGCGACCGGGCCCGGTGCCACCGCGTTGACGCGGATGTTCTTGCCCGCGTACATGAAGGACGTGCTCTTGGTGAGTCCGACGATGGCGTGCTTAGACGTGGTGTAGGCAAGGCCGGCCGCTGAGCCACGCAGTCCGGCCTCGGAGGCCACGTTGACGATCGAGCCGCCGGCCGCCATCATGAGGGGGAGCACGGCGCGCGTGAGTCGGAAGGTCCCCTCGACGTTCACCGCCATGACCCGTGCCCACACGGCGTCGCTGACTTCGTGCAGCGGCGTCATGTCGTCCATGATCCCGGCGACGTTCGCAAGACCGTCGACACGACCGCCCGCCGCCGCAACGATTGCGGCCACGGAGTCTTCCGAGGTGATGTCGCCGGCGACAGCGATCGCTCCCGGCATCTCTACGACGGCTGCGGCCACGCGGTCTTCGGCGATGTCGACCGCGACGACCGTCCCGCCCTCGGCGGCGACCCGGGCGGCGACTGCTCGCCCGATGCCCGATCCGGCACCGGTCACGATCACCGTCTTGCCCGCGAACCTTCCGGGGGTGATGCGCTCCACCCACGGTGCGGCCATCGGGGGAGCGGCGATGTCGTCCTCATCCTCGTCATCGTCGCTGTCGGGCGCGGCAGCGAGGGCGCCGGGGTCATTGGCGCGGCGCACCATGTCGTCGATCATCTCCTGCGGCATCCGCCCCCCGCTCATGGCGGCGACGCGTTCGAGGGAGAAGAGTTTGACGGGGGCCAGTGCCGATTCGTTCTGGCCGCCCTGGGCGAGCAGATCCCGCAGAATCGGCCCGCCGACGGGATGCTTCAACCAGGCGCCGATCGACGACTTGGCGGTAAGCGCCTTGTCCTTTCCCATGTTCTCCTCCTTGAGTTATGCGGCGGTTCGGGACCGCTCGATCCCAGTCTAGAGAACGTGTCAACAAAGTTGACAGGGTTTTTCCCGGGACCTTCAGATTGAGCGAGGGCCGCTGCGGCGTGTAACTTAGGCAAGGCTTACCAAGCCTGGATGTCCTTCCCACAGCACCCCACGAAAGGAGCGCCCGTGCGCGCCTCCCGTCTCATCGCCGTCGGCATCGCCGCGGCCCTGACCGGTTCCCTTGCCGCCTGCTCGTCGTCGACGGATGCCGACACGATCCAAGCCGAGTCCGACGGTGGCTTCCCCGTCACGATCGAGCACGCCTACGGCGAGACCGTGATCGAGCAGCAGCCCGAGCGGGTGGCAACCGTCGCCTGGGCCAACCACGAGGTGCCGCTGGCGCTGGGTGTCGTGCCCGTGGGCATGAGCAAGGCCACGTGGGGTGACGACGACGGCGATGGCGTCCTGCCCTGGGTCGAGGACCGACTCGAGGAGCTCGGTGCCCAGACGCCCGTCCTGTTCGACGAGACCGATGGTCTGGACTTCGAGGCGATCGCTGACACGCAGCCCGATGTCATCCTCGCTTCCTACTCGGGTCTCACGCAGGAGGACTACGACACGCTGTCGAAGATTGCGCCGGTCGTCGCCTACCCCGAGGTCGCCTGGGGCACCTCCTACGAGGACATGATCCGCGTGAACTCCGCCGCGCTGGGTCTGTCGGCCGAGGGCGACGAGCTCATCGACGACCTGCACGCCAAGGTCGAGACCGCCGTCTCGAACAACCCCGAGCTCGATGGCGCACGCGTGCTGTTCAGCTACATCGATCCGGCCGACTTCAGCCAGATCGGCTTCTACACGAGCCACGACACCCGTCCCGGCTTCCTCGAGAGCATCGGATTCCCCGTCCCCGAGATCGTCGCCGAGGAGTCGGCCGCGACCGATGCGTTCTACACGACGGTGAGCGCGGAGGATGCCGACCGCTTCGCCGACGTCGATGTCTTCGTGACCTACGGCGAGGCCGACGGCGCGATCATCGACCAGCTGCAGTCCGATCCGCTGCTGTCGCAGATCCCCGCGATCGCGAACGGCTCGATCGTGGTTCTCGAGAACAGCACGCCGCTGGCGGCCTCGGCCAACCCGTCGCCGCTGTCGATCGGCTGGGGCATCGACGATTACTTCGAGCTGCTGGCCTCGGGAGTCGCTGGACAGCAGTGACCACCCTCCACGCGCCCGCACCGGTACCGGCCGTCGCCTCGCTGCGACGGTCGGTATCGGTGCGTGTCGTGTGGGTCATCACGGGGATCGGCGTGCTCGCCGCGCTCGCGGTCGCATCCGTTGCGTTCGGGGTGGCAGATGTCAGCGCCGGCGACGTGGTCGCGGGGCTCACGGGCGACGTGTCGACGATCGAATCGGCAGCGGTGGTCAAACGGATGCCGCGCACGGCGCTGGCGATCCTGGTCGGTGCCGCCCTCGCCCTGGCGGGTGCGAGCATGCAGGCCGTCACGCGTAATCCGCTCGCCGACCCCGGCATCCTGGGAGTCCTGAGCGGTGCCGCACTCGCGGTCGTCGCCGGCCTCGCCTTCTTCGGGATCATGGACCCGTACGGGCAGATGGGGCTGGCGATCGTCGGAGCAGCCGCCGCGGCGGTGTTCGTCTACGCGGTCGGGTCTCTCGGGCGCGGGGGAGCGACACCGCTCAAGCTCGCGCTCGCGGGGGCTGCGACCTCCGCTGCGCTCGCGTCGCTGGTGAGCGCGATCCTGCTCCCTCGCATCGACGTCATGTCGACGTTCCGCTTCTGGCAGATCGGTGGCGTCGGCGGCGCCGAGTGGGATCGCGTCGCGGTCGTCGCGCCCGTGCTGCTGGTCGGTGCGGTCATCGTGTTCGCGACCGCGCGGGGCATGGACTCCCTCGCCCTCGGCGACGACCTGGCGGCGGGGCTGGGCGAACACGTCACCCGCACGCGGCTCGTATCCTCGGCAGGGGCCGTCATCCTGTGCGGTGCGGCCACCGCGATCGCCGGTCCGATCGGGTTCGTCGGACTCGTCGTCCCGCACGGCGTGCGCATGCTCATCGGTTCCGACCACCGCTGGCTGCTCCCGCTGTCGGCGATCGGTGGGGCAGCTCTTCTGCTTGCCGCCGACATCATCGGTCGGCTGGTCGCCAAGCCCGAAGAGATCGAGGTCGGCATCATCACGGCGCTCATCGGCGCCCCCCTGTTCATCTGGATCGTCCGACGCCAGAAGGTGCGCGAGCTGTGACCGCCACCGCGACACCCACCCCGACCGTGTCGGCCATCGCCCTCGGTCGCCGCTCCCGCCGGCGGCGATGGAGCACGACCACCGGCATCCTCGCGCTGCTCGTGCTGACCGTGATCGCCGTGAGCACGATGGTCGGGCACACCTTCTACTCGCCGCAGGAAGTGCTGCGCGTCATCCTCGGCGACACGGTGCCCGGGGCATCCTTCACCGTCGGGGAACTGCGTCTGCCGCGGGCCATGCTTGCGCTCTTCGCCGGCTTCGCCTTCGGGATGGCGGGTGTCACGTTCCAGACGATGCTGCGCAACCCGCTTGCCTCGCCGGATGTCATCGGCATCAGCGCCGGCGCGAGCTTCGCGGCGGTCACGGGCATCATCGTCTTCTCGCTGAGCGATCTGGCCGTCTCGGTCGTCGCACTCGTGGGGGCCCTCGTCACGGCCACGGCGATCTACCTGCTCGCCGACCGCCGAGGGTTCGCGGGGGCACGGCTCATCCTGATCGGTATCGGCATCGCGGCGATGATCGACAGTCTCATCGCCTACCAGCTCTCGGGAGCGGCCGAGTGGGATCTGCAGGCGGCGATGCAGTGGCTCGCGGGAAGCCTCAACAACGCTTCCTGGGAACGTCTCGTGCCGCTGGCGATCGTGATGCTGCTCGTGGTCCCGGTCATGCTCGCTCGCAGCGCCGACCTCGATGTGCTCCGACTCGGCGACGACTCAGCCGCAGCCCTCGGGGTGCGGGTCGCGCCCACGCGCATGCTGCTCATCATCGGTGCGGTCATCCTCCTCGCGTTCGCCACTGCGGCGACCGGGCCGATCGCGTTCGTCGCCTTCATGGCAGGGCCCATCGCCGCGCGGCTGCTCGGACCCGGCTCGTCCCTCCTGCTTCCTGCGGGGCTCGTCGGTGCGCTGCTCGTGCTCGTGGCCGACCTCGTCGGTCAGTTCGCCTTCGCGTCGCGCTACCCGGTGGGCGTGATCACCGGCATCCTGGGCGCCCCCTACCTCGTCTATCTGTTGGTGCGCACGCACCGGTCGGGAGGATCTCTGTGAACCCGCTGCCCGTCACCGCTCCCGTCCGAGAACCGGACGTCTCTCGCGAGGTCCCGCCGATGAATGTCGCCGCCGAGCCCGCACCGGATGCCTCCCGCGACGCCGCTCCCGCGCCCGCCATCGAGGCCGCGGGCACGGCCGCCACGCATCGCCTGGCCGCCGAGGGTCTCTCGCTTGCGTACGGTGACCGCCTTGTCGTCTCAGAGCTGGATCTGCAGATCCGTGCGGGGGCGATCACGACGATCGTCGGAGCCAACGGATGCGGCAAGTCGACGCTGCTACGCGCGTGTGCCCGGCTGCTTCCGCCCCGGGCTGGCCGCGTCGTGCTCGACGGACGCGAGATCCATCGCACCCCCACGAAGCAGATCGCGCGCGAGATCGGTCTGCTCCCGCAGAACTCCGTCGCGCCGGAAGGTATCGCGGTCGCCGACCTCGTCGGCCGTGGGCGGCATCCTCACCAGCGGATGCTTGCCCGGTGGAGTCCGCGTGACTACCAGGTCGTCGCGGAGTCCCTGGAGGCGACCGACATCGCGGATCTTGCCGACCGCTGCGTCGACGAACTGTCGGGTGGGCAGCGTCAGCGCGTCTGGATCGCCATGGCGTTGGCGCAAGAGACCGACATCCTGCTGCTCGATGAGCCGACGACTTACCTGGACGTTGCGCACCAGATCGAGGTGCTGGACCTGCTGACCGACCTCAACCGCAGCCGCGGCACGACGATCGTCATGGTGCTCCACGACCTCAATCTGGCCGCGCGCTACGCCGACGAGCTCGTCGCCATGAAGGACGGCCAGGTCCATGCCTCGGGAGCGCCCGATGTCGTCGTCACCGAGGCCCTCGTCCGAGACGTGTTCGGGATGGACAGTCGTGTCATCCCCGATCCGGTCTCGGGTTCACCCGTCGTCATGCCCATCGGGAGGCATCATGTCCGTCGCTGAAACCATCGTCCTCGACGCCCCACCGTTCGTGGTGGCGCGTGCCGCCGTGAGCGCGATCGACCGGGTCTCGCCGAGCTTCGTGCGCGTCACCTTCACCGGGTCGGATCTCGACGAGTTCGGCGACCCGGATCGGATCCTCGACCAGCGCATCAAGCTCATCTTCCCGCCGAGCTCCGGGCGCCTGCCCGATCTGACCCATCCGGACGGCGACTGGTGGTCGGTGTTCCTCGCCGTGCCCGAAGAGGAGCGCGGGTCGATGCGCACCTACTCGATCCGGGAGCTGCGCGTCGAGGAGGGCGGCACCTCGGTCGTCATCGACTTCGTGCTTCACCTCGAACCGGGATTTACCGGTCCCGCGTCGTCGTGGGCCAGTCAGGCATCCGTCGGGGATGAGCTGCTGATCGTCGGTCCCCGCCGGGGCCGCCCGGCCGGGGGCGGGATCGAGTACGCGCCGGGGAGCGCGCGCGAGATCCTGCTCGCCGGAGACGAGACTGCAGCGCCGGCGATCGCCCGCATCCTCGAGGACATCGATCGGGATGCCGTCGGATGCGCGGTCATCGAGGTTCCGTACGCCGACGACGTGCTCGCGATCGATGCGCCGGCCGGTGTCGAGGTTCGGTGGGTCGCTCGGGAGGGCGCTCCGAACGGTTCGCGGCTGATTCCCGACGTTCTCGGATACCTGGGTGCGACGGCCACGGTGACCGTGATGGATGACGGGACCGAGGAGCTGCTCTGGGAGACGCCGGTCTACTCGGGGTCAGGTGAGGACCTGGACGCTCCCGTCGAGGCGATCGACCGCTATTTCTGGATCGCGGGGGAGAGCTCGGTCGTCACGACGCTGCGCCGCCATTTGGTGAAGGATCTCGGCATCCATCGCTCGCAGGTCGCGTTCATGGGCTACTGGCGCCGCGGCGTCGCCATGCGCGGCTGAGTCGCGGGGGCCTGAGTCGCGGGGGCCTGAGTCGCGGGGGAGTCAGGCGGGGAGTGCCGCTTCGATCGCCTCGATGACCTCGGGCGCATCGGGCAGGGTGCGCGGGCTGAAGCGCCACACGCGGCCGTCGGGGCTGATGACGAACTTCTCGAAGTTCCAGCTGATCTTGCCCGCCTTGCCGTCGGCGCCCGGGACGGTCGTCAGCTGCTGGTAGATCGGGTGCGCGTTCTTGCCGTTGAGCTTGACCTTCTCGGTCATCGGGAACGTCACGCCCCAGGTGGCGGAGCAGTACTCGGCGATCTTCTCTTCCGAGCCGAGCTCCTGCAGGAACTGGTTGCTCGGGAAGCCAATCACCGTGAACCCGCGCTCGCCGTAGGTGCGCTGCAGCTCCTCGAGCTGCTCGTACTGCGGGGCGAGGCCGCAGCGCGAGGCGACATTGACGACGAGCGCCGCCTTGCCGCCGGTGAGCGCGCCGAACGTGGTCTTTTCGCCGCGCAGGGTCGTGACGGGGATGTCGGAGAGGTCCATGGTGGGGTCCTTTCGGGGGAGCGGTCAGGCGGATCGAAGCTCGGGGCGGTCTGCGCTGGTGAGGTTGTCGCGTAGATCGTGAAGCGAACTGATGAGGCTGTGCGCAGCATCCGGTTCCATCTTCATCGCGTCGGCCACGCACCCCGCGACGCGGTGCAGGGACGCTTGCAGATCCGCGGATGCCTCGGTCGCCGTCACCATCACGGTGCGCCGGTCGCCGGCCGGGCGGAAGCGTTCGACGAGCCCTGCGGATTCGAGGCGGTTGACGAGTCCGGTGATCGTGCTGGCGTCGAGGTGGAGTTCGGCGGCGATGCGCCCCGGGCTGGTCGATTCGTCACGCCACAGGATGCCGAGCACCAGCAGCTGCTGATACGTCACGCCCCACGGCGCGAGCAGATCGCGGTAGAGCTGCACGGTGGCCTGCGCGGCGGAGTACACCGCGAAGCACACGGAATCCTCGAGGGTCACGGTGGGCTGGGTCACGCGAGAAGCTTTGCATGCAAGTTATTGGGATGCAAGGTAGTGAGCTTCCGATTCCGAGACTTTCCGGCCCCTCTGGGTGCCCCCGTGAATCAGTAGTGATCTCGCGCCTGCAGTATGACGATGTGGTCATCGGTCACGTAATAGACGAGCCGGTTCTTGTCGTCGATACGACGAGACCAGGCGCCTGAAAGAACGTGACGAAGCGGTTCGGGCTTTCCGATGCCCTCGAACGGATCACGAACGACATCCGCGATCAGCAGGTTGATCCGCTTCAGCGTCCTGCGGTCCTGTGTCTGCCAGTAGACGTAGTCCTCCCACCCGTTCGGGTCGAAGGCAAGCGATCGCGTCACGCCTCGAGGAGGTCGTGCTGCTCAAACTCTCCGCGACGTGCACGCTCCACGGCGTCCAGCAGTCGCTCCGCGTTCGCAGGGTTACGCAGGAGGTAGGCAGTCTCGGTCAGTGCGTCGAAGTCATCCTTGGACATGATCACGGCGTTGCCGCGGCGAGAGACGACCTCAACGGTCGTGTGGTCCTCGTTGACCTGCTGAATCAGCCCGAACAGGCTTTTTCGCGCTTCGCTCGCGGTGATGGCGGACATGGCTGCGACCCTTTCGGATGAGTAGTACGTAAAACGGTACCACTCTGGCGTTCAGTCGAGGGCCGTTCATCGCGCAGTCGGTCGCGACTTGCGCAAGGTGATCCCGCCGCTCATCCCTACTCGGCGGGCTTGCGTCTAGCGCCCCTCCCACCCTTCCGCAGTTCCCGTTCGAGGTCAGCGTCCGGGAAACCGCCTATCGGGCCCATAAGCCCCGGCGGCACCCGTCGTCGGGCCTACCCAGGGCCGAGAGGCCCACCCAACTCGCCAGGGCATACATTGGCCAGACGTGCCCGATTGCTGTCTTCAGGCATCCCGAATGGCATATCGGTGCATCGTCACGCCACCGGCGTAGGTCGCCTGCTCGAGCAGCTCCAGCCCCACCGGCGCGCTCACCTCATCGAACAGCGGGCGTCCCGAACCGAGGATGACCGGATGTGTGAACAGCAGCACCTCATCGAGCAATCCGGCCGCAAGAAGTTGCGTCGCGACATCGGCTCCGCCCACGCCGATGTCACCGCTCGAACTGGCGCGTAGCTCGCCCAGCCGCTCGATGGCGTCATCCCCGCCGAACACCGTCGTGTTGTACGGCGCCTCGGTGCGTGAGTGCGAGACCAAGATCTTCGGCTTGTCGGTCCAGATGTGGCCGTAGTCCCGGTACACCTGCGGGAACTTGGTGTTCTCGCGCGCCGCGGGCCAGAAGTTCTCCATCGTCTCGAAGACTTTGCGGCCCTGCACCATCATCGTGAGTGCCTCGGCGCGCACGTTGAACTCCTCGTGCAGCTCGTCGCCGATGCTCATCCAGTCGCCGCCGCCCTGCTCGTCGTGCGCGTGCTCGATGAACAGGTCGAGCGAGACGTTCATCCAATACACGAAGCGGGCGGGCATGCATCCTCCTCGTCGCGGCGGTCTGCACAGTCCACCACGCCGGGTGGTGTCGGTGCGAGGGGGTAGTTTTCGAGGATGGTCGCCCACAACGACAAGCCCGTGCTGCACGTCGACTCCGTCGAGGAATGGGAGCAGTGGCTGGATGCCGATCCCAGCCCCGACGGCGTGCGACTGCGCCTGCGCAAGACGGCCACGCGCAAGCCCGGCATCACCTACGCCGACGCGCTGGATGTCGCGCTGTGCTTCGGCTGGATCGACGGACAGAAGCAATCACTGGATGCCGACTACTTCCTGCAGGCGTTCACCCCGCGCCGGCCCCGCAGCCTCTGGTCAAAGATCAACATCGCGCACGTCACCCGCCTGATCGACGAAGGACGGATGCGGCCCGCGGGCCAGCGCGAGATCGACCGCGCGAAGGCCGACGGTCGGTGGGATGCCGCCTACCGTCAGAGCGATGGCGATATCCCTCCCGAGTTGCAGGCGGCGCTGGATGCCGACCCGAAGATCGCCGCCGCGTTCGCCGCCCAGTCCGCCCAGAACCGCTTCGCGATGTCGTTTCGCGTGGGCAACCTCAAGCGGCCAGAGTCACGTGCCGCCCGCGTCGCCGAGTACGTCCGGATGCTCGAACAAGGGGAGACGCTCCACTGAGTGCGACGAGTGGGCCCCTGCGCTCAGATCCATGCGCGCGCGTCGTGTGACCATGTTCTTCCGGTGACCTCACCTCGCAGCACCGGGTCAAGGAAGGAACCGATGAGGGCGACCGCGCGTTCCACGGTGCGGTAGTCGGCGCATGCCGGTATGGGTCCAGCATCCCGCGCGTACCGTCGTCCCCACGCTGCCGGCACGGTGAAGCGCTCAGGCAGTGTGAGCCCACGTGCTCGAGCCTCTGCGACGAGGGCTCGCCGGAGCTTGTCTGCGCTCACATCCTCGGTTGTCGTCAGTACGACAAGGTCGACGAGATCCCACTCGCGGCTTGACGGTCTGCCTCCGTAGTGCGCTAGCGTCGCGCAGACCTTATCGGCGATCTGATCGACGATCGGATACAGGCGGTAGTCGTGGCTCGGCAGCTTCGGGATGTCGAGTCCGTTGGCGGGCGACGTCACAGTCGGTTCGTCAGTGATGACGATGTTGATGACGAGATCAACGCTCAGGCTGCCGCGCTTGTTTGCGCCTACGTAGACGTCAAAGCTGACGTGATAGCCCTCGGCATACGGCTGCTGGCCACCGACCGCGTCGCCGTGTTCTCTGTACTCGAAGCGGAAGAAGTCGCCAAGGTCGATGGCTGCCAGCCGTCGGAGATCGGCGAGGGCGCCGTCGAGCGAGTGGTCGGCGCGAAACAGGTCAATGTCTTTCGTTGCGCGAGCGGACCCCACCCGCGCGAGGAGGCCGGTGCCGCCCTTGAGCACCCATCCTGACTCACCTGCCTCAGAGAAGATTCGGCTGAGGAAGCGGCGGAAGTACTCCTGCGCGATCAGATCGCCGATCGTCGTTGACGGGTCGCCCGCTGCGGTCCTTCGTGCGGCTTCGCGGATCGCCGACTCTACGCTTGCAGCGGAGGCGTACCGCTCCTCAGTCACCTTTGCTCCGTGTCGGCGGGAGAGGCCTCGATCTGCTTCGCTCGTTGGGCTAGCGCTGCCCAGTTCACTGAGCTGATCACTTCACTTAGCCGCGAGTCGACCGCGGCCGCAGCTGCCGCTATCGACTCAGCAGGAATGTCAAGCACGGGTAGCGACGGCATCACGATCTTGGTGAGCTTCTCGGCGAGTTCAGCGTGTTGCTGGTTCACGGTTTCGAGCATCGCTCGAAATTCAGGGCCTTCGAAGAGTGCTGACGTGTCGATCGTGGCCAGATAGTCGCGAGCGACGAGCGCCGCCAGATCCGGCATCCGCATAATCTGTTTCGAGAGGCTGCCGAGGTCGATGTGCGCGACTTCGAGCAGTTCCTCAAGCAGGGCAGCGCCGTCTCCCTTCGCGTGTCCATTTCGCTCAGCGAGGGGGGCGAGCATCTCGGTGAGTCGATCGGTGTCGAGTCGGGACGTGCGCGCGGCATCCCGGAGAGCATCCCCAATGTGGTCGAGCTGCGCGCGCTGCTCGACGAGATCAGCGATGGTGCGCTCTACGGTCATGACCGGCAGACCCTCCCGAACGGTGGACTCGTCGGGTGTCAGCATCCGAGTTCGGTAGCGAACATCGGGACGCTGGGTCTGCTTTCGAGATGGGGTTGTGAACTCGCTGCGTGTGGCCCGGAAGTTTCCGATGCCGTGCAGCGTGGCCGCCGATTCACCCGCGATCACGACCGCGGGCGGCTTGTCTTGAAGTCGATCCCAGGCAAGGCGCGCGGGTTCGGAAGCTAGCCACGCCGCGCGCAGTTCGTCGTGGTCGCCCCCGGGTGCACCGGCATCCTTGTAGACCCCGTGCGACAGCCGCACGAGGTCTCCGGACTCAGCGAGGCGCGTGAGGTTCATGTGGCTCACGCCGCGCGCATTGGCCTGAGCCGAGGTGATCATGCCCCACTGGGACTCTGACACCTCCGCCAGAACCCTGAGCGCTTCGCGTGATCGCATGCTTGGATTCTAACGTCCATATGGTTAGTTTCCAAGCTCTGATTCTGTGTCGTTCGAGACGACGATCAAACTCAGCGCTGGCTCTTCACCCGTTGCTCCGGATCAGTCCCCGCCGACGCGGGCGGCGTTGAAGGCATCCCTGATCGGATGGGTGTCATAGACGATGTGCAGTCTCTCGACGAGGCCGGCTTCGTTGAGTTCGGCGACGTCGACGACCGTGAAGGGCGCGGGTTTTCCCGTGGAGAGGATCCAGTCGAAATCGAACCAGAAGCTCACGATCGTGCGCCCCTCGGTCGATCCGGTCATGGTGGTCCGCAGCGTCAGCCGTGAGCTGGCGGTGTCGGCGAACAGGACGGGATAGAACTCCGCGGCGGGCATCGTGCCATAGAGGGGAGACTCGACGATCCCATCGGGCGTGAAAAGCGCGATCACGCGATCGGCATCCGCAGCCTCAAGGCTCGCGAGGTACTCATTCACCAGGTGGTCGACATCCGCCCGTATCCCGTCGTCGTGCACAGCCATGGCTCGACACTAGCGAGCGCCGAAGTCGACGGGACCACTCACGCCGCGGGGACCATGGTCCCTATATGTGGTCTGACCACAATGCCACGATGGTGTCAGGACGAAGGCGTGGACACCGGGTCCATGCCAGGTAGGAGGATCCGATGTCCACCACCATCGATGCACTCGTCGCACGAGCACAAGATGCTCTGGCCGAGTACGCGTCGTTCACGCAGGAGCAGATCGACCACATCGTGCGCAAGGCATCGGTGGCAGCTCTCCACCACCACGGCGAACTGGCCGTCATGGCCGTCGAAGAGACCGGTCGCGGCCTCTTCGAAGACAAGGCCGTCAAGAACATGTTCGCGTGCGAGCACGTGACGCACTCGATCATCAAGCAGCGCACCGTCGGCGTCATCAGCCACGACGAGATCACGGGCATCACCGAGATCGCCGACCCCGTCGGCGTCGTCGCGGGCATCACGCCGGTGACCAACCCGACCTCGACCGCGATCTTCAAGTCCCTCATTGCGCTGAAGACCCGCAACCCGATCGTCTTCGCGTTCCACCCGTCAGCGCAGAAGTGCTCGGTGGCCGCAGCGACGATCGTTCGGGATGCCGCGGTCGCGGCCGGCGCGCCCAAGAACTGCATCCAGTGGATCGCGGAGCCCTCGCTCGAGGCATCCGGCGAACTGATGAACCACCCCGGCGTCGCGCTTATCCTCGCCACCGGCGGCAACGCCATGGTGCGCGCCGCGTACTCCTGCGGCAAGCCCGCCCTGGGTGTGGGCGCCGGAAACGTGCCCGCCTTCATCGAGCGGTCCGCCAAGGTCGGCCGCGCCGTCAACGACGTCGTGCTGTCCAAGGCGTTCGACAACGGCATGGTGTGCGCGTCCGAGCAGGCCGTCATCCTCGACGAGCCGATCGCCGCCGAGGCGCTGGCCGAGTTCACCCGCCTGCACGCCTACATGGTCAACGCCGACGAAAAGCGCAAGCTCGAAGAGTTCATCTTCGGTGTCCACGCCAACGCCAAGAACTGCGGCGAGGCCAAGCTCAACGCCAAAGTCGTCGGCCAGTCCCCGGTGTGGATCGCCGAGCAGGCCGGCTTCACGGTCCCCGAAGACACCTCGGTGATCCTCGCCGAGTGCGCCGTCGTCGGACCCCAGGAGCCCCTCACGCGCGAGAAGCTGGCACCCGTGCTCGCGGTGCTGCGCGCCAAGAACGCCGAAGAGGGCATCTCGCTGTCCGAGCAGATGGTCAACTTCGACGGCCTCGGCCACTCCGGTGCGATCCACAGCAACGACCAGAGCGTCATCGACGAGTTCGCCAAGCGCGTCCGCGCGGTGCGCATCATCGAGAACGCGCCTTCTGCCCTCGGTGGCATCGGCGACATTTACAACGCGTTCATGCCGTCGCTGACCCTCGGCTGCGGTTCCTACGGACGCAACTCCGTCTCCAACAACGTCTCGGCGGTGAACCTCGTGAACGTCAAGCGCGTCGGCCGGCGCAACAACAACCTGCAGTGGTTCAAGGTTCCGGCCAAGACCTACTTCGAGCCCAACGCCATCCGCTACCTCATCGACATGAAGGGCGTCGAGCGGGTCACGATCGTCACGGATGCCACGATGACCAACCTCGGCTTCGTCGACAAGGTCATCGACGTCCTGAACCGTCGTCCCGGACGCGTGCACCTGCAGATCATCGACCAGGTGCTGCCCGAGCCGAAGCTCTCCACGGTGCAGGCCGGTGCCGCCGAGATGCGCGCGTTCAACCCTGACACGATCATCGCGCTCGGTGGGGGATCTCCGATGGATGCCGCCAAGGTCATGTGGCTGCTCTACGAGAACCCCGACGTGCAGTTCTCCGACATGCGCGAGAAGTTCTTCGATGTCCGCAAGCGCGCGTTCAAGTTCCCCGACCTCGGCAAGAAGGCCAAGCTCGTCTGCATCCCGACGACCTCGGGCACGGGTTCGGAGATGACGCCGTTCGCGGTGATCACCGATGACGAGACGGGCATGAAGTACCCGCTCGCCGACTACGCGCTCACCCCGTCGGTCGCGATCATCGACCCGGTGCTCACCGCAGCACTGCCGGCGAAGGTCGTGGCGGATGCCGGATTCGACGCCCTCACGCACGCCACCGAGGCGTACGTGTCGGTCTACGCGAACGACTACACCGACGGCCTGTCGCTGCACGCGATCAAGCTCATCTTCGAGAACATCGAACGCAGCGCCAAGGCCCGCCCCGGCAGCACGGACCCCGCCGACATCCAGGCCCGCGAAAAGATGCACAACGCGGCATCCATCGCCGGCATGGCCTTCGGCAACGCGTTCCTCGGGATCGTGCACGCGATGGCCCACGTCACCGGATCGAAGTTCCACCTGATCCACGGACGCACCAACGCCATCTACCTGCCGCACGTCATCCGCTACAACGGCCGGGTCCCGTCCAAGCTGACGAGCTGGCCGAAGTACGAGCGCTACGTCGCTCCCGAGCGGTTCCAGCAGATCGCGCAGCACCTCGGGCTCAAGGCATCGACGCCCGAGGAGGGCGTGGAGTCCTACGCTCGCGCGGTCGAGAAGCTGCGTGACGCGGTCGGTATCGAGCGCTCCTTCCAGGCGCAAGGCGTCTCGGAGGCGGCCTTCATCGGCCGGCTCGACGAGCTCGCGATGGCAGCCTACGAAGACCAGTGCGCACCGGCCAACCCCCGGATGCCGATGCTCGCCGACATGAAGACCCTCATGGAGGCGGCGTACTACGGGACCTCGTTCGACGAGGTCCGTGCCCACCGCGGCGAGGTCGCGGTTGCGGGAGAAACCACGGCAGAGGCCCCCGCAGCCCCGGTCGCCGGGCGCCGCGCGTAGTACGAGATCACCGAATCCCCGCCGGGTCGCGTTTCCCGGCGGGGATTCGGCGTGCGTGCCCCCCGCTATTCGGCCACGAGGGGAGCGTTATCCGCCCGGTGTCGGTTCGGGCGCCGCGATCCGTGCGCTGCCCCCGCCGATCACATCGCCATCGGCATCCATCGCTCGAACGCCCACGTACGCGCCCAGTGAGCCGGTGTCGGGGATCGGAATCTCGGTCTCGAATCCCTCGCGCGGCACGCGTGCGATCTCGACCGCGGACGCCTCGTCCGCTCCGCTGACCAGCTGCCATGACGACACGTCGGTCGCGCCGTTCCAGGACGCGAACACACTGGCCGTCGAGCCATTCTCGATCAGCTGCGCGTCGGGCGCAGTGGCGGGCGTCGCCGTCCACGGCGAGGCGTAGACCCGGTAGCTGGTTCCGGCCGTGAAGGTCGCGTCGTAGACGAGGTCGCCGTCGCGATCGAACTCGGAATAGAAGGGCTGCGAGCCCCATCCGATCACGATGTTTCCGTTCGGAAGCTCCTGAAGGTTGCCCTGGGTCGCCGAGAGCCGATCATCCGGCGGCAGATACTCCGCGACCGCCGACGCCGTCATCGCCTCCTCGTCGAGGGCGAGCCGCAGACCTCGTGACCTGTCGGCATCCGCTTCCGACTGATTGTCGAAGAGGGTGATCGTGCCATCGGCCCGGCGCTGAGCGTCATGCTGCCACGCGAACTGGGTGTCGGCATCCATCGTGAAGTCGCTGTCTCGCCCACCCAGCCGCCAGTCGACGGTCGCGGTCGCTCGATCGAGGCGATACACGGTGCCCGTGTTCCGGGCCGACACCAGCAGTCCGTCTCCGTCGAGCGAGACCCCGTTCAGGTGGATGTAGTCGTACGGCTCCGTGCGGGTGCCGCCCCCTTCGGGGAGCTCGTGCACCGACTCCGTCACCGGCACCTCGTCCAGCGACGCCCAGTCGAACACGACCTCACCTGTGGCGATGTCGACCTCCTGCACGTGACCCTCGAGGACGTAGCCGTCGCGCGGACCCCCGACCGCCGTGAGATCGGCGGGTGCGGTCACATAGGCCAGCAGCAGCATCGTGCCCTGCGGAGTGATCGTCGTCTCGTGCATGTCCGCATTCCCCGGCCCGAGGGGGTCCGCGGTCGTCACGCGCCCGATCTCCGAATAGGTGTCATCCAGGATGACGATCTCGCCGCGCCCGTGAAAGCCCGAGCGACCCACCCAGTACGTCAGGACCGGCTCGCCCTGGTGCTGCTGTACACGAAGGTCGAACGCCGAGTTCTCGCCGGTGTTGGCGATCCACACCGGGTTGCCCTCGGCATCCACGATCATCGCCCCCTGCATCGCCGACCCGCGGTCGAGGTCCTTCGGGCCGAGGAAGGCGTACATGTCGTCCCGCACGAGACTGGCCGCATCGTCGGCAGTGCTCACCGTCACGATCGGGGGAGTGAGGTCTGGCCGGCTCACGAACGACCATGCGTCAGCCGGCGTGACATCGGCGTCATCGTCGCCGCCAGAAGCCCTCTCCCCGGCGCATCCGGCGAGCGCGAGCGTCACCGCGACCGCGAGCCCGGCACCGGTGAGGGTTGTGTGACGCGTCATCCCGGGAGTGTCCCACGGGATCCCGCGCAGACGCCCGTCGCTGAGAGGACTCTCACGCAGCAGCCGCGCCCCGCACCTCAGAGCAGGTTGACGGTTCCGATCGTGACGAGTACTGCCCCGACGAGCGCGACCGACAGGTTGAGCACCAGGGAGGAGTTCGCGACCAGCCAGTCGCTCAAGCGCTCCAAGCGGGGCCGCACCGACCGGCTCCCGAACACATACGCGAGCACGAGCGCGGCGACCGTGGAGGCGGCGGCGGCCGTGAAGACCAGCACCGCGAGGCTGCTGCCGACGATGTCGAGGGAGGCCGACCCGATCGCCAGGCCCGCGGCCAGCGCGATCGTGAGGTTCTTGGGCCGAGCGTTCATCGCGAGTCCGAACACGAACGCCCGGCGCGGCCCGACGTGATCCATCGCCTTGGTCCACGACGGCGGATCCGTCGGAACCGGTCGCCGACGGTCGGCAATCGCCCGCCAGATCCCCGCGACCACCAGCCCCACGCCCAGGGCCAGCTCGACGACATGAGCCCACGGCGGCATCTGCTCCCGTGTCGACGGCGGGATCAGGCGAGCGGCGAACGAGAAGAGCGTGACCAGCACGAGGACGCCCGACGACCACCCGGCCAGGTATCCGACGCTGGCCGGGATCGGCCTCGGTGAGAGCAGCAGCAGCACGACTGCGAGGATCGGGAACAGGCTCAATGCGGCGGCCATGCCCAAGGGCACGACGTACCAGAGAACCGAGACCACGCTTCGACTCTAGAGCCGAGCGCGCGCTGTCAGGGAACGATCAGGACGGGCGCGTTGAGGTTCATGAGCACGTCGTGGACGACGCTCGAGATGTTCGGCGGCGCCTCGGTGTGACCGCGGCCGATGACGAGCATCGCTGCATCCACGGATGCCGTCAGCAGCGCCGGGGCGACGTTGTCGGCGACCACTCGCGAACTGAGATCCAGGTGGGGAATGTCGATGAGAGCGCGCGCGCTGGCGCGGGCGACGACATCCCTCGCGGCCGACGCGCGATACTCGCCGTTGCTCGACGATTCCTCGTGGGGAACCGGGGGACGTGCGTGGATGAGGACCAGCTGCTGGTCGGCACGCGCCGCCTCGCGTGCGCCCTGCATGAGCGCCGCATCCGACGACGGCGACCCGGTGACCCCGACGACGACGCCGTGCCGCCCTTCGAGCGGCAGGTTGGGCACCACGACCACGGCCGAACGCGCGGCAGCGACGACGTAGACGGATGCCGCGCCGAACGCGCGTCCGCGCAAGAACCCGGTCCGGTGGGAGCCGACGATGAGCAGATCGTGCGGGCGAGCGGCGCCCGACAGCACGCTCGGCGCCCGCCCGTGCACGAGCTCGGTCTGGACGTGGGGAGCTCCGGCCTGAACGGCCCGTCGACGAGAGGCATCCAAGACATGGATGCCGCGCCGCTGGGCGTCTGCCATGTAATCGTCCCCGGCAACACCCCAGGTGTCGTCGATGACGTGAACGAGCAGCAGCTCACTCCCGTGATCGACAGCGTAGGAGATCGCCCAGGAGAGCGCTCCAGCACTGGGACCTGAACCGTCGACACCGACGACGAGTCGGTCGTACGGAGACACCCGCCAGAGCACGTCGTGCGCCCGGTCGCTCCTCGCAGCGGCCTCCGACGAGTCCACCTGCGGGTCGTGGATTGAATTCCGCATCCGCCTGCACCTCCTGTCATCCCAGCTTCGGTGCCGCCCGGCGGTCGCCACAGGGCCGAAGGTCCCGCGCTAGAATCCAGGCGAGAGAGCCAACGGACAGGGACGGTGGGGCCGGTGGCCGATATCGAGGCGAGACTTCGCAGCCTGTTGGCAGCGAACGCCGCCGTGGTCAGTCAGCTGGAACTGTCTGCGGTGCTCCGACGGATCGTGGAGTCTGCGGTCGAACTGGTGGGGGCGCGCTACGGCGCGCTCGGAGTCATCGGGCCCGACGGCATGCTCGAAGAGTTCATCCACGTGGGGCTGAGCACCGAGGCGGCCGACGCGATCGGGCCGCCACCGCGTGGCCGGGGCGTCCTGGGCGCCCTCATCCACGATCCCCACCCCATTCGGCTGGAGCACATCGGTCGGGATCCGCGATCAGTCGGATTCCCCCGCAACCATCCCCGAATGGACAGCTTCGTCGGCGTCCCGATCCGCGTGCGAGGCGAAGTCTTCGGCAACCTGTACCTCACCGAGCACCCCGATGGGGCGTTCACCGAGGAAGACACCGAGCTCCTCGAGGCCCTCGCGGCAACCGCCGGTATCGCGATCGACAACGCGCGTCTGTACGAGGACTCCGTGCGGCGTGAGCGGTGGGCGGCTGCGGCGGCGGAAATGAGCGCCGCCATGTTCTCGGACGAGACCGGCCGGCCGCTGCAACTGCTCGCCGACAAGATCCTCCAGCTCACGGATGCCGCAACCGTCCTGGTGATCTCCTCGATCAGCGAGACGATGATGTGCGTCGACGTGGCCCGAGGACAGCATGCCGACGATCTCACCGGTGCCGTGCTTCCGATGGCGGGCAGCCTCGCGGGCCGCGTGTTCGACAGCTGGCAACCGCTGCAAGTCAGCGGCGACACTGTCGAACTCGGCGACGAGCTCATGGCGTGGGGGCCGACAGCCGTCGTGCCGATGCTCGGTGCCGCCGGCGCCCCGATGGTGCTCGCGGTGGGTCGCCCGGTCGGCGCGGCGCGTTTCACCGAGAAGGATGTCGATCTCGCTGCCGACCTCGCCGCCCAAGCCACGATCGCGCTCGAGCTGGCGCGCGGGCGCTCGGACCGTCAGGCGCTGGCGCTCATGGACGAGCGCGGCCGCATCGCCCGCGACCTTCACGATCACGTCATCCAGCGCCTGTTCGGTGCGGGGCTGTCGATCCAGGCGGTCGCGGGGCGAATCGCCGACCCGTCGGCCAAAGGCGAGTTGGCGGCACAGGTCGACGCGCTGGATGCCGCTATCGCAGAGATCCGCACCGTGATCTTCGCGCTGCGCGAGCGGCACGTCGCGGCGGGGTCCGTGCGGCACCGCATCGTGGATGCGATCAGCGAATTGTCGCCGTCGTTCGCTGAGGCGCCCCGCCTGGTGTTCCAGGGGCCGCTGGATCTGCGCACCCCCGCCGACGTCGCGGACGACGTCGTGGCCGTCGTCCGCGAGGGAGTCAGCAACGTCGCCCGTCACGCGCAGGCGCGAGAGGCATCTGTCAGCGTCGGCATCACCGACGAGATGCTGATCGTCGAGATCCTCGACGACGGCGTCGGCGTGCCGGAGGCGCCGACCAGACGCAGCGGTGTCGGTAACCTTGAGCATCGCGCCGCGCGGTGGAACGGCGAATTCGTGCTCACCGGCCGTGACGGCGGCGGCACCCGCTTACGGTGGGCGGTGCCCTTGGCGCAGGGAGAGACGACATGATCCGAGTTTTCGTGCTCGATGACCACGAGATCGTCCGCCGCGGTGTCGTCGATCTCATCGACGGCGAGCGCGACATGGAAGTCATCGGCGAAGCATCCACGGCCCGGCAGGCGCTCGGCCGGATCGCCGCGACGATGCCGGATGTCGCGGTTCTCGACATGCGGCTTCCCGATGGCAGCGGCATCGACGTGTGCCGCGACATCCGCTCGAAGCATCCGAGCGTCACCTGCCTCATCCTCACGGCATACGACGACGACGAAGCCGCCTACTCGGCGGTGCTGGCGGGAGCGTCCGGGTACGTCCTCAAGGACATCAAGGCCAACGGTCTGCTCGAGGGCATCCGCGCCGTCGCCTCGGGCAAGAACCTGCTGTCGTCGGCAGCGGCCACGCGCGTGCGCGAGCAGGCGCGCGAGACCCGCACGAGCACGCCCGGTGTGGACCTCACCGATCGCGAACGCCAGGTGCTCGAACTGATCGCCGAAGGATTGACCAACCGGCAGATCGGCGAACGCCTGGACCTCATGGAGAAGACGGTCAAGAACTATGTGACCGGGCTGCTGCGCAAGCTCGGCATGGAACGGCGCACCCAGGCTGCCGTCTACGCCACGTCACTTCGTACACAGTGACGCGGGCACAGTGAGGCCGTCGCGGCGCCCGGTGACGAGTCGGGCGCCGCGACGGCATGCGTGGGGGAGGCTCGCAGATCGACGGCGGGCCCTCTGCACCAGGTTCGGGTGATCCGCCGGATACCTCTCCCCACGTGCGTCGCCGAACATCGTCCAGCGACGAAACCAGTCATCCTCAGCGGGGCTTCGGACGAGCTTTCGTGGTCTGACATCAGAGTGCACCACGGCGACGAGAGCCCATAGGGCCTTTGGTCCCAACCGCTACCGGGTCCCGGCCGGAACCGCATCAGTGCCGGGCATGGTCAGGCACGCGCAGCGATGGATGCGGCATCCGTGCCGGCCGGGAGTACCCCGTAGAGGTGAGCGCCGCCGGCGATCCGCGAGCCGATGAACGCGTCGGCGACGGCCGGGGGAGCGTGGCGGACCAACAGCGAACCCTGCAGCGCGAGCGCGAGCGCCGTCACCAGCTCGCGCGCGCGACCCTCGCGAGCGTCGTCGTGCGCCAGCTCCGAGACGAGCTCCCGTGTGCGCCGGAGATGGGCGTCGAGCCGCCGGTCCACGCCGCTGGTGTGCGCCAGCTCGGCGTCGAAGGCTTCGAAGCTGTCCGGATCCCGCACCAGAGCGCGCAGCACGTCGAGCGCGATGACGTTTCCCGATCCCTCCCAGATCGCCATCACGGGCTGCTCGCGGTACCGCATCCCGAGCGGAAACGATTCGGTGTACCCGTTGCCCCCGAGACACTCCATCGCCTCGTACGCGTGGCCGGGCCCGCGCTTGCAGACCCAGTACTTCGCCACAGCGGTGCCGAGTCGCCGAAACGCGACCTCCTGCGCCGTCGCATCCTGGTCGTAGGCCCGCGCGAGCCGCATCGCCGTCGCGGTCGCCGCCTCGGTCTCGAGCTGCAGGTCGGCGATCACCTGCGTCATGAGCGGCTGGTCGATCAGCCGAGCACCGAACGCCGCGCGGTGGCGCACGTGCCACGCGGCCTCCGCGGTCGCCTGCCGCATCCCTGCGGTCGTTCCCAGAACGCTGTCGAGACGCGTGCGCGTGACCATCTCGATGATCGTGCGCACCCCTCGCCCCTCCTCACCGACCAGCCGCGCCCGCGCTCCCTCGTATTCGACTTCGCCGGACGCGTTCGCCCGGTTTCCGACCTTGTCCTTCAGGCGACGGATGCGGATCTCATTGCGCGCACCATCCGGAAGCAGCCGCGGCAGGAGGAAGCACGACAGGCCGCCGGGAGCCTGTGCGAGAACGAGGAACGCGTCCGACATCGGCGCCGAGCAGAACCACTTGTGCCCGGTCAGTTCGTACTCGCCCCCACCGACGGGCCGTGCGAGCGTCGTGCCCGCCCGCACGTCGGAGCCGCCCTGCTTCTCCGTCATGGCCATACCGAATACGGCACCCGCCTTGCCCGGCACCAGATCAGGCTCGTACTGCGTGCTCAGCAGTCGCGGCATCCACACCCCGGCGAGGTCGTCGTCAGCGGCGATGACCGGAACTGCCGCGTGTGTCATCGACACCGGACACGCGTGACCGGGCTCCACCTGCGCGTACAGCATGAACGCGGCAGCGCGTGCCACGGATGCCCCCGGCCCGGGTTCCCGAAACGCACCAGTGTGCGCGCCGTCGGCCAGTGCCGCCCCGATGATCCGGTGGTACGCGGGGTCGTACTCGACCTGGTCGATCACACGCCCGTACCGGTCGTGGGTGCGCAGCACAGGCTCGATCCGGTTCGCGCGGGCCGCATCGTTCTGAAAGGCAGCGGAGCCGACACGCCGCCCGATCCGGTGCAGTCGTTCCGACGCGCCACCGGCATCATGTCGCTCCACCGCCTCGCGCAGCGCGGTATTGGCCTCGTACTCGTCGAGACCGGTGCGTTCGGGGGCCTGGTTCGTGACCTCGTGCGTGTTCATCCGACTCCCTCGTCCGTTGCTCCACGGTAAGCCTGTGCCCCGCGCGAAGGCCATCGAATCCCGGATGCGGCGCTCCCGGCATCCGGGATGGCCGCCGGTAGGGTGAGGGGGTGACATCGGCGCTGCGCATTACTGTCGTGATCCCGTGTCGCAATGACGCCGAGTTCCTCCGGGAATGCCTGCGGGCGCTGCAGAAGCAGGAACGCCCTGCCGACCGGGTGATCGTCGTCGACAACGGCAGCACCGACGACACCGCCGCCGTCGCGCGAGAAGCCGGCGTCGAGCTGATCGACGAGCCGCTCGTGGGGATCTGGCCTGCTGCGGCCCGCGGGTACGACGCGGCGCTGCCCACGAGCGAGATCATCGCCCGCGTCGATGCCGACTCTCGGCCGCACCCCGACTGGCTCGCGCGCATCGAGGCCGCGTTCGAGGCCGACCAGACCCTCGGTGTGCTCACCGGCGGCGCGGAGTTCTACGGTGCGGGCAGAGTCGTCCGCTATCTCGGCGAGCACTGGTACATCGGCGGGGGCAGGTTCTGGGTCAACCTCTGGCTCGGCATCCCGCTCGTGTTCGGATCGAATTTCGCCATGCGCTCCGCCATCTGGGAGCGCGCACGCGAGGTCGTGGACCGTGACAACGCGCGCATCCACGATGACCTCGATCTGACCATCCACCTGCGCGAGAGCGACGGCGTGCGGTGGGACCGCACGCTGACGATGCCGGTCTCGGCCCGGCCCCTCACCTCGGTCCGTGGCCTCGCGCGCCGCGTGGGACGGGTCGTCCCGACCTTCGCCGCCAGTTGGCCGGAGGGTGCGCCCTGGCGGCGCCGAGAAACCGACTATCCACAGGAAGGCCCGGGCGGCGACGACGCAGGAGTCGCGGTCACCTAGGCTCAGGCTCCATGCCGACGATCTCGACCGCGCTCACCGTTGCGGCGTTCGCGGCCTTCGCGGTGATCGGAACGATCCTCGCGATCATCGACATCCGTAGCCACCGGCTTCCCAACCGCCTCGTCGCGCTCGCCGGGGCGACCGGACTGCTGGGGCTGTCGGCGGCCGCTGCCACGGGCGGGCACCTCGACGTCCTCGTGCGTGCCCTGCTGGCGGCCGTCGTGCTGCTGGGCGCGTACCTCGTGCTCCGGATGCTGTCGGCGGGCGGCGTCGGCGGTGGTGACGTCAAGCTCGCCGCGGTGATCGGTCTGCACCTGGGGTGGCTCGGCTGGGGGAGCGTGCTCGTGGGAACCCTCGCGGGGTTCGTGCTGGGAGGAGCGTTCGCGGCGGGGATGCTCGCGACGCGGCAGGCAGACCGCCGCACGGCCATTCCGTTCGGACCGTGGATGATTGGCGGCGCGTGGGTGGCGATCGCCCTCGCCGTGTCAAGGCCCTGACATTCCCCGGCCGTCTCGACGCCTGCCGGTTAGCCTGGACTCATGCCGGCCGCCCTGAAGACGTTCATCGCCGCCGCGATCAGATGGGCGTTGTCGCTGCGCATCGTTCGCACCCTGCTGCTGTACGCCGAGCGCCGCGGCCCGGTGCTGGCCGACAGCGTCACGTACCGCGCGCTGTTCTCGGTGTTCGCTGCTGCGGCGCTGGGGTTCTTCTTCGCGGGGCAGTGGCTGGCAGACAACCCCGAGGCGTGGGATGCGCTCGTGGAGGCCGTGGATTCGGTGATCCCGGGGCTCATCGGCGAGAACGGCGTCATCAGCACCGACACGCTGGAGTCCGGTCTCACGATCGCGGGAATCGTCGGTGGCATCGGGCTCGTCTTCGCTGCGATCGGCGCCGTCGCCACGCTGCGCTCGGCGTTGCACATCCTCGGGGGAACCGTCTTCGACGACGGCTTCTTCGTCTGGGTGATGCTGCGCAACCTCGCGATGGCTGCGGGCGTGGGAATCGCGGTGATCGCCTCCGCGGCCGTCACCTACTTCGGCACGGCAGGCGTCTCGCTCGTGGCCGGATGGCTGGGGCTGTCGTCGGGGGAGTTCCTCGTCGACGCGCTGACCAGAGCGATCGGCATCGCCACGGTGTTCGTCCTGGATGCCGCTCTCATCGCGGCGATCTTCCTGGTACTGGGCGGCATCCGGGCGCCGGCGCGGGCGCTGTGGGCCGGCTCGCTGGTCGGCGGCCTGGGACTCACGGTGTTGCAGCAGCTGTCGGGGCTGTTCGTGCAGGGCGCCTCCGCCAATCCCCTGCTCGGCGCATCCGTCACGCTCATCGCGCTCCTGCTGTGGCTGAACTTCTCGGCGCAGGTCATCCTGATCGCGTGCACCTACATCATCGTCGCCGCAGAGGAGTCCCAGGGCGTCGTCCCGGCATCGGCCCCTCTCACCTTCGCGCAGCGGCGGCTGCGCCGCGCGGTGGCGACCTCGCGACAGTCGACGCAGGAACTGCTCGCCGCGCGCGCCGCGGCGATCGAGGAGAGCGCGGACCTGCGGGACTATGCTCGGGGCATGGCCATTGCACGACTTCACGGAGGCCCGCTCGATGGGCAGGTCCTGCCCCTGGATGCCCCGGACGCGGACACCATGATCGTTCCTTATGGCGAGGGACAGGTCATCTACGAACGCCGCGGTGCGCTCGAGCACACGGGCGATCACGACGGCCCCACCGAGGGGGAGTTCTACTTCGTGGAGTCCACCGATGAGATCGGACCCGCCGACGACTGACGAGGCCGCGGGGTCGACAGATCCGTCGCGAACTCTGGAAGTCGAGGTCACCTTCGACGTCGATCCGTCCACGCCGGTGCCCGACTGGACGGCGGTCGCCGGCATCGACCGCGTCGGAGAGCCGGAACTGCGAGAACTCGACGCCGTCTACTACGACACCGCGGACTACGCGCTCGGTCGCGCCGGGTACGCACTGCGGCGCCGCGAAGGCGGGCCGGACGCCGGCTGGCACCTCAAGGGGCCCCGCGAGGGCGCGGGCCGGATGGAAACCGGCTGGCCGCTCGATACGGGCGGGGGATCGGCATCCGTCCCGGGTGTTCCGCCCGAGATCGTCGCACACGTCGGTCACCTCGTCTCGGATCCGCTCATCGTGATCGCTCGGATCCGGAACACGCGCACCGCCTACGCGCTGACGGATGCCGACGGCGGTGTGGTCGCGGAGATGGTCGATGATCGTGTCCGCGCCCGCGACGAGGTGCGCGGGACGGAACGGGCGTGGCGTGAGTGGGAGATCGAGGCGGGCCCCGCGGGTCCGGTCGGCACCGCAGAGCGGACGGCGTTCTTCGACGCGATCACGATCGCCGCGCACCAGGCTGGCGCGCGCGAGGCGTCGAGTGACTCGAAGCTCGCGCGCGCCCTGGGCCTGTGACGCCTGACCCGCGGGTCAGATGTTGATCATGTGGCCGGCGAGGCCGTGGAATGCTTCCTGAACCGCTTCGGACAGCGTCGGGTGCGTGTGCACGTTGCGCGCGGCTTCGAGGGCCGTGAGGTCCCACTTCTGGGCAAGGGTCAACTCGGGCAGCAGCTCCGAAACATCCGGCCCGATCATGTGCGCGCCGAGGAGTTCGAGGTGCTCGCCGTCAGCGATGACCTTGACGAAGCCGACCGCCTCGCCCAGCCCGTTCGCCTTTCCGTTCGCGCTGAACGGGAACTTGGCGACGCGGACGTCGTAGCCGGCATCGCGCGCCTGCGCCTCCGTCAGACCGAAGCTTGCGACCTGCGGCGAGCAGAACGTCGCGCGCGGCATCATCCGGTAGTCGCCGAGGGGCATCGTCTCGGCCTTGCCGATCGTCTCGGCGGCCACCACGCCCTGTGCCTCAGCGACGTGAGCGAGCTGCAGCTTGGCCGTGACGTCGCCGATCGCGTAGATGTGCGGAACGTTGGTGCGCATGTAGTCGTCGATGTCGATCGCGCCGCGGTCGGTGAGCTTCACGCCGGTCTTCTCCAGGCCGAATCCTTCGACGCGGGGGGCGAAGCCGATCGACATGAGCACCTTGTCGGCGTCGATGGACCCCTGGGATCCGTCGTTGTTGCCGGTGTAGGCGACAGTGACGTGGTCGCCGTGGTCGGTGACGCTCTCGACCTTGGTCGAGGTGAGAATCTCGATGCCGTACTTCTTGTACTGGCGTGCGATCTCCTTCGAGACCTCGGCATCCTCGTTGGGAAGCGCGCGGTCCAGGAACTCGATGATCGTCACCTTGACGCCGTAGTTCGACAGCACATAGGCGAACTCCATGCCGATCGCGCCCGCGCCGACGATCACGATCGACGTCGGCAGCTCGCGGGTGAGGATCTGCTCCTCGTACGTGACGACGTTCTCGCTGAGGGACACGCCCGGGAGCAGCCGCACCGTCGAACCGGTCGCGATGATCGCGTTGTCGAAGGTCACCGTCTCGGTGCCGCCGTCCGAGGTCTTGACCTCGATCGTGTGGTCGTCCATGAACGAGCCACGGCCGTCGTACTCCGTGACCTTGTTCTTCTTCATCAGGTAGTGGATGCCCTTGACGTGACCTGCCGCGACCTCACGGCTGCGGTCCCAGGCGACGCCGAAGTCGAAGTGCACATCGCCCGAGATGCCGAACAGATCGGCCTTCGCGTGGAACGTGTGCGCGAGGTCCGCGTTGCGCAGCAGCGCCTTCGACGGGATGCATCCGACGTTCAGGCACACCCCGCCCCAGTACTTCTCTTCGATGACGGCTGTGGACAGACCCAGCTGAGCGCTGCGGACGGCCGCGACATACCCGCCGGGGCCGGCACCAAGGATGACGACGTCGTAGTGAGGCATGCTGCCAGCCTATCGCTCGGCACCAATCCCACGGCGACAGTTCGGCGGATGAGCATACGGGTGATCGACTCGACATTCGGGGAGCGAATCGGACTATCCTGGGGAGCCTGAGGAGGCACCCCGTGGAACAGAATGCGCCCGCTGAACCCGACGAGATCCGTCGCGCCTCCGGCGACCCCGCCGCGTCGGCTCTCGGTGGCCGTGGGGCCGACACGACGGTGTCGTTCGGACACGATGCCGACCTGTCGTTCGTGCCGTTCGGCAGCGACCTGAGCGAGGTCGAACTCGAGGCGATCGATGCGCTGCCGTCGGGATCTGCGCTCATGATCGTCCGCTCCGGCCCGACTGCGGGTGCACGCTACCTGCTGGATGCCGACGTGACGACGGTGGGTCGCCATCCAGAAGCAGACATCTTCTTCGACGACGTGACGGTGTCGCGTCGGCACGCCGAGATCACCCGCACCGGCAAGACGTTCGAGTTGGTCGATCAGCGTTCGCTCAACGGCACCTACGTCAATGGAGAGCGGGTTGATCGCGCCGTGCTCACCAACGGATCAGAAGCCCGGGTCGGCAAGTTCCGACTGAACTTCTTCGTTTCGCCCGCCGACCTCGAGCCCGCGGCGGAGCAGTGATGGCGGGCGTTCCCGCCCGTGATCGCGCCTCCGCAGCGGGGCTTCTGAGCATCGGTCAAGTTCTCGCGCGGCTGTCTCCGGAGTTTCCGGGCTTGAGTTCGAGCAAGCTTCGCTTCCTCGAGATGCAGGGCATCGTGACGCCCACGCGCACCGAGTCCGGATACCGCAAGTTCGCTCCCGCCGACGTCGAGCGCCTCCGGCTCGCGCTCACACTGCAGCGCGACCACTACCTGCCGCTCGTCGTGATCCGCGAGTACCTCGATGACGTGGATGCGGGGCGTGACCCGGTCACGCCACTGCCGGCACCGCCGACCTCGATCGTCGCAGCCCCGCGCCGATACCGTCGTGAAGAGCTGTTGGCCGCCGCGGGTGCCGCTCCGCAACTGCTCAACGATGCCATCAGCACCGGAGTGATCACGGGATCCGAGACCTACTCCGAGCAGACCGTCGCGTTGTTGCGGTGCCTCGTGGCACTTGACCGCCACGGCATCGAGCCGCGCCACATCCGCACGCTTCGGCAGAGCGCGGAGCGCGATGCCGCTCTGGTAGAGTCAGCCGTCGCGCCGCTGGCTCGACGTACGGACGCTGCCTCGCGCGGGCGGGCGGAGGAACTCGCGCCCGAACTGGCGCGGCGCCTGGAGGAAGTGCGCTCGATCTTCCTGCGTTCCGCTCTCGAACGTTTTCTCTCGTAGCGCGACACGCCGAGGCGCAACGGCCGGATGTCGTTGCCCGAGACACGTGGCTGATCTAGCGTTGACATGTCCGATCGAACTGGGGAGGTTGCCATGACGGCACGCGAGGCGGAATCGACGCCCAGCCTGACGGCAGATCTCCTGTTCACCGATGGTCTTCCTGCGCTCGACGACGAGGTGGGCTACCGCGGCGCGGTCGCTGCCCGCGCAGCGGGGATCACCTACCGGCAGCTGGACTACTGGGCCCGCACCGAGTTGGTCGAACCGACAGTGCGCGGCGCATCCGGGTCGGGATCGCAGCGACTGTACGGCTTCCGCGACATCCTCGTGCTCAAGCTCGTGAAGCGGCTGCTCGACACCGGCATCTCCCTGCAACAGATCCGCACGGCCGTCGAGCAGCTTCGCGCTGCCGGCATCCGGGATCTGGCCGGCACGACGCTCATGAGCGATGGCGCATCCGTCTACCTCTGCACGTCCAACGACGAAGTGATCGACCTCGTCAGCCGCGGTCAGGGCGTGTTCGGTATCGCCGTCGGCAAGGTACTGCGTGAGGTCGAGTCCACCCTCGTCGAGTTCGACCCGCAGGCTCCGGATGCCGTCGACGAACTCGCGGCGCGCCGCGCCGCTCGCACAGCCTGACCGGCGCCGCAGCACCTGATCCGGCAGTACCCGCTCTGCAGCACCTGCTTCGCAGGGGATGCGGTTAGGACGCGGCGTCGGGGGAGGGGATTCGGCCCGTGCGCATGACCCGGTCGAGGATCGCGTCGAAGTCGGCCGCCAACTCCTGTGCCGAGTCGCCGGGCCAGATGTGGAGCGGCTTTGCCGCACCCTGCGCCTGCTGCAGTGACGTGCGCTCGGGAAGCTGCGGCGACAGGACGAGAGGACCGAACATCTCCCGCAGCTCCTTGATGCGGAACTGGTGCTCGATCGACTGAGGCCGCACGCGGTTGACGACGATGCCGAGCGGCTGAAGACGAGGGGACAGGCCGCGGCGGATCTCTTCGATCGCACGCAGCGCGCGGTCGGCAGCGGCGACCGAGAACAATCCGGGCTCGGTGACGACCACGACGCGGTCGCTTGCCGCCCAGGCGGTGCGCGTGAGTGCGTTCAGCGAGGGTGCGCAGTCGATCAGAACGAGGTCGTAGTCAGCCTCGATCGTCGCGAGTGCTTCCTCGAGCTTCCACACGTCGCGAACACTCGGATGCGGGCCGTCGAAGTTGATCGCGGACGGCGACCCGATCATGACATCGATCGTGCCGGGGTGGACCTTCGCCCATCCGCTGGAGGTGATCGCCTGTCGAACGACCTTCTCTTTCGGGTTGGCCAGCACGTCGGCGACGTTGAGCTTTCCCGCCACCTGGATATCCATGCCCGTCGAGACGTCCGACTGGGGGTCGAGATCGACCACAAGGGTGCGGACACCGCGGGCGAAGGCGGCGGAGGCAAGCCCCAGCGTGACAGTGGTCTTGCCGACACCACCCTTGAGCGAGCTCACCGACAGTACGTGCACGAGGCTCTACGTTACCGTCCCCTAGGCTGGGTGCACACTCAGGCAGGCCCCCTCACCCACAGCGAGGTGTGATGTTTCGCAAGATCCTGGTAGCAAACCGTGGCGAGATCGCGATCCGAGCCTTCCGGGCCGCCGTCGAACTCGGAGCCCGCACTGTCGCGGTCTACCCCTACGAGGATCGGTACTCCCTGCACCGGCTCAAGGCCGATGAGGCCTACCAGATCGGTGAGCGCGGTCATCCGGTGCGCGCGTACCTCGACGTCGACGAGATCATCCGCGTTGCCCGCGAGAGCGGTGCCGACGCGATCTACCCCGGCTACGGGTTCCTCTCGGAGAACCCCGAGCTGGCTGAGAAGGCCGCAGCCGCCGGAATCACCTTCATCGGACCGCCCGCCGCCGTCCTGGAGATGGCAGGCAACAAGGTCACGGCGAAGCAGCACGCCGTCAGCGCCGGGGTGCCGGTGCTGCGCTCGACCGATGCCTCCGACGACGTCGACGCTCTTGTCGCGCAGGCCGCCGAGATCGGCTTCCCGATCTTCGTGAAGGCCGTCGCCGGCGGGGGAGGCCGCGGCATGCGCCGAGTCGAGACCGCCGAGGAGCTGCCGCCGGCGCTGGCCGAGGCGATGCGCGAGGCAGGCAGCGCCTTCGGTGACCCGCGGGTCTTCCTCGAGCAGGCCGTGCAGCGTCCCCGACACGTCGAGGTGCAGGTGCTCGCCGACAAGACCGGACACACGGTTCACCTGTTCGAGCGCGACTGCTCGGTCCAGCGCCGTCACCAGAAGGTGATCGAGATCGCTCCGGCGCCCAATCTCGATCCCGTGGTGCGAGACGACCTGCACCGCTACGCGGTGGCCTTCGCCGAGTCCATCGGCTACGAGAACGCCGGCACAGTCGAGTTCCTGCTCGAGACCGCGGGACCGCGCACCGGCGAGGTCGTGTTCATCGAGATGAACCCCCGCATCCAGGTCGAGCACACCGTCACCGAAGAGGTCACGGATGTCGATCTCGTGCAGTCGCAGATGCTGATCGCGTCGGGGTCGAGCCTGGACGAGCTCGGCCTGACGCAGGACCGCATCCGTCTGCGTGGGGCGGCGCTGCAGTGCCGCATCACGACGGAGGACCCCACGCAGGGGTTCCGCCCCGATACCGGGAAGATCACGACGTATCGCTCGCCCGGCGGTGCCGGCATCCGTCTGGACGGCGGCACCACGGCCGCCGGCTCGCAGATCAGCCCGCACTTCGACTCCATGCTCGCCAAGCTCACCTGCCGCGGGCGGGACTTCGGGGCCGCGGTGCTTCGCGCTCGGCGCGCGCTGGCGGAGTTCCGCATCCGTGGCGTGTCCACCAACATCCCGTTCCTGCAGGCTGTGCTCGAAGACCCCGCCTTCCTCGCCGGCGACCTCTCGACCTCGTTCATCGACGAGCGCCCCGAGCTGCTGCGTGGACGGGAGTCCAAGGACCGCGGCTCGAAGATGCTCAACTGGCTCGTCGACGTGACGGTGAATCGCCCCCACGGCGAGAACCCGCTGACGGTCAGCCCCGCACTCAAGCTCCCGACGATCGACCTGACGGAGGACCCGCCGGCGGGCTCGCGTCAACGACTCCTCGATCTCGGTCCTGCCGGGTTCGCGCGAGCGCTGCGCGAGCAGACCCCGCTCGCGGTGACCGAGACGACGTTCCGGGACGCGCATCAGTCGCTGCTGGCCACACGGGTGCGCACCAAGGATCTGGTCGCCGTGGCGCCCTACGTCGCGCGCATGACTCCCGAACTGCTCTCGGTCGAAGCGTGGGGCGGAGCCACCTACGACGTGGCGCTCCGGTTCCTCGGCGAGGACCCCTGGGAACGTCTCGACCGACTCCGCGAGGCGCTGCCCAACGTCGCGATCCAGATGCTGCTTCGCGGACGCAACACGGTCGGCTACACGCCGTATCCGACCGAGGTGACGGATGCCTTCGTCGCTGAGGCCGCCGCAAGCGGCGTCGACATCTTCCGCATCTTCGACGCGCTCAACGACGTGTCGCAGATGCGTCCCGCGATCGATGCCGTGCTGTCGACGGGCACCGCGGTCGCCGAGGTCGCGATGTGCTACACGGGAGACCTCCTGAACCCCGCTGAGGATCTCTACACCCTCGACTACTACCTGCGACTTGCCGACCAGATCGTGCAGTCCGGCGCGCACATCCTGGCGATCAAGGACATGGCGGGTCTGCTGCGCCCGGCTGCAGCATCCGCTCTGGTGAGCGCGCTGCGCGAGCGGTTCGACCTTCCCGTGCACGTGCACACGCACGACACCGCCGGCGGGCAGCTCGCGACCCTGCTCGCCGCGTCCGCGGCCGGTGCGGATGCCGTCGACGCGGCGTCTGCTCCGATGGCGGGAACGACGAGCCAGCCGTCGCTGTCGGCGCTCGTCGCCGCGTTGGCGCACACCGAACGCGACACCGGCATCGACCTGGCGGCGGCATCCGATCTCGAACCGTACTGGGAGGCCGTTCGTCATCTGTACCGCCCGTTCGAGTCGGGGCTCCCCGGCCCGACAGGTCGCGTGTACCGGCACGAGATTCCCGGCGGTCAGCTCTCGAACCTGCGCCAGCAGGCGATCGCCCTGGGTCTTGCCGAGGACTTCGAGTTGATCGAGGACCTGTACGCCGCGGCCAACGACATCCTCGGTCGGGTACCGAAAGTGACCCCGTCCTCGAAGGTCGTCGGCGACCTCGCGCTGCACCTGGCCGCCGTCAAGGCCGACCCCGCCGACTTCGCCGCCCACCCCGAGCGCTACGACATCCCCGACTCCGTCGTGGGGTTCATGGCAGGTGAGCTCGGCGATCTGCCGGGTGGATGGCCTGAGCCGTTCCGCTCCAAGGTTCTGCAGGGGCGCGAACCGCGCGCCGCCACCGCTCCGCTGCGCGCCGAGGATGCCGAGCGACTCGCCGGAACCTCGAGCGAGCGTCGTTCCACCCTCAACCGGCTCCTCTTCCCGGCGCCGACGAAGGAGTTCGAGCGTGTACGAGACACGTTCGGCGATGTGAGCGTGCTGGACACCGTCGACTACCTCTACGGACTCGAGCACGGATCCGAGCACGTCGTGGAGATCGAGCGCGGCGTGCAGCTGTTCGTCGGGCTCGAAGCCATCGGTGAGGCCGACGAGAAGGGCATGCGCACCGTCATGACCACGCTCAACGGCCAGCTTCGCCCCGTGTTCGTGCGCGACCGCAGCATCTCGGTCGAGGTGCGCCAGGCGGAGAAGGCTGACACGTCGAAGCCGGGTCAGGTCGCCGCGCCGTTCGCCGGCGTCGTGACACTGAAGGTCGGCGAGGGGGAGGCGGTTGCAGCCGGTCAACCGGTCGCCTCGATCGAAGCGATGAAGATGGAGGCGGCGATCACGTCGCCGGTCGACGGCATCGTCGAGCGACTCGTGATCGCGTCCCCGCAGCAGGTCGATGCGGGGGATCTTTTGCTCGTCGTGCGACCCGCCGGATAGCCTGGAGGGCGGCGCAGCGCCGCCACATCGACGGCAGGGAGAGCACGTGGCAGATCGACCGGACTCGGAACAGCCGGAGAACGAAGAGCACGGCATCCTCGACGAGGAGCGGGTCGACACGTCGGGGATCTTCCTCGGCGGCTCGACGGCGCAGGTCGATGTCGCGTTTCCCGTTCCCGCCGACGACGATGACGCGATCGACGAGGACTTCGACGAGTCGTCCGCGCAGGAACGCATGACGCAGCCCGCGCCCGCGGAGCGAGCCGACACCGCTGAAGCCGAGATCATCGACGATGCCGTCGCGGATGCTCCGCAGGAGCGCCACGACATGGATATCGAGGATGCGGTCGAGGCGGACGAGCCCGAGCCCGCACCGGCATTCACCGACCGTGTCGCCGTTTCGGTGGCGCAGCCGGTCCGCGCGGTGGAGCCGACGGCCGCGGTGTTCGACGTCACCCTCGCCTCGAAACGCCTCGGTGAACTGGAGGTCAGCCGTGAGGGCGCGGACGTCCTGACCGCCGACCGACTGCTGGACCCGCATCATGTGGCGAAGGTGGAGCCGGAAGGATTCTGGCAGAGCACCCTCTACCGGGCCTCGGGCACACTCATCAACCTCGGCGACAGCAAGAAGGCGCGTGCCCGTAAGGAACTCAGCCGGAGGATCGCGGCTCCGCTGCCCGGCGGCGCGCGGTTCGTTCCGGTGCTCAGCCGCAAGGGTGGCGTGGGCAAGACCACTGTCACGACGCTGCTCGGGATGGCGCTCGCCGATGCCCGCGATGACCGTGTCGTCGCGGTCGACGCCAACCCCGACCGCGGGACGCTGGCGGAGCGGATCGGACGCACCAGCGGCAAGACGATCCGAGACCTCGTGCGCATCAAAGACGAGGTGGTCGGATACAACGACCTGTCGACGATCGTCGCGCGCGACGAAACGCGGCTCGACGTCCTCGCCTCCGACGCCGATCCTCGCGTCTCGGAGGCGTTCGGTGATGACGACTACCGTGCAGCTGCCGCCGTCGCCGCACACTACTACTCGGTCGTGCTGACCGACACGGGGACAGGCATCGTGCATTCCGTGATGTCGGCGACCCTGGAGCGTGCCGATGCGCTCGTCGTCGTGGCGGGCCTGAGCATCGACGAGGCGCGTCTCGCATCCGAGACTCTCACCTGGCTCGAGACGAACGGGTACGGCGATCGTGTGCGCGAGGCCGTCGTGGTGCTCAACACCACGCGACCCGGGTCACCGCTGGTTCGGGCGGACGAGGTCGAGGCTCACTTCCGGACTCGCGTACGCGCCGTCATCCGGATGCCGTACGACTCCCACATCGCGTCAGGAGCGGCGATCGGGTTCCACGAGATCCATCCTGCGACGCGCGAGGCCGCGCGCCAGCTCGCGGCAGCAGTCGTCGAATCCCTGCGCACCCCCGCGGTGGTGTGAGCGCTCATGGCTGTTCGACCCATCCGCGTGTTCGGTGACCCCGTGTTGCGCGCACCGAGCGTTCAGATCGACACGATCGACGAGGGGACACGGGCGCTGGTCGCCGACCTCCTCGACACCGTCGCGCTCCCCGGACGTGCCGGCGTCGCCGCGCCGCAGATCGGCGTCGGCGTTCGCGCGTTCAGCTACAACATCGACGGAGAGATCGGCTACGTGCTCAACCCGGTGCTCGTGGCGGTCTCGGGCGAGCCGGAACTCGTGGGGGAGGGGTGCCTGTCCGTGCCCGGACTCTGGCACGACACGCTGCGGCATCCTCACGCGGTCGTGCACGGCATCGACCTGGAGGGAAAGCCCGTCATCCTGGAGGGCGACGGCCTGATGGCGCAGGCCCTGCAACACGAGACCGACCACCTCGACGGGAAGCTCTACCTGGACCGGCTCGACCCGGAACGCCGCAAGCGCGCAATGCGCGAGGTCCGTGAGTCCGACTGGTTCTGACACGTCCGATCGCGAACGGCGGGGTGCCTGCTCCTGCAGGAACCCCGCCGTTGTGCGTCACGGTCTCAGGGTGAGGACTAGGACAACGACACGTTGGATGTCGTGACCGGCACCGCGTAGAGCTCCTCGATGTGGTCGCCGAAGTCCGCCATGATCACGTTGCGCTTGATGCTCATCTTGGGTGTGAGGTGGCCGCTTGCTTCGGTCCATTCCGTGGGGAGGATGACGAACTTGCGGATGGACTCGGCGCGGGAGACTGCTGCGTTGGCGCCGTCGATCGCCCGCTGCACTTCGGCGCGGACCGCCTCGTGGGACGCGGCATCGTCGAGAGACATCTCGCTGGGCAGCCCGTTGTTGGCAAGCCACGTCGGCAGCATCTCGGGATCGAGGGTGACGAGGGCCGAGATGAACGGCTTCTGGTCGCCGACGACGACGACCTGACCGACGATCGGGTTGGCGCGGATGGGATCCTCGAGAGCGGCGGGCGCGACGTTCTTGCCGCCCGCGGTGACGATGATCTCCTTCTTCCGGCCGGTGATCCGGAGGAATCCGTCCTTGTCGAAGGCGCCGATGTCGCCGGTCTTGAACCATTCGCCGTCGAAGGCGGCCGCGGTCGCCTCGGGGTTTCGCCAGTACTCCTTGAAGACGTCGATGCCGCGGACCTCGATCTCGCCATCCTCCGCGATCCGCACGCCGACGCCCGGCAGCACGGGCCCGACGGTTCCGATCCGGGACTTGCCGGGGAGGTTGACGGTTGCGGGAGCGGTGGTCTCGGTCAGACCGTAGCCCTCGAGGATGTCGACGCCGAGGCTGTGGAAGAAGTGGCCGAGACGCTCGCCCAGGGGAGCGGATCCCGACACGGCGTACTCGACGCGCCCGCCCATCGCTTCGCGGAGCTTCGAGTACACGAGCTTGTCGAACAGGCGGAACTTCAGCCCCATCATGAACGGGACCTTGCGTCCTTCCTGGATGTACTTCGAGTGCTCGATCGCGGTGTGCGCTGCCGCCCGGAAGATCTTGCCCTTCCCGCCGGCCTCCGCTTTCTGCTCTGCCGAGTTGTAGACCTTCTCGAACACGCGGGGCACCGCGAGCAGGTAGCTCGGCTTGAAGGATCCGAGCGCGGGAAGGAGCTGCTTCGTATCGGGCTGGTGCCCGGTCTTCACGCCCGCGTGCACGTTGAGGATCGAGATGAAGCGCGCGAAGACATGGGCCGTCGTGATGAACAGGAGTGTCGAGGCGCCCGGCTTGGCGACAACCTCCTTCAACGCCTCCGCGGAGTTCCGGGAGAGCTCGACGAAGTTGCTGTGGGTGAGGACGCAGCCCTTGGGGCGGCCTGTTGACCCGGAGGTGTAGATGAGCGTCGCGATGTCGGCACCCACGGCGAGCGAGCGCCGTCGCTCGATCTCGTCATCCGTGATCGCCGCGCCCTTCTCGACGAGCGCGTCGAGGTCTCCCTTGTGCATCGCCCACGTCGACCGGACGTGGGGGAGGTCGGCGAGGGCCTCCTTGACCCGAGCCTCATGGTCGGCCGACTCGCAGATGCAGGCCACGGCGCCCGAGTCCGACAGGTTCCACGCGATCTGCGTCGGGGAGCTGGTCTCGTAGATGGGGACCATGACCGCGCCGGCGAAGAAGATCGCAAAGTCGACGAGTGTCCACTCGTACGTCGTGCGGGCGATGAAGCCCACCTTGTCGCCTGGCTCGATCCCGCCGGCCACGAGTCCCTTTGCCAGCGCCACGACCTGGTTCAGGAAGTCGGATGCGGTGATGTCTCGCCAGCCGGTGCCGTCGGGAACCGCGAACAGCGCGAGTTGTGGTGTCTTCTTCACCCGCTCCACGAGCAGATCGGTGATGTTGGCCTGCGGATCGGGGGCCACGACCGCGGGTGTATCGAACTGGACCACGGCAACTCCTTCGGTACCGGTGAAAAGCGGATCGGTGTGACCGCCAATGCTACCCGATGAGACTCGATCTCACCCTGGATGACACCTCGTTCCAGATGGTTTTCGGGGGGTGTCTCGCCGGGATCGCCACGCTCAGACCGCCGGCCCGTCGTGACTAGACTTCAGAAGCGCCGGTGAGGGAAGGAGCGTGCGAGCGGTGTTCTACTGGCTCATGAAGTACGTGGTCATCGGCCCCATCGTGAAGGCGATCTTCCGCCCCTGGATCGTGGGTCGACGCAATGTGCCCAAGACCGGCGCGGCTATCCTCGCCAGCAACCACCTCTCGTTCGCGGACTCGATCTTCCTCCCGTTGATGATCGATCGCCCGGTCACGTTCTTGGCCAAGAGCGACTACTTCACCGGGAAGGGCATCAAGGGGTGGGCGACCCGGGTGTTCTTCAAGGCGACCGGTCAGCTGCCCATCGACCGCTCCGGGGGCAAGGCATCCGAAGCGTCGTTGAACACGGGCCTCCAGGTCCTCGGCCGGGGTGACCTTCTCGGTATCTATCCCGAGGGCACTCGCAGTCCCGATGGCCAGTTGTACCGCGGGCGCACGGGAATCGCCCGGATGGCGCTCGAGGCTCGCGTACCCGTCGTGCCGTGCGTCATGGTGGACACCGACACGATGATGCCCATCGGGCGAAAGATCCCGAACGTTGTCCGGGTGGGGGTGATCATCGGCGAGCCCCTCGACTTCTCGCGCTTCCACGGGATGGAAGGCGACCGATACATCCTGCGTTCCATCACCGACGAGATCATGGTCGCGCTGCAGCGGCTGGGGGAGCAGCGGTACGACGACGTGTACGCCTCGACCGTCAAGAACCGTGCGGTGCCGCCGCGCTCTGCGCCCGTGCCCGCCCCGATAGACTGAGGGGATGCTCTCGAAGACCGACCCGCTCGACCACTGGCGTACCCTCCCGATCAAGCAACAGCCGTCGTGGTATGCGCCTGAGGCTGCGGTCGAGGTGTCTGCGGAGCTTGCCACACTCCCGCCCCTGGTGTTCGCCGGAGAGGTCGACATCCTCCGCGAGAAGCTCGGCCGCGCCGCCGCGGGCGAGGCGTTCCTGCTTCAGGGGGGTGACTGCGCGGAGACCTTCGCGGGCGCGACAGCAGAACAGATCCGCAACCGCATCAAGACCGTCCTGCAGATGGCTGTCGTCCTGACGTACGGCGCATCGATGCCGGTCGTGAAGATGGGGAGGATGGCGGGTCAGTTCGCCAAGCCCCGCTCGTCCGACACCGAGACCCGCGGCGATGTCACCCTGCCCGCCTACCGCGGCGACATCGTGAACGGATACGACTTCACCGAAGCCTCGCGGCGTGCAGACCCGGCACGGATGCTGAAGGCGTACCACACGTCCGCGTCGACGCTGAACCTCATCCGTGCCTTCACGCAGGGTGGTTTCGCCGACCTGCGCGAGGTGCACAGCTGGAACAAGGGCTTCGCGCAGAACCCCGCCAACCAGCGCTACGAGCGCCTGGCGACCGAGATCGATCGGGCGATCAAGTTCATGGAGGCCGCCGGCGCTGACTTCGACGAGTTGCGCCGGGTCGAGTTCTACACCGGGCACGAGGGCCTGCTCATGGACTACGAGCGCCCCATGACCCGTATCGACTCGCGTACCGGGACGCCCTACAACACGTCCTCGCACTTCCTCTGGATCGGGGAGCGTACCCGCGACCTCGACGGCGCACACGTCGACTACTTCTCACGCATCCGCAACCCCATCGGCGTCAAGCTCGGTCCGACCACGACCGCCGAGACGGCGCTCGCGCTGATCGACAAGCTGGACCCCGAGCGTGAGCCCGGTCGGCTGACCTTCATCACCCGGATGGGTGCAGGGAAGATCCGCGACGCGCTGCCGCCGCTGCTGGAGGCTGTGAAGGCGTCCGGCGCGACTCCGCTGTGGGTGACCGACCCGATGCACGGTAACGGGATCACCTCGCAGACCGGCTACAAGACGCGCCGTTTCGATGACGTCGTCGACGAGGTGCGCGGCTTCTTCGAGGCCCACCGCGCGGTCGGAACGCATCCCGGCGGCATCCACGTCGAGCTCACGGGCGACGATGTCACCGAGTGCCTCGGTGGTTCCGAGATGATCGACGAGGCTGGTCTGGCGACACGGTACGAGTCGCTGTGCGACCCGCGACTGAATCACATGCAGTCTCTGGAGCTGGCGTTCCTCGTCGCGGAAGAGCTCGAGAAGCGCTAGCGGCGGTCAGTCGTCGCCGCCCCCGCCGATCCCGATGTCGGTGATGGTGATGACGGTGCCGGGAACGTGGAAGGTTCCCGCCCGAGGCTCGATCGCGTTGACCCGGAAGACGTCCCAGAGGCTCCCCTCGGGCAGTGCCGTCTCGGCCTCGAAGCCCGCGTCCTTGAGGACCGTCACCGCGTCGCGCACCGATAGTCCGACCACGGCGGGAACTTCGACGGGCTGGACTCCCTTGGAGACGATGAGGGTCACCGCGTCGCCGGGGCGCCACGAGCCGCCCTCCGACCGCTCGGCGATGCCGATGACCTCTCCGGCGGGGACGTCGTCGTCGTACTGCTCGATCTTCTCGCCGGAGACGCTCAGGCCTGCGGCCTCGAGCGTCTCGGTGGCGGCAGCCACGGAGAGGCCGCGGACATCGGGCACCGGACCCAGCGACACGGTCATCGTGACGGTGTCGCCTTCGAAGGCGGTGCACCCGTTCGTGCAGTCGACGACGTCGCCTCCCTCACGGGGCGTGAGCGACACGGCGACCACTGTCCCCGCGGCGGCATCCGAGAACACCTCTGCGTCGGGCTCGGTGATGATCAACTGATACCCCGCCAGCGTCACGCGTGCGTCGGTGGCGGGCTGGCCCGACACCGACGGGATGTCGTGCTGCGCGGGCCCCAGGGAAACGATGACGCGGACCGTTGACTCCTTGTCGACACGCTCGCCGGCCGGAGGGTCGGTGCGGATAACGAGCCCCTCCTCGACCTCGAGGCTGTTCTCGCCAGCCTGCTCGGGAAGGAGATTCTGTGCCGCGAGCTGGGCTGCCGCACCCTCGTAATCCAGGCCCGCGACCGACGGCACGACGACCTGCGACCCCGGCCCGGATCCGAACCACCAGCCGATGCCGGCCGCCAGCACCGCGAGAAGGATGACGATCGTCACGATCCAGGCGGTACGCGTGCCCTGGCGCTGCGCCGAGCGGCGCAGCAGGGCGGCATTGTCGACCTCGCTGGCGGGCACGGTGAGGTTTCCGGTCGTCGCCGGGAGGACCTTGGTGAGCTGGCTGGGATCGTCGTCGCGATCGATCATCCCCGACGTCGCTGCCGTGACGACCTGCGGTGAGATCCCCAGGTGCCGCTCGATCTCCCGCAGCCGCTGCAGCATCTCCATGGCATCCGCGGGGCGATCGTCGGGCTTCTTCTCGGTCGACCACAGCACGAGCTCATCGAGCTGCTCGGGAACCCCCGGGTTCTTGACGCTCGGTCGCGGCACCGAGTCAGTGGCGTGCTGGAACGCGATCTGCATCGGCTGCTCGCCGCGGTACGGCTGCTCACCCGTGAGCATCTCGTAGAGCATGATGCCGAGACTGTAGATGTCGCTGCGGGCATCCGCGGTGCCGCGCGTGACCAGCTCGGGGGCGAGGTACGCGATGGTGCCCATCAGCTGGGCGCCGGTCGCCGTGTTGGCACTCGTTGCCCGGGCGAGGCCGAAGTCGCCGATCTTGATGCGCCCGTCCTCGGCAAGCAGGACGTTCTCGGGCTTGACGTCGCGGTGGATGATGCCGGCCCGGTGTGCCGCGGCAAGGCCGGAGAGCACGGCATCCATGATCGAGATCGTCTGCGGCACGGTGAGGCGCTTCTGTTCGCGCAGCAGCTCGCGCAGCGTGATGCCGGGCAGGTACTCCATCACGAGGTAGGCGATCTCGCCATCGCTGCCCTGATCGAAGACGTTGACGACATGCGGGTCGGCCAGGCGTGCCGCCGCACGCGCCTCCTGGATGAACCGGCTTTGGAAAACCGTGTCATCGCTCAGGTGCCCGTGCATGACCTTGAGCGCGACGCGGCGTTCCAGGCGCAGGTCGGTGGCGACGTACACCGTCGCCATGCCACCGCGGGCGATGCGAGCGCGCACCCGATACCGGCCATCGACGAGACGGCCGATCAGGGGATCGGTCTGCGCGCTGGTGCTCACGAACCGAGTCTACGGAGCGTGAGCGGCCCCGCCTGGGAGCGGCTCACAGAGTGAGCGCGACCGCCGGCCGGCTGCAGAGCGTGGAGATGGCGGTGAGGATGGTGCGACGTGGTGAGATCATGTCTTTCGTGACCACCCCTACCTCCGCAGCAGACACCGCTTGGCTCACGATGCCCGAACTCGTCGAGGTGCTCGGCGAACCGCTCGGTCGGGTGCGTCGGCTCCTGGACGAGTCACACCTGATCGGCTCGAAGCGTCACGGTGCCTTCGCCGTTCCGGCCGTGTTCATCGACGGCGGTCGACCTCTCGCCTCACTCCGGGGCACGATCATCGTCCTGCACGACGCGGGATTCACCGACGACGAGGCGATCGACTGGATGCTCGCGCACGACGACACGATCGGAACCGCGCCCATCGAGGCGCTCCGGGCGGGGCGCAAGAGCGAGGTGCGCCGAGTCGCCCAGACGCTCGCCTGACCGGCCCTCAGGTGATCCGGACCGTCGCCGCCCGCGCGAGGTCTCGCAGCTCTCCGACCGCTCGGTTCCCCAGCGGCGCGCCCGAGAGGGCACGCTCCGCCGTGCGGGTGTACTCGAGGATGAGCGCTTCTGTCCGCTCCAGCGCGCCGGTCTCGCGGATGGTCTGCTGCATCGCCGCGATCTGATCCGGCTCCAGCTGCGGATCTCCGAGCATCTCGTCGAACAGGCGCCGAGACCCGGGTGAAAGCGCCTCCCGCGTGTAGGCGACGAGGACGGTCCGTTTGCCCTCTCGCAGGTCGTCTCCGGACGGCTTGCCGGTCGACTCGGCGTCGCCGAAGACCCCGAGGACGTCATCTCGTAGCTGGAAGGCCATGCCAATGGGGTGCCCGAAGGCGACCAGCGCCGCGCGCTGTGCCGTGCTCGCTCCCGCGATCGCCGCGCCGATGGCGAGCGGCTGCTGGATGCTGTAACGCGCAGACTTGAGTGAGGCTACGCGCAGCGCCCGCTCGGCGTGGCGATCATCGGCATCCGTGACGTATGCCGATTCTTCGGCGACATCGAGGAATTGTCCGACCGTGACCTCGCGGCGCATGACGGCGAACTCCTCGCGGCCGGCGGACGCAGCCTCTCGATCCGCGTGCGCCAGACCCTCTTCGAGGAGATCATCGCTCCACGCGACGAGGAGGTCGCCGAGCAGAAGCGCTCCGGAGCGCCCGAACCGAGCCGCGTCGCCGACCCACCCTCGTGCCCGATGGGCGGCCTCGAGGGCGCGATGGGCGGCGGGACGGCCACGGCGAGTGTCGGAGTTGTCGACGATGTCGTCGTGCACGAGCGCAGCGGCGTGGAAGACCTCGAGAGCGGCTGCCGCAGCGAGCACGTCATCCGTGGGGGTGAGGGAGGTGCCGGCATACTCGCGGACGGCTCGCCACCCCGCGAAGCAGAACCGCGCGCGAAGTCGCTTGCCGCCGCGCACGGCGTCGGCGGCTGCCTCGTGCAGCAGGATCGCTTCGTCCCCGAACAGTGCCGCCTCGGCTTCCCTGACCGCGAGGAAGTCCTCGACTCGCTGGGAAACTGCCGCAACCGCATCACTACCTACTGACACGGGCCTAGCCTAGTAATCGACGGCGCGCGTAGAATCGTGCCACCGATCCAGCCCGAGGGGGATCTCATGCCACTCTCCGAACAGGAGCAGCGTCTGCTCGACGAGATGGAGCGCCATCTCATGCGCAACGACGCGGATGTCGTTTCGGCATCCGGCGGCGGTGGGAGTCTCTCGTATCGCAACGTCGTCTACGGCACGATCCTCGTGCTCGCCGGCATCGGCGCCCTCATCGTGGGCGTCGCCATTCAGTTGATCGTCGTGGGAGTCCTCGGCTTCCTGGCCATGATCGCCGGCGTGATCGTCGCGGTCACGCCTGCCAAGCGCACCGAGGCAGAGCGGGTCCGCGATGAGCAGCGCCCGGCCGCCAGCCGCACCGGGGCGAGCTTCATGGACCGCATGAACGAGCGGTGGGACCGCCGCCAGGAAGGCCGCTGACCCGAGGGGTCATCGGCCCTCCACTCCGCTCCACGCGGATCTCCACCTCCCCCCACGGCCCCCCAGCGGGAGCCACCGAACGCCGACCTTCGGGTCGGCGTTTCGTCGTTAACGCCCAGCGTCACGCCTTCACTCCAGCGCCCCGCGGGTGCTTTCACCACCGCGCCCTGCCCGGCGAAACAGGCGTTCCGGCCTGCCGGGGGAGCGGCGTGCCATCGAAGTGGTGACAAAGTGGAGGGAAGTGGAGTAAAGTGGCGCTCAACCTGGAGGGGCCGGACGAAGGGGGGGTGACGCGGATGCTGCTGGGGACTCACACTCCGAAGCTCGACGACAAAGGACGCGTCATCCTGCCCTCGAAGTTTCGCGACGACCTCGGCGCGGGAATCGTCGTCACCCGCGGTCAAGAACGCTGCCTCTACGTCTTCTCGGCCGAAGAGTTCGAGCGCGTCCACGACCGCATCCGCGAAGCCCCACTCACCAACAAGCAAGCCCGCGACTTTCTGCGCATGTTCCTGTCCGGCGCAAGCGCCGAGACCCCCGACAGCCAGAACCGCATCACGATCCCCCCGCCGCTGCGGGCATACGCCGGCCTCGAGCGGGAGCTCGTGGTGACGGGTGTGGGCGCCCACGCCGAGATCTGGGATGCCAAGGCGTGGAACGACTACCTCGAAGGAAACGAGGAGACCTACTCGGAGATGGAGCAGGAGGTGATCCCCGGCCTGTTCTGACCCTCGGTTGTGATGCCCATCTGCGGGGCCCTGACGCACTTCCCCGGCGCCAGGTCTTCAGCGGATGGGGATCAGAGCCCAGCGGTCCGGCCCGACATCATGAACCTGCGCGACATCCACACCCCCGTCCTTCTCGAGCGCTGCATCGAGCTCCTGGCTCCTGCACTCGAGGGGGATGCGCCCGTTCTCGTCGATGCGACACTCGGGATGGGCGGGCACACCGAGGCCCTCCTCGAGCGGTTCCCGTCGTTGACCGTGATCGGGCTTGATCGCGACACGGATGCTCTCCGCATCGCTTCTGAGCGGCTCGCCCGCTTCGGCGACCGTCTCCGCCCCGTTCACACCGTCTATGACGGAATCACCGACGCGACCCGCGGCGAGGGGTTCGCGCGGGTCGACGGGATCCTGTTCGACCTCGGCGTCTCCTCCCTGCAGCTGGATGTCGCCGATCGGGGATTCGCGTACGCGCAGGATGCGCCGCTGGACATGCGCATGGACCAGTCCGCGGGGATCACCGCGGCCGATGTGCTCGCCACCTACGGGGAGGGCGATCTGCGTCGGATCTTCGAGCGCTACGGCGAGGAGAAGCTGGCTGCCAGATACGCCCGCGCCATCATCCGGGCGCGCGAGCAGCGGCCGATCGAGCGGTCCGGAGAGCTCGTCGAGATCCTGCAGGCTGCGACACCGGCCGCGCTCAAGAACGCCGGTCACCCCGCGAAGCGCGTCTTCCAGGCCCTGCGGATCGAAGTGAACGGCGAGCTCTCGGCGCTCGAGGTCGCGCTGCCTGCCGCGCTGGACGCTCTCGTGGTCGGCGGGCGACTCGTCGTCATGTCCTACCAGTCCCTCGAGGATCGGCTCGTCAAGCGCGTCCTGGCCCAGGCGATCCGATCCACCGCACCGGCAGGCCTGCCGGTCGAGCTTCCCGAGCACGCGGCGCAATTCCGCCTGCTGGTCAAGGGCGCCGAGCTCGCATCGGATGCCGAGAAGGCGCGCAACCCGCGCGCCGCCCCCGTTCGCCTGCGGGCGGCCGAGCGAGTGAAGGACGCCGCATGAGCGCGGACCTGTTGGCAGCGATCGATGAGTTCGCGCCGAGCGTACGCCCGGACACTCCGGCCACCCCGCACTTGCGTCCCGTGGAGCGCCCCGCGGCCCGTCGTCGTCCGCGCGTGCTCTATGGAATCGTGGCGGTCTTGGGAGCGGCCGCGATCGTCGCGGCCCAGATGGTCGTCTCGATCCTGACCACGCAGGACACCTATGCGCTCTCGACACTCACGGCGCAGCAGCGGCAGCTCACCTGGGACCGCCAGATTCTGTATGACGAGGTCGCGGGTCTCAGCTCGCCGCAGTACCTCGCAGCGAACGCGTCGGCGCTGGGTATGGTCATCAGTGAAGCGCCCACCTTCCTCAGACTCTCGGATGGGGCACTGGTGGGAGCGTCGCAGGCGGCGAGCTGGCAGTCATCCATCGATGCCGTCGGAAGGGGAGCCGTGGCCAACGCGCTCATCACCGATACCCCGCTGATCACCGATCCCGCCGCGACGATCGAAGGGGTGCCTGTCGACGTAACCGATGCCGCCGGCCAGTCCGTCGTTCCCCCCGCGCTCACCGACGGCCTGCCGACCCCCACGACGCGATGACCGGACGCAGCACGCGAAGCCCCCGGCGCCGCACCGTCGTCGCGATGGCCGTTGTACTCGCGGTGCTCGCCGCTTTCGTCATCCGTCTCGTCGACATCCAGGTCGTCAATGCCAAGGAGCATGTCGCGCAGTCGCTCGAGCTCGGCCTCTCGGGCTCGCAGAAGACCTATGGGACGCGCGGGGCCATCATCGACGAGAACGGGGCGGTCCTTGCGGGCAGCATCGTGCTCTATGACGCGCAGCTGGACCCCATGCTCGTCGGCCCGGTCGAACGCGAGATCGACGGCGAGGAGGTCGATGTCCCGTGGGAGACGATCTCCGCCGAGATCGGTGCGATCACGGGCCAGCCCGCCGAGGAGATTCAGGCGATCGTGACGGCCGCTCTCGACGAGAACCCGGAGAGCCGGTACGCGATGCTCAAGCGGGGCCTCACGACAGCGCAGTACCGTGAGCTCGCCGCGTTGGGGCTTCCCTATCTTGCCTTCGTGCCGCACCCCGCGCGCACGTACCCGGATGGCGCCGTCGGCGGGAACGTCGTCGGGTTCGTCGGCTCCGACGCGACACCGCTCGCGGGCTTGGAGGCGGCGCAGAACTCTTGCCTCGCCTCAACGGACGGCGAGATCCGCTATCAGCGCGGCGGCGACGGAGTCATCATCCCCGGCACATCGACCGAGATTCCCGCGGTCGACGGGGGCACCCTGCAGCTGACGATCAACCGAGACCTGCAGTGGTATCTGCAGCAGCTGATCGCCGAGCAGACCCAGAACACGGGAGCCAGGTCCGGGACGATCTTCGTCGTCGAGGTCAAGACCGGGGCGATCCGTGCGGCAGCCGAGTACCCGACCGTTGACCCCAACGCACCGGGGGCGGTCGACCCCGCCGATCGGGAGAGCCGGATCTTCCATGCCACCTTCGAGCCCGGCTCGACGTTCAAGGCGCTGTCGGCGGCGATGCTCGTCGATTCCGGAACTGCCAGTCCCGGCTCTGTGGTGCACGTGCCCTTCCGTCAGACGTTCGACAATGGCGCCAGCGTCCGAGATGACCTGCCCCACCCCGACTACCAGTACACCCTCAACGGCGTTCTCGTGAACTCCTCGAACGTCGGTATCTCCACGTTCGCGGGGATGATGAGCGACCAGGCGCGCTATGACTACTTCACGCGCTTCGGGATCGGGCAGGGGACGGATGTCGACTTCTGGGGCGAAGCGCAAGGTCTCGTGCGGGACCCGCGGGAGTGGGACAACCAGACGAAGTACAACACGTCCTACGGGCAGGGTCTGACGACGACGGTCCCCGAACTGGCCAGCGCCTACCAGGCGATCGCGAACGGCGGTCTGAAGCTGCCGCTTCGGCTGGTCGAGTCCTGCACGGCCGCCGACGGGACGATCACCACGCCCGAGACCGGGGAGCCCACCCAGGTGATCGGCTCGGCTGCCGCCCGGCAGGTCGCCGACATGCTCGAGAACGTTGCCAGCAAGGGATCGGTGTCCGACCAGGTCGGGATCGCGGGATACCGCCTGGCGCTCAAGACCGGTACGGCCGAGAAGGTCGACCCGGGTGCGGGCACCTACAAGGTCGGTTCGTACTTCACGACCATCGCCGGATTCGCTCCGGCTGATGACCCGCAGTACGTCGTCGTGGTGACACTCGATGAGCCGACCACGGTAAAGTCGTCTAGTGCCAACGCGCCGGCGTTCCGTGAGGCGATGACCCAGGTGCTCAAGACCTACCGGGTGATGCCTTCGAACTCCGCCTCGCCAGATCTTCCGACCTTCGGCTGATCGCGACGGCACGTCACTTCGCGCATGATCAGCCTGCCCCTCTCCCGCATCGCCGATGTCCTCGGCGGTACCCTCATGCTGCACGGCGGCGACACTCCCGAGACCGTCGTCGCGGGGATCGTCGATACCGACTCCCGCCTGATCGAGCCCGGCGGGATCTTCGTCGCCAAGCCCGGTGAGCATGCCGACGGGCACGACTTCGCCGCCGCCGCGGTCGAACGCGGCGCGACGCTCGCGATCGTCGAGCGGCCCGTCGACGTCGCCGTCACGCAGATCGTGGTGCCGGGTGCGGTCCACGCCCTGGCCGATCTCGCCCGGTACGTCGTGGCCGAGGTTCGCGCGCGGGGGAGCCTCCGGATCGTCGGGATCACCGGATCCAACGGCAAGACGACGACGAAGAACATGCTGGCGCGGATCCTCGAGGCCGAGGACGAGACCGTCGCACCGCAGGCGTCGTTCAACAACGAGGTCGGCGCGCCGCTGACGATGCTGCGCATCACCGAACGCACCCGCTACCTCGTCAGCGAGTTCGGGGCGAGCGCGCCGGGCGAAATCGCGCGTCTGGCAGGGCTGGTCCTGCCTGACGTCGGCGTGGTGCTGATGGTGGGCATGGCTCATGCCGGCGGATTCGGCGGTATCGAGTCCACGTTCGTCGAGAAGTCCCAGCTGATCCACGCCGTCCGCGAGGGGGGCGTCGCGGTCCTCAACGCGGATGACCCGCGCGTTGCTGCGATGGCAGGCATCGCTGCCGAACGAGGCGCGTCCGTGCGATGGTTCGGACGAGGCGCGCGCGCAGATGTTCGCGCGGACGATGTGGAGGTCACGCCCGAGGGGACACGGTTCCGCGTCGTCATCGATGGCGAGCCCTATCCCGTGGTGCTGCGTGTGCTCGGCGAGCACCACGTGATGAACGCGTTGGCGGCCATCGCTGCGGCGACAAGTCTCGACGTCAGCCCCGCCGCGTGCATCGAGCGGCTCGAGACGATGGAGCTCGCGGAGCGGTGGCGGATGCAGCCCATGGGCTCGGATCGCGTGCGCATCATCAACGACGCCTACAACGCGAGTCCCGATTCGATGGCGGCGGCGCTTCGCACGCTCGCCCAGATCACCGCGCCGCACCAGCGAACCGTGGCGGTACTCGGGGCGATGAGCGAGTTGGGCGAGTACGCGGGGGAGGAACACGACCGCGTGGGTCTGCTCGCCGTGAGGCTGCGCATCCAGCGCATCGTGGTGATCGGTGCCGACGCGCGCCGCCTCTACCTCGCCGCGATCAGCGAAGGGTCGTGGGATGGCGAGGCGGTGTTCTTCGAGACGGCGGACGAGGCCTACGCCTACCTGCTGACCGAGCTTCGTGACGGTGACCGTGTCCTGGTCAAGTCCTCCAATTCCGCGGGGCTGCGGCACCTCGGCGACCGTCTGGGAGAATCCTTCTCGTGAGATCCCTTCTGATGGCGTCGGCGATCGCCCTGTCGTTCTCGCTGTTTCTCACACCGGTCTTCCTGCGGCTGTTCCGACGCTGGGGCTGGGGGCAGGTCATCCGCACTCCCGAAGCCGGCAACAATCCGCAGCACGCGCTCAAGCGCGGCACACCGACCATGGGCGGCGTCATCTTCGTCCTCGGCACGGCCCTGGGATACCTGATCGGGACGTACGCGGGCGGCACACCACCCACGCTCTCGGGTTTCCTCGTGATCTGGATGATGGTCGGCTTCGCCCTCGTCGGATTCATCGACGACTACATGAAGCTGCGCAGTCAGCGCAGCCTCGGGCTGTCCGGATGGCGCAAGATCGTCGGTCAGGTCATCGTCATCGTTCCGTGGGCCCTCGTCGCACTCCAGTTCCCGGATGCTCAGGGTCAAACGCCCGCGACAGCATATGTGTCGGTGTTCCGCGATATCTCTGTGCTGAACTTCCTCGCCTTGCCGGTGGCGCTCGGCATCCTGCTGTACGTCGCCTGGATCTCGTTCATCGGCGTCGCCTGGTCCAACAGCACCAACGTCACCGACGGCCTCGACGGGTTGGCCGCCGGCGTCGGCGTGTTCACGATCGGCGCGATGAGCCTCACGACGTTCTGGCAGTTCCAGCAGCGATGCGACGGCGCAGACCTCGTCGCCGCCTACCAGCAGGCCTGTTATCAGACGAGAGATCCTCTCGATCTGACCATCATCTCCGCCACGTTCGTCGCCTCCCTGGTCGGATTCCTCTGGTGGAACGCGCCGAAGGCGCAGGTGTTCATGGGTGATGTGGGGTCCATGGCGATCGGAGGTGTCATCGCCGCCGTCTCGATCCTCTCCCACACCGAGATCCTCACGGTCCTCACCGCCGGCGCCTTCATCATCGGCCCCGGCTCGGTCATCCTGCAGCGCGTGTACTTCAAGCTCACGAGGGGGAAGCGCCTGTTCCTCATGAGTCCGTTCCACCACCACCTCGAGATGCGAGGGTGGTCGGAGACCAACATCGTGATCCGGATGTGGATCATCGCGGCGGGACTGGCCGTCACCGGGGTCGGTCTGTTCTACGTCGAGTGGCTCGCACGTACATGAGCGAGAGGTCATCGACGTCCTCACGGCTGGACGCCCTCACGAGCTGGCACGCCGACTGGCGTGGACTGCGCGTCGCGGTGCTGGGACTATCCGTCACCGGATTCTCCGTTGCGGACACCATGGCGGAGCTCGGAGCGGACGTGCTGGTCGTCGCCGAACGGGCCGATCCCGCCTACGAACGGCTCCTGCCGGTGATCGGAGTCCGGTCGGCGATCGGGCCGCTCAGCGCTCCGCCCGCGGACCTGGTCGAGTTCGCCCCCGAGGTCGTGATCGCCTCGCCGGGGTTCAGTCCGACCCATCCCGTCGTCCGCTGGACGCAGGAGAGCGGCATTCCGCTGTGGGGCGACATCGAACTGGCGTGGCGGGTCCGGGACAAGGTTGTCCGTCCCGGCGGCGATCCCGCCGACTGGGTCTTGGTGACGGGGACCAACGGGAAGACGACCACCACGCGTCTTGCCGCCACGATGATGGTCGCGGGCGGCCTGCGCGCGGTGCCGTGCGGGAACATCGGGACTCCGATTCTGGATGCCGTCCGCGACCCCTCGGGATTCGACGTGCTCGTCGTCGAGCTCTCCAGCCATCAGCTCTGGTATCTCGGTCTGCAGTCATCGCCCGAGCCGGTCTCACCGCATGCCGCAGTGTGTCTGAACCTCGCCGACGACCACCTGGAGTGGCACGGCTCGTTCCAGGCCTATCGTGACGCGAAAGCACACGTGTACGACAACACCCGCGTCGCGTGCGTCTACAACAAGTCGGATACCGCGACCCGCGAGATGGTCGAGCAGGCTGACGTGATCGACGGGGCCCGCGCGATCGGGTTCGATCTGGGGGTACCCGGCCCCAGCGATCTCGGTGTCGTCGACGGCATCGTCGTCGACCGGGCCTTCCTCGCTGAGCGCCACCGCAGCGCGCTCGAGCTCACGACCGTGGCGGAGTTGCAGGAACTCGGGCTCGCGGCTCCCCACGTCGTCGCCAACATCCTCGCCGCGAGCGCGCTGGCCCGCTCCCTCGATGTGCCGCCCGCAGCCATCGCCGCCGCGCTGCGCGAGTTCCGCCTCGATCCGCACCGGATGGAGGTCGTCGCGACGGTCGCCGGGGTCACATGGGTGGATGACTCGAAGGCGACCAACCCCCACGCGGCGGCGTCGTCGCTGGCGGCGTACCCGGGATCGGTCTGGATCGTCGGCGGACTGCTCAAGGGAGTGGACATCACGAGCCTCGTGTCAGCGCGCGGCCCCCTCGTGAAAGCCGCCATCGTCATCGGCGAGCAACGGGACGCGGTGCGAGCGGCGTTCGAGCGACACGCGCCCGACGTGCCGCTGCACGAGGTCGTTGCCGATGAGACTGGGGATGTCATGGCGCAGGTCGTGGACCTGGCGATCGGAATCGTGGCGGACGGGGACGTCGTACTCCTTGCCCCCGCTGCCGCATCCTTCGACCAGTTCGCCTCCTACGCCGACCGGGGCGAGAAGTTCGCCGCCGCGGTTCGAGACCGAGTGGGAAGGGGCGCCGATGGCGACACCGACGCCGATCCGTCCCCTCCCGCAGGAGCCTGACGAGCCCACGCCCCGACGCGGGCTCGCTGCCCGCGTCTCCCTGGGTTCGCTGTTCCGTCCCGTCGCGGGGGAGTTCCTGCTCATCTCCTCGACCGCGGTGCTGCTGACCGTCTTCGGTCTCGTGATGGTCCTCTCGGCCACGAGTGCGACAGCCACGGCGGCGGGGCAGGCGCCGTACGACGCCGTGATCAAGCAGGCGGTGTTCGCCGCGATCGGTCTGCCGCTGATGTTCATCGCAAGCCGGCTGCCGGTCAGCTTCTGGAAACGGATCGCGTGGCCGGCGCTCATCGCCACGACAGCGTTCCAGCTGCTGGTGTTCACGCCCCTCGGTGTGGAGGACGGCGGGAACCGCAACTGGATCAGCATTGGGGGGATGCAGGCTCAGCCGTCCGAGTTCCTCAAGCTCTCGCTGGCGCTCTGGCTCGGGTTCATCCTCTTCCGCAAGCGCACGCTGCTGGGGGACTGGCGGCACGTGTTCATCCCCGTCGTTCCCGTCACCGCGGCGGTGATCGCCACGGTCCTGGCCGGCCACGACCTCGGCACCGCCATGGTGCTGTTCCTGCTGTCGCTCGGTGCTTTGTTCTTCTCGGGCGTCAAGCTACGGGTCTTCATCATCCCGGTGCTGGGTGCGATCGTTGCGGTGGCGGCGTTGGCGGTAACCAGCCCGAACCGGATGGAACGCATCCTGAGCGTCTTCAACACCGATTGCGCCGCCGACTACCTCGACACGTGCTACCAGCCCCTGCACGCGATCTGGGGACTGGCCGGCGGTGGCATCTTCGGCCTCGGCCTCGGGAACTCGAAGGAGAAGTACGAGTGGCTTCCCGCAGCCGCGAGCGACTACATCTTCGCCATCGTCGGTGAAGAGCTCGGCCTCATCGGCGCGATCGTCGTGCTCGGGCTGTTCGCGATCTACGCGATCGGCGCTTTTCACATCGTCCGCAAGACTGACGACACGTTCGTGCGGATCGTTGCCGGCGCGATCACCGTGTGGATCGTCGGCCAGGCGCTGATCAACATCGGTGTGGTCCTCCGCCTGTTCCCGCCGCTGGGTGTCCCGTTGCCGTTCATGTCCCAGGGGGGCACATCCCTCGTCTCCGTGCTCGTTGCCACAGGTGTTCTCTTGGCGTTCGCGCGTACGATCCCGATGAAGAGCGTCGCTTCTGCGCGACCTGCCGCGGCCCGGCGCTGACCGCGAACTGCGGCCTTCGGCGCGCGACACTCTGGCCGAGATAGGGTCGGACGGTGACGACCTACCTGCTGGCCGGTGGCGGGACCGCCGGGCACGTGAACCCGCTGCTTGCGGTGGCTGACGGACTTCGCGCACGGCAGACGGATGCCGACGTCCGCGTCCTCGGGACGGCGGAGGGTCTGGAGTCCCGACTCGTGCCGCAGCGAGGATACGACCTGCTCGTCGTCGACAAAGTGCCGTTCCCGCGGCGTCCGGATCGCGCCGCCGTCGCGTTCCCCGGACGATTCCGGCGCGCGGTCGCCCAGGTGCGGGCACACATCGCGACCCACGGGGTGGAGGTCGTGGTCGGCTTCGGCGGTTATGCGTCGGCGCCCGCCTACGTCGCGGCCCGGCGTGCCGGCATCCCGTTCGTGGTCCACGAGGCCAACGCGCGTCCAGGGCTCGCGAACCGGCTCGGCGCTCGGCGCGCCGCGGGTGTCGGCGTCGCGTTCGAGGGCACTCCGCTCCCGCGCGCGCGGGTCGTGGGAATGCCGCTTCGCCGCGAGATCGAGGATCTCGACCGTGCGGCCCACCGTGCCGAAGGAGCCGCTCACTTCGGGCTCGACCCCGACCGTCCGACTCTTCTCGTGTTCGGTGGCTCCCTCGGGGCGTTGCGGCTCAACACGGCGTTCGCGGGATCGTGGCGCGATGTTCTGGATGTCGGCTGGCAGCTGCTCCATGTCACCGGCGATCGTTCTGACCTCGAGGATCCGGGGGAGCAGGGCTACGCGCTCCGCCGCTACGTCGACCGGATGGATCTCGCCTTCGCCGCGTGCGATTTCATCGTCTCGCGTTCGGGCGCGGCGACCGTGAGCGAGATCAGCGCTCTGGGCATCCCCGCGGTCTATGTTCCCTACGCCGTGGGCAACGGTGAGCAGGCGCTGAACGCGGCATCGGCGGTGGAGCACGGTGCTGCGCGGCTCATCCCGGACGCCGAGTTCACCGCCGACGCTGTGCGCGAGCGGATCCTGCCCCTCCTGACCGACACCCGGGAACGGCAGCGCATGGCCGAGCGGGCCGCCGCGATCGGCATCCGTACCGGCACGGAGAACGTGATCGCCATGATCGACGAGGCTCTCGGCTAGTCCCCGCGGCGCCGAGGGTCACGTCGCCGAATGCGGCGGACCCGGCATTCGTGGGACGCCGCTCGATGCGACTGAGAGTGCCCCGGCCGGGCCGACGCTCACGTGTGGGTCTGGTCCGCTCCTGTGCTCCTGAGTGCCGCACTCACAGCGGCGAGAGCTTGGTCCGTGTCCACGCGCAGACCGCGGACCTGTTCGGCAAACGCGGCCGCGGCGCGTTGGATCTGGCCGAGAGCAGCGTTCTCGTCAACGGAAACGAACGTCCCATGACGGCCACGCGTCTCGATGAGGCCGGATGCCTCGAGTTCCCGATAGGCCCGGGCGACGGTGCCCGGTGCAACGCCCAGGTCGCCGGCGAGCCGACGCACCGTCGGGAGCCTCGACCCCGGCGGGAGCTCACCGCTCGCAATCGCGGCGACGTACTGTGCGCGGAGCTGTTCAAACGGCGGTGTGTGCGAGGTCGGGTCGATGACGATCATGCGCCGTCTCCCTGGGGGAGGGTGCCCGACATGGCGGGCGAGCGCCGGCCCTGCGGGCGGAACGCGGCCGGGTAGCGCGACGCCGCCATCCTGCCGAGCCCCAGGGAGTAGGTCACCTGTGTCGCGCCGATCAGCACCGGGGTCCATGAGCTCATGATCGTGGTGAGCTCGGGCGGCGCGACGGCTATCGGTGTCAGGGTGAGCGTTCCCGCAGCCATTCCCAGAGGCAGCGCCGCGGCCATCGTCGCGGCACTGCGCAGGGACCATAGCGCGTCCGCGCGGAACAGGTCGTCCCACGCCAGCTGGAGGTCATCGCTGGCGACCTGGGGCTGGGAAAGGACGACGCGCTCCATCACGCGCATCACGACGAAAACGATGATCGCGAAGGCGAGAAACCCGACGCACCACAGCACGGTGTCGGTCGCGATGCGGCCGGGCTGGGCAATCCACCACGCGAGGACTGCCGTCACGCCCGCGGACGCAGCACCGAGGGCCACGGGGGCGAGGGCGCAGCGCCAGGGCTGAAGGTAGTCCTGTGTGGTGAGTCGCCGCGAGTGTGCGACGCGCGGGGTATCCGCGCTCGGTGCCCGCAGCTGATCGTGAACGGTTTCAGCCACCGAAGAGACGGTCAGCACGCCGATGACGATCGAGAGTGTGATCAGCCAGAGGAACAGCGATGAGCCCCACGACGCACCCCAGAGGACGAAGGGGCTCCAGACGACGAGCGCGGCGAGCACGCCCCACATGGCGGTGCGACCGCGTCGAGTCAGCCGCTCACGCACCCGCACGTAGTTCTCGCCCGTTCCGAACGGCAGCTTCGCTACTCGCTCGTAGCGCGCGGCTTGTTGTGCGCTCAGGTCGAGCCGCCGGCTCCTGACGAGGTAGACGATCGGCACGAGGGCGAGTGCGCACAGGAGCGCTGCGCTGAACCAGACCAAGCCGAACTCCACAGACATGTCTCCTTTGTATCAACATTGTCATAATGTGTCGATACAGATGCAAGACAGGTTCAGGCGGCGTCGACCTGCACTCGCTGCGGCCCGGGTGCCGTCACGCGCAGGCATGCCACCACGATTGCGACGATCGGCGTCAGGATGCCGAGAACCGCCGCAAGGAGCTGCCCGACTAGAGGTAACGACACCCCGACGACGAGGCTGATGGCCAGGGCGAGGGAGCGGTTTCGCCACGAAGCGGCCCACACGACCCAGACGATCGCGGCCGCCGGAAGAAGCCAGACCACGGCGCCGATCAGGCGGGGGTTGCCCGACGGCAGGAGCGTTCCCCACGCTGTCATCACGAGGACGAGGGTGAGTGCGCCCAGCGTCGCGGCTCCCCAGACCGCCCACCGCTGGGTCGAGCTGCCGCGGGGGGCGCGCAGGGCCAGCGCGAGGACCACGAGGATGCCGCATCCGGCCGCGGCTCGCATTCCGACGATCATCGCCTCGGTGCCATCGAGGGTCGTGTACAGAGGCCCCGAGACCGCGAAAGCGATCCCCAGGAGTGACATCACGCTGGCGGCAACAGCGAGCGCCCGCGCTGCGCGCCGCCGACCGCCCACGTCCGCGTCGGAGTCGCCAGCTGAGGCTGTCGCACTGGTGCGCTCGCGGTGGTCGGGCCAGGCGAGAGCGACGATCACAACCGCGGATCCGGAGACGAGGAGTGTCGTGATCGGTGACATGAGCATGACGGCTACGAGGGGAAGCGACAACGCAGCGCCCATCATGCTCGTGGCGACGATCAGCATCCGCATCCCACGGTGACGCGGGAGGCGGTCGCTGACCGCGATGAGCACCGCACATGCGGCTGCCGTCGATCCGAGCGCAAGGAAGGCAGGAAACAGCGCCGAGAAGAGGGAGCGCGGGCCGCCAGCGTCTGCCTCATCAAACCCGACGCTCCAGGACGCGAAGGCGAGTGCGGCGCCGGTTGCCGCGATCATCGCGATGCCCAGCGCGAGCAGCGTGCGTGTCGGATCGAGATGGAGACGGTGCCGCGCGCAGGCGAGAGCGACTGTCCACCACAGAGCCGGAACCAGGCCGACCTGGATTGCGAGACTCGCCGTGAACAGCCACGGGGCCGTGAATGGCCACCCGAACTGACCTGCCGCTGCGACGAACGCCGACAAGACCAGAGCTGCAACGCTGGCGACGCGCGCGGTGGTTGCGTCGAGTCGGGTGCCCAGGCCCGCCAGCGCTGCCGCCACTCGCTCACCGCGCGATGGCGTGCGCAGACCGGCTGCTTCGGCAGCATCCATGGCGGTTCCCACGAACGCCGCCGCGTTCGCGTCGCGCCACCAGCGCGGGTACCAGCGGACGAGGCGATCGAAACTGTCTCGGTCGCGGCTCATGCCAGAGCGCTCCGCGGATGAGCGGGGCGCGGTGTCGCGCCGCCGCTCGCTGCGGGGCCCAGCGCCCTGCGTGCGGCGGCGACCCGCTGCTCAAGCTCGGCGGTTTCGCTCTCGAGCTGAGTCCGTCCCTGGGGTGTGAGGCGAAAGTAGCGGCGAGCGCGCCCATCCACGATCTCTTCGCCCGAGACCTCGACAGCGCCGCTCGCGGTCAGGCGATCGAGCGTCGCGTAGAGGGTCGCGGTCTTGAGGGACGCTGTGCCGCTGGATGCCTCGGATACGCCCCGAAGGATGCCGTAGCCGTGCTGCGGTCCGCTCGCGAGCGCCGTCAGAATCCAGAAGGCAGTGTCAGGTCGGGAAGTAGCCATGGATCAAGAATATTCCTGAAAATGGAATATCCATAGCTCAAGCCCTGCGAGAGGCCGCGCGCCGAAGGAGATCCTCAGCGGCGCCGACCTAGGATTGACGGGTCATGATCAGACCCGACCTGAGTCTCCCGATTCCCGAATCCATCGAGGCCGCGCACTTCATCGGTATCGGCGGATCGGGCATGTCCGGCCTTGCCGGCATGTTCCTCGATCGCGGCATCCGCGTTTCGGGATCCGACCGCGCCGACAGTGCTGCTCTACGGGCGCTCGCCGCGCGCGGCGCGCGGGTGCACGTCGGCCACGATGCCGCGTACCTCGGTGACGCCGACACCGTCATCCACACCGGCGCGATCTGGCCCGAGAACCCCGAGTTCGTCACCGCGAAGCAGCGGGGACTCCCGGTCATCCACCGGTCGCAGGCGCTGTACTGGCTGATCGGCCGTCGTCCGCTGGTCTCCGTCGCAGGCGCGCACGGCAAGACGACCTCGACGGGCATGATCGTGACGGCGCTTCGGGCGCTCGGAGCCGACCCGAGCTTCGTCAACGGGGGCGTGATCGCTGACCTCGGCGTCTCGAGCGGAACCGGTGTCGACGACCTGTTCGTCATCGAAGCTGACGAGTCGGATGGCACGTTCCTGCTCTACGACACGGCGGTTGCGCTCATCACCAACATCGACCCCGACCACCTGGATCACTGGGGCACCCGAGAGGCCTTCGACGCCGCATTCGCGAGCTTCGGCAACAAGGCCCGGGAGGCGATCGTGCTGTCCTCGGACGACGAGGGCACCCGCCGCATCCTCCCGCACCTGACCCACCCGCGCGTCGTGACCTTCGGGAAGTCCCCCGACGCCGACGTCCGTGTGCACGGGATCCGAACGGACGGGCCGGTGTCGTTCGAGCTCACCCACGCCGATCAGACGGTCTCGGCGACCCTGGCGATCCCCGGCGAGCACAACGCCGTCAACGCCGCCGGGGCTGTGGCTGTTCTACTCACGCTCGGTCATGCCTTCCCGGATGCGGTGCGGTCGGTGGCGACCTTCGCCGGCACCGTGCGGCGTTTCGAACTGCACGGAATCGAGCGCGGTGTGAGCGTGTACGACGACTACGCCCACCATCCGACCGAGGTCGCTGCGGCTCTCGCCGCCGCCCGCACCGTCGTCGGCGACGGGCGCATCATCGCGCTGCATCAGCCGCACACCTACTCGCGAACGCAGCAGATGGCCGCAGAGTTCGCCCAGGTGCTGGAGACGCACGCGGACCACACCGTCGTCCTCGATGTCTACGGAGCACGGGAAGACCCGATCCCCGGCGTCACGGGCGAGCTCGTCTCGCGCCGGTTCACGGATGCCGACCGCGTCCACTTCGAAGCGGATTGGAGCGCCGCCGCCGCCTACACCGCCTCGATCGCGCGGGACGGCGACTTCGTGATCACCCTGGGGTGTGGGAACGTCAACCTCATCGTCCCCGACGTGCTCGCGGCGCTTCGCCGCTCAGACGCACCGGGGGAGTAGCCGTGCGCCGGCCGACCCCGCTTCCTCCCTCCGGTCGACCGCCGGCGTCCGAGAGTGACCCCCGTGATCAGCTCGGTCGCGAGAGCGCGGATGCGGAGATGACCGCGCCGATTCTGCCGTTGACGCCCGACGCGCGGAGGACGGATACCCCCGTGACCGACACGGGGGCGACGGATGACTCGCCCGCGCAGGCGGTCCCGGGAATCGGATCCCCACCGGCGTCGGGAAACGATCCGGGCGGCGGTTCAGAGGCCGTGGGAGCACGCGAGGTGTGGCGCGCTGCGCGAGCGCGCCGGCGGGCGTTGAAATCGGAGGTGCGTCGGTTCACGGCTCGGGCACGACGTCGCCGGGCGGTCTGGCTCGGTTCCCTCGCCGCCGTCGTGCTCGTGGCGCTCGGCAGCGTCGGTGCGGCCTACAGCCCGCTCTTCGCCGTCGAGACCATCACCGTCGCGGGCGCGGAGCAGTTGGACGCACAGGCCGTGTCTGACGCGTTGTCGTCGCAGCTGGGCACTCCGCTGCCTCTTGTCGATGAGAGCGCCATCAAGGCTGCGCTGGTCGCTTTCCCCCTGGTCGAGTCGTACACCGTCGAGGCGCGGCCGCCGCACGATCTGATCGTGAGGGTCGTGGAGCGCACCCCGATCGGGGTCATCGCCTCGCCCGCCGGGTTCACGCTCGTGGATGCAGCCGGTGTCGCGCTGTCCACGACGCAGACGCCGGCCGCCGGTCGCCCCGTGCTCGAGGTCACCGGGGGGACGGCATCCGATGCCTTCGCCGCGCTCGGCCATGTGCTTCGATCGCTGCCCGCAGAGATCATGCTCCAGGTCACCGAGGCCTCGGCGACGACACCGAACGATGTCACCCTGACTCTGGGCGGAACCGGTACGCAGATCGTCTGGGGCAATGCCGATGAGTCGGCGGACAAGGCGATCGCGTTGTCGGCAGCGATGCGATCTCGGCCCCCCGAGACGGTCTCCCGATACGACGTTTCGTCGCCATCGGCCGTGGTGATCCAGTGAGGCGCTAGCCGCCCGACGTCGTAGGCGCGTGCGCTGACGCGTGATGTGACGACACGCCACCGACGCGCGCCGAATCGGCGACATCGACGCTTAGCTTCGTGTCTAGGAAATGCATACCCAGCAATACTTTACACCTCCAGTTGAGGTTGAAGGTTGCAGGACACGAGCACAGGAGTCGGCATGAGCCAGAACCAGAACTACCTTGCAGTCATCAAGGTGGTCGGCGTCGGCGGCGGAGGCGTCAACGCCGTCAACCGCATGATCGAGCTCGGCCTGCGTGGGGTCGAGTTCATCGCTGTCAACACGGACGCCCAGGCCCTGCTGATGAGCGACGCCGACGTCAAGCTGGATGTAGGGCGCGAGCTCACGCGAGGCCTGGGTGCGGGTGCCGACCCCGAAGTGGGCCGGCGCGCGGCAGAGGACCACACCGAAGAGATCGAAGAGGCCCTCCGAGGCGCCGACATGGTCTTCGTGACGGCGGGCGAGGGCGGTGGGACGGGAACCGGTGGGGCTCCGGTCGTCGCCAAGATCGCCAAGTCGATCGGCGCGTTGACGATCGGTGTCGTCACCAAGCCCTTCTCGTTCGAGGGTCGTCGTCGTCAGAGCCAGGCGGAGTCCGGGGTGGCGCGCCTGAAGGAAGAGGTCGACACTCTCATCGTCGTCCCCAATGACCGGCTCCTCGAGATCAGCGATCGCGGAATCTCCATGATCGAGGCGTTCGCCACCGCCGACCAGGTGCTGCTGGCCGGTGTACAGGGCATCACCGACCTCATCACGACGCCGGGCCTGATCAATCTCGACTTCGCCGACGTGAAGTCGGTCATGCAGGGCGCGGGCTCCGCGCTCATGGGGATCGGGTCGGCGCGAGGCGCGGACCGGGCGATCAAGGCAGCAGAGCTGGCCGTCGAGTCGCCGCTGCTGGAGGCATCCATCGAAGGGGCCCATGGGGTGCTGCTGTCGATCCAGGGCGGGTCGAATCTCGGCATCTTCGAGATCAACGATGCGGCGCAGCTGGTCAAGGAGGCTGCGCACCCCGAGGCGAACATCATCTTCGGAACGGTCATCGACGACACGCTCGGCGACGAGGTCCGCGTGACCGTCATCGCCGCCGGCTTCGACGGTGGCGAACCTCAGACGCGACCTGACGCTGCGCCCGTGCTCCGCCGGGAACCCGCCGAGCCGGCCCCCGCACAATCGGACGAGGAGCCGAAGCGTCCCGAGAAGCTCGCCCCTGTGCCCTCGATTTCGGATGCCGCGTTCGACTCGGCGTTCGGAGACGACGATCTCGACATCCCCGACTTCCTGAAGTGACGTCTTCGAGAGCCGACCGCGTGTGCGTGGCGGGACGACTGCGATGACCACGCCGTCCGCGTCCCTGGCGGAGCGCGTGGCCGCGATCGACCAACGCATTGCCGCAGCGGCGCGCGAGGCCGGTCGATCGCCGGACGAGATCACGCGGATCGTCGTCACGAAGTTCCATCCGGCGTCGCTGATCAACGAGCTCTACGCGCTCGGTGTGCGGGATGTGGGGGAGAACCGCGCGCAGGAGGTGCTGGAGAAGGTCACCGAGGTCGGCCAGACGCCGGACCTGCGGTGGCACTTCGTCGGGCAGCTGCAGACGAACAAGGCTCGCGCGGTTCGCCGTGTGGCCTCCGTCATCCACTCGCTCGATCGGGAGAAGCTCGCCGTTGCGCTGGATGCGGCCGACGAGGAGCCGCGGGATGTCCTGATTCAGGTGAACCTCACCGATGACCCCGGACGGGGAGGTGTCGCCCCGGAGCGGCTCCTGGCCCTCGCGGAACACGCAGCCGGATGCCGTGGGCTGCGCGTGCGGGGAGTGATGGCGGTCGCGCCGCTGGGCGAAGAACCGGCCGCGGCGTTCGAGCGCCTCGCAGGCCATGCCGAAACCGTGCGGCGGGTCGTTCCCGACGCCACGTGGATCTCGGCGGGCATGACCGGAGACTTCGAAGCCGCCATCCGGGCCGGCGCGACACACCTGCGCATCGGTACGGCAATCACGGGTCCGCGCCCTGTCCGCGGTTAACCTCGGACCAGACGAGCAAACGGAGGATGCGATGTCGAACCCCTTGAAGAAGACCATGGTCTACCTGGGCCTCGCCGACGAGGAGGAGGTCTACGACGAGACGCCTGCGCCGGCGCCGACGCGCAAGTCCGCCTCGACGTCCGTCGAGAAGGCCGCTCCGGTGACCCCGATCCACCGCCCGGCAGTTGTGCGTCAGCCTGCCGTCGGCGCGCTGAACGAGATCGTCACGGTGCACCCGAAGCAGTACCGCGACGCTCAGGTGATCGCCGAGAGCTTCCGCGAGGGAGTGCCGGTCATCATCAACCTCTCACAGATGAGCGACGCCGACGCGCGCCGTCTGATCGACTTCGCGAGCGGGCTGTCGCTGGGGCTCTACGGTCGCATCGAGCGTGTGACGAGCAAGGTGTTTCTCCTGTCGCCGGAGAACGTCGCGGTCTCCGGCGAGGGCGCCGTGGCGCAGGCGGATCCAGAGGCGGTTCCTTTCCCTCAGACTTGATACGTGAACGTCATTCAGATCGTCGCCGGAATCCTCAACGCGGCACTTCTCATCTACATCCTCGTGCTGCTGGCTCGACTCATCTTCGAGTGGATCCCCATCTTCGATCGTGAGTGGCGTCCGCGCGGTGCGATGCTCGTCGTCGCGGAAGGTGTGTACACCGCAACGGATCCTCCGATCCGTTTCCTCCGTCGGTTCATTCCGCCGCTGCGTATCGGCAACATCGCCATCGACTTCGCCTTCGCGCTCACGATGCTCTCGTGCTTCATTCTGCTGTCGGTGACACGCGCCTTCGCGGCGTGAATGCCACCACGACTATGCTTTGCTGTTATCAACCGCCCACAAACGCGGGTCGCAACGCACGCTCGACCAGTGCCCGGGCGAACGAAAGAGGGAAGAAATGCCACTGACTCCGGATGACGTCGTCACCAAGCAGTTCCAGCACGTCCGGTTCAAGGAAGGGTTCGATCCCGACGAGGTCGACGACTTCCTCGACGAGATCGTGGTCGAGTGGCGCAAGACTCTCGCTGAGAACGAGGAGCTGAAGGCGCGGATCGCTGAGCTCGAGGCGGGCGCCCCGGCGGCGCCGGCTGCTCCCGAGGCTCCCGCGGAGGAGTCCGCGCCCGCACCGGCCCCGGCTGCGCCCGCAGGTACGCCTCTTCCGACGGTGGCTAGCGCCGGCCTGCTCGAGCTGGCTCAGCGCCTGCACGACGAGCACGTCGCAGAAGGTCAGGCGCGTCACGACCAGCTCATCGCCGAGGCACAGGCCCAGGCCGCCTCGATCATCTCCGACGCAGAGACGCGCGGCCGCGACGAGATCGCCCGCATGGAGGCCAAGAAGGCCGAACTGGATGCTCGCATCAGTGAGCTGCGCGAGTTCGAGCGTGACTACCGCTCGCAGCTTCGCAACTTCATCGAGGGCCACCTCAAGGACCTCGACTCCTCTTCGACCGACAGCGCGTCGGTCGCGAACATCACGAACTGAGGACGCTCTTGGCGTCCCGGCCTCCCTTGCGCCACTCGGCGGCCGGCATCACGATCGCGGTCCTCGCGATTGTGGTGCTGGCCGCCGATCAGTTCACGAAGCACCTTGCGCTGACGAACCTGCCGCTGGAGCAACCGGTTCCGGTGTGGGGCGAGTTCCTGCAGTTCTACCTGGTCAAGAACCCGGGCGCGGCATTCTCGCTCGGCGAAGGCTTCACCTGGATCTTCACGATCGCCCTCGCCGTCGTCGCCGGGGTCATCGTCTGGTTTGCCATCACGAGGGTGCAATCGCGCTTGTGGGCTGTGGTCCTCGGGCTGCTGCTGGGCGGCGTGCTGGGCAATCTCACTGACCGGCTGTTCCGCGAGCCCGGTTTCCCTGTGGGGCACGTCGTAGACTTCATCAACACGCCCTGGATGTGGTTCTGGATGAGCCCGGCCATCTACAACGTGGCCGACATCTTCATCGTCACGATGATGATCGGCGTGGCACTGCTCGTGATCGTAGGAGTACAGATGGACGGCAAGCGGCACCATCACGGTGAGACCGAGGCATCCGCCGACGAGACCATCCTCGGCGCCGCCGGGGACGAGTTTCCGCCTGGCGGCGGTGTCGCAGGCGGATTCGATTCCGAGTTCCCCGTCGCCGACCCGAACGCCGGTGTTCCGCGTGACGAGATCGGCCTGCCCCCGCTGAGCGAGGCCGAGCAGGAGGCCGTCGCCCGGGAGGCGGACCGGATCGCGGACGAAGAAGCGCGCCGCCACAACTCGTGAGTCGCCCCCGGTCGAGACCAACCCGTTCCGTAGCGGTACAGGCGCCTCGTCGGCGAGAGAAGAGCTGACATGCCGGCCCGGATGCTTCCCGTGCCCGATGGGCTCGACGGCGCCCGCGTGGATGCCGGTGTCGCCAAGATGCTCGGGTTCTCGCGCACCTTCGCCGCCGAAGTGGCCGAAGCCGGCGGGGTCAGCGAGGCCGGTCGCCCGCTCAGCAAGTCCGATCGGCTGACAGCGGGCAGCATCCTCGAGATCGTGTGGACAGACAGGCGCGAACCCGAGATCGTCCCGGTCGCGGTGCCAGACCTCGGGATCGTGCATGACGACGATGACATCGTGGTCGTCGACAAACCCGCCGGCGTCGCCGCTCACCCCTCCGTGGGGTGGGAGGGGCCGACCGTGCTCGGTGCCCTTGCGGCGGCGGGGTTTCGCATCGCGACCAGCGGTGCTCCCGAACGGCAGGGTGTCGTCCACCGCCTGGATGTCGGAACGACCGGCCTCATGGTCGTCGCCAAGTCCGAGCGCGCCTACGGGGTCCTCAAGGCGGCATTCAAAGACCGCACCGTCGAGAAGATCTACCACGCGCTCGTCCAGGGGCACCCGGATCCCCTCGCCGGAACGATCGACGCGCCTATCGGACGGCATCCGTCGCACTCCTGGAAATTCGCCGTGACCCCGGACGGGAAGCCGTCGATCACCCACTACGAGACGATCGAGGCGTTCCGGGGTGCCTCGCTCCTGGAGATCCATCTGGAGACGGGTCGCACCCACCAGATCCGGGTGCACATGGCCGCACACCGGCATCCGTGCGTGGGCGACCCCCTCTACGGCGCCGATCCGACGGTGTCGGAACGCCTCGGCCTGACACGCCAGTGGCTTCACGCGCGCACGCTCGCCTTCACGCATCCCGGTTCAGGCGAGTGGGTGTCGTTCGAGTCCTCGTACGCGCCCGATCTTGCTCGGGCGCTGGAGATCGTGCGGGGTGGGGAATCCGCGTGAGGCCGCCATCGCCACCGCACCGCGGCGATGCGGCTCAGAAGCTTGCCAGCAGATCCAACCTCAGCTGCGCCGTCACCGCGATGAGGGCGTAGTCCAGAACGGTCACCAGCGGCGCCCAGGTGGAGAGGGCTCGGCCCGCGCGTCGGACGGGTACCGCTTCGGTCCAGACGCCTTCGCGAAGCATCCAGCCGGTCGTGTACCAGAACAGCGGGATCGTGACGAGCCAGATGATCATGCACCACGGGCACAGCGACCGGTAGACGAAGATGCTCTGGATCGCGAAGTAGTGCACGAGGACGAAGGCTCCGGCGACGAAGATCCCGAAGGTCCGCCAGTACCAGCGACGGAGACCTGCGGGTGAGGCCAGAGCGCTGACGCCGGCGTAGACGGGACCCGCGAACAGCACCATCCCGGCGATCGAGTTGCTGAAGCCGAGGATGTTCCCCCCGGGCGAGAGCAGATTCGGTCCGCAGGTGACCAGAACGCCCCACTGGCACGAGACGATCGGGTCGCTGCCGGTCAGCTGCCCGATGTACTCGAGGTACAGCAGGAACGCGACGGTGCCGCCGAGCACGCCGCTGACGATCCAGAGCACGGCGAGGGCAGCGGTGGGTCGATGCAGGGCCACGCAGCAATTGTCCGGAGTCTTCTCGCGCCCAGGGTTCCCGAGGACCGGAACAAATCGTGCGGACGGCTGCCGTCAGGCCGTCCCGCCGGTCAGGAACCGGGCCTCTCCGTGCGGGGGAAGGGCAGCGGCGATACGTGCGCGCATCTGGTCGCCGACCTCGTCGAGGCGGTCGTGGGGATACCAGCCGACCTCGGTCATCTCACCGTCGACGGGGAACGGCTCGCCCGAGATCCAGCTGCACCGGAAGGTGAGATCAAGGTAGTCGCTCTGGTCGCCGTTGGCGTACGTGATCCGGGGGATCTGATGCACCCAGGCCAGTCGGTCGGCCCGGATGACGACACCGGCCTCTTCGGCGGCCTCACGGACCGCGGCATCGGCCGGTTCCTCGCCCGGATCGACGATGCCGGTGATCGGCGTGAGGGCACCGTTGTCGCTGCGTCGCCCCAGCAGCACGTCGCCCCCTCGGATGATGACGGCGGTCACGCCGACGAGCGGAAGCGGTCGGGTGCCGACGAATCGGCGCAGCTCGAGAATGAAGTCCGGGGTGGGCACGCACCCACCGTATCCGCCCACGTCGACTCGGCATCCCGACCCGCGGCGGGCCGGGATGAGCGTGTCGGATGCCGAACGTAGACTCTCGGCATGGCGTCCGACTCCTTCGTCCACCTGCACGTGCACAGCGAGTATTCGATGCTCGATGGGGCGGCGCGCATCGGGGCCATGGTGCAGGAAGCGGCAGCGCAAGGATCTCCGGCGATCGCCGTCACCGACCACGGCAACACCTTCGCGGCGTTCGAGTTCTACAAGGCGGCGAAGGATGCCGGCATCAAGCCGATCATCGGGATCGAAGCGTACGTGACCCCAGGTACCCACCGTTCGGAGAAGTCGCGTGTTCGATGGGGATCGCCCGAGCAGAGCGACGACGACGTCTCGGGATCGGGTGCCTATACGCACATGACGCTGCTGTCCGAGACGACCGAGGGCATGCACAACCTCTTCCGGCTGTCCTCGTTGGCCTCGATGGAGGGCTACTACTTCAAGCCGCGCATGGACCGCGAACTCCTGGAGACCTACTCGAAGGGTCTGATCGCGACGACCGGATGCCCGTCCGGCGAGGTCCAAACCCGCTTGCGTCTTGGTCAGTACGACGCCGCGCGCGCCGCGGCGGCGGAGTTCCAAGACATCTTCGGCAAGGAGAACTACTTCGCCGAGATCATGGACCACGGCCTCGACATCGAGCGCCGTGTCATGACCGACCTGCTGCGCATCGCGAAAGACCTCGACATCCCGCTGCTGGCAACCAACGACTCGCACTACACGCACCAGCACGACGCGAACAGCCATGCCGCCCTGCTGTGCGTTCAGTCCGGCTCCACCCTCGACGACCCCAAGCGCTTCAAGTTCGACGGCGATGGCTACTACATCCGCACGCCCGCCGAGATGCGCCAGATCTTCCGGCAGCACCCCGAGGCGTGCGACAACACGCTGCTGATCGCGGAGCGCTGCGAGGTCGAGTTCAACACCAGCGCGAACTACATGCCGCGGTTCCCGGTTCCCGACGGTGAAACAGAGGAGAGCTGGTTCGTCAAAGAAGTCGAGGCCGGTCTGCACGAGCGCTACCCAGCCGGCATCCCCGATGAGGTCCGGAAGCAGGCCGAGTACGAAGTCGGCGTCATCGTCCAGATGGGCTTCCCGGGCTACTTCCTCGTGGTCGCCGACTTCATCAACTGGGCCAAGCGCAACGGCATCCGTGTCGGACCCGGCCGCGGGTCCGGTGCCGGGTCGATGGCTGCCTACGCCATGCGGATCACCGACCTCGACCCGCTCCAGCACGGGCTCATCTTCGAGCGGTTCCTCAACCCCGACCGCGTGTCGATGCCCGACTTCGATGTCGACTTCGACGATCGACGTCGCGGCGAGGTCATCCAGTACGTCACCGAGAAGTACGGCGACGACCGTGTCGCGCAGATCGTCACCTACGGCACGATCAAGGCCAAGCAGGCGCTCAAGGATGCCGGTCGTGTTCTGGGATTCCCCTTCAGCATGGGGGAGCGCCTCACCAAGGCGATGCCGCCCGCCGTCATGGGCAAGGACGTTCCGCTGACGGACATGTTCAACAAAGACCACCCCCGCTACAAAGAGGCAGGGGAGTTCCGCACGCTCATCGAGACCGACAGCGAAGCCAAGACGGTGTTCGACACCGCTGTCGGTCTCGAGAACCTCAAGCGTCAGTGGGGCGTGCACGCCGCGGGCGTGATCATGTCGAGTGAGCCGCTGATCGACATCATCCCGATCATGCGTCGCGAACAGGACGGCCAGATCGTCACGCAGTTCGACTACCCGTCGTGCGAGTCCCTCGGCCTCATCAAGATGGACTTCCTGGGGCTTCGCAACCTCACGATCATCAACGATGCGCTCGACAACATCGAAGCCAACCGAGGCGAGCCGCTCATCCTCGAGGATCTCGCGCTCGACGATCGCGCCTCCTACGAGCTGCTCGCTCGAGGGGACACGCTGGGCGTGTTCCAGCTCGACGGCGGGCCCATGCGGTCCCTCCTCCGGTTGATGAAGCCCGACAACTTCGAGGACATCTCCGCGGTGCTCGCCCTGTACCGTCCCGGGCCGATGGGGGTGAACTCCCACATCAACTACGCCCTGCGAAAGAACGGGCAGCAGGAGATCGAGCCGATCCACCCGGAGCTCGAGGAACCTCTCGCTGACATCCTCGACACCACCTACGGCCTCATCGTCTATCAGGAGCAGGTGATGGCGGTCGCACAGCGCGTGGCCGGCTACACGCTCGGTCAAGCCGACCTGCTGCGGCGTGCGATGGGCAAGAAGAAGAAGTCGGAGCTCGACAAACAACAAGAGATCTTCTTCGGCGGAATGGCGGAGCGTGGATTCTCGGATGCCGCGCAGCAGACCCTGTGGAAGGTGCTCGAGTCGTTCGCCGACTACGCCTTCAACAAAGCCCACACGGCCGCCTACGGGCTCGTGTCGTACTGGACGGCGTACCTGAAGGCCCACTATCCGGCTGAGTACATGGCTGCCCTCCTCACGAGCGTCGGCGACTCGAAAGACAAGATGGCCGTCTATCTCAATGAGTGCCGCCGCATGGGCATCCGGGTGCTGCCGCCGGATGTCAACGAGTCGATCCGCTACTTCGCCGCCGTCGGGGATGACATCCGCTTCGGCCTGGGAGCCGTCCGCAACGTCGGGGCGAACGTGGTGGAGGCGATCGTCCAGGCCCGGACGGACGCCCCGTTCGCCTCGTTCCACGACTTCCTGGCCCGGGTCCCCGTCTCGGTCGCGAACAAGCGGACGGTGGAATCGCTCATCAAGGCCGGCGCGTTCGATTCGCTCGGAGCCACTCGCCGAGCCCTCATGGAAATCCACGAGGATGCCACCGAGCAGGCCGTGCTCGACAAGCGTCGCGAGGCCAACGGCGAGGTCGGGTTCGATTTCGACTCGCTGTGGGGCGAGGACGAGCCCCAGCAGGTCAGCAAGGTGCCCGAGCGGCCCGAGTGGACCAAGAAGGACAAGCTCGCGTTCGAACGCGAGATGCTCGGTCTTTATGTGTCGGACCATCCGCTCGCGGGACTCGAGGTCCCGCTGGCAAAGCATGCGTCGATCACCATCCACGATCTGCTCGGCTCGGAGGATCTGGCCGACGGGGATCAGGTGACGATCGCGGGACTGGTGACGAGCGTCCAGCACCGCGTCGCCAAGTCCAGCGGCAATCCGTACGGCATGATCACGGTCGAGGACTTCGACGGTGAGATCACGGTCATGTTCATGGGGAAGACCTACACCGAGTTCCAGTCGATGCTGCAGGCGGACTCGATCCTCGTCGTGAGAGGTCGCGTTTCCCGCAGAGACGACGGCATGAACCTGCACGCGCAGGCGGCGTTCGCGCCCGATCTCGGTTCGGTCGACGCATCCGGCCCGCTGGTTCTCGTCATCCCCGAGCAGCGCGCCACCGAGTCCGTGATCGGAGACCTCGCCGATTGCCTGCTCCGTCATCGCGGCGACACCGAGGTGACGCTGCGGCTGCACAAGGGCGGCGTGGCGAAGGTGTTCGAGGTGCCGCATCCGGTGACGGTCACGGCCGATCTGTACGGGGAACTGAAGGGTCTGCTCGGGCCGCAATGCCTCGGATGATCACTGGCTCGCTCGAGCGTGAGCATGTCGTGGGCGCGATACCGTAGATGGATGCTTCGCACCCTTGACCTGCGTGGGCGCGCCCTCTCGCCCGCCGACCTGCTCGCCGCCGTTCCTCGTGCGACGGCGGCCCGTTCCGAGGCGCTCGAGACCGCCGCGCGCCTCGTCGAGGACGTCGCGACGAACGGCGAGACCGCGTTGCGCGCCCAGGCTGAGCAATTCGACGGGGTGACCGGCCACGACATCCGGGTGCCGCTCGAGCACCTCGACGAAGCCCTCGAGCGGCTCGATTCCTCCGTCCGGGAGGCTCTCGAGCGCGCCATCGACCGCGTGCGGGTGGCGTCCGCGGTTCAGGTCCCCCCGCCGGCGACGACGAAGGTGGGACCCGGCGCCCTCATCCACCAACGGTGGCAGCCGGTCCGGCGCGTCGGGGTCTACGTCCCGGGCGGCAAGGCCGTCTACCCCTCGAGCGTCGTCATGAACGTCGTGCCCGCCCAAGCGGCCGGCGTCCAGCAGATCGCCCTCGCCTCTCCGCCGCAGCGATCCGAGGGCGGCAGGGTGCACCCGGTGATCCTCGCGGCCGCGCGGCTGCTGGGCGTGACCGAGGTCTACGCGATGGGCGGAGCAGGTGCGATCGGCGCTTTCGCATTCGGGGTACCGAGTCTGGGACTCGATGCGGTGGACGTCGTGACCGGACCCGGCAACAATTTCGTGGCGGCGGCCAAGCGCGTTGTCGCCGGACGCGTCGGCACGGATTCCGAGGCCGGGGCCACGGAGATCCTCATCGTCGCCGATGACACCGCCGATGCGCGGCTCGTCGCCGCCGATCTCATCAGCCAGGCCGAGCACGACGAGCAGGCATCGGCGGTTCTGGTCACGACATCGCCGTCGCTGGCGGATGCGGTGCAGATCGAGGTCGCCGCGCGGGCCGCAACGACACTCCACGCCGAGCGCATCGCGGTGGCGCTCGCCGGCCCGCAGTCGGCAATCGTGCTGGTCGATGACCTCGACGACGCGGTCGAGTTCTCCAACGCCTACGCTCCGGAACACCTGGAGCTTCACCTCGCGGACCCGATGACGGATCGATTCGTCCACGCTGGGGCTGTCTTCGTCGGCGCGCACTCGCCCGTCAGCCTCGGCGACTACCTGGCGGGAAGCAATCACGTGCTCCCCACCGGCGGACAGGCGCGCTACGCCGCGGGGCTGTCGGCCTCGACGTTCCTCCGCCCGCAGCAGATCATCGAGTACGACCAGGCGGCGTTGGCCGAGGTCGCCGATGCGATCGTCGCTCTCGCCGACGCGGAGGTCCTCCCCGCGCACGGGGAGGCGGTCCGCGCGCGGTTCACCGCGTAGTCTGGGGCTGCCATGCACTGCCCCTTCTGCCGCCACCCCGATTCGCGCGTCATCGATTCTCGGACCAGTGACGACGGGCTGAGCATCCGTCGTCGTCGGCAATGCCCCGAGTGCGGTGGCCGATTCTCCACGATCGAGACCGCGAGCCTGAACGTCATCAAGCGATCCGGCGTCATCGAGCCGTTCAGCCGCGAAAAGGTCATGTCCGGCGTGCGCAAGGCATGCCAGGGTCGCCCCGTGACGGAGGGCGACTTGGCGGTTCTGGCCCAGACGGTCGAGGAGGCCGTTCGCCAGACGGGGTCATCGCAGGTCGACACCAATGAGATCGGTCTGGCGATTCTCGGTCCGTTGCGAGAACTGGACGAGATCGCTTATCTCCGGTTCGCCAGCGTGTACCAGGCGTTCGAAACCCTCGAGGATTTTGAATCGGCGATCGCACAGTTGCGCGCGGATCACCATCGCCCGGCATCCGATCTCGAGGAGTAAGCATGTACCCGTGGCTGTTTCGCACGTTCCTCTCGAAGATGGACCCGGAGACAGCGCACCATGCGGCGATGCTCGTCATCCGAGTCCTCGGTGTTCCCCCGCTGTCGTGGCTTGCGCGGGCCTTCACCCGTCCTGACCCTTCCCTGCGGGTCCAGGCACTGGGTCTGACCTTCGACAGTCCGTTCGGGGTCGCCGCAGGCTTCGACAAGGATGCGGTGGGGGTGAACGGCCTCCACGCGCTGGGCTTCGGTCATGTGGAGGTCGGGACGCTCACCGCCATCCCGCAGACGGGCAACCCCACGCCGCGCCTGTTCCGCCTGATCCCGGATCGGGCAGTCATCAACCGCATGGGCTTCAACAACCACGGCTCGTACGCGGCCGCGGGGCGGCTGGAGAAAGCTCGCCGCCGGCGGCACCGCACAGTCCTGGGCGTCAACATCGGCAAGAGCCGCATCGTGGATGTCGAGAACGCCGTCGTCGACTACGTCACGAGTGCGCGGCTGCTCGCGCCGGTCGCGGATTACCTCGTCGTCAACGTCTCTTCACCGAACACCCCGGGGTTGCGGAGCCTCCAGGCCACGGAATCGCTCCGACCGCTGCTGGGTGCGGTTCAGGAGGCGGCGGAGGATACCCCGCTGCTGGTGAAGATCGCCCCCGACCTCTCGGACGACGACATCCGCGATGTCACCGCGCTGGCGCTCGAACTCGGCCTGCAGGGCATCGTCGCCACGAACACGACGATCGCCCGTGACGGACTCGGGCTCGTGACCGACCCCGCCGTCATCGCCGCGGCCGGTGCCGGCGGGCTGTCGGGAAAGCCACTCGCGCCGCGCGCGCTGGAGGTTCTCCGACTCGTGCGATCGCTCGTTCCCGACGACTTCTGCGTCATCTCGGCGGGCGGCGTCGAGAGCGCCGATGATGTGCGCGAGAGGCTGCATGCCGGCGCGACGCTCGTGCAGGGATACACCGGATTCCTCTACCGCGGACCGCTGTGGGCCCGGCAGATCTCTCGCGGTCTCGCGCGCGAGTGAGCACGACGGATGCACCCGTGCGCGCGGACTTAGGAAACCCTAACTTCTCCCCCATGAGGGCGATGCTCCTCCGATATACTCCCGACAGCACAACACCGGCACTCGTGTCTTCGAGCGCTTCAGTGCGGTTACCCCACCGTGGGAAGGAACCCCTGTGATCGAACGTCACATCACGCCCGACGTCGCTGCGATCTTCGTGGAGGTCGCCCGCGGCAGACGCGGCATCTACTCCGACGATGCGGCCTTCGAAGAGCTCCTCGCCGATGCGAAGGCGGCGTTCGAGGCCGCCGACCCCGAGACTGTCGAGATCATCCGCCAGTTCGCTCGCGCCGACGTTCCGGACGGGGGAGTGCTCTTCCACGGCCTCACGGTCGACCAGGCCGACATGGGGGAGAGCCCGCGTGACCCCGTCGCTTTCGAGAACAAGGACCGCGATCCCGTGACGGAGGCGGCGCTTGTGGCCTTTGCCTCGGTGGCCGGTGAGATCTTCTCCTTCGCGCGCCAGCACCGCGGCGCACTCATCCAGAACGTCACGCCGATCCCGGGGCACGAGTACGACGCCGTCGGAACCGGCAGCCGAAGCCTGCTCGACTGGCACTCGGAGGACGCCTTCGACGACGCCCACCCGCAGTTCGTCGGCCTGTTCTGCGTGAGGGGCGACGAGCGCGTGCAGACCGCACTCGCTCCGGTCGATCGCATCGAACTCTCGGCCGAGGACGAAGCGGTGCTGCGTCAGCCGCGCTTCATGCACGGCATCGACAAGGCATCCGGGGGAACCGGTCGGCCCGAGGACGGTGTCCAGGGCGCGGCGCTGTACGGCGAGGACGGCAAGCGATTCGTCCGTATCGACATGGACTGCGCTGCGGCTGTGGCCGGCGATGACGAGGCGGCTGCCGCGCTGAAGGCGTTCCACGACGGTGCCGACAAGGAAGGCATCTACGTCACGCTGGGTGCGGGCGACATCCTCCTGTTCGACAACCGCCGCGTGATGCACGCACGCACGCCGTTCGAGCCTCGCTACGACGGCACCGACCGCTGGCTGCAGCGCGTGATCATCACCGATGACCTCGGGCGTTCCGCTGATCGTCGCACGCGCCACTACCGCGTGGTCGAGAACGAACTGGTCGACGCCTGACATCCGCCGATCGCACGCCGGCCGGTGCCTTCGGGTACCGGCCGGCGTGCGAGAAGCGCCGCAGAAAGGAGACAGCCGTGGCATCACGGGAACGGGGACTGGGGTCCCGTTTCGGATACATGGTCGCCCGGTTGAAGGTCATCGACCTGCCTTCGGTCATCGAGCGCGCCCGCGAGGTGTCCGCCCAGTTCCATAAGTGGACGCCGCTGATCGTCCTGGACATGTTCTGGCAGGCGACGTTCCATCAGGTGGGATTCCAGGACTACGTCGACTACGACTTCGCGATCCTGAACCGCCGAGAGCGGCGGACGATGATGACCCACCCGCACTCGAACAAGTACTCGTACACCTTCGATGACCCGGAGTACCGCGGGATCTTCTACGACAAGTGGGAGTTCGACCGGGTCTTCTCGGAGTATCTGGGACGGGACTGGATGATGGTCGACGATGACAACGTCGACCAGTTGCGCGCCTTCGGCCAGGCGCATCCGGTGCTGATCACGAAGAAGCAGGCCGGGCGCTCGGGCGCCGCGATCAACCGGTACTACTCTGCGCAGATCGAGGACTGGGATGACTTCCACGCGCAACTGCGCGCGCGGGGTGAGCTGCTGATCGAAGAGAACATCACTCAGCATCCGGATGTCGCCGCGGTCTGCGCCGGCACCGTCAACTCGACACGCGTCGCGGCCTTCTTCGACGGCGAGAAGACCCACATTCTGGCGATTGCGCAGAAGTTCGGTCGCGGTCAGGTCGCCGATCAGATGGACTTCGGCGGGTTCTACACGATGCTCGATCCGGAGACCGGAGCCGCCCTGGGTGACGGGTACGACTCGCACGGGCACGTCCACAAGTACCACCCGGACTCGGGATATCCGATCGCGGAGTTCCAACTTCCGATGTTCGACGAGGTCATCGCGTTCGTCGACAAGGTCGCTCGCCACGTCCCGCAGGTGCAGTATGTCGGGTGGGACGTCGCGGTGACTCCCACCGGCCCCGTGCTGATCGAAGGCAACTGGGCGACGGGGGTCTACGAGAACAAGCCCAGCGTGCTCGGCGTACGCACCGGCCACCGTCCGCGGTACCAGAAGGCGATGGGCTTTTGATCAGTCCCACCGGGCCGCGCGTGCGGCTGAGCCGTTCGGCGCTCGTCGACGGCGCGACGCACGCGCTCGAGACGGGGGGAACGGATGCTGTCGCCGATCTCCGACGCGACGCGTACGGCCACGGTGTGGGGTTCGTCGTCGAGGTGCTCGCGCCCCTCGGCATCCGTGCCGCGCAGCTGGATCCGGCATCCGTACCGACGGCTGCCGCCGCGGGGATCACGGCTGTCGGCGGCGAGGTCACCCTCGAGCCGGCACGTGTCTTCGGGCTCCCGGGGGTGGAGCTCTCGCCCCTCGGCGCCGGAGACAGCGTGTCGCGACCGGTCATGAGTCTGGTCGGATCCGTGCTCTCGATCAAAGCGCTGCGCGCCGGCGAGGGCGTCTCGTACAACTACACGCACATCGCGCCCGAGGACACCCGGATCGCTCTGGTCTCGGGCGGTTTCGGCCAGGGCGTCGCGCGGTCCCTCGGCAACCGCGCGACCGTCGAGATCCGCGGCGCGCTCCACCCGATCGTCGGGCGCGTCGCGATGGACGTGTGCGTTGTCGACATCGGTGACGCTCAGAGCGCCCGCGGTGATGAGGTGGTCTACTTCGGCGGTGCGGGTCCGGCCGGACCCGCATTGGCGACATGGGTGGCGGCAAGCGGGCTCACCGCGGCCGAACTCGTCTGTGCCCTGGGCCTGCGGCTGCCGCGGGAGGTGGTCGAGTGAGCGCGCGGATGGTCGTCGATCTGGCGCGGCTGCTGGCAGACATCGATGTGCTGCGCGAGCGGATCGCGCCGGCGGAGTACATGCTCGTGGTCAAGAACGACGCGTATGGTCACGGTGTCGATCGCGTCGTGGCGGCCGCCGCCGCACACGGGGTGCGCTGGTTCGGCGCCTTCGACGTGCCGATGGGCGTTCGTGCGAGGGCGGCGGCGGGCGCCGATGCGCGGATCTTCTCCTGGGTGACCATCACCCAGCCCGAGATCGCCATTGCGCTGGATGCGGGCATCGAGCTCGGCGTGGGCGACGCTGCCTACCTGGAGGATGTCGCGGTCGTCTCGGCCGGGCGGGCCGCCGCGGTGCACCTGAAGGTCGACACGGGCCTCCACCGCAACGGCGTCCGCCCGGAGGACTGGCCGGCGTTCGTGGCGCGCGCCGCAGCGCTCGAGGAGCGGGGCGACATCCGGGTCGCCGGGTTGTGGAGCCATATCGCCGAGACCAGCGACGAGGACGACGACCAGTCCCGGGCGCTGTTTCTCGACGCGGTCCGCATCGCCGAACAGGCCGGCCTGCGGCCCGAGGTGCGGCACCTGGCCGCCAGCGCTGCCGCATTCGCACGTCCTGAGTTCCGGTTCGATCTCGTGCGATTCGGCGCGTTCAGCTACGGCATCCGTTCGACCGGCGGACCCGATCTTCTCGGCATCGTGCCGGCGGCGACGCTGATCGCCACCGTCTCTGGCGTGGGCGAGGCCGGGGTGGAAGTCGCCTACGGGGCGCTCGACGGGCTGCCCTCGACGCTCGCTGGTCGGATGTCCGTCGGAACCGCGGCTGGTCCGCGCGCCGTGCGCGAGATCGGCCCGGCATGCATGGTGGTCGAGCCGTGGCCAGGCGCCGCGCCGGGCGAGGACGTCTTCGTGTTCGGCCCGGGGACCCACGGCGAGTCGAGCGTGACGACTCTGGCCGAGGCGATCGGCACTGTCGGTGAAGAGATCATCGTGCGGGTATCGCCGCTCGTTCCGCGCCTCTACGTGTGATCACCCCGCGCCTGCGGCCGCGGTGGGCGCAGCGGCGGGCGTCGTGGCGTGGCATCCGGTGAGCTGAGCGGACTACACCCAACGCCCCCGCGCAGCGAACCCACAGATCAGGAGGGGTACTGACCCCGTCGCACCTGGGCCTTGGGGAGCCGCATGAAGCGCATCTGAACACTGCGCATCGCCGCGTACCAACCGAGACCCTTCTCGACCTTGGATGCGCCGAACTTGTCGCGCACCGCGCGCTTGACGCGGATCGAGGTGATGATCATGTCGCCGATGACGAAGAAGATGAACAGCCACAGGGCGACGAACGACCAGTACTGGATGAAGTTCAGCGGGATGAAGGTCGCAATGATGACCACGACCATCGCCGGCATGACGGCCTCGCCCAGGTGCCAGCCGGCGTCGACGAAGTCGCGGACGAACTTGCGTTGCGGACCCTGATCGCGCGCCGGTAGGTACTTCTGCTCGCCATTGGCCATGCCGATGCGCGCGCGTTCGCGAGCGGCGGCGAGTTCTGCCTTGCGCTGCGCCTTCGCTTCCTTCGTATCCGGAACGAGCGGGCGCTTGCGGGCGGCTTCCCGCTCGGCGCGGGTCGGCGTTGCCCGACCTTTCCCGGCGGTCGACGTCGACGCGCCGTTCGGTGCCTCGGGGGCGGGGGTCTTGGCCACGATGATCCTCGGTGTCGCGTTGCGGGTAGTCCTTAAGATTACCCGCATGACTGATAACGCCGCCCGCTCCGATGCTGTCCGTGACGCCGCCGAGGCCGGCATCCCCCGCGCGCTGGCCGATCTGGGCGATTTGGTGCGGATCCCGTCGATCGCGTGGCCGTCGATGGACCAGCAGCAGCTGGTGCGCAGCGCCGAAGCCGTCGCGGCCCTGGCAGAGGGCACGGGCGTCTTCGATTCCGTCACGGTGAAGCGGGCGGCGATTCCCGGCACTGACGAGCTCGGGCAGCCCGCCGTGCTGGCCACCCGTGCCGCTCGGAACGGACGTCCCACAGTCCTGCTGTACGCGCACCACGACGTACAGCCTGTGGGCGACGAGGCGCTCTGGGAGACACCGCCGTTCCAGCCGACCGTGCGCGACGGTCGCTTGTACGGCCGGGGCGCCGCCGACGACAAGGCGGGGATCATGGTGCACATCGGTGCGATCCGCGCGCTCACCGACGCGCTCGGGCCCGACCTCGATGTGGGGCTGGCGCTGTTCATCGAGGGGGAGGAGGAGTACGGCTCGCGCTCGTTCGCTCAGTTCCTCCGAGACAACGCCGACGCGCTCAGATCCGACGTCATCGTGGTCGCCGACTCCGGCAACTGGGACGACCGGACGCCGGGCCTGACCGTCTCCCTGCGTGGCAATGCGCGATTCTCGATGCGCGTGCGCACCCTCGAGCACGCATCGCACTCGGGAATGTTCGGGGGAGCGGTCCCCGATGCCATGCTCGCGACCATCACGCTCCTTGCCACGCTGTGGGATGCCGAGGGCGCCGTTGCGGTGGAGGGCTTGGCCTCTCGCGAGGCGGAGACTCCCGAGTACAGCGAGAGCACGTTGCGGTCGGAGACCGGGCTGATCGACGGCGTCGCCCCGATCGGCCGCGGATCGATCATCGGTCGGATCTGGAACGAGCCGTCGATCACCGTGATCGGGATCGACGCCACCGACGTGGCATCGGCGTCGAACACACTCGCCCCGGAGGTGACTGTCGTCATCAGCGCGCGTGTGGCGCCCGGTCAGTCGGCCGCCGATGCCTACGCGGCGTTGGAGGCGCACCTTCGCGCTCACGCGCCGTTCGGCGCGCAGGTGGAGTTCTTCGATGTCGACCTGGGCGACCCGTTCCTCGTCGACACCTCCGGGTGGGCGGTGCAGGACGTGCGTGAGGCGCTCACCGAGGGGTACGGGGTCGAACCGGTCGATATCGGCGTCGGTGGGTCGATCCCGTTCATCGCCGACCTCGTGCGGGAGTTCCCGGGAGCGCAGATCCTCGTCACGGGAGTCGAGGATCCGCACTCTCGCGCTCACAGCCCCAACGAGTCCCTGCACCTCGACACCTTCCGTAACGCGCTGATCTCGGAAGCCCTTCTGCTGGCGAAGCTGGACGCGCGCACCCTCTGATTCGGAGGCGTGCCCGCCGTGTGCCGTGGGAGCGGGCGTAGAATTTCAGCATCCACCCCGACGGCACCAGCCGATAAGGAGAGTCATGACCGACACCGCACTGACCACGGACCAGACCGCGCGCGAGCACGGCGTCGCGCTCACGGACGCCGCGGCCGCCAAGGTGAAGAGCCTGCTCGATCAGGAAGGCCGCGACGACCTGCGTCTTCGCGTGGCCGTGCAGCCCGGCGGATGCAGCGGTCTCATCTACCAGCTGTACTTCGACGAGCGCTATCTCGACGGCGACAAGACCGTCGACTTCGATGGCGTGGAAGTCATCGTCGACGACATGAGCGTGCCCTACCTCGACGGTGCCACGATCGACTTCAAGGACACGATCTCCGAGCAGGGTTTCACGATCGACAACCCCAACGCGCAGGGTAGCTGCGCGTGTGGTGACAGCTTCCACTGACCCTCCCAAGCTTCAGCCTCCCGGAAGGCTGACCTTCAGTACCCCGAAAGTGACCGGATGCTGAGTGGTTGGCCTCAAGGAGGTGTGAGGTTGCCCTAGACTGACCACAGTCACACTTCGCAACGTGGAAAGGTGCGCCTGTGCCCTCCAATCGCCGACTCCGCTGGGTTCTTCTACCGGTTGGTGCCGCCGCGGCCGTGGTGCTCGCAGGATGCACGCCGACGGAGCTCAACGGGTATCTCCCGGGCTTCGTCGAGGACGGAACTCCCGCGACCAATCACACCGAAATGGTCTCCGGACTCTGGGTGAACTCGTGGATCGTCCTGCTCGCCGTCGGTGTCGTCACCTGGGCGCTCATGGGATGGGCAGCCATCGCCTACCGTCGCCGCAAGGGGCAGACGGGCCTGCCGGTGCAGCTGCGCTACAACATGCCGATCGAGATCTTCTACACGGTCGTGCCGTTCATCCTGGTGCTGGGCTTCTTCGCCTTCACCGCGCGGGACCAGGCGATCATCGAGACGCAGTACGAAGACCCCGACGTGTCGATCACCGCCATCGGCAAGCAGTGGGCGTGGGACTTCCAGTACAACGGCGACGAGGAGGACAACTCCGACGCCGTTTGGACGATGGGCATCCAGGCTCAGCCCGATAAGAACGGCGACATCGACCAGGAGCAGCTGCCGACGCTGTACCTGCCCGTCGACCAGACGGTGCAGATCAAGCTGCAGTCGCGCGATGTCATCCACTCCTTCTGGATCATCGACTTCCTCTACAAGAAGGACATGTACATCGGGAAGGACAACTTCTGGTCCTTCACCCCGACCCGAGAGGGCACCTACGCCGGCAAGTGCGCCGAGCTCTGTGGTGAGTACCACTCGATGATGCTCTTCAACGTCAAGGTCGTGAGCGCCGAGGAGTACGAGGACTACCTCGCAAGTCTCGAGGCAAAGGGTCAGACCGGCGACATCAACGACGCATACGACCGCCTGCAGAACACGCCGAACGATCCCACGGATCCCTCGGTCCAGCAGTCAGATGAGGGGAACGAGTGATGGCCACCACGCTGCCGCTTCAGGACGCGGACTCGTCGCGCCCGCGCACTCTGCCCGCACGCCAGGCGGCGCTGATGTCGTCCTCGCGCGTCGAGCAAAAGGGCAACATCATCGTCAAGTGGATCACCTCCACTGACCACAAGACGATCGGGTACATGTACCTGATCGCGTCGTTCCTGTTCTTCCTGCTCGGCGGCGTGATGGCGCTCATCATCCGTGCCGAGCTGTTCGAGCCGGGCATGCAGGTCTTGCCGACCAAAGAGCAGTACAACCAGCTGTTCACGATGCATGGCACGATCATGCTGCTCATGTTCGCGACGCCTCTGTTCGCGGGCTTTGCCAACGCGATCCTGCCGCTGCAGATCGGTGCACCTGACGTCGCGTTCCCGCGCCTGAACGCTTTCGCGTTCTGGTTGTTCCTGTTCGGGTCGATCATTGCGATCTCCGGCTTCCTGACCCCGCAGGGCGCGGCTTCCTTCGGCTGGTTCGCGTATCAACCACTCGCGAACGCATCCTTCTCACCAGGCGTCGGCGGTAATCTCTGGATGCTCGGGCTCGGCATGAGCGGCTTCGGAACGATTCTCGGTGCCGTGAACTTCATCACCACCGTCATCACGATGCGCGCACCCGGCATGACGATGTGGCGCATGCCGATCTTCACCTGGAACACGCTCATCACGAGCATCCTGATCCTCATGGCCTTCCCGGTGCTGGCCGCCGCGATCTTCGCCGCCGCCGCCGACCGCGTGCTCGGTGCGCACATCTACGACCCACAGAACGGGGGCGTGCTGCTGTGGCAGCACCTGTTCTGGTTCTTCGGTCACCCCGAGGTGTACATCATCGCGCTGCCGTTCTTCGGCATCGTGTCCGAGATCTTCCCGGTCTTCAGCCGCAAGCCGATCTTCGGTTACAAGACGCTCGTGTACGCGACGATCGCGATCGCCGCTCTCTCGGTCGCTGTGTGGGCGCACCACATGTACGTCACCGGCTCGGTGCTGCTGCCGTTCTTCGCCCTGATGACCATGCTCATCGCCGTCCCGACAGGCGTGAAGATCTTCAACTGGATCGGAACGATGTGGCGAGGGTCGGTGACCTTCGAGACACCGATGACCTTCGCGCTCGGCTTCCTCGTCTCGTTCGTCTTCGGTGGGCTGACCGGTGTCATCCTCGCGTCGCCGCCGCTGGACTTCGCACTGTCGGACTCGTACTTCGTCGTCGCGCACTTCCACTACGTCATCTTCGGAACCGTCGTGTTCGCGATGTTCGCCGGCTTCTACTTCTGGTGGCCGAAGTGGACAGGCCGGATGCTCAACGAGCGCCTCGGGTACGTGCACTTCTGGCTGCTGTTCATCGGCTTCCACATGACCTTCCTCGTCCAGCACTGGCTGGGTGTCGAAGGTATGGTCCGCCGCTACGCTGACTACGCGGAAGCTGACGGATTCACGTGGCAGAACCAGTTGTCGACAGTTGGTGCCATGCTCCTCGCGGTCTCGATGATTCCGTTCCTGCTGAATGTGTGGATCACCGCTCGGAAGGCGCCCAAGGTCACGGTCAACGACCCGTGGGGTTACGGTGGATCGCTCGAGTGGGCCACTTCGTGCCCGCCGCCGCGCCACAACTTCACGTCGATCCCGCGCATCCGCAGCGAACGCCCGGCGTTCGACCTCAACCACCCGGAAGCTGCGCCGATGACGGTTGGTGTCGGCCCGGCGAAGGATGCTCCGCACACACCGGTTGTGGATCTTGCCGATGGGAAGGTGAAGTAGTCCGATGCGTACCAACGTCGCGCTCTGGTGGATTCTGGCGGGCTTCTTCGCTCTCGTCGGTGTCGTCTACACGATCTGGAGCCTTTTCTGGTACGGCAACGTCGAGTGGGTCGGCACGATCGCGCTAATCTTCACTGCCCTCATGGGCGCACTGATCGCCTTCTACACCGGTGCGGTTCGACGCGCTCAGGGCGGCGAGCTGCCCGAGGACACCCTCACGGCAGACATCGACGACGGCGACCCCGAGATCGGTGAGTTCAGCCCGTGGTCGTGGTGGCCGATTGTGCTCGCTTTCTCGGCAGCGATCGCCATCATCGGTCTCTCGGTGGGCGCGTGGATGGTGCCGATCGGGTTCGGTATCTTCCTGGTCGCGATCGTCGGTTGGGTCTACGAGTACTACCGCGGCTACTTCGCTCGCTGAGTACCGCGCGGAGCGCGCTCTTCCGCGCTGCGCGCTCGACGTCTGGGCCCGGCGGGGCTAGACGCTGATCAGCGGGCGCGTTGAACGAGGAGTACGCCGCCGATCACGATGACGGCGCCGATGAGCTCGTTCAGTGTGAACCGTTCTCCGAGCACGATGATCCCGAGTGCCACGCCGACCACGGGGATCACGTAGGTGACGGTTGACGCGCCGACCGCGCCCCATTCGCTGACGACTCGTGTGTTCCAGACATAGACGATTCCGGTCCCGAGGCACCCGAGGGCCAGGAGCGCCAGAATCGGCGCGGGAGCCCATGCGACGGGCGCGAGGCCGATGGCGGGCACGAGCACCAGGGCGAGTACGCCTGCGACAGCCATCTGCGTCGACGCGATCGTGACGCTGTCATGGTTGTGGGTTCCCGTGATGAAGCGCCGCATCCACCCCAGGGCGATGCCGTAGGACGCGGTGGCCCCCAGGCAGGCGAGCTGCGCGGGAAGCGATGCCGTGAACTCGGGGGAGGTGACAACGTCCCAGATGCCCATGACAATCGCGACACCGACAGCGCCGATGATCACCCCGATCAGTCGCCGTGCCGTCATCCGCTCGCTCGGAAGAACGACGACGGCAACGAGCATCGTCCACAACGGTGTGGTCGCGTTCAGGATGGCCGACAATCCCGACGGCAGGCTCTGAGCGGCCCACGCGAACAGCAGGAAGGGCACGATGCAGAAGAAGACTGCGACGACGATCATGTGCAGCCACAGGCGTCTCTCTCGCGGCCACCGTCGACGCGTGAGCGTCATGATCGCGGCGAGCGTCACGGAGCCCAGGATGATGCGTCCCAGAGCCACCTGAGCAGGGTCGAAGGAGTCAACCGCAACCTTCATGAAGAGGAAACTCGCTCCCCACACCAGCGACAGCGCCGCGAACATGAGGACCACGGTGCTGGAGCGCGCTGGCGCGAGAGTCGGCGACGAGGACACGACGGTCACGCTACTCGCCGGGGCGGCCAGGGCACTGGCGGGAATCGGACCCCTCGTTCACCGGCGCACGATCATCACGAGCGGGTCGAACTCGCGGGGGAGCGGACCGTCATCGTTCTCGGTCGGCTGGCCTTCCCGTGCCCAGTATTCGAACCCCCCGATCATCTCCTTGACCGCGTAGCCGAGCTTTGCGAACTCGAGCGCCCCCTTGACGCCGGCGTTGCAGCCCGGGCTCCAGCAGTACACGACGACAGTGGCGTCCGGGGCAATCTCGCGCGGGGCGCGCTCCGCGATCTCGCGGTAGGGCATATGGATCGCGCCGGTGATGCGTCCCTGGCGCCAGGCGTCGACGCCGCGCACATCGACGAGCACGATGTCTTCTCCGGCCTTCTGAGCGGCGTACACGTCCGACGGATCGGTCTCGTGGGCGAGGCGGGTGGCGAAGAAGTCTGCGCTGCTCATGATGCCGACACTAGAGGCAAGTCATGACATTGAGAGCGCCGCAGGCACCCTCCTGCGGCCACGTTTCGGCCGGATCCTGCCATTGCCCGCTGCAGTGAGATGCGGGCAACGGCGCGGGCCCGACATCCGTGGATGCCGGGCCCGCGCACTGGTTGATTCGGGACTACTTCGTGTCGCCGCTGGGGTGAACGTCGTCGTCAGGATCGACATCCGTGTTCGACGTGCCCTTATCGGCAGCCGTGTTCTCCACGACCTGGTCAGTGACGATCACGTTCGTCGGGCGAACAGCCGTCTCGGACTGCTTGCCGTCGGTGATCGGGTGGTGCGGAGCATCCGGAACCCCGGCGCGCTCGTGCATCGCCTGGATCTCCGCATCCTCCTGCTCGGCAATGTGGTCGAGTTCGTGATGCTGGTGCGAGAGCGCCTCGTCGATCTCGGCCTGCGTCACCGGTGCGAGGCGGTCCTCGAAGAACCACCGCGACAGCGCCGCGCGGAAGTTCTGGTGCCACGGGATCGTCCCGCGAGAGTTCGGGCGCACCACCAGCGGTTCGTAGGTCTCGAAGTCCACGAGCTTCCAGCGCTCGTACTCGTCGACGGGCTGGTGAACCTCGATGTACTCGCCGCCGGGGAGGCGGACGATGCGGCCGGACTCGTAGCCGTGCAGTGCGATCTCACGATCCTTCTTCTGCAGGGCGATCGCGATCCGCTTGGTCACGAAGTACGCGATGACGGGTCCGACGAACAGCAGGACCTGCAGCGTGTGGATGACGCCTTCCATCGTGACCCAGAAGTGGGTGGCGATGATGTCGGACGACGCCGCCGCCCACAGCACGGCGTAGAACGTCACGCCCGCGGCGCCGATCGCGGTGCGGGTCGGGGCGTTGCGCGGACGCTGCGCGATGTGGTGCTCGCGCTTGTCGCCGGTGATCCACGCCTCGATGAACGGGTAGAACGCAACCAGGGCGATGAACAGCACCAGGACGGTGATCGGGAGGATGATGTTCCACGACCAGGTGTGATCCCAGAACACCGTCTCCAGGTGCGGGGGCACGAGACGCAGCGCACCGTCGGCGAAGCCGATGTACCAGTCAGGCTGCGTGCCCGCCGACACCGGCGACGGGTCGTACGGCCCGTAGTTCCAGATGGGGTTGATCGTGAACAAAGACGCGATCAGCACGATGACGCCGAAGACGATGAAGAAGAACCCGCCCATCTTCGAGGCGTAGACCGGCAGCATCGGGTAGCCCACGACGTTGTCGTTCGTGCGGCCGGGGCCGGCGAACTGCGTGTGCTTGTTCACGATCATGAGGATCAGGTGCGCCGCGAGGAGCGCGACCAGGATCGCCGGCAGCAGCAGGATGTGCAGCGTGTAGAGGCGACCCACGATCTGCATCCCGGGGAACTCGCCGCCGAACAGCAGGAACGAGGTCCAGGTACCGATCAGCGGGATGCCCTTGATCATGCCGTCGATGATGCGAAGACCGTTGCCCGAGAGCAGGTCGTCGGGGAGGGAGTAGCCGGTGAAGCCCTCACCCATCGCGAGGACGAACAGCACGAAGCCGATGAGCCAGTTGAGCTCGCGGGGCTTGCGGAAGGCGCCGGTGAAGAACACGCGCAGCATGTGCACGCCGATGCCGGCGATGAACACGAGCGCGGCCCAGTGGTGGATCTGGCGGACGAGCAGGCCGCCACGGATGTCGAACGAGATCCGCAGAGTCGAGTCCAGCGCCGCGGACATCTCGACGCCGCGCATCGGGATGTAGGCGCCGGTGTAGTGCGTCGGCACCATCGAGGCCTGGAAGAAGAACGTCAGGAACGTCCCCGACAGCAGGACGACCACGAAGCTCCACAGCGCGATCTCACCGAGCATGAACGACCAGTGGTCGGGGAAGATCTTGCGTCCGAGCTCCTTGACCAGGCCGGAGAGGCTGGTGCGCTCGTCGATGTAGTTGGCGGTGGCGCCGACGAAGCGGCCGCCGAGCGGCTTTTCCCTGGTGGTACCGACGGCCGTCTCGTCAGTAGCGGTGGCGGTGCTCAATGGCGCTCCCAGAAGCTCGGGCCGACGGGTTCGGTGAAGTCGCTCTGCGCGACGAGGTAACCCTCGTCATCCACTTCGATGGGCAGCTGCGGCAGCGGACGGGCAGCCGGGCCGAAGATGACCTTGGCGCCGTCCGAGACGTCGAACTGCGACTGGTGGCACGGGCACAGCAGGTGGTGGGTCTGCTGCTCGTAGAGGGCCACGGGGCAGCCGACGTGCGTGCAGACCTTCGAGTACGCGACGATGCCGTCGTACGACCAGCTCGCCCGCTCGGGGGTCTCGGTGATCTGCTCGGGAAGCATCCTGACCAGCAGGACGATCGCCTTGGCCTTCTCCTCCAGGTATCCGTCCTCGTGGCTGAGGTCGGCGAGCGGCTCGGGGATGACGTGCACGGCGGAGCCGAGGGTCACTTCGGATGCCTTGATCGGCGTTCCCTCGGGGTCCTTGGCGAGCCGCATCCCGGGCTTCCACATCGTGTGGCTGAGCAGGAAGACGGGGTCGCCCGCGTGCGGACGTTCCGGCGTGGACTCGGGGGCGAGGCCACGGAACAGCGTGATCGCGGGGAGGATCGACGCGATGAGCGCCGCGAAGAGGCCACCGCGGATGACGGTGCGGCGACCGAACCCGGACTCCTCGTTCGCTGCTTCGAAGACGGCGACCGCTCCGGCACGAGTCGCATCGGTGCCGCGCGTGGGGTGGCGGGCCTCCGTGTGCTCCTTGTCGGACATCACAGCCTTGGACCAGTGGATGGCCGCGACGCCGATCGCCAGCAGCGCGAGGGCGATGCCGAGACCGACGAAGAGATTGTTGTCACGGATCGCGGGGATCTCGCCGCTCTCGATCGGGAAGATCATGTAGGCGGCGACCGCCCACAGCGATCCTGCGACCGAGATGTAGAAGAGCGTGTAGATCGTGCGCACGGCGCGCTTCATCGCGGCCGGGTCCTTGTCGGTCATCCGCACGCGATGAGGCGGAAGCTCAGGGTTACGCACGGGGTCGGTGACGGCGACGGCCGTCCCCGACGAGGGCTGGTACGACGCCCTGTCGAGGTCGTGCGGGTCGTCCTCGTGTGCCATGGTGCTCCTCTAGCGTCTTGCTGCGTATTCGGCGTGCGGGATCAGTTGGATTTCGCCGTGATCCACACGGTGATGGCGATCAGGGTGCTGATGCCGAAGATCCAGATGAACAGGCCTTCGGCGACCGGTCCGAGAGACCCGAGCTTGAACCCGCCGGGGGACTCGGTCTGCTGGGTGTACAGCAAAGACGAGATGATGTCGCGCTTGTCTTCGTCGGTCAGGTACATGTTGTTGAACACCGGCATGTTCTGGGGTCCGGTGACCATCGCGGCGTAGATGTGCAGCGCGCTGACATCGGTCAGAGCCGGTGCGTACTTGCCTTCGGTGAGGGCGCCACCGGCGCCCGCGACGTTGTGGCACATCGCGCAGTTGATGCGGAACAGCTCCGCACCGCGGGCGATGTCACCTTCGCCGTCGAGGATCTCGGGGTCGGGGAAGTCCGGACCCGGAGCCACGGACTGCACGTAGTTGGCCATCGCGAGGATCTGCTCATCCGTGAACTGCACCGGCTTCTGGGGAGCCTGCGGGCCCTGCATCTGGAGGGGCATACGACCCGTGCCGACCTGGAAGTCGACCGCGATCGCACCGACGCCGTACAGCGACGGGCCGTTCTCGGTGCCCTGAAGATCCAGTCCGTGGCAGGTGGCGCAGTTGGCCTGGAAGAGGAGCTTTCCGTCCTCGATCGTGAGAGTGGATGCGGAGGTGCTCTCGGGCTCGGTCGCGGCCATCGCGGCGGAGGCGCCCGCGTAGACGCCGCCGGTGATGAGCAGTCCGATGCCGATGAGAGCGGTCGCGGCCCAGGGGCTGCGGCGTCCGTTCGAGCGGCGGTTGGTCTGTCGTGCCATGAGGGTGATTCAGCTCCGCTCGGGTTACTTGAGGAAGTAGATGACGAAGAAGAGGGCGATCCAGACGACGTCCACGAAGTGCCAGTAGTACGACACGACGATCGAGGACGTCATCTCCTTGCGACCGAAGTTCTTGACGGCGTAGGCGCGTCCGATCACGAGGAGGAAGGCGATGAGGCCGCCGGTCACATGGAGGGCGTGGAACCCGGTGGTGAGGTAGAACGCGGAGGCGTAGGCGTTCGCCTGGATGGGCATCCCCTCGGCGACGAGCTGGGCGTACTCCCACACCTGGCCCGACACGAAGATGGCGCCGAGGGCGAAGGTGAGCCAGAACCACTCGACCATTCCCCAGCTGAGGCGTCCGTTGGCCTTGCGGATCGTGTACGGCTGGAAGCGCTCCGCCGCGAACACACCCATCTGGCACGTCACCGACGAGAGCACCAGGATCGTGGTGTTCACGGCCGCGAACGGCACGTTCAGCAGCTGGGTCTCTTCGGCCCAGAGTTCGGGAGAGGTGCTGCGCAGTGTGAAGTAGATCGCGAAGAGGCCGGCGAAGAACATGACTTCGCTGCCGAGCCACACGATTGTTCCGACTGCGACCGGATCGGGTCGCTTGACCGACCGCATGGCCTGGGAGTACGTCGCTGAGCTGGTGGTCACGCTCTTCATTATGGCTGAAGATTTGCCTGGGGTTTCGCATGAGCCACCACTGATATCGGGTGGTGTGCGACTTAGGCGCGCCTCAGTTGCCCTCCCCGCTACGCTCGGAGCCATGACCCAGCTGCCGTCATGGCCGTCGATAATCAGCGCACTCCTGGAGGGGCACGACCTCAGCGTGTCGGAGTCCACCTGGGCGATGCGCCAGATCATGGCGGGGGAGACGACCCCGTCTCAGCTCGCCGGATTCCTGGTCGCGCTGCGCGCCAAGGGGGAGACGGTCGACGAGATCGTCGGGTTCCGAGACGCGATCCTGGAGGCCGCGTTGCCGCTTCCGGTCGATCCCCATGTGCTCGACATCGTCGGAACGGGCGGCGATCGCCACCGCACGGTCAACGTCTCCACGACGGCGTCGATCGTCGCCGCTGCCACCGGGATTCCGGTCGTCAAGCACGGAAACAAGGCGGCAAGTTCGGCGTCCGGGTCCTCGGATGTGCTCTCGGCGCTGGGCATCGATCTGGGGCTGAGTCCGGATGCAGTGGCCGGCGTGCTCGATCGTGCGGGCATCACGTTCGCCTTCGCGGCGGCGTTCCATCCGGGGTTCCGGCATGCTGCGGCCACCCGCGCCGAGCTCGGCGTGCCCACCGTCTTCAATTTTCTGGGACCCCTGTGCAACCCCGCGCGTGCGGAGGCGAATGCGGTCGGTGTGGCGCACCTGGACCGAGTGCCCCTCATCACGGGCGTGTTCCGCACCCGGGGCGCGACGGCGCTGGTGTTCCGCGGCGACGACGGTCTCGACGAGCTCACCACCACCGGGCACAGCCGGATCTGGGAGGTCTCGCGCGGTGACATCCACGAACACGATCTCGATCCGCGGGATCTCGGCATCCGTCTGGCAACGCTCGATGACCTGCGTGGCGGGACTCCCGAGCACAACGCCGAGGTGGTGCGCCGCGTCCTTGCCGGCGACGGCGGTCCGATCCGCGACATCGTCCTGCTGAACGCCGCGGCCGGGATCGTCGCGTACCGACTGTCGCAGGATGCCGCTCAGGCCCAGCGACCGATCGTCGAGCGCCTCGGTGAGGCCCGCGACGACGCCGCCGCGGCGATCGATTCGGGCGCCGCATCCGCGAAGCTCGCGGCCTGGTCGGCGGCGACGACGGCGCTCGCATCCTGAGACGCGTCGCCAGGGAGTGAACGGCGCCGGTGCCGGCCGCGCCGGCTCCCGGGGGACCTACGTCACTTTCCGTATGCGGCGCGGCTCCGTAGCGTGGAGGACGACGGTGAGACACGCCGTCGCATCCCCCTGACGAACCACGCCCCAGAAGGAGCCTCCGCCATGTCCGAAGCTGCCACCGACACCGTCCAGGCACCAGCCCGCAACCTCGGCCTCGTGAAGGTGGTGGGGATCCTCGGCATCGTCGGCGGCGCCCTGCTCATCATCGTCGGCATCATCGTGTGGGTGACCGTGTCGAGCCAGCTGCGCGCCGAGAACATCACGATTCCCGAGGATGCGATGGCCTTCCAGGGTCAGACCGTCGCCGGTCCCTTCACCGCGTACGTCCAGGCCGACATCATCCAGCACCACGCGCTGGAGGCATCCGGCGGCGCCACGTACGCGGAACTCGACCGTGAGGACCCCGTGCGCGCGACCATGATGAACGCGTCGTTCTTGCGGGCGTCGCTGTTCACCTCGGTCGTGAGCTTCGGTGTCTCGGCCTTCGCGATCGGCATCGGCGTGCTGTCGATCCTGTTCGGCTGGGCGTTGCACCGCCTCGCAAGCGCCCCCGTCGTGGTCAAGCGCGCCGCCGTCACGGCGTGACGCGATCTGTCCGCGAGGCGCTCACCGCCTCTCGGACGTAGCGAACACCCCGGGCGTGGGTCGATGGCAACAGCTCTCGGCCCACGCCCGTCGGCGTGTCTGCGCTGGCGATGCGCTGCGCAGGCGCTGCCGGTCATGTCAGGCTGGGCGCATGAGCGAGCAGGGCATGCATCCGCGCGACGCGCTGATCGAGATCGCCCTGCTTCTCGAGCGAGAGCGGGCGATCCGGTACAAGGCGAAGGCGTTTCGTGCGGCGGCAGCCGCGATCGAAGGGCTCGACGATTCGCAGCTCGCGGACACCGCGGGTCTGCGCCGTCGGAAGGGGATCGGCGACTCGACCCTCGCGGTCATCGTCCAGGCGCGGGAGGGCCGCGTGCCCGACTATCTCGTGGACCTGCGCGAGAGAGCAGGCATCCGTCCCTCGACGCTGCGTGAGCGTCTTCGCGGAGACCTGCACAGCCATTCCGACTGGTCGGACGGCACGACGCCGATCGCGACCATGGTCGATGCCGCCCGTGCGCTCGGGCGGGAGTACCTGGCGCTGACGGACCATTCGCCGCGGCTTCGTGTGGCGAACGGACTGACGGCGCAGCGGCTCCGCGAGCAGGTATCGATCGTCGAGGGTTTTCGGGACGAACGGTTCACGCTGCTCACGGGTATCGAGGTCGACATCCTCGAGGATGGGGCGCTGGATCAGCAGGATGACCTGCTGCGCTCGCTCGATGTCGTGGTCGCCTCGGTGCACTCGAAGCTGCGCATGGACCGAGGCCCGATGACCACCCGGATGCTGAGCGCGGTGCGAAGCGGCAGGATCGACGTGCTCGGGCACGCGACCGGGCGTCTGGTGCGCGGCGAGCGGGGCACCAGGCCGCCGTCCGACTTCGACGCGGCTCGCGTCTTCCAGGCGTGCGCGGAGAACGCGGTTGCGGTGGAGATCAATTCCCGCCCGGAACGCGAGGACCCGCCGGACGACCTCATCGTCCTTGCCCTCGAGATGGGGTGTCTGTTCTCGATCGACTCCGATGCTCACGCGCCGGGCCAGCTGTCGCTCCTGGATCATGGTGCAGAACGTGCCGAGCGGCTCGGTGTGCCGCCGGAGCGGATCGTCACGACGTGGTCGCTGGATCGGCTTCGAGAGTGGACTGGTACACGGCGGTGAGGGCATCGCGGCCGCCGATGAGGTAGGCGCGCCACTGGGCGCTGGTCTGCGCCTGCGCCGCAACGGGTCCGGCTCCCCAGTCCTGCGGCGCCGGGGGAGGGACTCCGCGGCGCAGCGCCCGCCGCGCATCGCTCAGCGCAACGACGGCTCCCTCGTGGTATTTCGCGGCGTTGAGGCGCTCCCGGCCCAGCGTGCAGAGGGACTGGCCGGCCGCCGCGTGGGTGAGCGCATCGAGAGCTGCGTCGTGGGCAGCCTCGATGCGCTCGGCAAGAACGGTCATGGGACCGGCCTCAGTGCGTGACCCCGGTTGTCAGTTGCAGGTGCAGAGCTGGTCCTTCGGCACGCCGGCAAGGGCCTGCTCGACGTGCATGCCGCAGCCGGTCCAGGTGATCTTTCCGCACGACGAACAACGGATCTGTGAGCACATGAGGGGTCCTTCCTACGTTCTGGGCTCGGTGGTGTCTCAAGGATACCCCTGGGGGTATCACTCCTGCAACTTCGGCGGCGGAGGACGCCCGCTTCTGCGACCTAGACTCGACGGGTGGCTGCCGATCGACGTGTCCCCTCTGGCGCCGCGGGAGGCGCTGCGGGGCTCGTGGTCGCCGGCATCCTGGTCGCCGCGCTCAGTCTTCGCGGTCCCATCGTCTCACCGACTCCGGTCCTCCGGCAGATCGAGACCGATCTGGGCATCGGGGCGGCCACCGCGGGGTTGCTGACCACAGCGCCGGTGCTGATGTTCGCACTGCTCACCCCGGTCGCGGCCCTCGTCATCCGTCGTGCCGGTGCGGAGCTGGCGCTCATGATCACCCTCACGGGAGTGCTGATCGGGACGCTGCTGCGCGCGGTCCCCGGCTTCGGGTGGATGCTGGCGGGAATGATCGTGATCGGCGCGTCGATCACCGTCGGCAACGTCGTGATCCCTGTCATCATCCGCCGCGACGTCGCCCCCGAGCGGGTCGCGCTGGTCACGGCGGGTTACGTCGCGACATTGAACGCCGGCTCGCTGCTGACATCGCTGTTGACCGTGCCGATCGCCGCCGTGATCGGTTGGAACTGTGCGCTGCTCGCCTGGTCGGTGATCACGGTCGCCGGGATGCTCCTGTGGGGTGTGCACCTTCGCCGGTCAGCCGCCCAGGGCGACCTGTGGGGCGAACGGTTCTCGGGTGCGGCGCGGGAGAGTGCAGCATCCGTCGGGGAGCGGGAAGCGGACGCCCTCACCGGGCCCGTCCCGGTGCCGCTTGCTCGCGGCGCGGCTCGGGGTGGCTCGATGTTCCGGCATCCGGTGCCGTGGATGCTTCTTCTCGCGTTCGCGGGGCAGGCAGCCGTGTACTACGGCTTCGCGACGTGGTTGCCGACGCTCATCGCCGACGACCTCGGAGTCACCGCCGCCGCTGCGGGAGGGCTGACGGCGTTCTTCCACGGTGTCGCCGTCGTCGGCGCGTTCGTCGTGCCGCTGCTTGCCCGCTTCACACCGCGGATCGTTCCCGCGGTGGCGATCTGCGTGTCGTGGCTCCTGCTCACCGTCGGGATGCTCGTGGCACCGGAGTGGGCGGCGGTGTGGTTGAGCTTCGGCGCCATCGGCCATGCGGGCGGGTTCGTCGTGATCTTCAGCACGCTGGTCGCGATCGCCCGGTCGGATGCGGAAGCCGCGGGGATGTCGGCCCTCGTGCAGGGCGGTGGGTACGGGGTTGCAGCGCTTGCCGCACCCGCGATGGGCGCGTTGCACGAAGCGACCGGGGGGTGGGATGCCGTCCTGGTGGCATCCCTTGCGGTCGTCGTCGCCTACTGCGTGCTGCTGTTGGTTGCCGTCACCGCGTCGTGGCGAGCGCCTCGATGACGCGGGCCACCGAACTGCCGAGCGACCACGTCTCGGCGAGTTCGACGGCCGCAGTGCGCTGGGTGTCATCCAGCGGACGCAGGCGATCATCCGGTTGGGGCAGACCCAGGGTTCGGACGACGCCGACGACGGCCGGCGCGACGGCGAGGTAGTCCGCTCCGGCGAGGATCTTCGCGCGGACCCCCGCGGACATCCCCTCGCCCCGTTCGGCGGCGGCGATGATCCCGGCGAGGTCGCCGTGCGCCGCCAGGAGCGCGGCGGCGGTCTTCTCGCCGACTCCCGCGACGCCGGGCAGTCCGTCCGAACTGTCGCCTCGCAGGGTCGCGAAGTCCGCGTATTGGTGGGGCAGCACGCCGTACTTCGCCACGACGGTGGCGTCGGTGACCAGCTCGAGGTTGCTCATGCCGCGTGCCGTGTAGATGACCCGGATGCCGCGCTCGTCGTCGACCAGTTGGAACAGGTCCCGGTCGCCGGTGACGATGTCGACGGGCATGGTGGCGGTGGTCGCGAGCGTGCCGATCACATCATCGGCTTCGTGCTCGGCGGCGCCGACGATCGGGATGCCGAGGGTCGCGAGCGCCTCCCGGATGAGGGGCACCTGCACCTCGAGCGGATCGGGCACCTCTTCGACGTCAGGGGCGCCGGCGACGACCTCGACGACACGGTGCGTCTTGTACGACGGGATGAGATCGACGCGCCACTGCGGGCGCCAGTCGTCGTCCCAACAGGCCACGAGGTGGGTGGGTTCGTAGGCCGTCACGAGCTTCGCGATCATGTCGAGGAATCCGCGGACGGCGTTCACGGGCATCCCGTTCGGCGCCTTGACCGTGTCCGGCACGCCGTAGAACGCGCGAAAGTACAGCGACGCGGAGTCGAGCAGCATCAGTCGTTCGGTCACCGGCCCATCCTGACACGGCGCGGGCGAGGGCTGCGGTGCGAAGCCGGTCAGCAGCCGGGGCCGCCGGGGTTCTCGGTGCAGGTGCGCTCCACGAGCGCAGTTCGCACGTCCAGCACCTCGAGCGTGTAGGGCGGCGCCGGCGCGTTCACGTAGCCGGATACGGGCCGCCAGCCGCTGCCGAAGTCCACGTCCGCCGCGTACTGCAGCGTCAGGCGCACCGTGTAGGTGCCGCGTTCCCGGTAGACGTGGCTCGTGGCGGTCGGGCTGAACTGGGGGAGCCCGAGGGCGGCCCACGTCGTGCCGCCCGTCGTGGTGCGGACTGTCGCGCCGTCGCCGTAATCGAAGACGAATCCGACCGGGCGGAACCGCACGCTGACGTCCCACCCGAGGAGCGGGCCCGTGAGGCTGTGGGTGGATGCCGTTGCGACGAGGTTCGTCGGCATCCCCACGACGCCGAAACCGGCGGGCTCGCCACCGAGGGTCGGCCGCGCAGGAACGAAGCTCGCGAGGTCGTCGATCGTCACGTCGGGATAGAGGACGACGGAGTAGCCTCCGCGGCAGCCGATGTCGGGGCATTCCTCATCGGCGGATGCCTCACCGCCGGTGCCGGATCCGGGGGCACCTCCCGAGCCGCTGCCGCGGGAGCCCCCGCCACCGGAGCCGCTGCCACCGGAAACGTTGCCGCCGCCCGTGCCGGGATGGTGGGCAGTGCCGCCGACGTCGACCTGGCTCCCGCTATTTGACACGGAGCACTGGCTGATCCACTCGCTGCCACATTGACTCGTGGCCGCGGCTGCTTGCGCGATGCCTCCCGTCGCCACGAGGACAGCCGCGAGTATGGTCGCGCCAGCTACGGTCCGCATGCTGGCTCACCTTCGCGCCCCTCGATCCGCGCGACGGTGAACTCCGTCGGTAGTGCTTCGGAGCGCTCCACGGTTACTGTCATCGTCTGCACTTGCCCGCGCGATGGCGAGACCATGGATTCGCCGATCGGATCGGTAACTTGCACGTCTGACACGTCAAGACAGACGGCGAGGGCGACTTCGTCGGAACCATCTCGGACGGCGATCGGTTCGACAAGCGTGACGATGCTGTCACCGGATACGGACCAGTTGTCCGCGTGCATCTGCGAGAAAGACTCCCGCACAGCTGCATTGGCATCGCCTGTCGTCCAGCGGTAGACCTCCTCGAAGGTGGTCGGGTCGCTCAGATCGACCTGGTTGAGGGCATCGACGTACGCCCGATACGTGGCCTCGGCGGCGGCGAACGCTTCCTCCTCGCTCGCGAACCCCGTCGGCGTCGGGGTCGGGGTGGGGGCTGCGGGCCCGCACCCGGTGAGCGTCGCCGTCATGAGCGCTGTCGCGACCAGCGCTGCGATCACGACCGATGCGGATCGCGGCGGGTGAGGGCGACGGGTCATGTCGACCACGGTAGCCCGCGGCATCCGGGTGCGATCTGTTATCCACACCCCGCGTCATCACGCCCCGGCTGGGGAGGGACGCGACGGCGCGATTCCTAGACTTCAAGAATGAGTTTCGGATCGGCCGCGCAGTCCGGCATCCGTCGGCCCACCGAGGAGAGTCCCTGCCCGTGCGGGAGCGGGTCGACCTACGGGCGGTGCTGCGGGCCGCTGCACCGCGGTGCGCCCGCCCCCACGCCGGAGCGGCTGATGCGCTCGCGGTACAGCGCGTTCGCGACAGGTGACACGCGTTATCTCGCCGACACGTGGCACCCCCGCACGCGACCCGAACGCGTCGACATCGACCCTGACGTGCGCTGGGTGGGCTTGCGCATCGTCGACACTCCCGCCGCACGCGGAACTCAGGGGATCGTCGAGTTCCGCGCGAGCTGGCGTCACGGCGCGCAGTCGGGGGAGCAGCATGAGCGCAGCCGCTTCCAGTTCGCCGGCGGTCGCTGGTGGTACCTCGACGCAGAAACGGACGGCTCCGACATCCTGTGACGGATGCCGGAGCCGGCAGCATGTGTACGGCTCAGGCGGCGGCGCCTGCCGCGGTCGCCGCGGGCACCTCGACCAGACGCCCGGTGCGTACGTCGTAGACGTAGCCGTACACGGGGATCCTCGCCGGGACGAGCGGGTGCGCCTTGATCCGGGCGACATCGTCGACGACCGCCTGCGCCTGGTCGCTGATGGTGAGCCAATCGATGTAGGCAGCCTCGGCAGAGCCCGGACCCTCGCCGACGTCGCGGAAGCCGTCGGCTCCGAGCTCGGCGGTCTCGAGGGAGTTGGCCAGCAGACCCCGGATGACCTCGTCGGTGAAGAACTCCATGCCGCAGTCGGTGTGGTGGATGACGAACCACTCCTTCGTGCCCAGCAGCTTGTACGAGATCACGAGCGAGCGGATCGCATCGTCGGAGGCGCGACCGCCGGCGTTACGGATGACGTGGGCATCGCCCTCACTCAGACCCGCGTACTTCGCGGGGTCCAAGCGTGCATCCATGCACGTGAGGATCGCGAACTGACGCGCGGGAGGCAGGGCGAGATCACCTTTGTCGAAGGCGGAAGCATAGGACTCGTTGGCGTCGAGCACCTCGGAAAGAACGGACATGGCACTCCTCGGGTGGATGGGCAACGACCCCACGTTAGGTGCCGCGCGCGTGCTGCGGCGCTCTGTGACTGCTCGTGACGATCTGTGACGTCACAGTTGCGGCCGGACTCGTGACGAGTCCGGGCTGGTGTCGAGTGGGGGCTGGTGCTCGGCGGTGCCCGTGACTGGCGCCTCGGACCTGCGGCGGTGGGGGAGCAGCCGCACCTCCCAGCCGGTTGCTGCAGCGATGCTCTGGCGCAACGCGTCGGCCTGCGCTCGAGCCTCAGTGAGCGACTCGTCCGAGAACACGTCGACCGTCAGCGGCGGCGGTTCCCCGAACTTGGGGATCTCGATCACCGCGCGGGCGCCCGACGGCAGGGCGATCGCGACACGCGGGGTTCCGGCATCCGTGATCGTGCCTCCCGCGGCGCGGGCGATGATCGCCAGGGCATCGAGCTTGGTGGTCGCGGTGTCTGCGACGAGGGTGGCCGCAAACTCGGTCGGCGCAGCATCCATGGACACAGTGTGCCCCATCCGGGGGCTGCGCTCGACCGACTTTCGGCGGCGCTCCTGCCCGGTCGGCGCAGAGCTCGACCGGCGCTCAGCCCTCGTGCGACCAGGCTCGTAGGCGTCGCAGCAGGGGGCGCTTCTTCTCGAGATGGCCGTGCATCCGCCGCAGGATGTCGTCGAGCGCCTCGATGGCCTCCTCGATGTGCGGTCCCTTGTTGAGCATGACGCATTCTGCACGCTCGCCGGCAGCGGCATCCGTCACCTCGGCGCGGGTCGGGACACCGCTGCCGGCGAGCGAATCAAGCACTTGCGTCGCCCAGATGACCGGAAGGTGCGCGGCCTCGCACAGCCACAGGATCTCTTCCTGCACTTCGGCGAGCCGCTCCCAGCCGGCTTCGACGCCGAGGTCGCCCCGCGCGATCATGACTCCCACGCGCGGGCGCCGCATGAGCTCGAGGAGGATGTCGGGCAGGGCGCGGAACGCACGCACCGTCTCGACCTTGACGACCACGCCCAGGTGCCCCGCGTCGCGGGCGTCGAGTTCCGTGAAGAGCCGCCGGATGTCGGCGGGGGAGCGTGCGAACGAGAGCTGCACGATGTCGGCAAAGCCCGCGACGGCATCCAGGTCGCGCAGGTCGTCATCGGTGAGCGCCGAGATCGGAAGGTCGGTGTCGGGCAGGTTGATGCCCTTCTCGGCGCGCAGCTTCGTGCCCTTCGGCGAGGCGAGCGTCACCTGCACGTCGGCGACGCGTTGTCCCGCGATCGTCCCGACGGCGCGCGTGAACCCCTCGATCTTGCCGTCGTCGAACAGGACGCGATCGCCGACGCGGATCGCATCGAGTGCTTCGGGCAGCGTGCACCCCACGCGGTGTCGGCCGTCGCGTGTGGAGCCCGGCTCGGTGCCGCGATGCAGCTCGATGATGTCTCCGGGATGGATGCGCAGTGCCTGGTCGACCGGCGGCAGCACACCCACCTGGGTCTCGCGACCGTCCACGTCGATCAGCGTTCCCGTGCCGATGTAGGCGGTGCGGTCGCCCTCGATGCGGGCGCCTCCCTCCCGACGCTCCACGACGGTCATGTAGCGCGAGCGGCCCCGGGTGTCGGTGAACTCGACGGTGTCATCGATCCGCAGCCGTGCGATCCACTCGGCATCCGTGACCGGGACCTCGCCGGCAGCGGGGTCGTCGCCGCCTGCGGGCTGCGCGACGAGCCATACGGAGGCCGCCTCGACCACCCGCCCCAGGGCGTCGCGTGTCGGCGCCACCTTCACCACGCGCGGCCCCGGTGCGAGCGGTCCGGTTCGCAGCTTCGGGCCGGCCAGGTCGGCGGCGATACGGATGCCGGGCCCGGCGTTCCTGATGTGCTGCGCCATCCGTGACCACGCCTGCGCGTCGTCGTGCGCGCAGTTGATGCGCGCGACATCCATTCCGGCGGCCACGAACCTCGCGACCAGCGCGGGGTCGTTCGCCGCCTCGGTCGGCATCGTGACCATGATTCGGGTCTGACGATCCTCGGCGGTGCCGCCGAGAAGCGCCGCGGTGTGGACACGCAGCGGGGCCGGGGTCTGCCGTGACGCATCCGACCCCTGGTGGGTCCGGTCGTGCGTGTCTGCCTGCCCGAGAGCGGCGTCGATCGTGCCGAGCACGGCGTCGAGGTTGCGGAGCACGTCCGACTCCATGCGACCCAGCGAGGAGAGCCCTTCGGCGGTGAGGCGGTCCTGCAGATCGCGCAGGTCTTGGGATCGCAATGCGACATAGCGCACCAGATTGGCGGCGCCGGCGGCGTTGACCGCGTGCACGCGGGAGAGGAGCGTGGATGCCGCGCGTTCTGCGTCCTCCGCCGCCGACCGCAGGCGCAGCAATTCGGTGCGAAGCGAGATGAGCCGTTGTGATCGAGCATCGTCGAGCATCGTCGGACCTCCACCTGTGACGTTAGCTCCGCGCGCCCCGGCGCGGCAGGGGTCGAGTCGTGAAAATGCCCTGTGCCGGCGCTCAGCCGGGGGTGACGTCGGTGACGGTCACCGTGCGTCGGCCGGCGATCATGACGCGCGCGCAGGCGACGTCGAGACGGGCGATCGCGAGGCCCGGATGACCGAGAGTGTCGCTGTCGGTCGGTGGCTGGAGCGCAGCCTCGATCGCGGCGTGATCGATGACGACGCCGTACTGCTCGGACAGGTGGGTGGCGACCGGGACGACCAGACCTCGAACGAGGTTCTCGTCCCACGGCTGCAGTTCGAGGATGACGAGGCGGTCCGCCAGGGCGCCGTAGAACTGGGCGATCCGCTTCTCGTAGGGCGCAGTCACCGTCACCACGAGGCGCGCGAGGGGGAACCGCTCGGACTGCCAAATCTCCCGAAGGATCGACACGTCCGGTTCCGTCGTGCCTAGGCGCGCCAGCTCGTCGATGTCTTCGACGACCACGACGGTGCGCCGCGTCAGCGCGGACAGAGTGTCGCGCAGCAGCATGGCCGGCTCGCCGTCCACGGTGGTTCCCGGGTCGAAGAACAGCGTCGGGAGAGGATCGTCGAGGTCGAGCAGGAGACGGGCGATCTCGGCGGCGAGGCTCGTCTTCCCGCATCCGCGTCGACCGACGAGAGCGGGAATCAGCGGCTGATCGCTCAACAGGTACGCGGCGGCGTTCAGGGCCTCGGGTCCGCGCAGGAGGCCGGCCAACGGGTCGGTTCGCTTCTGCGGCGAAGACCCGCCCGCAGCATCCAGTCCCGGGGTCTGTTCGGTGCGGACCCGGGTGGGTGCGCCCTGCTCAGGCAGCAGGTCGGCGACGGCGAGGTCGCCGCGCAGCGCGGCGTGGAGTCTCATCGCCAGGGCGGCGGCATCCGGGGAGGCCGTGATCATGTTGCGCACCTCGGCCTCATTGCCGACGGTCTGTTCCGCGGCCAGAAGGCGGTGAACGAGCTGTTCGCCGTCGCTGCCGAACGCATCGCCGAACTCGCCGGGCCAGTTCTGTGCGAATGCAGACGCGGCGTGCGTGACGGTCGCGTGGTCAGAGCCCCAGCGCTTGGCCTCAGCCTTCGCCAGACCCACGAGCCCGCGGATGGACAACGAGTCCGTCGCGCGCATCATCCCTCCCTGCGCCGTCGGCGCGGGTCGTCGCCGCGACGCTTGATAACAGTTCTAGCGCGGTTCTGGCGTTTCTCACCACAGGGAACTCTCGCACCTGCCACACTCACAGCTATGAGAACCAGAGCATTGACTGCAGTTGTGGTGGGGATCTTCGCGGCATCGATCGCGCTGAGCGGCTGCACGCAGAGCGAGTCCGTCATTGCGCCCGTGACCATGGACGCCGGCGATCTTCAGGGCGAGACGGTCGACCTGGTCGTCGGGCAGGTGCTGAACATCAACACGGGCGATCTGGCCGTCGACAGCTACAGCGGCGAGGTCGCCGACCCCGCTGTCGCGGAGTTCGTGGCCGGCTACACCGACGGATCGGCGACGTTCAACCCCGGTGTCACGGCGCTGAGCGTCGGCACGACCGAGGTTGTGCTCTCGAACAGCAACGGCGGCATCCAGGACGTCACCTTCACGGTCGAGGTCTCCGAGAAGGAATGACGGTATGCCCGCGAGGCCACTCGCGGGCATAGTCTCGACGTATGCGTGCGACCGTCATTCATGGTGCCCGAGACATCCGACTCGAAACCGTCGCGGACCCGATCCTGTCAACCGGTGGTGACGCGATAGTTCGTGTGGTCGCCGCGTGCGTGTGCGGTTCGGACCTCTGGTCCTATCGCGGCATTGCGCCCACTGAGCAGCCTCACCGCATCGGACACGAGTTCATCGGCGTCGTCGAAGATGTCGGCGCGGACGTCGAGCGGATCCGCCCCGGCGATTTCGTGATCGCCCCGTTCTATGTGTGCGACAACACCTGCATCAACTGCCGCAACGGCGTGAGCACGTCGTGTCTGAACGGCGGATGGTGGGGCCAGGACGACCGGTTCGGCGGCTTTGCCGACGGCGGCCAGGGCGAACGCGTTCGCGTGCCGCTGGCCGACGGAACGCTCGTCGCCGTGCCCGGCCCGGTGACGGATGACGAGATCCCCGGTCTGCTCTCGCTGGCCGACGTCATGGGCACCGGGCATCACGCCGCCGTCAGCGCGGGCGTGCGGGCAGGTGACACTGTCGTGGTCGTCGGGGACGGCGCGGTGGGCTTGTGCGCGGTGATCGCCGCGAAGCGGCTCGGCGCTTCGGAGATCATCGCCATGTCGCGCAACCCGCAGCGTCAAGAGCTCGCGTGGGAGTTCGGTGCGACACACGTCGTCGCCGAACGCGGCGACGAGGGGGTCATGGCGGTTCGTCAACTCACTCAGGGTGTCGGCGCAGACCGAGTACTGGAGTGCGTGGGTACGAAGGAGTCGATGGACCAGGCCCTCGCCTCCGCCCGCCCGGGTGGGCGCGTGGGATTCGTGGGCGTGCCCGCGGGCGGTCCGGAGCTGTCGGTTCGTGACATGTTCAACCGCAACGTGGGTGTCGTCGGTGGTGTGGCTCCGGTGCGGGGATACATCGAGGAATTGCTCCCGGATGTCCGATCGGGCTCGATCCAACCGGGGAAGGTCTTCGACCTGGAGCTCCCGCTCAGCGAGGTCGCCGACGCGTACGCCGCGATGGACGAGCGACGCGCGACGAAGGTGTTGCTGCGCCCGGAGTCTTGAGGTCACCTCGGAGTCGACCGGCGGGACCTTCGTCGCGTGGGGCGCAGAGGTTGTCTGTAACAATGTTCGGATGCAACTCGAGGCGGAGGATTACGCGGCGATCCTCGCCGTCCTCGAATCGGTCGCGTCCTCACAGGACACGCGCGACTACGCCACCCGGGTAAGTGCCGGCCTGTACCAGCTGTTGCCGTGCCGGGGTGCCTCGTGCACCGAAGTGGACGCGGCGGGTCGCCGCGTCGTCTCCGAGCCCGCGCCGCCGTTCCCTCCCGGGTGGATCGCCCAGTACGGACCCGCCTTCGAGAAGTACGCCTGGCAGCATCCGCTGTTCGAGCGCCTCGTCGCGGGCGAGCGCGTCGGTCCGCTGTCGTGGAGCATCGACGGAGCCGACTCCGCGTTCGCCGACACGGAGTTGTACCGGGCGTTCTACGAGCCGAATGGAGTGCGTCGGCAGGTCGTCCTCATCTTCCCGACCGTCGAGGGGACATCGATCGTCATTTCGATCGATTGCGCCGCCGAGCATCCCTGCGGTGAGCGAGAGTCCGCCGTGCTCGCGACGATCGCCCCTCTTCTCGAGAACAGCTATCGGCTCGTCCGCAGAGCGGCCGGGCGCAGCCCGTGGCCGGTCGCGGAGGCCAGGCCGGCCGGCGCACCCGCCGGGCTCCCGGCTCCGATCGACGTCGACCCGCGCGACGGTCTCACGATCGACGACGCCCAGTTGCGCGCCCACAAGCTGTTGCGGGCCGCGGGTCTGACGACGCGCCAATCCGAGATCGCACTCATGGTGGCAAGCGGTGCGGCCACCTCCCAGATCGCCCTGTCGCTGGGGATCTCGCCAGGAACGGTGCGCAAGCACCTGGAAGCGGTGCACGCGACGCTCGGCGTGTCCAGCCGCGCTGCCGTCGCTGCCACGGTGATGCGAGTGGTCCACCCCGAAGCGGCCGGCATCCTCGCCCACCCGGTGCTCGCGCGCTGAGACACGACGCCCCGGCGCGGTCGTCACGCGGGGTGCGTCGCACGCACCTGCTGTGCCCCTCGGATACTGCACCGGCGGTCGTGTCGGTCGGCTCGGGCGTCGACGTCTGTGACAATCCCGCCGGTGCAGTCCGCGAGCGTCAGGATCAGGGACCCACGACGATCCCGATACTGTGACGCTCCCCTCCGCCTCCGAGGCTAGGAGAACGTCGCTGAAATGGCCATACGACGTTTCGCGTAGCTGAAGCTTTCGTGTTCCGGTGACCGTACGCTGGAACCATGCGCAGGCCCGAACGCGAACCCGTCGGCCCCGGTGAGGAGTCGGTCTGGGACTATCCTCGGCCACCGCGTCTCGAGCACGTCGACCGCCGCGTCGTCGTCGAGTTCGGTGGCGCAGTGATCGTCGACACCCGTGACGTCGTGCGCGTCCTCGAGACCAGTCATCCTCCCGTCTACTACCTGCCGATCGCCGACGTCGCCGACGGGGTCCTCACTGCCGCCGAGGGAACGACATTCTGCGAGTTCAAGGGGCGAGCCAGCTACTTCGACGTCACGGTCGGGGATCGCGTCGCCCCCCGCGTGGCATGGACGTACGCAGACCCCTCCCATGGCTTCGAGGACCTCGTGGGCCGTATTGCGCTGTACCCCGCGCCGATGGACCGCTGCACCGTGGACGGGGATGTGGTGCAGCCGCAGCCCGGAACTTTCTACGGCGGGTGGGTCACGAGCGAGATCCGGGGCCCCTTCAAGGGAGTTCCCGGGTCAGGGGGCTGGTGACGGCGACGAAGGGGCGAGGAGCGGTCAGCGACCGCCGAGCTGGATGTCGCCGACGTCGTCGATGTCGGGGCCCGCGGTAAGCAGCACCTCCGCCTCGAGGGTCAGGTCGATGAGATCCCGCAGCAGTCCGCCCAGAGTGCTCGCGCGCAGCAGGCGCAGCTGGTCCATCTGACCGAGGGGAGCGATGGCGGCCAACTGCCAGGCCGATTCCACGGGATCATCCGAGATCTCGACGTCGGGGTCCCAGCGGATGTCGTTGAACTCAGCCGCTCGCGCGAGCACCCGCCGCACGATCTGTTCGGCCTGGGAGTGCAGCGGCGCGAGCTCGTCATGCCAGACGAGCTCGGGGAGCGGGGTGACGGATGCGGCGGGATAGGGGTCGTCGTCGAGCCACTCGTCCACGGCCACGCGCGCGCCGCCCACGGCGATCACATGAAGATCGTCCGCGCGTGGATCCACCTGCAGGATCCGCGCCATCGTCCCCACCGAGAACCGCTGGTCCCCGCCGCCTGCTTCGCTGCCCCGCTCGATGAGCACGACGCCGAACGACGGTTCCTCGTCGTCCAGCACGCGGCCGAGCATCACGAGGTACCGCTGCTCGAAGATGCGCAGCGCAAGCGGCGTGTGGGGAAACAACACTGTCCCGAGCGGGAACATCGCGACATCCGCCATGCTTTCAGTCAACCAGCGATTCGCTGCGCCGGGCCCGGATCCTGGTGATCAGAGCGACCACGACGCGCCAGCCGACGAGAAAGAGCGCCAGCACGATCGAGGCAACGATCACGAACGCGGTCTGCACGCCCTGGCCGCTGATCGCCCGCAGCAGCATCCCCCCAATCACGGTGTAGAGCCACACGGCGACGCCCGCGCCGAGAATGGCGAGGGGGAACCGCCACAACCGCATCGCCAGCCATCCGGCCAGCAGCGACACCAGGAACGGCCAACTGGTCTGCGCGAGCCCCAGGCCATCGACTCCGATCACATCTTCCCCATGGCTTGCGCGACCGATGGCGGCGAAGACGACGACGAGGGCGACATCGATGGCGAGGGCGGCAGCGACGATACGCGGCGAGGGCGTGACCGCCGCTTCTCGGAGCGGTCCTGGGGTTGAACTCATGCATCCAGTCTGCCCGGCGATCCGATGTGCCCGCCGCTCTCTCGGATCGCCCGGCTAACCTTGTGCGGTGGCACTGTCGAAGATCCTCCTCTACTACCGGTTCACGCCGATCACCGACCCGACCGCGGTGCGGCTGTGGCAGCGGGACCTGTGCGAGATGCTCGGGCTTCGCGGGCGCATCCTGATCTCGAAAGACGGCATCAACGCGACAGTCGGGGGCGAGTTGGGCGCCATGAAGACGTACTGGCGCAAGACGCGCGAGTACCCGGGTTTCGGCGACATCGACTTCAAGTGGTCGGAGGGTTCCGGGCTCGACGCAGAGGGCCGCAGCCTCGACTTTCCTCGCCTGTCAGTGAAGGTCCGCGACGAGATCGTGAGTTTCGGGGCACCGGGGGAGCTGCGCGTCGACCGCTCTGGTGTGGTCGGCGGCGGCACGCACCTGACGCCGGGTGCGGTGCACAAGCTCGTGGAGGAACGCGGCGATGAGGTCGTCTTCTTCGATGGACGCAACGCTTTCGAAGCCGAGATCGGCAGGTTCAAGAACGCAGTGGTTCCGGATGTCGCGACCACACGTGACTTCGTCGCCGAACTGGAGTCGGGCCGGTACGACCATCTGAAGAACTCTCCGGTCGTCACCTACTGCACCGGCGGCATCCGTTGCGAAGTGCTCTCGAGCCTCATGGTTTCGCGCGGCTTCACCGAGGTGTATCAGATGGACGGCGGCATCGTCCGCTACGGGGAGAGCTTCGGCAATGCCGGCCTGTGGGAGGGTGCGCTGTACGTCTTCGACGGACGGGAGTCGATCACATTCGGGACGGATGCCGCGACGATCGGAAGCTGCCGAGGGTGCGGTGCACCTTCGTCGCGGATGGTCAATTGCGCCGACGATGAGTGCCGCGTGCGCGTCGTGCAGTGCGATTCGTGCACGGATGCGGAGTCGGCCCGCTGCGTGCGCCACGAGGCCGCGGGAGCGGCGACCGCCGTGCTCGCATCACGTGGCTGACCGCGACCCATTTCGTCACGAGATCACAACATCCTTACGAGGTCGGCCCCGCGTGCCGTAGTGTGAGTCCCGCGCCGGCTTCCGGCGTGCGGGTCACGCACTGTGACCCGGAGGTACACGAAGGAAAAGACGATATGGCCACCGGCACCGTCAAATGGTTCAACTCCGAGAAGGGATTCGGTTTCATCGCTCCCGATGACGGTTCCGCCGACGTGTTCGCGCACTTCAGCGCGATCTCCGGCAGCGGCTACCGTAGCCTTGAGGAAGCGCAGAAGGTCGAGTTCGACACCGAGCAGGGCCCCAAGGGTCTGCAGGCAGCGAACATTCGCGCACTCTGACACGATCCCCTCGAACGCGCCGCTCCGCACCGGAGTCGGCGCGTTCGTCGTTTCCGCATCCAGGATCCGGACCCACCGCCTGACCGCTTCCCGTGAATCCGGATGCATACGGGAAGCGACATGCCGACGTCCGTAGGGTGGGACATAGCGAACGGCAACCGCCCTTGGCATCCATCCCGCGGCGCGCACGACGTGCGGCGCACGAGAGAAATCAGGTGCCGTTGTGCCGTCATCCTCCCTTTCTTCTGCTTCCCCCGTCGTGACGGAAGCCGCGCGGCTCGGCCCCGTGCGCCAGACGTACGCGCGCTCCGAGGACTTCCCCCCGATCGCCCGGGCGTACACGCAGGTTTCGCAGGTGGTCCGTGAGCTCGGCCTGCTGCGGCGGACGCCGTGGTTCTACGCCGCTGTCGGTGGCGCGATCGCCCTCGGCTTCGGCGGCGCGATCACCGGGTTCGTCCTGCTCGGCGACAGCTGGTTCCAGCTGCTCATCGCGGCGGCGCTGGGCATCCTGTTCACGCAGGTGGCGTTTCTCGCTCACGAAGCGGCGCACCGCCAGATCCTCGCGAGCGGCCCGGCCAACGACCGGCTCGCGCGGGTTCTCGGCGGCATCGTCGGCATGAGCTACTCGTGGTGGGACTCCAAGCACTCGCGCCACCACGCCAACCCCAACCGGGTCGGTAAGGACCCGGACATCGAGGTCGACACCATCTCGTTCCTCGAGACGGATGCCGCGGCCTCCCGTGGCGTCGTGCGGATGATCACCCGCAAGCAGGGATGGTTCTTCTTCCCGCTGCTGACGCTCGAGGGTCTGAACCTCTACGCGTTGAGCTTCCGCCACCTGCTCTCGCGAGGACCGATCAAGGGGCGGTGGACCGAACTGGGCATCCTGAGCCTGCGCTTCGGGGTCGTGCTCGTCCCGATCTTCCTCTTCCTGCCCCTGGGGATGGCGTTCGCCTTCTTCGGCGTCATGCTCGCCGTCTTCGGTGTCTACATGGGCGCCTCGTTCGCCCCCAACCACAAGGGCATGCCGATCATCGCGCCTGACGCGAAGCTCGACTTCTTCTCGAAGCAGGTGCGCACCTCCCGCAACGTCGCCGGCGGTTGGTGGGCGACCTGGCTCATGGGCGGCTTGAACTACCAGGTCGAGCACCACCTCTTCCCGAGCATGTCTCGGCTGCACCTCGCTCAGGCGCGCGAGATCGTCCGCGACTACTGCGCCACTCACGACGTCCCCTACACAGAGACATCGCTCTGGCAGTCGTACGCGATCGTCATCGACTACCTCAACCGTGTGGGACTGGCCGCGCGCGACCCGTTCGACTGCCCGATGGCCGCCGAATACCGTCGCGTCTGAGCGCTCGGGGATCACTGATAGGCTGAACACGGCGGACGGTCGTTCCCGATCTCTGCCAGCGTCGTCGATACGCATCCCGGCCTGACGGTCCGGCTCTCTTCTCGAACGGCGAACCGATGCGCGAACCCGCGCCGTCGCCACCCGCTGATGCATGTCCTCGCATCCGTTCCTCTGCCCTCGCGGGCGCCGGATGCCGTGCTGCAGCACATCTCAGAAAGCGTCACCATGACAACCTTCCTCGACCTCGGCGTGCCTTCGCGGCTGGCCGATGTTCTTCTCGCCTCGGGCAAATCCGAAGCCTTCCCCATTCAGCGCGACACGCTGCCCGACTCGCTCGCCGGCCGCGATGTGCTGGGCCGTGGCCGTACCGGCAGCGGAAAGACGATCGCATTCGCCTTGCCGCTGGTCGCCCGCATCGCCGCATCCTCGACACCGCTGACCTCAGGCCGCCCGCGCGGCCTCGTGCTCGCTCCGACCCGAGAGCTCGCGACGCAGATCGCCGCGACCATCGAGCCGCTTGCCCACGCCGTCGGCCTACGGGTCACGACGATCTTCGGCGGGGTGAGCCAGCGCCCGCAGGAGCAGGCGCTGCGTGCCGGGGTCGACATCGTCGTGGCGTGCCCCGGCCGCCTCGAAGACCTCATGAAGCAGCAGATCGTGCGCCTGGACCGGGTCGAGGTGAGCGTGCTCGATGAGGCCGACCACATGGCCGACCTCGGCTTCCTTCCGGGCGTGACCCGCATTCTCGCGGCGACCCCCGCAGATGGTCAGCGGCTTCTGTTCAGCGCAACCCTCGACGGGGGGATCGATGTTCTCGCCCGCCGTTTCCTGTCGTCGCCGGTCAGCCACGAGGTGGATGAGTCCAGTGTTCCCGCGGGCGAGATGACCCACCGGGTGCTGCTCGTTTCCGGCACCGAGGAGAAGACCGCGCTCGTTCGCGAACTCGCCTCGGGGCAGGGTCGCCGCATCCTCTTCACCCGCACGAAGCACCAGGCCAAGAAGCTTGCCAAGCAGCTCAGCGCAGCGGGGATCCCCGCGGTCGACCTGCACGGGAACCTGTCGCAGAACGCCCGCGACCGCAACCTCGCCGCCTTCTCGGCGGAGCCCGGGGCCGGCGGCATCCGGGTTCTCGTCGCGACGGATGTCGCCGCCCGCGGTGTGCACGTCGATCAGGTCGAGCTCGTCGTCCACGTCGACCCTCCCGTCGAGCACAAGGCGTACCTGCACCGCTCTGGCCGCACCGCGCGCGCCGGCGCGGAGGGCACTGTCGTCACGGTGGGGCTCGACGCCCAACGTCGTGAGATCGCGCAGTTGCTGAAGAAGGCAGGCATCCAGGTGGAGCTCGAATCCGTGCGGGCGTCATCGCCCGTCGTGGATGAGCTTGTGGGCGAGCGAGCCGCGCACCGCATGATGCCGCAGGCTCCGGCAGCGTCGTCCTCGCGGCCTGCGCGGTCGGGAGCGACCGCCGCCAGCGGACAGCGCTCCGGCAATGGTCAGCGCAGCGGCAGCGGGCGCGGACCTCAGCCGGCCCGCGCCACCAAGGCAGGTCACACGGCAAAGCCCACGCATGCCCACAATCCGCGCCATGCGGCCGATCAGGGACCGGCAACCGCAGATCGTCATCCGCAGCGAGCCACCGACGGCGCCCCCGCGCGCCGTCGCCGCGGTTCGCGCGGTCGCGGGTCGGGCCAGCGCCCGGCCGCCCAGTAGCACCCCGCGGTTCTTCCGAACCCGCCCGACGTCAAAGGTCGGGCGGGTTCGGGAGGCTGCCAGAGTGCGGCAGGCCTCGCTGTCAGATGTCGGTGGGCGTCCAGTCCGAGACGACGCTCAGTTCGTCGAGTTCGTCGGCGGTGAGATCCAGCGTCGCACCGGCCAGCAGATCGGCGACCTGTTCCGCACGCGAAGCGCTCGCGATGGGGGCGACGACAAACGGCTGGACACGCAGCCAGGCGAGCGAGACGGCGGCCATCGTGCTCTCGTGCGCGGCGGCGATCCGCTCGAGGACCTCGAGCACCTGGAGGCCCTGCGGGGTGGCGTACTTCGACGCCGCCTTCGCGCGCGGCGAGGAGCCGTCGGCCTCCGGTGACCGGTACTTGCCGGTGAGGAAGCCGCTTGCGAGCGCGTAGTACGGCAGGATGCCGAGGCCGAACTCTTCGGCGATCGGCGCGATCTCGCTTTCGACCTCGTAGCGATGCACGAGGTTGTAGTGCGGCTGCAGGGCGACCGGGCGGGCGAGGCCGAGCGCGTCGGCGGTCTGCATCCATTCGCGCATCCGGTCGGGTGTGAAATTGGACAGTCCGATGGTGCGCACCAGACCGTCGGAGACGAGCTGACCGAACGCCGACACGACGTCGGTCAACGGGACGTCGGGGTCGTCGTAGTGCGCGTAGTAGAGGTCGATCGTGTCGACCCCGAGCCGCTGCAGGGATGCCTCCGCCGCGCCGCGGATGTTCTTCAGCCCCGGGAACTCCGGGTGACGACTGACCTTCGTCGCGATTATGAGATCGGCGGACGGTCTGGCCGCGAGCCATTCGCCGATGATCCGCTCGCTGTCGCCGCCCGTGTTGCCGGGAACCCAGGCGCTGTATCCGTCTGCGGTGTCGACGAGGTTTCCGCCGGCCTCCGTGAATGCATCCAGGATCGCGAAGCTCTCGTCGCGGTCGGCGGTCCACCCGAAGACGTTGCCGCCCAGGCACAGGGGGAAGATGTCGAGGTCGCTGTTTCCGATGCGGGTCATGGCTCCATCCTGGCATCCGATCCGTTCGGATCGCCCGTGGTCTGACGCGGCCGATCCCCCCTGACGCGAGTGCCGCCGTTCGGTAGCGTGAGTGTCGTGAACGCACCCGTCGATCCGACATCCACGCCCGCCTGGTCCGCCCTCACCAATGCCGCATCCGGATTCGCTCCGGACCTGCGTGCGTGGTTCGACACCGACCCCGGTCGGGTCGAGCGGATGAGCCATCCGCTCGCCGACCTGCACGTCGACCTCTCGAAGAATCTCATCACCGACGAGGTGCTCGCGTCTCTCGTGGGGCTCGCCGAGCAGACCGGTGTCGCCGAGCGGTTCGCGCAGATGCTCGCCGGCGTGCACCTGAACACCTCCGAGGACCGGGCCGTGCTCCATACGGCGCTGCGGCGGCCGGCGGGGGAGAGCCCCGCGCTCGTCGTGGACGGGCAGGATGTCGACACCGACGTGCACGCCGTGCTGGATGCGATGGATGCCTTCGCGAACCGCGTGCGGTCGGGCCAGTGGCTCGGGGTGACCGGCAAGAAGGTCACCCACGTCGTCAACATCGGCATCGGCGGCTCCGACCTCGGACCGGTCATGGTCTACGAGGCCCTGCGTCCGTACGCGAACGCCGGTATCGAGGCGCGGTTCGTCTCGAACATCGACCCCACCGACATGGCGCAGAAGACCGCGGACCTCGACCCCGAGACGACCCTGTTCATCGTCGCCTCCAAGACCTTCACGACCCTCGAGACCCTCACCAACGCGCGGCTGGCTCGCGACTGGCTGTGGGCGGGACTGTCGGCATCCGGCGCGATCGACGGATCGGATGCGGCCAAGACGGATGCCGTCGCCCACCACTTCGCCGCCGTCTCGACGGCCCTCGACAAGGTCGCCGCGTTCGGCATCGACACCGACAACGCGTTCGGCTTCTGGGACTGGGTCGGCGGCCGCTATTCCGTGGACTCGGCCATCGGGCTCTCGCTCACGATTGCGCTCGGTCCGGATGCCTTCCGTGACCTGCTCGCCGGCTTCCACGCCGTCGACGTGCATGTTGCGACGACGCCGCTCGAGCGGAATGTGCCGGTGCTCATGGGCCTGCTCAACGTCTGGTACACGAACTTCCTCGGCGCCCAGACCCATGCGGTGCTCCCGTACGCGCAGCAGCTGCACCGCTTCCCGGCGTACCTGCAGCAGTTGACGATGGAATCCAACGGCAAGCGCGTGCGCTGGGACGGGTCGCCGGTCGTGACCGACACCGGTGAGGTGTTCTGGGGCGAGCCCGGCACGAACGGGCAGCACGCGTTCTACCAGCTCATCCATCAGGGCACCCGGCTCATCCCGGCCGATTTCATCGCGTTCGTCAACCCCGCCTATCCGCTCGAGGACGGCGGGCGCGACGTGCACGGCCTGTTCCTCGCGAACTTCCTCGCGCAGACGAAGGCCCTCGCGTTCGGCAAGACCGCTGAAGAGGTCGAGGCAGAGGGCACGACGGGTGCGCTCGTCGCGGCGCGGACGTTCCCCGGCAACCGCCCGACGACCTCGATCTTCGCGCCCGCGCTCACACCGTCGGTGCTCGGTCAGCTCATCGCCCTCTATGAGCACATCGTGTTCACGCAGGGCACGATCTGGGGCATCAACTCCTTCGATCAGTGGGGGGTCGAGCTCGGCAAGCAGCTGGCCCTGCAAATCGCTCCGGCGATCGAGGGGGATGCCGATGCCGTCGCGGCCCAGGATGCCTCGACCCGCGCGCTGCTCGAGTATTACCGCGCGCACCGCGGCTGACGCGGTCCTCCTCGGTTGAGCCGCGGTCTGGGACGCCGGTGCAGCAACGGTGAGGGGATTCTGCCGACACGGGGGTGCGGATGCGGCATCCGGCCCTCGCCTCGGCGGGATCCCCTTGTTCCGGCGTCCGCTCCCGGGTGCCCGATGCCCGCTCCCGCGTGCTCAGCCGCGGATCTGATGGTGCTCGAGGCGGCGGAGGAACTGGAGGCCCATGCGCCGCCCCGTCCTGACCCCGGGGGACGATCGCCTGCCCTCGCCGCGACCTGAGTCACGCGGTAGCCTGTGCTGAACAACTGTTCAATTCAGGGGGTTGCTCATGAAACTCGTGTTGCTGACGGCGGGTTCGCGCGGTGACGTGGAGCCGTTCGCCGCGCTCGCGCGAGCGGCTCAGGATGCCGGACACGACGCAGTCCTGATCGTTCCCCGCGCCTCCGGCGCCGACCTCTCCGGGCTCACGGTCTGGGAGCTGGATGCGGATTACAGCGCCGTCATCCGGTCGCAGGGGCTCTCAGCGTGGGCCGCGATGCGATCGATGAACACGGTTGTGCGTCCCATCATGCGCTCGGTCATCGTCGAGTCGGCGCGGCGGGCGCGTGACGAGAGTCCGGATGCGGTGATCTTCCACCCCAAGGTCCTCTCCGGCCCGCTCGTGGCGGCGGCCCTCGACATCCCCGGGTTCCTCGCCGAACTCGTCCCCGCCGTGACGCCGACGCGTGCCTTTCCCGCCGCGGGTACTGTCGCGGGCTCCCTCGGCCCCCTCAACCGCCTCACCTACCGCGCCGCCGCCGGCGCGTCCGCGCTGTTTCGTCGCGAGATCGCGGAAGCGGCGGACACCCTCGGTGTCACGGCGACGCGCGGGCTCGCCTCGCGGGCATCGCTGGTTCCCATCAGTCCCCGCATCCTGCGTCGGCCGGCGGACTGGCCCGATTCCACGGTCCTGACCGGAGCGTGGAACACACCATCGCGGGACCGGCAGAACGTTTCCCCGCAGATGGAGCAGTTTCTCGCCAGCGGGAACGTGCTCTACGCGGGGTTCGGCTCGATGGTGTCTCCTGATCCGCACCGGCTGGGGGCGGCAGTCGTGACCGCAGCCCGACAACGAGGCCTGCGGGTCCTCATCGCCACGGGTCTGGGAGCTATCGCGGTACCCGATGGCCTCCGTGGCGACGACGTCTTCGTGACCGGTTCGGTGCCTCACGACGCCGTCCTGCCCCGGGTCGTCGCGGCGGGATCGGCACGATTCACGCGGCTGCTCGGGCGGGAGCCACATCGATCGTCGTGCCGTTCTTCGCCGACCAGCCGTACTGGGGCGCCCGACTCTATCGAGAAGGCCTTTCGCCGCGTCCGCTCCGGGCCTCACGTCTGACGGCCCGCCGCCTCGGCGACGCGCTGGATGCCGTCCACCGGTATGCGGCGGTGAACGCTGAGCGCGCGCCATCCATCGCGGCGGAGCAGGGGACGCGGCGGGCGCTCGAGGTGCTGGAGAGTGCGGTCGGCTGATTTCGCGCATGCGCCGTGGCTGTGGCGGCACCGGCGCCCTGAGGCTGAGAGACTGGAGCGCGTGCCCGCACCGATCTCCCCGCATCCGACTGATCGCTACATCGTTGCCACCGATGGCGCCTGCAAGGGAAACCCGGGCCCCGCGGGGTGGGCGTGGGTGGGAGAAGACGGTCACTGGGCCGCGGGTTCGATCCCCGAGGGAACGAACAACATCGGTGAGCTCCTCGGGCTGCTCTATGCCATCGCTGACCATGCCGACGTCCGGGAGCTGGTGATCCAGGCCGACTCGAAATACGCGATCGACACGTACTCGTCATGGATGGACGGCCATCGCCGTCGCGGCTGGGTCACGAGCGCGAAGAAGCCGGTCGCCAATCGGGAGATTCTCGAGCGTCTCATCGCCGCCCGGGACGCGCGCCGCGCGGCGGGGATGCCGGATGTCGTGCTCGAGCATGTGCGGGGGCACAGCGGTCATCGGCTCAACAGTTGGGCAGACGAGCGCGCCGTCCGCGCCTCGGAGCACGCTGCGAGGGGCGAAGCGTTGACCTGGACCTCTCTGCGCGGGTTGGAGCGGCTCGACGTCACGGTGGATCCGCCGCGGGGGAGCGCCGATCGCACCGGACGCTGAGGAGCGTCGCGCGGCACGGTCATCCGCGGCCTCACCCGGCGAGGGCTCGGGCCAGCACTCTTCTCATGGCGCCGGCCGTATCCACTCGTCTGCCACGGGGACGATCAGTGCCGCGATCACGCCTTCGCGGTTCGGTGAGCTCACCTCGACGATGCCGCCATTGGCGTGCGCAAGCTCCTGCGCCACCGCGAGACCGAGACCGGTTCCCGGGGCGTGCGCCTCCTCCGCTTCTTTCGTCCGGTAGAAGCGGTCGAAGACGTGGGGAAGGTCTGCCGCGGCGATCCCGGGGCCGGTGTCGCGGACGGTGATGCGGACGGCCGATAGGGCAGACCCGTCGGCGGCAACGAGCGTGGAGTCGTCGTGCGACGCTTCCACGCGCACGCGACCGCCGCGCGGCGTGAACTTCACCGCGTTCGCGACGAGACTCGCCAGGGCGTGGCTGAGTTCGGAGGGGACGCCCTGGACGAGGCCATCGCAGTCGCCGACGCTCAGCTCGAGGCCTCGTTGCCGGGCCGACGGTGAGTAGCGGGTGAGGACCTCATCGACGAGGTCGGCGACGGCGACCTCCGCGATCAGAAAGTGGCGATCCGCGCGCTCCTGCACACGCGCAAGGATCAGCAGGTCGTCGATCAGGTAGCTCAGACGTGCCGTGTTGCGCTGGACGACCTCGACCCACTCCCGCGACTGCGCCGGCAGTTCGTCGGATTCCTCGATCAGTTCGAGATACCCGGCGATGCTCGCGATCGGGGTGCGCAGCTCGTGGCTCGCCGTGGCCACGAAGTCGCTCTGACGACGCTCGAGATCGAGCTTGGCCGCGAGGGCCGTCGCCCGTGCGCGTTCGGCGTCGAGGAGGGTCTGGGTGGCGCGCACGCTGTCGGTGATGTCGAAAACCTGCACGGCAACTCGTGTGTCGTCGCCGGTGACTGTCGACGCGTCGATGGTCATGACCCCGCCGTCGGAGGTCTCAAAAGTCGCACGATGGCCGGTGCGCAGACTGTTCTCGACGTGTTCGCGGATGGGGCCGTGCACCCAGACATCGTCCTGACGCAGTTCCGACCGGAGGACGCCGCGGGCCGCCGAGTTCGCGAGCAGCGCCCGCCACGTGGCGCCACGTCGTTCGGCGATGACCAGGCCGACTCGGGAATCGATGAAGCCGCCGGTGAACAGCTTGGCGAAGTCCCGGCTCGTGCGGTTCGCAGCGCGCAGCTCGTAGCTCGCTGTCGAGAGGAACAGGTTGTACAGCCCGGCCATGAAGATGAACAGCGCGACAATCAGCACCTGAGTGCGGGGATCGAGTCCCGGCTCGCTGAACGGTCCGATGCCCGCGACCGTCATGGCGAGAACCGCGACACCTGTCAACAGGGTCTCGACATAGGAGCCCCAGTTCGGAAATCGGAATGATCCCCAGGCCAGAATGCCCACGGGCAAGAAGGTCAACGGAAGACCGGCCCCACCGACGGCAAGGAACACGAGGATCCCGGTCAGCGCGGCGACTTGGGCGATGACCTCGATGCGCGGGATTCGGAGATAGATCGGGGGTGGCAGAACGGCGAAGGGCGCGATGATGAGGATCGCTGCAGCATGCGATGCCGCTGCCTGAGTCGCAGCGGGGAGGAACTCGCGGCCATCGGCGAGAACAACCAGACCCACGAGGATACCGAGCAGGCTCGACGCCGCAAGCACCGCGAGAGCGAAGCGCCACGCGTGGCGAACGGAGCGAAGCCGAAAACGCCTCGTCGCCCGGTGATCGAGCAGAGCTGCGAACACTCCGGCCTCGATGGCATTGGCGAGACCGAACCCGACGGAGGTGACGAGGTCACGCTCTCCCGTGGCGTTTGCAAGCCCGGTGGCGACGAACACGAGGACTAACGCCGCCCACCGGCGTTGGCGCGGGTTGACCAGCACGAACCACGCTGCGACGCCGGCGGCCGGCCACCACGCGGCGACACTGCCTCCGAGCGGCGTGAACGCGACGCCCAGGCGAGACAGAGCGAACAGGGCGAGAGCAACGAGAACCCACGCCCACCACCGCGGGGTGCGCTGGATGCTCGCCACCGCGAGTTCGAGCCGCCCCGACGCCGCCGACCCCATGGATTGACGCTATCGGGCCAGCGCTTCGGCTTCTATGGCGCCACGCCCCGTTCGCGCGATCCCGCCCTGCGGCGGTCTCGGTGTCCGCCCGTCCGGTGGCGTGCGGCGCCCCGGACGGCGCGGACGCGACCGGAGGCGACTCCTGCTCGAGGTCAGGCCGTGACGGTGTCCCGCGTGGGCTGCCAGCCCAGCGCGGGCGCGACGTGCTTCGCGAAGGCCTCGACGATACGCAGGTTGAACGCGACCCCGAGTTGACTCGGAATCGTGAGCATGAGCGTATCGGCTGACTGCACGGCGGCATCCGCCAGCAGCTGCTCGACGAGCACGTCCGGCGCGCCCGCGTACGTCTTGCCGAACGTCGAGCGCATACCGTCGATGTAGCCGACGCCGTCGCCGTCCTGTCGACCTCCGAAGTACATCTCGTCCTCGGCAGTCGTGATCGGGAAGATGCTGCGGCTCACCGACACGCGCGGCTCACCTGGGTGGCCGGCCTCGCGCCACGATGTGCGGAACGCGTCGATCTGCTGGGCCTGCAGCTCGTCGAACGGCAGACCGCGGTCCTCGGTGAGCAGTGTGGACGACATCAGGTTCACGCCCATGCGTCCTGCCCACTGCGCGGAATCGCGGTTGCCGGCGCCCCACCAGATGCGCGAGCGCAGTCCGGGGGAGTGTGGCTCGATGCGCTGCATCCCGGATCCGCCGCCGAACGGACTCATCGCGTCGCGCTCGGCCAGTCCCTCACCCTCGACCGCGCGGAGGAACAGGTCGAAGTGCTCTCGGGCGATGTCGGCACCGCGCGGATCGCTCGACCCGGTGTACCCGAAGGCCTCATATCCTCGCACAACCGTCTCGGGTGAGCCACGGCTGACTCCGAGTGCGAGCCGCCCGCCGCTGATGAGGTCGACGGATGCCGCCTCCTCGGCCAGATACAGGGGGTTCTCGTACCGCATGTCGATGACGCCGGTTCCCACCTCGATCCGCTCGGTACGGGCTGCGATGGCAGCCAGCAGCGGCATCGGCGACGACTGCTGTCGCGCGAAGTGGTGAACGCGGAAGTAGACGCCGTTGACGCCCAGGTCATCCATGCCCTGCGCGAGATCGATCGCCTGGAGCATGGAATCCTGCGCGGTGAGAATGTGCCCACCGCCAAGAGGTCCGTAATGACCGAACGAGAGTGTTCCGAATCGCTGCATGAGTGATGCAACCTCCAGGTGGGTGCTTTTATTCCTGTGAATGGATGCCGGGGACGTCGCGCACCAGCACATAGTCGCTCTCGAGACGACGGCCGACCCGGAAACGCTTCTCTCCCACCACGGAGAACCCGTGTTTGGCGTAGAAGCGCTGTGCGCGCGCGTTCTGCTGGTTCACCCCGAGCCAGACGCGCCCGGCTCCGCGGCGGCGCGCCTCGGCGACCGTCTCCTCCAGGAGCCCCGCGGCCACACCGGTGCCGTGCGTGGCGGGGAGCGCGTAGCACTTGGAGAGCTCGGCCGCGGGGCGAGCAGCGTCGTCGTCGAGAGCGGCGCGGACATCGGCATCCGTCGGTTCGCCCAGCACCAGCATCGTGTAGCCGACCAGCTGCTGATCGCGCTCATCGACCAGCAGCACGCGGTGCGGGTCGGTGAGATACGTCTGGAAGGACGCTTCACTCAGATGAGCCTCGATGAACGCGCGCTGATCGGCGGGGGTCGACTCCGGGGGGCACGCGAGGGGGAAGGTCGCGGCAGCGAGAACGTGGAGTGCCGCGGCGTCTGCGGGGGCGGCGCGGCGGATCACGGCATCCATTCTGCCGCTCGCACCGCTAGCGTGAGCACGAAAGCCGCCTGATCATCCGGAGTGTGCACGTGTACGCATTCATCATCCTCTTGCAAACGTTGATCCTCCCGCTCGTTTCCGGAGCGATCCACCTGCTGGTCGCGGGGGGAAACCCGCTCCTCGTGTTCGGAATCTGGTGGGGGTTCTGGGGTGTCGGCATCCGGCTGGGATTGGCCGGCGTGAGCCAGATCATGAAGCCCGACCGTACCCGCAGGATCCTCGGTGTCGAGGCGACGGATGCGAACCAGATCGTGCAGGAGCTCGGCTACGCCAACCTCGGCATGGGCGTGACGGCCCTCGCGATCCCGTTCCTGCCGACGTGGAGCGTTCTGCTTGCCGTGCCCGGGGCGATCTTCCTGCTGCTGGCCGGCGTGCGCCACATCGCCAAGCCCGGCAAGGGAGCCGCCGAACAGGTGGCGACGTGGACGGACCTGCTGGTGTTCCTCGGTGTGCTCGCCGGTGTCGTGGGACTGGCGATCGTCGGATGGTGAGCCGCCGCTACAGGGACGCGTAGGCCTCGAACACGGTGCCCTCGGGGAGCGGCTCCACGAACACGGCCTCGAACTGCACCGCCGTGCCGATGGAGGGCAGCTGGTCGATGACGGTCCACGCGCCGCCGATGATCTGGCCGGACGGGTCGCGCGCGACGACGCTCACCTGCACGAGCTCCATATCCTCGGCGAAGTCACCGCTGACCGTTCCGGTGACCGTCGTCGACACCTCGTCGGATGTCGCGGTCAGCGCGCCCATCGTGAACTCTCCGGTCTCGGCGAACGGGGAGTAGACGGCATCCGCGGCCCCGGGGAGGACGATGTTGAGATCCACGATCTCGGCCTCGCCGACCTCCGTGAAATCGCCGACGAGGGCTGCCTGACCGGAGAGGATCACGCGGTATTCGGTGGCGATGTCGAGGATCGTGCCGTCCGCGCCGATCGCTTCGACGTCGATGCTCGAGTAATCGAAGATGTAGTCCTCGTTGGGGTTGTCGATGACCGCCACGTACCACCAGGTGTCGGGGGCGACGCTGTATCGGCCGAACGCGCCGTCGAGCACCGCGATGTCCTCGGCGGCGCCGGCATCCTCGGCTGGCGCGTCATCTTCGGGCATCACCGGCGTCGCCTCGACGATCTGCTCCTGGATGGCCTCGGTGAGGGCGACCCCGCCGATCCAGAAGACGGATACCAGGATCATGACGAATGCCGCGATCCAGCCGACGACCGACAGGATCAGCGCCGTGATGCTGAGGCCCTTGCCGCCGTGCCGCGACCCGATGAGCGCGATGAGGCTGATGATGAACCCTGCGAGCAGGACGAAGCCGGCGATCCAGTTGACGAACGGGATGAACGCCATGACGAATCCGACTCCGGCGAGCACGAGCGCGACGATCGCGAGGGTCTTGGGTCGCGTGTCGACTGCAGCCGGAGGGGTAGCGCTCCCCGTGGGCGGCGCGTCCGCGGGCGGCGGGGGAGGCGCGGCGTTCTCGCCTGATGGTCGCGGGTCACCCGTTCCGGTGGGCGTGTCGTTCGACATGATTGCTCCCCCTTTTCGTTCCTGAGCGTAGCGGGCCGACCGCCGGAGGACCTCAGACGTTCCGTATCCGATCTCGGACGGAACGCCCACCCGTGATCGCTCGTACGTAGGCTGGGAGGATGAACAAAGGCACACTCTGGACCATCCTCGGGGTCATCGCGGCGATCGTCATCGCCTGGGTCCTGGTGGAACTGCTCTGGGGCGTGGCGATGCTCATCGTGAAACTTGCGATCGTGGCTGTCGTCGCCCTCTTCGTGTTCTTCCTGCTGCGCGCTGTCTTCTCCCGGTCCTCCTCCGAATGACCTCACCCCCGGCAGCCCGCGCCACGCTCGGGAGCGTGCTGCTCACCGCCGCCCTCACGCTGACCGCGTGCGTCGAGTCGGCATCCGATACCGAGAGCGCCTCGCCCAGCGGGGTGTCGGCGCCCGTGAGTTCGTCACCGAACCCCAGCCCGTCGTCGTCACCGTCCGCAGCGCTTCCGGTCATGTGGCGCACGGCGGGTGCCCCGGCCGTGGTCGCGGCTGATCTGCGCGTGCCCTGGTCGGTTGTGCCTTTCGCCGACGGCACCCGCATCGTGAGCCTGCGCGGCGGCGAGATCGTCGAGGTCGACGCGGGTGGATCAGCTCGCATCCTGGGCGCAGCCTCGGGTGTCAGCGCGGTGGGTGAGGGCGGCCTCCTGGGCCTCGCGGTGCTCGAGACGGATGCTCAGACGTGGCTCTACGCGTATCTCACGAGCTGGAACGGCAACCGGGTCATCCGGATGCCGCTCGTGGGGGCGGCAGGCGAACGCCGGCTCGGTGCCGAGGAGGTGATCCTCGAGGGTATTCCGAAGGCGAGCACCCACAACGGTGGCCGTCTCGCGTTCGGACCCGACGGGTACCTGTACGTCGCCACGGGGGATGCCGGGTCGCCGGATGCCGCGCAGGATCCGTCGTCGCTGGCGGGCAAGATTCTGCGGGTCGGGCCCGACGGTGCACCCGCCGCGGGAAACCCCTTCGGTACCGCCGTCTACTCGCTCGGCCACCGCAACGTGCAAGGTCTGGCGTGGACCGACGACGGCAGCATGTGGGCAACCGAGTTCGGTCAGAACCGGGTCGATGAGATCAACCGCATCGTTGCCGGTGCGAACTACGGGTGGCCGGTGCACGAGGGGCCGGCGGGCGATACCGCCTACGTGGATCCGGTCGTGACCTGGTCTCCGGATCAGGCCAGTCCCAGCGGGCTGGCGGCCGCCGGCAACACTCTCTTCGTCGCGGCGCTGCGCGGGGAGCGGGTCTGGATGCTCGATGTCGGTCCGGAGGGGCTGATCGGTGACCCCCAGCCGCTCTGGATCAGCGAATTCGGCCGCATCCGTGACGCCGTCATCGACGGCGATGAGCTTCTGCTGCTCACCAACAACACCGACGGGCGAGGGTCGCCCTCCGGAGACGACGACCGGCTGCTGTCGGTGCCGCTCGTCGAAGCCGCACCGTAGCGCTCACCCCCGTCAGCGCCGCATGCCGGCGAGCGTTCGGACGATCCCGACCGCGTCCAGGGGGCTGTCGCCGCCGGCCATGCCCGCGGCGAACAGCTCCGCGCACGCGTCGATCACCGGTGAGGCGATCCCCGCCGCCGCGGCGGCCTTGCGGATCAGGTCGGCGTTCGCATGGACATCCGCGATGGACGCCTGCGGAGCTGTATCGCCGCGAACCAGCATCTCGGTCTTGACCCGCGACAGGGGAGAGGACATCTGGCCCGAGTCGAGGATCTCTCGCCACGCGGCAGTGTCCACACCGTGCGCCGTGGCGAAATGGAATGACTCCGCGAGGCCGGCCAGCAACGACACGAGGAACACGTTGACGCTGAGCTTCATCGTCAGGGCCGCGGGGATGTCGCCGCAGGCCTCCACGCGGGCGCACAGGTGCTCGAGGAGCGGGCGAACGCGGTGGACAGCCTCCGGTGGGCCGGCGAGCATCCCGACGAGCTGACCGTTCACGGCCGGAACGCGAGATCCCGACACCGGCGCCTCGACGTAGGTCCCACCCGCCGCGGCGGTGTCGTCGGCGAGCCGTCGCGACAGGTGAGGGGCCATCGTTCCCGTGTTGACGATGGTGCGTCCGGCGACGAACGGCTGAATCACACCGTGTGCGTCGCGCAGAACCGCATCGACGGCATCCGCGTCGCGGAGCATGACGACAACCGTGTCCGACGCCGCGAACACCGCCTCGGGGGATTCCGCGGGAGCAGCACCCGCGTTCACGATCGGATCGAGCGCTGCGGCTGATCGCGTCCACACGGTCAGCGGGATCCCCGCGGCCAGGAGCCGCCCGGCCATCGGCGTTCCCATGAGTCCCAGTCCGATGAACCCGACGCGCCCGTAGGGTGCCGTGCGCTCGCGGTCGGCGCGGTCGTCGGCGAGCCGCTTCTGGAACCAGTGGTGCGCGTACGGCTCGTCGTTGAACGCGGGGATCTCGACGTAGCCCGAGGAGCGGTACAGCTGAATGGCCTCCGTGAGTGCGCGGTTCGTGTCCAGGCGGGCGACCCGCGCCCCCGCGTCGCGGGCGGCATCCTCGATCGCGGTGAGGAGCCGTCGGCCCAGACCCATGCCTCGCGTGGCGGGCGCGACCCAGAGCCGCTTGATCTCGCCCACGCCGTCGGCATGGAGCTTCAGACCGACGCACCCGACGACCGCGCCCCGGAGCGTGGCCACGAGGAACCGACCCGCGGGGGGCCGCAGCGCGTCGGCGGGCGCGGGGCGGGTCGTGCCGGCGTCGAACCCTGACTCGAACCGCTGCGCCAAGACCGAGTAGTACTGCGCGATCGCGTACTGCGCCGCCGCGTCGTCGGGGTCAGCGGATGCGATCTCGATTGCCGACGCCGTCAGAAGCCGACGCGCCGTTGCGGTGGCGTCCACGAGCTCGGCGCGCTGGCGGGGCGTGAGCGGCGCGAGGATCGCGTCCACCAGGTCGTCGGAGAGACGGTCGAGGATGCCGATCTCGGCGCGGCCGGCGTCGGTGAGCTGGACGCGCCGCACTCGACTGTCCTCGCCTGAGGTTCTGGTGACGACGAGGCCCTCGTGCTCGAGGGAGCGGAGCATGCGGCTCAGATACCCCGAATCGAGCCCGAGTCGCGCCCGGAGCTCGCGGACTTCGGCGCCGGCCTCGCCGACCTCCCACAGCAGCCGGTCGAGGGCCAACGACCGGCCCCTGTCGAGATAGTGGTCCTCGAGAGCGCCGATGCGCTCCGTCACGACGCGGTTGAAGGCTCGCAGCTCGGCACGTGCGAGAGCGGGATCCTGCTCGGGAGGGATCGTGACCATGTCTCTGACTATAGTCAGAGAATTTCGGACTGCGACAGCGGGGTCGCCACCTCACATTCCGCGTCTCCGCGTCGTCCTGGATGATGAGAGTGTTCGTCCGGATCGTGGCGACGCGAGGCAGGAGACATCATGAGAGTCGCCGTTGCAGGCGGAACCGGAACCGTCGGTCGCCACGTGGTCTCGCACGCCCGTGCTGCCGGTCACGACGTGGTCGTGCTGTCGCGTTCGGGCGGCGTCGACCTGATCACGGGCGCCGGTCTCGCTGCGGCCGTCGCGGGGGCGGATGCCGTCATCGACGTCACCTCGATCCAGACGCTTTCGGCATCGGCCTCACGGAGGTTCTTCGGCACGGTCACCGCGAACCTGCTCGCCGCAACGCGCGAGAACCCCGTGCACCACGTCGCTCTGTCTATCGTCGGGGCCCGCCAGGCGCCGCACGGGTACTACGCGGGAAAGGCGCTTCACGAGGAGCTGGTCGCGGCATCCGGGAGGCACTGGTCGATTCTGCGCGCGACGCAGTTCCATGAGTTTTCGGCGCAGGTGCTCGCCCAGGCGAAGGTGCTCGGCGTCCACGTCGTGCCGCAGATGCGCTCTCAGCCGGTGGCAGCATCGGAAGTGGCCTCGGCCCTCCTGCACCTGGTCGAAAGCGGCGCGAGCGGAGATGCCCCTGATCTTGCCGGTCCACGGGAGGAGCGGATGGCGGATCTCGCACGGCGGTACCTGCAGCGGACCGGGTCCAGCGCTCGCGTCGTGGAGATTCGACTCCCCGGGGCGCTCGGGGCGGCCATGGCCGGCGGAGGCCTGCTTCCGGGGCCGGGAGCCCGGCTCGGGTCGCAGACCTTCGCCGAGTGGCTGGATCAGGACGGGGGTCGCGGATGACCGATGGCACAGCTGCGACCAGTGACCTCTCGCTCCACGATCCGGCGATCGCCGAACGTCGGCACCTCGTGTCGCTCGCGTTCCGGATGCTGGGAACGGTCGCTCACGCCGAGGGCGCCGTGCAAGAGACGTATGCGCCGTGGTATCGCCTCACCGAGGATGAGCGCTCCGCCGTGGTCTCGCCTCGCGCGTGGCTGACGGGAGCGTCCGCGAGGTCAGGCTGATACTCAACCCCGAGAAGCTCTCACTGTGGAACTGATGCCCGCGATCCCGACGGCGAAGAACACGGCGAACCAGAGAGCGGCGGCGCCGACGGCGCCGTAGACGGCCGCGCCGCCGATGGCGCCCATCGCGATCCCGAGCCACAACGCGAAGTAGCGGAGCCACCCCGTGCGGTCTCCGCCCCGGAAGGCACCGACGATCCCTTCCCCGATCTTCACGAGCGCGCCGGTCATGTAGGTGATCCCGAAGGACGGCCCGCCCCGACTGTTGAACACGGTGTTGACGGCGCCCATCGCCAGCGACAGGCACACGGCCGTCGGGGCCACTGCCAGCAGCGCAGCCCCGGTCACGGCGCCGGGATCGACCGGAGCCGCAGACGCGAGTGCCGCGCCGAGGGCGACGACGCCGGCGACGCCGACCAGGATGAGCGCTCCGCGATCACGCCCGGGGGTGCTGATGGCCGATCCGAGCATGACTCCGAGCACGAACGCGACGATGACGGCGAACCCGAACCCGGCGGCAGCGATGTCCCCGCCCGCCAGCTCGACGCCGGACTGGGTTGTATTGCCGCTCATGAACGAGACGAAGTAGCCCCCGAGATAGACGAATGCGATGCCGTCGATGTAGCCGGCGAGTACCGCCAGGAGCACAGCGATGGCGAGGCGGGAACGGGGGAGTGACCTGACCACGGGTGGGCGGTGTCCTTTCCCGCGGGGCTCTTCCCGCGTCGCGTCAGCGCTCAGGTTATCGGCCCGCCGACCGGGTCCGAGTCACCGCGCGACTCTGCTGCGCAGGTAACGCGCCGTCAAGCGCACGCGGTGATCCGGGTCGGCTGCCAATCGGTCGAGGATGCCGGTCGCGGCGTCGTCGTTGAGCTCGCCCAGCGCCTGCGTGAGTCGGAGCCTGGCGTCGGGGTCCGAGAGGGTGGACAACTCCTTGTCCAGTCGCGTCGTGATGTCGTTGCCCGGCGTGCGGGCGAGGACACCGAGGGCCTCCGCAGCCTCCACATCGTCGGTGCCGCGCACGATCATGGCGAGGAGTTCCGCCGTCGCGGCCGGGGCTCCGGCACGACCGAGCGCGAGGGCTGCCCGGCCGCGTACGATCGGGTCCGCGTGCCGCACTGCACGCTCCAGCAGTGGCGCGACCCCCGGCAGCGTGGGCGAGGCGATCTTCACGAGCGCGGTGATCGCCCGCCGACGGGTGTCTGGATCACCTGACTCGAGCGCGTCGCCCAGCGCCGCGAGTGTCGCATCGTCCGCCGATCGCGCCAACGCCCACTGCAGAGCACCCGCGACGTTCGGGTCGTCTTCGGTGAGCGCCGCCTCGGCGAGCGCGGACGGAATCGGCGGACGCGGATCTGTCAGCGCCGCCCGCTGCCGCTCGGATGCGCTGGAGGAACCGAGACGTTGCAGCAGCGAGACGGTGCTCAGCACGTCCGCCCAGGCTTCCGGCTGCTGATCACGCAGCCGGAGGAGTCGGGCAAGCAGCTCCTGCTCGCGTGTGATGGCCTCGGCAGTGCGGGCGATCACGCGGTCGAGGATCTCCGTCGGGGTGGCTGCCGCGTCGTCCAGGACATGAGCGACCTGGCGCAGCGGGAGACCTAGCGAGCGCAGCGCCTCCACGTGCAGGAGGCGGCGTAGGTCGGAGTCGTCGTAGTCCCGATAGCCGCCGCGGGTGCGGCCGCTCGGTTGCACGAGACCGATGCGGTCGTAGTACCGCAGCATCCGCGCGCTCACGCCCGACCGGCGGGCGACATCGCCGATCTTCATGTGGCCGAGCGCCCGTGGTCGGTGTCGCGGATCGTCGGCGCGTTGCGCAGCGCGACGATCCGCCGAGCCTCGAATGTCGCCGCATCGAATCCTTCCTCGGGATCCTCGACCATGCGCAGCGTCGCCAGGGCGTGTGTGCGGGCCTCATCGCTCAGATCGCCCGCGAGCGCCGTGTCGACAGCAGCCGCGCCGGCCTCACCGAGACTCACCAGCGCGCGGCTCAGACTGCGACGCACATCCCGGTCGCCGCGGCCGAGTTGTGCGGCGAGCGTCTGAGCGAGATCGGGCTCGACGCCGCGGGGGACGAGGACCACGGCGGCGCGCCACGCCGCGCGCGCGACCTCGTCGTCCGGATCGGTGAGCGTCTGCGGAGTGATCGCCTCCCAGCCGCCGGGTGCGCCGACCTTCGACAGCGTGTGGAGCGCCTGGCTGCGCGCCTGCGGTGGGGTGCTCCGGGCGGCCTCGAGCAGCAACGGCATCGTCTGGGTCGGGTCGTGGCGCGTGATCGCCCAGGTGAGCGTGTCGCGCACCGTGAAGTCCGGCTCGATCGCGCACCGGTCGATGAGGATGCCGACGAACGTCGGATCCGGCCGGGAGCCGGCGGTGAGCGCCGCCTGCATCCGTGTCGACGCCGACGCGTCCTGAAGCAGCGCCTGCAGTCGCCCGACGCTCCGCGAGTCCATGGTCATGGGGATACCTCCTGGATCCATGCAAGACCTTGACACTGTGACAATGTCAAGCAGAGCGTGTGAGAGATCGTCATCCGGCGCTCTGCGGGACCCGACCCGCGAGTGGCCGCGGGCGCTCTCAGGGAGCTCGCCGCCTCACGTGTTAGCGTCGCGCCATGTCCTCGACGACACGCCCAGGGCCTGCCGACTTCGACTCCGCCCCCGCGGGTGCCGGACCGCTCGAAAGCGAGATCCGCGCCGAGATCGCCGACGCCGAGCGCGAGGACCGACCCATCCGACGGATGCTGCGCCGGGCGCGCGCGTGGGTCGCGCGGCATCCTCGTGTCGAGATCGCCTACCGTGTGGGAGTTGCGTCCGTCGGCACGGTGCTCACGCTCGGCGGACTCGTCCTCGTGCCCTTGCCGGGCCCGGGGTGGCTCATCGTCTTCCTGGGGCTGGCCGTGCTGGGTACCGAGTTCCGCTGGGCACGTCGGCTCTCGGCGTGGGCAAAGCGGATGCTGGACCGGTTCTGGGTGTGGTGGCGCCGTCGTCGCGCGGCACGCGACGAGCGCCGGCGCACTCGCGCAGCCTGACGGCGGACAGGCCGGGGGGAGAACCCGACGCTCGGTCGATCGACCCGTCAACCGGCGGCGCGGCGCACCAGGTCGCGGAGAGTCGCTTCGACCTCGTCCGTGACCTCGACGACGGCGAAGCCCGTCGCCCACATGGCCCCGTCATCGAGGAGTGCTTCCTCGTTGAACCCGACGCTGCCGTAGCGGGTGTCGAACTTCGAGGCCGGCTGGTAGAAGACGATGACCTTTCCGTCTCGCGCGTACGACGGGAATCCGTACCAGGTCTTCGGATCCAGGTGCGGCGCCTCGTCCTGGACGATCCGGTGCAGCAGCTCGGCTACGTCCTTGTCCGTGCCGCTGAGCGCGGCGATCGCGTCCAGACACGCCTTCGCCTCCTTCTTCTTCTTCGCCGTGCCCGTTCCGCCCGCGGCCTGCGCGCGCAGTTCGGCGGCGCGCTGCTTCATCGCCTCGCGTTCGGCCTCGCTGAACCCTGCCGAAGCGTCGTCGTTCGTGCTCTCACGTGTGTCGGCCATCGCCTGTTCCTTCCCGCTGAGTCGGCTGACACCGACGATACGACCGCGGCACGCGGGGAGACTTCTCGATTCCTGCTCGATCTGGTCATAACCGGCCCTGCTAGGGTTGCCGCGCACACGGATCCGAGGACCCGAATTCCCGACCACCCGACGGAGTGAATGTGATGCGACCGAGACTGGCTTCGCGCGCCCTGGCCGCCGCCGCAGCGCTGACCGTGACCGCTCTGGCGCTGAGCGGGTGCTGGGCGAGCGAGGATTCCACCTTCGGCGCAGCATCCTTCGCCGGCACCGTCGACCCCGTCGTCACGGGGGCCTCGGCATCCGGATGGAGCGTGTCTGCCTGGCAAGCGGGGACGGCTGACGGCCCGGCTGAGCGGATCGCGGCGACCACCACCGACAGTGACGGGAGCTTCACTGTCGATCTCCGTGCGATCGAGCGCGCCACGTCGCTGGTCTACCTCGTCGCGACAGCACCGGGCGCGAGTTCCTCGACGGACACCGCCACATTCGCGGCGATCGTGCCGACGGATGCCGAAACCGTCGTGCTCAACGAGCGTTCCACCGTGGCTACCGCGTATGCGCTCGCGCAATTCACCGACGCTGCGGGAGTCGCGGGATCCGCTCCCGGGCTTCCCAACGCGGCACTCATGGCCGCCAACCTGGTGGATGCGCAGACGGGCGACTACGGAGCGGTGCTGACCTCCGCGCCCAACGGTACGGAGACCACGGCTCTTGCGGCCTTCACGTCGCTCGCGAACATGCTGAGCGCGTGCGTGCTCGACACAGACGACTGCGCCACCCTCATCGACGCGGCAGGTGCCCGGGCAGACGAGCGACCCGTCGACACGTTCCGGGCATTCTCTGCGATCGCCCGCGACCCGGGAGCGGCTGTCTCGACCCTGTACGAGCTGTCACTGACCGTGGCCGGCGATCGTCCCGGTCTCACGGAAGAGCCCTCGGCGTGGACCCTCGCGTTGCGGTTCGACGGCGACGGGCAGACCCTGGACGGGCCCGGCACCTTCGCTGTCGACCCGGACGGCAATGTCTGGGTGAACAACAACTACGAGTACAACGCGGATCCCCAGCAGCCCACCTGCGCCAGCGACCTGGTTCTCAAGTTCTCGCCCGATGGGCAGATGGTCGGCACCTACGCCGGCGGCGGGCTCAGCGGGTCGGGGTTCGGGATCGCCTTCGACCCGTCGGGTCGGCTGTGGCTGAGCAACTTCGGTTTCGCCGGTGAAGGATGCACTGAACAGCCCCCGCACAACAGCCTGTCGTTGTTCACGATCGAGGGGGAGCCGCTGTCGCCGGCGACGACCGGCTTCACGGCGGGGAATCTCGCATGGCCGCAGGGAATGGACGTGACGGCATCCGGCGATGTGTGGACCGCGAACTGCCAGACGGGCACCGTGACCGTGTACCCCGGTGGCGACCCGGAACAGGCCAAGACCCTCGACGCGGGTCTCGAGCAGGCGTTCGGTGTCGTCGACACCGGGCGGCATGTCGTCGTCAGCGGCATCGCGAGCAGCTCGGTCGCGGTCTTCGACTACGACGGGACACTCGTGGGCGATGCCCCGCTGACCGGTGACGCTTTCGTGCTCCCGATGGGTGTCGCTGCGGATGCCGAGGGCAACGTGTGGGTCGCCAACTCCGGATCGACGACCCTCCCGTGCCCGGAGCGTCCGATCTCCTCCGGCCCGACGGGTTCGGTGGCGCTCATCTCGGCGGACGGGCAAACGGTCACGGGTCCGTTCAGCGGTGGCGGAGTGACGCGTCCGTGGGGAATCGCGACGGACGGCAACGGCAACGTGTGGGTCGCGAACTTCGCGGACCAGCGCGTGTCAGCGTTCTGCGGAACCTCTCCCGAGACGTGCCCGGGATCACTGTCCACCGGGGACGCAATCTCGCCGGATGACACCGGCTACGGCTTCGACGGGCTGGTGCGCAACACGGGCCTCGTCGTCGACCCGTCCGGCAACCTCTGGGTCGCGAACAACTGGGAAGAGGTGCCGCTGCAGACCAACCCCGGCGGGCACCAGATCGTGGCATTCATCGGTATCGCTGCACCCGTTGAGGTCCCGCCCTTCACCAACTGACCGCCGGAGGTGCGCAGCGGTCTCTCGCGGACCTCGCTTGCCTTCCGTGCTCGTTGAGTGATACGTTTCTCGACCCACAACGACGTGCCCTGGGGTAACCGCGAGGTCCCCCGATCCATGGCACGCCCCGAAACCGCTGTATCTCGGTAGGTCGGGGAACGTTGCCCCGCGATCGCCGGGCGCGCGTTGTCGGGCTGTTCCCGTTGTGCCAGGCTCGATGCGTGAGCACCACCACTGACCTTCGCGTGACTCCGCCGACCCGCCGCGAATGGCTGGCCTTGGCGGTCCTGTCGACAGGCCTCGGCATGATCGTGCTCGACGGCACGATCGTCGGCGTTGCGCTGCCCGTGATCATCGCGGACATCGGCCTCGATCTGACCGACGCGCAGTGGGTCAACAGTCTCTACGCGGTGCTGCTGGCAGCCCTCCTGCTCTCCACCGGCAAACTTGCCGACCGGTGGGGACGCAAACTGCTGTTCCAGGTGGGCATCGTCGTGTTCGTCGGCGGTAGCATCCTCGCCGCGATGGCTGACGCTGCGGGCCCGCTCATCGCCGCGCGCGCCGTGCAGGCGATCGGCGCGGCGCTCATCATGCCCTCGACCCTGTCGACGGTCAATGCGGTGTTCCGCGGCAGGTACCGCGGTGCCGCCTTCGGCGTGTGGGGCGCGGTGATCTCGGGAGCGGCGGCGATCGGTCCGCTCGCCGGCGGAGCGCTGACGCAGTGGGCGTCGTGGCACTGGATCTTCCTCGTGAACATCCCGCTCGGTGCGGCCGTCTTCGTGGCAGCGCTGCTGACCGTGCCCGAGACGAAGGGCGCGAAGGGGCGGCCGGGCGCGGACGTCGACGGTGCGCTCCTGAGCGCCATCGGCTTCGGCGCACTGGTGTTCGCGGTCATCGAAGGGCCGCAGCTGGGGTGGTGGGCGCCCACCGGGGAGTTCTCGGTGTTCGGCTGGCAGTGGCCCGCGGATGCTCCGGTCTCTGTCGTCCCGATCGCTTTCGCCGTCGCGATCGTCGCCCTGGTGCTGTTCGTGCTGTGGGAACGTCACCGCGAGCGCGTGCGCCGATCCGCCATCCTCGATCTGAATCTGTTCCGACTGCCGACCTTCACCTGGGGGAACTTGACGGCCGCGATGGTGGCGGTGGGGGAGTTCGCGATCATCTTCGTGCTGCCGCTGTACCTTGTGAATGCCCTCGGTCTGGATGTCATGGGGGCAGGTCTCGTCCTGGCAGCGATGGCGCTCGGCGCCTTCTTCTCGGGGGCCTCCGCGCGCCACCTTGCCGCGCGTTTCGGGTCGCCGGGGACCGTACTCATCGGGCTCGGTCTCGAAGTGGTCGGGGTCGGCATCCTCGCCCTTCTCATCACCGGGGACAGCTCCGGATGGATCATCGCGATTCCGCTGGTGGTGTATGGACTGGGTCTGGGCCTGGCATCCGCGCAACTTACCGGCACTGTTCTGCAGGACGTGCCCGTCGACGTGTCGGGACAGGGATCGGCGACCCAGAGCACCGTTCGGCAGGTGGGTTCGGCCCTCGGCACGGCGTTTGCGGGGGCTGCCCTCGCGGTCGCGCTGGCCCTGACGCTGCCGGCGGCGCTCACGGATGCCGGCATCACCGGGTCGACGGCGACACAGCTCGCGGACACGACGCGCCAGTCCGCGGGAACGACGATCAGCCAGCTGCGCGCGGAGGGGTCCAGCAGTGCGCTGGGTGACCAGACGGCGGCGGCGGTGACGGCGCTGTCGACCGGTTTCGCGGACGCCACCCGGTGGTCGCTCCTGGTCGCTACCGTCTTCCTCCTGCTCGGCTTCGTCGGCGCGCTCGTCGTGCGCCGGGCGGCAGAGCGGTCGGGGTCGATGCGCGGCGAGGTCGACTGACGTCGGCGTGCGACGGAGGGACGGCGAGGATTGACGTACGACCTGAAGAAGGACCGCAAGGACCTCTACGCGCCGAGCGCTCACGACTTCACCCGCGTGACCGTGCCGCCTCTCACATACCTCACCGTCGAAGGCCGCGGCGACCCGAACACGTCGCCTGAGTACACGAATGCCGTGAGCGCGCTCTACGCGTCGGGCTACGCCGTGAGGGGCGCGTTCGCGGCCCGCACGGGAGAGGGCTTCGTCGTCGGACCGCTCGAGGGGCTGTGGTCCAGCGAAGACCCCGCGAGTTTCCGGGATCGACGCAAGGACGCCTGGGCCTGGACGATGATGATCCCGCTGCCCGCGCAGGTGACGGATGCCGACATCCGCGCCGGACTGGAAACGGCGGCGCGCGCGAAACCGGAGCTTCCCATCGCGCGCGTCGTTCCCGCTGTCATCGACGAGGGGCTCGCGCTGCAGATTCTGCACATCGGGTCCTACGACGCCGAGACGCCCACGCTGGAGCGGTTGCACACCGACCTCATGCCGGCGCAGGGACTGACTTTCAACGGGCCGCATCACGAGATCTACCTCAGCGACCCGCGGCGCGTGGCTCCGGACAAGCTCAGGACGATTCTGCGTCAGCCGGTGCGGCCGATCATCTGAGCGCATCTGCGTCCGCCGGACACCCGCGCACGGCGCGGCGCGTGCGGTGCGCGAGAGCGGGGATCCCGTCGGTCGCTGATGTCGCGGACGTGCTTGACATCGCTGAACACTTCCTTCTAGCCTTTATTCACGACTTAAGAAAGTGATGACCTAAGTGGTCGTGCGGCGAGTCAGTGACCGAGTTCTCGCGACGAGTGAGGTCACGCAACGAGTGAGAACACGGAACGAGGGAGTGAAGTGGCAAAGGGAAACCGGCTTCTCGCGGATGTGAACCGGACGGCGATCCTGGCTCACCTCGGCGGTCAGGGACCTGCATCGCGGGCCGAACTCGCTCGCGCTCTGGATGTCTCGCCGGCCCTCGTCACGCAGCTCACGCGGGACTTGCTCGTCGACGGGCTCATCGAAGAGCTCGAAGCCGCACGCAGCGGGGGGCGTCCCGCTCGTCGCCTCGGCCTCGTCTCGCGAGGTTTGACGGCGCTCGGGGTGAAGGTGGCGCCCGACCATGTCGTGATCGTGCAGGTCGGGATCGACGGGGTGGTCGTCCGTTCCGAGACAGCGGAGTTCGATGCCGTCTCGCCGGTGGCGACATCCGCCCTCATCGACCTGATTCGGGCGTTCATCGCCGGCGGCAGGGACACGCAGATCCTGGGCATCGGCGTGGGGCTGCCGGGAACCGTCGCCGAACAGGGAGTCGGGGTCGTCGACTCGACGCAGCTCGGCTGGCACCAGGTACCGCTGGGCGACCTGCTGCGACGTGGCCTCCAGCTGCCGGTCGTCGTGGAGAACAACGTCAACGCGTTGTGCGTGGCCGAGCATCTGTTCGGCCAGGGGCGCGGCTCGGACAACGTGCTCGTGGTCACGGTCGGAAACGGCGTGGGAGCCGGAATCATCGCGGACGGCGCCATCGTCCGCGGCCGGGCCGGTGGCGCAGGAGATCTGGGTCACGTCCCCGTCCGTGAGGACGGCCCACTGTGCCAGTGCGGGAACCGCGGCTGCCTCGAGGCGATCGTCGGCCAGGGCGCACTCATCAACGATGCGCGCTCGATCCGCCTCCTCGGTACGCACGAGGGCATCGACGAGTTGCGTGCTCTCGCAGACGCGGGCAACACGGATGCTCGCGAGATCTTCGCGCACGCCGGACACACGTTCGGTCGCGCGCTGGCCGGTGCGGTGAACCTCTTCGACCCCGACATCGTCGTGCTCTCGGGCGAAGGCGTGGAGGCCTGGCACCACTGGTCGGACTCGTTCGAGAAGGCGCTGCGCGGCGCCCTCGTGCCCGGCAAGCGCGGCACGCCCGTCGCCGTCGAGCGCTGGCTCGATGATCGGTGGGCTCAGGGTGCTGCAGCCCTCGTGCTCGCGACACCCTTCGATGCGGACGGCGTCTCCGGGGAACAGGGCCGGCTCGTCCGCGAACGTTTCGTCGCGTCGCTCGAGGTGGGTTCGTGACCACAGTCCCGCTGCGCTCGGCATCCCCGGATGCCGGTGACGCCCTGGCCGCGCGCGGGGGCGTTCCCGGGGCAGGACGCCGGACCCGGCCGCGGGGGAAACGCGCGAAGTACACCCTCACGGTGCTGGTCTTCCTGCTCCCCAGTCTCGTCCCGCTGCTGGCGTTCGTCTTCGGGCCGATGATCTCGGCCGGATGGACGAGCCTTCACTCGTGGAACCTCATCGGTCCCATGGAGTGGGTCGGACTCGACAACTACGCCGACCTGCTCACCGACCCCGCGACCGGTGCGGCGTTCCTGCACACGCTGTACTACATCGTCGGCTACCTGCCGCTGGTCTATGTCGGCGGGCTCGCGCTGGCTCTCGCCCTGAACGCGAAACTGAAGGGTCGCTCGCTGCTGCGCGGCGTGTACTTCCTCCCGGTCATCACCAGCTGGGTCGTGGTGGCTCTCGTGTGGCGGTGGCTGCTGAACCCGAGCACGGGCGTCGTCAACACCGTCCTGGCGTGGTTCGGCATCGACGGGCCCGGGTGGTGGGCAGATCCCGCGTGGGCGATGCCCTCGATCATCCTGGCGTCCGCGTGGAAGGATCTCGGGTTCGTCATGGTGATCCTGCTGGCCGGTCTGCAATCGATCAATGCGGATCTCTACGAGGCCGCCGAGCTGGACGGCGCCGGCTGGTGGCAGCGACTCGTGCACGTCACGATGCCGATGCTCTCACCGTCGACGTTCTTCGTCATCGTGCTCTCGTTGATCAATGGCTTCCAAGTCTTCGACCAGGTCTACGTCATGACCGCCGGCGGTCCGAACGATGCGACGCAGGTCGTGGTGCTCGAGGTCTACGACCTGACGTTCCGATACGGCCAGGCAGGCATGGCTTCGGCGCTCTCGTGGCTGCTGTTCGCGGTCATCCTCGTGGTCACCCTCGTCCAGTTCTACGGCCAGCGGAAGTGGGTGAACTATGACTAAGACGCTGCGCACCGCATCCCTGTATGTGCTGCTCATCGCGGGCGGGCTGATCATGCTCTTCCCGTTCCTGTGGACTGTCGTGACTTCGATCACCCCGGGCGCGAGCCTCACGGTGACGCCTCAGCTCATCCCCGAGAACCCGTCGCTCGAGCCCTACGTCCAGTTGTTCAGCACGGTCCCGTTCGCCCGCGTGATCGTGAACTCGATCATCATCGCGGTCGTGAGCACCCTCCTGCAGCTGGTGACGAGCTCGATGGCGGCGTACGTGTTCGCGCGGATGCCGTTCCCCGGACGCAACCTGGTCTTCCTGCTGTATCTGGCGACCATGATGATCCCGTTCCAGGTGCTCATCGTGCCGCTGTTCGCGGAGATGCGGACCCTCGGGCTGATCAACACGTACCTCGGTGCGATCCTCCCAACGATCGCGTCGGCCTTCGGGGTGTTTCTGCTGCGCCAAGCGATGAGCACGGTGCCGTACGACCTCGACCAGGCGGCAACGCTCGACGGCGCGGGCCACTTCCGGATCTTCTTCCAGATCATGCTGCCGCTCGTTCGACCGGCCCTCGCGACGCTCGCCGTGTTCGCCTTCCTGAACACCTGGAACAGCTTCCTGTGGCCCCTCATCATCCTGCGCGACCCCATGCTGCAGACCCTGCCGGTCGCCCTGTCCAGCCTCCAGGGTCAGTACTCCACCCAATGGGACGTGCTGATGGCCGGCTCGGTCATCAGCATCATCCCGATGTTCGCCCTCTACGTCTTCGCCCAGAAATACATCGTTCAGGGCGTTGCCGGGACCGGCCTGAAATAGGCCACCCGAACCCCTCACCACCCATCCGAATCGAAGGAGATCCCGATCACATGAAGAAGACACTCGTTGCGGCGACGGCGATTGCCGCAGTCGGCGCACTCGCGCTGGCAGGATGCTCGGCATCCGAGGACGGCGGAACCGACAGTGGTCCCGTCACCATCACGTACTCGAACTTCATCTCCAACGGAGGGAACGAAGAGAACCTTCAGACGATCGTCGACGCGTTCGAGGCGGAGAACCCCGACATCACCGTCGAGGTCACGACCGCGCCGTACTCGGACTACTTCACGCAGCTGCAGACTGATCTGGCTGCCGGCACCGAAGCTGATGTCTTCGACGTCGACGCCGGGAGCTTCCCGAACATTCAGGCCAGTGGAGCGTTGGCCGAGCTGACCGATGTGGATGCCTCGGCGTACCGCACCTCCGTGCTCGAGACGTACGCCGTCGACGGCGCTCAGTACGGTCTTCCGACGTCGTTCTCAGACGTCGTCCTGTTCTACAACAAGGACCTCTTCGACGCCGCCGGCGTCGAGTACCCGACATCCGACTGGACCTGGGACGACGAGCTGGCCGCCGCCGAAGCGCTCACCGACACTGCCGCGGGGGTGTGGGGCGACTATCAGCCCATCAGCTACTACGAGTACTACAAGACGGTTCAGCAGGCCGGTGGTGAGTTCCTCAACGCCGACAACACCGAGGCTGCGTTCGATTCCGAGGCCGGCCTGCGTGCCGCGAACTGGCTCGCCGGCAAGTCCGGCACGGTCATGCCGACCGCGGAGGACGGCGCGGGCACGCCGGACTTCGATTCGAACCTGTTCAAGGACGGAAAGCTCGCGATGTGGCACACCGGGATCTGGATGATCAGTCTCGTCGGTGACCTTCCGTTCGAGTGGGACATCGCGGTCGAGCCCGGTGATGTCCAGAAGGCCAGCGCGGTGTTCTCCAACGCCGCTGTCGTGTCCGCGAACTCGGAGCACAAGGAGGCTGCTCAGAAGTGGGCGGAGTTCCTCACCTCGTCGCAGACGATGGTCGATGTGCGACTGAGCAGCGGGTGGGAGCTTCCCGCGATCAGCGATGACGCCCTTCTCACGCCGTACCTCGAGCTGACGCCGCCGGAGAACCGCGCCGCAGTGTTCGAGGCGCTCGAGAACATCGCCGTCGCTCCGCAGCTGGGCCCCAACGCGACCGAGATCCAGGACGACGTCACCAATGCGCTCGGTGAGATCGCCGCCGGGCGAGCGACTGCCGACACGGCAATCCCGGCACTCGCCGAGCAGGTGACCGGCCTGCTCGAGTAGCCGCACCCAACCGTGGTGCCGCGCCTCCTCGCACACGAAGGCGCGGCACCACGGTCAGCGCGCACGCCCCCACACCGACACAGACAGAAGGACCCCGTGGCCCACACGCCCCGCCGCCTCGACTCGTACTCCGCTCTTGCTGAACACAGCATCCGCCTCATCACGGGACTGCAGACACCGGAGGGCGCCTACCCCGCCAGCCCCACGTTCTCGGCCTACGTGGGATACAGCTGGTTGCGCGACGGCGCGTTCATCGCAGACGCAGCGTCGATCGCCGGTGCTCCGGACTCGGCAACCGCCTTCTTCCAGTGGTGCGCGAACACCATCGCCCGCCGGCGCGACACGATCATGCGGATCGTCGCCGAGGCCGCGGCGGGTCGTCCCGTCGCGGCGTCCGACATGCTTCCGGCGCGGTTCACATTCGCCGGGGAGGACGGCGTCGACGAATGGTGGGACTTCCAACTCGACGGCTACGGCACCTGGATCTGGGCGCTCGCCGCCCACCTCGAGCGACACGGGCTCCCCGCTGATCGGTTCGTCGATGCGGTCGGTATCACCGTCGACTATCTCGTCGCGTCGTGGCAGCGGCCCTGCTACGACTGGTGGGAAGAACACTCGCAACACGTGCACATCTCCACGCTTGCGTGCGTGGAAGCCGGCCTTCGGGCAGCATCCGTCGCGGGCCTGATCTCGGGAGAGCGCCGCGCCGCCGCTGACGATGCCGCCCGCGCCATCGCGGAGTTCATCACGGAGCGGGGCGTGGCGGACGGGCACCTGGTGAAATGGGTGGGCTCGACCGCCGTCGACGGCAGCCTTGCGGCAGCGCTCGCGCCGCTGGGGGTGATCGATGCCCGGTCGGCCGTGGGGCGCCGCACGATCGAGGTCCTCGAGTCCCATCTCGCCGTGACCGGGGGAGTGCATCGCTACCTCGGTGACACCTTCTTCGGTGGCGGGCAATGGCCGCTGCTGAGTTGTTTCCTCGGCCTCGCGCATCTCGCCGCGGGTGACCGCGACCGCGCAGAGGAACTGTTCGCGTGGTCTGCCGCGACCGCGACAGACACCGGAGACATGCCCGAGCAGGTCGGAGAGCATCTGATCGCGCCCGGCATGCGCCAAGAGTGGATCGACAAGTGGGGTCCGGTGGCCACTCCGCTGCTGTGGAGCCACGCGATGTTTCTTCGCCTGGGCGTCGAGCTCGGCGCCATCGACCCGGCCGCGCTGACGGTAGCGGCATACGCCGCGACCGCGCCGGGACAGGGAGGTGCGCGATGATCCGTCACCGTCCACACGGGTCGGGGCACCCCTACGCTGTCGACACCGAGCAGCGGTCGCCTGTCGTCCCGCTCGTGGGTGCCACCGCCGCGCTCGGTGTGAGAACGGATGCCGCCGCTGTCGCGGTGCGCTGCTCGCTCGAATGGCGCGGTGACGACGGCACTGTCGAGACCGTCGAGCTGCCGCTGGAGCGCGCCTTGCGCGCCTCGCGCGGCCGCGTGGAAGACGGTGGCCACCTTGCGTCCGCGGCCGCGCGGCTGTCGCGCTCCGCCGGCGGGTGGCAGGTGGAGACGCCGGTGCTGCGCGGCAGCGGAACGTACCGGTATCGGTTCATCGCATCGCGCCAGGACGGCCGCTCCGAGCGGACCCGCTGGTTCTCCTTCCGCGCTGCGCAGTGGCAACCGCAACCGGCTGCGGTCGACGTGTCCGGACGCTCGACTGTGATCGAGGGAAGCGTCGAGGTGCTGCACGACGGACGCCGGGCGTGGCGGGTCCGCTTCGCGCTGCCGTTGTCGGAGCAGGAGCACGTCGTCGGCTTCGGTGAGCGGTATGACGCGCTCGAGCAGACCCGCATCCGCCTGGACTCGATGGTCTTCGAGCAGTACAAGTCGCAAGGCGCCGAGCGCAAGACCTATATGCCGATGCCGTTCGCGCACGTTGTGGGTGGGGCAGGCTGGGGATTCCACGTCGATACATCCCGCCGCGTGTGGTTCGACACGGGGGAGAGTGTTCGGGATCGCGTTCTTGTGGAAGCCGAGACGGGACCGGAGGGCATCGTGCCCCTGCGCCTGTTCACCGGATCTCCCGTGGACGTCCTCGGGGGATTCCTCGACGGTGTCGGTCGCGCCGCCGAGCTGCCCTCCTGGGTGTTCCGGCTCTGGGCGAGCGGAAACGAGTGGAACACGCAGGCCGAGGTGATGCGACAGATGGACCTGCACCGCGAACACGACATTCCCGTCGGATCGGTCGTCATCGAAGCGTGGAGCGATGAATCCACCTTCACCGCGTTCCGCGACGCGCAGTACGAGGTCAACGACGACGGGTCGCCTCATCGGCTCTCCGACTTCTCCTTCCCGGCGGAGGGCGCCTGGCCGGACCCGAAGGCGATGACCGATGAGTTGCATCGCCGGGGAATCACCGTGCACCTCTGGCAGATCCCGCTCATCAAGATGCGTCCCCACCCGGTGGGGCAGGCAGCCGCGGACGCCCGCGCCGCCATCACCGAGGGAGTGCTCATCCGAGAGCCCGACTCACGCGGCGGTCTGCGGCCCTACCGCAATCGGGGGTGGTGGTTCCCGCTCGGTCTCATGCCGGATCTGACCGACGATCGCGCTGCGCGGTGGTGGACGGACAAGCGCCGGTATCTGGTCGAGGATGTCGGCATCGACGGATTCAAGACCGACGGTGGCGAGCACGCATGGGGGAGCGAACTGGTCTACCTCGACGGTCGTCGCGGCGACGAGAAGAACAACACGTACCCGGCGGCGTACGCCGCCGCATACGGCGACCTGTTGCTCTCGGCGGGCAAGGCGCCGGTGACGTTCAGCCGCGCAGGTTTCGCAGGATCGCAGCCCCACGGTGCCTTCTGGGCCGGCGACGAGAACAGCACGTGGCAGGCATTCCGCTGGTCGATGAACGCGGGGCTGTCAGCCGCGGCGTGCGGCATCGTGTACTGGGGCTGGGACATCGCCGGTTTCTCCGGGGACGTGCCCGACGCGGAACTCTACGTCCGTGCGATGAGCGCCTCCGCGTTCGTGCCCATCATGCAGTACCACTCGGAGTTCAACCATCACCGTCGTCCCTCTCGGGACCGGACCCCCTGGAACATCGCCGAGCGCACCGGCGACGCGCGGGTGATTCCGATCACGCGGCGCTTCGTGAAGCTGCGGGAGGCGCTGGTTCCCTATCTGGCGGCATCCGCGCGCGAGACGATCGCGACGGACCGCCCGCTCATGCGTCCGCTGTTCTTCGACTGGCCGGACGACGAGCGGGTGTGGTCAGCGGGTGTGCAGTGGATGCTGGGTCCTGACCTCCTGGTGGCGCCGGTTCTCGCGCCGGACGCGTCGACCTGGCCGGTGTACCTGCCCGAGGGCGAGTGGGTCGATGTCTGGACGGGCGAGCGGCATGCCGGAGGAGGCCAGGTGTCGGTGGCGACGCCGATCGACCGTATCCCGGTCTTCGCCCGCTCCGAGGCCGCTTCCGCGCTGCGTGAGCTGTTCCGTGGCGTTCAGTGACCGGCGCCGGAAGGATCGGACGAGGGCGCGCGTCCACCCCGGACGGTTGAACGGATGGCGGCGCCGAGCAGAGCCGTGACCACGACAGATGCGGCGACCCATGCACCCAGGAAGGACGTGTATGCGGCATCCGCACCGGCGCGTGCTGCCTCGTACGGGCCCCTCGCGCCGGTGACCCGCTCGAAGGCGACGTCCATCTCGCTTTCGAGGCCGGCCAGCGATGCCTCGGCGGTCGCGAGCGCGGACTGCGCGTTCCAGTTGTTGCACAGCGGCGACCAGGGGTTCACCCGAAGACAGTTCGCCTGACCGACGGCGAACTCCCGCAGCCGCTCGGTGTCTTCCTGAGCGGAGATGACGGCATCCGCTCGTCCACGCGCGTCGGCGAGGGCGTCGTCCAGGACGACCCGCGTCTGCGCCGCCGTCGACTCGGCAGCCTGGTAGGTCGACCACAGCGAGCCGGCGGTCACGACTCCGGCGAGCGCGGCAATGATCGCCATCGCGGCCAGGATCATCGAGGCGGCCGGTGCCGCTCGCCGTCCGGGCATCAGCACCTCCCCGTACCGTCCCGTGGCCGGAAACTTACCATCCGTCGGCGGGGTCGGGGCGCGTCGGCCGTACCCTGGGGGGATGACTGGCGACGTCGGGCCCCGCGATGCTGCGGTGCGAACGAGCGGTCCCCACGCGGCGCGGGGGAGCGAGAACGCGGACCCGCGCATGCACCGCGCGCGCCGACAACTGCTGGAGCTCGTCGAGAGCGGTTCACCCGTCGGCCCCGATGACAGCCTCTCCGCGATCCTGGGCTTCCCCACGGATCCGGAGGCGAGGCCGGCGGCCGTGTTGATCCTGTTCGGGATGCTGGATGCCGCACCGAGCGTCCATCGGCCGAGCGCGGCTGAGGTCTCGCGAGACTTGGACGTCCTGCTTCTGGCCCGCGCGGCGACGCTGCGCTCGCATGCGGGACAAGTGGCATTCCCGGGTGGTCGACTCGAGCCCGGGGATACCGGTCCGGTCACCGCCGCGCTGCGTGAGGCGCAGGAGGAGACGGGCCTGGATCCGGCGGGGGTGGACGTGCTGGGCACACTCAGCGAAGTGCCCCTTCCGTACTCGTCTCATCGCGTGACGCCGGTTCTGAGCTGGTGGCGGAGGCCGTCGCCGGTGCGCGCGGTCGATGTCGGGGAATCGGCCGCCGTCTTTCGGGCGCCCGTCGCGGACCTGCTGGATCCCTCGAATCGGGGAAGCACCGTCATCGACCGGGGCGAGCGGGCCCACCGTGCTCCCGCATTCCTGGTGCGCCACGAGACAGGCGAGCACCTCGTGTGGGGGTTCACCGCGATGCTGCTTGATGGCCTCTTCGATCGCTTGGGGTGGACGGAGCCGTGGGACCGGATGCGGGAGTTTCCGATCCCGAACCTCCTGCCGTGACCGCGCGGATGCGGGTGGCGCTCGCGTCGCGCTCGGGCGAACGGTGAGCCCTGCCGTGCGCCGTCCGCAGGTCAGCGTGCCAGGGGGATGACGGCGGTGAGCGCGATCAGGGGTGCGCCCACCAGCCCCATGAGAACAAACCGGGTCCATCCCACGTCGACGCCCTCGACTCGCAACCGGCGATGCCACAAGAGGGTCGCGAGCGAGGCCCACGGCGTGATGAGAGAGCCCGCATTGACGCCGATCAGCAGCGCACCGAGCCGCTCGGGTGACCCGGCGACCGGTTCGATGAGCAGATACGCGGGCAGATTGTTGATGAGGTTCGCCGAGATCAACCCTGTCCCGGTCAGGCGCCACAGCGACAGCAGATCCGTCCCGGTGCCCGCGATGGCCCCGATGAGAGCGCCCGAACCGAGTGTCTCGAGGATTCCGACGGCGAAGAACAGCCCTGCCGCGAAGACGACGAGCGAGAACGGCACAAGACGCCACCGCAGTGCGCGCGGATGCCGCCATCCGAACACGCCGAGGAGCACGAGGGCGGCTGCGGATGCGGGGATCCATGGCGCGAGTCCCGACACGAGCAGCGGAAGCAGAACGATGACGACGATCGCTGCGATGCGCAGCAGCTGAGGGTCGGCCGCGGCAGGGGGAGTCACATCGGGGTAGGTGCCGTGCAGACTGCGCTGGAAGAACACGACGAGCACGCCGACGGTCGCCGCGATCGCGATCACCGCGGACGGCCCGAGGAGCGCGAGGAACTCCCACGGGTCCAGGTGCAGCAGGTCGGCGGCGAGCAGGTTCGTGAGGTTCGAGACCGGCAGCACGAGCGAGGCGGTGTTGGCCAACCAGACGGTCGCGAACACGAAAGGCAGCGGGTCGAGGCGTCGCGCCCTGACCACCGCGACGATGACCGGGGTGAGCAGCACAGCGGTGGTGTCCAGCGAGAGGAAAGCGGTTGCCGCGACGGCGAGGATCACCACGGCGGCCCAGAGCGCTGCGGTGCGCCCGCGTCCCACACGTGAGAGTCGGTGCGCTGCGGCGTCGAACACGCCGGCGGCTGCAGCAAGTTCGGCGACGATCGTCACCGACACGACGAAGAGGAGGATCGGCCACACCCGCTCGGCCACGATGATCGCATCGTCGGGGCGCGCCACTCCGGTGGCGATGGCGCTGGCTGCGGCCAGCAGCAGCGCGAGGCCGATGATCGCCAGTTTCACGGCATCCATCCTCTCGCGGGCGCCATCGGGAGCAGTGATGAGAGACTCAGTCGTGCTCTCTCGCTCCCGTGTCGTCCTGGTGCTGGCGACAGTCCTCGCCCTGTTGACCGTGTTCGACGTCGTGCTGCACGTCGCGATCGATCAGGTCGAGCCGTTGCGCATTTCGGGCAACGTCGTCGTTCTGGTCGCCGCGCTCGCTGTGCTGGTGGTTCCTCTCGCCAGACGTCCCTGGGTGCCGGCCGCGGCGGGCACGATCAGTCTTGTCCTGAACCTCGTGTTCATCGTGCTCGACGGCATCGGGCCGCTCGGGGCGGTCCTCGTCGCCGTGAGCACGGCCCTGTGCGCGGCCATCGCGATCCTGCTCGCCCGACAGGTCCGCTGACGGCAGGCTGAGGCGTGGCGGTGCCGCGATGCGGTGCCGCACCGGGTTCCGGTGACGCGCTGGCGTCAGCGCTTCACACGGGCGACGCGGCCGTGCCGCAGCGCGAGCGTTGCCCCACCCGCGACCAGCGCCGTGCCCAGCAGCGCCCCGAGACCGACAAGGCTCAGGGTGGTCGAGTCCATGCCGCCTTCGGCCAGGACGGATGCTCCGCCTTCGCTCGCGGGGCTGGCCGCGGTGACGGTGACGGGGGTGGAGAACGTCCGCTTGGAGCTGAGGCCCCGTGCGACCAGCGAGTGCGGGCCGGGCGCGGCATCCGTCGGGATCGTCAGGGTCGTCGAGAACGTCCCTGACGCGCTGGCCGGCACCGACGAGAGCAGGACGGGCGTCGAGTGCAGCTCGATCTGCACCGTCTCGTTCGGTCCGAAACCGCCGCCCGAGAGTGTCACCTGCCCGCCCTGCACGACCTCGCCGACACTCGCGGTGACCCCTCGGGTCTGCGCCCACTCGGCGATGGCCTGCTGCACGATGTTCGCGACCTCGAGCACGCCGCCCTCGTTCGGGTGCAGCGCACCGAGCTTGACGCAGATCCACTTCTCGGAGTCGGCGGGAAGGTAGCCCGGGTCGCAGTCCTGCTGCGTGTTGATGTAGAGCGTGATGCCGTTGATCCAGGGGTCGGGCGTGCACAGGGTGTTGCCGGCTGTCTGGTCCCACGTGGGGATGAACGTGAAGTTCGCCGCGAGCGCGGCGGACTGGATGGTGTCGTCGAGCTGCTGCTCGATGTCGTGCAGGAACTGCAGATCGATGCCGTTGTAGGGCACCGCGTTCGGCGTCGTCGGCGCGGTGAAGCAGGCATCCGTTGCGTTGTTGGGCGCAACCTGCGGGTATCCCACGACGAAGACCTGCGCGTTCGGAGCGGCGGCCCGGATCTCGGCGAACGTCTGCGCGAGGCGCGGCGCCACGGAGTCGGTGATACGCCCCTTCAGGTACGCCGACGGATAGGTGGCTTCGTCGTCGAAGTAGTCCTTGCAGTTGTCGAACGACCCGACCTTGTACTCGAGGTAGGCGGGATCGCTGTCGACGGTGAGGCGCATGCAGGCCGTGGCGATCGACGAGAAGCCGAGGTCGTTGCCGCCGATGCCGACCGTGACGATGTCGGTGTCTGCGCTCAGGCCCGCCGACTGCAGCTGCGGTGCCGTCATGCCCGAGAGCGTGACCTGCAGTGTCGAGACATCCGGAAGCGTCGGCAGGATGACGTTCGGGTCGGTCGCGGGGACCGTCGCCGATCCGTAGCCGATGTTGGCGGTGATCGCGCCCGAACAGGTCTGGTCATTGATCGTGAGACCGAACGACGCCGCAAGCAGGTGCGGATAGTTGCCATCGGCCTGGTAGCAGCCGTTGGGGTCGCCCGCGAACGGGCTCGTATTGCTGAACGGAGTGAGTCCATACCCGGCCTGGTAGGAGTCGCCGAGCGACACGTAGTCCAGTCCGTCGAGCGCATCGGTGTCTCCGCTGGCTCCGAGGGCCGGCGCCCCTGTGAGCAGAAGGACGAGCAGTCCGGTCGTCGCAGCAACAGCCGCCATCAGCTTTCGCACGGCATCACACTAGTGGTCCGGGTGCCGCGCCCGCATCGCCGGAGCGGTGCCACTATAGATTCTCGTGAAAGCTGCGCCGACGCGGGAGAGCGTATGGCCCCTCGTCGGGCGAGAGCCGGAGATCGACATGCTCGTCGGACGGCTCAGTGAGCTCCCCGTTCGGGCCCAGATCCTCATCGGGCCACCGGGCATCGGGAAGACGGCCCTTGCGACGCTCGTGGCCGAACGGATGCCGGACCGCCGCGTCGTGTCGGTCATCGCGCTGGCCGAACTGGGCGCGGTGCCCTTGGCCGCGTTTTCGCCGGTGCTGACGGCGCTGGAGCTCCCGGTCGACCCCGCACAGGCCGTTCCCGCTGTCGTCTCCCGCATCGGACGCCATCCCGGTGACCATCTGCTTGTCGTGGACGACGCGCCGCGTCTGGACGAGGTGTCGGCTGCGGTCGTGTATCAGCTCGTGCGCGGATTCGGTGTGCCGATGATCGCAACAGCTCGCCTCGGCGAGGCGCTTCCGGGCCCGCTTGCCAAGCTCCTGCTCGAAGGGTTCGCCCAGGAGCGTCAGGTCGGCGGACTTGCGGTCGACGACATCCAGGAGTTGCTGCGCCACCGCTTCGGAGCCGCCGGGCGCCGCGCGGATGCAATGCGGCTCGCCGGTCGGACCGAAGGCAACCCCCTGTACCTGCGGATGCTTGTCGAGACCGCCGACCGCGACGGTGCCGTGCGGATCACGGACGGCGTGGTCGAGATCGACGATGGGCAGACACCTCCCGATCTGCTGCAGACCATCGGTGCCGCTGTCGCTTCCCTGGACGCTGATGAGCGTGGGGCGCTGCGGTTCGTGTCGGTGACCCAACCGCTCGATCTTGACGGCCTCGATTCGCACGACCGGAGTGTGCCCTGGCCCAGGCGGGTGTTCGATGCGCTCATCGCTCGCGGTGTGCTCGTGCGGGAGGCCGGATCACGAGCGGTGCGTGTTGCCCACCCGCTGCTCTCGGAAGCGCTGGAGACGATCGGCGACGACACAGCCGGGGCCCGTGAGCATGCCATCCGGCATCTGGCGGCTCTTGGCGATCCCACCAGCCGGTTCAAGGCGATCGTGCTGCACTCGGCGGGGGAGGACGACCCGGATGCCGCCGACCTTGTGTGGGCGGCCGATCACGCCTTCCGCTCGGCCGACTTCGAGCATGCCGCCGCGCTCGCGCTGCACGCGGCGCGCGTGGCGTCGGGGAATGCCCAGCTGTTCCGCGCTCATCTGGTGCTCGCCTGCGCGAAGTCGAGTGTGGGTGAACTCGAGGCGGCCGACGCCGCGTTCGACGCCGCCCTCGCGGCCGCCGAATCAGCACCCAACGCCGACGAGCCGGCGGCGGGTGCGAGCGCGAGCTCGACCGACGTCTCGGCTGAGGCTGTGAGCTGGAGCGATCGTGCGCTGCTGGCCAGTCGCCGCGGCGAGCATCTCGCGTTCCGCCGGTTCGATGTCGCGGCAGCGATCCGAGCTGCCGAGGAACTCCAGGCTGTCGCACCCCCGAGCGTCGGGGCCGCGCTGGATCCGGAGTTGCGCCTGTGGCGCGGGCTGGTCGGGCAGATGGGGGAGCGGAGCCACGATCACACGAGCGATGGCGAGGGCGGCGAGGAGTCGCCGGAGATGCTCGTGCGCGGCGCGGTGGCGTCGATCATGACCGAGTCGATGAACGGCCGCACGGCATCCGCCGTCGAGGCGGCGTCGCTGCTTGCCGAGGCGCAGGCGAAATACGGCGTCCTCGACCCGTTCGCGGCGGCGATGATCGGGTTCGAAACCTACTTCGATCTCCTCTCCCGTGGCGAGCATGAGCGGGCCGTCGAGTTCGCGGAGGCCCGCCGGGCGACGGCAGGCGAGGGCGCGGGCATCTGGACGAGCACCGTCGCCGAGCACCGCAGCTACAACGGCCGGCTCACCGAGGCCCGGCGGCTGTGCGCTCTCGCCGTCGACCAGCTGCGGTGGCGTGACCCGTTCGCGATCATGCCGCTGGCTCTTGCCATCCGTGCCGACCTCACGGCGAAGTCGGGTGACCTCGCCGGTGCACGAGCGCTCCTGGATGCGATGGACCCGGCGCAGCGCGCAGAGCCCAAGGCCCTCATGATGGTCGCGGAATGCGAGGCGTGGCTCTCGTACGCGAACGGTGACGCGGTACGCGCGGCGGCGCTGATCGAGGATGCTGCCGAGCAGGCGGTCGCCGTGGGATTCCATCTGGTCGCGGCGATCTCGTTGGGAGTCTGCATCCGGATCGACCGGGTCGACCGGGCCGCGTCGATACTCGAGGCGATCTGCGAACAGGTCCCCGCCTCGCTGCGTCTCTACACGGCCCTGCGCGATGTCGCCGTGGCGCTGCGGGACCGGATGCCGGCCCGTGTGCCGGCTGCTGCTGCGGCCCTCGTGGCGGGCGGCATGGCGCCGACCGCGCTGGATGCGGTGGCGATCGCCCGGCGGATGCGGTCGGATGCCGAAACCCGCCATCGGCTGGACCGCGTCGCCATGATGGCCGCAGACGGCGTGGACGCCCCACTCCTGCAGGTGCGGGAGGTCCCGCTGGTTTCGCCGCGAGAGCGCGAGGTCGCGATCGCGGCTGCGGGGCGCGCGCGAAGCCGGGAGATCGCGGAGCGGTTCGGGGTGTCATCGCGCACGATCGACAACCACCTGCAGTCGGTCTACCGAAAGCTCGGCGTCTCGTCGCGAGACGAGCTTCGCGCCGCGCTCATCGAGACCGGACTGCTTCCGGCTACGCTCGATCCGGCTCTGAAGGACTCCGCTACGGCTTCGCGAGGGTGACGGTGTACGTCACCTCCAGGTCGTCCGCGGAACCGAATGCCCTGAGATCGACGTCTCCCGCGACGCCACCGATATCGGCGATGTAGTGCACGTTCTCGGTGAGGAAGTCTTCGTTCCCGCTGCGCTGGTCGACCGTGTTCGTCCATCCGGCGCTGGCGGCGATCCCGTCGACCGTGCGCCAGAACGGGTCGGGCGTGCGGCACACGAACTCCCACACCCACTGCGTGTCGAACTCGGTCTCGCTCACCGAGGCGTCGACTTCTTCTTCGCAGCCGTAGAGGGGGACATCGGGCATGCCGTCGGGAACCGGGATGAGCTCGCCCTCAGTGGAGGCCGCTTCCGCCGCGGGAGCCGTCGAGGCCTCGGCATCCGTCGAATCATCCGCCGCCACATCGAGCGCGACGTCGGTCGGGGTGGAGAGGGGGTCGGCATCCGAAGCCGCGCACCCGACCAGTAGCAGGGCCGGGACGAGGGCGAGCGCGGCGAATACGGAACGCGGGCGACGGTGCAGCATCATCGCGTCGTCACCCCGTAGATCAGAGCCTTGCTCCCGCCCTCGGCGCCATCCCAGATCACGGTGACGACCCACTGGTCGTTCTGGTAGGAGGCCATGCGCCCGTCGGCGGTTGTGCCGTCGGTGACCAGCTCATACCCCGAACCGGCGATGGTGGCGATCATCTGATCGACAGCGTCCGCCTCCACCCCTTCGTACGTGAGATTCCAGGATCCGGGAGTCGTGATGACACCCACGAGCTGGCCGTCGGGCTGGGGCAGCTCGGCCGGGAAGTCCGCCGGGACCTCCGCGTTGGTCGAGACCTCGACGGTGCCCTCGTCTGTCTCGATGGTGGCCCCGGTCTCATCGACGGAGACACCGGTGGCGTCCTCGACGATGTCGCTGACCGATGGCATGCAGCCGCTCAAGAGCAGAACGGATGCAAGTCCGAGAGTGGGAACGAGAAGGGCAGCGCGGGTGCGGGGCATGGGGGTCTCCAGGGGAGGGGACAGAGGACGTTGACATGTTCGCGCGGTGGCTGAGCCGCGGCAATGAGTAACGACTACCTACCGGCTCCCGGCCCCGCGACCGGATGTGGCCCGCTCACCCTCGCCTTCACCCTCGCCGTTCACCCTGGATCCTTAGGATGAACCCAGGTATGTGAGTCGAGTGTCCTTCGCGAAGCCTCGGGCGGGAGAGCATGGCCTGGATCTGGAGTCTCCTGGTGATCTGCCTCGCTGCCGCGGGCGCGGTCATCGCCTTCACGCTGACCCGGGTCGGTTCCGGCGGACGGGCGCAGGTGTTCGCTCGGTTGAGCATCGGGGCCGGGATCTCGGCGGTGGGGTCGACCCTCATGTACGCGATCTACGAGACAACCACTACCGTGCTGGCCCTGGTCGTCGGCGACGTCTTCATGGTGCTCGCGCCCGGCGGGATTCTCTTGGCGTTGCGGGCGTTGTCGGGGAGGCTGCGCACTGGGATCGTCGTGGTCGCCTCCGCTGTCGTCGTCGTCGCGTTGACCACGGCGCTCGTGGGGAATCCGGATGCTGTGCTCGTCAAGGTGTCGGCGCTGCTGCTGCTGTGCGTGCTCACGGCGCGCGAGACGCGCGTGGCGCCCGTGGCAGGCATGGTCGGTGCGACGATTCTCCTGGTCGTGTATGTGGGATACGCCGCCTTCTCGCTCGGACGCATCGTCGTCGGGCTCGCGTTCGGGATGGACTCGCCCCTGTATCGGGCAGTCTTCTCGATCTATCCGACCACCGCGGTCGGTATCGCGGCCGTCGCGGCGACCGGGGTGGCAGTCATCCGGATGGCGGCCGCGCTCGGCCCCCACGGTGGACCGTCGACGCCCCACCCGGAGTCCGGGTATCGCGTGAACGGCTGGCTCGTGAGCCTGCCCGGAGGTGCGGACCTGCGTGCCGCGTTCGGAGGCGCAACGGCGTCACGGCTGGACGCGGATCTCAGGGACGCCTGCGAGGCGATCGGTGCCGACGCAGCATCCGGGCATGAGGTCACCACCGGGGTGAGCTCGAGGCAGGCGTTCAGTCGCGTGCTGCGTGCGGAACTCCAGTCGCGCGGGTGGTCGGAGAGCGAGATCGCGCTGGTCGCCATCGTCCCCGACGGGAACGGGAACGGGAACGGGAACAGGAACAGCGACGAGTGGGCTCCGTAGCTACGCGGTTCACCCCGGCGGCTATGCGTCCAGGGCGCGATCGATGTCGTCGAGCAGATCGTCGATCGCTTCGATGCCGACCGAGAGTCGCACGATCGTCTCGGGCACAGCCAGTTCGGTGCCGCGCACTGATGCATGCGTCATGGCGTCGGGGTAGTTCACGAGCGATTCGACACCGCCGAGCGATTCCGCGAGCGTGAACAGGCGGGTCGACTCGGCGAAGCGCCGGGCTCGCTCACCCGATTCCAGTTCGAGCGAGACGATCCCGCCGAATCCCGACATCTGCTCCGCCGCGATCTCGTGACCGGGGTGCGAGGTCAGGCCCGGGTAGAAGACGCGGGCGACCCGCGCGTCGTGTGCAAAGGTGTCAGCGATGCGCTGTGCGTTCTGGCTGTGTCGCTGCATCCGGATGCCGAGCGTCTTGATCCCGCGGGTGGTCAGCCAGGCATCCAGCGGCCCCGAGACGGCACCCGCGGCGAACTGCAGGAACCGTGTCTGCTCGTGGATCTCGGCATCCGAGGTGATGACGGCGCCGCCGACGACGTCGGAGTGACCGCCGAGGTACTTGGTCGTCGAGTGGACGACCACGTCGGCCCCCAGCGCGAGAGGTCGCTGGAGGGCGGGAGTCGCGAACGTGTTGTCGACGACGACGATCGCCCCCGCCGCGTGCGCGGATTGCGCGAGCGAGGCGATGTCCGTGACGCGCAGCAGCGGGTTGCTGGGCGTTTCGACCCACACGACGCGCGGGGCTCTTTCGGCCAGAGCGACCTCGACGGCGGCGGGATCGCTGAGGTCGGCGACTCGCACGCTGACGCCCCACGGGCCCAGCAGTCGGGAGATGAGTCGGTACGTGCCGCCGTAGGCGTCGTTTCCGATGAGGACCTCATCGCCGGGGGACAGGACGGCGCGCAGCAGGGCGTCTTCGGCTGCCAGGCCCGAGGCGAACGAGAGTCCGAACGCGCCGCCCTCGATCGCGGCGAGCTGGCGTTCGAGCGCCGTGCGGGTCGGGTTGCCGGCACGCCCGTACTCGTACCCGTCGCGCAGGGTGCCGATGCCGTCCTGCGCGTAGGTCGACGAGAAGTGCACGGGCGGGATGACGGCGCCGGTCGTGGCATCCGGATCCTGACCGGCGTGGACGGCGAGGGAGTCGAACTGGCGGGCGGCGGACGTGGTCATAGGAACTCCAGAGGGACGGGGGAGGGATGGCTGGTATGCGTCGTCACACGGTGCGCGCAGGCTCGTGGTCGAGGACCTCGGGAACGCGAGCGGCGATCCACTCGTCGTCGAAGATCTTGTCGAGGTAGCTGCGCCCACTGTCGGGCAGCAGCACGACGACGACCGCGTCGGCGGGTAGATCGCTGGCGGCGCGGAGGGCGGCGACGACGGCCATCCCGCTGGAGCCGCCCACGAGGAGGCCTTCTTCACGGGCCAGACGGCGGGTCATGGCGAAGGACTCGGCATCCGACACCCGGTGGAACTCGTCGACGACGGTCGGGTCGTAGTTCGGTGGGAAGAAGTCCTCACCCACCCCTTCGACGAGGTACCCGTGGACCGGACCGCCGGAGTAGATCGACCCCTCGGGGTCCGCTCCGATGACGCGCACCCGGCCCGCGGAGGCTTCCTTCAGGTAGCCGCCGGCCCCGGAGATCGTCCCGCCGGTGCCGACTCCGGCGACGAAGTGCGTGACCTGGCCGTCGGTGTCGCGCCAGATCTCGGGACCGGTGGTCTCGTAGTGGCTACGGGGAGCGGCGGGGTTGGCGAACTGATCGGGCTTGACGGCGCCGGGAATCTCGCGGGCGAGGCGGTCCGAGACCGAGTAGTACGAGTCGGGATGCTCGGGGGGGACGGATGCCGGGACCTCGACGACCTCGGCGCCGTAGGCGCGCAGGGTCGCGACCTTGTCGCCGGCGAACTTGTCGGGCACCACGAAGATCATGCGGTAGCCGCGTTGCTGGGCGACCAGGGCCAGGCCGACACCGGTGTTGCCGCTGGTCGGTTCGATGATCGTGCCGCCGGGCCGCAGGAGGCCAGCGGCTTCGGCGGCGTCGATCATGCGGGCGGCGATGCGGTCCTTCGCGGAGCCGCCGGGGTTGAGGTACTCGACCTTCGCGAGCACGGTGGCCCGGATGCCGTCGGTGACGGAGGTGAGGCGAACGAGGGGAGTGTTGCCGATGAGGTCAGCAACCGAAGCGGCGTAGCGCACGGGGTGTCCTGAAGTGTGGGAGCGCGCGGAGGCGCGATGGTCGGGGGTCGTCAAGCAGGCGCAGAAGCGCTAGCGACAACACCGACACGTCAGGGACATGCCGTCGATTATGCCCGGCTATGGCACGGTCGTCGTGTTCATGTCGTCATATGACGACATGAACGCCTCTCACACCGCCGCTGCCGCTCCGACGAGGTCCGGGTAGTGGATCGCCGCGACGTCGGGGTGCGCGCGCAGGCGCGACTTGAGCAGGTTCTCGCCGTACGTGCCGCGGATGACATTGTCGGGGTCCTGTTCGATCCCTCGCGCTGCAGCGCGGAACTGCTCGGCGATCGGCAGGCGGGGCAGTTCGGCATCCAGTCGCGGATTGAAGAAGAACGGAACCGAGATACGTTCGGCACCTTCTGCCGGCGCGATGACGCGATGCACGGTGGCGCGCAGGTATCCGTCGGTGGCCCATTCGAGCAATTCACCGATGTTGACGATGAGGGCGCCATCGACGGGCGGAACGTCGACCCACTCGCCGCGGTACTCGACCTGCAGACCGGGGCTGCCCGGTTCGATCCAGAGCAGGGTGAGCACGCCCGGGTCTTTGTGGCTGCCGACACCCTGGCGCGACGGCGCAGAGTCGGGGACGCCGGGATACCGCACGATCTTCAGCAGGGTCGCGGGGGCGTCATCGAACAGGGGGAGCAGCGCGCGCGGATCCGCGCCGAGCGATTCGGCCCAGGCGGTGAGGAGTCGACGCCCTACCGTGGTGAGGTGGGCGGTCCACTCATCGATGACCTCCCGCAACTCGGGTAGAGCCTCAGGCCACTGGTTGGGGCCGTCGAGCGCGATGTAGGCGGGGTCATCCGGCCCCCGCGTGACGGCCTCGCGGCCCGGTCCGATGTCGATCTGTTCCCGCCAGTCGACCCGTCCTTGCGTGAGTTCGCCGCCCAGGCGCGTGTAGCCGTGGAACTGCGGGGACTTCAGGTTCTCGATGGCGAGTTTGTCGGCATCCGGAAGGGCGAAGAACGCGCGGGATGTCGCGAGGAGCCGATCCTGGAGCGCGGGAGAGGCCCCGTGGCCGACGAGGGCGAAGAACCCGACCTCATGGGTTGCCTGGCGAAGATCCGCGCGGAACTGCGCGGCCGCCGCCGGTCCGGCATCCAGGTTCGAGAGGTCGAGGACGGGAACGGGGGAGTCGGTCATGACGACGACGGTAAGCGAGCAGCGCGGATGCCGGGTTCTGTGTGTCGCTTAGATGACGAAGTGCGTCGACACAGGGGCGTGTCGGCGTCCCTGCGCGACGCGGCGAGGGGCGGTTGTTTCATCCCGGTCAGGGTGCGGGCGGGCGGGCCACCAGCTCGTCACGTGAGGATGACGAGCCGCTGCGTCGCGCGCGTCATCGCGACATACCGATCGACGGCGCCCTCGATGCCATCGCCGAACCGGTCGGGGTCGACGAGCACGACGAGGTCGAACTCGAGTCCCTTGACCCGTTCCGGGTCGAGGGAGGACACCCGCTCGCGCGGCGCGAATGACGGATCACCGATCACGACCGCCGTCCCTTCGGCGTTGTCGTGCTCCCACCTGTCGATGATCGCCCCGAGCTCGCCGCGCGCGCCGAACCGGACGGGCACGCCGGTGCGGCGGATCGATTCCGGTACGTTCGCGTCGGGGAGAACGGCGCGGATCACGGGAGCGGCGGCATCCATCACCTCACCGGGCGTGCGGTAGTTCACGCTCAGCGACGCGACGCGCGTCCGCGCGATCCCCACCCTCGCCAGCCGCTCGGTCCATGACTCGGCGAAGCCCCGGCGGGCCTGGGCGCGGTCGCCGACGATCGTGAGGCTCCCCGACGGACAGCGCCGTAGCAGCATGCGCCACTGCGCATCGGTGAGTTCCTGCGCCTCGTCCACGACGATATGCGCGAACGGCCCGGCGAACGGGTCGAGGTCGGATGCCGCGGGCAGCTCGAGCGTGCGACGCAGGTCTTGCCCGCGCAGCATCGACATGATCCGCATGTCTCCGTCGTCGGCCGCGATGAGGTCGGCCACGACATCAGACATCATGCGCTGCGCTTCAGCCGCTTCCCGGCGCGCCCGCCGCTCGAGCACGTCGCGCTGCGGGTCGCCGACGCCCTGACGTGCGCTGTCGAGCAGTGGAAGGTCATCGACGGTCCAGGCTGCGGGCGTCCCGCGAGCCACGAGCGCGGCGATCTCGTCGGGCGAGAGCCAGGGAGCGCAGCGTCGCAACAGCTCGGGTGTCGTGAGTAGGCCTCGCAGCAGAGCGTCGGGGTCGAGCAGGGGCCAGGCCGCGTCGAAGAGGGCGCGTAGCTCGTCGTCGTTCTCGAGCACCTCGCGGGTGGACTCGTCCTCCTCCCATCCGGAGCCGTACGCATCGAAGTCGTCCTGAGGATCTGATGCGTCCCCCCACCCCTCGCCCCACGTGTCGGACGAGCCGCGGGGCCGGCGCAGCTCCTCGTCGATGCGCTCCTCGAGCAGGTCGAGCAGTCGCTCCCACGCGAGGGTGCGGAGGGCATTGTGCGCGAGGACGTCAGCTCCGTCGAAGATCTCGGCCCACTCGTCGGCGCCGACCACGATCGTTCCCCACGCGGTTTCGATCGGTGTGCGGCGCGTGGGTGCTCGTTGCCACAGGCGCACCGCGGCATCCACGGCGTCGATCATGCGACCGTCGCCGAGCAGCCGACGGATGACGGGATCGAGCCGATCGGTCGCGGCATACCGGCCGGCCTGATGGGTCACCGCACCCCCGCCGACCAGGTCGTTTACGGCACAGACGAGCGCGCCGTCTTCGCCGAGGCTCGGCAGCACGTCGTCGACGTACTCGACGTAGGGGCGGTGCGGCCCGACGAACAGCAGCCCGCCGCCTCCGGCCTGCATCCGCGCGTCGGCGTAGAGCAGGTAGGCGGCGCGGTGCAGCGCGACGACGGTCTTGCCCGTCCCCGGCCCGCCGTCGACGACGAGAGCGCCACGGGAGTCGGCCCGGATGATCGCATCCTGGTCTGTCTGGATCGTCGCGAGCACATCACGCATCTTCGCCGACCGACTCGCGCCGAGACTCGCGATGAATGCCGACTGATCGTCGAGCGCGGCACTGTGGTCGAGCCCGTCGTCGGCGAACACCTCGTCCCAGTAGTCGATGATGCGCCCCGCGCGCCACCGGTAGCGCCTGCGGCTGGTCAGCCCCTGGGGCCTGGCGGCAGTCGCCGCGAAGAAGGGGGCGGATGCCGGAGCTCGCCAATCCATGAGCAGACGCTCCTCCGCGGCATCCGCGAGGCCGAAGCGCCCGATGTAGGTGACGGTTCCCGTCTGGTCGACCGTGCGGCCGATGCACGCGTCGAGGCCGAACCGCCGAAGCACGCGCAGTCGCCCCGCGAGGTTCTGCACCTCGAGGTCGCGTTCGAGGGCGCGCTGACCGTCGCCTGCCGTTTCGCGCTGCAGCGCCGCGAGCCTGCTCTCGGTGCGTTCGACCTCGGCGGTGAGGGCGGCGCCGAGCGCGGCGAAGTGCTCGGCGTCCCGTCCGATGAGCGCAGGGTCGGCCTTCCGGTGCAGCCGTCCCGGCAGATCGAACACGCTCACGGGTGCGTTCCGTGTCGGCATCTCAGTTCCCTTCACCAGCCGCGAGCCCTACGCCGAGAATTCCCGCGCGACCTGCGATTCTGCCGCACCGAGGGGGCCTTGCGGCAAGCCCCCCTGTGCGCGGGATAATGAGAAGGGCAGCGGGAACGGCGCCGCGGTCGTGTGGCGATCCCCGCCCCGCCCGACCCGCGCCGTGATGGTCCGACGGACCCGGCCGTTCGCGCGCCCAGGATCCTGGTGCTTTCGGTTGTGCAGGTGCCTGCGCAGAACCGGCACGGCAGTACGCCTCGATCGATATCGGTGTCGTGTCTCTCGTTTCGCGCCGCCGTCAGAGCACGTTGCGCATACCTGCCCATATGGGCATATGATGAAGCTATGGCACGAGCTGCGACAACATCCGACGCGTTCAACGCGATCGCTGAACCACGGCGTCGCGACATCCTGACCCTGCTGCGCGACGGCGAGCGGCCCGTCGCCGACCTCGCGGAGCACCTCCGCATGACCCAGCCGCAGACCTCCAAGCACCTGCGCGTGCTGCGGGAGGTGGGACTGGTCCAGGTGCGCGAGGTAGGAAAGCAACGCCTCTATGGTCTCGACGCTCGCGGCCTGCGCCCCGTCCACGAGTGGACCGGCGGATTCGAGCGGTTCTGGAACGGCAGCTTCGATCGGCTGGATGCCTACGTCCAGCGACTCACGCAACACCATGCATCCACAGACGAGGGAGACACCGATGACTGAGCTGCCAGCGACGCACCCGGAGCGGCCGACCGAGCCCGAGGCAGAGCGGACGGTGACGATAGAGCGGATGATCCACGCACCGCGGGAGGTCGTCTTCGAGGCCTTCACGACCGTCGATCACCTGTCGGCGTGGTGGGGTCCAGACGGCTTCACCACCTCGACGCGAGCGTTCGAGTTCCGTGAGGGCGGTGAGTGGGTGTTCACGATGCACGGTCCGGATGGCGCCGACTATGCCGAGTGGATCCAGTGGCGCGAGATCGTCGCGCCCGAGCGCATCGTGCTGCTGCACGGCGAACACGCCGGCGACCCGAACGCGTTCGATTCGGTGGTCACGTTCGATGAGGTAGACGGACAGACGCGAGTGACCCTGTCGACTGTCTTCCCGACGAAGCAGCTGCGCGACACCGCCGTCGAGGAGTACCACGCCGTCGAGGGCGGTGCCCAGACCCTGGCTCACCTGGCCGCGCACGTCGAGGGGTAGCGGTGCGGATGCCCCGCCAGTCGGGCACTGCGTATGAAACGGGCAACGGTCAACCCCATGCCCCTGCCGAACACACGTCGCTAACGTGCACCGACGTGGCGTTTCCCGAGGCGGGGACGTGTCCGTTTCCTGAGGCGGGGGAGGAGGGGCCGTGGCAGTGGCCGGCGAGCACGTGCACGGCGGCGCGGACGGCATCGCGGTCAGCTGGATCCTGGCTGCGCCGTTCCTCATGGCCGCTGTGGTCTACGTCGCTGCGGCGGTCAGAGCGAGTCGGCGCGGCCGGGCCTGGCCGTGGTACCGCAGCATCCTGTGGATCGGAGGCCTGTCGGCTGCGGCATCCGGTTTCATCGGCCCGCTCGCGTCCGCTGCGCACGACAGCTTCACCGCTCATATGGGCGCGCACCTGCTGGTGGGCATGGTGGCGCCGCTGCTTCTGGTGCTTGCCGCTCCGGTGACGCTGGCTCTACGGAGCATGAGCGTCGTGCCGGCGCGGCGGGTGAGCCGGATGCTGCGCAGCCCGCTCATGCGCGTCTTGACCGATCCGCCTGTGGCGGCACTGCTGAACGTCGGCGGGATGTGGGTGCTGTATCTCACACCGCTGTACGGGCTCATGCAGCAGGTCATGCTGGTGCATGGGGCGGTGATGCTGCACTTCCTGCTCGCCGGGTATCTGTACACCGCGTCGTTGGTGGCGGTCGATCCTTCCCCGCACCGCGCCGGGTTCGCCCTGCGGTCGATCGTGCTCGTGCTGTCCCTGGCAGCCCACGGCGTGCTCGCGAAGCTGCTCTATGCCTATCCGCCGCCGGGTGTCGCTGTCGCCGATGCCCGCGCGGGCGCCCAACTGATGTTCTACGGCGGTGACCTCGTCGACGTCCTGTTGATCGTGCTGCTGTGCGCGGACTGGTATCGCGTCACCGGCCGAAGGCTTCACAGGACACCGGCAGCGGCATCGCCGCATCCTGGGTCGCTCTCCGCGCAATCCAGGGAGACAACCGCGAAGGGAACGTGATCGTGATCAACACTGCAGGCCGTGCGACGAGTTCGCCGTTACGCAACCGGTCGTATTGGGCGGCGTTTCTGCTCGGAATCGCGACGATGGCGGCGATCGATGAGATCGTCTTCCACCAGATCCTTGCTTGGCATCACTTCTACGACAACGCCACCTCAGACATCGCGCTGCTTTCCGACGGGTTGTTGCATGCTGCCGAGCTGTTCATCTTCGTGTTCGGGTTCTTCCTCATGCTCGACGCGCGCCGTCGCGGCACGTTCTGGCCCGCAGCCGGTTGGGCCGGTTTCCTAGTCGGCCTCGGGCTGTTCCAGCTCTGGGATGGCGTCATCGACCACAAGGTTCTGCGCCTGCATCAGATCCGATACGGGGTCGAGCTGCTGCCGTACGACATCGCCTGGAATGTCGCCGGCGGTCTGCTGCTGGTCGCCGGCCTCATCTGGACCGTCGTGCTCGTACGCCGCGCAACCGGACGATGGTCACGACCACGTATGCGGCCGCCGGAAGGGTCCCGATGAAGCCGATGGTCTGGTCGCCGTTGGGAGACAGCGCCCAGACCGCTCCCGGGATGCCGACGGCGATCGCGATCACGAAGCCGATCCACCAGCGGGCGGTGATGACACCCGCGGTACGAGGTTCGGTCATGATCGACAGTTCACTCCGTGAATGAGGTGACGCAAGCCCTCGGACCACTCCCGCGGGGGAGGATGGCGGGATGAGCTCCTACGTGCGCCCGAGGATCGATGCTCCGGTGTTCCGCGACGCCGACGGCGAGGTCATCGACTACGGCCGGCGGTGGCAGGGGCTGCCCCCGTCCGAGACGTACTCGGTGGACACGCATCCGGAGCGCTTCGCGCCACTCCACACCGTCGCCGACGCGCTCATCACTCATCTGGTCGCTACCTACGACGTCCGCGTCTTCGACAGCGTGGACGCGGCGGCCGATCTGCTGCGTCCGAACGGAGAGATCGTGCGAGCGGTGCGACTGCAGCCGAGCGATGCGGGATGCGCCGCGATCACGTTCGTGTACACGTCGTACCCCGGCATCCTCATGCATGCAGGCCTCCTGCACGACTTCTTCTATCCGTCGTGCGGCTGCGACGCTTGCGATTCGAGCTGGGAGAGCGAAGCCGACGAGCTCGAGCGCCAGATCTTCGCCGTCGTCGGCGGACGCTACCGCGAGAGCATCGACGGCGGACTGCGCCCCCAGGTCGAGTTCGCACTCACCTATCCGGACGGCAGCACCTCGGGGCGAGTCCGCGCCGCCGAACTGCCCGCCGATCGTGTCAAAGCCGCGAAGCCGATCCTGCGCATCCGGCCCGACGGCTGGGCCCCGTGGCCGCGCGTCGCAGACATTTCGTAAGGCGGATGCCGACGGCGCACCATCTCCGTCGCACGGGGGATGCGCGCCGCCCCGCGAGAGCGCAGACTCGGGCGTATGAGTGAGAGCATCTTCACGCCCGGCGCGGACGTCGTTATGTCGCGCGGATCCGGCACCGTCCTCGACGTCCGAGCCACGCCCGCAGGAAAGTTCGTGATCGGCGTCGAGGATGCCGACGGCGAGGTCACCTACTTCACCGAGAAGGCGCTGCGCCTGGCACAGGGCTAGGCGTCCCCGCGCTGAACCCGCGGCCGAGTCCGTGAGCCGCCGGCCTCACGGGGTGGAGTCGACCGTCGCGATCCCGATCGTGCTCCAGGCGCGCAGCAGCGCTGTGTCGCCCGAGACGGCGACGAAGTCCTCGGATGCCGAGGCCAGTGCGCTGGCCGCGTGGACGGCGTCGTATCCGCGCAACGCGTGAGTGCGCGTGAGTCGAGCGGCGTCGCGGAGGATCGTCTCGCTGACGGCGACCCGCGCGATGCCGGACCACAGCGACTCGAAGACGGCGACGGCGCGATCGAGCGCGGCATCCGTGATGCGACCGAGCCGGTGCGCCTGCGCGAGTGCCGCGTGCGCCTCGACGTAGGCGAGGTCGCTCGTGACGATGCCGGTGGCGGCGCTCCAGACCGTGCGGCAGCGCGAGGTTGCCGGTTCGCGGATGATGAGGGGAACGAGCGCCGAGGTGTCGAAGTACGCGAGCATCGTCACGGAAGCTCAGCGGCGCTGGTCGGTGACGAGGTCGCTCACGGTTCCGGATGCCTCCACGGGCTCAGGCAGTTCCGCGCGCGGCGTGAGGGGGAGCGTCGCCAGTCCTGCGCGCACAAGGGCCTCGAGCCCCGATTCCGCACCGATCGGCACGATCCGCGCGATCGGACGCCCGTGATCGGTGACGGTGAGCTCCGACCCTGCGCGAACGTCCGCGAGGTGCCGGCTGAGACCGTCGCGCAGTTCCCGGATGCCGATAGTGGCGCTTTTCATGTCGTTATTGTAGCCACACTGGTGACTTTGCGCGCCCTGCTCCGGCAGGATGACGGGATGCCGCTGGTGAGTTCCGTGCGAATGGTTCGGTGAACCGTGTCGATTCCCGCGCCCGATCTCCCGGTCCCGGCGAAGGTCCGCGCGCTCGCCGGCGCCGCCGAGCTCACCCCGGTGTGGATCAACGACTACGGCGGCGTGACGTTTCGGGCCACGGATGCGGGCGGCATCCGTTTCATCAAGCTCCACCCGCACAACCCAGAGTGGTCGGCGGCAGGCGAGGCGGAGCGCCTGCGGTGGGCGGCGCGCTATACCCCGGTGCCGCGAGCACTCGAGGCTGGCCGTGACACCACGCACGAGTGGCTCGTGACCGAGGGGGTGCGGGGGGAGAGTGCCGTGTCCCCGCGGTGGCTCGCCGACCCGGCGAGGGCGGTGCGGGCGATCGGTGAGGGCCTGCGCGCGATGCACGAGTCGCTGCCGGTGGCGGAGTGTCCCTTCCGGTGGGATGTGCCCGAGCGTCTCGCGAACGCAGCAGCGCGCGGCATCCGTCTGCCCGATGCTCTGCTCGAGCCGCCGCCGGTCGATCGCCTCGTGGTGTGCCACGGCGACGCGTGCGCGCCGAACACGCTCATGACGGATGCCGGCACCTGGTGCGGTCACGTCGATCTCGGTTCCCTCGGCGTCGGAGACCGGTGGGCCGACATCGCGGTGGCCGGTATGAGCCTGGAGTGGAACTACGGCCCCGGGTGGGAGGACGCGCTGCTCGCCGCGTACGGCATCGACCCCGACCCGGAACGGATGCAGTACTACCGAGCCCTCTGGAACGCGACCTGACGCGCGACTCGCGACAGCACCGATACGACCGCTACCGATCTTTCACACGCCGGCAACGGCTACCGCAGAACGAGTTCGCGGCTGTTGCGAAGAGCGATCTCTCGGTCCGCGAGCTCTTCTGCTGCGACCAGCACATCCATGGCGGGCGTGACGCGCCCGCTCAGGTAGGTGCTCAGCCGGCTTGCGGACGTCCCGAGGGCGGCCGCGAGTTCTCGCTGCGTGAGCCCGCTCGCTCGCTGCGCAGATCGGAGCCGTTCGCGGGCGATCTCGGATGCCGTCCGTTGCCGGTGGGCGATCATCACGCGTACCAGTGCCACGGTCTGGCGAGACTCCGCGGCCTCAGCCGCTTCTTCGAACACCTCCCGCAGACCCGGTTCGGAGGCGACGGCCGACGCGAGCCGCGACCAGGGGGACGCATAGCCGCGGTCGAGCGCGGCGAGGATGCCCTCGAAACCCCACTCGCGCACGGGCAAGTCGGGGGTGGCATCGATGTTGCGGAATCGAAGCGGCATCCTCTGCTCCTTGCAGCTCTCTGATCAGGCGGCGACGTAGGCGGCCAGAGCACGGCAGTCGGCGACGACGTTCTCCCAGTCGTGCCAGCGCCGCTCGAGCTGCTTATCGGTGGCCAGATCGCGGATACGGGTGTGGTCTTTCGGTGAGGGATCGATCAGTTGTCTGGCCAGTTGCGATTGCACGGGCCGGTCTTCCGGGTGAGTCGGGTCGGTGTAGTAGTCGTCGATCCGAGAAAGCACGGCGCCGATTCGCTCGGGTCCGAAGCGGTACGACAGCGCGGCAACGTCGAGGTAGTCGCGCATCTGGTTGCGCGTGACAATGAGGAAGCCCTTGATGCGCGCGATCTCGTCGAGGGTCGGAACGGTGATGGTGGAGCCGGTGGGCACGGTCACGGACTGCACTTCGAGCGGCCGCGTGCGGATCGTGATCGGTCGACATCCGGTGGCGTGCATAGAGAGCCGTGGCCGCTCCGCCATAGAGAACCGCGTCCGGCACCTGGGCCTGGAGTCGCGCAGCGGACTCGAGCACTTCGCTCAGGCCCTGCGGGAGGGATGGCATCCCATCATCCATGCCAGAGGTTTTCAGATCAGATAACGACATGGCGAGGGGCTCAACCGTCTCGCGAACCGGGTATCAGCCATTGAGCCGGTGCCAGACGCCTTCCGAGACGACCTCGACCCGGTCGCTGTCGACGACGATCGCTGTCTCGTCATCCATGACATAGGCAGGGATGTCGATCTTGGATGCCCACCTCTCGGCGACCTCCATCGAGTTGCCGGGACGATCGCCGACGGCGAGATGTGGACAGATCGCGAAGTCGACGAGGCTGAGTCCGCGGTCGCCGAGCGGTGAGGTCCAGCCGACGAACTCCTCGCCGATGCGGGGCGTCAGGACCATGCTGCCGGCGCTCATGCCGACCCAGACGGTGTCGTGGAGGTCGTCGAGGAGGTCCAGCATTCGTGACTCGCGCAACCAGTGGTGCAGGTAGATCGCGTCGCCGCCTGCGACGAGCAGCGCGTCGGCGTCGCGCACCTGCGGCATCCATCGCTCGTCCGGAAGGCTCGGCAGGGCCGTCAGCTCGAGCAGCCCCACAGACTTCCAGCCGAGTGAGACCATCGGGTTGCCGGGCTCGCGGCCCGCGGCGAACTCCCACGCCTTAACGCCCGGTCCGAGCCACGGATGCCCGTACATCGCAGTCGGAATACACAGCGCCGTCGAGTCTTCGATCGGTTTGCCCAGCAGGTCGACGAGCGCGGCCCGGATGCTCGGATTGGTCACTCCTCCGCCGGTCAACAGCAGTCGCATCGTGTCTCCTTGTGGGCGGGGTTTGTCGGCGAGGGTGTGGCCTCCTCAGCACGCCAGATCGCAGGGGCGTTGTCAAGAGTGAGGGGGAGCGCCGGCCCCTCCGAGGGGAGAATGGAGTCATGATCCCCTCGCGCCACGCCCCGCCGTTGCCGCGGCCGGCGGTCATCGCCCAGCGGTGGTCGCGGGCGGTCTTTCTGCATTGGCGCGTGGATGCCGCGCGGTTGGCGCCGCTGCTGCCGCCCGGGGTGCGCCCGGACGAGTTCGACGGCTCGGGCTGGATCGGGCTCGTTCCGTTTGTGCTGTCGAAGTTCCAGTTCCTCCCCGCCCCGCCGGTGCCGTTTCTCGGGACCTTCAACGAGATCAACGTCCGCACCTATGGCATCGACGATGAGGGTCGGCGCGGGGTGGTGTTCCTGACTCTCGAGGCCGAGCATCTCATCCCCGTGCTGACGGCTCACGCGCTGTTCGGGCTGCCCTACCGGTGGGCGAGTATCGGCCACCGCGTGGATGCCGAGGATGCCGCGACCGTTGAGTATCGTTCCCGGCGCCGCCGAGCCGACGGTGCGGCGCGTGGCCCCGGCACGCGGCTGCGGGTTCGGGTTGGCGACGAGGTTGTGGATGATGAGCTCTCGCGCTTTCTCACGGCGCGGTGGGGCTTTCATGAGCGCCATCTCGGACGGACGATTTGGGCCGCCAATACGCACGAGCCCTGGCCGTTGCGGCGGGCGGAGCTGCTCGGCATCCGTGATGGGCTTCTGGCCGACCGGGGATTCGGAGATCTCGCGGGGCGCCGGCCCGACTCGGTGCTGGCGATGCCGATGGATCACCCGGGCTTCGTCACGCAGTTCGCGGCTCCCGTGCGGGTGCGCTGAAGGCCGGCCCGGGCGTCGCCGCTGTGCCGGCCCGACACCGTTCTGCTGGGAGGGGTTCTCAGGGCGCCGGCCGCGGGTTCGCTGCCTGGGCAGCCTCGGACGGGCAGACGGATGCGTCCGAGTTCCGTGCATCCAGCTGGGTGCGGATGGGCTCTTCGAGCTGCCGATCAAGAGACTCATCTACCCGGAGGCCTTGCCTCGCGCCAGGGTGGTCTGTCGGGTGGGGGCGGTGGGTCCCATGCCCACGCCCACGGCGCTTTCGTTCGCAACACACGCGGGCTAGCCGGTTCGCCGCGGGGCCCCAGATGGCCTGCGGGTGGAACCAGAACGAACGCGCCGTGCCCCTCGCGGATGATCTTCCATCCGTTGTTGTGCAGCTGCATGTGATGAAAGCGGCAGAGCAGTACCCCGCGGTCGATGTCGGTTCGGCCATTCTCAGTGGCGACGTGGTCGATGTGGTGTGCTTCGCAGTACGACGCGGGCATGGAGCATCCCTCACCGATGCATCCGCCGTCGCGAACGGCCAGCGCGATCTTCTGCTTCGTCGTGAAGAGGCGCTGTTCGTGTCCGACATCGAGCGGGTTGCCGCCGGAGTCGATGGTGACGGTCACGGTTCCGTTCATGCAGATGTTGCGGTCGACCACAGATCCGGGGAGGGCATCCCCGCCGTCTTCGGCGTGCCCGGTCGTGAGGAGTCGCCCGATCGGATCCCGTGGTCCGCTCGCATCGCCGACCATGACGATCCGTACCCCGGGTTGACGTGCCCCGAAGACATCGGCGGCGTTCGCGAGCGCTCCGGCCCGGATGAGGTCGACGAACAGGTCGTACTCGAGTTGCTCGTTGCTGCGTGGGTCGTCGGAGAGTTCTTTCGCTGCGGCGCGGTCGGCATCGGAGATGAACCGCGGTCCGCCGCGCCGGGGACGCAGCGCCGCGGCGAACGTCGCCCGCAACCACAGTGCCATCTCATCATCGAGAACCAGGTGACCGTGGTGCTGTCCATGCTGGTCGATCCACATCCGCAGCGACCGCTTCTCGTATCGCTCCTGAAACCGGGTCTCGGCGCCGACGGGGTCGAGAATGTCCCGCAACTGCCGGGCACGGGCGCGGAGCTCCTCGACGGATGCCCCCGCCACCGCCTCATCGACGAGAGTCTCGGCCGCGACCGACCACGCGAGAGCGGCGGATGCCGGGTCCACGCCGTCAGCGTCGGGCTCGCCCAGCCCACCGCGGATCGCATCGTGTTGGGCCGTGGTCAACCGCCCTGCCCACAGCGCGGAATGGAGTGGCGCGTGCCACGGCGTACGCGGGGTGTCCTCAGCCTCACTTCCGGGGCCGCCAGCGTCGTGGCTATCGGCCCCCGCATCCGTGCCGTTGCCGGAGTAGCCGCCTGCATCCGACGCCGCACCATCCAGCAGCGACTGCCCGACCCGAACCTGCCGCAGCGCGTCAGCCCGCGTGCCGCCCGTGATCGACTGCACGAGAGCGACCGGTGACGCGTGCCCCTGGGTCGCGGCGAGCCCGGAATGCCCGTTCTCGCGCTTCGATCGCTGAGCGGCCACACCAGCGACCACGGACTGCAACCGCTCGGCATCATTTGCGATGCCCGTGACCTCCCGCAGCACCTCCAGCACCGACGCGTCACTGAGCGCGGCGGCGCCCTGCGGAAGGCCCGCAGGCTCGACATCCAGCTCAGCGAACACCGCGAGGCGGTCAAGCCGCTCGCGCATCGCCGTGAGGATGTTCATACGCTCACTCTCTCACCGACCTCCGACATTCACCCGGTCCCCGGCGAGAACCGAAAACTCCCTGTGGACAGGTCATTTCCCCACCCGCCTGGGGAGGAAGCGACGTCACCCGGAGACCCGACCTAAGCTCGTCACGGGACCCACATTCGTGGCAACCGGCCCGAGGAGGAGTGGCATGGCGACACCCCGCCCAACGACACCCCGCCCAACGACACCCCGCCCAACGACACCCCGCCCAACGACACCCCACCCAACGACACCTCGCCCATCGACACCCCACCCCTCCCGCGCGCTGACCTCGCCGTCGCGGCCGCTGCCGTCATCCTCGCCGCCGTCGCCCTCATCGCCTCGAGCGTGCAGCAGGGCTTCGCGCCCCTCATCACCCTCACCCTCACGCCGCCCGGAATCGCACCAGCCGACGGCGGGATGATCATCGTCGTCACTCCGACGCCGGTCGTGGTGCCCGGCATCCGGATGGGCGCAGCGATCGCGACGCTGCTGCTGTTCGTCGCCGCCATGCGCCTGCTTCTGCTCGTCCCTGCCGTCCGCAGGCGTCACGCCACGGATGCCGCAGCCGACCGCCACACCTGGCGCTGGATCGAGTACTCGCAGCTGGCCGGTGTCGGTACCTTTCTCGTCGCGCAGCTGAACGGCATCACCGAGGTCACGAGTCTCGTCCCGATCTACGCGCTGGGTGCGGCCGGTGCGCTTTTCCTCATCGTCCACGACCACCGCGCCGCGACCGGCCGCTTCGGTGGTCCCGCCTTCGCCCTCGGATCCGCGGTCGCCATCGTGCCGTGGGGTGTGATTGCGTTCGCGCAGATCACGACACCCCTGGCAGGCTTCGAGGTCGCGGCATCCGTTCGCGTCGTGACGCTGCTGGTGCTGGCGGCCTCGGCAGCCGTGTGGGTCGTGACCGGATGGCGTGCCCGCCGTGATCCCGAGCGGACAGACGGATGCCGCACCGACGCGATCCTCGGATGGGTCCTCCCTCTCGCGCCCGCCGCGCTCGTGCTTGCGACCCTCTGGCCGGGCTGAGCCGGGCAGCAGCAAAGCGTTCCTGTGTACACAATGACGCTAAGTGCTACAATGTCCGCATGGACTCCGTCACGACTGAGGTCTCGACGCGTGAGCTGCGCAGTCAGCTTTCTGACGTGCTCGGACGCGCAATGTACGCGGGCGAGCGCATCGGAGTGACCCGCAACGGCAAGCTCGCGGCTGTGGTCGTGAGCGTGGCCGACCTCGAGGCTCTCGAAGCGTTCGAGATGGCCCAGGATGTTGCGGCCTACCGGCAGGCCAAGGCCGAGGATGACGGCACCCGCGTGACCCTTGATGAGTTGCGTGCCGACCTCGCGTCGTGAGCTACCGCGTAGAACTGACCACGGCGGCAGCGCGTCAGATCAAGAAGCTCCCGCGGCCGGCACGCGATCGGGTCCTTGATGCAATTGCGAATCTGACTGGTGATCCCCGGCCCCACGGGGCGAAGAAGCTCGCTGGGGAAGATACTGCCTGGCGGATCCGAGTCGGCGACTACCGGGTGATTTACGACGTGTTCGACAGTGAGCTGGTGGTCACGGTCGTTCGCGCCGGCCACCGCCGCGAGGTCTACGACCGATAGCGAGTCCGTCACAAAGATAGGCGAAGCCGCAACGCGTCATCGAGAGCGCCGAGCGACTCAGCGGTGAGGCGGCCGGTGACACGGCTCACACGCGAAATCGACACTGCGCGTACCTGTTCGGCCTGGGCTTTGCTGGGCCGGGGGAGTCCCGATTCTTCCGGCGAGAGAAGCACCTGAAACGGATGCACCTTCGAGATATTCGAGGTCACCGGAACGACTGTGGCAACCCCGTGTCCGGTGCGCGCCGCACTGAGGTTCGCTGTCGCGTTGCTGACAACGACGGCCGGGCGAGTTCGCGCGGCTTCAGATCCGACGGCTGGATCGAGGTCGACGAGCACGACGTGACCGCGTCGCAGCGCGCGGACAGGATCGGTCACGACCGCGCGAGTCCGTCAGCGGATGCCGCATCCCACGCATCATCGGCAGGTTCGGCGAAGGCGGCGACGTAGGCATCCGCGAGTCGTTCTTCGCGCAGCACCCGCACGGCGTCTTGCACCGCCGCGGACCGACTGGAGTAGACGCCGGCTCGGGTCTGGTCATCGAGGAACGCGAGGTCATCGGTGCTGAGGCTGAAGCTGACTTCCACATGCACCATTCTTTGACGCTACCGAAGTAGCAAGATCGCAGGCGGCGCGAGCTGGGGAACCGTGACGACGCGAACACGGCAGGGGAAGAGTGCATGCAGAATGCAGGCGTACGTGTTTACACTGGTGCCATGCCGGTCAACATCACGATTCGCAACGTTCCCGATGAGGTGCGCGACGAGCTCGCTGCCCGCGCGGCGCGGTCGGGCAGGTCGCTGCAGGAGTTCCTGAGCGCAGAGTTCCTCCGCATCGCAAGCACGCCAAGCGCGGCCGAAGCAGCGGTGCGAGCGCGACTGGGCGCCAGCTTGAATCCCGCGCTCACGGCGGACGAGATCGTCGCCGCTGTCCACGAGGGGCGTCGGTGACAACGGATGCCGACAGCGCGGCATCCGCTCTCGTGGTGCTCGACGCGTCGGCGGTCGTGGCCATGATCGCGTCAGGGGGCGACATCGGCGACCGCATCGCGGCCCGTCTCGCCGACGCGACACTTCTGGCGCCGCACCTCCTGCCGACTGAGGTAGACAGTGCACTGCGTGGCCTCGAGCGGGGTGGCCGCATCTCCACCGCGCAAGCGGATGCCGCGCGCGGCATCTTCGCGCAGTTCCCGATCGACCTGTGGCCGTGGCACCTTCTCGCGGATCGGGCATGGCAGCTCCGGGCGAACGCGACAACCTACGACGCCGGATACCTGGCACTTGCCGAACTCACGGGCGCCACGCTCCTGACCTGTGACTCTCGGCTCGGGAACGTCCCTGGCGTGGCCGCCCGCGTCGAGGTGTTTTTGTAGGGACGTCACCCTAGAGTTCGAGCTGTCGCGCAAGAGAACTGAGCCGCGCCACCGGTCGGCGCTTGTTGACTCAGATCGGCCGGTGAGCGCCCGTAGGCTGGCAGAGCATCGTTGTCGAGCGGAGGGCTAGTCGTGGTTGCAGACACGAATGTTCGGAGGGCAGCGAGAGCACGTGCATCGCTCGAGTACCTGAGTGAGCGTGGTGCAGTCGATGATTATCTGCCGATCGCAGAGATTTGGGCGGCGGTTCAAGAGCGCGTCCCCCTCACAGAACACGAATCTGAGGTCGGTCAGCGCGGCAGGCCCCGGGGCGAGAGTGACTGGCGGTGGTCGAGTGCCGACCTGGTCGCGGCGGGCTGGTTGCGTAAGCACCCCGACGGCTCCGGACGGTGGGCGGTAACCGCGGATGGCAAGAAAGCTCTCGAGGCATACCCGGGCGACGAGCTTCACGCCGAAGCAACGCGCCGTTACGCCGCGGGCCGGCTTGAACTCCAGTCGGCGATCGCCGATGCGCTTCCCAATACCTGGGTGTCTTCCGACGGTGCACAGCGCAAACTCCTCGAAGCCGCACGGGCCTGGGTGGAGCAGTGCCTGCAGCAGGGGGCGTCGGCCTTT
>NZ_CBDRMG010000006.1:0-233197 GCF_965345035.1 Microbacterium sp. bgisy207
CCTAGGCCTCGATGACCAGCGGCACGATCATCGGGCGTCGTCGGAGCGACTGGTTGACCCAGCGCCCGATCGTGCGTCTGACGACCTGGGACAGCGCATGGTTGTCGCGTACGCCGGATTGCGCGGCATCCGCGAGCGCCGCCGCGATCTTCGGCTTCACGCTCTCGAACACGGCCGCGTCCTCCGCGAACCCGCGCGCGTGAATCTCGGGGCCCGAAATGATGCGGCCCGTCGCGGCATCGACGACCACGATCACGGAGATGAACCCCTCCTCGCCGAGGATCCGCCGATCCTTGAGGTCGGCATCCGTGATCTCGCCGACGCTGGAGCCGTCGACGTACACGAATCCCAGATCGAGTTGGCCGACGTTGCGCGCGACGCCGTCGCGCAGATCGATGACCGACCCGTTCTCGGCGACGATCGTGTTCTCGGCCGGAACGCCGGTCTGCTGCGCGAGCTGGGCGTTGGCCATGAGGTGTCGGTACTCACCGTGCACGGGCAGGACGTTGCGGGGCTTGAGGATGTTGTAGCAGTAGAGCAACTCCCCTGCTGCCGCGTGCCCCGACACGTGGACCTTCGCATTGGCCTTGTGCACGACGTTGGCGCCGAGCTTGGTGAGCCCGTCGATGACCCGGTAGACGGCGTTCTCGTTGCCGGGGATGAGGCTCGAGGCGAGGATGACGGTGTCTCCGGGCCCCGGCTCGATCTCGTGGTCGAGGTTGGCCATGCGCGAGAGCACCGCCATCGGCTCGCCCTGCGAACCGGTCGACATGTAGACGATCTGATCGTCGGGGAGGTTCCGCGCCTTCTTGTAGTCGATGAGCAGCCCGTCGGGCACATGCAGATAACCCAGTTCCTCGGCGATCGTCATGTTGCGCACCATGCTGCGCCCGAGCAGGGCGAGCCGGCGCCCGTGCGCGGCGGCGGCATCCATCACCTGCTGCACCCGATGGACGTGGCTCGAGAAGCTCGCGACGATCACACGCCGCGGCGCCTTGCCGATCACCTGGTCCAGGACCGGGCCGATGTCCTTCTCGAGCGGGGTGAACCCGGGGACGTCCGCATTGGTCGAGTCCACGAGGAACAGGTCGACACCCGCTTCGCCCAGCCGGGAGAACGCTCGCAGGTCGGTGAGCCTCCCATCCAGCGGGAGCTGATCCATCTTGAAGTCACCCGTTGCGAGCACCGTGCCGGCACTGGTGCGGATCGCGACGGCGAGCGCATCGGGAATGGAGTGGTTGACCGCGACGAACTCGAGCTCGAACGGTCCCAGCCTTTCGACCTGACCCTCTTTCACGGTCAGGGTGTACGGGCGCAGCCGGTGTTCCTTCAGCTTGGCTTCCGTGAGCGCGAGGGTCAGACCGGACCCGATGAGCGGGAGGTCCCCCTTGAGTTTGAGCAGATACGGAACGGCGCCGATGTGGTCCTCGTGACCGTGCGTGAGGACGACACCGACGATGTCGTCGAGGCGCGCCTTGAGCGGTTCGAAGTCGGGCAGGATGAGGTCGACTCCCGGCTGGTGCTCCTCGGGGAAGAGCACTCCGCAGTCCACGACGAGGATCTTGCCGTCGAGCTCGAAGATCGTCATGTTGCGGCCGACCTCGCCCAGGCCTCCCAACGGGATGACGCGAAGTGTTCCCCGCTCGAGCGGGGGCGGGGCCAGAACGGCGTTGGACATACGACTCCTATCGGCGCTGACGGTTCAGCGCGTGGTGCCCGAGACCTTGGGCAGAGCGCCGCCCGCGGCGGCATTGCGGTCGGGGCGGAAGTTGGAGAAATCGGCGCCGGGAACTCCCGAGACGAGCGCGAGTTCGTCCTCGATCTTGGCGGCCTCCCATTCCTCGGGCCCCACCAGGGGCAGGCGCACGCGGGGGCTGGTGATCCGGCCGAGCCCGTGCAGGATGTACTTCGCGGCCACGGTGCCCGGGACATGCGTCATGACAGCGCGCACGAGCGGCTCCAGTTGTCGATGCGCGGCGGTCGCCGCAGCGAGATCTCCGGCGTTGACGGCATCCACGATCACCCGGTACGGCTGGGCAGCGATGTTGGCCGTCACCCCGATCAGCCCCGTCGCCCCGATCGACAGGTGGGGCAGCACGTTCGCGTCGTCGCCGGAGAAGTACATCAGATCCGTCTGATTGAGCACGCGGCTCACCTCGCTGAAGTCGCCCTTGGCGTCCTTGATCGCGAGGATGTTCGGGTGCTTGGCCAAGCGGAGGATCGTCTCGTATTGGATGGGCACACCCGTGCGTCCCGGGATGTCGTAGAGGATCACCGGAAGGTCGGTGGCGTCGGCGACGAGGCGGAAGTGGGTGAGGATGCCGGCCTGCGTCGGCTTGTTGTAGTACGGGGTGACGATCATGATGCCGTCGGCGCCGACCTTCTCACTGGCCTTGTACAGCTCGATCGCGTGCGCCGTCTCGTTGGACCCGCCGCCGGTGATGATCGCCGCGCGGCCGGCCGCGACATCCTTGCCCACCTCGACGAGGCGTATCTTCTCGGCATCGGTGAGCGTCGAGGTCTCGCCGGTGGTCCCGGTGACCACGATGCCATCGGCCCCGGCGACGATCACGTCGTCGATGTGCTTCTCGACGGCAGGCCAGTCGACCTCGCCGTCGGCGGTCATCGGAGTGACCAGCGCGACCAGCACCTGCCCGAACGGGTTTGTCGAGTGCGTCATGGGTTCAGGCTATCGGTTCGTCATCCGCGGCAGCCCAGAGGTGGCGCCCACTCCCTCTAGCCTGGTGACATGGCGTGGCGTACCGAGTCCTCCCGATCCGTGTACGAGAACCGGTGGATCGCCGTCCGAGAGGACCGTGTCGCCGGGCCCGCGGGCGAGGGTATCTACGGCGTCGTGCGGATGCAGCATCCCGCGGTCTTCGTCATCGCCGTCGACGAGGACGACCGGGTCTGCCTGGTCACCCTCGACCGCTACCCGACCGGCAATCGATCGATCGAGGTTCCCGCCGGCGGTACCGACGGTGAGAGCCCGCGCGAGGCGGCGGAACGGGAACTGCGCGAGGAGACGGGGCTGCGAGCGCACGCGCTCACCGAGATCGGCTTCATGTACGCCCTCAATGGCATCGCCGACGCCCCCGAGCATGTGTTCCTCGCGACCGGGCTCGCGCCGGCACCGGGCGCCGACACCGCGGATCGCCAAGACGAGGGGATCGACGAGGTCTCGTGGGTGCCCTTCACCGAGGTGTTCGAGATGATCCGGGACGGCCGGATCACCGACGGCGAGACGATCGCCGCACTGATGTTCGCCGCGATCGAGCGGGGACGCGTGTCCTGAGGCGGCCGCCGGTCACCGTCCGCGACGGCCGACCGCTGCCGAGACGGATGCCGGGAGCACGCGGGCCACCGCGGTGATCGCCTTCCATCTGATCGAGGGGATGGACACCGCCTTGCCGCGCGCGGCATCGCGCAGCGACTGGGACACGACGTCGGAGGCATCGAGCCAGAGCCAGTCGGAGACCCCTTCCTTGCCCGGCGGGAGGCCCATCCGTTCGTGGAAGTTCGTGTGGGTGAAGCCGGGACACACCGCGGTCACGGTCACGCCCCGGGGCGCATAGGCGGCATTCGCCCACCGCGAGAACTCCACGACCCATCGTTTGGCGGCTCCGTAGGTCGAGCGGGGGGTGTACGCGGCAACGGAAGCGACGTTCACGATCCGCCCGTGCCCCCGGCTCAGCATCGGGCCGAGCGCAGCATGCATGAGGCGCATGGGCGCCTCGACGTGGAGCGCGAGGTGGCGCGCCTCGTCCTCGATGTCATTGCGCTCGAAGTCCAGCGGGAGCCCGAATCCCGCGTTGTTGACCAGCACCTCGATGGGACGGTCTGGCTCGGTGAGACGTCGCTCGACCTTTGCGCGCTGCCGCGGTGTGGTCAGATCCGCCGTGATGATCTCGGCTCGCACGCCGTGTCGCTCACGGATCTGCGCCGCGACCGCCTCGAGCGCGGCCGAGTCGCGTGCCACCAGAACGACGTCCGCGCCGCGCGCGGCCAGACGGCGGGCGTACTCCGCGCCGAGGCCCGAACTGGCCCCGGTCACGAGTGCGGTCTTCGGCATGCGTGCTGAGCCGGTCAGGGGGCGACGCGACCGCCGGCCACGAAGGCGGCGTGGGTCATCGGCATGAGCGTCGCCCACAGCTGTTCCATTTTCTCGGCGCACATCTCGATCTCCCGCTGCGGGAAGGACGGAAAGCGCGAACCCTCGACCTTGGTGCGTAGCGAGAGGAAGTTCATGAGGGAACGGGCGTTCATCGTCACATACATCGACGAGTAGGTGTTCAGCGGCAGCACGATCCGCGCCACCTCGCGCGCGACACCTGCGTCGAGCATCCGCTGGTAGGCGGCGAATGCGTGCACGGATGCCTCGCGCGTCGCTTCGTCGACCAGCGCCGTCTGCTCGGCGGTGCCGTCCACGAAGTCGTAGGCTCCCGGCTTTCCGACCTGCACCAGCTTGCGCTCGGGCGCGGGTACATAGAACACGGGCCGCAGTTCGCGGTAGCGTCCCGACTCCTCGTTGTAGGAGGCGATCCGGTGGCGCATGAACTCACGGAAGACGAAGATCGGCGCCTGCACGTAGAAGGTCATGGAGTTGTGCTCGAACGGAGACCCGTGTCGATCCCGCATGAGGTAGTTGATCAACCCTCGGTCGCGATCGGAGGCCTCCACGCCGGAAGCCGCGTCGCCGAGAGTCTGCTCCCCCAGGGTGGACACCCGCGCGGCGAAGAGGACGTCGGAATCTGCGGCGCTGGCTCGGACAAGCTCGACGGTCACGTCGCTGCGGAACTCGATGTCGGTCACGGCTCACACCCTACTCGCGCAGGCGGTTCCGCACCCGCCGCCGCCGGGCGCGTCTTGCGTCCTGTCGCGTCGCGTCATACTCCGTCACGCGCGCCGACCCGGCGACGACGTCGCCTAGTGTGGGATGCCGTGGAACCCGTCTCCGCCCTCCTGAGCGTGGCCGCGCTCGTCGCCGTCACCGCCGCAATCGGCGTGCTGCTGCGTGCACGACAGGGACGGATGCGACGCGACGTGCATCACGAGGTCGTCGACCCCGCACGGCTCGGCGCTGACAGACTCGGCGACGCCGCGACCCTCCTCCAGTTCAGCACCGAAATGTGCAGCAGATGCCCTGGCGTCCACCGCACGCTCGCCGAGATCGCCGCAGCCCACCCCGGCGTGCGGCACCTGGATGTCGACCTGACCCATCGGCCCGATATCGCCCGCCATTTCCATGTGCTGCAGACCCCCACGACTCTCGTGCTCGATCGGAACGGCGCCGTGCAGACGCGCTTCGGCGGCGTCCCGAACCGCCACGTCCTCGAGCTGGAACTGTCGCGACTGACCCGGGAGAACGCCAATGCCTGAGAACCCCCGCGGCATCGACCCTCGAGGTCCGCGCTTCGCGGCCGCCATCACCTCGGTCCTGCTGCTCGTCGACGTCTTCCTGGCACTGATCGGGGCGTCGGTCGCGGCATTCATCCTGCTCGCGGTGATCACCCTGCTGTTCGTGTGGGGCGTGGTGTCGCCGCGCACGGCGCCGTGGGGCGCGCTCTACCGCGCGGCCGTCCAGCCGCGACTCGCGCCTCCGGCCGAGCTCGAGGACCCGCGACCGCCTCGTTTCGCGCAGGGCGTCGGGCTGCTGGTCACCGCCGTCGGGATCGTCCTGTTCCTGGCGGGGGTGTCGTGGGGCGTCCTCGCCGCGGCGGCCGCTGCCTTCGTGGCGGCCTTCCTCAACGCCGCATTCGGGCTGTGCCTGGGGTGCGAGCTGTACCTCGTGCTGCAGCGCGCGGGGGTTCTGGGCCGTCGCCCTGCCGGCGCCGCGTGACGTGCGCATCCGGTCGCGGCACGAGTTTCGTCACGACGCTGCCGTCGCCTGCGAATCGCCGTTAGGCTGACCGCGGAAGCGCCCACCCGGGGTGCATGACGACCAGGGAGGTCCCCATGTCCGTGACGAGCGAAGCCACCACTGTCTGGAGCGGAAGCCTGACCGAGGGGTCGGGAACCGTCACATTCGACAGTTCGCATCTGGGCACCTTCGATGTCAACTGGAAGGCCCGGAGCGAGGGCTCCTCGACGGTGACGACGCCCGAGGAACTCATCGCGGCAGCGCACGCCTCGTGCTTCAGCATGGCCTTCTCGCACGAGCTCACCCAGAACGGCACCCCGCCGGAGTCGGTGCGTTGCTCAGCGGCGGTGACGTTCATCCCGGGCACCGGCATCACCGGGAGCCACCTGAACGTCCACGCATCGGTTCCCGGCCTCTCACAGGAGGACTTCGACCGCATCGCCAACGCAGCCAAGACCGGTTGCCCGGTCTCCGCTGCTCTCGCGGGCATCGAGATCACCCTCGAGGCCACGCTTGCCTGAGTCGCAGCTGCGACATGTCGTCATCGGCGGAGCGTCCGGCCTGATCGGCCGGGCGCTCGCCGAGAGCCTGCGCGCGGACGGGGTCCGCGTCACGACACTGGTCCGCACCCGCGAGACCGGCGCAGACGAGGCCGCCTGGCTCGTCGACTCCGACGTGCTCGACCCCGCCGTCCTGGCGGGCGCGGATGCTGTCGTCGGCCTCAACGGCGCGAGCATCGGCCGGTTCCCCTGGAGCCCCTCCTACAAGCACACGCTGCTGTGGTCGCGCATCACGCCGACGCGCGCGATAGCACGGGCGGTGCGCGAGCTGGGCGAGGATGCACCGCATTTCGTGTCCGCGTCGGCCGTCGGCTACTACGGTGCGAAGCCGCCGGGTGCCATCGGCGAGGACGCGCCGCGCGGAGACGGCTTCCTCGCCGATCTGTGCGGCGAGTGGGAAACCGCCGCGCACGGGGCGGGTGATGACGCGCGGGTCACGACGCTGCGGACCGCACCGATCATCCACCGAGACGGCGTTCTGAAGCCCCTGATCGCGCTCACCACGCTTGGACTCAGCGGTCCGATCGGGCGCGGGACACAGGTGTGGCCCTGGATCTCGCTGGATGACGAGGTGCGGGCGATCCGCCACATCCTGGACCATGGCATCGCCGGACCCGTGAACCTGTGCGGACCCACGCGCGCGTGCGCCAACGACATCGGCTTCGCCCTCGCCCGGGAGCTGAACCGGCCGTATCTGCTGCGCGCACCCGAGTGGGGACTGAAGCTCGTGCTCGGCTCCGACGCGACCGAGTCGCTGTTGACGACCGACGCCTACGTCATCCCCGAAGTTCTCGCGGCATCCGGGTTCGAATGGTCGCACGAAACCGCCGAGTCCGCCGTCCAGGCGGCCGTCGCGCGGGCCTGAGGCCCGCCCAGCTGCCTACCGCGAGGATCGCTCGCGTCGCTCGAGCCGAATCGCGGCGCGCACCGCGGCACGAGCGCGGCGTCTGTCCCCGGCCGCGTCGTAGACGACGCCGAGGCGGTACCACACCCGCCAGTCCCCCGGAGAGTCCTCCGCGTCGGCTTTGAACCGCGGGAACAACGCGTCCCCGTCCTCCCGCACGACCCGCCCACTGGGCCGAACCGCGACCAGGTCGTCCGGCACACCGCCCTCCGCCTCGAGGCGACGCCCCAACTGCTCGGCCCGCACGCCGAACCACAGCTCGCGGCCGAGCGCCCAGACGGCGATCACCGGCAGAACGACCAGCACCGCCCCCATCGCCACGCCGATCGGGTCGCCGCTGATCAACAGCAGCCACGCCCGCTGCGCGACGAGCGCGATGTACAGCAGCAGCAGCGCCGCCATCACCCCGACGGCGATGCGCGAACTCATGCGCCGGTGGCGCGGGCGACCTGCCCCGGCACGCCTCCCTCGTCGATGGACGCGGCGTCCGCGAACGCCGGCAGACGGATGCCGATGTCCAGGAAGCTGTCGAGGCCGACGACGATGCCCGGCTGCCTGCCCGCGTCGCGGTGTGCGACCACGCCGAGCACAAGACGGATGCCCGGCGCGTACGCCGCCGCGGGATCGACCGTGTCGTGCGTGACCGTCAGCGTCTCACCCGGCCCTGACAGCAGAACGCTTTGGCTCGCGATCACTCCGGGGCGCCGCAGCGAGTGGATCGGGATACTCGCCACCTGCTGACCCCGGGCTCGTTGATCCACGTGCGGTGCCGCGACAGGTCCGGCATCCTCCCGCGCAGCGGCGATGAGCTCGGCGGTGCGCACGGCCGTTCCGGACGGCGAATCGACCTTCGTTTCGCGGTGCGCTTCGATGATCTCGATCGAGGAGAAGAACGGAGCGGCGGCGGCGGACAGCGCCGAGCCGATCACCGAGCCCAGCGAGAAGTTCGGGATGAACACGGCCCGGATCCCCGCCTGGTCGATCTCCGGCCGGATGCGCGCGATCCGCTCGGCCGACCAGCCCGAGGTCCCCACGACGATGTCGATGCCACGCTCCGCGGCCGCCCGCACGACATCGGCCGAGACGGCGGGCGTGGACGCGTCCACGACGAGATCCGCGCCATCGAGCGCAGAGAACGGGGAACGCGAATCCAGCTCGGCGTGCACGGCGAACCCCGGTTCTGCCGCGACGACGTCACGGATGATCCCGCCGAGCTTTCCGGTGGCACCGACGATGGCGACGCGTGTGGTCATGGCCTCCAGCCTATCCGGGGCATTCGATGCCCCGGATAGGCGGTCCGATCAGAACGCGTACGATTCGGGCAGCCCCGTGCGGTCCTCGACGGGCAGGTGGGCGAGGTCGTTGTGCGAGAGCAGCGTCCACGGTCTCCCGTGCTTCTGCGCCAGCACCGTCAAGCCGCAGTTGGCCTGATTCAAGGTCATCCACTTCCACTCGGGAGCCTGGAGGACCTCCCGCACGAACCAGCCGATGACGAAGTTGTGGGTGACCAGCAACTCGTGCACCTCACCGGACTTGCGGACCAGGAAGGCGTTGACGGCGTCGGCCATCTGCGCTCGACCTGCTTCGATCTCCTCCTCGGTCACCGCACCGAAGAAGGGCTCGAACACCGACGGGGTCTCCTCGACCATGCCGGTGGGGACGCAATCGAACAGCAGCGCGGAGGGGGTCGGCGTCAGTGACGGCATGCGCTGGGCGATGACCCGCGCCGTCTCCGCCGCCCGGTCCAACGGCGAATGCCAGAGGGCATTGAAGGGAATCCCCGACAGCCGGTCGGCCAGCAATGACGCCTGCCGCGTTCCGCGGGGGGACAGGGGCCCGTCGACCAGGCCATGCTCGGCATCCAGGTGTTCACCGTGGCGAACGAGGTAGATGTAGTGGGTCACGGGGCCGCTTCCTCGACGTGCAGGGAACAGTCCTACCCTAACCGCTCGGGTTCGGCCGCAGGGGTCTCAGTCCGCAGCTCGCGCGATCTCGGCCAGCTGGGCGCGAGTGAGCCGCACTCCGACGCCTTGCACGAGCTCGTCCACTTGATGCGGGGCGTAGGCGTTGACGATCGGTGCGGTCACGATGCGCTGCGCGAGAAGCCATGCGACGGCAACTGACGCGTTGGTGACTCCGAGCTCTGCCGCGATCGCGTCCATCGCCTTGAGCGTCCGTGTGCCGCGACGATTGACGTTCGCCGTGATCTGCTTGGCCCGCACCGACAAGGGACCGTTCATGCGGTCGCGGTGCAGTCCCGACAAGAACCCGTGCTCGAGCGCATGAGAGGGCGTCACGGCCATCGACTGCGCGCTGGCTACGAGCCGCAGATCTCCGTCGAACTCATGCCGACGCAGCACATTGAACGGGACGTCCAGGACCGATATCCGCGGATACCCCGCCGAGCAGAGAATGCGCGCCTCGACCAGCTGCGCCGCCTGGTAGCCGATCGCCCCGATCGCGCGCACCTTGCCTGCACCGATCAGCCATTCGGCAGTCGCGAGCGTCTCCTCGACCGCCGTGGTGGAATCGGCGCGGGCGTCGAGGTAGAGCACGTCGATGCGATCCGTACCCAGGCGGGTGAGCGATGCCTCCGCGGCTCGAACGAGATCGACCGGTCCCAGGCCCGGGTGGTCGGGGTGAGCACCGACGCGGACGGCGAGCACGATGTCGTCGCGGATGCCGCGCTCGGCCATCCATCGACCGATGATGTGTTCGCTGCGTCCGCCGGAGAAACTGTCAGCGGTGTGGATCGCGTTGCCGCCCGCGCGCACATAGGTATCGAGGATCTCGTGGCTGGCCGCGGTGTCGACGGTCCACCCGAACTCCCCACCGCCGAGGATGAGCGGGAATACCGACATCCCCGTCTCGCCGAGAGCGACCCGGACGGTGGATCCGAGAGGCTGACCGAGCACGGGAATCGGAGCAGAAGGATGTGCGGGACTCACCGCTCCGGCTCCCGCGGTGACCGCGGCCCCAGTGCCGAAAACAGCCATTCCCTCACCCCCTTCACGGTATCCGCTGTGGTGAGCGACGGATGCCGACGCGCTCCCCGGCGCGTGTTTCGAGGTTACGGCGTACCGGCCGTCGCCAGGCGACGCCAGGCGACACAGGCGTGAATATTACATAACGCTTCGATCACGCCCGCACACGAGAACGCCCGCCCCGGGTCGGGGCGGGCGTTCTCGTCAGGGAATCAGCCTTCGGCCGGAGCCTCGGGACCGGGGTTGGCCGCGTCGCGACCCTCCTGGTCGGCTGCCTCCTCGAGCACCGGCTCGAGCGAGAGCTTGCCGCGGTCGTCGATCTTGGTGATCCGCACCAGCAGCTTCTGGCCCACGCCCAGGACGTCTTCGACGTTCTCCACGCGCTTGCCGCCGGCGAGCTTACGCACCTCGCTGACGTGCAGCAGGCCGTCCTTGCCGGGCAGCAGCGACACGAACGCACCGAACGTCGCGATCTTGACGACGGTTCCGAGGAACTGCTCGCCGACCTCGGGGTTGGTGGGGTTCGCGATCGCGTTGACCTGCGCACGAGCCGCCTCCGCCGAGGGGCCGTCGGTCGCGCCGATGTAGACGGTGCCGTCCTCCTCGATCGAGATGTCGGCGCCAGTGGCGTCCTGGATGGCGTTGATCGTCTTGCCCTTGGGGCCGATGAGCTCGCCGATCTTGTCGACGGGGATCTGGACGCTGATGACGCGCGGCGCGGTGGGCGCCATCTCGTCGGGGCCGTCGATGGCGGCGTTGATGACGTTCAGGATCGTCAGTCGTGCATCCTTGGCCTGCGTGAGCGCGGCCGACAGCACCGACGACGGGATGCCGTCGAGCTTCGTGTCCAGCTGGATCGCCGTGACGAACTCGCTCGTGCCCGCCACCTTGAAGTCCATGTCACCGAGCGCGTCCTCCGCACCCAGAATGTCGGTCAGCGCCGCGTAGCGGGTCTGACCGTCGACCTCGTCGGAGACCAGACCCATCGCGATCCCGGCGACGGGGGCGCGCAGCGGCACGCCCGCGTTCAGGAGCGAGAGGGTCGAGGCGCAGACCGAGCCCATCGACGTCGATCCGTTCGACCCGAGAGCCTCGGAGACCTGACGGATGGCGTACGGGAACTCCTCGCGCGGCGGCAGCACCGGCACGAGCGCACGCTCGGCCAAGAATCCGTGACCGATCTCGCGACGCTTGGGGCTGCCGACTCGGCCGGTCTCACCGGTCGAGTACGGCGGGAAGTTGTAGTGGTGCATGTAGCGCTTGCTCGTCGTGGGCGAGAGCGAGTCGATCTGCTGCTCCATCTTGAGCATGTTCAGCGTCGTGACCCCGAGGATCTGGGTCTCGCCGCGCTGGAAGATCGCCGAACCGTGCACGCGCGGAATCACCTGAACCTCGGCATCCAGCGGACGGATGTCGGCAAGCCCACGACCGTCGATACGCACGCCCTCGGTGAGGATACGGCCGCGCACGATCTTCTTCGTGACCGACTTGTAGGCAGCGGAGAACTCCGCCACGGCCGACTCGGGGAGCTCCCCCGCCTCGACGGCGGCGAGCAGCTCGGCCTTGACCGCGTCCTTCAGCTCGTCGTCGGCGTTCTGGCGCTCGACCTTGTCGGCGATCTGGTAGATCGGCACGAGCTTGTCGTACGCGCGCCCGGCGACGAAGTCGTAGGTCTCGTCAGCGTAGGCGGGGAAGACCGGGTAGGGCTGGATCTCCTTGGCCGCGGTGTTCGCAACGACGTTCTGCGCGGCGACGAGTTCCTTGATGAAGGGCTTGGAGGCTTCCAGTCCCTGCGCGACGATCTCTTCGCTGGGCTTGGTGGCCCCGCCCTTGATGAGGTTCCAGCTGTTCTCGGTGGCTTCTGCCTCGACCATCATGATCGCGACGTCGCCGTCAGGCAGCACGCGACCGGCGACGATCAGGTCGAAGACGGCATCCTCGAGCTGCTCGGCCTTCGGGAACGCGACCCACTGGTCCTGGTGCTCGCCATGCCCGGGGATGAGCGCGAGGCGGACGCCGGCGATCGGGCCCGAGAAGGGCAGACCCGAGATCTGGGTCGACAGTGATGCCGCGTTGATGGCCAGCGCATCGTAGAACTCGCCCGGAGCGATCGAGAGCACCGTGACGACGATCTGTACCTCGTTGCGCAGCCCCGACACGAAGGACGGGCGCAACGGCCGGTCGATGAGGCGGCACACCAGGATCGCCTCGGTGGAGGGGCGACCTTCGCGACGGAAGAACGACCCGGGGATCTTGCCCGCGGCGTAGGAGCGCTCTTCGACGTCCACCGTCAGGGGGAAGAAGTCGAAGCCCTCGCGAGGGTGCTTTCCGGCGCTCGTGGCCGACAACAGCATGGTCTCTTCGTCCAGGTAGGCGGCAACGGCGCCTTGAGCCTGCTGGGCCAGGCGTCCGGTCTCAAACCGGACGGTGCGGGTGCCGAAGCGGCCGTTGTCGAGGACGGCTTCGGCGGCGGTGATTTCAGGACCTTCCAAGAGGTCTCTCCTTCTTTGTTTCGACTCGCGTACCCGTGTGGCGCGCGAGCGCGTGCGAAGGAGCAGGAACAGGCAGTATCGAGCGCGCGACATATGACGCGTGATTCGCCTGCGCTGGCCACCAGTAGAAGACCACCCGGCGCACCGACGGGGAATCCACCACAGGGGACCAGCTTCCTGCCGGCCTGCTCCATGAAGCTCACTGTGAAGTTGAGCGGATGCCGTAAGGCAACCCGAACGATCTTATCAGGGCCGCGAACGCGGCAGCGGATCGGCAACCGGGCGCTGCGGGTCCGCGCCGGCGGAGGAGGCCGGAACCCGCGCGGTGCGGGCGGGCGTGGCGGGCGGCGCCGAGCGGCGGGAGATCGTCACGTAGTCGGCGTGCTTCGCCGTCATGCCGTCGCCGGCCGTGCGTCCGCGCAGACGCCGCCAGAGCCACGGAAGTGCGTCTCGCCGGATCCACCCCCGGGGATTGGGTTCGTCGTCGTCATGGAACGCCGAGTCGAGCGTGGCGAGTTCGTCGGCATACGGCACGCCCAGCGCCTCGGCGGCCCGGTACGCGACGAAGCGGTGCCCCTTCGAGCGCAGGTGCACCTTGTCGTCGGCCCACATTTCGAGCTCGCTGATCGCCGGCTGCGCTTCGAGATCCAGCAGCATGCAGCCCGTCTGCGCGGCGATGCGGCGGATCTCGGAGTTGTACACGGCAACGCGGCGGGCGAAGATCATCGCGGCGGGCCGCTTGGGCAGCATGATGCTCACCAGCAGCACATCGATACCTCGAGACCGCAACTCGACGATCGCCTTCTCCAGTCCGTGCGCGAGGGTCAGCGGATCGGCGCCACGGCTGACCAGGTCGTTGGCCCCCATGAACACCGACACGAGGTCGGGCGACATCTCGAGCGCGCGGGGAAGCTGCTCATCGAGCAGATCGCGAATCTTGCGGCTGCGCACCGCGAGGTTGGCGTAGCGGAACGGCTCGGCCGTGGCCGGCAGGGTCGCCTCCCGCGCACCCGCCAGCAGGTCGGCGAGGCGGTCGGCCCACCCGCGGTACTGTCCCTTCCGCATCCGCGATGTGTCACACAGCCCCTCCGTGATCGAGTCGCCGAGCGCGACGTAGCGGGACCAGCGCGGAGTTCCTTCGGTCGCGGGTGCGGGCGGAGCGGCAGGACGCGTCGCAGCGCGCGCGAACAGCGAGTCATCGATCGGACGCAGCATCCGCGCCTCCTCGTAGTGGCCGACGAGCTGACGTCCGAGGGCGTCCCACGTGCGATCGCGCACGGACTCCCGTGCGGCCGCTGCGAACGCGCGCCGCTTGGCGTCATCGCCCACGAGGTCGGACACCCGCGCACGCATGTCAGCAAGATCACCGGGACGGTACAGCCATCCGTCGACGCTGCTGCGCACGAGATCGACCGGGCCGCCTGTCCCGGTCGCCACGACCGGGACCCCTGCCGCGAGCGCTTCCTGGATCGTCTGACCGAAGGTCTCGCTCTCCCCGGGATGCACGAAGACATCGAACGAGGCCATCGCCTCGCCGAGCGCATCGCCGGAGAGGTGGCCGAGGAACACGGCGCGGGGCAGGGCACGTTCCAGCGCGGGGCGAGAGGGTCCATCGCCGACGATGACGAGTCGGGTACCGGGCAGATCGTGAAGCGCCGCCAGATCCTCAACTTGCTTCTCGGGGGCGAGGCGCCCGACGTACCCGATGATCGTCTCCCCCGGAGCCACGCGCTGACGCCAGGCACCACTTCGGCGCTCGGGGGTGAAGCGCACGGCATCCACTCCACGTCCCCACCGACGAAGACGATCGATACCGAGATCCTCGAGCTGCCTCATGCTCGCCGAGGACGGCACCAACGTCAGAGTCGACCGACGGTGAAGCCGGGTGAGGTGCGACTGGACGATCGATGTAGCAGCCGGCAGTCCGTACTTCTGCGCGTACGCGACGACATCCGTCTGGTAGACCGCGACGACCGGGACCCTGAGGGCGTCGGCAGCCGCCGTTCCCTGCCAGCCGAGAACGAAGGGCGAGGCGAGGTGCACAACATCGGGCCGAAACTCGCGCAGATGCGCGGCTAGTTTCGCGGCACGCGCGAACACGACACGCACCTGGGGGTAGGAGGGCAACGGCACCGAACGCAGCATCGCCGTGCGGGCCCCGTGCAGGTCGGCATCCACGTCACCGGCCTTGGGGGCGATGACGAGGGTCTCGTGTCCCTCGTTAGCGAGGTGACGAAGGATCTGGAGCACCGAGCCGGTGACCCCGTTCATGTGGGGGAGGAACGATTCCGCCAGTACCGCGACTCTCACGCATCCAGCGTGACGCGTGTGCGCGCGGCCGACGTGCCGACGCAGGCCCTGTCCCCGAGAGTTCACCGGATGCACGCATGCGCGTCACCGGACGTGCCCCGTTCGGTCCCCGTTCACCCTCGGGTGTTACCCAATGGGGGTGATCGATGAGGTGCTGACGCAGGTTGCCAGCAGCGTATGGGCCCTTCCCCTGATGTTCGCCCTCGTCCTGGCAGACAGCCTTCTGGTCATCGTTCCGGGAGAGGTCGCCGTGACCGCGTTCGGCGCCCTCGCGGTGACCGTGGGCTCTCCCCCGCTCGCGGGAGTCGTGCTGCTGGCCGCACTCGCGGCCTTCCTGGGCGACATGATCGTTTACATCATCGGGCGACGAGTGGGTCTCGAACGGTGGGCGTGGATGCGTGGGCGACGAGTGAGCGCCGCGATCGGGTGGGCGCACCGCCGTCTTCACCGGTCAAGCGCGACGGTCGTCTTCACCGCGCGGTTCATCCCGTTCGCCCGACTGGCCGTGAACCTCACCGCCGGCGCGGCGAGGCTCCCGGCGCCACGATATCTCGCCCTTGTGGCAGCGGCGGCGACCGGGTGGGCGATCTACCAGGCCGCGGTGGGCGCCATCGTCGGCCGGCTCGTCCCGGGCGGACCTGTCGTCGCGGTCCTCATCTCGATCGCTGTCGCGATCGTGCTCGGCGTGGCGATCGACCTCGTCGTGGCCCGGGTGTCCGCTTCGCGCGGCACGACTCCCCCCGCCTCCGCGGACTCCTCGGACTGAACTGCGCGACGCGGGGCCCGTGCGGGCGCGTGGCGTGCGCACGCCCCCTCATCCCCGGGTCGCGCCCGAATCACAGAGGAGACTCTTGTCATCTCACACATTCCCACGTAATCTCACACATACACAGATTTCGATGTCACGGACGACGTCGGGTGGGAGAGCACAGCACTCATGTACGCGACGGAGCGCCAGCAACGTATCGCCGGGATTGTCATCGACGAAGGCCGCGTCTCGGTCACCGGACTGTCGGCCCTGTTCGGCGTCGCGCAAGAGACGATCCGCCGTGACCTCGACCAGCTACAGGCCGATGGCGTGCTCCTGCGGGTGCACGGCGGCGCGGTGCCGGCAAGTCGCACCAGCTCTGCCGAGCAGAGCCTGGCAGCGCGCGAGGCCACCGCGACAGAGGCCAAGGAGCGAATCGCCGCCGCCGCGATCGACCTGATCCCCCGAGGGCTGGGCGGGGCCGTGCACATCGATGCCGGAACGACGGCGGCCAGGGCCGCTCGCCTGCTCGCGGTTCGCGAAGACGGAAACGCATCCCTCACGCTCATCACCAACTCGATCACCACTGCCGCGGCGCTGAGCCATCTGAGCGCTCCCGCCGTCCGCGTCATCGGTGGGAGGCTCCGCGCGCTCACAGCCGCCGCCGTCGGCGCCGGCGCCATCGAGCAGATCACGGGACTGCGGCCGGATGTCGCGATCATCGGCACCAACGCCGTGCATGCCGATTTCGGGCTCAGCACACCGGATGAGGCCGAGGCCGAGGTCAAACGCGCCGCCGTCAGCTCTGCCCGGCGGGTCATCGTCGTGGCCGATGCCTCCAAGCTCGGGGAGGAATCCCTCGTGCGATTCTGCTCCCTCGAAGACATCGACGCGCTCGTGACCGATGGCGAACCCGACCCCGAGCTTCGCGACGCCCTCCGCGCCGCCGACGTGGACCTGGTGCGGGCATGATCGTCACGGTCACGATCAACCCGAGCGTCGATCGCACCATTCAGCTTCCGTCTCGCCTGGAACGGGACGCGGTGATTCGCGCGACGGCCGTCACGTCGCAGGCAGCAGGCAAGGGTGTCAACGTCTCGCGAGCACTGCTGCAGGCATCCGTCGCCACGCGAGCCGTCGTCCGCGCCGACTATCACGACCCGTACGTGCGGGAACTCGTCGAGAGCGGGATGGCCGTCGTCGCCGTCGACCCCGCGGCCACGGTGCGCACCAACATCGCACTGGCCGAGCCCGACGGCACCACCACGAAGATCAATGAGCCCGGCTCGCCCCTGAGCACTGCGGCCGTGTCCGCGCTTCACGACGTCGTCGCAGCTGAGGCCCCGAGGGCGGACTGGATCGTCCTCGCCGGCTCCCTGCCACCCGGAGCGGACGTCGAGCTTCTCGCCGACCTTGCCCGGACCGCCCGGATCGCGGCCCCGCAGACGCGCATCGCAGTCGACACGTCGGGCCGGCCCCTGACCGCGCTGCGCAGCGCGGGCGTGCGCATCGATCTCATCAAGCCCAACCTCGAGGAGCTCGCCGAACTGACGGGGACCGAACCCCGCGCGCTCGAGGCCGACCCGCGAGCGGTCGCGCGCGCAGGCGACGCTCTGCGCGCGGACGGAATCGCCGCGGTCCTCGCGACGCTCGGCTCCGGCGGGGCAGTGCTGTCCACGGGCGAAGGAGCCTGGCACGCCACACACCCGCCCGTGCTCGCCCGCAGCACCGTCGGCGCCGGTGACTCCTCCCTCGCCGGCTACCTCATCGCCGATAGCGGCGGACATCCCGCCGCCGCGCGGCTGGCGCACGCGGTGGCCTACGGCGCCGCTGCGGTCGCCCTGCCGGGGACCACCATCCCCCGCCCCACAGACACCCGCCCTGACCAGGTCACGGTCACCGAACTACACCTGCCCGCCACGGTCGCCACGCCGTGACGTTCTTCGAAGGAGAGAACATGTCCATCATCATCACGGAGCTCGTCGCTCTCGACGTCGCCTTGGGGGCGACATCCGGCGACGTCATCGATGCGCTCAGCACGATCGTCGCCGGCGCGGGGCGAACCGCCGATGCCCACGCGCTCGCCGCGGACGCGCACGCCCGCGAGGCGCAGACGTCGACCGGGATGCCGGGAGGGATCGCGATCCCGCACTGCCGCACGGCCGCGGTGACCGAGCCGACACTCGCCTTCGCGCGGCTGTCCGATCCGGTCGACTTCGGCGACGACGACCCGAGTGATCTCGTGTTCTTCATCGCCGCACCGATCGGTGCCGACACCGACCACCTCGCGATCCTCTCCACGATCGCCCGAGCTCTGGTGCGCGAGGAGTTCGTGGCATCGCTGCGCGCGGCCACCTCGGCACCGGAGGTCGTCGCGCTGATCGACCAGGCTCTCTCGCCGGCTCCCGCCGTGAGCGCGGCTGCGCCGGAGGCATCCGACCAACGGCTCTTGGTCGCGGTGACCGCCTGCCCGACCGGCATCGCGCACACCTACATGGCCGCGGATGCCCTGGTCGCCGAGGCCAAGAAGCGCGGGATACGACTGGAGGTCGAGACCCAGGGCTCGAGCGGCTCGACAGCACTCGACCCCGCCGTCATCGCCGCGGCGGACGCGGTGATCTTCGCCGTGGACGTCGATGTGCGCGATCGCGCTCGCTTTGCCGGCAAACCGGTGGTTCAGGGCCCGGTCAAGCGCGGTGTCGAAGCTCCCGGGCAGATGATCGACGAAGCCCTCGCCGCCGCCGCAGACCCGTCGGCACCGCGCGTGTCCGCCGAGGCACGTCCTGCGCACGCCGACGCCGCGAGCGAACACGCGGGGCGCAAGCTGCAGCGCTGGCTGCTCACCGGCGTGAGCTACATGATCCCCTTCGTCGCCGGCGGCGGTCTGCTCATCGCCATCGGGTTCGGCCTCGCGGGCTATGACATCAACGAGACCGCCGGTGACATCGTGTCGTCGTCGTCGCTGTGGAACCTGCCCGACGGCGGGTTCTGGACCTACATCGGCGCCGTCGCCTTCGTGATCGGTGCCGCCTCCATGGGCTTCCTCGTTCCCGCCCTCGCGGGGTTCATCGCCTACGCCATGGCCGACAGGCCCGGCATCGCGCCCGGATTCGTCGTCGGCACGATTGCCGTCATGATGAACGCCGGGTTCCTCGGCGGCATCGTCGGCGGTCTCCTCGCGGGACTGGTCGCTGCCTCCCTCACCCGAATCCCGGCACCACGGTGGCTTCGCGGTCTGATGCCGGTGGTCATCATTCCGCTGCTGGCATCGATCGCGGCGTCCGGTGCCATGATCCTGTTCCTCGGCGGACCGATCGCGTGGCTCATGACGACGCTGACCGACTGGCTCAACAGCCTGACGGGCGTGGGCATCGTGCTTCTGGGCGTGATCCTCGGCCTCATGATGTGCTTCGACCTCGGCGGCCCGGTCAACAAGGTCGCCTACTCGTTCGCGGTGGCCGGACTCGGTGCCGCGTCGCTTGCCAACCAGGTTCCGCTGGAGATCATGGCGGCGGTCATGGCCTCGGGTATGGTGCCTCCGCTCGGACTGGCTCTGGCCTCCACGGTCCTTGCTCGCGCACAGTTCACGCCCGTCGAACGCGAGAACGGCGTCGCGGCGTGGCTGCTCGGCGCATCCTTCATCTCTGAGGGCGCCATCCCCTTCGCGGCAGCCGACCCGCTCCGCGTCATCCCGGCATCGATGCTCGGCGGCGCAGCCACCGGCGCACTGTCGATGGCCTTCGGAGTGACGTCGCAGGCGCCCCACGGTGGCCTGTTCGTGTGGTTCGCGATCGGCAACCTCCTCTGGTTCGTCCTGTCGATCGCCATCGGCGCGATCATCACGGCCCTTGCCGTCATCGGCTTCAAGCGCATCGGACGTCGGCCGAGCGCCGCGACGGTCGAGGCCGCCGGCGCCGCCGACGACACGGAGGCAAGCGGGGTGCTGGCCTCCGGCGCAGCACGGGCCTGAACTCGGATGGCGTCCTGGTCGTCGGGTGCGGCCAGGACGCCATCCGTCTCAGTGGGTCGTTTCGCTCGGCGCCACCCGGCCGAGCAGGCTTGCGAACGAACGCCCCTCGCCGAGGTAGGCGGCCGGGTCGAACGGATCGGTGACAGATTCGCGGGTCCGCCCGGCGATGGCGGTGACAAGTTCCCCCGCCGCGCGGTCGATGCGGGATCGAAGCGACGACGCGCCCTCGCCCGACCCGGCCCAGTCCTCGGGCGCCGCGAACACCGAGGTCGGTACCGGCTCGGCGCGAAGGTAGGCGAACAACGGGCGCATCGCGTACTCGAGCGCGAGGGAGTGTCGCGCAGATCCGCCGGTTGCGGCGAGGAGAACGGGCTTTCCCGTCAGCGCCCCCGGCTCCAGCACGTCGATGAACGACTTGAACAGTCCGGAGTAGCTGGACGAGAAGACGGGCGTCACGGCGATGACGGCGTCAGCCGACACGATCTGGTTGATGGCCGCCTCGAGCGCGGGCGGCGCGAAACCGGTGAGCAGGTTGTCGGTGATCTGGTGCGCGTGAGTGCGCACCTCGACGATGTCGACGGATGCGTCGATCCCGCGATCCGCGAGCCCGGCCACGGTGGCCGTCGCGAGGCGATCGGCCAGCATCCGGGTCGAGGAGGGCGTGGACAACCCCGCCGTGACGACGGCGACACGACGCTCAGACATGTCAGGCTCCCTTCCGGCTCGCGGCACGACCGAAGGCGGATCCGGCCGGTTCCGCGTCACGGTACGGAGACCCACCCGTCACGTTGTCGCCGCGATTGGGGCGGGGTCGCGCCTCCCGGGGACCACCGGCGGCGGCGACCCGAGCCGCGTGCGTCGGCGCGTCGGGCACCTCGGCGGGACGGTTCTCGGCGAGTTCCCGCCGGAGCACCGGGACGACCTCGCCGCCGAGGATGTCGAGCTGCTCGAGGACGGTCTTGAGGGGCAGTCCCGCATGGTCGATGAGGAACAGCTGACGCTGATAGTCACCGAAGGTCTCTCTCATGGCGGCGTAGCGGTCGATGACCTGCTGCGGAGAGCCGACGGTCAGGGGCGTCATCTCGGTGAAGTCCTCGAGGCTCGGACCATTGCCGTAGACCGGGGCCTTGTCGAAGTAGGGGCGGAACTCTCGCACCGCATCCTGTGAGTTCGCACGCATGAAGACCTGCCCGCCAAGACCCACGATCGCCTGCTCGGGCGTGCCGTGCCCGTAGTGGGCGAAACGCTGCCGGTACAGGGTGATGAGGCGCTGGAAGTGCTCCTTGGGCCAGAAGATGTTGTTGGCGAAGAAGCCGTCGCCGTAGTAAGCGGCCTGCTCGGCGATCTCCGGAGTGCGAATGGACCCGTGCCAGACGAACGGCGGCACCCCGTCGAGGGGACGCGGGGTAGATGTGAACCCCTGCAGTGCCGTCCGGAACTGTCCTTCCCAGTCGACCACATCCTCGCGCCAGAGCCGGTGCAGCAGGGCGTAGTTCTCGATCGCCAGCGACAGGCCCTGGCGGATGTCCTTGCCGAACCACGGGTAGACCGGACCCGTGTTGCCCCGGCCGAGCATGAGATCCATGCGGCCTCCCGCGATGTGCTGGAGCATCGCGTAGTCCTCGGCGATCTTGACCGGATCGTTCGTCGTGATGAGGGTCGTCGCGGTCGAGACGATCAGCCGCTGCGTGCGCGCGGCGATGGCCGCGAGCGCCGTCGTGGGAGAAGACGACCAGAACGGCGGGTTGTGGTGCTCCCCGAGGGCGAACACATCGAGTCCGACGTCCTCGGCGTGCGTGGCGATCGTGATCGTGTCACGGATGCGCTCCGCCTCACTCGGGGTGCGCCCGGTCGTGGGGTCCTCGGTGATGTCACTGACGGTGAAGATCCCGAATTGCATCTGGGTCATCGTGCTCTCCGCTCTCGGCCGCGGGGTCTGCGGCCGATCTATGCAAGTGAATGTATCCTCGTCAACGCAGGACGGGTCGATCTATTCCCCACCGTCGCCCATCGACGGTTCGGTGCCCGGCAGCGGCCCGTCGACCTCGGCGAACATCGCGAGCATGTCGCGGACGAGCTGGTGCGGAGCTGTCTCGCACGGACTGTGCCCTGTCTCGTACACGGCGACCTGCGCCCCGATGCGCTGGGCGTAGGCGACGTACTGCTCGGTCGGCCAGAGATCATGCGCGCCGGTGGCCACGAGCGTGGGCACCGATGCCGCGCGCACGGCGTCGGCGACATCCGGCATCCGCATCATGAGGCCCACGATGTCATCGACACTCTCGCGCCTGGTCAGAGCGAACCGCTCACGGACGAACGCGATTCGCTGGGGCGGCACCCGGTTCAGGTTGTTCCGGATGCCCCAGAGCATGAGTGAGGCACCACTTCGAGGCCCGGCCAGGCTGCTGAAGCGGCCGATCCGCTTGACCCCCCGGAAGACCTGGCCTGTCGCGGGAGGAGTGGACAGCAGGGTGAGGCTGGCGAACAGCTCGGGGCGACGCGAGAGCACGAGCTGCGAGACGAGTCCCGCGAATGAGTAGCCGAGCACATGCGCGGGTGCGGGTCCACTCTCGATCACCGCGGTGAGGTCGTCGATGAACAGTGGGTAGTCGTACCGCGCCCGCGGCGGACGGAGATTCTCGGGGCCGGCGTCGCGCGATTCGTACTGGCCCGCAAGATCGTACGCCTCGACACCGTATCCCGCCGCCGCCAGCAGCGGCAGCATCAGGGTGAAGTCCTCTTTGGATCCCGTCACGCCGGGAAAGAGCACAACCCGGCCCCGGGCACCGGTTCCGAGCGTCACGCGGGCCAGAGGGCCGCTCGGCGCCTCGAACTCGTCTCGCACGGTGCCCACCGGGAACACGCGCCAGTCCAGATCAGGAATCGCGGCGTCGCGTTCGCGAGCGTCATCGGTAAGCGTCATCGACGCCCGAGACTACTCCACGCGATCCGTTGCTGGCGGCATTCGGGCTACTCGAACAGCGCCGCACCGACATACGAACCCTCGCTCGGCGCCGGCGGAACCGCCCAGAGCCCCGACCCGATCGTCAGGAGGTACTCCATCATGAGGTCTGTCGCAACCGACCTCTGCACGGTGACGAACCGCTCGGGTGAGCGCACATAGGCCAGGAAGAACAGACCGGCGTCGAGCCTGCCGAGCGCCGTGTTCCCATCGACGTAGTTGTAGCCCCGGCGCAGCATCCGAATCCCGTCGTTGGCGTCGGGATGCGCGCGCGCCACGTGGGATGCGGGATCGATCGCGGGGATGCCGGATCCCGACACGGCGGTGAAGTCAGGAGGGGTGAACTCCTCTCCGCCACTCAAGGGGGCGCCGCTGCCCTTCGTGCGGCCGGTGATCTGCTCCTGCTCGGCCAAGCGGACCCGGTCCCACGTCTCGATCTTCATCGCGATCTTGCGGGCCACCAGATACGAGCCGCCGGCCAGCCATGCGGGACCGTCCTCGGTCGAGACCCACACGTGCTCGGCGAGGCCGTGCTCGTCGGTGGCGAGGAGGTTGGCGGTGCCGTCCTTGAACCCGAAGAGGTTTCGCGGGGTCTGCTGCTGCGCAGAGGTGCGGGATGTGCGGCCGAAGCCGAGTTGCGGCCAGCGCAAGCGCGCCCGACCGAACGCGATGCGACTGAGGTTGCGCACCGCGTGCACGGCGACCTGCGGGTCATCCGCACACGCCTGAATGCAGAGGTCTCCCCCGCTGTGGTCGGGGTCGAGGTCGTCACCCAGGAACGGCGGCAACGTCGCGAGTGCGGCGGGCGCCCGGTCGGCGAGCCCGAAACGATCGCTGCCGTCGGCCGCGCGGAACAGGGTGGGGCCGAACCCGAAGGTGATGGTGAGGTTGCTCGCGGGCAACCCGAGCGCCTCGCCGGTGTCATCCGGCGGCGCTTCGGGGGAGCCACCCACCGCCCCCGACGCACTCACCTCGAGGCCGAGCATCATCCGCGAGGCGGCGTAGCTCCAGTCCTGGAGCAGCTCGACGAGCTCTTCACGACTGGTCGTGTCCATGATGTCGAAGGCCGCGAAATGCAGATGGTCCTGCACGGGGGTCGTGATACCCGCCTGGTGCTCCCCGAAGAAGGGCTGCGTGTCGGCGCGGGGCGCCGCCGAGCCGTCCGAGGCGCGCCCGACCAGGGCGGCTCCGCCGACGCCGACCGCCACCCCCGCCGCGCCGGCGCCCAGCGCCAGGCCGAGCAGGCCGCGCCTACTCAGCCCCGCGGTGGCGTGCTGCTGCGATGCCGGATCGGTCATTCTCACTCCAGAACGGTCACTGTCAGCTGGGACAGCGGCTCTGCGAGGGCGTTGATCTGGTCCGACAGCGCACGCTTGTCCGCCTCGGTCAGCGCGCCGTACGCAACGAATCCGTCGCTGAGCGACCCGAATGCCGCCAGTTCCGCGTCCAACCGAGCGTAGCCGTCGTCGATCTGGGAGACGAGCTCCTGGCCGTCCGGACCGCTCGCGACCGCGAAGTCGCGCACGAGCGAGAAGGCCATCTTCGAACCCTCGACGTTGGCTGCGAAGTCGTACAGGTCCGTTCCCGACCACCAGTCCTCTTCGCCGCTGATCTTGCCGGTCGCGACCTCGTCGAGCAGCGCGATGGCACCGTTGGAGATGCCCGCGATGCCCTGCGATTCGAGCGTGTCGACGAACTCCTGGCCGTGCACGTAGTCGTAGAGCTCTTGCACGTCGGCGATGAGCAGGTCGCCGAAGTCGGCCCGCTGCTCGGGGGTGGACGGCGCCCAATCCTGCCAGGCCGGCGTCACGCCGTCGGAGTTGAGGGCATCGGATGCCGGGACCCACAGGTCCTTCTCGATGCGGTGGAAGCCCGTCCAGTCCAGTCCGTCGGCGACGGCGTCGACCTCGCGGAAGTCGATGCGCGGGTCGAGGTCGCCCAGCGCTTCGGCAACCGGTTCGATGCGCTCGTAGTACGCGCGCACCTGCGGGAACATCGCCCGGGCGGTCTCGTCGTCCCCCGCGACGTAGGCGGCGACGAACTCATCGACCGCGGGGACGAGCTGACCGACCTGGTCCTTGACGAACGCCGCGTACAGGTCGACGGCCTGCTGCTTGAGCTCGGCGTCGTCGCCATCCACCTCGACGGCCTCGCCCGTGACGGCGAAGGCGGCGCGGCCGACGCCCTCACCGACCATGCCCGGCTTGCACAGCGTGAAGTACTCCCCCGGTTGAGCGAGCACCGTCAGGGTGCGCGAGGCTCCCGGTGCAACGTTCTCGACCTCGCCGACGATGCGCAGCCCATCGCTGGCGAGCAGGTAGAACTCGGTGGTCTGCGATCCGGTGTTGGTCACCTCGAAGGTGAGGGTTCCGCTCGGCGCCGTCGGCGACGAGATCTCGCAGGCGTCATCGCTGGAGGTGACGGCGAGGGCACCGTCGCCCGACTGCTCGGAACGCGCGACGCAGCCGGCGAGGACGAGAGCCCCGGCGGCGGTCGCCGCGACGAAAGCGAGACTGCGCGAGAAAGTGGTCATTGTTCTCCTTGGTGTGCGAGGGGAGGGATCGTGCCGTGGGGCTCGAGAGCGGCATCCGCCGGCGCCGTGTTCGGGGCGGCCCGCGGAGGCGACGTCGGCGAAGCCCGGCGTGCACGAGTCACGAACACGGCGCCCACGATCGCGAGATACAGGACCCACGCGACCACTTGCAGCCAGCTCATGATCGGGGTGAAGCCGATCGTCGCCTGCAGGACCGCAGCGAGGGGGGTCCCCGGGCCGATGACGTGCGACAGGTCGAAAGCCCACCCGAAGGGGAAACCCGCCCAGCCGACCGCGACGGCGCCGCCGACCACCGGCGCGGCAGCCGTGAACGGACCGGGCAGCACGCCGGCCTCCTGCAGGTCATGCACCGCATAGGCGAGCACACCGGCAGCGACCACGATGAGGAACGCGCCGGTCCACGTGAAGAACACCCGCAGATTCATGCGCACGGCGCCGCGAGCGACCAGCCAGCCGAGAAGCGCAGCGAACAGGATGCCGAGCACGGCGCCCAGCAAAGACGCTGGCGCATCGCCGAAGGACTGCACCATCGACCACAACAGGAGCGTCGTCTCGACGCCTTCGCGCGCCACCGAGACGAAGCCGAGCACGACGACACCCCACAAGCCGCCCGCGGCGATCGCCCGATCGACGTTGGTCCGCAGTCCGCTCGCGAGCGTGCGGGCATGAGACTGCATCCAGAAGACCATCCAGGTCACCATCGCGACAGCCAGCAGCGACAACACGCCGCCGATGATCTCCTGGGCCTCGAAAGTGAGGGCGTAGGCGCCGAACGTGAAGAAGGCGCCCAGTCCGACCGCGAGCGCGATCGCCGCGAACACGCCCACCCACAGCCTGGGCAGCACGTCGCGCCGGCCCAGCTGCGTGAGATACGCGACGAGGATGCCGACCACGAGCGCCGCTTCGAGTCCTTCGCGCAGGCCGATGAGGAAGGTGGCGAACACGGCGGGCTCCGGCGAGACGTTGTGGGATGAAGATCGGTAAGGCTTACCTAATTACGGAGACTACTCGCGTCGGTGGTTCGCCGGCAACTCACGCGTGAGTGCCCCGGGCCGCCACCGACCAGACAACGACGAAGGGCCGCCCCACACCGTGGGACGACCCTTCGCGAAAGCGATATACGCGGGCGCTGCTTTATCGGCGCAGACCCAGGCGCTCGATCAGCTTGCGGTAGCGCTCGATGTCGATGTCCTGGAGGTAGCCGAGCAGACGACGGCGCTGACCGACGAGCAGGAACAGGCCACGACGCGAGTGGTGGTCGTGCTTATGCTCCTTGAGGTGCTCGGTAAGGTCCTTGATGCGCTGCGTCATGAGCGCGACCTGCACCTCGGGGGATCCGGTGTCACCGGGGTGCGTTGCGTACTCTTCGATGATCGCCTTCTTGGTCTCTGCTTCCAGTGCCATAGAACGATCCCCTCTCTCCTCGTTGCGCGGCGCCCGTCACCTGCTGTGCGAGCTCTCTTCATCCGCGGCCGATCGAACGGCAACCGAACAAGACTACCAGGGCTGGGATACCACGGCCACCCGCGACGGTAGGCTCTCCCCCGTGCGCCACACCGTCCACGTCAAACCGGGCAGTCGGAAAGGACCGCTGGTCATCGACGGCGACGGGACCTTGACCGTCTTCCTGCGCGAACGTGCGGTCGAGGGTGCCGCCAACGACGGCCTCGTCCGCGTGTTGGCGGAGCACTTCGGCGTCGCGTCCAGCCGGATCACGATCGTGCGGGGACACGCGGCGCGCGTCAAGCTCGTCGAGATCGACGCATGAGCGCACGCTCCGCGCGCGACGAACTGCTCGATCTGCGCCCCTTCCGCGCCAGCCCCGCGTTCGCCCGGCTCTGGATCGGCACAACGCTCGCGGGACTGGGCGGGCAACTGACCATCGTCGCCGTGATGTTGCACGTCTACGACCTCACCGCGAGCACGTTCGCTGTGTCGATGATCGCCGTCGTCGGGCTTGTGCCCATGGTCGTCGCAGGCCTCTACGGCGGCATGCTCGCCGATGCCTTCGACCGACGACTGGTCGCCCTCATCGCTGCGACCGTGACGTTCGCCTCCACGGCGCTGCTGGCCGCGCTTGCCTGGGCGCAGATGGAGACCGTCTGGTCGCTCTATGCCCTCAGCATCGTCAACTCCGCCGCGAACTCGGTCGTGCTCGCCACCCGGTCGGCGATCGTGCCGCGCCTGCTTCCCCGGCACCTGCTCCCCGCCGCTGCCGCGCTGCAGGGCATCACGGTGGGCATCATGGTCATGGCAGGCCCCGCACTGGCGGGGGTCCTCGTCGCGACTGTCGGGTACGCCTGGACGTACTCGGTCGATGTCGTGCTGATGACATCGCTGTTCCTGGGGCTGTGGACCCTTCCCCGCATCGTGCCCGAGGGCGCAATCGTGCGGCCCGGGCTGGAGTCGCTCAAGGACGGCGTGGCGTTCCTGCGACGGGCCGGGAACATCCGGCTGCAGTACATCCTGGACATCACCGCGATGACCTTCGGGCAGCCCTTGGCGCTTTTTCCCGCGATCGGAGCGGTGCTGCTCGGGGGTGGCCCGATCACGACCGGCATCCTGACCGCAGCCTTCGCAGCGGGGGCGTTCCTCTCGAGCCTGTTCTCGGGCCGCATCGGGCGATACCGCGCGCACGGCCTCGGGATCGAGCGTGCGATCCTCGTGTACGGCGCGGCGATCGTGCTGTTCGGCGCCGTCCTGCTGGCCGCCGCGCTCGGGATCGGAACACCGACAGATCTCGGCGAGACCTCGCCGAACCTCCTGCTGATCTCGATCGCGGTTCTCGTGCTGGCCGTTGCCGGCGGCGCCGACAACGTCAGCGCAATCTACCGCTCGACGATGATGCAGTCGGCAGTTCCCGACAGCATCCGGGGCAGGCTGCAGGGGATCTTCATCGTGGTCGTCGCGGGCGGGCCGCGTGTCGGCGCGCTCTACGCCGGGACGCTTGCGACCTTCACCACACTCTGGTTCCCGCCGCTGCTGGGCGGGCTGCTCATCCTCGCGATCGTCACGACGCTCGTACGACTGAGCCCCGGATTCCGCGCGTACGACGCCGACAATCCGGTTCCCTAGCAGGCAGTCCGAAAACAACAGCGGGACGGATGCCGCTGGCATCCGTCCCGCTGGGCGAGGCCTCAGTCGGCCTGCAGCGCACCCTGAAGGTCGAGCTCGATCGTCACGTCCTTGCCGACCAGGACCCCACCGGTCTCGAGGGCGGCGTTCCAGGTGAGGCCGAAGTCTTCGCGGTTGATGACGGTCTTGGCCGTTGCACCCGCCTTGTAGTTGCCCCACGGGTCGTTGCCGAAGCCACCGAACTCGACGGCGAACGTCACCGGCTTCGTGATGCCGCGGATGGTGAGGTCGCCGTCGACGAAGAAGTCGCCGTCCTCGACACGGACGCCGGTGGACACGAAGTCCATCGTCGGGTACTGCTCGGCGTCGAAGAAGTCAGCGGAACGGAGGTGGTTGTCACGTCCCTCATCCTTCGTGTCGACGGAGGCGACGTCGACCGATGCGGTCACGGTCGTCTCGAGCGGGTTCGCGGGAGTCACGAACGTCGCGCTCTTGACGCCGAAGGTGCCGCGCACCTTCGAGATCATCATGTGTCGAACGGTGAAGTGGACCTCGCTGTGCGACGCGTCCAACTGCCACGTACCCACGCGGTAGCCGGGGATCTCGACGGTCAGGGAATCGGTCATTGTCTCTCCTCGGAGCTATGTCGGAGTCGCCACACGGCGACATGACCCCCAACAGACGACCCCCTGACTCTATTCCCGTGAATGCGAATGTTCTCCTGTCTGTCACCGTCCCGTCACCGTGATGCGCGTGCAGACGACGGCGGCGGGTACCGAAGCACCCGCCGCCGTCGTGGTCGTTCTGCGCGAACGAGCGCCTCAGCCCACGGAGATCAGGTCGATGATGAAGATCAGCGTCTTTCCGCCGAGGAAGTGGCCACCTGCCGGACCGTATGCCAGATGCGGCGGGATGACCAGCTCGCGGCGTCCCCCCTCGCGCATGCCGGGGATGCCGTCCTGCCAGCCCTGGATCAGGCCGCGCAGGGGGAACTGGATGCTCTCACCGCGGTTCCACGACGAGTCGAACTCCTCGCCGGAGTCATACTCGACACCGACATAGTGCACGGTGACGCTGTCGCCCGGCTTCGCCTCCGCGCCCTCACCGACGATCAGGTCACGGATGACGAGGTCGGCGGGAGCAGGTCCCTGGGGCGCGTCGATGTCGGGCTTGGTGCGGTCATCAGTCATGCCCACCATCCCACCAGAGGCAGTCGCGACGCGCAATGCGACTCGCCCTTCCCCTCGAGCACGGGAGTGAGACCGAGCTCGCCCCACGGGTCGAGCGAGAGGTTACGAACTCCTGACGCCCGGGCTTTCGCCGGGTGCACGCGGGATCCGGGTGCCTATAGTGGGGCCCGTGGTGCGTCTGATGCTGGTCGAGGACGACCGGACCATGCGCGAAACCGTCGCCGCATACCTGACCCGCGCCGGCCATGAGGTGATCTCCGTCGGTGACGGGGCAGAAGCCGTCACGCGGTTCGCCGAGTCGCCCGTCGATCTCGTGCTGCTGGACCTGATGCTCCCGGGCATGAGCGGACTCGAGGTGACCCGGCGGCTCCGGGCCGTTCAGCGTGATCTGCCCCTGATCATGGTGACGGCCCGGGCTCAGGAGCACGAGAGAGTGCAGGGTCTGCTGGCAGGCGCCGACGACTACATCACGAAGCCCTACAGTCTGCGGGAGCTCGACCTGCGCATCCGATCGCTGCTGCGCCGGATCACCGCCGCAGGTCCCGAGCACCCCGACACGCTCGTCGACGGAGACCTGCGCGTCGAGGTCGCGGCCGGCCGGGCACTGCAAGACGGCGAACCGCTCTCCCTGACGGGGCGGGAATTCGATCTGCTGGTCTGGTTCTTGCAGCACCCGGCGGTGATCCACAGCCGGGAAGACCTCATCCGGGAAGTCTGGCGCTGGAACGTGGGCGATCCATCCACCGTGACGGTGCACGTGAGACGACTACGGGAGAAGATCGAGGTCGACCCCTCGCGGCCGACGCGGCTGGCGACGGTGTTCGGCAAGGGGTACCGCTGGGATCCGAGCGGGTCGACAGAGGCCGGATCATGACCCCCGACGAGAACGCCGTCGTCCTCTCGATCCTCACGACAGCGGGGGTGGGACTGGCCGGCACGGCGATCGTGGCCGCCCTCCCGCGGTCCAAGCCCATCGTCGCGGCCATCGCCGCGCCGTTCGTCGTCGTCGCCTCGCTCGGCGCGGGTGTTGCGGTGGCGACCCGGCAGATGCTGATCGACGACCACACGTCCCAGACGCTGCTCGTCGTCCTCGCCGCGTGCGCCCCGCTCGCACTGCTGGTGGGACTCGTGCTGGCCCGCCGAGCCCGGGCCGTCGAACGAGAGGCCGCCGCCGAACGCGCAGACCGGCAGCGCGCCCGCGAGGTCGAGGACTCACGACGCGAGACGATCCGCTGGCTCTCCCACGATCTGCGCACGCCCCTTGCCGGCATCCGCGCGTTGGCCGAGTCGGCGGCCGACGAGACCTCCCCCGACGACCCGCCCGCCCGCATTGTCCGCGAAGTCGACCGGCTCGACGCGATGGTCGACGACATCGTGGAGCTGTCGCGATTGCACACCGAACGCCGACGCGACATCACTGCCGCGTCGCTCGATGACCTCGTGTCGGATGCTGTCGCGTCGGTCTCCCCGCTCGCCGCGGCGGAAGGGGTCCGGATCGAGGCGAGGGCGCTGGGTGGTGACGTCATCGATGTCGAGGTGCGCGAGGTGACCCGTGCCGTCACGAACATCATCCGCAACGCCGTGCAGCACACCCCTGCGGGCGGGAGTGTGACGCTCACGACCGTCCGCGACGGAGACGACGCCGTGGTCTCGGTCACGGACGGATGCGGAGGCATCCCCGCCGACGATCTGCCCCACCTCCTCGAGCCAGGCTGGCGCGGCGACTCCGCTCGATCGGAACGGGGCATGGGCCTCGGGCTCGCAATCGTCGACGAGGTCGCGCGGGCGCACGGTGGTCGCGTGACGATCGAGGGCACCGCGCCGGCACCGGGCTGCACCGTCAGCCTGCGCCTGCCTGCGGCCACCGACCACTGACGGCTCGCACGTGTGGCACCGCGCGAGCCGGGAACTTCTTACGGTCCCATGACGAGTCGCCGCCTCCGCTGGAGCGACGGCGCACCCTCGCGTTGACTGATGCCGACAGACGATCTTTCGACCGAGCACCGGAGTCATCATGCGCCACTCATCCGTCACCGCCACCCTCGTCCTCATCGCAGGACTCGGCCTCACCGCGTGCGCCACGCCGGCCTCCACGGGCGCGGGCGCGACGCCGACACCGACTCATCTGGCCGAGGAGATGACCGAGGAGATGGCCACGAGCGAGCCGATGGACGATATGTCAGTCGACGCGATGGCAGCGGGCGCCTACCTCTCGCTCGAGGAGTACCAGAACCAGATGGCGGAGCGGGCCGACACGACGGTCGTGTACTTCTTCCACGCGGACTGGTGCCCGAGCTGCCGCGCAACCGACGAATCGTTGACCACCGCGGGGATCCCGGATGGCCTCACCGTCGTGAAGGTCGACTACGACACCGCCAACGATCTCAAACGCGAGTACGGGATCACCCAGCAGCACACGTTCGTCCAGGTCGATCGCGACGGGACACAGCTGGCCAAGTGGACCGGATCGGTGACCGGCGAGGACATCAAGGCGCAGGCGATCCAGGGATGATCACCGCCCTGGCAGGAGCGCTGCTGGCGGGGGCGTTGACGACACTGGCACCCTGCTCGCTCACCCTCCTGCCGATCATCGTCGGCGGCTCATTGCAGGGTGCATCGAATCGAGACGCGACCCGCCGCGCGGTCGTCATCACGCTGTCTCTGGGCGCGAGTGTCACGGCGTTCACGCTGCTTCTGCGGGCCACGACCGCGCTCATCGACATCCCCACGCAGGTGTGGCAGGTCGCCAGCGGCATCCTGCTCATCGTCCTGGGGCTGTTCTCGGTCTTTCCCGGCGCGTGGGATCGGATCACGCTCCGGACCGGACTGACCGGAGCATCGGCGCGGAACCTGGATGCGGCACACCGGCGCGGCGGCACCGTGGGCGCGATCCTCACCGGCGCCGCGCTCGGCCCCGTCTTCACCTCGTGCAGTCCGCTGTTCGCGTACGTGATCGTGACGGTGCTGCCCGCCGAGCCCGGCCGTGGTCTCGCTCTGCTTGCCGCCTATGTCGTCGGCCTCATGGCGGTTCTGCTCGTGATCGCGCTGGCCGGCCAGCGCGCCGTGCGCAGGATGCGGTGGGCGGCCGACCCGCATGGGTGGTTCCGCCGCGGGTTGGGCATCCTGTTCATCGTCATCGGCATCCTGATCGCCACCGGGGTGATGCAAGACATCGAGGCCTGGATCCTCACCTCCTCACCGATCGCGCCGTGGGAGATCGGCTCGGACATCGGACGGTGATCCCCGGTGCGGTCTCCCTCGCCGAGGGGTCTTGACAGGGCACGCAGGCAGAGAGAAGCTGTTATAGATCTACTCAGCGCCCGGATAGGACTCGCAGGCATCGCCGCGGCACCGGGCGCTGAGTCTTTGTCCGGCCGAGGACGGCTGTCGACGCTAGCGTGGATGAATGCGCTTCGCCCACGTCTCTTTTCCCGGGTCGGCCTCCCTTCAGCTCGTCACCGTGGACGATGGCGGTGCGGCCGTCGTCTCCGAGCTGTTCGACGGTGCCCCGGCAACACTCAACGACCTCATCGACGGCGGTGCGGAGATGCTCGAGCGGGTGAGGCTCGCCGCGGCCGACGCCGCGCGCGTCCCGCTGTCGGGCGCGGTGTTCGGGCCCGCCGTCCCCCAGCCTCCCGTGATCCTCGCGGTGGGTCTGAACTACGCAGCACACTCCAGCGAACTCGGCTTGAAGACCGACACTGCTCCGACAGTCTTCGTCCTCTGGCCGGGTTCTCTCGCGGGCCACGACGGAACGACGCGCTGGCCTAGGACACTCAGCGAGGCGGTGGACTACGAGGCGGAGCTGGGTGTGATCATCGGGCGACCCGCGAAAGACGTCACACCCGAGAATGCCCTCGATCACGTCTGGGGCTACACCGTCGTCAACGACATCACCGCCCGCGACATCCAGTTCGCCGAGGCGCAGTGGTCGCGGTGCAAGTCCTTCGACGGCTTCACTCCCGTGGGCCCGGTCGTCGTCACCGCTGACGAGATCACCGACCCGCAGGATCTCCACATATGGACGGTGCTGGACGGGCACACGCTGCAGGATGCATCCACGAGCCAGATGGTCCGCCCCGTCGCGACCCTGATCGCGCACCTTTCGGCATCAGCGACCTTGCTCCCGGGGACGTTGATCTCGACCGGCAGCCCCGGCGGCGCCGGCTATTCCCGCGACCCGCAGGTGTTCCTGCGTGATCGGTCGACCGTGACGGTGGGCGTAGAGGGCATCGGAGAACTGAGAACGCACTGCCGGATCATCGACTGATCCGGCAGTGCGTTCGGGCGGCTCGCGAACTCAGCCGCAGGTGATGGTGACCCCGTTCACCTCGTGCACGCCGGTGCCGAGCTCGGAGCACACGGCCAGCGCCGAGCCGAGCGAGCTGAACACGGCGATCGCGATGATGATCCCGATCACCATGAAGACGATCGAGAGGATGATCGCCCACAACGCGGGACCGTTCTTCGCTCCAGCCTTGCGGCTCTGGACCAGGGCGACGATCCCGAGGATGAGCCCGAGGAGCTGGAAGAAGAAGGCGAGGATGAGGGCGACGATGCCGAGCGTCTTGCCGGGCACGGCCGCGGTCGGAGCTCCTGCGGGCGCCTGCGGCGCAGGCTGGTAGGCGGATGAATCGGACATGGGCGACTCCTTGCGTCCATTGCGGGTGACGTTGGCCGCACATCATTGAGCGACTTTTCCGCAATCTAGCGGCATTTTCCCAGCTACCGCAATCTGCTTCCGTCGCGCTACAGATCGGTGTCGCCCGTGGGAGCGTTCTCGAAGCCCACGATGGGGATCGCGGCGGTGACGGCCTCGATCCCGGACAAGCGGGCCGGGGACAACTGCTTGTCTACCTCGGCCCGGGACATCAGACCTCCTTCGACGACGAGATCGGCGATGTTGCGCCCCGACGCCAGCGCCGACTTCGCGAGGGCGGCCGCCGCGGCGTAGCCGATGAACGGGGTCAGCGCCGTCACCACACCCACCGAGGCCCCGACGGTGGCAGCCAGTCGCTCGTGGTTGGCGGTGATCCCGTCGACGCAGTTGACACGCAGCGTGCGCATGGCGCGCCGCATCCACGTGATGGACTGGAAGATCGAGTGAGCGATGATCGGCTCGAAAGCGTTCAGCTGCAATTGCCCGCCCTCCACCGCCATCGTGACCGTGAGGTCAGCACCGGCGACCGCGAACGCCACCTGGTTGACCACCTCCGGGATGACGGGGTTCACCTTGCCGGGCATGATGCTCGATCCCGCCTGCCGGGGCGGCAGCGAAATCTCGCCGAGTCCGGCCTGCGGGCCCGAGGAAAGCAGACGAAGATCATTGGAGATCTTCGAGAGCTTGATCGCGTTGCGCTTGAGCGAGGCCGAGAACGACATGAACGCTCCGGTGTCGCTGGTCGACTCGACGAGGTCGGATGCGGTCTCCAGATCCAGCCCCGTGATGTGACGGAGGTGCCGGAGAACCGCGGCCGCGTAATCGGGGTGCGCGGTGATGCCCGTGCCGATGGCCGTCGCCCCGAGGTTCACCTCGAACAGCAGATGGGCGTTCTCTGTGAGCCGCTGATAGTCCTGACCCAGGGTGGTCGCGAAACCGTGGAACTCTTGCCCGAGAGTCATCGGAACGGCATCCTGCAACTGGGTGCGACCGACCTTGAGAACGTCGTGGAACTCGACAGCCTTGCGCAGGAACGATGTGCGCAGCATGTCGAGCTCTTCGAGGAGCGTCTTCAGGTCGAGGCTCAGTCCGATCTTGATGGCCGTGGGATAGACATCGTTGGTCGACTGGCTGCGGTTGGTGTCGTCGATGGGTGAGAGGAACGCGTAATCGCCGCGTGGGCGCCCGGCAAGCTCGAGAGCGATGTTGGTGATGACCTCGTTGGCGTTCATGTTCGTCGAGGTGCCCGCACCGCCTTGGACGACACCGACAACGAACTGGTCGTGGAACTCGCCGTCGATCACGAGCTGCGCCGCCCGGTCGATGAGCGTTGCCTTCTCGGGATCCAGCACCCCGATCTCGGCGTTGGCTCGAGCGGCAGCCTGCTTGACCATCGCGAGCCCCCGCACGAGGTCTGCATAGACCGAGATGGGGCGCTGTGAGATCGGGAAGTTCTCGAGCGCTCGGGCGGTGTGGATGCCCCAGTAGGCATCCGCGGGAATCTCCATCGAGCCGAGGGAGTCGGTCTCCGTGCGCGTGTGACCGGGCGTGTGGTGCGTCATTGTTCCTGCCGTTCAGGAGCGCTTGCGCGAGAATGCCTCGAGCCGCTCTTGGGGGGTGAGTGCCGCCATCCGTTCGACCCACTCCTCAGAGAAGTAGTCGCCGGTGTCGGCATCGACGACCGGCACGACCGCGTGCGTGATCGTCGTCTCGTACACGTGCACGAGGTGGAAGGACTGGCCGGCGTCCATGCCGTTGACCTCCCGCGGGGGCCGTGCGAGGTTCATGGTGTAACAGGTGGCTGCCGAGACCGAGACCGGGATCCCCGCGAAGGTCGCGCTCGTCGAGTAGTGCAGGTGGCCGGCGAGGATGCCGCGGACATCCGACCCCTCGAGGGCGTCGGCGAGCCGCTGCTGGTCGCGCAGCTCGAGGATGTCGAAAAACGGCAGGTGAGACGGAATCGGCGGATGGTGCATCGCCAGGAGCGTACCCAGCGGCGCGGGCACGGCGAGTTCCTCCCGCAGCCACGCCAGCTGTCCCTCGTCGAGGTCGCCGTGGTTCCAGCCGGGAACCGACGTGTCGAGAGCGATGAGCCTCAATCCATCGAGGTCCCAGACCCCCGTGACCGGATCCTGCGTCGGTTCGGTGTCCAGGAGCTGCGCACGCAGCGCCGGCCGCTCGTCGTGGTTGCCGGCGACCCAGACCAGGGGCGTGGACAGCTCGTCGGCCAGCGGCTCGAGGGCTGCGCGCAGCTCGCGGTAGGCCCCGGGCTCTCCCTGATCGGTGAGGTCGCCGGTCACGACGATCGCGTCCGGGCGGATGCCCAAGCCCCGCACCTTCTCCAGGGTCCGGTGGAGGTTCGCGGCCGTGTCGAACCGGCCCGAGAGCGGCCTGTTCGCGTCGAGGAAGTGAGTGTCGCTCAGATGCACGATCGTGCGAAGCGCAGGCGGGTACTGACCAAAACGCACGGGAGCGGCAGCCATGTCGCCAGCATACGTCGCGCCGGTGACGCAGCCCCCTCGACTAGCGTGGGTCGGGTGACCTCCGTCCCCCCTTCGCCCCGCGCGCTGCGCCGCCCCAGCCTCCGCTCCCATCACGGCGACGTCTTCGACGACGCCTATGAGTGGCTTCGCGCGAAGGACGACGCCGACGTCCGCAGCCATCTCGCGGCAGAGAACGCCTTCACTGAGGCGCGTACCGCCCACCTTGCCCCGCTGCGGGAGCAGATCTTCGAGGAGATCCGCTCCCGCACTCGGGAGACCGACATGTCGGTTCCGGTCCGCCGGGGACAGTGGTGGTACTACACGCGGTCCGTCGAGGGACAGCAGTACGGCATCCACTGTCGCGCACCGTTGGCTGCACCCGACGACTGGGACCCTCCGGCCCTGTCCCCCGAGGTCGAGGTGCCGGGCGAGCAGATCCTGCTCGATGCGAACCAGGAAGCCGAGGGCCACGACTTCTTCGCGCTCGGGAGTTTCGAGGTCTCCACCGATGCCACCCGACTCTTGTATGCCGTCGACACCGTCGGCGACGAGCGCTACACCGTCCGCGTACGGGATCTGACCACCGGTCAGATGCTCCCCGACGAGATCCCGAACACGTTCTCGGGAGCCACCTTCTCCCCCGACGGGCGCCATATCGTGTACACCACCGTCGATGACGCGTGGCGGCCCGACACCGTCTGGCTGCACACGCTCGGGTCCCCCACATCCGAGGACCGGACGCTGTTCCACGAGGCCGATGAGCGCTACTGGGTGGGCGCCGGATTCACCCGCAGCGACAGGTATCTGGTCATCGAACTCGGCTCCTCGATCACGTCCGAAGAGTGGCTCCTGGACGCGGATGACCTCGTCGGGGAGCCCCGCGTCGTGTGGCCCCGGCGGGAGGGTGTGGAGTACTCCAGTTCCCACGCGGTCGTGAACGGCGAGGACGTGCTGTACGTCATCCACAACGACGGCGCTCGCGACTTCGAGCTCGTCCGGGTGCGTGCCGACGACCCGCAGGGCGCTCGCGACATCGTCATCCCCCACCGCCCGGGGCAACGGCTCCTGGGCATGTCGACATTCCGCGACTGGGCGGTGCTGGCCTATCGCCGGGAGGGACTCGCGCGGCTCGCCACGTTCGACTACGCGAGCGCGACAGTCACGGAGATCCGCTTCGACGAGGAGCTGTACGACGCCGGCACGGCGGGCAATCCCGAGTGGGCACCGCCCATGATCCGGATCGCGTTCGGATCCTTCGTCACGCCATCGACGGTGCTCGACCTGGTGGTCGCGACCGATGAGCGTCGCATCCGCAAGCAGCAACCGGTGCTCGGCGGGTACGACGCCTCGGACTACGGGCAGCGCCGGGTCTGGGCGCTTGCCGATGACGGCGTCCGCATACCCGTCTCGATCGTGTGGCGCCGCTCGTTCGGCGAGCCGGGCGAGCACCCTCGTCCCCTGCACCTGTACGGTTACGGCTCCTACGAGCACTCGATCGACCCCGGATTCTCGATCGCGCGCCTATCCGAGCTCGATCGCGGCGTGATCTTCGCCGTCGCACACGTCCGGGGCGGCGGTGAGATGGGTCGCGGCTGGTACGAGGACGGCAAGCTGCTGAACAAGCGCAACACGTTCACCGACTTCGTCGCCGTCGCCCGCCACCTCATCGACAGCGGGTACACGGATGCCGATCACCTGGTCGCCGAAGGCGGTAGCGCCGGCGGGCTCCTGATGGGCGCTGTCGCGAACATCGCTCCCGAGCTGTTCGCCGGCATCCTCGCGGTCGTGCCGTTCGTGGATGCGCTCACGACGATCCTCGACCCGTCGCTGCCGCTGACGGTCATCGAGTGGGACGAGTGGGGCAACCCCCTGCATGATGCCGATGTCTACGCCTACATGAAGGGCTACACGCCGTACGAGAACGTGCGCGATGGGGTGCGCTACCCACGCATCCTCGCCGTGACCTCGCTCAACGACACGCGGGTCTTGTACGTCGAGCCGGCCAAGTGGGTGGCCCGACTACGCGACGTGGGCGCCGATGCGCTGCTGAAGTGCGAGATGTCGGCGGGGCACGGAGGCGTCAGCGGCCGGTACAACTCCTGGCGCGAGCGGGCCTACGAACTCGCGTGGATCTTCGACGTCCTCGGCGTCGCCGACGCCTGACCTCCCGCGCAGCGAGGGCTGGGGGCGAACGGCACCTCAGCCGAAGAGTGCGGCTGCCTCTTCGTAGCGGTACAGGGGAACGGTGTTGAGTTCGCCGAGCGCCTCTTCGAACGAGACCCGAACGATATCCGTTCCGCGCATGGCGACCATCTGGCCCCATGCCCCGTCGACGAGCGCATCGGCGGCGTGCAGGCCCAGTCGGGTCGCCAGAACACGGTCGAACGCCGAGGGCGATCCGCCGCGTTGGATGTGACCGAGAACCGTCGCGCGCGTTTCGATTCCCGTGATGCGCTCGATCTCGGGGGCGATGAGCTCGCCGATCCCCCCGAGGCGCGGACGGTTGAACGCGTCGAGACCCTTGTGGCTGTGCGCTTCATCCATTCCGGTGAGCGTGAATCCCTCCGAGACCACGACAAGCGGTGCGCGGCCGCGGTCGTGCGCGCTGGTCACCTGCTGGCAGATCTCGTCGATCGACATCGGCACCTCGGGAATGCAGATGACGTGCGCACCGGCGGCGATACCGGCGTGCAGGGCGATCCACCCGACGTGGCGTCCCATGACCTCCGCGACCATGCAGCGCTGGTGCGAGTCGCCGGTGGTGCGAAGACGGTCCATCGCGTCCGTGGCGATGTTGACGGCGGTGTCGAAGCCGAACGAGTAATCGGTCGCGCGAAGGTCGTTGTCGATCGTCTTCGGGACGCCGAGCACCTTGATGCCGTCCTTCCAGAGCCGGTCGGCGGCGGCGAGAGTCCCCTCCCCGCCGATCGCGAGGATGCCGTCGATCCCCGCATCCTCCAGTGTGCGTGTGATGTTCTCGGCGCCGCCGCGGGGGCCCTCGTACGGGTTGGTGCGGCTCGTTCCGAGGATCGTCCCGCCGACCTTCGACAGACCCTTCACGTCGTGGCGCGAGAGCGGAAAGAAGTCACCGTCGACGACACCGCGCCATCCGTCGCGGATGCCGACGAAGTCAAGACCGTACGACGTCGTCCCCTTGAGGACCACGCCGCGGATGACCGCGTTCAGTCCGGGGCAATCGCCGCCGCTGGTGAGGATGCCGATTCTCATGTGCCGTCCCTGTTGGAGTGTCCGGATGCAAGGTGGCGACGTTGCCTCCACCGACACTAGCGTCCGTATCCCGTGCCAGCCATCCCCATGCCGCCGTGATTACCCGGCGACGAGGCGAGCTGCCGCGATACGGCCTACTCGGTGTCGCCGAGCGCCTGACGAAGCAGGTGCATGAGCGCGGCGAGCTGGACCGAGTCGCTCGAGCCCGGATCCACCGCCTCACCGTCGAGGGCACGCAACGCGAGACCCTGTTTGGTGTCGATCAGTTCGGCGATCTTCGTATCGATCGTGTGAGCTGCGATGATCCGCCACGCCGTGACCGGCTCGTCCTGCCCGATGCGGTGGACCCGATCGATTGCCTGCGTCTGCTCGGCTGCCGTCCAGCTGAGCTCCGCGAGCACGACGTTCGAGGCAGCCTGCAGGTTCAGGCCCACACCTGCCGCGGTGAGCGAGCAGACCGCGATCGCGACATCCGCGTCCGCGTTGAACGCGTCGATCGCCTGCTGGCGCGCGGCGGTGGTCTGCTCCCCGCGGATCGAGACCGTCCGTAGTCCTGCCTGCGCGAAGTGACGCTCGGCGGCATCCATGACATCGATGTGCTTGGCGAAGAAGACGACTTTGCCGACCGATCGCTGCAGCTGAGCCGCGTAGTCGGCGGCAACGGTCGCCTTGGCCTGGCCGATGCGGCGCACCATCGTGAAGACGTTCTCGGATCCCGCGCCCGCAGCCTTCGACTCCTCGAGTTCACCCTCCGCAACGAGCCGGACGATGTCGCCGTCGATCTCGCCGGGCGCGAGCCCGCGGTCACCGCGAGCGTCGATGATCCGGCGGTACTTCGCAGCCAGCCGAGCGCCGAGCTCACGCTCGGCCTGGCGGATGGAGCGGCCGTACTCGTCGTCGAGTTCGACGGGAAGGTCGGCGATGAGCTTGTCGGGCAGGTCTGCCGCGACATCCTTCTTCTTGCGCCGCACGATGCCCATCGAGATGACGGCAGAGCGGGCCTCAGGGTAGAACGCCTTGTCCGCCGGGGTGAGACCCGTCTCGTCGAGCTTGGCCATCAGCTCCGGGCCGGGCTTCTCACCGGTCGTCCAGCCGAGGAAGCGCCAGATCGCGTCGAAGTCCTCGACATCGTTGATCAGCGGAGTTCCGGTGAGTGCCAGCAAGAGCGGGTCGCGCACCTGCTCCCGGATCCGACCGGCCAACGCAAGCACGTTCTGGGAGCGCTGCGACGTGAGGTTCTTGATGAAGTGGGCCTCGTCGACGACCATGCCCTTCAGGCCGATCGAGCCGAGCCACGACAGGTGTCGGTCAAGGATCTCGTAGTTGACGATGAAGACGTCGGCGAAAGCGTCAAGGTCCTCGCCGTCGCCCGAGATGACGGTCGCGCGACGCTGCGGCGTCCACCGCTCGACTTCGCGCGCCCAGTTCATCTTCACGACGTTGGGCACGACCGCCAGCAGCGGGTAGGCGCCGGCGACGGATGCCGCGAGCACCGACTGCGCGGTCTTTCCCAGGCCCGGCTCGTCGGCGAGGAGGAACGTGCGGTGGCCCTCACGCACGGACTCCAGGAAGCGGGACTGGTGCGGCATGATCTCGAGTCCCCGCGGCGAGAGCCTGTCGAACTCGGGAACCGGCGGCAGGTCCATCGATGCGGCAGCTCCGCCTGCACCGGTTTCGAACGCCTTGTACAGGGGACCCATCAGTTCCCAGCCGTCCAGGCGGCGCCGCGGCGTCTCCCGGGGAGCGCGCATCGTGAGGTCGGGGGCGAGGAACGGATGCGCCATCTGACGCGCCTCGATCGACGCGGGCACCACCTGTCGCTCCGCGAGCGCTGCGGGCACGACCTGCTGCGCGGGCGCCGGGGTGTCGGTGATGATCAGCTCGTCCGGAGGCAGCTCGGCACCGGACTCCAGCAACCAGTCACGGCGCATGCGGCGCGCGACCGGCGATGTCGCTTGATCGACCTCGAGCAGTTGGATGAGCGACGTATCCCGGGCGGCGGTCTTCGCCAGGATGGTCGCCACGCCGTCGAGTCGCTTGAGCAGCTCGACGCGAGCGGCATCCGTGATCGACGAGTCTGCCTTGACGCGCGCACGCTCCTCACGCACCAGGAACGCGATCACCTGGAACTTCACACGGTTGGTCGGCCCGAGTTTGCCGCGCTGGGCTTTGGCCTCGACCTCGCGCACCTTGCGGGCGAGGATCGGAATGATCGGGGCTTCGTCGTCGCGGCGCGCCGACGAGGACTTCTTGCGCCGCTGAGCGGCGGTTGCCGTGGCCGGCATGCTCCTCCTGAGCGTTCGTACATCTGTGACCGCCGCCCTGATGGCGGCGTATGAGCGTCTGGGACAGACGCGATCTCACTCGAACATCGACACCTGCGGCTCACAACAGCACGGGCACTCGCTTCGGCGAGCTGCGCGGTGTGACACGGCGTCCGCTCCATTCTAGCGCGAGTCGGAACCTCGCCAACGCGACGGGCCGTGGACGGCATCCGTGCGAGGTATCAGCTGCCGCTCACTGCCACAGCGTCGCGACGATATCCTCCGTATAACCGCTCGGTGCGAAGTCGACCCAGTGCGTGGCTACCCAGCCGCTGCCCTGCAGGTAATGGGTCTCACCGATGCGCACGATGTTGTCTTGCCGATCGATGGTCTGTTGCTCGATCCGGCACACCGTGCCGCCGGCAAGCGAATCGCAGGCCATTCCCGAGGCAGCGAAGGCCTCCCGCAGCGTGTCGGCCTCGGCTGCAGAGACCACGGAGACGTTCGTGACAAGACCCGGGGCCCCGGCCTCCCCCCAAGAGCAGCGGATCGTCGGAATACCGGATGCGAGGACCTCCAGTGCGTCGACGTTCTCGGTTGCGTAGATCGTGATGCCCGGGTCGTTCAAGGGCGGATTCGTCCGAGTCAGCTCATCGAGCATCGCCGGCGAGTAAAGGGCCTCGCACGACCCCGGCAGAGCGAAGTCCGCCGCGGCGGTCGGCGAGCTGGTCGGGGCGGATGTCGCACTCGGGCTCGACGCGCTGATCGACGCGGATGCTGTCGGTGTCGGTGTCTGGGCGGGAAGCGCATCGCACCCCGCGAGAACTGAGACGCCGACGACCAACATGGCGGCGGCGAGACCTCTCGACTGCATCCCTGCTCCTTGGACTCGGCGGCATGAGCGACGATACCCGGCCCCGGATGGCTCCGCTGTCCCCCGCGCCGCGCGATGCGTAGGCTGATGGCATGAGCCAGATCACCGAGGCGCAGCTTGCCGCCACGATCGACCACGCGATCCTCAAGCCCGAATTCACGCGGGACGACGTCGACGAACAGCTCGCGATCGCCCGCGAGTGGAACGTCTTCAGCGTGTGCGTACGCCCGTCCGACATCGCTCATGCCGTCGAGGTCCTCACCGATTCCGACGTGGCGGTGGGCACCGTGATCGGTTTTCCGCACGGCACCACCTCGACGGCCGCCAAGGTGGCAGAAACCCGCCAGGCCGCCCAGGACGGCGCGAGCGAGTTCGACATGGTGATCAACATCGGCGCGTTGCGTTCGGGCTTCGATGACGTCGTGCGTGACGACATCCGCGCCGTCGTCGCCGCTGCCGACGGCGCCGTGACCAAGGTGATCCTGGAGGTTTCGCTGCTCAACGACGAGCAGATCGAGCGAGGCTCACGGCTTGCCGAAGAGGCGGGCGCGACCTTCGTCAAGACCTCGACGGGCTTCGCCGGCGGCGGCGCGACGGTCGACACCGTGCGTCTGATGCGACGCTCCGTGGGTCCGCAGACGCAGGTCAAGGCATCCGGCGGGGTGCGCAGCCTGCAGGACGCGCTCGCGATGCTCGAGGCCGGTGCGACGCGGCTGGGAACCAGCGGCAGCGCAACCATCCTCGGCGAGCTCCGCGCGATCGAGGCGGGCGAGTCTGCCAGCGGCGCAGTCGACGAGTCGTCCTACTGATCAGTCGGGCGGCTGATCCCGCCCGAGGACTTCTCGCGTGCGTTCGACGTCATCGGCGATCTGCGCGACCAACGCGTCGACCCCCGCGAAGGCACCCATACCGCGGATCCGCTCGACGAAGCGGACTTCGACATGATGCCCGTAGAGGTCCAGATCGGTCTCGTCGAGCACGTAGGCCTCGACCTGTCGAGCCGAGACATCATCGAAAGTGGGATTCGTTCCGATACTGATCGCGGCCGGGTAGCGGGTTCCGGGGCGCAGGCCGCCGGCATCCGCCTCGTCCACGAGCCACCCCGCGTACACGCCGTCCGCCGGGACGAATCCCTCGAGGTCGTGACTGAGGTTCGCCGTCGGATACCCGATCTCTCGGCCCCGCTTGAGCCCGTGCACGACCTCTCCGACGACGGCGTGGTCGCGGCCGAGCAGCTTGCGCGCATCGCCCACGTGACCCGCGCTCAGCAGTTCGCGGATCCAGGTCGAGGAGACACGGCGACCGCCGTCGGCGGCCCGGACGTCATCGACGATGTCGACGTCGAATCCGTGTGCCCTCCCGAAGGACCGGAGCGTGTCCGCGGTACCGGCGCCCCCTCGCCCGAAGCGGAAATCGGAGCCGACGAGCACTGCGCGTGCCGCAAGTGCGTCCATGAGGACCGCACGGGCGAACTCCTCCGCCGTCAGCGACGCGAGGTGCTCGTCGAAGCGCAACACCAGGACGGCGTCCACGCCGGTATCGGAAAGCAGCCGCACCTTCTGGTGGACGCCGATGAGGCTCTCGGGGCACTTGTCCGGAGCAAGGAGCGCGAGCGGATTACGGTCGAAGGTGACTGCGACGACCTTGGCGCCCAGGGATACCGCCTCCACCTGGGCACGGTCGATGACCGCACGGTGGCCGGAATGCACACCGTCGAACTTGCCGATGACCACGACGCACGGACCGAAGTCCGACGGTACTTCGGCAGGGTCACGGAACACGATCATGAGGGGGCGAGTACCTCGGTCGGGGTCGAGAAGCGTGCAGGCCGGTGCGCCCAGAGCCACCACAGCCCGAGGAAGGGAAGCACGAGCGGAACGAACAGGTAGCCGATGTACCCGTCCGGTCCCAGCCCGCCGAAGTAGGACCACACGGACGGATGACCGAAGATGTCGGGGATCAGGTAGCTGAGCGTCCCGACGACGAGCACGCCTGCCAGTTCGAACGAGATCGCTATCCACGCGATCAGGTACCAGCCGCGTCGGCCCGCGAAGATCAAGGCGAGCGTGGCGATGATGTAGACCACCGCGGCGAGCGCCGACAGGGTGTAGGCCACCGGCGCCTCGTCGAACTCGCGGACGATCTGCACGAACGAGCGGCCGGTCGCAGCAAGAGCCATGATCAGGTAGACGATCACGAGGACCCGTCCGATTCCGGTCATGCGGGGTCGCGAAGGCGTAGTCATGGCGGCATTCATCCTACGTGCCCGCAGGGCCGGATTCGCGCCTCCAGGCTGCTGTGGGCGGACGAGCTCACGCGATCTGGACCGTCCAGATGACCTGCATCCGCCACACCATGACGGCCACGGACAGCGCCGCTATCCCCATGATGACGGTGCTCCAGCGGCTTCGCTCCAGGAGCGCCCAGATCACGGCCGCCGGCGGCAGGAGCGCCGCCGAGACCAGGTACACCCAGAACTCGAGGACGCTCCCGGTCGGGATGTTGCCCACGAACGGCGCCACGATCGCGACGACGACCTGCGCGACCAGGAGCAGTTCGAGCAGCGCGAGCGCGCCGACCGTGTAATCGCTCGGGCGACGGCCGACGAGCCCGAGGATGACACACAGCAACCCGCCGAGGACGGCGACCGCCACTTGCACATAGGTGAACCACAGGGTCATGAGCCCTCCGCCATGTTCATCGTGCTCTTGAGGTCATCGCCACGCCGCTCGAGGATGCCGACCAGCCGTCCGCCCGGGTCGATGGCCGCCCGTCCAGACGCCAGCCGGCCCGCGGCACCGAGGATTCGTTTTCCGTGTCGGAGGTCGCGCGCCTCGTCCTCGGTCACGGCAACAGGCCCGAGCACGGCGCTCGCGACAGCGGCCGCAGACAGCAGCCTGCCCGGATCCAAATCCTCGAGCCCGACGGCTTCGGTCACCGAGAAGGGGCCGATGCGCGTGCGCCGCAACGCCGTGAGGTGACCACCGACCTCGAGCGCGGCGCCCAGGTCGCGGGCGAGCGCCCGCACGTAGGTGCCGCTCGAGCAGTCGACGACGACATCGAGATCGATCACGGGTCGCTCGCCACCGGTTCCCTCCACGAGACGACGAGGAGAACGCGCCTGGAAACGCGACACCGTCACGGTGCGGGCAGCCAGGGCCACCTGCTCTCCGGAGCGCACGCGGTCATACGCTCGACGTCCGTCGACCTTGATCGCTGACACGGTACTCGGAACCTGCTCGATCGTGCCGGTGAGGGCGGCGATACCGGCCGCGATGTCGGCATCCGTGACTCCCTGGACGGGGACGGATGCCGTGACGGCGCCGTCCGCGTCGTCGGTGTCGGTCGACTCCCCCAGCCGGATCGTCGCCTCGTAGGTCTTGTCGAGACCGACCACGAATGTCAGCAGTCGCGTCGCGGCGCCGACACCGAGCACAAGCAGACCCGTCGCCATCGGATCGAGCGTGCCCGCGTGGCCGACCTTGCGGGTGCCCATCGCGCGGCGGGCGCGGGCGACGACGTCATGGCTGGTCATTCCACCGGGCTTGTCGACGAGCAGGATGCCGCTCGGATCGGTCATCGGACCACCTTCGGGTTCACGAGGTCGGCGGTGTCGACGACATCGGGTGCGCCGACCGGCTCCCGCACCAGCGTCACGGGAGGGGTGGCGGGCAGACACATGGATCCAGCCTATTCGGCCACCCCGTCCTCCTCCGCCTCCGGCTTCGCAGACCTGTCTGACCCCTGCGCGAGGCGGATCCGACGCAGCGCGGCCGGGGCGACCGAACCAAAATAGGCTGGGGCCGTGCATCCGTTCGCGACCGACCTCAACCGGTGGTTTCGAGAGAATGCGAGAGATCTCCCGTGGCGGGCCCCCGGCGTGGGGGCGTGGGCCATCCTCGTGAGCGAGTTCATGCTCCAGCAGACGCCGGTGAGTCGTGTGATCCCCCACCTGACGGCCTGGCTGGACCGCTGGCCGACTCCCGCCGCCCTCGCCGCGGCCTCACCAGCGGACGCCGTCACCCAGTGGGCGAACCTGGGGTATCCCCGCCGCGCGCTCTGGCTGCACCGCGCCGCAGAGGAGATCACCGAGCGCCACGACGGGGTGGTACCCCGTGACGTCGACCAGCTGTTGGCGCTGACCGGCATCGGGGACTACACGGCGCGGGCGGTGGCGGTGTTCGCCTACGGTGATCGGCATCCCGTCGTCGACACCAACACTCGCCGGGTGCTTGCCCGTGTCGTCGACGGATGCTCCCAGCCCGGCTCGCCCTCTCGGCGAGACCTCGAGGCGATGGCCGCGCTGCTGCCCGAGGATCATGCGGATGCCGCGCTGTTCAACGCGGCGGCGATGGAGTTGGGCGCGACGGTGTGCACGGCACGGCGGCCTCGCTGCGACGCGTGCCCCGTCGCATCCCGATGCGCGTGGCGCGAAGCCGGCTATCCGGACACCGGCGACAGTCGTCGCCGCCAAGCGAGATACGAGGGAAGCGACCGCCAGGTGCGCGGAGTGGTCCTCAAGGCGCTCCGCGACGCCGCGCCCTCCGCTGTGCCTGTTGACTCGCTTGCGGCGCAGTGGCCTGACCGGGTCCAGCGCGATCGTGCGATCGACTCGCTCGTCTCCGACGGTCTCATCGAGCTCGAGGATGACGTCGCCACTCTGCCGCGAGGCCGAAGGTCCCTATCCGAGGGCGTCCAGACCCATCTAGCGTCGACACCGTGAAGACGATCGTGGTCTACGAGTCGATGTTCGGGAACACGCGGGACATCGCCCGCGCCGTCGCCGAGGGACTGGCCGAGTGGTCGGATGTCTCGATCACGGATGTCGACGGCGCGCACAACGCCGTGCCGGAGGATGCCGCACTGGTCGTCGCGGGCGGCCCGACACACGCCTTCTCGATGACGCGCGAAGCGACCCGCCAGGACGCGGTCTCGCGCGGGGCAGTGGCGGCGACCACGCGAGGTCTGCGCGACTGGCTCGAGAACGTCACCGTCTCGAGACGTGTGCCCCTTGCCACGTTCGACACCCACGCCAAGCAGCGGTGGATCCCCGGCTCGGCGAGCAAGGCCGCGGCGAAGGAAGGGCGCTCGCGCGGCTTCGCACCGGTCGCATCCATCAGTTTCTTCGTGAGCGACGTCCAGGGTCCGCTCGTGGCCGGCGAACTGGAGCGCGCACGCCACTGGGGACGCTCCCTCCGGTCGAGGGTGCGTGCCTGAGGACCGTCAGTCCTCGTCCTCGGCGCCAGTACGCGGCGTCACGTACGGGTCGGCGTCACCGGCGTAGGTCGCGGACGCGGCAAGGCCCGCGACCGCGCTGTCCCGCTCGCGTGCCTCACGCAGCAGCTCCTCGATGTGGCCGGCGTCTTCAGCGAGGCCGTCATGGATGAACTCCAGCGTGGGCGTCAGCCGAACGCCGAGCTTGCGCCCCACCTCGCTGCGCAGCATCCCGGTCGCGGCGCGCAGCGCCTCGGCGGTCGCGGTGCGCTCCTCCTCGCTGCCCAGGACGGTGTAGAACACCGATGCGTGCTGCAGGTCACCCGTCACTCTCACGTCGGTGATGGTGACAAAGCCCATCCTCGGATCGCGCAGACCCTTCTCGAGCCGCTCGGCCACGAGCACCTTGATGCGGTCGGCCAAGCGGGCCTGACGTTCCCCAGTCATCTCATCTCTCCTTGCGCTTGCAGGACCGCCGAGATTCAGGATGCCCCGACCCGAGGGGGGACATCCTGAATCACAGCGTCCAGCGGCTCTCAGCCGCGAGGCTTCTCGACGAGCTCGGTCGTCTCGATCTCGTCGCCGACCTGGATGTCGTTGAACTTGCCGAGGCCGATACCGCACTCGTAGTCGGTGCGCACTTCGGTGACATCATCCTTGAACCGACGGAGCGACTCGATCGCAAGGCCGTCGGCGATGACGACACCCTCGCGGATGACGCGCGCCTTGGCGTTGCGGGTGATCGTGCCGCTGCGGACGATACATCCGGCGATGTTGCCGAACTTCGAGGAGCGGAACACCTCGCGGATCTCCGCCACACCCGACTGCACTTCTTCGAACTCCGGCTTGAGAAGACCCTTCAGGGACTGCTCCACGTCGTCGATCGCGTTGTAGATGACCGAGTAGAACCGGATGTCGACACCCTCGCGGGCAGCCCTCTCGCGCGCCTTCGAGTCCGGTCGCACGTTGAACCCGAGGATGATCGCGTTGTCGATCGTCGCGAGGTTCACGTCGGACTCGGTGATCGCGCCGACACCGCGGTGGATGATGCGCAGCTGCACCGAGTCGTCGACCTCGATCTTGAGGAGTGACTCCTCCAGCGCCTCGACGGCACCGGACACGTCGCCCTTGATGATGAGGTTGAGCGACTCGACCTTGCCCTCTTCGAGCGCACGGGTGAAGTCCTCGAGCGAGATCCGCTTGCGCGCCTTGGCCAGCTGAGCGTTGCGCTCGGCAGCCTCACGCTTCTCGGCGATCTGGCGGGCCATCCGGTCCTCGTCGGTGACGATGAACACGTCGCCGGCGCGAGGCACGGAGTTCAGACCCTGCACCTGGACCGGACGTGAGGGCGCTGCCTCCTCGACGGGGTCACCGTTCTCGTCGACCATGGCGCGGACGCGTCCGTATGCGGTTCCCGCAACGATCGCGTCGCCCACACGCAGCGTTCCGGACTGGATGAGGACGGTCGCCACCGATCCGCGGCCCTTGTCGAGCTTGGCTTCGATCGCCACACCGCGGGCGTCCTTGTTGGGGTTCGCGCGCAGGTCGAGCCCGGCATCCGCCGTCAGGAGCACGGCGTCCAGCAGATCCTGGATGCCGGTGCCCTGACGCGCCGATACGTCGACGAACATGACGTCGCCGCCGTACTCCTCAGCGACCAGTCCGTACTCGGTCAGCTGCTGGCGGACCTTCGCGGGGTTGGCGTCGGGCTTGTCGACCTTGTTGACGGCGACGACGATGGGCACCCCAGCGGCCTGCGCGTGGTTGAGCGCCTCCACCGTCTGGGGCATGATGCCGTCGTCGGCGGCGACCACGAGGATCGCGAGGTCGGTCACCTGCGCACCACGGGCACGCATGGCGGTGAACGCCTCGTGACCGGGGGTGTCGATGAAGGTGATCGCACGCTCGATGCCCTCGTGCTCGGTCCACACCTGGTACGCACCGATGTGCTGGGTGATCCCGCCGGCTTCGCCCGCCACGACGTTGGTCTGACGGATGGCGTCCAGAAGCCGCGTCTTTCCGTGGTCGACGTGACCCATGACGGTCACGACCGGGGGACGGATCTCGAGGTCCTCGTCGTCTTCCTCGGCAAGCTCCTGCTCGAGGTTCAGGCCGAATCCTTCGAGCAGCTCCTTGTCCTCATCCTCAGGAGAGACCATCTGGATCTTGTAGCCGAGCTCTTCACCGAGCACCTCGAAGGTGGCTTCGTCCAGCGACTCGGTGGCCGTGGCCATCTCGCCGAGGTTGAAGAGGATCGTCACGAGGGTGCCGGGCTGCACGGTGTAGCCGCGGATCGCTTCGAGCTTGTCGGCGAAGTCCGAGATCGACGCGCCCCGGCGCAGGCGAATGATCTCGCCGTTGCCCTTCTGGACGTTGACGCCGCCGACCTGCGGGGCATCCCGCATCTCGAATTCTTGACGCTTTGCCCGACGCGACTTGCGCTGCTTGGACTTGCCGCCGCCCTTACCGAAGGCACCTGCGGTGCCTCCGCCGGGGCCACGACCGCGCCCGCCACCGCCGGGGCGGGCGGGGAATCCACCGCCGCCACCGGGTGCGCCGGGACGAGCAAAACCGCCGCCACCACCACCGGGACGACCGGGTCCGCCGGGACGCTGCTGGAACGGAGCGCCGGGACGACCGCCGCCGCCGGGACGACCAGCGCCACCGGGACGACCGGGCGCGCCGGGACGACCGGGTGCGCCGGGGCGCGGAGCCTGCGGCCTCGGGATGTTGGCGGGCGTCGGACGCTGGCCCATACCCTGCTGCGAGGCGAACGGATTGTTACCCGGACGCGGACCGGCAGGCCGCTGACCCATGCCCTGCTGCGAGGCGAACGGGTTGTTGCCCGGACGCGGCGCCCCACCGGGACGCGGAGCCTGCGGGGTCGGCGCGGCCGACCCGCCCGTCGATGCGGGACTCGCGGGGGTCGGCGAACTCGGCGGTGTGGGCGATGCCGGGGCCGGCGTCGCGGCGGGCTCGGCAGCAGCCGGAGCCTCGGGCTTCTCCGCCGGCTGCGGGGTCGGACGCGGCCCCGGGGTCGCGGAGGGCCGCGCGGGGGTCGAACGACCGGATGCCGCACCCGGACGCGGGGCAGGGCGGGCGCCGCTCTTGCTCGAGGGGGCCGGCGCGCCGCTGGCGGGCGCCCCCTGGGAGGCGTCAGCCGCCTGTCCTTCGAATGCCGCGCGGAGCTTCCGCGCGACGGGAGGCTCAATCGTCGAAGAAGGGCTCTTGACGAACTCGCCGAGCTCCTTCAGCTTCGCGAGAGCCACTTTGCTGTCGATGCCGAGTTCGGATGCGATCTCGTGCACGCGTGGTTTTGCCACAGTTCTCCTGTCTGGGGCCCACCCAGACAGGGCGGACCGCTAGTTGCGGACGGGTCTCATTTCGAGCCGTTCACTTCGTGTCCATTGCCATTCAGCCGTTTCTCGTTCAGCCGTTTCGTGAGCGCTTGCGAATCCAGGGGTCCGGGTGCGCGAAGCGCGCGTACAAAAGCTCGACGCTTCAGTGCCGCGTCGATGCATTCCCGCTTCGGATGCACCCACGCGCCCCGCCCCGGCGCCGACGCTCGCTCGTCCCAGACGAGCGAGGAATCGATGGCTACGACGCGAAGAAGCGCCGACCGGGCAGCACGCGTGCGGCAACCGACGCACGTTCGTACGGCTTCCATCCTACACCTGCCCCCTGCGGCCGGCCCACGCGGGACGCTGCCCGTCAGGACTCGTCGAGGATGCTGTCGGGCTGGATGTCGATCTTCGCGCCCGTGAGCTTCGCCGCCAGTCGCGCGTTCTGCCCCTCCTTGCCGATGGCGAGGGAGAGCTGGTAGTCGGGCACGAGGGCGCGCACCGCCTTGGTCTTCGCATCGAGCACGAAGCTGGAGGTGACCTTCGCCGGCGACAGCGCATTCCCCACGAAGGTCGCAAGATCCGGGCTGTAGTCGACGATGTCGATCTTCTCGCCGCCGAGCTCTTCGGTGACGGCGCGGACGCGCCGCCCCAATTCCCCGATGCACGCGCCCTTGGCATTGATGGACGGATCGTTCGCCTTCACCGCGATCTTGCTGCGATGCCCTGCTTCTCGCGCGAGCGAGACGATCTCGACCAGCCCCGCGGGGATTTCGGGAACCTCCAGGGCGAAGAGCTTGCGCACAAGCCCCGGATGGGTCCGCGAGACGGTGATCGACGGGCCCTTTGTCCCCTTCGAGACCGACGTCACGTACACACGCAGACGCGAGCCGTGCGCGTAGTCCTCGCCGGGTACCTGCTCCTCCGGGGGCAGGATCGCCTCCACGGTCCCCAGGTCGACATGCACCATCCGCGGGTTCGGCCCCTGCTGGACGACCCCCGCGACGATATCGCCCTCCTTCCCACGGAACTCCCCGAGCACAGCGTCATCGGCGATATCGCGCAGTCGCTGGCTGATCACCTGCTTGGCAGCGAACGCGGCGATGCGCCCGAAGTCCTCGGGAGTCGTCTCCTCCTCGCCGATGACGACGCCCTCATCGTCCAGAAGCGGCACGAAGATCGCAACGTGACCGGTCTTGCGGTCCAGTTGCGCACGCGCTCCCTCGGGAGCCTCCCCGCTGGGCGAGGTGTGCTTGGCATAGGCGGTCAGGATCGCCTGCTCGATGATGCGAACGAGTTCGTCGAACGGAATGTCCTTCTCCCGCTCGACCGTTCTGAGCAGCGTCAGATCGATATCCATCGTGACCTCCCTATTCAGCTCTACCCGTCGCGAGTCGCATCGCGCGGAATCATCCCACGCTACCCGATCGCCCGCGCGCGCGTCCCGTGGTGCTCGCCCATTCGATCCCGGAACCGACATACTGAACCCGTGGATGCCGTCAACGCCCTCATCGTCGAGTGGGGCGATCTGCTCTGGACCTGGGTGGTCCTGCCGATCGTCGTGGGACTGGGGCTGTACTTCACCGTCCGGTCCGGCGTCGTGCAGATCCGGCTCTTCCCCGAGATGTTCCGCACGCTCACCGACAAGACGCCTCGGACGGCGGATGGCGCACCCCAGTCCGTCTCCTCGTTCCAGGCCTTCACGATCTCCGCCGCCTCGCGCGTCGGTGTCGGCAACATCGCCGGCGTGGGCACGGCGATCGCGCTCGGCGGCCCAGGAGCGGTGTTCTGGATGTGGCTCATGGCCCTCGTCGGTGCGTCCTCGAGCTTCATCGAGTCCTCGCTCGCGCAGCTGTTCAAAGTGCGCGACGCGGAGGGGGGCTTTCGTGGCGGACCCGCCTACTACATGCAACGCGGGCTTCGCGCACGGTGGATGGGGGTCCTGTTCGCCATCATCCTTCTCATCTGCTTCCCGTTCGCTTTCTCGTCCTTGCAGGCCAACACGATCGCCGACACGGTGTCGTCGAGCTTCGGCGCTGACGCCACGTGGGCGGGGCCGGTCGCGGGCGTCGTGGTCGCTCTCTTGACCGCGCTCGTGGTGTTCGGCGGCATCCGTCGCATCGCCTCGGTCACCCAGACGCTCGTGCCGCTGATGGCCCTGGCCTACCTGCTGCTCGGGCTCGCCGTCGTGGCGATCCATATCGAGCAGCTGCCGGTGGTGTTCGCCGAGATCTTCACCCAGGCGTGGGGCCTGAACGAAGTGGTGGGCGCGACGTTCGGGTACATCGTGCTCACGGGAGTCCGCCGCGGCATGTTCTCGAACGAGGCCGGCCTCGGTTCGGCGCCGAACGCGGGGGCGAGCGCGGCCGTGACGCATCCGGTCAAGCAGGGGCTGGTGCAGTCCCTCGGCGTCTACTTCGACACGTTCCTGGTCTGCTCCATCACGGCGTTCATCATCCTGGTGTCCGTGCCCGATCTGGCCGGCGCTTCCCGAGGCATCGCCCTGACGCAGGGTGCGCTCGTCGCGACGCTGGGCGAGTGGTCGAACATCGCCTTGAGCATCATCATCTTCCTCCTGGCGTTCTCGTCGATCCTCGGCAGCTACTACTACGGCCAGTCCAACATCGAGTTCATCACCACCCGTCGCGGCATCCTGCCCGCCTACCGGGTCGCTGTCGTCCTCGCGGTCCTCGCGGGATCGTTGGCCTCGGCAGACCTGGTCTGGAGCTTCGCCGACGGGGTCATGGGGGTGATGGCGCTCATCAACCTGGTGGCCATCGCGCTCCTGTCGGGCATCGCCTTCCGGCTGCTGCGCGACTACACGCGCCAGCGACGAGAAGGACGTGATCCGGTGTTCACGCGAGATCTGCTCCCGGGAGTCTCGGGTATCGAGTGCTGGGAGGACGAGCTCACCGTCACCGGCCCGCTCGATATCGTCACGAAGAGGCGACAGTCGCAGAAACACCGCGATCACCTGCACGGGGCGCGGCCATGACGCGCGGACGGGTAGCGCTCACCCTTTCCGCGCTCGTCGTCTCGCTCGGTCTCACCCTGTCGGGCTGCTCGCTGATCGGCTTCCCGGACCTCGCCACGGTCGACCAGACCAGGGATATCGCCGGATTCGGCGAGCAGGCCGACGGTGAGATCTACACCGAGGAGGACGAAGATCTCGGCATCGTCGAGGTCTACACGGTCGAGCCCGACGCGTCGCTCTCCCCCACCGCGGACGAGACGACCGAGTCGGTGTGGGACATGTTCGTGAGGATCGTGACGCCCGAGGTCGCCGGCAGCGTCATCCGTGACTTCCGGGTGGGCGAGTCCGAATCGAGTGACACGCTGGCGTACGTCATCCAGACCGACGACCCCGCGCAGTGGACGCTCGTCGTGAACCTCGCGTACGCGTCGGACGAGGATCTCCTGCTCTCGACGCTGATCCACGAGTACGCGCACATCTTGAGCCTGTCGCCGGGACAGACCGATCCGGATTCCTGGAGCTGCGACACCCTCCAGCTGGATGAGGGGTGCGCAGAACCCGATTCCGCGCTCTGGGAGTTCGACCAGGAGTTCTGGGCCGGCTACGGCTCGGACGCGCCCGATCCGGGCAACGCGGATGCCGACGTTGCGTACGAGTTCTACCTTGCGCACGAGGACGATTTCGTCAGCGACTACGCGGCGACGAACGTCGTCGAGGACTTCGCCGAAAGCTTCATGACCTTCGTCCTCGAGCCGGAGCCAGACAGCGACACCATGGTCGCCCGGAAGCTCCTCTTCTTCTGGGATCGGCCGGAGTATCTCGCCATCCGTGATCACGTTCGGGCCGAGTTCGGTCTCTGAGGCCCGCCGCGGCGGGATAGGGGCACCCGCGGACGCTGTCAATCCCCTCGCGCCCCACCATCCGTCGTCGCACCCTGGGTGCCATGACGGAAGTGACAGGAACCGAAGCCCTCAGCCGCGCCCAGGAACTCGTCGAGGAGATCGACGTCGCGATGCTCACGACGCGCGACGAGAACGGCAACCTCGTGAGCCGGCCGATGAGCACGCGGCGGATGGACGGCACCGGAGACATCTGGTTCTTCACCGACGCGGACACCAAGAAGGTCGAGGAGGCCGAATCGGATGATGAGGTCGGTCTGTCGTACTGCGACCCGAAGGGCATGCGCTACGTCTCGGTCGCCGGCCGCGCCCGGATCGTCCACGACGACGCACTCATGCAGGAGTTGTACTCGCCCTCGCTCGAGGTGTGGTTCGAGGACGGTTTGGACACGCCGGGCATCACCCTGCTGCGCGTGACCCCGGTCGAGATCGAGTTCTGGGAGCCCGGTCAGAACCGGCTCGAGCAGGCCGCGGGAATGCTCAAGGCGTTCGTGACGCGCGACGCCCCGGACGACGACATCGTCCGACACGCGAAGATCACGTGCTGAACGGGACTCAGGCTGTGAGGCGGCCGATCGCCGCCTCGAACGTCAGCGTCTCGCGGTCCCCGCTGCGACGGTCCCAGAGTTCGACCTCGCCTGTCGCGGCGCCTCGGCCGACGATGAGGATGCGGGGCACGCCCACGAGCTCCGCATCGCCGAACTTGACCCCGGGCGACACCTTCGCACGGTCGTCGTAGAGCACGTCGAGCCCGGCGTCCTCGAGCCGCGCACACGCCTGCTCGGCAAGATCGAAAGCGACGGCATCCTTCCCCGTGGCGACGACGTGCACATCGAAGGGGGCGACGCTCGACGGCCAGATGAGCCCCTTGTCGTCGTTGTTGAGCTCAGCGATGATCGCGAGGATCCGTGTCACTCCGATTCCGTACGAACCCATCGTCACCGTCACGAGTTTGCCGTTCTCGTCGAGCACCTTCAGTCCCAAGGTCTCGGCGAAGAATCGTCCGAGCTGGAAGACGTGACCGATCTCCATGCCCCGCGCGAGCTCGACCGGGCCTGAGCCGTCAGGGGCCGGATCGCCCGGAGCGACGTCCGCGACCTCGACGAAGCCGTCCCCTGTGAAGTCGCGGCCCGCGACGAGCGAGTGCACGTGCTTCTGATCGATGTTGGCGCCGGTGATCCACGAGGTTCCGTCGACGACGCGGGGGTCGAGCAGATACCGGATGCCGGTTGCCGACTCCTCACCGAGCAGCGCACCCGTCGACGACCAGGGACCGATGTAACCCTTGACCAGCAGCGGGTGGGCCTCGAAGTCCTCGGGCGTGGCAGCCTCGACGGTCGCCGGCGCGAAGGCCACCTCCGCGCGCTTGTCATCGACGTCCCGGTCACCGGGAATACCGACGACGACGACCTCCCGGGACCCGTCGAGGTGGGTCAACGCCAGAACGACGTTCTTGAGCGTGTGGGCGGCGGTCCATGTCGTGGCGCCCTGCGTGGCAGGGCCGGCGATCCCGGGCACCGGGGCGTCGAGATGCGTGTTCGCGTGGTCGACGAGCGTGGCGATCGTGGGGGTGTCGGGAGAGTCGAAGATCACCGGCTCCGGCAGTCCATCGAACGGGATCGGCTCCGGGGCGAGCGTCGTGAAGGCTTCCACGTTGGCGGCGTAGCCGCCGGCGCTGCGGACGAAGGTGTCCTCGCCGACAGGAGTCGGATGCAGGAACTCCTCGCTGCGGGCCCCACCCATCAGACCGTTGTCGGCGTTGACGATGACGTATTCGAGTCCCAGCCGCTGGAAGATGCGCTCGTAGGCGTCCCGTTGAGCTTGATACGAGGCCTCGAGACCGGCATCCGTGTAGTCGAAGGAGTAGGCGTCCTTCATCGTGAACTCGCGCCCGCGCAGCAGGCCCGCCCGCGGCCGCGCCTCGTCTCGGTACTTGTCCTGGATCTGGTAGATCGTCAGCGGGAGGTCCTTGTACGAGGAGTACAGGTCCTTCACGAGGAGAGTGAACATCTCCTCGTGGGTCGGGGCCAGGAGATAGTCGGCACCCTTCCTGTCCTGCAAGCGGAAGATTCCGTCCCCATAGGACTCCCAGCGGCCCGAGGCCTCGTAGGGCTCCCGGGGCAGAAGCGCCGGAAAATGCACTTCGTAGGCACCCGCGGCCGCCATCTCGTCACGGATGATCTGCTCGATCTTCGCCTTCACGCGCAGGCCCAACGGCAGCCAGGCGAAGATGCCGGGCGCTTGCCGGCGGATGTAGCCGGCGCGGACGAGCAGCCGGTGGCTCGTGACCTCCGCGTCGGCGGGGTCCTCGCGAAGCGTGCGGAGGAAGAAGTGCGAAAGACGGGTGACCACGAGCGTCAAGTCTAGGCCGCGCCGCGGTGGGCGATCGGTCCCGGCGAGACCGATCGGCAGGGGAACTCAGGCATCCGCGGGCGCAAACGCCAGCAGATCGTCCGTCGCACCCTCGGGCTCACCCGCGCGCGCCCAGCGCAGCTGAGCCTCGCTGCGGTCAAGTCGTGTGCGCAGCTCGGACCACCCGGACGGCGACTCCCAACGCAGCCGAAGCCATCCGTCGTCCTCGAGTGCGGACTCGAAAGCCCCGTCGAAACCCGGGGCGGCTGCGCGGAACCGGCAGAGCGCGAGGAGCGCCGCGACGACGGGGCGCTCAAGTTCGCGGTCGAGTTCGGACGCGCTGTAGACGTGCCGGTTGATGTCGCGACCGACGCCGGTGCGCTCCAGCAGCGCCCGGTCGTTGTGACCGGCGAGCGCGCCGACGTAGTAGATCTGGTGGATCCCCGGCAGGAAGAGCTGGACGGCGCGTGCGGCAAGATAGGCGCGATCATCGCGGCCCATGGCGTCGTAGAACGTGCTGTTGACCTGATAGATGTCCAGGTTCGACGCTGCAGCTCCCGTCGCGGCTCTACTGTCCCCGCCGGTGGCGTCATGGATCGCATCGACCAGGGCATCCAGCTGTTGCGCATTCAGCAGGCCCGGCTCCCCCGTGGCCGGGTCGGGTCCGACATCCACGATGCCGATGCCGTCGTGGGTGTCGAGCACGGTGACGGCATTGACCGGTCGCTCGGCCACCCACCGCGCCAGCGGCGCATGATCGCCCGTCGCTGCCGCGAAGAGGACCAACGGTGGCAGGGCGAAGTCGTAGACACGGTCGACGCGAGCCGCGATCTCGATCTGTCGCCGGTAGAACGAGTGCACCTCGACGAGCACCTCCAGCCCGCGCGCGTGGGCGAGGGCGGTCAGCTCGTCGATGAAGGCGAACGTCTCGGGTGTCATGAATGACGAGGTCCCGGGCGTCTTCACCGCATACCCGACGGCATCGAGGCGGATCATCCGCACCCCCGCCTCCCGCAAGGTGTCCAGGATCGCGACGAGGTAGGCGGCGCCTTGCTCGCTGCGCACGTCGATGTCGACCTGGGCGGAGGTGAAGGTCGTCCACACGAGCCGCGTGCGCTCACCCCACACGTACGGGGGTGAACGGCAGGCCCGGGCGCGGCCGGTAGATCCGCAGGAGATCGGCTTCGGTCGCACCGTCGGGAAAGACCGCGCCCATCGTCAGGAACATCGACGCGTACGGCGACGCGTCCCCGCGCTCCATCACGTCACGGAATTGGGGCGAACGGGCCGAGACGTGGTTGACGATCACATCCACCATGACGTCGAGATCGCGTGAAAGGGCACGGACGTCCTCCCACGTCCCCAGCCGGGGATCGACCGTGGTGTGGTCGTCGGGATCGAAGCCGGCATCGGCTCCGTCGAAGGGCGTGAAGAAGGGGAGGATGTGCACCCCGCCGAAAGCGCCGCCGAACCGCTCCCGCACGAGTGCGCCCAACGCCGGAATCGTGCCGCCCAGGCGGTCGGCGTAGGCGATGAGCTGGATGGGGTGGGTCATGAGTCGCGCTCCGGATGCGGTCGCAGGTGTACGTCGAGGCGTATCCCGCTGCTAAATCGTTTGAGCTAATTTTACCGCGATGTCCACGCGCACGCCTGACACTCCCAGCGGGGCCAGTCGTCGATTTGACACCGTCGCTGCGGTGAAATGCAATATATTGCATGCCGGTCCCCTCCGACGTGGGCGCCCACCGCCCCCTCCTCCGCGAAGAGGTGGAGGCGCGCCTGCGTGCCGCGATCGTCGATGGGACGCTCGAGCCCGGAGAGCAGGTGCGGGATGTCGACATCGCCCAATGGCTGGGCGTGAGCCGCACCCCCGTGCGCGAGGCTCTTCTCGAACTGGCTCGCGCCGGACTGGTGCATACACTGCCGGGGCGTGCCACGATCGTGTCACCCATCGAGCCGCGTGCCGTATGCGCGGCTCGCGACGTCGTGGCGGCGATGCACCGACTCGCCGCGCTGGCCGCCGTCCCCCGACTCAGTGAGGATGACATCGCCCGCATGAGGGCGGCGAACCGGCTGTTCACCTCCGCGCACCGCTCGGGCGACATCGATGGCGCGATCGCGGCGGATGAGCTCTTTCACGCGGTCCTCATCGACGTCGCCGACAATGACGCGGTGCGCACCGTCCTCCACCTCTACCAGCCCGTTCTGCTCCGAGCTGAACGGGCACGGTTCTCGTCGGAACGCGCCGAGCTGTCGACGCTTCGACACGGCCAGCTGATCGAGAGGTGCGTTCAGGCTGACGCCCTCGGCGCAGCCGCGATCGCAGAGGAAATCTGGACCGACCTCATCACCGACATCGAAACGAGGACCCCCACCGATGAAGCTTCATGAGTTCCCTCGCTACCCCTTGACGTTCGGACCGAGCCCCGTCCACCACCTCGCGCGACTGAGCGCCCACCTCGGGGGCGCTCAGATCTGGGCCAAGCGCGAGGACGTGTCCAGCGGACTGGCCTATGGCGGGAACAAGGTCCGAAAGCTCGAGTACATCGTGCCGGATGTCCTCGCCTCCGGCGCCGACACCCTGGTCTCGATCGGCGGGTACCAGTCCAATCACACGCGTCAAGTCGCTGCCGTCGCCGCGCACCTGGGCCTGCGAGCGCGACTGGTGCAGGAGAAGTGGGTTCCCTGGGACGATCCCATGAACGACAAGGTCGGCAACATCCTGCTCTCGCGAATGATGGGCGCCGACTCCCGCCTCGATGACGCAGGGTTCGACATCGGCATCCGGGATTCTTGGAAGTCGGCGCTCCAGGAGGTCGAGGATAGCGGCGGCACTCCGTACCCCATCCCCGCCGGGGCATCCGAGCACCCGCTGGGCGGACTGGGCTTTGCCAACTGGGCGTTCGAAGTCGCTGAGCAGGAGAAGCAGCTCGGCGTCTTCTTCGACACGATCGTCGTGTGCACGGTGACCGGGTCGACCCACGCCGGCATGATCGCCGGTTTCGCTGCGCTCGAGGACCTCACCGGGGTACGGCGCCGCGTCATCGGCATCGACGCGTCAGCGACCATCGAGAAGACCCGCGACCAGGTCGCCCGGATCGCCCGCAACACCGCGGACCTCATCGAGCTCGGTCGCGACCTCCGCGACGACGAAATCCAGGTCCTCGAGGGTTGGGCGGGTGATCTCTATGGCATCCCGGTCGAATCGACAATGACCGCGATGGCGCTCGGCGCCCAACTCGAAGCGATGATCACCGACCCGGTGTACGAGGGAAAGTCTCTGGCCGGACTGATCGACCTCGTGCGGGACCGCGAGATTCCCCAGGACTCGACGGTGCTCTACGCCCACCTCGGCGGCCAGCCTGCGCTGAACGCCTACTGGCGCCTATGGGACTGATCCCGTCCTGCGCAATGGGATAGCGTCGCGCGGGGGTCGTATGGCAGGTTAGGCAGACGACCGGACGGCTCACCTATCGCTATCCGGAGCCACGGGAGGAATGCATGACCGCCGCGGAGCCGACCACCAACACGGTTTCCATCCCGATCCTGACGCAGGAGCCGTTCCCCGACACTCCCGGCAGCGCCGAGCCGGAATGGTTCAAGACCGCGGTGTTCTACGAGGTTCTCGTCCGATCCTTCAAAGACAGCGACGGGGATGGCACAGGCGACTTTCGGGGCCTGATCGACAAGCTCGACTACCTGCAGTGGCTCGGGGTCGACTGCTTGTGGTTGCCGCCATTCTTCCCCTCGCCCTTGCGCGACGGCGGGTACGACGTCGCCGACTACACCGGCATACAGCCGGGACTGGGGACCATCGAGGACTTCCAGGAGTTCCTCGATGCCGCCCACGAGCGGGGTATGCGCGTCATCATCGACTTCGTCATGAACCACACCAGCGACGAGCATCCGTGGTTCCAGGAGAGTCGGCGCGATCCGGATGGCGAGTACGGCGACTTCTACGTGTGGAGCGACACCGACGAGCTGTACGAGGACGCCCGGATCATCTTCGTCGACACCGAACCGAGCAACTGGACCTGGGACCCCGTGCGCCAGCAGTACTTCTGGCACCGATTCTTCTCGCACCAGCCCGATCTGAACTTCGACAACCCGCGGGTGCACGACGCCGTCCTGGACGCGATGCGATTCTGGCTCGACATGGGCCTCGACGGCTTTCGCCTCGACGCCGTGCCCTACCTGTACGAACGCCCCGGGACCAACGGCGAAAACCTGCCCGAGACGCACGAGTTCCTCAAGAAGGTGCGCCGCATCGTGGACCGCGAATACCCCGGTCGCGTGCTGCTGGCAGAAGCCAACCAGTGGCCTGCCGACGTCGTCGACTACTTCGGCGATCCCGACGTCGGCGGCGACGAATGCCACATGTGCTTCCACTTTCCGGTCATGCCGCGCATCTTCATGGCCGTACGCCGCGAATCGCGGTACCCGATCAGCGACATCCTCGCGGAGACTCCGCCCATCCCCTCTGGATGTCAGTGGGGCATCTTCCTGCGAAACCACGACGAGCTGACCCTCGAGATGGTCACCGACGAAGACCGCGACTACATGTGGAACGAGTACGCGCAGGATCCGCGCATGAAGGCCAACATCGGCATCCGGCGCCGCCTGGCCCCGCTGCTCGATAACGACCTCGACCGCATCGAACTGTTCACCGCCCTGCTGCTCTCGCTGCCCGGCGCACCCGTGCTGTACTACGGCGACGAGATCGGGATGGGCGACAACATCTGGCTCGGTGACCGCGACGGTGTGCGCACGCCCATGCAGTGGACCTCGGACCGCAACGCCGGATTCTCGAGCGCCAATCCCGGCAAGCTCGCGCTACCGATCGTGCAGGATCCGGTGCACGGGTATCTCGCGGTGAACGTCGAGGCCCAGCAGGAGAACCGGTCGTCGCTGCTGCAGTGGACGCGGCAGATGATCCAGGCCCGCAAACGCCACCCCGCGTTCGGGCTCGGCAGCTTCAACGACCTCGGGGGCTCGAACCCGTCGGTGCTGTCCTACTCGCGAGAACACACCAACGACGATGGCACGGTGGATGTCATCATCTGCGTCAACAACCTGTCGCAGTTTCCGCAGCCGGTCGAACTGGATCTGCGCCGCTTCGAGGGCCTCGTGCCCGTCGAGCTCGTCGGCGGCGTGCCCTTCCCCCGGATCGGAGAACTGCCGTACCTGCTCACGCTCGGCGGCCACGGCTTCTTCTGGTTCCAACTACATGCACCGGCCGACGACGCAGAGGAGGTAGGGCTGCTGTGACCGCTGTCGACAACGCTCTCCTGGAGAACTACCTGGTACGGACCCGGTGGTTCGGCGGCAAGGGCCGGCCGTTCGAGGTCGAACACGTCCGCACCATCGCCGAAGTGGCCCCCCACAACGGCAGACCCTACCTCGCGCTCTACCTTGTCACCGTCGCCTACCGCGACGACGACGCGGGGATCGAGCTGTACCAGGTGCCCCTCAGCGGGTATGAGGACATGGAGGAGCGGCTGAGCCACGCCTACGTCGGCACGCTCGACGCCGAGGGCACCCCCATCCATCTCTATGACGCCATACACGACCGCGAAGCCATGCAGCTGTGGCTCGACGGGTTCATCGCGGCCGAGGGCACCGGCACCGCACACGTCGACCGGATGCGATTCCGCCGAGTGACCGACGCAGACCCACTCGACGCGTCACTCGTCTCCTCCCCCATGACCGGCGAGCAGTCGAACTCGTCGGCGAGGTTCGACGACACCGCGATCATGAAGCTGTTCCGTAAGGTGAGCCCCGGGATCAATCCCGACATCGAGATCCACGAAGAGCTCACGCGAGGGGGCTCGCAGCATATCGCGCAGCTGTACGGCTGGGTCGAAGTGGATGTCGACGGCGAGCTCCTGCAGACAGCGATGCTGCAGGAGTTCCTGGCGACGGCCACCGACGGCTTCGAGCTCGCGGTCGCCAGCGTGCGCACCCTCCTCGCCGACCCGGAGCAGCGGGTCGAAGACTCCGGCGGAGATTTCGCCGGCGAGGCAGCCCGGCTGGGTGAAGCCCTCGCCGATGTCCACGCCCTCCTGCGCGACCGTTTTCCCGCCAGCCGCCGTGGAGCCGACGCGACAGCCGAGCTCGCGCGGGCGATGCGGGAGCGACTCGACCATGCGCGGCGCTTCGTGCCCGACCTCGAGAGGGTTGTGCCGCACCTGCACCACCTGTATGCCGCGGTCGCGCAACTCCGCGGGCTCGACGTTCAGCGTGTCCACGGTGACCTTCACCTCGGGCAGACGCTGCGCACGTCGCACGGCTGGCGCATCGTGGACTTCGAGGGTGAGCCGGGCAGACCGTTCCGCGAGCGATCGTTGCCCGATTCGCCGTGGCGAGACGTCGCGGGGATGCTGCGCTCCTTCGACTACGCCGCGGCCATCATCGACATGTCGTCCGGGACGGATGCCGATGACGACGACGGGCGAGCACTGCGCACTGCGCGCGCCCGGGAGTGGTCGGCCCGCGCTCGGGAACACTTCGTGGCCGCGTATGTCGCCGCGGTCCGCGGCGCGAGCGGCGAGTCGGAAGCCCCGGCCGGCGAGGCGACGCGGGCCCACCGCGTGCTCCTGGACGCCTACGTCGCCGACAAGGCTGTCTACGAAGTCATGTACGAGACACGCAATCGTCCGTCATGGGTGTCGATCCCCCTCGAAGCCCTGGAACGGGTCACCGAGACCTGAGCGATCCCGCAGCACGGAAGCCCACCGGGGGAGGCACACCGCCGCGACCGCGCCCCGGCACGGTTCCCTCGCCCGGTCCCCATTCATCGGGTGCCGGTTCGCCGCGCCCTAGCTCGTCACGACCTGCGCGGTGCCCAGCGGCGCATCCGGTCCCATCTCATCGGCGAGACGGTTGGCCTCCTCGATGAGGGTCGCGACGATCTCTGATTCGGGAACGGTCTTGATGACCTCACCCTTGACGAAGATCTGCCCCTTGCCATTGCCCGACGCCACGCCGAGGTCGGCATCCCGCGCTTCGCCGGGTCCGTTCACGACGCAGCCCATCACCGCCACCCGCAGCGGGACGGTCATGTCCTTGAGCCCCTCAGTGACGTTGTCGGCGAGCGAGTACACGTCGACCTGGGCCCGGCCGCACGACGGGCACGAGACGATCTCGAGCTTGCGCTCCCGAAGATTCAGTGACTGCAGGATCTGGTGACCGACCTTGACTTCCTCGGCGGGCGGGGCCGAGAGCGACACGCGGATGGTGTCTCCGATCCCCTCGCCGAGAAGGATTCCGAACGCCGTGGCCGACTTGATCGTGCCCTGGAAGGCCGGACCGGCCTCGGTCACACCGAGGTGCAGAGGCCAGTCGCCCCGCTCGGCCAGCAGCCGGTAGGCCTTCACCATGACGACGGGATCATTGTGCTTGACCGAGATCTTGAAGTCGTGGAAGTCGTGCTCCTCGAACAGTGACGCCTCCCACACCGCGCTCTCCACGAGCGCTTCCGGGGTGGCCTTACCGTACTTCTCCAGAAGACGTCTATCGAGCGACCCGGCGTTCACGCCGATCCGCAGTGACACGCCGGCGGCCTGCGCGGCCTTCGCGATCGCGCCGACCTGGTCGTCGAACTTGCGGATGTTTCCGGGGTTCACGCGCACCGCGGCGCACCCGGCGTCGATGGCCTGGAAGACGTACTTGGGTTGGAAGTGAATGTCGGCGATGACCGGAATCTGACTCTTCGCGGCGATGATGTGCAGCACGTCAGCGTCGTCCTGGGAGGGAACGGCGACGCGCACGATCTCACACCCGGACGCCGTCAACTCGGCGATCTGCTGCAGGGTCGCGTTGATGTTGGTCGTCGGAGTCGTCGTCATCGACTGAACGCTGACGGGAGCGTCACCGCCGACGAGGACCTTGCCCACCTTGATCTGGCGGCTCTTGCGGCGCGGAGCGAGGGTTTCGGGGACCTTCGGCATTCCGATGTTCACAGCTGGCACGGGACCAGCCTACGCATTCCGGCTGAGTGGCAGGCCGACCTCCCCAGATGCATCACGCCTACTGCAGTCGGCGCATCTCGTCCTGGATCTTGCTCTCGGTGAGCGCGCCGCGGGTAGGTCCGTAGGCGTTGAACGCGGAGAAGGCGACACCGATCGCGATCCCCGCGATCGGCCAGGCGGGCCAGAAGTAGCCCATGCCCGTGAGCGCCCAGATGAGAACGAAGAAGATCGAGAGCACCACCCACGTCGCCAGCGTGTACCAGAACCCCTGCTTCGCGCGAAGACTTGCGACCGCGCGTTGGCGGAGCTCGTCGGAACCACTCGTACCCTGCGGATCAGTCATGTCTCGAATGTATTGCGAGTGCGTGCCGTAGCGCCAGAGTCTCGGTCCGACCCGCTGCCGCTGTGGTAGTTTCGGCGCATGTTCGCGAGCACCGCTTGGTGGCCCACCGCTTGAGGCGGTGTGCTCGCGTTGACGCAGAGACCGCCCCGGGGCGGTCTTCTTTGTGAGGGTGGCCGCCCCACGACGAAAGACCGACCATGACCGGGACCCCCCTTCCCCCGCTCGCCGGGCTCGCCCACAGCGACATCCCGTTCGCGATCCTCGCCCGTGACGCCGACACCGTGGAGTTGCTCACCGGCGAGATCGTCGACGTCGATCTGCTTCGCGACATCCCGCTGCTGGGCGTCGACGGCACGCCACGGGAAGTCCTTGCCCTCGTGCCGTTCCGCCAGGTGCGCGAACGGGGCTTCGACTGCCTGGACGACGACGCACCCCTTCGGTGCCTCGTGATCACGCAGCGCGCGACGTACCTCCGGAGCGAGGCACTGGCGGTGCTTCCGCACGATGACATCCCCTTGCGCGCCGCGGGGTTCGACATCGATGACGAATCGTATGCCGACATCGTCCGCCGCGTGATCGCCGATGAGATCGGTCGCGGCGAAGGGGCGAACTTCGTCATCCGTCGCGACTTCACGGCCGAGGTCGACGCCGACCCGCGCGTGGCAGCGCTCGCCTGGTTCCGCGCCCTCCTCGAGCACGAACGCGGGGCGTACTGGACGTTCGCGGTCGTGACCGACGGTCACGTCGCGGTGGGAGCCAGTCCCGAGGCCCACGTCAGCGCGGAAGCGGGCGTGGTGACCATGAACCCGATCTCGGGGACGTTCCGCCACCCCGCGGAGGGTGCCACCGTCGAGAACCTCAGCGAGTTCCTGCGCTCCACGAAGGAGACCGAGGAGCTGTTCATGGTCGTCGACGAAGAGCTCAAGATGATGAGCGCCGTGTGCACGGACGGTGGACGGATCACCGGTCCGCACCTCAAGGAGATGTCCCGACTCACCCACACCGAGTACATGCTGCGCGGGTCCAGTCGCCTCGACCCGCGTGACATCCTGCGGGAGACGATGTTCGCGCCGACCGTCACCGGTTCGCCCATGCAGAACGCGTGCACGGTGATCACACGCCACGAGAAGACGCCGCGCGGGTACTACTCCGGCGTCGCCGCACTGTTCACGCCGCGGACGGATGCCGGCCCCGGCGAGGTCACCCACGACCTCGACGCGCCGATCCTCATCCGGACTGCCTATCTTGAGGACGGCCGCCTTCGGGTGCCCGTCGGTGCGACCCTCGTTCGCCACTCCGATCCCTACGGCGAGGTCAGCGAGACGCACGGGAAGGCGGCCGGTGTGCTCGGGGCGATCGGGGCGATCCCCCGCGCGGCGGTGCCCGTCGACGAAGATGCACCGGCCGGCGCTCCCCGACGCTTGGCCGACGATCCGACGATCGCAGCGTTGCTCGAGTCCCGCAACGCGCGGCTCGCGCCCTTCTGGTTGAACCCGCAGGCGCCGGCGGATTCCGGACCGTTCGCCGGTCATCGCGCACTCGTGGTGGACGCTGAGGACCGCTTCACCACGATGCTCGCGCACCAGCTGAGCCATCTGGGCCTGGACGTCTCGATCGTTCCCTGGGATGCCGTCAGCGACGACGAGGTGGACTCGGCGGAGCTGCTGGTGTCGGGCCCCGGCCCCGGCGACCCGCTCGATCCTGCCTCACCGCGGATGGCGCGGTTGCGCGAGATCATCACGCGGCGGCGGATGTCATCGCTGCCGCTGTTGACAGTGTGCCTGAGCCACCAGATCCTGGCGAGCGAACTCGGTATGGGTCTCGCGCCCCTCGCCCAGCCGCACCAGGGGATGCAGCTGACCGTCGACGTCTTCGGGCACCCCGCATCGATCGGCTTCTACAACACGTTCACTGCCCGGGTCGAACCGGGCCACACGCCCAGCGGCGTGGAGATCTCCGCCGATGCGACGACCGGCGACGTCTACGCTCTCCGAGGTGCGGGATTTGCCTCCGTGCAGGGGCATCTGGAGTCGATTCTCTCGCGCGACGGCATGTCGACCCTGGAGCAGCTGATCGCCTGGGCGCTGAGCACCCAGAGCGCCTGACCTCCGGGACCGGTCAATCCATCGGCCCCTCCGAATCGCCGCTCAGCCCAGGAGGGAGATCGGGTTCACCAGGTCGGCGATGATCAGGATGCCGCCCATCACGATGAGCGCGATCACGACGACGAAGGTGAGCGGCACGAGTCTGGTCGCGTCGATCGGGGCGGGTTCCGCCTTGCCGCGAACGCGTGCCCACCAGCTCCGGATGCCGCCCCACAGCGCGACCGCGATATGCCCGCCGTCCAAGGGCAGCAGCGGAATGAGATTGAAGACGAACAGGGCGATGTTCAGCGACGCCAGCAGTGACAGGATGACGGCGACGCGGTTGATGACCGGCGCATCCGTCGCAGCCACCTCGCCGGCGATCGCTCCCGCGCCCACGATGCTCAGCGGCCCGTTGGGATCGCGTTCCTCTCCCGTCACCAGCGACGCCGCGGTTTCGTACACCTTCACGGGAAGCTGCACAACGATGCCCGCGACGGCGGCGACGTTGTCTGCGACCGCGGCGGGCGCCGACCAGATCGGCTGGCGGACGAACTCGACGGTGCCCGTCACACCGATGACGCCGACCTCGGCATCCACTGTCTGGCCGTTATCGTCGACGATCTGACGCGTGACGACATCGGGAACCACCGTCAGCGCGAGTGTTTGCCCGTCGCGGTCGACGACGAGCGGCACACTCTCGCCGGGCGCCGCCTGGATGAGAGCGGCAGCTTCGGCGAAGTCCGAGACCTCCTCGCCGCCGACCGAAACGATCACGTCGCCGGGCTGGATGCCGGCCTCCGCCGCCGGTGACGCAGGATCGCCCGGCTGACACGAGGTGTCGGCGGCCGCGGGGACACACGCGCTGACCGAGGCGACGGTGCTCGTGACGGTCTGCACGCCGATGCCGGTGAGCACGATGGCCATGAGCACGACCGCGAACACAAGGTTCATGAGCGGCCCGCCGAGCATGATGATGACGCGCTTGGAGACCGGCAGCCGGTAGAAGACACGGGTGTCGTCGGCACTCTCGAGCGTCTCGTCGTTCGCCGCGCGTGCGTCCTGCACCATCGTGGCGAAGAACCCGCCACCCGCGCGGCCCGCCGCCGCGGATCCGTCCGACGCTGCGGCGCGGGCGGCGGGCGAGGGCGGGTACATCCCCGCCATCGAGATGTAGCCGCCGAGCGGAATCGCCTTGATGCCGTATTCGGTCTCCCCGCGGCGTCGCGACCAGAGCGTGGGTCCGAAACCGACCATGTACTGGCCGACGCGCACCCCGAACCGCTTGGCGGGAACGAGATGCCCAATCTCATGCAGCGCGATCGAGATCGCGAGGCCCACGACGAGCACCACGACACCGACGATGAAGGCGACCAGATCCACGCCGCCACGCTATCGGCTCTGCCTTGGAGTCAGCCCAGCGCGCGGGTGAGAAGATGGATGCGCCATGCCGACCGATTCCGCGAACCTGCCGCCCGTGCTTCGGCCGGAGCATCCGCCCGTGCACCGCCTCGCGGATCTCGCCGCGCACCTCGGCGCTGCCGTCGAGCGGCGCGACGCGGGCGAGCAGGCGAGCGATGCCGCAGCCGAGTCGTCGGCATCCGTCACCGGCCTCACGCTTGCGACGGCCGACCTGCGCGCGGGCGATCTGTTCGTCGCGGTGCAGGGCGGTACGCGGCACGGCGCAGAGTTCGCCGCCGACGCTGCAGCTCGCGGGGCTGTCGCCATCGTCACGGATGCCGCAGGCCGCAAGCGCGCTCTCGCGAGCGGACTGCCGACCATCGTGGTGCCCGACCCCCGAGGATGCCTGGGCTCCCTGTCCGCGTGGATCTACGCGACCGGACCGGACGACGAGCTTCCGATCCTCTTCGGGACGACCGGGACCAACGGCAAGACGAGCGTGTCGCACCTGCTCGAGGGGATCCTGACGCAGCTGGGCGTCACTTCGGGGTTGTCCTCCACCGCCGAGCGTCACATCGCCGGCGACGTGATCGTCTCACGGCTCACGACTCCCGAAGCGTACGAGATGCACGCTCTGCTGGCGCTCATGCGTGAGCGCGGAGTCGAGGCGGTCGCCGTCGAGGTCAGTGCGCAGGCCCTCAGCCGCCGACGCGTCGATGGGATCGTGTTCGACGTCGCCGGCTTCACGAACCTCTCCCACGACCACCTGGACGACTACGCAGACATGAGCGAGTACTTCCAGGCCAAGCTGCCGCTGTTTCGTCCTGACCGGTCTCGGCGCGCCGTCATCTGCCTCGACTCCGCATCCGGCGCCGACGTCGTCGCAGCGTGCGAGGTGCCGTACGTCACGATCGGCACCCCCGCGATCGCCGCGGATCCGGATGCCGCCGCCGGAGCGGACTGGACAGTCGAGATCCTCGACGAGCTGCCGGACGGGACCCGGTTCGCTCTGGCGGGGCCGCAAGGCCGGCGTCTGACCACGACCGTCCCTGTGATCGGCCGTCACATGGCCGCGAACGCGGCGCAAGCGATCGTGATGATCGTCGAAGCCGGCTACGACTGGGAACGCATCGCAGGCACCCTCGACGACGACGTGATCCGCGCCTATCTGCCCGGACGCACCGAGCTCGTCTCGGGACCCACCGGCCCCGCAATCTACGTCGACTTCGGCCACTCCCCTGACGCGTTCGAGAAGACGCTTGCGGCCGTGCGTCGCGTCACGCCTGGTCGCGTGCTGATGCTCTTCGGCGCTGACGGCGACCGCGACAAGAGCAAACGACACGACATGGGGCGAACGGCAGTGCTCGGCAGCGACATCCTCGTGATCACGGATCACCATCCGCGGTTCGAGGACCCCGACTCGATCCGTGCCACGCTGCTCGAGGGAGCGCGGCGGGCACGGCCGGATGCCGAGATCCACGAGTACTCGCCGCCCGAACGCGCGATCGTCGAGGCTGTCGCGCTGGTCGGCGACGGCGACGCGATCCTGTGGGCAGGACCGGGCCACCAGGACTACCGCGACATCCGCGGCGTGCGCACCCCCTACTCGGCGCGGGAACTCTCGCGACGAGCCCTTCGGGACGCGGGATGGCCAGTTCCCGAGCCGCGGTGGCCCGTGCCCTATCCCGACTGAAGATCCGCGTCACCCGACTCGAGAGGACCGATCCCGTGGGATTCATCGCCTTCGCCGTTCTCGGCATCCTGACGGGCGTCATCGCCCGCATCATCCTGCCCGGCAAGCAGGTCGGAGGCTGGTTCGTCGCCATCCTGCTCGGGCTTCTCGGCGCGATGGTCGGCGGATGGATCGCAGGGCTGTTCGGTCTCGATGTGTACACGACGTTCTGGAACTTCTCGGGCTGGGTGTTCGCGCTCCTGGGCTCGATCGTCGTGCTGCTCCTGTTCGGCCTCATCTTCGGACGCCGGCGCGGTTGAGACTTGTGGTCTGACCACAAGAAATCGTGTGGTCAGACCACAGGGTCAGGCGGATTCGTGCATCTTTCCGTCAGGTCGCCGCAGCGGGTCTAGCGTCGTAGCCAGAAGCACTCCCGCGATAGCGGAACCCCCGCCATCCCGCGAGCGGCCAACACTTCGACACCCACGAAGGAGATGCGCCATGAGCACCGCAACCCCCGTCCGGACCGACAACGCTGACACCCTCCCCCCGGCATGGAACGGCTTCGTCGCCGGACCCTGGCAGGACGCCATCGACGTGCGCGACTTCATTCAGCGCAACTACACCCCCTACAGCGGTGACGCCTCGTTCCTCGCCGGTCCGACCGAGCGCACGCAGCGTGTCTGGCACACCCTCACAGCGATGTTCCCCACCGAGCGAGAGCGCGGCGTGTACGACGTCGACGCGACGACTCCGTCGACGATCACCTCGCACGCACCGGGCTACATCGCCCGCGACGACGAGCTCATCGTGGGCCTCCAGACGGATGCCCCACTCAAGCGCGCCATCATGCCCAATGGCGGGTGGCGCATGGTCAAGGGCGCCCTCGAGACCTACGGATACGACGTGCCGGAGGATCTGGAGAAGATCTTCACGACCTACCGCAAGACCCACAACGACGGCGTCTTCGACGTCTACCCGCCCGCCGTGCGCCGCGCACGCAGCAGCCACATCATCACGGGGCTGCCCGACGCCTACGGTCGCGGACGGATCATCGGCGACTACCGCCGGGTCGCCCTCTACGGCACGGCAGCGCTGATCGACGCGAAGAAGGCCGAGCACGCGGAACTGGACATGCACTTCTCGACCGAGGAGATCATCCGCGATCGGGAGGAGAACGCCGAGCAGATCAGGGCCCTGCAGGAGCTCACGCTCATGGCGCAGAGCTACGGCTACGACATCTCCCGTCCCGCCGCGAACGCCCGTGAGGCGATCCAGTGGCTGTACTTCGCCTACCTCGGTGCCGTGAAGGAGCAGAACGGCGCAGCCATGAGCTTCGGCCGCAACACCGGATTCCTCGACGTCTACGTCGAACGCGACCTCGCCGCGGGAGTGCTCACCGAGACCGATGTGCAAGAACTCATCGACGACCTCGTCATCAAGCTTCGGATCGTGCGCTTCCTGCGCACGCCCGAGTACGACGCCCTGTTCTCCGGTGACCCGACATGGGTGACCGAGTCGCTGGGGGGCACGGGCGTTGACGGGCGCACGCTTGTCACCAAGACCGCATTCCGCTTCCTCCAAACGCTCTACAACCTCGGGCCGGCCCCGGAACCGAACCTGACGGTGCTGTGGTCGAACGATCTGCCGCGGGGCTTCAAGGAGTTCTGCGCAAAGGTCTCGATCGACACGTCCTCCATCCAGTACGAGTCCGATGCGCTCATCCGAGGCCTCTGCGGCGACGACGCGGCCATCGCGTGCTGCGTATCCCCCATGAGCGTGGGCAAGCAGATGCAGTTCTTCGGCGCACGCGTCAACCTCGCAAAGACACTGCTGTACGCCATCAACGGCGGGCGCGACGAGATCACGGGCACGCAGGTCGCGCCGGTCATGCCCCCCGCTACCGGCGAGGTTCTGGACTACGCCGATGTGCGTGGCAAGTTCCGCACGATGATGGAGTGGCTCGCCGAGACCTACGTGGACGCTCTGAACTGCATCCACTACATGCACGACAAGTACGCGTACGAGCGGCTCGAGATGGCGCTGCACGACCGGGAGGTGCTGCGCACGATGGCCTGCGGGATCGCAGGACTGTCCGTCGCTGCAGACTCGCTGTCGGCGATCAAGTACGCCACAGTGACACCCGTGCGCGATGAGACCGGCCTCGTGGTCGACTACCTCGTCGACGGCGACTTCCCGCTCTACGGCAATGACGACGACCGCGTCGACGACATCGCCCGCGAACTGGTCACCGAGTTCATGGAGATGCTGCGCACCCACCCGACGTACCGCAATGCGGTGCACACGCAGTCGGTACTGACGATCACCTCGAACGTGGTCTACGGCAAGAAGACCGGGAACACCCCGGATGGCCGCCGGGCGGGCGCCCCGTTCGCTCCGGGTGCGAACCCGATGAACGGCCGCGACACGCACGGCATGCTGGCAGCCACCCTGTCGGTGGCCAAGCTTCCCTTCGATCAGGCTCAGGATGGCATCTCCCTGACCACGACCGTGGTCCCTGCGGGGCTGGGTCGCACCGAGCAGGAGCGAGTCACGAATCTGGTCGGCCTGCTGGATGCGCAGATGGCCGCGGGCGGCTATCACCTCAACGTCAATGTGCTCACGCGCGAGACGCTCGAGGACGCGATGGCACACCCCGAGGAGTACCCGCAGCTGACGATCCGCGTCTCCGGATACGCCGTCAACTTCGTCCGGTTGACGCGCGAACAGCAGCTCGACGTGATCAGCCGCACCTTCCACGCGGGGGTCTGACATGGCCGCCGTCGCGCTCCCCCAGCCGACGGTCCACGCGGGCCGCCTCCAGACGCACCACGCGCGTCTGGAGGCGGCCCGTGCCGGCGAGGTGGGAAGTGTCCACTCCTGGGAGCTGGTGACCGCCGTCGATGGCCCGGGAACGAGGATGACACTGTTCCTCTCCGGCTGCCCGCTGCGCTGCCAGTACTGCCAGAACCCCGACACGTGGATGCAGAAGGATGGCACACCGACGACCCTTGCCGAGGTCGTCGGCCGCATCCGCCGCTACGCAGGAGTGTTCCGCGCGACCGGCGGCGGGTTGACGATCTCCGGCGGTGAGCCCCTGCAGCAACCGGCCTTCGTGGCGCGCATCCTGCACGACGCGGCGGCCTCCGGCATCCACACCGCGATCGATACCTCCGGCTACCTCGGCCGCAATGCCTCCGACGAGATGCTCGAGGACCTGAGTCTCGTCCTGCTGGACGTCAAGTCAGGCATCCCGGACACCTACCGGACGGTCACGGGCCGTGACCTGCAGCCGACGATCGATTTCGGTGACCGGCTGGCCCGTCGCGGCGTCCCCACCTGGATCCGGTTCGTCCTGGTTCCGGGCCTGACGGATGCCGAAGACAACGTCGACGCGGTCGCCGACATCGTCGCGCAGTGGCCGAACGTCGAGCGAGTCGAGGTGCTGCCCTTCCACCAGATGGGCGCGTCGAAATGGGACCGATTGGGCCGCGCCTACACGCTCGCCGAGACGCGGGCGCCCGAGCCCGAACTGATCGACCGCGTCCGGGGCCAGTTCCGCGCGCGCGGCCTGACCACCTACTGACTCCCCCGCATCTCAGTCTGTCAGCGCCTCAGCGCGAACCAGGGCGCGAACCCACACCTTCCGCGCCGAGCCCACACGTTCTCGCACGCGAATCCTGTGGGTTCGCGCCGAGTCGTGTGGGTTCGCGCCCTGGGCGGGCCGTCAGGAGGGCAGAAGTTCGGATGCCGTGCGCCGTGCCCACTGCTCGGCATCCGAGAGGCTCTCCCGGGTCAGCGCCGACGGCGCGTCGTGCGCCTCCACAACCCGCTCCACGGTCTCCAGGATGCCGAGAAAGCCGAGGCGTCCCTCGTGGAAGGCGTCCACCGCGACCTCGTTGGCGGCGTTGAAGACCGCAGGGTATGTGCCGCCGGCGCGTCCTACCCGCTTGGCCAGCGCGACGGCCGGGAAGGCGGCCTCGTCCAGCGGTTCGAACGTCCACGACGTTCCGGTGCTCCAGTCGAGCGGGACACCGATGCCGGCGATGCGATGCGGCCAGTCCAGGCCGAGCGATATGGGCAGTCGCATGTCGGGCGGCGAGGCCTGCGCGATCGTGGACCCGTCGGTGAACTCGACCATGGAATGCACGATCGACTGCGGGTGAACGACGACATCGATCTGCGGGTAGGGCACGTCGAACAGCAGATGAGCCTCGATCACCTCGAGACCCTTGTTCACGAGAGTCGCCGAGTTCGTCGTCACGACGCGGCCCATGTTCCAGGTGGGATGCGCCAGGGCCTGGGCGGGAGTGACACGGTCGAGTTCCTCGCGCGAGCGGCCGCGGAACGGTCCACCCGATGCGGTGAGGACCAGCCGTCGCACTTCTGAGCGCTCCCCCGAGCGCAGCGCCTGTGCGATCGCCGAGTGCTCGGAGTCCACCGGGACGATCTGACCGGGACGCGCAATCGCGGTCACGAGCTCGCCACCGACGATGAGCGACTCCTTGTTCGCGAGCGCGAGGGTGCGTCCCTCCTCGAGCGCCGCGAGAGTCGGCCCCAAACCCACCGAGCCCGTGATGCCGTTGAGCACGACATCCGTCTCGACCTCACGGACGAGCTGCTCTGCCTCGCCGATGCCCACTGCCACATGCTCGACGCCGAACTCGCGAGCCTGAGCGTCGAGTACGTCCCGCCGACTTCCGGTGGCCAGCCCCACGACTTCGAAACGATCCCGGTTGGCACGGATCACATCGAGCGCCTGGGTCCCGATCGAACCGCTCGAACCGAGGATGATGACACGGCGCATGCGCTCAGCCTATCGAGACCGTTCCCCGCGCCCGGGGCGCGATGCCGGCAGCCGCCGCGTCACCGTCACCCGGCGGCAGGCTCGCTGGAGATGATCTCCACGACGAAGACAAGCGTCTCGCCCGCGAGCTCGTGCGTGTTGGTGGCCGACGCGTCGCCGTAGCCGCACAGCGGCGACATCGTCACGAGCACCGTCGAACCGACCTTCTGCCCCTCGATGGCGCGCTGGAATCCGGATACGACATCGGTCGTCGCGAACGTCGCCGGCGAGCCGCGTTCCCAGCTGGAGTCGAAGACCGAGCCATCGCTCCACTTCACGCCGGTGTAGTTGAGGGTCACGCTGTCGCCGGGCTCCACGACGTCGCCGTCGCCCTCTTCGAGCACCTCGACCACGACACCGCTCGGCGGCGCGGAGCCGGGAACCGTGACCGTCGGAACGCCGGCGTCGTCGAAGGTCACCGTCGGCATCGCGGCGTCGGCCTCCACGACCTGGCACCACTGGTCGGCCGGGGTCACCTCGAGCACGTCGAGGACGTAGATCTGAGCGGCGACATCTCCTTGGCCTGGCACGGCCAGGACGATGCGGGACCCCGCTTTCGCGCATCCGAAGAACTCACCGATGCCCGTGCCGACCTCCACCGGAATCGGGGCGAGCGGATCGGTGTCGCCATACCCCGCGGCATCCACCTGCTCCCCGGTGTCCCCGTCGAACACGGTGAGGGCATAGGTCACGTAGGCCCCGTCGGTGAGGGGTGTGCCGTCGCCGTCGATGGCGACGCTGCGCTGCATGGCGTCCACCGCGATCGGCGTGCTGAAGGTAGCAGTGGGAATGGCCCCGAACTCGCCCTCGACGGTGACGGACTCCGAGACGGGACCTGGCTCTGCCGCAGCCGCGCAGAGCCCCCCGTCATCGACCGTCGTAGCGGTGGGATCGGTGTCCGGGTTCGACGTGCACCCGGCGAGAAAGAGAGCGGCGGCCGCGGCAACGGTCAGGGCGACAAGGGGACGTGAGCGCACAATGGTCCTCTGCTGTGTGGGAGGGGAGTTCCCATCCTGTCGCACACTTCCTCTGTCTCTGCTGGGAATCGCAGACCCCGCACCATTCCTGTCCCGGAATGGAATCGACGGTAGCCTCGATGGGTGACGGTCGAATCGAATGCCCCCGAGCCCGAGGAGTCCGCCGACGGCCAGCGAGGGCGCCGCCGCCGCATGGGGCTCACGTATGCGCTCGGACGCATGGTGGTGACGCCACTTGCTCGCCTGGTCTACCGACCCCGGGTGGAGGGCAAGGATCTCGTGCCCAAGACCGGTCCGGTGATCTTCGCGAGCAACCACCTCTCCTTCATCGACTCCATCGCCATTCCGGTTGCCGCGCCCCGCCAGGTCCACTTCCTCGCAAAATCGAGCTACTTCGAGGGCAAGGGGCTTTCTGGGTGGGCCTCACGACAGTTCTTCACCTCGATCGGCGCCATCCCGGTGCGCCGGGGCGCCGGCCAGGCCGCCCTGGACGCCCTCGATCAGCAGCGCGCGCTGCTGGAGCGCGGAAGCGCGGTGGCCCTTTACCCGGAGGGTACGCGCTCGCTCGACGGCCGTCTGTACAAGGGACGGACGGGCGTGGCGTTCCTGGCCCTGCAAACCGGCGCGCCGGTGGTGCCCGTGGGCCTCATCGGCACCGACAAGGTCATGCCCAAGGGTGCCACCATGCCGTCGCTGAAGCATCGCGTCACCGTCAAGTTCGGCGCACCGCTGGACCTTTCCCACCACGGAGACTCGGGCTCGGGGCGCGCTCGCCGCGGCGCGACGGACGAGATCATGGCGGCGATACACGCCCTCTCCGGGCAGGAGCTCGCAGGTACCTACAACGAACTCCAGCCCCAGTCCCCGATCGAGCGCATCAAGCAGGCGCTCCCCCACGAACGGCGCTGACGCCGTCTCAGCCGTCTGCCCCCACCACGAGAGTCGTCGGCACGTGACGGACGGGGAAATTCACCGAGTTGGCGATGAAGCACCACTCATTCGCCTGCCGGTGGGCGGCTTCAGCCGCGGCACGCATCCCCTCCTGTGCCACCGTGACCACAGGATGCAGCGTCACCTCGCGGAACCTGCCCCCGCCGCGCCCGTCCTCGACCATCGTTCCGATGGCACGGTCGCGGTAGGCGACGACAACGACACCCGCCCGCACCGCAGCGTGCAGGTAGGACAGCAGGTGGCACTCGCTGAGAGCGGCAACCAGGAGATCCTCCGGGTTCCACCGCGACGCATCTCCGCGGAACGGCTTGTCGCTGGATGCGAGAAGATCGGGCTTTCCGTCGACACGGAGGGTGACGTCACGGGAGTACTCGCGGTACCCCGACGTCCCCACACCGCGGTTGCCCGTCCACTCGGCATGGATCGTGTAATCGTGCTCGCCCAACATGAGGTCAGTCTGTCACCGCCTCCCCGGGATCGGCAGCGGCGGCGCGGATAGGCTGTGAGGGTGCCTGAGACCCTCTCTGTTGCCGGAGCCGTCGAGCTCGCGCGCGTCGAGCGCGGCGGATTCGTGGAGTCGCGTCATGCCGGAGCGGCCCTCGTTCTCGACCCGGACGGGCAGGTGATCGAGCGCCTCGGCGACGTCGACGCTCCCATCCTGCCCCGGTCCTCCCTGAAGCCGGTCCAGGCCCTCGCCTGCATGGCCGCGGGCGCGCCGCTCGCGGGCCAGTCGCTCGCGCTTGCGACAGCGAGTCACTCCGGCACAGACCGCCATGTCGCCGTCGTTCGCGACATCCTGGACAGCGCCGGGGTGGATGAGCGCTCGCTCCAGTGTCCGCCTGCGTGGCCAGCGGACACGACCACCCGCGACACGCTGGTGCGTGCCGCCGGCGAACCTGAGCGGCTCCGCATGAACTGCTCGGGCAAGCATGCCGCAATGCTGGCGGCGTGCGTCGCTCAGGGATGGGAGCGCGAGACCTACCTGGATCCGGAGCATCCGCTGCAGGTGCAGATCCGTGAACTCGTGGAACGGCTCACGGGTGAGCGCGTCCAGGCCATCGTCGTCGACGGATGCGGAGCTCCCGTCTTCGCCGTGAGCTTGTCCGGTCTCGCAAAGGCGGCGCACCGGATCGGGGGATCCTCGGAGCGGTCCCCCTTCGCGTTGCACCGAAACGCGGCAGCGCTGGTCGCAGCGGTGCGAGAGCATCCGTGGGCGATCGACGGTCCCGGCCGCCCGGACACGATCGCGGTCGAAACCACGGGTGTCTTCGCGAAAGGCGGGGCGGAGGGCGTGATGATCATGGTCGCACCCGACGGCACGACCGTCGCTCTCAAGATGCTCGACGGCTCGGGCCGTGCTGCCGGTGTGGTCGCGCTCCGACTCCTGGAGCGGGCAGGCGCCCTCTCGGCGGCGGACGTGACACGGGCACGTGAGGCGCTGCCCCTGCGAGTTCGTGGCGGCGGACGCGACGTCGGGGCCATCTCTCCCGCGTTCTGAGCAGACCTCACCCCAGTCGGACTCGCCTGACTTCTCGTCCCGGCTCTACAAGCCAGCCGCGGCCGACACCGGAGACACACAACGGCGGAAGCTCACGGCGTCCCGTGAGGAGCCGATACTCCCCGGCGCACGACGGGTCGATGAGCAGTGGCCGCTGCGCCCGCAGGGACATCAGAAGCGTCCACTGCCTCTGCCACTGTTCCGGGTCGGCGCGCAGCACACGGGTCCGCCCGTCATCGAGCTCGGGGCGCCCGTCCGGTCCGAGAGCCTCGTCAGCGTCTGTGACCGCAATGCCCGCCTCCTGCCAGAGCGTGTGGAGCCGCCCGGCCCCGGGTGTCGCGCGCGTGACCCACGGCGTGATCCCGGATGCCGGCTGCCACCGGGGCGCGGGAGGCGGGTGCGGAGGCTCGAGAGGAGTCCTGGGCCGGAACGTCTGAATCAGCGTTCCGTCGAAGCGGCCCCTGCCAGGCGGCGCGGCCGGGTCGTGGTGGCCGGCCCGTCCGCCGTGCGCGAGAAAGTCGGGACGCTGAACGTGCCGGAGCAGGAGGCGGTGCGGAAGGAGATCCGCGACTCGCGCGAGCGGCCCCGTGAGGCGTTCGGCACCCAGGAGGAGCGGGCTATCGTCGCGGGAGGTCCGCGCTATCGACTCGAGCATGCTCACGACGGCGTTCGCGTAGTCGAGCGGAAGCGTGGAGAGCAGCGCGTCCGCCGCGTCGACAACGACGACTCCGCGTCGGTCCGCCCCGACCCGCTCAGCTGCGACCCTGGTGAGGTCATCCCACGCCGACTCGGGATCGCCGGCATCCACCCAGGCATCGATGCGGTGGTATTGGGTCGCCACCGTCCACAGCGCGGTCGTGACACCCGATGAGCCGGCTCCGATCACGCAGAGGCCGCGCGACCCCGGATCGAGCCCGACAGGTCGCTGCCGTTGGAACTGGGGCTCGTCGGCCAGTCCGACCAGGATCCGGCCATCACCGATCGGGGGATCGGGAAGCGTCACGGAGTCGGGAAGCGGCTCGAGCCAGGGTGAGCTGACCGGCGCGGATCCGGCTCTCCCCGCGATCCGCGAGAGCAGATCCTCACCGACCATCGCGACTCGCACCGGCACCGGTCGATCGTCGTGGGCACGCTTGACCAGTGCGCTGCCCACGGCGCGCGCGCCTCGCGCGGGTATCCGCGCACCGGTGTCGTCGCCGATCATGAGGCGGCTGTCAGCGGCATCTGCCGCCCGAAGCACGATGCGCAGTGCGCAGTTGGCCAGGAGCGCGTCCCGAAAGACGCCGGTAGCTCGCTGGGTGCCCAGGACGATGTGGATGCCGAGCGCCCTGCCCCGAGCGGCCAGATCCACGAACAACCCCGCGAGCTCGGGGTGGGCCGCCAGCAGCGTCGCGAACTCATCGACGACGACGACCAACCGGGCCAGATCGGTCCCTCCCTCGCCGATATCGCGAATCCCGGCCGCTGCGAGCGCGCTTTCCCGGCGGCGCACCTCGGCGCGTAAGCTCTCCAAGCCTCGCGCCGCTTCGGCTTCGTCGAGGTCTGTGAGCACGCCGGTGACGTGAGGCAGGGCTCGAAGCGAGGAGAAGGCGGTGCCGCCTTTGAAGTCCGCGAGGACGAACACCACCTCTGCCGGGCTGAACCGTGCGGCCATGCCGGCGACCCAGGTGCGCAGAAGCTCGCTCTTGCCGCTGCCGGTGGTTCCGACGACCAGGGCGTGAGGCCCCTCCGACACGAGGTCCACCGCAAAAGGATCGGAGCCCGTCTGACCGATGACGGTGGCAAGTGTCCGGGAGCGCTCCGCGCGCACCAGCGGGACCGCTGAATCCAGCAGGCTCGCCAGCGGCTGCGGCTCCGTGTCCGAAGACGTCGGTGCAACCCGAACGCGCAGGGAGCGAGCCACCGCGCGTGCCTGCAGCTCGGAGAGCAGCTGTGGGCGGAACGCGTGGCAGGTCTCGCCGGTATCCACGGTTGCCGCAGCGATTCCGGTTCCCGCATCACCCACCGTGATCTGCACGCCGCCACCGCCGATGCCGGAACCGCCGACCAGGATGACGGCGTCGAGCTCCGGTGTCGAGAAATCCCATCGGTGGGTCGAGACGAGCCCCAGCCTCCGTCGTCCCGGGGTGAATCGGTGCGGGAGCTGCTCGATCCAGGGGTGACCGTCGGGGATCTCGCCCACGATCTCGAGGTCGCCGGGCGGGTGCACGAGGCAGGCGTGCGTCACGATCGCCCGCACGGTTGCCGCCACGAGTGGTTCGGCTCCGGCCACCTCGATCCGTCCCTGCAGCGGTATCGCAACGGGAGCGTCAGGTACCGTCACCGTCTGGTCTGTCGTGCGCGGGAAACCGGACTCCTCGGTGAGCTCCTCGCGCGGCGCGTCGAGGTCGGGCGTGCGGTCGACCCTCATGTCGCCGCAGCCCAGCAGCACGTACCCCTGACGACCGGGGATCGCGCGCCACACCTCCCCCGGTTCATCCAGGAGGCGACGGATGTCCGGCGATCGGCGCCAGGCACGGTCGCGCTCCCGCGTGACCAGCGCGTCGACTGCGGCGGCGCGCGAGGCCGCGCTTCGGGCAGCGGCGATCCCCGCACGGCGCCGAGCGCGGTGCGCCGCCCAGCGGCGATCCCCGATGGCCGCCAATGCCAGCATCGGGGCGAGCGCGGCAAACCACAGGCTCAGCACGGATCCGGTCAGCGCCCACAGTCCGACGGCGCCGAGCACCGGAACCGCCGTCGCGAGGATCGGAACGCCGCTCCTGCCGGGATCGACGGCGCGCGCCGTGGTCGACGGCATCCGGCGCAGTGAGGGACGAGCGAGAAAACCCATGGCTCCAGACCACCAGTCTGGAGCGCCCGCCCGACCGTCTCTTGCAGCAGGGCCGCACGACGGCCCGTCACACGCCGCTGGGGAGGAATGCGTCCTCAGACGCCGGGCACCCTCGCAACGTTCACGACGACGATCGAGATGTTGTCGCGCCCGCCGTTTTCCAAGGCGGCATCGAGCATCGCCTCGACGGCGGCTTCGGGCTCGGCGTGGACCGTAAGGAAATGCTGGATACCGAAGTCGGTGAGTTCCTTGGTCAACCCGTCCGAGCAGATCACGAACCTGTCGCCGTCGACCACGTCGAGCCTGACGTAGTCGGGAGTCACGCTTTCGCTCGGGCCAAGCGCCCGGGTGATGACGTTGCCGTACGGGTGGTTCTCCGCCTCGTCCGGGCTGAGACGGCCAGAGGCGATGAGCTCCTGCACCACCGAGTGGTCGGTCGTGACCTGCACGATCGCCCCATCGCGCAACAGGTAAACGCGCGAGTCGCCGATGTTCAGGGCCACCCAGGATGGCTCGGCTCCGGAAAGGTCGAGGAACAAGCCTGTGACGGTCGTTCCGGTCGCCTCATCCGTCGCCTCCGGGCGCGCGGCGATGTCCTTGACCGCCCGGGCCAGGGCTTTCTCGATGGCCTTCGTCGACACTGATCCCGTGTCGGCGACCGCGTGGAGACGTTCGACGGCGCTCGCGCTGGCGATCTCGCCGCCGATGTGGCCCCCCATACCGTCGGCCACCACGAACAGCGGAAACTCTGCGAGCACGGCATCCTGATTGATCTCGCGTCGACGGCCCGTGTGCGTCACGGCGGCCCAAGCGAGCTCCAGCCGGTCGCGCGTCAGATCGACGGTATGGGAATGGGCGGAAACCTCGGCCACGCGACCCTTTCCTCGTCGTTGTCGGGATCGGCGCGAGGCACCGACCGTCACATACTAATCGAACGTCTGCCACGCGGCGGCGCGACCCCGCGGCGCCGCGCCGGTCGGGAGGGCTGCGACGTCATGGAACGGCCGGCTCCGGTCCCTCGTCGGCGGGGGCGTCGAACTGCGCGTTGTACAGCGCCCAGTACGCTCCCCGCGCGCGCAGCAGCTGCTCGTGGGTTCCCTGTTCGACGATCGCGCCGCTCTCCATCACCAGGATGAGGTCGGCGTCCCGGATCGTCGAGAGCCGATGCGCGATCACGAAGGAGGTGCGGTCGCGGCGGAGCCGGGACATCGCACGCTGAATGAGCAGCTCGGTGCGAGTGTCCACCGACGAGGTGGCCTCGTCGAGGATCAGGATGCGAGGATCGGCGAGGAACGCACGGGCGATCGTGACCAGCTGGCGCTCTCCCACCGAGAGATTCGTGGCCTCATCATCGAGCATCGTGTCGTATCCGTCCGGCAGCGCATGGACGAACCGATCCACATACGCCGCGGTCGCTGCCTCGATGATCTCCTCGTCGCTCGCATCGGGACGGCCGTACGCGATGTTCTCGCGGATCGTGCCCGTGAACAGCCACGTGTCCTGGAGCACCATCCCGGTGCGGGCCCGCAGATCGTCCCGCGTCATCCGTCGCGTGTCGATGCCACCACCGGACAGACCCGAGGCGGTGTCCAACAGGATGCCGCCGCTGTCGACGTCGTAGAAGCGCATCACGAGGTTCACGAGCGTGGTCTTGCCCGCGCCCGTGGGTCCCACGATCGCGACGGTGCTTCCGGATGCCGCGCGCAGGCTCAGCCCGTCGATCAGCGGGGTGTCTGCGACGTAGCGGAACGAGACATCACGGAACTCGAGCGTGCTCGCATCCTGCGGGACCGTCCCCGCCGGGGCCGGATCGTCGCTCTGTTCGGGTTCGTCGAGGAGTTCGAAGACCCGCTCCGCGCTCGCGACCCCGGATTGCAGCAGGTTGGCCATCGATCCCAGCTGGCTCAGCGGCTGGGTGAACTGGCGCGAGTACTGGATGAACGCCTGCACGCCGCCGATGGACAGGAGTCCCCCCGCGACCTGGAGGCCACCCACGACGGCGATCGCGACGTAGACCAGGTTCCCGATGAACATCATCGCCGGCATGATGATGCCCGAAAGGAACTGCGCCCCGAAGCTTGCGCGGTACACCTCCTCGTTCTCGGCGGCGAAGTCGGTCTCGGCCTCGCGCTGGTGCCCGAAGACCTTCACGACGGAATGGCCCGAGAACGTCTCCTCGATCCTGGCGTTCAGGACTCCCGTCGCGCGCCATTGCGTGACGAACAACGCCTGCGAGCGACGCGCGACGAGGACGGTGACCAGAACCGTCAGGGGGATCGTGACCAGCGCGATGACCGCCAGCAGCGGCGAGATCACGAACATCATCACCAGCACACCGACGACCGTCAGAAGCGAGATGACCACCTGCGAGAGTGTCTGCTGGAGGCTCTGACCGATGTTGTCGACATCGTTGGTCACACGGCTGAGCAGTTCGCCGCGCTGGACGCGGTCGAAGTACGACAGCGGCAGGCGGTGGATCTTGTCCTCGACCTGGATGCGCAGCCGGTGCATCGCGCGCTGCACGACGCCGTTGAGGATGCGGGCCTGCAACCACCCGAACAGGCTCGCCCCCACGTAGACCGCCAGCACGACCAGGAGGAGGTGTCCGAGCGTCGCGAAGTCGATCCCCGCGCCCGGCGTGAAGGTCATCGTGGAGAGCAGATCCGCCTGTTCCTGCTGACCGCTCGCGATCAGCTGGTCCATGATCTGCTGCTGCGTCGTCCCCGCGGGGACATCAGCGAACTGCAGGGAGATGAACCCGGCGAAGACGAGATTGGTGCCGTCGCCGAGGAGTTTCGGACCGATCACCGACAAGGCGACGGAGAACACGCCCAGGATGATCACAACGACCAGGAGCGCGTTCTCCTGGCGGAGGTGGGCGAGCAGCCGCCGAGCACTGCCACCGAAGTTCTGCGCCTTCTGCACCGGCATCCCGACACCTCGCCCCATCGGGCCCCCCATCGGGCCGCGTGCGGTCGGTGCGGGTCCCGCAGCGGGACGTGGCGCGCTCATGCGGCAGCCTCGGCCGACAGCTGCGAGTCCACGATCTCTCGGTAGGTCTCACACGACTCCACGAGATGATCGTGCGTGCCGATGCCGACGACGCGGCCGTGATCGAGCACCACGATCTGGTCGGCGTGCTGGATCGTTGAGACCCGCTGCGCGACGACCAGACGCGTCGCGTCAGGGAGTTCGGTGTCCAATGCCCGGCGCAGCGCCGCATCCGTCCGCAGGTCGAGCGCCGAGAACGAGTCGTCGAAGACGTAGATTGCGGGCCGCTTCACGAGCGCCCGGGCGATCGCCAGCCGCTGCCGCTGACCACCCGAGACGTTGGTGCCACCCTGCGCGATCGGCGCGTCGAGCCCGAGCGGGAATCCTTCAACGAACGAGCGGGCCTGAGCGAGCTCGAGCGCGCGCCAGAGACTCTCGTCGTCAGCCTCGGCATCGCCGTAGCGCAGATTGGAGGCGACGGTGCCCGAGAACAGGAACGCCCGCTGGGGGACGAGCCCGATCCGCGCCCAGAGCTGGTCGGGTTCGTACTCGCGGACGTCGACGCCGTCGACCCTGACCTGCCCTGCCGTCACGTCGAACAGCCGCGGCACCAGCCCGATGAGCGTCGACTTGCCCGCCCCGGTCGACCCGATGATCGCGGTCGTCGTTCCCGGCTCGACGGTGAACGTGATGTCGTGAAGCACCGCATCCTGGGCTCCCGGGTACGCGAAGTCGACATGAACGAACTCGATCCGGCCCTGCGGCGTCGGTGCGGCCACGGGTGTGACAGGTGGCTCTACCGACGGCTCGGTCTCCAGCACCTCGCCGATACGGTTCGCGCACACGGCAGCGCGCGGGATCATGACGAACATGAACGTCGCCATCATGACGCCCATGAGGATCTGCATGATGTAGGTGAGGAACGCGAAGAGCGTCCCGATCTCGACGTCGTCGTACTGCACTTGGAAGGCGCCGAACCAGATCACCGCGACGCTCGAGACGTTCAGCACGAGCATGACGACGGGAAACATGAGCGCCATCAGGTTGCCCGCACGAAGCCCCGTCGCCATGACATCGCGACTCGCGACGTCGAATCGCGCGCGTTCCTGATCTTCGCGGACGAAAGCCCGCACGACGCGGATGCCGGTCAGCTGTTCCCGCATGATCTGATTGACCCGGTCGATGCGCTGTTGCATGACGGTGAAGGCGGGGACCATCCGCACCACGATGAGGGCCACGAGGATCAGCAGCACGGGAACCGCGACGGCCATGAGCCACGACAGCCCCGGGTCCTGCCGGATCGCCATGACGACACCGCCGATGGCGAGCATGGGCGCCGACACCATGAGCGTCGCCGACACCTGAACGAGCATCTGCACCTGCTGCACGTCGTTCGTGTTGCGCGTGATCAACGAGGGGGCGCCGAAGTGTCCCACCTCGCGTTGCGAGAACGCGACGACCCGACGGAAGACGTCGGCGCGGAGGCGCTTTCCCATCCCCATCGCCATCCGCGAGCCGAAGTAGACCGCGACGATCGCGCACACCACCTGCACGAGCGACACGATGAGCATGACACCGCCGGTCGACCAGATATACGCGATGTCCCCCGTGACCACGCCGTTGTCGATGATGTCGGCGTTCAGACTCGGCAGCAGCAGCGACGCGATCGACTGCGCGAGCTGGAAAACGACGACAGCAACGATCAGCGGCCATGCGGGCCGCAGATAGCGAACCAGAAGCGTCCAGAGCACGAGGAGGTCCTTCCCTCAGAGAGCACAGCGCCGGGTCTGCGCCGAGCGCGCCCTCGCTGACGCTACGCCCGGCATCCGACCGCGGGCAAATCGCCACGTGCCACGACGCGGAGGGCGGAGTTGCGGCAGCGTCGGCGCATCTGGCCGAACGAGAGAAGAGGCTCCCACCGATGCGGTGGGAGCCTCTTCTGTCAGGCGTTTCCGTCAGGCCTTGGGGTCCTCCGGAGCCGCGGGCGGCTCGGTGTTGGCCGGGGGCTGCGGTGCCGCGGCGGGCGGAGCGGCCGGGGGCGCGTACCCGGTCGGCGGTGCGGGCGGCGCAGCGTAGCCGGGCGCGGGGCTCGTGGCCGGGTTGGCGGGGTACCCGCCGGCCGGGACCTGCGAGGGGATGCCGTCCCAGTTCGTCCGGTCGCCCAGGAATCCGTTGCCGGCCCACGGTGCGGCAGGGATCGCCGTGTTCCACCGCGACTTGTCGAAGGCGGCGATACCGAGCCACACGATCGAGAGGAAGAAGTAGAGGATGAGCCAGACTGCTTCCTTCTGCAGCTTCAGACCCACGCGCCATGCGGCGAGCAGCGTCAGGATGAACGCGGCAAGACCGATCAGCTGGCCGATGACCGGGATCCAACCGAGCAGGATTGCGGCACCGATGGCATACAGCAGCAGCCAGGGGCTGAGGTCACCGAGCTTGAGGAAGATCATGCCGTTGTAGACCGGCACCCACGCGCGCCACTTGCCCTGCACGCCGGCCTTGTCGAAGATCCTCATCAAGAAGAACGAGGTGAGGATGTACCCCGCGGCAGCGAACAGGATCCAGAAGAAGGCGAGAAAGATCAGCAAGCCGATCGACGCGCCGTCGTTGTAATAGACGACCGATGCGCCTACGTTTTCGAACATGAACGTTCCTCCCGAACGGTCAGGACTCGCACCTCGAGCTGGTGCGCGACGGGGCATTCGCCCGTTGCTCCACATGCTAGCGACACGCGATGCCCGGTGTCATGCACCCGTGGCACGTGCATCGCGTTGCTCGGGCCGACTCAGACGAACAGCGCGAGCTCTCCCGGCGCGCCGGGCGCCAGATCGAGGCCGGACTCCCGCGCCCAGTCCACGACGTCGGCGACGCTCGCCAGCGGCGGTCGGTGCCGGGCCAGGCGGCGCACCAGTTCGCCCTTGGCCGCCTTGTTGAAGTGGTTCAGCGCCCGCGTCTGACCGTCGGCACCGCGCGTGAGAACCCGCAGGTACACGCTTCGCTCGATCGGCGCAGCTCCGAGCGCGACGTAGGCCTCGGACCTCAGGTCGAGCACGAACGCCTCTTCGCGCCGAGCCAGCGCCGTTGTCACCGCCGGGCCCCACAGGCGCCGCGCGGGCGGGAGATTCGGCACACGGATGCCGGCACCGAGGCGGTAGGACGGGATCGGATCCAGGGCCCCGATCGGCCCGAACGGCGCGGAGTGGATCAAGACGTGGGTGCCGAGCCACCGTCGGGCAGAAGCGTCAAGGGTGGCAGCGTCGAGAGCATCGAAAAGAACTCCGGTGTACCGGTCGATTGCCGGCATCGTCGGGGACGTCCGCAGCACCCGATTCGTCTCGATCTCGCCGCGCTGCGTCGGTCCGAGCTTGAGGACCCTCGCCGCAGCATCCGGATCATCGCTCAGCCGGACCAGTGCGTCGATGACCGACTCGCGGATGGACGTCAGTTCGGAAAGTGCCAGCGCGGATGCATCCCACGGCGGCCCCTCCCCACCTGGCCGCTTCGTCTCCGACGGCGGCAGCAGGATCAGCATGGCCGCCCGTCACCGGGGAAGACGCACTCGCCGGGGTGGGACGGATGACAGTGCATTCGTCCCACCCCGGCGAGTGTTCGTGCACCCCGCACGGGCCGACTCCGTCGACCTCGGCAGGGGGACTGTCGTGTCAGGCGACGAGCGCGGCGTTGCCCGCGACGATCGTGACGACGTTACCCTCAATCGAGAGGAAGCCATCCTGAGCGTTCGCGACGACCTTGCTGCCGTCATCCTTCGTGATGCGCACCTGGCCCTCGGCGAGGATCGCGAGCACAGGCTCGTGCCCCGTCATGAAGCCGATCTCGCCTTCGACGGTCTTCGCGACCACGAGGGATGCCTCCCCCGACCACACTTCCGCGTCGGCGGAGACGAGGCTCACGTGCAGCGGCATGATCAGCCGTTCTCCTTCTGGATCTGCGCCCAGCGCTCTTCGACGTCCGAGATGCCGCCGACGTTGAAGAACGCCTGCTCGGCCACGTGATCGAAATCGCCCTTGACGATCGCGTCGAAGGACTCGATCGTCTCCTTGATCGGAACGGTGGAACCCTCCACGCCCGTGAACTTCTTGGCCATGTAGGTGTTCTGCGAGAGGAACTGCTGGATGCGACGCGCGCGGGCGACGACAACCTTGTCCTCTTCGGAGAGCTCGTCCACACCGAGGATCGCGATGATCTCCTGCAGTTCCTTGTTCTTCTGCAGGATCTGCTTCACGGCCGTCGCCACACGGTAGTGGTCCGCGCCGATGTAGCGCGGGTCCAGGATGCGGCTGGTCGAGGTCAGCGGGTCCACGGCGGGGTACAGACCCTTCGACGCGATCTCACGCGAGAGTTCGGTCGTGGCATCCAGGTGGGCGAAGGTGGTCGCCGGCGCGGGGTCGGTGTAGTCGTCGGCGGGAACGTAGATCGCCTGCAGCGAGGTGATCGAGTGACCGCGGGTCGAGGTGATGCGCTCCTGCAGGATGCCCATCTCGTCAGCCAGGTTCGGCTGGTATCCCACAGCCGAGGGCATGCGGCCCAGCAGCGTCGAGACCTCGGAACCGGCCTGCGTGAAGCGGAAGATGTTGTCGATGAACAACAGCACGTCCTGCTTCTGCACGTCACGGAAGTATTCAGCCATCGTCAGCGCCGACAGGGCGACGCGCAGACGCGTCCCCGGCGGCTCATCCATCTGACCGAACACCAGCGCCGTCTTGTCGAAGACGCCCGCCTCCTCCATCTCGTGGATGAGGTCGTTGCCCTCACGGGTACGCTCACCGACGCCCGCGAACACCGACACACCGCCGTGGTCCTGCGCGACGCGCTGGATCATCTCCTGGATGAGGACGGTCTTGCCGACGCCCGCACCGCCGAACAGGCCGATCTTGCCGCCGAGCACGTACGGGGTGAGCAGGTCGATGACCTTGATGCCGGTCTCGAACATCTGCGTCTTGGACTCGAGCTGATCGAACGCGGGAGCCTTGCGGTGGATACCCCAGCGCTCGGTGATCTCGACCTGCTCGCCGGGCTCGCCGTTGAGGATGTCACCGGTGACGTTGAACACGCGCCCCTTGGTGACGTCACCCACGGGGACGGAGATCGGTCCCCCGGTGTCGCGCACCTCCTGGCCGCGCACGAGTCCGTCCGTCGGCTTGAGCGCGATCGCGCGGATGAGGTCGTCGCCCAGGTGCTGTGCGACCTCGAGGGTCAGCTCGCTGGACTCGCCCTCGATCGTGATCGTGGTCTTCAGCGCGTTGTAGATCTCGGGAATCGCATCGTGCGGGAACTCGATGTCGACGACGGGGCCGGTGACGCGCGCGACGCGGCCGACGACCGCGGTCTTCTCGGCGGTAGCGGTGGGGGTCATGGTCATTCTCTTTCGTGTCAGGTCTACTTGCCCGACGCCAGAGCGTCGGCGCCGCCGACGATCTCGGCGATCTGCTGCGTGATCTCGGCCTGTCGCGCGTTGTTGCGCAGGCGTGTGTAATCGGTGATGAGCTTGTCTGCGTTGTCGCTCGCGGACTTCATGGCCTTCTGCGTCGCGGCGTGCTTGGCCGCCGACGACTGCAGCAGAGCGTTGAAGACACGGCTCTGGATGTACACCGGCAGCAGCTGGTTGAGCACCGTTTCGGCATCCGGCTCGAACTCGTACAGCGGGTACACCTGAGCCGACGCCGACTCTTCGGCTTCGACGACCTCGAGCGGAAGCAGGCGCACCTGCTCCGGCGTCTGGGTCATCATGCTCACGAAGCGGTTGTAGACGAGATGGATCTCGTCGACGCCGCCCTCGTCGCCGCCGCGGTCGTAGGCATCCAGCAGAGCAGCCGCGATCTCTTCGGCCGTGTGGAAGTGAGGCGTGTCGGTGTCTCCCGTCCACTGCGCGGCGCTGGCCATCTTCCGGAACTGGAAGTAGCCGACGGCCTTGCGTCCCACGAGATAGAAGACAGGTTCCTTGCCCTGCTCACGGAGCAGCTGTGCCAGCTCGAGACCCTCGCGGAGGATCTGCGAGTTGAACGCGCCCGCAAGCCCTCGGTCCGAAGCGAAGATCACCACCGCTGAGCGACGGATGACCTCCCGCTCCGTGGTCAGGGGGTGATCCACGTTGGAGTGCGTGGCGACCGCCGAGACGGCGCGGGTCACGGCACGCGCGAAGGGAGCGGACGCGCGCACGCGCGCCATCGCCTTCTGGATGCGCGAAGCCGCGATGAGTTCCATCGCCTTCGTGATCTTCTTGGTCGTCTGAGCAGAAGAGATCTTCTGCTTGTAGACCCGGAGTTGTGCGCCCATGGTTTATCGACCTCGCGCGCCCTTAGTGGCGGCCCTTGACGATCTTCTCCTGGTTGACATCCTCGGCGTGCGCCGCGCCGACCTCTTCGTGGCCGGGCTTGGAGATCGCCTGACCCTTGCCCGAGCGGAACTCCAGCACGAAGTCGTCGACGACCTTCTCGAGCTCGGCGACGGTGTCGTCATCCAGCACGTTGGTCTCGCGCAACCGGTCGAGGATCGTCGTGTTGCGACGCAGGAAGTCCAGAAGCTCCCGCTCGAACGGCAGCACGTCTTCGACCTCGATCGTGTCGAGCTTGCCGTTGGTGCCGGCCCAGATCGAGACGACCTGCTCCTCGACCGGGTACGGGTCGTACTGCGGCTGCTTGAGCAGCTCGGTCAGACGAGCGCCGCGGGCCAGCTGACGGCGAGACGCCGCATCCAGGTCGCTGGCGAACATCGCGAACGCCTCGAGTGAGCGGTACTGCGCGAGCTCGAGCTTGAGTGTTCCCGAGACCTTCTTGATCGACTTGACCTGCGCGTCGCCACCGACACGCGAGACCGAAATACCCACGTCGACGGCCGGACGCTGGTTCGCGTTGAACAGGTCCGACTGCAGGAAGATCTGTCCGTCGGTGATCGAGATCACGTTGGTCGGGATGTAGGCCGACACGTCGTTGGCCTTCGTCTCGATGATCGGAAGACCGGTCATCGAGCCGGCACCCAGTTCGTCGGAGAGCTTCGCGCAGCGCTCCAGCAGACGCGAGTGCAGGTAGAAGACGTCACCGGGGTACGCCTCACGGCCCGGCGGACGGCGCAGCAGCAGCGACACGGCACGATACGCCTCGGCCTGCTTCGACAGGTCGTCGAAGATGATCAGGACGTGCTTGCCGCCGTACATCCAGTGCTGGCCGATGGCAGAGCCGGTGTACGGAGCGAGGTACTTGAAGCCGGCGGGGTCGGAAGCGGGGGCCGCGACGATCGTCGTGTACTCCATGGCACCGGCATCCTCGAGGGCGCCCTTCACGGATGCGATCGTCGAACCCTTCTGACCGATCGCCACGTAGATGCAGCGCACCTGCTTGGTCGGGTCGCCGGACGCCCAGTTGTCCTTCTGGTTGATGATCGTGTCGATCGCGATCGCGGTCTTGCCCGTCTGACGGTCGCCGATGATGAGCTGGCGCTGTCCGCGGCCGATCGGGATCATGGCGTCGATCGCCTTGATGCCCGTCTGCATGGGCTCGTGCACGCTCTTGCGCTGCATGACGCCCGGCGCCTGCAACTCGAGCGCGCGACGGCCCTCGGTCGCGATCTCGCCAAGGCCATCAATGGGGTTGCCGAGCGGGTCGACGACGCGGCCGAGGTAGCCGTCGCCGACGGGAACCGAGAGCACCTCGCCGGTACGCGTGACCTGCTGGCCCGCCTCGATGCCGGCGAAGTCACCGAGGACGACGACACCGATCTCGTGCTCGTCGAGGTTCAGGGCGAGGCCCTGAGTGCCGTCGGCGAAGGTGACCAGCTCGTTGGCCATGACGCCGGGGAGGCCCTCGACGTGGGCGATGCCGTCGGCGGCGTCGATGACGGTTCCGACCTCGTTGGCCGCTGCCCCGGAGGGCTCGTACGCGGCGACGAAGTCTTTCAGCGCGTCACGGATGACGTCGGGGCTGATGGAGAGTTCTGCCATGGTCTTCCTTCGTTGGGGTCCTTCTCGGGTTCCGTGCATCGGACCCGAAGTCTGCGCCTCGCGGCGGTGTCGTTAGCCGGCCAGTCGCTGACGCAGGTCGGCGAGCCGGGAGGAAACACTCATGTCGATGACGTCGTCGGCGATCTGCACGCGCAGTCCGCCCACGACGGCGGGGTCGATCACGGTGTTCAGGGAGATCTTGGTGCCGTATCGACGGGTGAGCAGCTCCGTCAGGCGCGCCGTCTGCTCTGCGCTCAGGGGCGCCGCGGCCGTCACCGTCGCAACGGCACGACCGCGCTCGTCGGCGACGATTCGGATCGCCCGCGAGAGCAGCTGGCGCACCCGCCGCTCGCGCGGTTGCTGCGCCAGCGAGGCCGCGATAAGAACGGTCGCCTCGCTCGCACGCCCGGTAAGCAGTTTCTCGACGAGAGCACCCTTCAGCGACGCCTCGCCCAGTCGGCTGCCGAGCGCAAGCTCCAGCTCCGGGTTCGCCGCAACCGTGCGGGAGAACTCGAACAGCTCAGACTCGACATCCGCCGAGGACGCGATCGTCGCGGCCCTGACAGCGAGCTCTTCGATGCCATCCACGAGGTCGGACGCCGACGACCACCGCTGCTGCACAGCATTGCTGAGCAGCCCGACCGTCGCGGGAGCCATCGATGGCCCGAAGACGTCGGTGATCACCTTTGCGCGCGCTGCGGGGGCCGCTGCGGAGTCCGCGAGTGCGCCGCTCAGCTGTGTGGACTCCGCGAGCTCGCGGGCAGCCACGAAAAGCTCGCGGGCGACGGTCAGGTCGACGCCACGAGCCGCAGCCAGCGCCGCGGTCGTCTCCGCGAGCGCCTGATTCGTCGCACTTCCCATTACTTCGCCGCCGTCTCGGATGCCTCGAGGTCAGCGAGGAAACGGTCGACAACGGCCTTTGCCTTCGCGTCATCGGAGAGCGTCTCGCCGATCACGCCACCGGCGAGATCGAGCGCGAGCGTCCCGACCTCACTGCGCAGCGACACGAACGCGGATTGCCGTTCGGCATCGATCTGCGCGTGCGCTGCCGCGGTGAGGCGTGCGGCCTCGGCCGACGCGTTCTCCTTGGCCTCGGCGAGGATCTTCTTGCCGTCCTCGCGGGCGGCGTCGCGGATCTCACCGGCTTCGCGGCGCGCGTCAGCGAGCTGAGCGGTGTACTCCTCGAGCGCCGCTTCGGCCTTGCGCTGGGCCTCGTCGGCCTTCGCGATGTTGCCTTCGATCGCCGCGGAGCGCTCGTCGAGCAGCTTCTTCATCCGCGGCAGGGCGTAGAGCCAGAACAGGACGAGGATGACGATGAAGCACACGCCCGACCAGATGATGTCGTACCACGCCGGGATGAGAGGGTTTTTGGCAGCCCCCTCTTCGGCGGCGTACGTGACAAGAGCCGTGAGCATCCTGTCTCCTTAGTCAGCAGTGGGGGATCAGACGAAGATGAAGCCGGCGGCGATACCGATGAACGCCAGCGCCTCGGTGAAGGCGATACCGATCCACATGAGGACCTGCAGTCGGCCGGCCAGTTCGGGCTGGCGAGCGACGCCTTCGATCGTCTTGCCGACGACGATGCCCACGCCGATCGCCGGGCCGATGGCGGCGAGGCCGTAACCCATCGTCGCGACGTTGCCGGTGACCTGGGCGAGAACCGTAGTTGCGTCCACGGATTTTTTCCTTTCGGTTGAGGGCGGCTTTCGGGCCGACCCGCTTAGTGCTCTTCCGCCACCGCGAGCTGGATGTAGACCGCGGTGAGGAGGGCGAAGACGTACGCCTGGAGGACAGAGACCAGGATTTCGAAGAGAGTGAAGACGAACCCGAACGCGAGGCTGCCGGCTGCCAGAGCCGACCACCAGCCGCCGAGGTCGAAGAGGAAGAACTGCGTCGCTGCGAAGAACAGCACCAGCAGGAGGTGGCCGACCATCATGTTCATGAGAAGTCGGAGAGTCAGCGTCACCGGGCGGATGATGAACGTCGAGATCAGCTCGATGGGGGTGACGATGATGTAGATCGGCCAGGGCACGCCCGAGGGGAACAGGGAGTTCTTGAAGAAGTTCTTCGGACTCTTGCGAATACCCGCGTAGATGAACGTGACGTAGCTGATGATCGCCAGCACGAGGGGCACAGCGATGACGCTGGTGCCGGCGATGTTCATGAACGGGATGATTCCCGTGATGTTCATGAACAGGATCATGAAGAACATCGTCGTGAGGATCGGCAGGAACCGCTGGCCGTCCTTCTTGCCCAGGAGGTCTTCGGCGATGTTGACACGAACGAAGTCGAGACCCATCTCGACCAGGCTCTGGAACCGGCCCGGGACGACGCGCATCCGTCGGGTGCCGAGCCAGAAGATCAACACCACAGCGATCGTCGCGGCGAACTGGATGAGGGTGATTCGAGTGACTGCGAGAGCCTCAATACCGAAGAGGTAGAAGATCGGCTCGGGGAAGAACTCGTCGACGGACGGTCCGTGGAATCCCCCGCCGTCTTCGGCGGTGGACGCAATCAGGGTCGCAGCTTCGGTAAACAGCGCTGGCTCCAGCTTCGGGGCATCGGGTACTAGCCGTTGCGACGATGGGCGGTGAAGTGGCGATCCCGACAGCGCTCGTCAGGCGAACGGGCGGGCGCAAGACCACCCTAGCAAATCCGGAGAGCTCCGGGCGCCGCGTCAGTCTCCCGGGGCCTCGTCAGGGTCGGTCGTCGGCAGGGTCGTGTCGCTCGCATAGGGCACGCGCATGCGGGTCACGACGATGACATCGACCGCAAGCGAGGCGAGAACCCCCGCCACAATGGCGACGAAGAAGACGAGCGAGTTGACCCACGGCTGATCGCGGACGACGAACAGAACGATCAAGAAGACGACGAACTTCAACAGCCATCCACCGAGCACGATCCCGAAGAACAGCGGCACGTACAGGTCCGTGCCGAACCAGCGGTTGGCCACGAGGATGCTGATGCCGGTGATTCCCAGGAACAACGCCGCCAGGAGCACGCCGACCAGTGCGCTCCACAGACCGGACTCGCCCGCGACGAGATAGCCGACGACGGAGCCTGCGACGGCAAGAGCCCCGGTCACGATCGCCGACCAGATCAGGGTCGTCCGCAGGATCGGGGTGCTGGACACGGTACTCACGAGGCCTCCTGGGCGGTCGTGGCGCGCGCGGGGCGGCGCTCGGGGGGCATGAGGGTCACAACGAGGCAGGCGATGACGCCGAGGGCACCGAATCCGACGCCGATGAGGTACTCCCCCGGCCAGTCGGAGGCCGTGCCGATGTACATCAGCAGCATCGCCAGTCCGATCACCGCGGTCCACGCGTAGAAGATCAGAACGGCGGTCCGGTCACTATGCCCCATGTCGAGCATCCGGTGATGCAGGTGCTTGCGGTCGGGGGAGAACGGCGACTTGCCGGCGCTGACCCGGCGGATGATCGCGAGACCGAAGTCCAGCAGCGGCAGCAGGACGATCGTGATCGGCAGGAGGATCGGGATGAAGGCACCCAACAGCTGCGACCTGCCGAAGTTGTCGGGATCGAGCTGGGATGGGGTGATCTGACCGGTGATCGCGATCGCGGACACGGCCATCAACAGACCCAGCATGAGCGCGCCGCTGTCACCCATGAACAGCTTGGCGGGCGTCCAGTTCAGCGGCAGGAAGCCGATACAGGCGCCGATGAGCGCGGCTGCGATGAACGACGCCAGATTGAAGTAGGTCGTGGCGCCGGCATCGCGCACCAGCAGATATGAGTAGGCGAAGAAGACAGCGTTGGCGATGAGGGCGACGCCGGCGACCAGGCCGTCCAGGCCGTCGATGAAGTTGACGGCGTTCATGACGACGACGATCGAGAGCACCGTCAGCACGAAACTCATCCAGCTGGAGCCGACGGTCAGGCCGCCGATCGGCAGGGACAGGATCTGGAGCTTGCCGAACCAGGCGATGATCCCGGCTGCAACGAACTGCGCACCGAGCTTGATCATCCAGTCGAGGTCCCACACGTCGTCGGCCACCCCGACGATGACGATGAGGGTCGTCGCCCCGAGGATCGCCCACACCGCGGCGGGATCGGCCCAGAAGATCGAGAAGAACGGATGTTGTGACGAGGCCAGGAAGGCGGCGACGATTCCGATGTACATCGCGACACCGCCCAGCCGGGGCGTCGGGGTCTTGTGGACGTCACGCTCGCGGATGCCGGGGTAGAGCTTGTACCGCATGCTCAGCTGCCACACCGCCCACGCCAGCACGAGAGTGATGGTCGCGGTCAGGATGACGACGAACAGGTACTGCTTCACGCGGATCCGGGGGCGTCGGCATCCGTGTCGGCGTGCGGCGCCGAAGGATCCTCGAGAAGGTCGCCGATCACGTCACGGATCTCATCGACGCTCACGGCGCCCTCGCGCAGGATACGAGCGTGGCCCGGCTCGCGACGAGCGAGTCCGGTCGCGTCGAGGATCGTCGAGGGCACGCCGGTGGGCACAGGTCCCGAATCGAGGTAGACGTCGACGCGATCGCCGAGCATCTGGCGCGCGTTCAGCGCGTCGATGGCCGCGGCCTCCCCGGTGAGATTCGCGCTCGAGACGGCGAGCGGGCCGGTCTCCTCGAGGAGTTCGAGGGCGATGCGATGGTCGGGCATGCGGACCGCCACGGTTCCTCGGGTCTCCCCCAGGTCCCACGTGAGCGAGGGCTGCGCGGGAAGGACGATCGTGAGCCCTCCCGGCCAGAATCGGTCGATCAGCCGTTCGACGGGTTCGGGCACCTCGGCCACGAGCGCCCGCACCATCGCGACGCCCGCCACCAGCACAGGAGGAGGCGACTGGCGGGTGCGCCCCTTGGCGTCCAGGAGGCGCTGCACGGCGGCGGCGTTGAAAGCGTCGGCGGCGACACCGTAGACGGTGTCGGTGGGGATGACGACGAGGGCGCCCCGGCCGATCGCCTGGCGTGCCTGTCGCATGCCGGGCAAGAGCTGGGCGTCGTCGCGGCAGTCGAAGACGTCGGACATGGCGTGCCCAGTCTACGGAACGAGGCAGTGGTTACGGATGCAGCGCTGTCGTGACGCGGTCGCGACGCGTGAGATCCATGTGGGTGGCGGGGGCGCGCCACCCGTCTGCGGCCAGCAGCTCGCGGATCGCCGCGCCCTGGTTCTCGCCATGTTCGATGGCGACCATTCCCCCCGGGTGAGCAAGCCGCAGCGCGGAGGCGCTGACCTCGCGGACGACGTCCAAACCATCAACGCCGCCGTAGAGCGCACTGGGGGGATCGAACCAGCGCACCTCGGGATCGCGTGGGATCGCCGCTTCCGGGACATACGGCGGATTGCTGACGACGACACTAGCGGTGCCGTCGAGGTCGGGGAACGCGCGAGCCAGGTCGATGAAGGCGAGCGTCGCGTTGTGCGCCCCGACGTGGGCGAAGTTCTCCTTGGCCCACACGAACGCATCGACGGCGTTCTCTGCCGCGTAGACACGGGCGTGGGGCACTTCGGTCGCCATCGCGAGCGCGATCGCGCCGGACCCGGTGCCGAGATCGATCGCGATCGGTGCGGGCGAGGCCGACGCGCGCAGCGCGTCGATGGCGATCTGGACAAGAGTCTCGGTCTCGGGACGCGGCACGAAGACGCCCGGACCGACGCGCAGCTCGAGATGACGGAACGGGGCAGTTCCGGTGATGTGCTGCAGGGGCTCACGAGCCGCGCGACGTGTGACGCAGTGGGCGAACTCTTCTCCCGTCGCGGGCTCGATCACCTCACCGCGCAACGCCGCCGCCTGCAGCTCTCCCCGACCGACATCCAGGACATGGGCCAGCAGCAGCTCGGCATCCACGCGCGGGTCGGGAAGGCCCGCCGCAGCCAGGGCGTCCGCTGCCGTCGCGAGCTGATCGGCAATCTTCTGCGGGGCGCGGGCGGGGTCGGAGGGGCGTTGAGGGGGCATGAGCGACCCCAAGCCTAGGGCGATGGGACCTTCTTCGTCACAATCGGGCCCGATCAGGTGAGGCTCGCCTAGGCTGAGTGGTCGTCACCTACGTCGCCCGAAAGGCCCCGCAATGACCGGTATCCACAACGACATCACGAGTGCATTCGGAAACACCCCCCTCGTCCGACTGAACCGCGTCGCGGAGGGCGTCGAGGGCACCGTGCTGGCAAAGCTCGAGTTCTACAACCCGGCCTCCAGCGTCAAGGATCGCCTCGGCATCGCGATCGTCGATGCTGCCGAGGCGTCCGGTCAACTGCCCCCGGGCGGCACGATCGTGGAAGCGACCAGTGGCAACACCGGTATCGCCCTGGCCATGGTCGGCGCGGCACGCGGATACCGTGTCATCCTCGCGATGCCCTCGTCGATGTCGACCGAGCGGAAGCTCCTTCTCAAGGGCTACGGGGCAGAGCTGGTCCTCACCGACCCGGCCCTGGGCATGAAGGGCGCCGTCGCGAAGGCCGAGGAGATCGCCGCAGAGACGCCGGGGGCGGTGCTGGCCAAGCAGTTCGCGAACGAGGCGAACCCCGCGATCCACCGCAAGACCACCGCCGAGGAGATCCTGCGGGACACCGACGGCAAGGTCGACTACTTCGTCGCAGGCATCGGCACCGGCGGCACGATCACCGGCGTCGGGCAGGTGCTCAAGGAGCGCGTCCCCGGCGTGAAGGTGGTCGCCGTCGAGCCGAAGGACTCTCCGCTGCTGACCGAAGGCAAGCCCGGACCACACAAGATCCAGGGCATCGGTCCCAACTTCATCCCCGAGATCCTCGACCAGGGCGTCATCGACGAGGTGATCGACGTCGAGTTCGACGACGCGATCTCAACGGCGCGCGATGTCGGAACCAAGGACGGCATTCTCGTCGGCATCTCCAGCGGTGCGGCGGTGTGGGCAGCCCTGCAGGTGGCCTCGCGCCCCGAGGCGGCGGGCAAGAACATCGTGGTCGTCATTCCCTCCAACGGCGAGCGCTACCTCTCGACTGCCCTGTTCGAGCACCTGCGCGAGGACTGACGATGGGAGTCCGACGCATCGTCGGCCGCATCCGTGAAGACATTGCGGCAGCGAAGCTGCGCGACCCGGCGGCCCGTAGCGGCATCGAGATCGCAGTGCTCTACTCGGGTCTGCACGCCATCTGGGCTCACCGCGTCAATCACTGGCTGTGGACCCACAACGCGAGATTCCTCGCCCGCGCGGGCTCACAGCTGACCCGCTGGCTCACGGGGATCGAGATCCATCCGGGTGCCCGGATCGGACGACGGTTCTTCATCGACCACGGCATGGGAGTCGTGATCGGTGAGACGGTCGAGATCGGTGACGATGTGATGCTCTACCACCAGGTCACGCTGGGCGGACGCCAGCGCGAAGGCGGGAAGCGTCACCCCACGCTGGGCGATGAGGTCGCGGTGGGTGCGGGGGCGAAGATCCTCGGGCCCGTCACGATCGGTGCGCGTTCGGTCGTCGGCGCCAACGCCGTCGTGACGAGGGACGCACCGGCCGACAGCGTCCTCACGGGGATCCCGGCCAAGGCCCGCAAGCGCAAGGACGGCATGGACACCCGGGCGCTTCTGACAATGCCGGAGTACCAGATCTGACGCGTCACGCCCCGGACGCTGACGCCGCCCCTGACTGCGTTGCGGCCTGCATCCGGTCCCAGCGGCGGTAGAGGATGACCGCGGCCGCCGAGAGGACGGCGATCACGATCGCGACGATGATCGCTGTTGCGACGAAGCCGTCGCGATATGCCTCCGCGGCTCCCGCCAGCAGCGCGGTGCCGCCCTCTGCAGACGACGGCGTTGTGCCGGACTGCGTGTATTGCTGCACCGCATCCAGCGCCTGACCGAGTCGGGTCGGCGGTACGCCGGCCTCAGCCAGACGGCGCGAGAAGTCGTCACCGGCCAGCGCGTTGACGAGAATCACGCCACCGGACAACCCCAGCGCGTAGCCGAACTGTCCGATCGTCGTGCGCGAGGAGGTTACGACCCCGAAATGCTCGGGCGGCGCCAGCCTGATGATCAGGGCACCGTAGGGAACGAGCCCGGAGATACCGAAGCCGATCAGGACGAGAGCGGGCAGGAAGGCCCAGAACGACCCCGACAGGAGAGTGAGTGCAAGCGACAGGAAGCCGAGCGTCGTTGCGGTCCCGGTCAGGATGATCGCCATCGGCACCGAAAGCCCCCGGGTGAGCCAACGCCCCAGCAGCACCGAGGCGATGACCGACACGACGGTCATGGGCAATTGCGCGAGGGAAACCTCGATCGTCTGGAAGCCGTACACGAACTGCCAGATGTTCGCGGTTTGCAAGATGGCGACAGCCTGCGAGATGTTGAACGCGAGTCCGATCGCCACGGCAGCCAGAAAGCCCGGGTTCGCGAAGATGTCGATGGGAAAGAAGGGGTGGCGCACGCGCGCCTCGACGAGGACGAATGCGGCCAGAAGCACCAGCCCCACGACGAAGGGTATCCAGGTCAGGGGCTCGGTCAGTCCCCGCCCGGCGTGACTAATCCCGTACAGCACCCCGATGATGCCCAATATCAGAAGGATCTGCCCGCCGATGTCCGCGGGTCCCGAACCTGACCGCGGCTCGCCGGGGAGGACGAAGACCACGGCGACGACGGAAAGGCCGGCGAGGACCGGTGTGACGAGGAACGCAAGCCGCCAGTCGACATCGGCAAGTGCTCCGCCGAGAAAGCTGGCGCCGATGACGGTCAAGGCGCTGTACGCAGCGAACGAACCCATCGCCGCGGGCAGCCGCGGCGCCGGCACCACCGCCCGCAAGTAGGCGAACGAGGCGGCGAAGACGGCACCCAGTCCGATGCCGGCGATTGCCCGACCGAGCATGTACGAGATCGGATCGAACGCTACCGCGGCGATGAGTCCACCGACGATCGAGGCGACAAGCGCGAGCATCAGGAGGAGCTTGCGCCCGATGCGGTCTGCCAGCAGACCCGTGCTGATCACGGTCGCGGCCAGCATCAGCGTGGAGATCGATGCGGCGATCGCCTGAACACCGGCATCCATTCCCAGTGCGCGCGATGACTCGACCAGCGCGGTGCTCGCGATCGTCGGGTCCGCCGTCTGCACGCCGGCCATGACGCCCAGCAATGGCACGGCGAACACCGCGACCGACTGCCGCGCCGCGCCGGACCCCTGACCTGGCGCAGCGGCGACGCTCACTCGGACGCCTTCACCACGTGGTGGCAGCAGGCGGGCACGCCGTAGGTTCGGAGTGTGGCGAAGTCGCTGTCATCGACCTGGTGCGAGGCCGCCGCGAACGCGTCCAGGTCGATGCGTTCGCCGCCCAGCCACGTGCCCGTCACGCCGATCGCGCCGATCCTGTCGGGAGAGACCGTGTACGGGTCGGCGTCGAGGGCAACGAAGTCGGCGAGCTTGCCGACCTCGATCGATCCCACCTCGTGATCGATCCCGAGAGCGTATGCGGCGTTGAGGGTGTGCGCCTGAAGCGCTTCGTCGAGAGTCACGGCCTGCTCGGGACCGTGGAGCGTCCCGGACGAGCTGCGACGCGTCACGGCGGCCTGCATGTTCAGCAGCGGGGTCGGCGGAGACACGGAACCGTCGTTGTGGAAGGACGGACGAACGCCCGCGTCGAACGCGTCCCGGAAGCGCTGCCAGGATCCGCCGATCGCGGGTTCGAACATCCCCCCGTCGAGAAGGTCCCCCCAGTAGTAGAACTGGAACGGGCCCATGGAGGGGACTACGCCGATCGATGCCATACGGCGGAACTGGTCGGTGCGCGCGCCGCCGATGTGCTCGACGCGCCACCGGTGGTCGGAGTCGATGAGCCCGTGCCGTCCCAGCACGGTGGAGAAGGCATCCAGCACGATGTCGATCGCGATGTCCCCGTTGGCGTGGAATGCCATCTGCCACCCCTCGCCGACGTGCGCCTCGAGCAGGGCGTCGAGCTGGTCGCGGGTGTAGTTCATCATCTTCTCGCCGGGGACGCCCGGCGTGATGCCCGCGGCTCGGGTGACATCCGTGTCCAGATACGGGACACTCATCGCCACGTTCCCCACCCACGGCGAGCCGTCGGCCCAGAGCTTGATGCCCTGCTTGCGCAGCATCGACTCGGGTGCGCTGGACTGGAAGGGCTCGCCGCAGTCCGGCTCGGTGGACATGTGGTAGAGCGACACGCGCAGCGGCGAACTGGGCAACGACGCGAGCGCTTCATAGGCGCCCTTGAGATCTGTGCGGTAGGTGTGTTCAGACGTTGCCGTGATGCCGGCGCTGGCCAGCAGAATGTAGTACTCCACCGCCCCCTGCAGGGGACGCGGGCCCTTCGCGATCGCCTCCAGCACCGGCGCAGCCTGCGCCATCGCGGCGGGAATCTCGGTCGCCCGGCCCGTGAGGGAGCCATCCGGGTTGCGATCGAAGAAGCCCCCGACGGGATCCGCAGGCGGATTGTCGATCCATCCCAGCTTTCGCAGCACAGCGGAGGTGACATAGGACGTGTGTCCCGAGTTTCCGAACAGCAGTGCGAGGCGGTCACCGAAGATCGCGTCCAGCTCCGCCGCGTTGGGCTCGGTGTGCTTGTGCAGCAGACCGTCGAACCCGAAGAAAGCCAGCGGCGCGTCCGGCGCCGATTCCGCGATCGCTTTGCGGAACACGGCGACGACATCATCCCAGGTCGGCGCGAACCACGGTGCGATCCAGTACGCGGGAGGCATCGTTGCCATGCCGCTGAGCACGGGATGCGAATGCGGTTCGATGAAGCCGGGGAGCAGCGCCGCAGCGCCCGTGTCTTCGATGTCGGCGCCGGGCAGTGCAGTCCTGCACTCATCGACCGTCCCGACGGCGACGATGCGACCATCGTCAACCGCGACGGCCTCGGCCCGCGTGCGATGCGGGTCGAGAGTGAGAATCGTGCCGGCCTTCAGAATCTTCTTCATCGTCGAGTGCCCCCCCAGGCAACGTCATCCGGTGTCGATCGCGCCCACCGTATCGAGGCGGGATGAGGGACACAACCCCGGAGCGCGGCGTGTCACTTCTCCGCTCGACGCTCCTCGACCTTCTTCTTGATGAAGACCATCGGGAGCAGCCACGTGGCGAGGGCGGTCACGAGCCAGACGATGACTGGCGCAAGGATCCACGTCAGCACGAACGGCTCGCCGATGCTCACACCGCTGGCGGGGATCACCACCACGATGACGAGGGCGACCAGCGTCGAGATGATCCCGATCCCCCCCAGGAGCGCGGGGGCGTTGCGCTTGGCGACCGTCGCGATCCACGGAGAGAGCACGCTCTGCAGGACGGCGAAGATCAGCACTGCGAGCAGGAACCCCCACCAGTCCCGCCAGTCGATGCGGAAGCCGGGGAGCAGCACGTCGGCGGCGATGAGACCGACAGCTGCCGAGAGCACGAAGATGAGCGCACGGATGAGGAACATGACCACGCCCCGACAGTAGCGGGTCCGGGGCCCACTCGACAGCATCCCGACTCCGGTGGGCGCTCGCGTCAAGCGCACTGCGCAGCCGACGCGTGTCTGTTACGGTGACGGGCCGACGAGGCGACCGCTGGGGAGAGGACGGGGTGGGATGACGGGGAGTTGGGGGCTATGGCCGAGCCTGATCGCGTTGACGGGCTCGATCGGCGTGCTGTGGGTCGCCGGCACACGTCTGGCATACACCGCGGACGAGCTGGCCGGGCGCACCGGGATGGGGCGCGCGATCGCGGGGGCGGTGTTCCTGGGCGCGGTGACCTCTCTCACGGGCATCATCACGACGATCACGGGTGCCGTCGCGGGAGACGCCGGATTCGCGCTGGCCAATCCCGTGGGTGGTGTGGCGATCCAGACCGTGTGGCTCGCCGTGGCGGACCTGGTCTATCGCCGTGCGAACCTGGAGCACGCGGCGGCGTCTCTGGAGAACCTCGGCCAGTCGTTGACACTGGTCGCCCTGCTCACGCTTCCGGTCATCGCGTACGCCACTCCCGCGCTGTCGTGGGGCTGGATACACCCCGTGTCGCTCCTGATTCCGGTCATCTACGTGTACAGCCTGCTGTTGCTGCGCCGCATGCGCTCGGATGAGATGTGGCGTCCGCGCCGAACATCTCAGACCGTCGACGACGATGACACGACGTCTTCGCACCGGTCGCTGCGCCGGCTGTGGGTCACGTTCGCGGTGCTCGCGGTGATCACAGCGGGCACGGGCTGGGTCATCGGCCAGGCAGGTCTCGGCGTCGCCGCTGCCACGGGCTGGCCGAGCGACATCACGGGGTTCACAGTGACGACGGCGGTGAGCTCTCTGCCCGAGCTGATCACCCTCATCGCCGCGGTGCGGATGGGCGCGCTGACTCTGGGCGTGGGCAACATCATCGGCGGGAACGTGTTCGACACCCTCATGATCTCGATCGCCGACGTCTTCTACACGGAGGGGACGATCTACGCCGCGGCGGGGCCGTCCAGCCTCGTCCTCCTGGCGGGCACCGCGTTCATGTCTGCCGTGCTGGCCGTCGGGCTGCTCGCGCGCGAGAAGAAGGGGATCGGGTTCGAGGGATTTGCCATCCCGACCGTCTACCTCGCCACGATCGCCCTCGCGATCACGGCGTAGGACGGCCGGTCAGCTCTCTGCCGCCAAGGCTGCCAGCCGTTCTTCTTCGTCGGCGGCGATGCACGACGCGATGATCGGTTCGAGGGCGCCATCCATGACCTGATCGAGGTTGTAGGCCTTGTAGCCGGTGCGGTGGTCGGCGATGCGGTTCTCCGGGAAGTTGTAGGTGCGGATCCGTTCCGAGCGATCCATCCCGCGGATCTGCGAGCGACGAGCGTCGGATGCCGCAGCATCCCGTTCCTCCTGTTGTTTGGCCAGCAGCCGGGCCCGCAGCACCCGCATCCCGGCCTCCCGGTTCTGCAGCTGCGACTTCTCGTTCTGCATCGACACGACGATCCCGGTCGGCAGGTGGGTGATCCGCACCGCCGAGTCGGTCGTGTTCACCGATTGCCCGCCCGGACCGGAGGAACGGAACACGTCGATCTTGAGGTCGTTCGGGTCGATCTGGATCTCTTCGGGCTCGTCGACCTCGGGGAACACGAGCACCCCGGTCGTCGAGGTGTGGATGCGGCCCTGCGACTCGGTGGCCGGCACCCGCTGCACGCGGTGCACTCCGCCCTCGTACTTCAGATGCGCCCATACTCCCTGGGCGGGGTCGCTCGAGGATCCCTTGATCGCGACCTGCACGTCCTTGTATCCACCGAGGTCGGACTCATTGCGTTCCAGGAGTTCTGTCTTCCACCCCTTGGACGCGGCGTACTGCAGGTACATCCGCAGGAGGTCGGCCGCGAACAGCGCACTCTCGGCGCCGCCTTCGCCCTGCTTGATTTCCATGATGACGTCTCGTGCGTCATCCGGGTCCCGCGGGATGAGCAGGCGCCGCAGGCGCTCCTGCGCTTCAGCGAGGCGCTCCTCCATTGCGGGGATCTCCTCGGCGAAGGCCGCGTCCTCACGCGCCAGGTCACGCGCGGCGGCGAGGTCGTCGGACACCGACCGCCACGCGTCGTGCGCCGCGATGATGCGGCTGAGCTCGGCGTACCTGCGGTTGACGCGCTTGGCCCTGCCGGGGTCGGCGTGCACGGCGGGGTCAGACAGCTCCGCCTGGACCTCGCGGTGCTCGTCGATCAGGGCGCGGAGGGAGTCGAACAGTGCCGGCTCGGGCATGAAGGGCTCCCCGCTCAGCGGATGCTGTTCTCGTGCCCGTGGCCGTGGCCTCCCCCACCGTGACCGTTCGAGGTCGGCGCGGGGATCGACTTCTGCATCTGCACGAGGAACTCGACGTTCGAGGACGTCTCCTTGAGCTTGCCGAGCACGACCTCGAGAGCCTGCTGCGGATCGAGGCCCGCGAGCGCCCGACGCAGCTTCCAGGTGATCTTGACCTCATCGGGCGAGAGCAACATCTCTTCGCGGCGAGTGCTCGAGGCGTTGACGTCGACCGCGGGGAAGATCCGCTTGTCGGCGAGCTGGCGCGACAGACGCAGTTCGCTGTTGCCGGTGCCCTTGAACTCCTCGAAGATCACCTCGTCCATCTTGGACCCGGTCTCGACGAGCGCCGTCGCGAGGATCGTGAGCGATCCGCCGTTCTCGATGTTGCGGGCCGCGCCGAAGAAGCGCTTCGGGGGGTAGAGCGCGGACGCATCGACACCGCCGGTGAGCACGCGACCGGATGTCGGCGCCGAGATGTTGTAGGCCCGGCCGAGGCGGGTGATCGAGTCCAGCAGCACGACGACGTCGCGACCGAGCTCGACGAGGCGCTTGGCGCGCTCGATCGCGAGCTCGGCGACCGTCGTGTGGTCTTCCGCAGGACGGTCGAACGTCGAGGCGATCACTTCGCCCTTGACGGTGCGCTGCATGTCGGTGACCTCTTCGGGACGCTCGTCGACGAGCACGACCATGAGGTGAACCTCGGGGTTGTTCGTCGCGATCGCGTTCGCGATCTGCTGCAGCACGATCGTCTTTCCGGCCTTGGGCGGCGCGACGATCAGGCCTCGCTGGCCCTTCCCGATCGGGGCGACAAGGTCGATGATGCGCTGTGTGAGCTTCTCGGGCGCCGTCTCCAGGCGCAGGCGCTCCTGGGGGTAGAGCGGCGTCAGCTTGCTGAACTCGACCCGGCCGGCGGCATCCTCGACCGAGAGACCGTTGACGGCGTCGACCTTCACGAGCGCGTTGTACTTCTGACGCCCCGTCTGCTCGCCTTCGCGTGGCTGCTTGATCGCTCCCACAACAGCGTCGCCCTTGCGGAGGTTGTACTTCTTGACCTGACCGAGGGACACATACACGTCGCTCTGGCCGGGCAGGTACCCGGTCGTGCGCACGAACGCGTAGTTGTCGAGGACATCGAGGATGCCGGCGATGGGGATGAGGACATCGTCCTCGCCGACTTCGGGCTCGAACTCGTCGTTCTGGTTCTGTCCGCGGCGCTTGTTGCGCTGTCGACCGCGACCGCTGGTCGAGCTGCCCTCGTCGTCCGCGTCGGCGGCCTTGGGCTGCTCTTGCGCACCGGCGTTGCCGTTGTTGCCGTTGTTTCCACCGCTGTTGTTGCCCGATGCGCGGCTGCGGCTCCGGCTCCGGCTGCGGCTGCGGCTGCGGCTCGGCGTGCTCTCGTCGCCGGAGTCCTCCCCGGACTCACCGGAAGCCGTCTCCTCGTCGCTACGCGCGGGTGCGGCGTCGGTTGGCGCAGTGTCGGTCTGCGTGGTGTCGGTCTGCGCGGTGTCGGCCGGTGCGGCCTCTGCCGACGCGTTCGTGTCAGCGGGGGCTTGACGTGCAGCGGGCGGCTCACCGGGAGCTTCGGCGTCGGGAGCCGCCGGAGCCTCCGCAGCCGCTGACGTGTGGGCGGGAGCATCCGTGCTCTTGGCGCGGCGCGGTGCACGCTTGCGTGCGGGCTTGGTCGGCGCCTGCGCGGCAGCCTCATCCGGCTGCGCCTCAGCGGGGGCCGCCTCGCTCGGCGGGGCAGCCTCCTGCTGCTCAGCGGACGCGGCCGGAGTGCCGGACTCGGCAGCAGGCGGGGCCTCCGTCTGCTGCGCGGACTCGGTATCGGCCGCCGCAGCGGGCTCGGCCTGCGCAGTGGGCGCAGTCTCGCTCACGGGCTCAGCCTCGGCCGGCTCAGCCTTAGCCTCAGCCGGCTCGGCCTCGGCCGGTTCAGCCTCGGCCTCAGCGGGCTCAGCATCAGCCGGCTCAGCCTCGGCCGGCTCAGCCTCGGCCTCAGCGGGCTCGGCCTCCGGAGCCGCCGCTGTGGGCTGCTCCTCGGCGGATTCGGACTGCGTGGCGGCCTCGTCGGCCGCGGGGGTGGTCTGCTCAGCGGCGTCGCTCTCGGACGCGTCGGTGTGGACCTCGGAGATGGACTCCACGAGTACTCCCTTGTGTACCTAATGTGCGGTGAATCGAATGATGTGCGGATCCGCACGGATGAAGAAGCCGCCGCGACGGGCTCGACGTGCTGAGCGGGACTCAGCGTCTCGTGCTCATCTGCCTCTCCTCGAGTCCTTCCGGGCATGGATGCTCGGAAGAAGGGTGTCGAGGGAATTGCGGAGGCTTCGCAGATATGCGGCGGGGGCCAGATTCACGGGTTACGTGGAACCCCCCGCGTGCACCTTCACTGTACCACCCTTGACGTCGACGGCCAGCATATGAGCCTGCCACGGGGTGTCGGTGACCCGCTCGGCGACAGCCGCTGCTTCCAGGCGACGGCCAGGACCGTCGGCCAGCACGAGCACGCTGGGCCCTGCCCCCGACACGACCGCCGCGAACCCGTGCTCGCGCAGTACGCGCACGAGCTTGTCGGTCTCGGGCATCGCCTGGGCCCGATAGTTCTGGTGCAGCTTGTCTTCGGTCGCCGCCAGCAGCAGCTCGGGGCTCTGCGTCAGTGCAGCAACCAGCAGGGCTGAGCGGGAGAGGTTGAACACGGCATCCTCCCGAGGGACCTGCAGCGGTTGCAGGCTCCGCGCGACGCTCGTAGACATCGTGAATCCCGGGACGAAGACCACGGGAGAGACGCCGCGGTGGACGAGGAGTTTCTTGTGCTGCGGCACCGCCTCGTCCATCCACGCGATCGTGAGTCCGCCGAAGAGCGCGGGCGCGACGTTGTCGGGATGCCCTTCGAGTTCGGTGGCGAGCCGGAGCATCGTGTCGGGCCCGATCTCGACGTCGCCCTCCAGAAGCCCCTTCACGGCGAGGATCCCGGCCACCACGGCCGCCCCGGAAGAGCCCAACCCCCGGCCGTGCGGAATCGAGTTGCGTGCCCGGAGGCGCAATCCCGGCACGGGACGCCCGACGGCCTCGAACGCGTAGGCCATGGCGCGCACGACCAGGTTCGACGCATCACGCGGGATCTCCTCGGCACCCTCACCCTCGGCCTCGATGTCGAGCCCCGGTTCGGGGAGGGACGTGACGACGAGGTCGTCGTAGATGCTGAGCGCGAGTCCCAGCGTGTCGAACCCGGGACCCAGGTTGGCACTGGTCGCGGGAACCCGTACCGCAACCGAGCGCTCTGCGACCCCGGCTGCGCTCACTCGGTCGCCCCCGACGAGGTCAGGCCGAGCACCGCGGCCACCTCGGAGGTCGTCGCATCGACGACCGTCGGCCGAGCTTCGGAACCATCCGCGCCGCGCAGCGCCCACTGCGGGTCCTTGAGGCCGTGACCTGTCACCGTGAGGACGACCTTCGCGCCGGCCGGGATGACTCCCGCTTCGGCGCGGTCCAGCAGACCCGCGACACTGATGGCCGACGCCGGCTCCACGAACACTCCGACCTCGCCGGCGAGGATCTTCTGCGCCGCGAGGATGCGCTCATCGTCGATCGCCCCGAACCAGCCGTCCGTGGCGGCTCGGGCCTCCAGGGCGAGCTCCCACGACGCCGGGTTCCCGATACGGATGGCGGTGGCGATCGTCTCGGGGTTCTTGACGATCTCTCCTCGCACGAGCGGCGCACTTCCCTCGGCCTGGAACCCGAACATCCGCGGAACGCGCGTGGAGACGCCACGATCGGCCTCCTCGCGGTAACCGCGGGAGTATGCCGTGTAGTTTCCGGCGTTCCCGACCGGGATGAAGTGGAAATCGGGCGCATCGCCCAACACCTCGACGATCTCGTAGGCGGCGGTCTTCTGACCCTCGATGCGGTCGGGGTTGACCGAGTTCACCAGATGCACCGGGTAGTTGTCGGCGAGCTCGCGGGCGATCTCGAGGCAGTCATCGAAGTTCCCGCGGATCTGGATGAGTTGGCCGTTGTGCGCGACGGCCTGACTGAGCTTGCCCATCGCGATCTTGCCCTCGGGCACGAGCACGGCAGCGGTGATGCCGGCGTGTGCCGCGTAGGCGGCGGCGGATGCCGACGTGTTGCCCGTCGAGGCGCAGATGACGGCCTTGGCGCCGTGCTCCACCGCGCGCGAAAGGGCGACGGTCATCCCCCGGTCCTTGAAGGAACCCGTCGGATTCATCCCTTCGAACTTCACCCAGACCTGGGCGCCGGTGCGCCGCGACAGCGCCGGTGCCGGCACGAGCGGCGTGCCTCCCTCGCCCAGCGAGACGACGGTCGATTCGGCGGTCACGCCCAGTCGATCGGCGTATTCGTGCATGACTCCGCGCCACACGTGTGCCACGTCAATCTCCTTCTACTCGCAGGACCGAGACGACCCGGTCCACGACGTCACTGTCAGCGAGGCGTGCCACCGTCTCGCTGAGGTCTTGCTCCAAGGCCTTATGGGTTCCGATCACGAGACGGGCCACGCCCGTCGGATCCGCCATCACCCGCGCGAGCGGATCGACGGATGCCTCAGCGACCGTCTGCTCGACTGTCGCGATCGAGACGCGACCCTCGCTCAGGATGCCGGCGACTGTCGCAAGGACGCCGGGCTCATCGGCGACCTCGAGCGTGATCTGGTACTGCGTGGTCACGTGCCCGATCGGCAGGATCGGCAGATTCGCGCGGGTGGACTCCCCCACTCCGACGCCGCCGGCGATGTGACGGCGCGCGGCCGAGACCACATCGCCGAGCACGGCGGATGCTGTCTGCACGCCCCCGGCGCCGGCGCCGTAGAACATCAGGTTTCCGGCGGCCTCGGCCTGCACGAAGACGGCGTTGTTGGCCCCGTGCACACTTGCAAGGGGATGCTCGCGGGGCACGAGCGCGGGGTACACCCGCACCGAGATGGCGTCGCCGGAGCCGTTTGCCACCCGCTCGCACACGGCGAGGAGCTTGATGACGTAGCCGGCCTTGCGTGCCGCATCCATCATGGGCTTGTCGATCGTGGTGATGCCCTCACGGTGCACCGCCTCCAGCGGCACCGACGTGTGGAACGCGAGGCTCGCGAGGATCGCCGCCTTCTGCGCCGCGTCGTATCCTTCGACGTCGGCGGTGGGGTCAGCCTCGGCATAGCCCAGGGCCTGCGCCTGCGCCAACACATCGCCGAAGTCCGCGCCCTCGGTGTCCATGCGGTCGAGGATGTAGTTGGTCGTTCCGTTGACGATCCCCATGATGCGCTGCACCCGGTCGCCGGCGAGCGAGTCGCGTAGCGGCCGGATGATGGGAATCGCCCCCGCGGCGGCAGCCTCGTAGTACACCTGGGCGCCGACCTGATCGGCGGCCTCGAAGATCTCGGGGCCGTGGGTGGCCAGCAGCGCTTTGTTCGCTGTGACGACATCCGCGCCGGACCCGATCGCCTGCAGCACATGGGTACGGGCCGGTTCGATCCCGCCCATCAGCTCGATCACGATGTCGGCGCCGAGGATCAGCGTCTCGGCATCCGTCGTGAACAGCTCGCGCGGCAGGTCCGCCTCACGAGGTGCATCCGGGTTGCGCACGGCGATGCCCACCAGTTCCAGGCGCGCTCCGGCGCGATCTGCCAGTTCATCGGCGTGCTGACGCAGCAGCGCGGCGACCTGGGAGCCGACAGCTCCAGCGCCGAGCAGCGCGACTCGCAGGCGGCGGTAGTCGGTCATGCCGTCCTTTCGGTCGGGGGGATGCCGGCATCACGCGCCAGCAGGTCATCGAGGGTCTCACCGCGCACGATCACGCGCGCTCGCCCGTCTCGAACCGCCACGACGGCGGGGCGAGGCAGGAAGTTGTAGTTGCTGGCGAGCGAGAAGCAGTACGCGCCTGTCGCGGGCACGGCCAGGAGGTCGCCGGGCTCGACATCGGCGGGCAGGTACTCCGCATCGACGACGATGTCCCCGGACTCGCAGTGCTTCCCGACCACCCTCACCAGTTGCGGCGGCGCGTCGCTGACGCGCGCGGCGAGCCGAGCACTGTAGTTCGCGCCATACAGGGCGGGACGCGCGTTGTCGCTCATCCCACCGTCGACGCTCACGTAGAGGCGCTCGAGGCCACCCTCGAGCGCAACCGCCTTGGTCGTCCCCACGGTGTAGAGGGTGACCCCCGCCTGGCCGACGATGGCCCGCCCCGGCTCGAAGGCAAGATCCGGCATGCGCACGCCCCGCTCGGCGCACTCGGCCGCGACAGCATCCACGATGCCGTCGGCGAGGGTCTCGATCGCCGTCGGCCGATCAGCGCGCGTGTAGGCGATCCCGAACCCGCCGCCGAGATTGAGTACCCGCATGTCCTGCGCGGCATCCGCGTCGGACGGCGCCAGCAGATCTGCATAGAGGGACACGATGCGTGCGGCGGATTCGGCGAAACCGGCGGTGCCGAAAATCTGCGAGCCGATGTGGCAATGCAGTCCGACCAGCCGCAGGCCCTCCGCATTCCGCACGAGCGCAGCGGCGCGAACCGCGTCGGCCAGGGTGAATCCGAACTTCTGGTCCTCGTGCGCCGTTGCGAGGAAGTCGTGGGTCTCGGCGTGGACACCGCTGTTGACGCGCAGCAGCACGTCCTGCACGGTCCCCGCGGCAGCGACGATGGCGGCGAGGCGCTCGATCTCCTGGAAGCTGTCGACGACGATCGAGCCCACACCGCTCGCGACGGCGCGCTCGAGTTCGGCGATGCTCTTGTTGTTGCCGTGCAGTCCGATCCGACCCGGGTCTGCTCCCGCGGCTAGAGCGACAGCCAACTCGCCGCCGCTGGCCACATCGACAGCGAGGCCCGCATCCGTGACCCACCGCACCACCTCGGTGCTCAGGAATGCCTTTCCGGCGTAATAGACACGGGCGGCGACACCGTGCCGCGCGGCGGCGGATTCGAACGCCTCGCGCGCGCGTCGCGCGTGGGAGCGGACCTCGTCCTCGTCGACGACGTACAGCGGCGTGCCGTACTCCCGGGCCAGCGCGGATGCGGTCACTCCCCCGATGATCAGATCGCCGTCAGCATCGCGCGCGGCATCCGTCGGCCACACGCCATCGACGAGGTCGTTGGGATCCGACGGCACGTCCAGCCACGCCGGCAGGGGCGGGGTGGAAGTCGGGTGGGCGGACACGCAGAAGCCAATCGGTGAAGTCTTCGGCGCCGAACAAGCGGCGCGAGCAGGCCCCGGGCGGTCAGCGCACGCGCCGAGACACTCCGGTCAGTCTAGGGCACCGGGTATCCTCGCCCGGGAATCCGCCGGCCGGCACGCTCAGGCCTCCGCGCGCTGTTCCGTCGGGGTGTCCAGTCGGCTCCGCCAGCCCTGTCGTACGCCGTCTGCGACGAACGCCGCGTCCACGCTGTGCCGCTCCAGCGCCGCGATCATGGCGTCATCGAACCCGAGGTCCTCGCGCAACACGGCGACTTCGCTCGACAGCAGCGAGCCGGTCTGGCGTGGATTGTCATCGCCGAGGACGACGCGGGCACCGGCGCGGGCGAATTGCGCCGCGGGGTGGGACGCCATCGACGACACAGCACCCGTGTAGACGTTCGAGGTTGGACACACTTCGATCGCGATTTCGCGCTCGACGAACCAGCCGATGAGGTTCGGTTCCTCGGCGATGCGCGCACCGTGGCCGATCCGTGTGGCACCCAGGAGCTCCACGGCCTGCTGAGCCGCGCGCCCGGATGCCGCCTCGGCAGCGTGGCATGTGATGCCCAGGCCCGCGCTGCGCGCGATCGCGAACGCGTCCCGATAGCGCTCGAGATCGGGGAAGAGCAGTTCGTCGCCGGCAAGATCGAATCCGACGACACCGGTCCCGGCCGCACGAGCGGCGGCCCGGGCCACCGCCTCATTCACCTCGGTCGGGTCGCTCCGCAAAGCGGCAACGACGACGCCGGCGGAAATCCCGGTGTCCGCCATGCCCGCTACGATTCCCGCGCACATTGCAGCGATCACGGCATCCAACTCAGCGAGCGTCGAGGCGTGCGAGGCGGGACCGAACCGCAGTTCGAGGTGCTCCTCACCATCGGCGGCAGCGTCTTCGACGGCTTCCCGCGTGATCCGCTCGAGCAGGTCGAGGCGCGAGAAGAACGGGAAGGTCGCGACAACCTTCACGAGGTACGTGGTGAGGTCTGCGGGACCGTCCAGTTGCAGCGCCGCAGTCCAGTCGCGGTCGGCATCCGGCAGCCCGAGTTTGCGCGCGATCCCTGCCGCCGTGCTCGGCCGCACCCGCCCTTCGAGGTGCGAGTGCAGGTTGATCAGGAGAGGCGCACCCGCCATCACGCGCTCTGCTGGAGTGAGATGGTGCCGGCCGCAGGCAGAATGACGTCTTTGGCATAGAGCACAGTCGTACCGCGATAGGAAACATGCTGCGTGAGAATCAGGGCGCTGGTGTCGGGGTCTGCTCCGAGCGCCTTGGCGCGGTGCTCACCGAGAACGCCCACGGAGATATCGCAGGCACTCGATACATGGGACGGGTCGACGGAGGCGAGAAGCCGAGTCAACGCGGTGGCTTCGGGCATGGTGTCTGTTCCGGGGTCCGGGAACGCAGAACTGGCGGCAGGAACAGCCTCGAACGTGAGTGCGAGCTCGTTTCCCGTCCGCCGCAGTACAGACTCCCACGTCCACACGGCAGCAGACGGATCGAGTGCTAGCGCCTGACTGAGCAGATCAGATGCCGGCTGCACTTCGTGGCTGATCCGATCCACCGTGATGGCGCCGACGGATTCGCCGAGCAAGAGCTCGAGTCCGCGTACGCGCTCGAGGCCGATCCCGGGAATCGCGTCGCTGACGAAGCGACCGACACCGCGACGCGTCGAAATCAAGCGGTCCTCTTCGAGGAGCAGCATCGCCTCGCGCACGACTGGTCGGCTCACACCCAGAGCTGTGCAGAACTCTGCATCGCTGGGCAGCACGGACCCGAGGGGGTATGTCCCGTTGCGGATTGCTCGGGAAATGCTGTTGTACACCGCGACACGCAGAGGTTGGCCGACGGTGAGAGACAACGGCTCGAGGGTCATACGGCCATCTCTCCTCACAAGCGTCTCGGCGGTCACAATCCTCCCCCCAGCGAGGTCGGGGAGGTCATGAGAGGACGCCGATCATGGTCTGGAAGAACAGATCCTCGTCGATCTCCTCGATCACGCGCGCATTCGGCTCGCGACCGGATCGACGGACCGAGTCGACCAAGCAGTAGCCGGTTGCGATTCCGCGCGCGGTCTCGACGTCCACATAGTAGTCGCTCGCCTTCGTTACGATCCGCGGCTCCACGGCGATCGCGACCGCGATGGAGTCCGGGTGGGTACTTCCATCCATCCCGTGGGCCTTCTTGTTGTAGGCGAGAGTGCCGCGGTTCGCTCGAACGAAGAACCGGGATGCCGGCGTATCCAAGCTCTCGATGCGCTGCAGCTTGTCCGGACCGAACACGCCCTGACGCATCACGAGATCCCAGGGGACGAGCGTCGTGCGAAAGCCTGCCCGGAGCACGATCGCGGCGGCCTCGGGGTCATGCCAGAAATTGGCCTCAGCGGCTGCTGTGATGTTGCCCGCGGCGTTATTCGTCCCCCCCATGATGACGAGTTCTTTGACGTTCCCGGCGAAGCGTCGATCCGCGGCGGCAGCGAGCGCGAGGTTGGTCAGCGGCGCCTGGGCGATGATCGTGAACTGTCCGGGGTTGCCGGCGACGAGACGGAGCAGAGCAGTGACGGCATTCTCGGGTTCGGGGCGCTGCTGGGCTCGGGGAAAGCCCGCCCCACCGAACCCGTCGGCACCGTGCACGTACGAGGAATCATCGACGGGGGCCAGCAGCGGTAGCCGCGCCCCCTCGTAGACGGGCACCTCGCCCCCGCGGCCCGCTACCTCGATCGTATAGAGAGCGTTCTCGACCATCTGGTCGAACGCGACGTTGCCGTAGTTGATCGTGACGGCCTCCAGCTGCGCGCGCGGGTCGCGCAGTCCGATCAGCAGCGCGAAGGCATCATCCTGCGCGGTGTCGGTGTCGATGATCATGCGAACTGTCATTGACGGCCCCTTTCTCGGTGGTTGTCTCTGATGATGGGCTGCGCGCAACGGCGCAGCCCATCAGGAGGGTCAGGAGCCGAGCGCGACGAGCTCAGGGAACTCGGCGTACACCTCGGCGAGCAGGGTCAGATCGAACAGATCGTCAGCCGCGACCTCGATCCCTGCGGCGGACAGGCTCGCGAGGGTACGCTCCTGGAGCTCTGGGCTGATGGTGAACAGGCCGTTGGCAACCGTCTCGTCCGACACGACGAGCGTGTTCTGCGCCTCGGCCCCGGCGCGCACGGCGACGGGGTCAAGGTCAAGGTCAACACCGAACTGCTCCGTGACCAGACGCACGGTCTCGTCGACGTTTCCCAGCGCATCAGCCCACCCCTGGATCTCGGCACGAAGGAAGGACTTCAGCATTTCCCGGTTCTCGGCGATTGTCTCGTCGGCGGCGGTGATCGTCTTTGCAACGAACGGCAGCCCGTTGGTCGCGAAGGGGAGCGTCGTCGTCGTGATGCCCTGGGCTTCCAACACGAGCGGCTCGTTCGTGAGGTAGGCGATGAATCCGTCGACGTCGCCGTTCACGAGCGGCGCCGGATCGAACTGCACGGGCACGACCGTGACCTCGTCGGCGCCGATTCCGTTCGCCGCGAGCAGTGCGGAGAACAGCGCGGAGTTGCCATCTTGAACGCCGATGCGCTTGCCGATCATGTCTTGCGGCGTCGCGATATCGGCCCCTTCCTTCAACGAGAGCACCGCGAACGGGTTCTGTTGGAACACGGCGCCGAGGATCTTCAAGGGCGCCTGCTCGCGGGCAACCGCGGCGCCGATGGTCACGGCGTCGCTGAACGCGACATCCGCCGTTCCGCTGATGAGTTCGGGCACACCTGCGGAGGGTCCGGGAACGAGCTGGACGGGACCGAGCCCCGCCTCGGCGTAGTAGCCGCTGGTTTCCGCGAAGTACTCCCCGGCGAACTCTTCGTTGAAGATCCAACTGAGTTGGACCGATACCGGCTCGGTCTGGGCGTTCGGATCAGCGGATGCCGAGGCTGAGGCCCCCGGGGCTTCGGAGGAACACGCGGCAAGGGCGAGTAGGCCGGTCAGTAGGGCGGCGAATCCGACGGCGTGACGAGCGCGGCCGGGTGAGAACAGGGTTGTCATGACGAGCTGACTCCGGGATCGAGGGGACCGACACGGATGTGCCGACACCATGAAGCTAGGCAGCCAGCATTTCGTCCCGTCATCCGGAAAGTTTCCATCTGATTTCAGATATCGGTTGTCTGACATCTGTAGGCATCCGACGGCCGATACACAGCGTGCGGCGCTGGTCAGCAGGTGCCGTTCTGCTGCAGCGTCGCGTCGTCAAGCATCCGGCCGTCAATGTCGAAGGTGGCGACAAGGTGATCGTCCGTGACGGATGCTGCCGTGAGCGTCGCCCCGGCCGGCAGGTACTGTGCGACGCAGATCTGCCAGTCCTGCAGGATCGGGTCGGCAATCGTCCCGAACTGCCGCCTCACACCGTCCGCGGTGACGGCCAGGCCGCTGACCTGAAGGCTCTCGGGACGAAGCACGAGCTCCCCCGCCTGCGCGCTGGGCACCAGCGACAGCGAGACCGGGATGCCGAATCCGAACAGCGAGAGCTCGGTACCGACGACGATCGCCGGGTCTTCGAGTGCGAGCTCGAGGATGTCGATCTGGGCGACGCTGTCGGTGAGTGCGGCGACCTGGCTCTGGTCCAGGGTCACGGTGGCAGCTCCGACCCCGACCGTATACGGAGCGGTCGTGCTGACGCCGCGCAGCGTGACCTCGACGTCCGCCGTTGTCGGACCGAGCGGGACGTCATCGGAAGAGAGCCGGAGGTCGTCGAGGCTCCCCGTAAGCAGCTGAAGGGTGAGCGGTCCCTCGATCGACACGTCGACGGGCTGATCGGCGGGCAGTTCCAGACCCGTCCGTACCTGGCTGGCGATGCCCGACTCGATGTTCGATCGCACGACGGTCTCGACGATGACGACGGCCACCACGACGACGATGACCACCGCCGCAGCGGCAACGAGCCACGGCCACACCCGGCGACGCTTCTTCGGCTCTTCGGGAACCGCGAGCACCCACCCCGCGCGCAGGTCCGGCAGCGGGTCGGTCGGGTGTTCGGCATCCGTCATGGGTTACATCCGTTCGGGGGCGCCGACGCCCAGCAGCGTCAGTCCGTTGCGCAGCACCTGGCCGGTGGCGTCGTTGAGCCACAACCGCGTCTGGTGCACGGGCTCGATGGGATCGTCGCCGAGCGGGATCACGCGGCAGTTGTCGTACCAGCGGTGATAGAGCCCCGCGAGCTCTTCGAGGTAGCGGGCGATCCGGTGAGGCTCCCGCACCTCTGCGGCGAACGCGACGGTTCGGGGGAACTCCTGCAGCGCGCCCAACAGCGCCGACTCGGTCTCGTGGGTCAGCGTCTCGGGCGCGAACACGCTGCGGTCGACGCCTGCCGCGGCAGCGTTGCGACCGACGTTGTGCGTGCGGGCGTGCGCGTACTGCACGTAGAAGACGGGGTTGTCGTTCGTCCGCTTCTGCAGGATGTCCAGGTCGATGTCGAGGTTCGAGTCCGCCGAACTCCGGGTGAGGGCGTAGCGGGCAGCATCCACCCCGACTGCCTCGACGAGGTCCTCCAGCGTCACGACCGTTCCGGCACGCTTGGACATCCGCACCGGCTGGCCCTCGCGCAGCAGGTTCACCATCTGGCCGATGAGGATCTGCAGGTTCACGTACGGCTCGTCGCCGAACGCTGCGCACATCGCCATGAGGCGCTTGACGTAACCGTGGTGATCGGCGCCGAGCATGATGATGCAGCGGTTGAAGCCCCGCTCGCGCTTGTCGAGGTAGTACGCCAGGTCGCCGGAGATGTAGGCAGGCTGACCGTCGCTCTTGATGACGACGCGGTCTTTGTCGTCGCCGAAGTCGGTCGAGCGCAGCCAGATGGCACCGTCTGCCTCGTAGATGTGGCCGAGATCGCGCAGCCGGTCGACGGCGCGGGTGACCGCGCCGGACGCGTGCAGATCGTTCTCGTGGAAGTACACGTCGAAATCGACACCGAACTCGTGCAGGCTCTGCTTGATCTCGTCGAACATGAACCCGACGCCGAGCTCTCGGAACGCCTCCTGCTTGGCCTCGGCATCCAGCGCACCGAGATCGCCGTCGTAGGCATCCGTCACTCGCGCCGCGATGTCGGCGATGTATGCCCCGCCGTATCCGTCCTCGGGCGCCGGGCGCCCCTCGGCCGCGGCGACGAGGCTCCTGGCGAACCGGTCGATCTGGGCGCCGTGATCGTTGAAGTAGTACTCCCGCGTCACGCGTGCGCCCTGGGAGGCGAGAATGCGGGCAAGGGCGTCGCCGACTGCCGCCCACCGGGTGCCGCCGATATGGATCGGTCCTGTCGGGTTCGCCGACACGAACTCCAGGTTGATGATCTGACCGTCGAGCACGTCAGAGGTCCCGAACGCGGCACCCGCGTCGACGATCGTCTTCGCGAGCGAACCCGCGGCTGCGGCATCCAGTCGAATGTTGATGAATCCGGGGCCGGCGACCTCGACGCTCGCGATCCCCTCGACCTGCTCGAGTCCGGCCGCGATCTCCGCCGCAAGCTCCCGCGGGTTGGCGCCGATGCTCTTCGCGAGCTTGAGTGCGGCGTTGGAGGCCCAGTCACCGTGATCGCGGTTCTTGGGACGCTCCAGTGGCAGGTCGGCGGCGGTGAGATCGGATGCCGAACCCGCGCGTCGCGCCTCCGCCAGGGGCGTGATGACGGCGAGCAGGGCGGCGGAGAGGGCTTCGGGATTCATGGCCGAACCAGTCTAGGCGCGCCGCGCGCCTGCCCCATCCGTCGTCGCAGCAGCACAGGACCAGCCAACAAGCCCCGCGACGGCGAAGCAGCCGCGTCCGCGGGCTGGTTCGCCGTGCGCGGGCTGGTTCGCGTTCAGGCGAGCTGGACGAGGGACGTGAAGTCGTCGGGCGCGGTGGGGGCGGGGGCTTCGGTGGGGGCGACCCAGGCGTCCACGCGCATCCGGTCGAGGGTGAGGTTTCCGCCGTGGTAGCTCAGGAACGCGCAGTCGGCGGCATCCCGGCCCGTCGCGATGCGCACGAGGGACCGGCGGTCCGCCAATCGCGTCGCATCGATGACGTACCAGGTCCCGTCGAGATAGGCCTCGGCGACGGCGTGGAAGTCCATCGGCTCCAGGCCCGGGGCGTAGCAGGCGGTGTACCGCGCTGGCACATCCATGGCCCGCAGGAGCGCGATCACGAGATGCGCGAAGTCGCGGCACACTCCCTGGCCGGTCATGAGGGTCGTGACCGCCGAATCCGTCCCGAGGCTCAAGCCGGGCGTATAGGCGACGGCGCCGGCCACGAAGTCGGTGACGGCAGCGACGAGCTCGGCGCCCGCGAGGCCCCGGAACTGCCGGCGCGCCTGCGAGAAGACCTCGTCGGACTGCGCGTAGCGGCTCGGACGCAGGTACGTGACGGCCTCGAGGTCGCTCGTCGGGCGCGAGGTGGGCTGCGCGTCGACGACGGCGTCATAGCGCACGGCCAGCGCGCCCGGCTCGCCCCGGAACCGGTGAAGCCGGCTGCCGGTCTGGTCGATGATCTCGATCGGGGTGTACACGCGCTCGCCCTGCGAGAACGTCAGATTCTCAGTCACGACGGGTGTGTACTGGGCCGCCGTGATCTGGAAGATGAGGTCGATCGACGCGGCCAGTTCCAGGTCGAGTTCGGCGGTCACGATGCGCTGCACCGGAGTATCCTCGCATGCTGCGATGACCTCGGGATGACGCGCCTCGAGGGCCCGTCCGCCGCGCCGTCAGAGAGGGCTGGGTCCGCGGTGGTAACCTCGATCGGTGCGCCTCCGTAGCTCAGGGGATAGAGCGTTGGTTTCCGGTACCAAAGGTCGCAGGTTCGATTCCTGTCGGGGGCACGATATCGAGAAAGGGGCCGTCCGAAGGGCGGTCCCTTTCTCGATATCTACACCACCCGTCGGGCGGGCCCCTGCCGCCGGAGGCTCCGCGCGACGCGAAGCGGCGCGTGGAGTGGCGGTAGGGCGCGGGGGCACGTTATTGAGAGAGGGATCGTCCCGGAGGGGCGGTCCCTCTCTCAATCTCTACACCCACCACCAGGCGGGCCCCCACCGCCCGAGGCTCCGCGCGACGCGAAGCGGCGCGTGGAGTGGCGGTAGGGCGCGGGGGCACGTTATTGAGAGAGGGGCCGTCCCGGAGGGGCGGTCCCTCTCTCAATCTCTACACCCACCACCAGGCGGGCCCCCACCGCCCGAGGCTCCGCGCGACGCGAAGCGGCGCGTGGAGTGGCGGTAGCCCTTCCGCTGCCGCCACCGCGTCGATAGCCTGCCCACGACAACACTCGGGGAGAAACCATGGCTCACCTCTTCGGCCGGCACGCACACGACGTCTTCGAGACGGGCTTCTACAGCGAGGACTTCGACTTCGACGTCCGCATCCAGCTCGGTATGGCCCCGTACGGCGGCGCGGATGCGGGTGAGGTACTGCGCACGATCGTCGACGTCAAGGATGGCGACCACGAGGCGTGGTTCTCGGCGTGGTCGGCCCTGGGTGCGCGTCTTCGTACGCAGGCCGAGGGGAGCGATGCTGCCGGACACCGGGTGAGCGCAGCATCCGCGTACCTGCGCTGCGCGAACGCGTTCGCTGTCGCGGTGAACGCGGCCGCGGCGCTGGGCGACGACGACCGCCTCCACACGGCGTTCCGAGCCCACCGCTCCGCCTGGGACGCATTCGTCGACCGCGCTCCGTATCGCGCCGAGCGCGTCGAGGTCCCCTACGGCGACGAGACGATGCCGGGATACTTCTTCGCCGCATCCGACGGACCCGGTCCTCTGCCGACGCTCATCCTCGTCAACGGGAGCGACGGCGCCATCAGTGGCATGTGGGCGACGGGGGGCCTGGGGGGACTACGACGCGGCTACAACGTGTTCATGTTCGACGGTCCGGGCCAACAGTCGATGCTCTTCGATCGCAACATCCCGTTCCGGCACGACTGGGAGGCCGTGCTCACACCGGTCGTCGACACGCTCGTCGCCCGGGCCGACGTGGATGCCGCCCGCCTCGCGGCGTACGGCATCAGCCAGGCCGGATACTGGCTCCCCCGGGCGCTGGCGTTCGAGCATCGGATCGCTGCGGCCGTCGCCGACCCGGGCGTCGTCGACGTGTCGCAGTCCTGGCTCGCGCACTTCCCCAAGAGCGAGCTCGCGCTGGTCGAGAAGGGCGAGAAGGAGAAGTTCGACCACGGGATGCGGCTTGCGATGCACTACTCGGCATCCGTCTCCCGCCTATGGAAGTTCCGCGCGCGGCCCTACGGCAAGGACAGCCCGTACGACACGATCGTCGAGATGATGACGTACCGCCTCTCGGACGAGGACGCGGCGCGCATCACCACTCCCCTGCTGATCACCTCCCCCGAGAAGGAGCAGTTCTGGCCGGGTCAGTCCGAGCAACTGGCGCAGATGGTGCCGAACGGGACGCTGCAACCGTTCACGGCAGACGAGGGCGCGGACTACCACTGCCAGCCGCTGGCGCGCCTGCTCACCGACGAGCGCATGTTCGACTGGCTCGACGTGCGCCTCGGGCGCTGAGGAGCCCGCGCCGCGAACGGCGAAGGCGCGCCCCTCAGGGCAGCACGATGTCGAAAGCCGGGTCACCCGGCTGCAGTACGCCGGCCAGCTGCTCGAACACCCTCCCGTCTCCGTCCGACTCGATACCGGGGCTCGACCTGTCGCCCCCGAGCAACGCGAGCAGGCGAAGCTTCGACATCCGCAGCACGAGAGGAGCATCCGTCGGTTCGGGCCGACGTCGGTAGACGAGCACGCCGTTTCGCAGCGTCACACGGTAGGTGGCGTCCAGGTCGGTGAACACGAGATCCAGGGCAAGGTCCAGATCCCATGCCGCCGGACCGTCGACCGACACCGCGAGCGAGTCCAGGAGCTGCTCGGGCGAGAGCTGCGCGACGATCGAGGGCGCGTTGGGACTGGTCGGAGTGCCGAAATTGCCCTCGGTCAGCTCGGTGGCACCGGAGAGGAAGAAGTTGCGCCACGGGCCGTTCTCGGAGCCGTAGCCGAGCTGACGAAGCGTCGCCGCGTACAGCTCCCGTACCGCAGTGTGCTCGGGATCGACGAAGACCGCATGATCGAGCAGGGTCGCCGCCCACCGAAAATCACCCTCGTCGTACGCCATCTGCGCACGCTCGATGACACGATCGACTCCCCCGATGGCCTCGACGTAGCGCTCGGCCAGCGCCTCGGGAGGATGGGGCCACAGCCGTGCCGGGTTCCCGTCGAACCAGCCCATGTAGCGCTGGTAGATCGCCTTGACGTTGTGGCTGACCGACCCGTAGTAGCCCCGAGCGTTCCACGCGTTCTCCAGCGCCGGGGGCAGCTGGATGACCTCAGCGATCTCCGCGCCGGTCATCCCCTGATTGAGCATGCGCACGGTCTGGTCGTGCAGATAGGCGTACAGGTCCCGCTGGGTCGAGAGGAACTCGACGATCTCGTCGCGGCCCCAGGTCGGCCAGTGGTGGGAGGCGAAGACGACATCGGACGCGTCGCCCCACCGCTCGATCGCCTCCGTGAGGTACTGCGACCACACGTGCGGGTCGCGCACGAGCGCGCCGCGCAGTGTGAGGATGTTGTGGAGGTTGTGGGTCGCGTTCTCGGCCATGCACAGGGCACGGAAACGCGGGAAGGAGAAGTGCATCTCGGCTGGCGCCTCGGTGCCCGGGGCCATCTGGAACTCGATCTCGATTCCGTCGATCGTGTGCCGTTCGCCTGTCTCACGGATGTCGAGGGTCGGGACGATGAGCCCGACCGAACCGGTCGAGGTCGTCTGTCCGAGGCCCGTGCCGACCTGCCCCCGAGGTCCCCGGGCCAGCACCGCTCCATACATGTAACCTGCGCGACGCCCCATCGCCGTCCCGGCATAGACGTTCTCTGCCACCGCGTGCGCCACGAGTCCCTCGGGGGCGATGACCTGCACCGCGCCGGAGTCCACCTCCTGCTGGGAGGTCACGCCGAAGACACCGCCGAAGTGATCGACGTGACTGTGGGTGTAGATGACCGCGACCACGGGACGCGCACCGCGGTGCTGCCGGTACAGGGCGAGTGCCGCGGCGGCTGTCTCGCTGGAGATCAGCGGGTCGATGACGATGATCCCGGTGTCCCCCTCGACGAACGTGATGTTCGAGAGGTCGAACCCGCGCACCTGATAGATCCCGGGCACGACTTCGAACAGACCGTGCCGCGAGGCAAGCGTGGACTGACGCCACAGACTCGGGTGCACGGATGCCGGAGGCTCGCCCTGCACGAAGGCGTAACTCTCCCCGTCCCAGACGACGCCGCCATCGGCATCCGTGATCACGAGCGGATCGAGCGTGCCGAGGAAGCCGCGCTCCGCGGCAACCACGTCCCGATCATCAGCGAACGGCAGGGTGTTCAGGGCGAGCGCATGAGCATCGACGATGGCCGGTGCCGGATCGAGGAGGTCGGTCATGGACTCAGCGTGGATGAGGTGTCCGACCGGCACAAGGGGCGAATGGCGTAGCCGGCCACGGGGTTCAGACCAGGAAGAACCCGTCGAACAGCCCGGGGTTGTGGGCGTGCACGAGCACGGCGAACACGACCGCGTCGAAGAGCAGATGCACCGTGACGACGTAGGCGAGTGACCGCGTCACGAGGAAGATGTACCCCTGTAGCAACGCGAACGGGATGGTCAGCAGCGGTCCCCACGCCTGGTAGCCGAGCTCCCACAGGAACGAGACGAACACGACAGCCTGCAGCAGGTTCGCGGTGACCGGATGCAGGTGGCGCAACAGCAGGACGAACACGGTGCAGATGAAGAAGAGCTCATCCCAGATCCCGACCGCGCCGACCCCGACGAACAGGCGCGCGATGAGGTCGGGGGTGTCGACGACTGGCCAGTTGAGGTAGACGCCGGAGGTGATGAAGTAGAACGGCAGGATGAGCCAGCCGAGCACGAGGACGGCGACAAGCCACGTCCATTGAAACCACGTCCACCGCCCGCCGCCGCGCCACGGAAAGCCGATCGCCCGATCCCGGTACACGAACCGTGAGATCAGGTAAGGGACCGCGACAGCTCCCCCGAGGGCGAGAGCGAAGCGGAGGATGGCGAGGTTGTCGAGCTCAGCCTTGAGCGGGATCGCGCTGACGATGAGCATCCCGATCGCGATGAGCGACAGGTCGCGGACGATCGACGGGGGCCGGGACACGACCCAGGCCGTCTCCCGGCGGGAGCCCGCGCGCACCGTCGGGCGCGACGGCGCGGGCGCGAACCGCTCGACGAGGACGGCGGCGATCATCCCGGCCGCCAGCAGCGTCCACCCCAGCCAAGGGATCAGGGCGACGAAGAACGCCGGCGCCGCCAGGACGACGAACCCGGCCGGCACGATCGACCACGAGATCGCAGGAAGCCGGGCCGTGACGCCGTGCCCGGCAGGGGAACCGACACTCACGGGGTTCGCCGATAGGTCAGGTCGCGGATCTCGCGTCCCGCGCGCACGCCCTTACGCTCGAAGGCCGTCAGCACCCGACCCTCGTAACGCTCTGCCCACTCGCCCTCGAACGCGCGCACGACGCCAGGTGCTGCATCCATGACCGACCGCATCTGGTCGGCGTAGTCCTGCCAGTCCGTCGCAAGACGCAGCACCCCGTCAGGGCGCAGCACGGATGCCGCGAGCGCGGCGAACTCGGTGGTGACCAGCCGGCGCTTGGTGTGCTTCTTCTTGTGCCACGGGTCGGGGAAGAAGACCCAGAGCTCATCGACGGATGCCGACGGCAGGAGATACTCGAGCACCTCCGGAGCGTTGCCCTCGACGAGTCGAAGGTTGGTAAGGCCGGCCCGGTCGGCATCGAGCATCGTCCGCGCGAGGCCCGCCCGGAAGACCTCGATGGCCAGGAAGTTCGCGTCGGGACGGGCTGACGCCCCGTGCACGATCGCGTGTCCCTGGCCCGATCCGATCTCAACGACCAGCGGCGCCGTGCGACCCCACACGGCTGCGGGGTCGATGGTCGACCCTTCCCGGATGCTCGTGGATGCGGCATCCCGCTCGACGGGAATCAGCATCCGGGGACTGACCTCGGCCCACGCGCGCTGCTGCGCTTCCGACATCCTGCCGCTTCGGCGGACGAAAGACACGGGCTGCTGACGAAAACCCGTCGAGGCGTTCTCGGCAGTCGTCACCGCGGGTGCCCGACCGCTCACGGATACCCGATGGTCCACAGCAGGAACACGGCGACGACCTGGAGGGCCAGGCACCCGAGCAGGAGCCATTGGCGGCGATGCTGCGTCGACGAGAAACGTTCGTCACCCAGCAGCGGCGACAGCGGCATCATGAGGCGGAACGTGCTCTGCTGCGGCAGGAAGACTCCGAACAGGTACAGACCGTAGCTGGCTGCGTACGCGACGATCACGAGGCCGAGCTTGCGAGTCGGCTTCGAGAACATCCACCAGGCGAAGGCCGCCATGATGGCCAGCACGACGAGAATGCCGAAGACGTTGAGGTAGGTGCCGAAGAACCGGAACCACGGCGTGAGCGGGACGAAGTCACCGGTGCCGACGAGAGGAATCCACCAGGCGGTCTCGGTGCGCACGTAGGCGTGAGGAATGCCCGTGACGGCATCGGCGATGTAGGTCCACGACAGGCCGGCAGCCGCGATCGCGAGGCCGCTCGCGGCAAGACTCAGCCGCTGCGTCCAGGGGAACGGGTCGGTGCGGTGCTGCATCCACCGCACGACGAAGACGATTCCCAGGCCCAGTGCCAGAGCGAGGACACCGGGACGTGTGTACGCCGCGAGCACCCCGACCGGCAGGATGAGCAGGTATTGGCGCCGGATGGCGAGTAGGAGCGCCGTGAAGATCAACAGAAGGAACAGCGACTCGGCGTAGGCGAGCACGAACACGAACGACAGCGGCGCGAACGTGAAGAGGACGACACCCCACCACGCGGCCTGCGGGGTCGTCACCCGACGCAGCAGCAGGAAGAGCACGAGCGTGGCGCCCAGGCTCGCGGCGATGCTGACGATGACGCCGATGATGCCCTCGTCGACTCCCGTCAGATCCGAACCCACCCGCTCGAGCAGCGGGAGGACGGGGAGGAACGCCCAGTCGTTGGTCTGGACGATCCCCTCTTCCATCGGCAGTCGGATCGGGTATCCGGTGCGCGCGATATTGAGGTAGTGGTCGGCGTCCCAGCCGGTGAGGAAGGTGAGGAAGCTGCGTACGTGGATGCCGAAAGGACCGAAACCGAGGTCTGCGAGGCGCGAGATCTCGAAGAACATCCACAGCAGGCCCATGTTGACCGCGCGTCCGATCGCCCAGATCCCGACGACCTTGGTGAGGGTGCCGGGTGCGATCGGTTCCACGCCGACGCGCGGCGACGTGAGATCGGCGAGCCAGGTGCTGAGGGCACGAGGAACTCCTCGCCATCCCCGGGAGGAGGGGGCTCTCCCTGCGGAGAGCGCGACATCCTGTCGAGAGGTGGGAACCACTGCTGACCTTCCGCGCACACAAAAGGAGGCGAGAACGCCTTCCCCCAGTATGCCAGGCCCCGACCCCGAAGCGGTGCAGCCGGGTCCGCCGGAGCGGATCAGTGCGAGGCGGTGACGTAGTCGATGAGCTCCTCCACGCGCCCCAGAAGACTCGGCTCGAGATCGCGGTAGGTGTGAACCGCCCCGAGGATCCGCCGCCAGGCCCGACTCAGATCCGCCGCGGACTCATGCGGCCAGCCCAACGCGCGGCACGTGCCCACCTTGATGTCTGTGCCGCGGGGAACGGTGGGCCACTCCCGCAGTCCGAGCGCTGCGGGCCGGACGCACTGCCAGACATCGATCTCGGGGTGGCCGACGATCAACAGGTGGGCGCCGTGCCGCCCGCGCGCGATCCCGTCAGCGATCCGTGACTCCTTGGACCCCGGGACGAGATGATCCAGGAGGATGCCGTAGCGGCGCCGCTCGGACGGAGGTTCCTCGTCGAGGAGAGCGGCCAGGCGGTCGACGCCCTCGAGATACTCGACGACCACGCCCTCCGCACGCAGGTCGTCGCCCCAGACCTTTTCCACGAGCTCCGCATCGTGGCGCCCTTCGACCAGGATCCGGCTGGCGCGCGCCACGCGCGCACGGGCCTGGGGAGCAGCGAAGGAACCGGAGGCGGTTCGGGCGGGAGTCCGCGACGGCGCGGGACGGTGCGGCACGAGCACGACGTGCGCGCCGTCGATGAGGAACCCCGGCCCGAGGGCGAATCGGCGCCTCGCTCCCCGCCGATCCTCGAGCTCGACCGTCGCCGCATCCGACTGCGTCACGGCGCCGCAGAATCCGTCGGCTTGGACCTCGACGACGAGTCCACGCTCGGCCGGGACACGCGGACTCTCAGACCGGCCGTGACCGCGCCAGCCGCTGTCGAGCACATCCGTTCCGTAGCGATCGTCCACCACCGCACCTGCCTTTCGGGCATTCACCCTATGTCGCAGGCTGTGAGGATCCGGTGTGCCCCGCGGAGCGCTTCCGCGCGACCTCACCGCCTCAATAGGATCGAGGGGCGCAGGCTGTCGCGCACCGGGAGGGGAATCGATGCCGAGTCGATGGTCGTTCGGGGCGTTCGTGAGCGCATGCGCGGCGGCGGTCGCGCTGGCGTTCACCGCCGCCCCGGCCGCTGCCACCGACCCGGTCACGCTCGGCTCCGGCTATGTCCTGGACGAGGTCGGCGCGCTGAGCGCAGCCGACGAGGCCGCGGCGAACGCTCGCCTGACCGAGCTCTACGACACGACCGGAGTCGACCTCTACGTCGTGTTCGCCGACGAGTTCACAAACCCCTCGAACAGCCAGGAATGGGCGGATGCCGTCGCTGCGGCCAACGGACTCGGGCCGAGCCAGTACATCTTCGCCGCTGCGACCGAATCCCGTCAGTTCTACATCTCAGCCGATACCGCGGGGCCCCTCAGCGAGGATCAGCTCCTGGCCATCGAGGCCGACATCAAGCCATTCCTGAGCGCTGGGGACTACCTGGGCGCGGTGACCACGGCAGCGGACGGCTTCGAGGCAGCGCTGGCCGGAGGGTCGGGTTTCGGCGGGTTCTTCACGGTGCTCCTGGTGCTCCTGGTGATCGTGGTGATCGCCGGGGTCGCGGCGCTCGTGATCTGGCTCGTCGTGCGCTCGCGGCGCACGCGCGCACCGGACGTGCACGCGATGGATCTCGGGGAACTGGCACGGCGCGCGGCGTCGGCGCTGGTCGCCACCGATGATGCGATCACGACGAGCGAGCAGGAGCTCGGTTTCGCGCGCGCCCAGTTCGGTGACGCCGCCGCGGTCGAGTTCGAGAAGGCCCTCGAGACGGCGACCGCGAGCCTTGCCGAAGCCTTCTCGCTTCAGCAGAAGCTCGATGACGGGCAACCCGACACGGACGCCCAGATCCGGGAGTGGAACCTGCGCATCCTGGAGCTGTGCGACAGCGCGAACGCCGCGCTCGACGAGAAGGCCGCGCACTTCGACGCGCTTCGCGAGCTCGAGCGCAACGCTCCCCAGGCGCTCGAGCGCGTCGCTCGGGACCGCGAGGAGGCGTTCGCTCGCATCGCGGATGCCGATCGCCGTCGCCAGGAACTGGCCGCGGCATTCCATCCGGACGCCATCGCCACGGTGGCCGACAATCCGGAGCAGATTCGGGAGCGGATCGTGTTCGCAGACGCCGCGCTCGCGACCGCGCGCAGCGCCCTCGATGCCGGCCGATCGTCGGAGGCCGCTGTCAGCATCCGTGCCGCCGAAGACGCCGTCGCCCAGGCGCTGCAGCTGGAGCGCGCGATCGACACCCTCGCGAGCGACCTGCGCGGCGCGACCACCCGCGCACAGTCCCTCATCGCGCAACTCGAGGCGGATGTGGCAACCGCGCGCGCTCTGCCCGACCCCGATGGCCGCTTGGCGGGCGTCGCGGCAGGCACCGCGCAGCAGATCGCGTCCGCACGGGCGCTGCTGAACGCGCCCCAGCAGCGCCCGCTGGCGGCCCTGCAGATGCTCGAGTCCGCGGATGCCGAGATCGACGCGGTCCTCCAGCACGCACGGGATGCGCAGGCGCAGGCCCAGCGCGCCCAACAGATGCTCGCGCAGGTCACGATGCAGGCGAGCGCTCAGATCTCGGCCGCCGAGGATTTCATCGCGGCACGCCGTGGTGCCGTGGGAGCGGAAGCGCGCACGCGACTGGCCGAAGCTCGTGCAAGCCTCGCCGCCGCGACCCGGCAACAGACCTCCGACCCGACCGGCGCGCTTGCCCATGCGCAGCGTGCCGATCACCTCGCCGCGCAGGCGATCCACGCCGCCCAACGCGACGTCGGCGCTTTCAGCGGCGGATACGGTGGCGCCCCCACGCGCGCCGGCTCGGACGGGATGATGGGCGCAATACTCGGCGGAATCGTGATCAACTCGCTGTTGGGGGGCGGCGCGCCCCGCGGCGGATTCGGGGGGTTCGGCGGCGGCAGCTCGCGGCGCGGCGGAGGCATCGGCGGCGGCTTCGGGGGCGGACGCGGTCCCGGCAGCTTCGGCGGGGGCGGCACCCGCGGACGCCGCGGCGGAGGCCGGTTCTAGCCCGCCACATCGACGTTCACCGGGCAGCACCTCTGAAGACTCAGCACTCGATACACCCAGCTTCACCCACACCCAGCAGGAAGGACACCCCGATGGCAAAGCAGTCCATCTTCGGACGCATCTCCACCCTCGTGAAGGCGAACATCAATGCGATGCTCGACCAGGCCGAGGACCCGCAGAAGATGCTCGATCAGCTCGTGCGCGACTACACCAACAACATCGCCGACGCCGAAGCGGCGATCGCCGAGACGATCGGCAACCTGCGCCTCCTCGAGCGCGACCACCAGGAAGACCTGCAGTCGGCTGCCGAGTGGGGCAACAAGGCGCTCGCCGCAAGCCGCAAGGCCGACGAGTTCCGCGCTGCGGGTGACCCCGTGGATGCCGACAAGTTCGACAACCTCGCAAAGGTCGCGCTGCAGCGTCAGATCGCGGCCGAGAACTCGGCGAAGGCTGCCGCTCCGCAGATCGCGTCGCAGACCGAGGTCGTGGGCAAGCTCAAGGACGGCCTCAACGGCATGAAGCAAAAGCTCGAGCAGCTCAAGGCCAAGTCGGCCGAGCTGGTCGCGCGTCAGAAGACCGCCGAAGCGCAGACCAAGGTCGTGGATGCCGTGAAGTCGATCGACGTTCTCGACCCGACGAGCGAACTCGGCCGCTTCGAGGAGAAGGTGCGTCGCCAGGAGGCGATCGCCCAGGGCAAGACGGAGCTCGCGGCGTCGAGCCTCGATGCGCAGTTCGAGAGCCTCGAGGACCTCGGCGAGCTCACGGAGGTCGAGGCGCGGCTGGCGGCGCTGAAGTCCGGCGGCTCCCCCGTCAAGCCCGCGATCGAGGGCTGACCGCATCACCTCATGGCTCACTTCGTCATCGCCCCGCAGTGGCAGGGTTCGGGCTCGGCCCGCGCGATGCAACTCATCGACGGCGCGGAGGCGATCGCGGCCGATCTCCCGGCTTCGGCCTGCACTCGTCTCGAGTTGCCGGTCGAAGCCGGTGAGAGCCTGGACAGCGGCATCCGCCGCGCGAGTTCGCTGGCCCGGATCCGCGATCTGGTCCGCGACGCGGTCGCGAGTCGAACCGAGCCTGTCGTCGTGATCGGCGGGGACTGCGGGGTGAGCCTCGGCGCCCTCGAGGCGGTGGCTGCCGAGGATGTCGCGCTCGTGTGGCTCGACGCCCACGCCGACCTGCACACGCCGGAGAGCTCGCCGAGCGGCGCCTTCCACGGGATGGTTCTGCGCGCCGCGCTGGGCGAGGGCTCCGACCGGCTTCGTCTCCCGCCCGGCGCCCTGGCCGCCGAGAGAGTCGTGCTGGCAGGGGTCCGGGACATCGACGACGCCGAGCGGCAGTTCCTCGACGAGCGGGCAATCCGGGTCGTCCCACCCGGCGACCTCGCCGATCCCGCAGCTCTCGTGACCGCGGTCGCAGCCACCGGAGCGAGCAGGGTGTATCTGCACATCGACCTGGACGTCTTCGATCCGTCCGTGATCACGGGGCTCTCGTTCCCGGTGCCGTTCGGTCCGGATGCCGCCGCCGTGATCAGCGCCGTCAGGGCGGTGCGCGACCGCTTCCCCCTCGTGGGCGCAACCGTCGCGGAGTTCTCACCGTCTCCCGCGGATGCTGCCATCGAGGACATGCCCACGATCTTGCGCCTGCTCGGGGCCGTGGCGTGAGTCCGATCCCGGCTCCACCGCCCGGATGGGAGGCGGCAGCAGAGCGCGCCCTCGCGCGGGGGCGACGGGTGGATCGCTGGCTGCCGTTCCTCGACTCGGTGTTCTCCCGCGCCGGCGCCACGGTCGGCACCGCCGTCGGGTTCGCGTGGGGTCTGCTCTGGAGCACGGGCCGGGTGACGCGCCATCGCGGCGCCGACGGCGTCGTGGTCTATGTCTTCCGCGGCATGCCTCGGTGGACCTTTCCCCGAGGCGGCGTCTGCGTCGGTGCCTGCTATCTCACCGCCGACAATGACGGCCCCCGAGTCCTGCGGCACGAACTCGTGCATGTGCGCCAGTGGCGCCGGTACGGCCTGCTCATGCCGCTGCTGTACCAGCTTTCGGGGCGCAACCCGCTCCGGAACCGCTTCGAGATCGAGGCGGGCCTCGAGGACGGGAACTACATCCCCCGCCGTCGCGCCCGCCGCACGATCACTCGATGAGCACCGCAGCCAACTCCTCGACCTCGTCGTCTGTCATGCCGTGGGCATGCAGGTAGTCGCGGGGAGATCCGTACGCCGCGTCAAGGCTGTCCAGCAACCTCGCCATCACGTCCGCCGGCGACCTGGTCGCAAGTTCCTCGAGGTTGACGGCATCCGGGTAGAACTGTCGGATACGCGCGATGACATCCCGGTTTCGTGAGGGGGGCAACAGCCCCTCGGTCCGCGCGTAGTCGGCGATGACGGCGCGGCGGTCGACCCCTGCCGCCGCCAAGGCGACAGCCACCGTCACCCCGGTCCGGTCCTTCCCGACGGTGCAGTGGACCAGTACCGGCTGATCGGCGATGATTCCACGGACGACGTCGACGACCCGTGACGCCGAATCCTCCACGAGCCGTCGGTACATCTCGGAGAGGGGAACATCCTCGACGAAGAACGACGCCACGGAACCGAGGAAGAGCGGGACTCGCTGCACGACGAGGTCGCTCTCGGCGATACGGCTCGGAGCGCTCGCGACCTCCGCATCGTCACGCAGGTCGATCACCCGGCGGATGCCGAGACGTGCGAATTGTCCGACACCACTGTCGTCGAGCCTGGCCAGGTTGCCCGACCGGTAGAGCACGCCCATCCGAGTGATGCCGGCGCCGGCGGGCAGACCGCCGGTGTCCCGGAAGTTGACCGCGCCGGGAATGTCGAGTGTGCTCACGTCCCTCCACCCTATCGCCGTCGCACCGCCCCGGGAGGCGCTCCTCCCCCGCCCATCGGCGGTCGCCGCGCAAGGGTCCACAATGGATGCATCTGCGCAGGCGACCGAGGATGGACGGCAATGACCACTCCCGACGACGAATTCCGCTTCCTGGCCATGGATGCGCGAAGCGTTGGCGCATCCGAGGTTCTTCCCCGGGTGGAGCGCCTCACCCTCACGCTCGATGACGGACGGACCCTGAGTGCGCTGCGGTTCGGCGATGCCGCGCCCGAGGTCACCTTCGTCCACGGTGCCGGTTTGAACGCCCACACGTGGGACTCCACCATCCTGGCGCTGGGGCTTCCCGCGCTCGCGATCGATCTTCCGGGCCACGGCGACTCGTCATGGCGACCCGACGCCGCCTACACGGCGAGGACTCTCGCCCCCGACGTCGCAGCCGGGCTGGCGGCATGGACCTCGCAGCCGCAGCTGATCGTGGGTCACTCGTTGGGAGGCCTCACGGCCGCGGCCGTTGCCGCATCTGTCCCCGACGCCGTGGCGCAGGTGATCGTGATCGACATCACGCCGGGCATCGATCCGAACGCCGGAGCAGCGCAGATCCGCGCCTTTTTCGCCGGACCCACCGACTGGGCCAGCCGTGACGAGTTGGTCGAGCGGGCGATGGCCTTTGGTCTGGGCGGCGGGACGCGGGAGAAGGTCGAGCGCGGCGTCTGGCTGAACTCACGCATACGCGAAGACGGTCGGGTGGAGTGGAAGCATCACTTCGCGCACCTCGCTGCCGCCCTCGCCGATGCTCCGGAACTCGCCGCCCAGGTCGATGCCCGGCAGGATGCACTCGCCGAGATCCTTACCGCCGATGGGTGGGAGGATGTCGCCGCCGTGGCGGCCCCGCTCGCCCTGGTCCGGGGCGAGCGGGGTTTCGTGACCGCCACCGACGCGGAGGAGTTCACGCGACGTCGCCCCGACGCCGTCGTCGTGGCGCTGGACACCGGTCACAACGTGCATGAGGAGGCGCCGACGGCGCTTGCCGCGACCGTCGCACAGCTGCGCGCCGGCGCACAACGATGACGTTACGTTCGCTTCCCGATGAGGGGAACACAGCCCCCGGACCCTAGAGTTATCTACCGCAGATCCCCTTCGCGCTCCGCGAGCCCCCTCCTTCGCCGCGGATGCCCCCCGGAAAGGACTCCCATGTTCCGCCGCACCGCTCTGGCCGCCTCGGCCTTGCTCGCCGCGAGCGCCCTCGTTCTGACCGCGTGCTCCGGCAGCAGTGACCCCGCCTCCACCACCACGGCAGCGCCCGACCCGAACGCGTCGGTGGCGATTCGCCTGGTGCTGGAGCCGGGCAATCTGGACATCCGGCAGACCGCGGGCGCGGCGCTCGATCAGATCCTGATCGACAACGTGTACCAAGGACTCGTAGGCCGGACCTCGGAGCAGGAGATCGTGCCGGTTCTCGCGGAGGACTATGAGGTTTCGCCTGACGGCCTGACGTATACGTTCACGCTGCGGGAGGGCGTCACCTTCGGGGATGGGCAAGCACTCACACCGGAGGATGTCGTGTGGTCGCTGACCACGCATCGCGACACCCCCGAATGGGCGGACTCCGCGCGGCTCGCGAAGGTCGCCTCGCTCACCGCCGACGGGCAGGAGATCACGCTGACGCTCTCGGAGCCGGACTCGAGCCTGCTGTGGAACCTCACGGGTCGTGCCGGCCTCATCTTCAAGCAAGGCGACACCGTCGATTACGCGACGGCGGCCAATGGCACCGGACCGTTCCTGCTGGACTCGTGGCGTCAGGGAGATTCGATCACCTTGGTGCGCAACGATGCGTACTGGGGTGAGAAGGCAGCGGTTGCCGAAGTCGTCTTCGACTACATCCCGGAGACGCAGGCGGCCCTCAACGCCGCGCTGGCCGGCGAGGTCGACGTCGTGACGGGATTCGATGCGAACTTCACCGAGCAGATCCAGGAGGGCGGCGACTTCGAGGTCGTGCTGGGGCAGTCAACCGACAAGGGCACCCTTGCGATGAACCAGAGCCCCGGCAGCCCCCTCGCCGATCAGCGGGTGCGGCAGGCGATCCGTCAGGCAATCGACCACACCTCGTTCACGGATGCCTTCGGGGCGGGCCAGACGCTGTACGGACCGATCCCGGAACTCGATCCCGGATACGAGGACCTCTCTGACGTCGCCCCGTACGACCCCGATGCAGCGAGGGCGTTGCTCGCTGAGGCGGGCGCCGAAGACCTCGAACTGACCCTCACGATCCCGTCGTTCTACCCGACGACCATCCCGCAGATCCTGGTCTCGGACCTCAACGAAGTCGGCATCACCCTCACCGTGAACAGCGTCGACTTCCCGACCTGGATCAACGACGTCTACATCAACAAGGACTACGACCTGAGCTTCGTCTTGCACACCGAAGCCCGCGACTTCGAGAACTGGGCGAACCCGGACTACTACTTCACCTATGACAACCCCGAGGTCCAGGAGCTCTACCAGGAGGCCCTCGCCGCGACGGACGAAGCCGAAGCAGCCGCTCTGCTGGCCGAAGCAGCCCGGATCGTGTCCGAGGATGCGGCCGCCGACTGGCTTTACAACGGCGCCTCCATCGTGGCCGTCGGGAGCGGCATCAGTGGAATGCCCACCATCAACGTGAACGAACGACTCAACCTCGCGGACCTGACCAAGAACGCAGGCTGAGGCGAACGCTGACCGGAGTACCCTGATGCGCCGCCCACCGTCGCCTGCCCGGGCGGTGCCGTGATCCGTTACGTGGTCACCCGGCTCGCACTGCTCGTGCTGGGTCTCGTGGTCGCGAGCGTGATCATCTTCCTCACGCTGCGAGTGCTCCCAGGGGATGTCGCGCAGTTGATCGCGGGGACAAGCGGCACTCCCGCGCAGATCGAGGCCATCCGAGAGCAGTTGGGCTTGAACCGTCCGCTGATCATGCAGTACGTCGACTGGATCGGCGGCGTGCTGCGCGGCGACCTCGGCACGTCGCTGCTGACCGGGACGCCGGTCGCGGTGGAACTCGCCGAGAAGGCGCAGGTGACGGTGCCCCTGGGCATCCTGTCCCTGAGCATCGCGATCCTGTTCAGTGTTCCGCTCGGCGTCGCCTCGGCGATCTGGCGCGGGCACCGCCGAGGAACCCTCATGAGCGTCGGCGCACAGACGCTGGCGGCCGTGCCAGTGGTGTGGGCGGGCATGATCCTCGTCGTCATCTTCGCGGTGTGGCTCGGATGGCTCCCGGCACAGGGTTTCCCCCGCGCCGGCTGGAGTGATCCGGCGGCCGCGGTGCGGTCGCTGATCCTGCCCGCGGTGACCATCGGTATCGTCGAAGGCGCGATGCTTCTGCGTTTCATCCGCAGCGCGACTCTTCAGGCTGTCGGGCAGGACTACGTCCGCACGGCAGCGGCCAAAGGGCTGACACGGACCACCGCCCTCATCCGGCACGGGCTTCCGAGCGTGGGCCTGTCGGTCATCACCGTTCTGGGATTGCAGGTCGCCGGGATCATCGTCGGGGCGGTCATCATCGAGCAGTTGTTCTCCCTGCCCGGGATCGGACGGATGCTCGTCGCTGACGTGGGCGCCCGCGATCTCCCGAAGGTCCAGGGCGAGCTGCTCGCCCTCACCGGGTTCGTCCTCATCGTGGGCTTCTTCGTCGACCTGCTCCACCGGGTCCTCGACCCGCGGCAACGGGAGACGTCATGACCTCGACTCGCACTCCCCCGCGCAACCGTCGCCGGAGCTGGGTTCGGTGGCCCCTGCGCGTCTGGGCGGTGGCGACGGGGCGCTTCGGCATCTGTGTCGTCGTCGCGCTCGTGGTCGTCGCCGTGATCGCATCCGTGTGGACACCGTTCGACCCGCAACAGGTGGACGTGCAGAACCGATGGCTACCGCCAAGCTGGCCCCACCTCCTGGGAACTGACGGGGCGGGGCGAGACATCCTGAGCCTGGTGATGGCGGGGGCGAGCACCACGATCTGGGTCGCGACGGGGTCGGCCTTCGTCGCGACGGTGATCGGCATTGCGCTTGCCGCGCTGGGCGCACTGACCACGCGCTGGGTGCGGGAGTCGGTGGCCGTCATGATCGACATCCTCGTGGCATTCCCGGTCCTGCTCGTCGCGATGATGATCTCGGCCGTGTGGGGCGGGTCGCTCTGGGTCGTGATCTGGTCGGTGGGGATCGGATTCGGGGTGAACATCGCCCGCGTCACGCGGCCTGAGTTGCGCCGCGTCCTGCACAGCGACTTCGTGCTCGCCGGGACGGCGTCTGGGCTCACACCGGCGCAGAACCTGTGGCGTCACCTCCTGCCCAATGTCGCGCCGGTGTTCATCGTTCAGCTGTCCTGGGCGATGGCGGTCGCTGTCCTCGCGGAGGCGGGACTGTCGTATCTCGGCTTCGGCGCTCCCGTCACCGAGCCGTCGTGGGGAGTCCTGCTGCAGGACCTGCAGCAGTACCTCACCGTGTACCCCCTGGCGGTCCTGTGGCCGGGACTTGCGATCACCGTGACCGTGCTCGGACTCAATCTCCTCGGCGACGGGATCCGAGAAGCCTCCGACCCCACACTCGCCCATGCGGCGGGCGCCGCGCGCACCTCGCGCACGCACGTTCCCGAGGTGGTCTCATGAGCCTTGAGGTGCGTGACCTCGTGATCGAGATCGGTGGACGGCGGGTTGTCGACGGAGTCAGCTTCGAGGTGCCCGACGGCAGCAGGATCGGTCTCATCGGGGAATCCGGATCGGGCAAATCACTGACGGCGCTCGCGATCACGGGACTGCTGCCCGAGGGTGCGAGCGCATCGGGCAGCATCCGGTGGGGCGGGCAGGAGATTCTGGGGCTCGGCGATCGCGCGCTCGCGCGGATTCGGGGCGACGAGATCGGAATGGTGTTCCAGGATCCGCTCACCGCGCTCAACCCGATCCGCACGGTCGGGCGCCAGATCGCGGAATCGATCCGGATCCACCAACGGGTGCGCGGCGCCGAACTCCGCGCACGCGCTGTCGCCGAAGCCGACCGCGTCGCTCTCCCCGACCCGCAGACCATCGTCCGGCGATATCCGCACCAGTTGTCGGGAGGCCAGCGCCAGCGGGTCGCGATTGCGATGGCCCTGGCCTGTCGACCGCGACTGCTCATCGCCGACGAACCGACCACAGCGCTGGACGCGACGATCCAGGCCGAGATCCTGAGGCTCCTGCGCGGCCTGACCGCGGACGACGCGATGTCACTCCTGTTCATCACCCATGACCTCGCCGTCCTCGCGCAGGTCGCGACTCATGCCCTCGTCCTCGAGCGCGGGCGCATCGTCGAATCGGGCCCGGTGTCTCACCTGTTGAGCGCCCCCCGTTCGGCGGTCACGCAGGGGCTCCTGCGCGATGCCACCGCAACGCTCTGGCGCGGTGACCAGCCATCCGGTGGGAGTTCCTCATGAGCGACGAGCTCGTTCGCGCTGCCGCTCTCACCCGCCGGCACCGTGTGCCCGCCACCCGGTTGTTCGCGCGGGCGGGGTACACCACCGCCCTCGATGCCGTCGACCTCGCGCTGCATGAAGGGGACGCGCTCGGGGTGATCGGCGAGTCGGGCTCGGGCAAGTCGACGCTCGTCCGGCTGCTCCTGGGGCTGGACCTGCCGACATCCGGAACGGTCCGCATCGCCGGCCGGCCGGTGGATGCCTCGGCATCCGCGCGCTCTCTGCGCTGGCTACGACACCTGACAGGCATCGTCTTCCAGGATCCCTACGCCTCGCTCGATCCGCGCATGAGCGTCGGGCGCATCGTCGGCGAGCCGCTGTGGGCCCTGGGCATCGAAGGAGACCGGCGCAGCCGGGTGCGCGAGGTTCTGCGGCAGGTCGGCCTGGATGACGCGGCGGCTGATCGATTCCCCCACGAGTTCTCGGGCGGCCAGCGTCAACGGATCGCGCTGGCCCGTGCGATCGTGCACCGTCCCCGGCTGCTCGTCGGCGACGAGCCGCTCTCGGCACTCGACGTGACCGTTCGCGCTCAGATCCTCGAGCTGCTCGGGCGGCTCCGCGCCGATGAGGGCATGACGATCATCCTGGTCTCCCACGACATCGGGGTCGTCCAGCACCTGTGCGACCGGGTCATCGTCATGAAGGACGGACGCGTCGTCGAGCGGGGGGCGACCGCAGACGTGCTCCGCACACCCCGGGAGGACTACACCCGCGCGCTCCTGGCCGCGATCCCCACGATCACCGCGCGGGCCGATCCGGGCGAGGACCGCGACGGAACAAACCCTTCCCGGCGGGCTTGAGCGATTTCTGCAGGTAGATCGTTCCGAGCCATCTGCCGAACTTGAAACCGACGCGGCCCATGCGCCCGACTTCGGTGAAGCCCAACCGTTCGTGGAGGGCGACGGATGCTTCGGCGCCCTTGTCGCTGATGACAGCCACGATCTCGCGGATGCCCTTCCGGCGGCACGCCTCGATGAGCGCCTCCAGCAGAGCCCTGCCCAGCCCCTTGCCCGCCGCAGCCTGCCCCAGGTAGATGGAATTCTCGACCGTGTAGCGGTACGCGGACTTCCCTGCCCACGGCTGCACAAGCGCGTACCCCAAGATCTGCCCGTTGGGTGACTGCGCGACCAGGAAGGGGAGGTCGAGCTTGCGCAAGAACGCGTACTTCTCGCGCCACTGCGCGTGCGACCAGATCTTCTCGTCGAAGGTCACGACGGAATTGCGCACGTAGTAGTTGTAGATCTCCCGGATGTCGGGCAGATCCCGCTCCTCAGCGGGGCGGATCACATAGCGGAACGGCCCCTCGGGCTCGGGTCGGCGCCGCAAATGGAAGGGAAGCCGCCGCTTCTTCTCGTATTCCTCTTCCAGCATGGGGTTCAGCCTACGCCGACCGCTCGACGCGCCAGTCGATCGGCGCAGCGCCCTGCTGCTGGAGCAACGCATTGGCCCGGGAGAACGGGCGCGAGCCGAAGAATCCACGGCTGGCCGACAGCGGCGACGGATGCGGCGACTCGATGATCGGCACGGAGCCCAGCAGCGGTCGGAGGCCCGCCGCATCCCGCCCCCACAGAATCGCGACGAGCGGCCGCTCGCGGGCCGCAAGAGTGCGGATCGCATGCTCCGTGACGGCTTCCCACCCCCAGCCGCGGTGGGAGCCGGGCGCGCCCGGCGTCACCGTCAGCACCCGATTCAGCAGCATGACGCCCTGGTCGCTCCACGCCGACAGGTCGCCGTGCGTCGCCGGAGCGATCCCGAGATCGTCCTCCAGCTCGCGGTAGATGTTGGCGAGGCTCCGGGGCAGCGGCCGGACGTGGGCATCGACAGCGAACGAGAGCCCGATCGGGTGTCCGGGAGTCGGATACGGGTCCTGCCCCACGATGAGGATGCGGACCTCCTCGAGCGGGCGGGCGAAGGCGCGCAGCACCCGATCACCCGAGGGAAGATAGCGGCGCCCGGCGGCGACCTCGCCGCGGAGGCGATCGCCCAGTCCAGCGATCCGATCCGAGACGGGGGCCAGCGCACGAGCCCATCCCGGATCGATCAGACCGGCCTCGGCGAGTTCAGGCAGGGACATCGCCATGGGTCACCCCACCCCGGCAGCCGCCATGTCCTCGTCGAGCACAGATCCCTGCCACGACCAGGGGAAGTCGATCCACAGGGCGGTGTCCTTCCACGACCAGTCCGGGCGGATGATCGTCGTGGGCTTCGTGTAGATGACCACACTGCGCACGAGCGCACCCCGCTCCGTCAACAGGCGCACCGCGAGATCGAGGGTGCGGCCACTGTCGGCGACGTCGTCGACCAGGAGCACCCGGCGTCCGTCGAGATACGACATGTCCAGCTCGGGCGGCAGCAGTTCAGGGTCGGGAAGCACCGTGCCGATGCCGGTGTAGAACTCGACGTTGATGGCGCCACAGTTCTTGACCCCTAGGCCGTACGCGATCGCACCGGCCGGGAGGAGACCGCCCCGCGCCACCGCGACGACGACGTCGGGCACGAAACCGTCGGCGACGATGGCACGAGACAGGTCGCGCGTCGCCTCCCCGAATCCCTGCCAGGTCAGCGTCTCACGCTCGTCCGTCACCGCATCTCCTCTCACCGTTCCCCCGCACCAGACTAGGCCGGTCGCGGTGCTATTCTCGCGGGCATGCCCGACGCATCCGCCCTGGACCGGTTGCGCGGAACGGGCCTGGGAATCACTGCGGGGCTGATCGGCTGGTTCATCCTGGTCGAGGTCGTCAGCGGCATCCTCCAGGGCTATTACGTTCCGCTCTTCAGCGACATCGTCATCAACCTCGACATCCACGACTCGGATGTCAACTGGTTCGAGGCGGCGCAGTTGCTGCTGTCGGCGATCGTGGTGCCGATCCTGGCCAAGCTCGGCGACATGTACGGGCACAAGCGGATCCTGTTGATCTCCTCGATCATCACCGCGGGCGCCAGTTGGTGGCTCGCCTTCGCCGGTGACTTCTGGACCTTCCTTCTCGCATGGGCCCTCCAAGGGTTCTACGTCGTGTGGTTGCCTCTCGAGGTCGCGCTGATTTTCGAACGCGGGCGCCGCCAGAACCGCGGCGTCTCTTCGACGCGGCGGGCGGCGGGGCTGCTCGTGGTCGGTCTGCAGGCCGGCGCGATCGCCGGTGCTCTCGCTGCCGGCGCCATCTTCGAGGCGACGGGCGGCAACCTCACGGTCACGATGATGATCCCGGCCATCGCGGTGACCCTTGTCGCCGGCGTGATCTGGCTCGGGGTCCCGGAGTCGGAACCGGCACCGGGGCGGCGGTTGGACACCTGGGGCTTCGTGCTCCTGACCTGGGGGCTGCTGCTCGTGACCGGCGCGCTGGTCTACATGCGGATGATCCCGCAGCTCGATCTGGGCGCCGGAGCCTGGTGGTGGGTCGTCGCGCTCATCGCCGCCGGCATCCTGGTGTTCGTCTGGTTCGTGCGGTTCGAACTGCGCCAGCAGGACCCCGCGATCGACATCCGTGTGCTGCGTCGCCCCGAGATGTGGCCGATCCAGATCACGGCGTTCCTCGTCGGGATCAGCCTGCTCGGGGCGCAAGGGCCGCTGTCGACGTACGCCGGCACCGACTCGGCCCTGGGCTACGGGCTCGGGCTGTCGACGTCGCAGCGCTCGTACATCATCGGCGTGTACCTGCTCTCGCTGATCATCGGGGCGGTCATCTTCGCGGTGCTCTCCCGCCGAGCCAATCCCCGTCTCATCCTGATCGGGGCGTCCCTTCTCGTCGGCGTCGGCTACACCCTGTTCCTGCCGTTCCACCTCGAGCTGTGGCAGGTGCTGATGAATCTGATGATCGCGGGCCTGGGTTCGGGGGCCCTGGTCGGAGCGCTCCCCGCGGCCGCGGCGGCCGCCGCGCCTCGCGGCCAGACCGGCATCGCGTCGGCGTTGACCAACACGACCAAGACCGTGGGCGGAGCGTTCGCGTCGGCCGTGTTCGGGGTGCTGCTCGCGGCAGGCGCCGGTGCCGTGGCGAGTGAGACGGCGGCCTCCCTCGGCGGCTACCTCTCGGTCTGGGCGATCTGTGCCGGCGGCGGCTTCCTCGCCGCGCTTCTGCTCCTGTTCGTCCCCAAGGTCGCCTTCGCAGACACCGGCACCAGCCAGCTCGACGCCACCCGGAGCGCGGGCACGCTCACCTGAGCGCCGGCCGGCGTCAACGGGCATCCGCGTGCAGCGACCACAGAGGGGCGATACCGGCTGCCCGCGGAGCGCGGCGGGCTCGATTACCGGATGCGGGGCACCAGCGGACCGCGCGCCAGCAGGTGCTGTGCGGACTGGGCGACAGGCCGCATCGTGACGAGGTCGAGGTTCACGTGGCCAGGCACCTCGAGCGCGTACCCGATGACATCGGCGACGTCCTCCGCGGTGAGCGGGTTCTGCACGCCCTCGTAGACGGCCGCCGCACGGTCGCGGTCGCCCCCGACGCGGTTCAGCGTGAACTCCTCGGTGTAGACCATCCCCGGCGCGATCTCGACGACCCGCAACGGCTCCCCATTGAGTTCGAGACGAAGGGCACCCACGAGCATCGACTCGGCTGCTTTCGCGGCGTTGTAGCCGCCTCCCCCCGGGTACGCGGCCTGGGCCGCGGTCGATGTCACGAACACCAGGTCGGCATGACCGTCGGTTGCCGCTGCCGACCGCAGGTGCGGCAGCAGAGCGCGTGTCAGCTGCTGCACCGCCAGGACGTTCACGTCGTACATCCAGCGCCAGTCCGCCGCGTCGCCGTCCTCGACCCTGTCGGTCCCCCGGGCACCGCCGGCAACGTGCGCAACGGCGTGCACGGGCCCTGACTCCGCCAGGAACTGGGCGAGCGCCGCGGTGTCGGCCTCCGCGGTGAGGTCCGCCGCGAATGACACCGCGCCGGTCTCGCGCTCAAGCTCCGCGAGGCGATCGGCGCGTCGGGCGACACCCACGACTTCCCACCCGCGGGAGCGGAGTCGCCGCACGGTCGCGGCGCCGATTCCCGAGCTTGCTCCTGTCACGACAGCGCGTCTGGTCATGCCTCCACGCTAGCTGTCGAAGTGTTACGTCACATTTCCCCCTTGTTGTTGACACCTCCACGGTGTTCGTACTCTCGGTGGTGGCCGGTCGACCCGCCGACCGACCCCACGACTCGAGGAGCACACCATGTCCGAGGCCCAGAACTGGCAGTTCGAGACCAAGCAGATCCACTCGGGCGCAGCACCCGACCCCGTCACCAAGTCGCGTGCGACGCCGATCTACCAGACGACGTCCTACGTCTTCGACAACGCCGATCACGCCGCGAACCTGTTCGCGCTGGCCGAGTTCGGCAACATCTACACCCGCATCCAGAACCCCACGCAGGATGTCGTCGAGCAGCGCGTCGCTGCGCTCGAAGGCGGCACCGGCGCGCTGCTCGTGTCGTCGGGCCAGGCCGCCGAGACCTTCGCGGTGCTCAACATCGCGCAGGCAGGCGACCACATCGTCTCGTCGAGCTCGATCTACGGCGGCACCTACAACCTCTTCAAGTACACGCTCGCCAAGCTCGGCATCGAGACCACGTTCGTCGAGAACCAGGACGACCCCGAGGAGTGGCGTCGCGCCGTTCGCCCCAACACGAAGCTCTTCTTCGCCGAGACGATCGGAAACCCGAAGATCAACGTCCTCGACATCCGTTCCGTCGCGAACGTCGCTCACGAGAACGGTGTTCCGCTCATCGTCGACAACACGATCGCGACCCCGTTCCTCATCCGTCCGCTCGAGCACGGCGCCGACATCGTCATCCACTCGGCCACGAAGTTCCTCGGCGGTCACGGCACGACGATCGGCGGCATCATCGTCGACGGTGGCAAGTTCGCCTGGTCGCAGAACGTCGAGAAGTTCCCGGGCCTGACCGAGCCGGACCCCTCGTACCACGGCGCCTCGTACACGACAGCGGTCGGTGACGGTCTGGCCTACATCATCAAGGCGCGCGTCCAGCTGCTTCGCGACCTCGGATCGGCGATCTCACCGATCAACGCGTGGCTGCTCCTCCAGGGCATCGAGACGCTGTCGCTGCGCATCGAGCGTCACGTGCAGAACGCGCAGGAGATCGCCGAGTGGCTCGAGAACCAGGACGACGTCGCGAGCGTGAACTACTCGGGTCTGCCCACCTCCCCGTGGTATGCCGCCGCCAACACGTACGCTCCGAAGGGTGTCGGCGCCGTGCTCTCGTTCGAGCTCAAGGGCGGTGTGGACGCCGGCCGTGCGTTCGTCGACTCGCTGACGCTGTTCAGCCACCTCGCCAACATCGGCGATGTGCGCTCCCTCGTCATCCACCCCGCCTCGACGACGCACTCGCAGCTCACCCCCGAGCAGCAGCTCACGGCCGGCGTGACGCCGGGCCTCGTGCGCCTCTCGGTGGGCCTCGAGAACATCGACGATCTGAAGGCTGATCTCGCTCAGGCCCTCGCGGCAGCCCGCAACGTCGGCGCCGCAGCGAACGCCTGATCGCACCCGCGCAGTCTCGGCCCGGTGTCCGTCCCCTGTGGACGGATACCGGGCCGTTGCGGTTCTCCTACCGCGGCGTGACTCGGTGGCGCGGCCGGACGCGGGAGAGCCCACCATCGACGGCGAGCACCTGACCGGTGATCCACTCGTTGGCCGGGTCCAGCAAGAAGGCCACGGCGCGACCGACGTCCTCGGGTCGCCCGAGCCGCGGCAGCGCGTGCATCGCGTCGGATGCTGCCCGCGCCTGCTCGCTGCCGGTCAGGGCGGCGGTGAGCCGGGTCTCCACGAGCCCAGGCGCAATGGCATTGACTCGAAGGTTCTGGGTCGCGTAGGTCGCTGCTGCCGACAACGTGAGCCCGATGACTCCCGCCTTGGCCGCAGCGATAGCCTCGTGGTTGGCGTAGCCGTCCATGGCCGCCGCCGACGAAAGCAGCACGACGGCGCCACCGGAGCGCATGTGCCGACCCGCCGCTCGCACCGCGGCAAAGGCCGTCGTCAACGACGCCGCGATGACCTCGTCGTACGCGTCCCGGGACGTCAGATGGGCCGGCTTGAGCAGCAGCGACCCCGCGAACACCGCAACCCCGTCGAACGGACCTCGCTCAGCGAACACGCGATCGACAGCGTCGAAGTCCGTCGCGTCGAGCACGACGTCGGGGTGGATGATGTCGGTGCCTCTCGCGGTGCGCACCACCTCGTGTCCCTGCTGCTCGAGCAGCGCCGTCGTGGCGCGCCCGATGTCGCTGGATCCGGCGATGAGAAGAAAACGGGCCATGGCCCCATTCTGACGCGCCATACGGGCCCGTGAGCCGTGTCGCCCGGACCCGCCGCCCGTAACAGATCGCGTGGGGGCACCGCGTCCGCGCTAGCGTTGGCAGTCCAAGCCTTCCTGAGTGAGAGATGACGTTACCAAGTGGACTGGCAGACCTCGGAAGACACGGTGCCCTCGGCTCCCGTGACGGAAGCCGACGCGCGCCTGCTGCTCGGACGTCCTCCTGCGACAGGCGCGTGGCGCGACGGCGATCCCCCCGGCGACCGCCGATTCGCCTCGTTCGGGGCCTTCCGCACCGAGGGGGGTGCCGAGCTTCCCGCGTACCGCCTCGCGTTCGAAACCTGGGGCGACCTGTCGCCCGCACGCGACAACGCCATCCTCATCCTTCATGCGCTCACCGGGGACTCCCACGTGCGCGGTCCCGCCGGCCCGGGGCATCCGACCGACGGCTGGTGGGACGGGATCGTCGGACCCGGCAACGCCATCGATACAGACCGGTGGTTCGTCGTCGCCCCCAACATGCTCGGCGGATGCCAGGGCTCCACGGGTCCGGCAACCATCGCACCGGACGGGTACGAATGGGCGGCGCGGTTCCCGTACCTCACCATCCGCGATCAGGTGCGCGCGCAGCGTCAACTCGCCGACGCGCTCGGGATCGATGTCTGGGCCGCCGTCATCGGGGGGTCCATGGGCGGGATGCACGCGCTCGAGTGGGCGGTCGAGTACCCCGACCGTCTCGCACGCGTCGCGGTGCTGTCGGCTCCCCCGGCGAACACGGCGGACCAGATCGCTCTCAACTCCGTCCAGCTCGATGCGATCCGGGTCGATCCCCGGTTCCAGGGGGGCGAGTACTATGACGCCGCCGACGGCGACGGTCCACACCGCGGCCTCGCTCTCGCGCGGCGGATGGCACTGCTGAACTACCGCTCCCCCACGGAGCTCAATCAACGATTCCAGCGTTCGTGGCAGTCCGAGGTGAGTCCGCTGGGCAGCGGCGGCCGGTTCGCGGTCGAGTCCTATCTCGACTTCCACGGCAACCGCTTCACGCGTCGGTTCGACGCGAACAGCTACATCACGCTGGTCGAAGCGATGAACTCCCACGATGTCGGTCGGGGCCGCGGCGGAATCGAAGAAGCCCTGGCGCGGGTGAAAGCGACGGCGCTGATCGTCGGGATCGACAGCGACAGGCTCTTCCCGGTCGACGGGCAGCACCGCATTGCACGCGGCATCCGTACGAGTCTCGACGGCGACCGGGCCGCGATCATCGCGAGCGATTTCGGGCACGACGGGTTTCTCATCGAAACCGCTGCCGTCAGCGCTCAGCTTCGCCGGCTGCTGGCCGACTGACGCAGTCGACGCGGTCAGTCGTCGGCGTCGATCGCGGCTTCGAGCCTCTCGAGTTTGCCGTCGAGTTCACCGGTGTACCCCGGCCGGATGTCGGCCTTGAGGACGAGCGAGACCCGCGAACCGAACGCGCCGACCGCCTCGGTCGCGGCCTTCACGACGGCGAACACCTCGTCCCACTCGCCCTCGATCTCGGTGAACATCGAGGTGGTGCGGTGGGGCAGGCCCGACTCTCTGACGATCCGGACGGCGGCGGCGACCGCGTCGTGGACCGACCCGTCAGCACGGCCGGTGCCGCTGGGCGCAACGGAGAAGGCGACGATCATGATGATGTCCTTTCGATGACGGATGGCGCGGACCTCGGCGACGTCGCGCGCTGTCCGGACCGCCTGGCCGGGGCATCCACGGCGACCCGGACGAGGTGGAGGACAGACCACGCGAACAGAACCACCAGCGCGAGGTTTCGGACCGTGAGCACGGCCACAACACCCCACGCGGGATGGTCGGTCATGAGGAAGTTGTAGAAGATCGGGTACACGATCTGCGTGAGCAACGCGGTACCGGCCGCGAACGCGGCGGGGCGAATCCAGGTTCCTCGATCCAGAACCAGACCCAGCACGAGCGGAGCGACGATCCACGTCATGTACTGCGGCGATCCGACCTTGTTGACCACGATCAGCGCGAGCACGAGGGCGAACCCGAGCGCCGGGAGCACCCGGATGACGTGAGCGCCCCGTCGCACGGCCCACACCCCCAGGAGCAGGAGCGCCAGGACGGATGCCGCCAGCAGCGGCGTCATGACGGCGATGACGGCGTTCACGGCCGGGCCGGTGACCTGGAATGTGAGCAGATCCGCGTCGTAGTAGACCTGCGAACCGAAGACGTCCAGCGCCGAGTACCACAGGTAGACGGCCGAGATCGGGGCTTCGATCTGCAGCCCCCGACCGGTCTGATCGGTGATGAACCCGAACAGGTATCGCCCACCGCCGAGAGCAACGACGGTGGCCATCGTCGCCGCCGAGACCACGATCGCCCCGCCGACGATCGCGAGGCGACGTCGCAGTGCGACCACGGCGGCGGCCAGCACCGCCGCCGGCCACACCTTGATCCATGTCGCCGCCGCCAGCAGCATCGAGGCGAGCCACGGGCGTCGCACGAGCCACAGGCATCCCATGATCGCGAGGGGCACGGTGATCCCCTCGAGCCGGTAGATCCCGACGGGACCGAGCAGGAGCATGAACAGGAGCCAGAAGCCCGCGGCCACCGCCCGTCCGCGCGAGCGACCGTTGCCGATGAGGACGGCGAACGCGACGGCATCCACGAGCGTGACCAGGATCGCCCAGGCGGGCGTGTACGACACGAGCCCCTCGAACAGCCATGCAGCGAGCATCGGGACGAGAGCCAGCGCCGGGTACACCCATGACTCGGTGATCCCGACGATCTCCCGTCCGGACGCGCCGCAGTACTCGGCGAACCCGAGCGCGCAGCCCGACCACGGCTCATAGACCAGATAGACATCGCCCATCGGTCCATGCGGCAGCACGTACCCCATGACCGCAACGAACCCATGAACCAGGGCGAACGCCACCCACAACCAACCCCGACGCGTCACTCGACCATCCTACGGACGCCGCATGGGCCGCCCGATCACGATCGGATGAGCACGACCCGACAGGCGCCGGCGCGGCGACTCACGCCGCGCCGAGCAGGCGACCGACGACGATGGGCAGGTGCTCTGCGACATCGAGCGCCGTGATCGGACCACCGCCGACGGCGCTCGAGGCCAGCTGTGCGGCGTGACCGTGCAGCCACACCGCTGTTGCCGCGCATTCGGCCAGCGACACGGATGCTGCTCTGGCAGCCGCACCAGCCGTCACCGCGCCGAGCACCCCCGCGAGCACATCGCCGGTGCCCGCGGTCGCCAGCCAGGAGGTCGGCGCCTCGATGTGACACTCCCACCCGTCCGGTGCCGCGATCACCGTGAGCGCCCCCTTGAGAAGCACCACAGCGTCGAGTGCGGCCGCGGTCTCTGCCGCACTCGACGGATTCCTCGCCGTCGTCGGGTCCAGGCCGAGGGTCTCGCGCAGTCGCGCGTGCTCGCCGGCATGCGGGGTCACCACGACCGGCGCCGTCGCCGATGCTGCAAGGTCGAGAGCCCCGGCGTCGACCACGACGGGGTCCGTTCCGCCCAGGATCGCGCGCAGCGCGTCGGACTCGGCATCCGTGCGCTCCTGGGCATTCGTCCCCGAGCCGAGAACCCACGTGTGTGCGCGACCAGCGACCGTCACCGTCTCCGGACGCCGCGCGAGCACGAACCGGGCCGGTCGGTCGGGGCCCACGTAGCGCACCATGCCGACCCCCGTGCGCCACGCACCCTCGACGCCGAGCACGGCGGCCCCGGGGAACTGACGCGATCCCGTCCGCATGCCCACGACTCCGCGGGAATACTTGTCGTCATCCACGGTTGGCCTACCGAGGACGCGTTGCGCGTCATCCGCCGACCATGACCGGGTCATGCGAGCCACCCTACCTCTGGAGAGTCGATGAGTCTGCTGTTCACCCCCGTCGAGATCGGTTCGTCGCGAGCGCGAAACCGCCTGTGGGTCGCGCCGATGTGTCAGTACAGCGCCACCGACGGGATGCCCAACACGTGGCATCTGACGCACCTGGCCGCATTCGCGACGGGCGGGGCAGGGCTGGTCATGACGGAGGCGACGGCGGTGAGCCCGGAGGGTCGGATCAGTCCGGACGACACGGGCATCTGGAACGACGCGCAACGCGATGCCTGGCGGCCGATCGCTGCCGAGATTCGCGCGCGAGGCGCCCTCGCCGCTATCCAGCTAGCGCACGCCGGACGCAAGGCGTCGACGTGGTCTCCGTTGACGGCGGGCACAGGAACGGTCCCTGATGCCGCAGGCGGATGGCAGGCGCTGGCCCCCTCCCCGGTCGCCTACGACGGCTACGCGACGCCCCAGCAGTTGGACACCGACGGCATCGCGAAGGTCATCGCCGACTTCGGCGCGGCTGCGCGCCGCAGCGTCGACGCGGGGTTCGATGTCCTCGAGGTGCACGCCGCGCACGGGTACCTCCTGCACGAGTTCCTCTCGCCGCTGTCCAACCAGCGCACCGACGAGTACGGCGGGTCGCTGGCCAACCGGGCGCGCCTTCTGTTGGAGGTGCTGGACGCGGTCCGCGCGGCCGCACCGGCGACCGCCGTGATGGTGCGGTTCTCGGCAACCGATTGGGCGGACGGGGGCTGGGACCTCGCCGACACGACGACGGTCGCCGCGTGGGCTGCCGAACGCGGCGCGGTCTTCGTCGACATCTCCAGCGGCGGCCTGGTCGCGCACCAGCGCCTCGTCGTGGGGCCCGGGTACCAGGTCCCCTTCGCCCGCGAGGTGCGGGAGAAGGCGGGAGTGCCGGTGGCAGCTGTCGGTCTGATCACGACCGGCACGCAGGCCGAGGAGGTCCTCCGGTCGGGTGCAGCGGATGCCGTGATGGCGGGCCGCGAGTGGCTGCGGGACCCGCACTTCGCGTTGCGTGCCGCAACCGAACTCGGCGCCGAGATCGACTACTGGCCCCCGCAGTACGAGCGGGCCCGCATCAGGCGCGCGAGCTGACCCGCTCGATCGCTACCGTTCGAGCCTCCAGCCACGGCGCGTCGCATCCTGCACTTCGCCGACGAGCTCCTCGATGACATCTTCGAGGAACAGCACGCCCGTCACCGCACCGCTGGCATCGCGCACCTGGGCGAGGTGACGGCCCTCCTCGCGCATCAGCGCGAGGGCGTCCTCCAGGTCCGTGTTCTCGGTCACGGGAACCATGTGGTGGATGCGGGCCGGATCGATCGGACGCAGGACATCGGTGGCGGCATCCTGTCCCTCGGCGGCGCGCAGGATGTCCTTCAGGTGTACGTACCCGAGCGGCGCGCCTGCCGGATCGACGATCACGTAGCGCGAGAAGCCGTTCTTCGCGACGGCCCGTTCGATCTGCTTCGGCGTGGTGTTCTGCGGCAGCGTCAGCAGGTCGGCAAGCGGGACCGCGATATCGCGCGCCTTCTTCTCGGTGAACTCGACAACCGCGGCGACGGTTCCCGCGGTGTCTTCGAGCACGCCTTCCATCCGCGATTGCGCGACGATCGTGGCGACTTCCTCGAGCGTGTACGTCGAGGTCGCCTCGTTCTTTGGCTCCACGCGGAACAGGCGCACGATGTGATTGGCGATCCAGTTCAGCGTCACGATGACCGGATGGAACACCTTCGACACCCAGACCAGAGGGGGCGCGAGCATCAGCACGGCACGATCGGGCACCGAGAAGGCCAGGTTCTTCGGAACCATCTCACCGAAGACGACGTGCAGGTACGAGACGATGACCAGGGCGATCACGAACGCGATGACATCGACGGCGGCATAGCTGAGCCCCGTCAGCTCCAGCGGCACCGCCAGAAGGTGATGGATCGCCGGCTCCGAGACGTTCAGGATCAGGAGCGAACAGATCGTGATCCCCAGCTGTGAGGTCGCCAGCATGAGCGTCGCGTGCTCCATGGCATACAGCGACGTCTTCGCGGCTCGGGAGCCGCGCTCGGCGAGCGGCTCGATCTGGGATCGGCGCGCGGAGATGACGGCGAACTCCGCGCCGACGAAGAACGCGTTCGCCACCAACAGCACGACGAGCCATGCGATGCCTGCCCAGTCGCTCATCCGGACACCTCCTCGTCGGCATCCGCGCCGGGGATGGCCACGGGCACGAACCGGACCCGGTCGACGCGCCGCCCTGCCATCCGCTCGACCGAGAGCGTGCCCTCGGGAAGGGCTACCGCATCGCCGACCACGGGGATGCGTTCGAGCTCACTCATGAGGTAGCCGCCGACGGTGTCGTAGACATCCCCTACCGGGATGCGGATGCCGACCCTGTCGAGCACCTCGTCAGGCCGGAGCTCACCGGGGAAGACCACGTCGCGATCGATCCGGACGATGTCCGTGCGACGCCGGTCGTGCTCGTCGAGCACCTCGCCGACGATCTCCTCCACGAGGTCCTCCAGGGTGACAACCCCCGCCGTTCCGCCGTACTCGTCGACGACGATCGCCATCTGGTACCCGCGAGAGCGCAGTTCCGCCAGAAGCGCATCCAGGTGCACGGCTTCGGGAACGCGAAGCGGCTCAGTGGCGATCGCGCCGACCGGCACACTGCCCCGCTTGCCGCGCGGCACGCCCACGGCAGCCTTCAGGTGTGCGATGCCGACGATGTCGTCCATCGACTCCTCGTAGACCGGGAAGCGGCTGTGACCGGTCGATCGAGCGAGCTGGATGACGTCCTCGACCGAATCATCGGCCGCGAGCGCATGGACGCTCGGGCGCGGTGTCATGACATCCGCCGCCGTGAGGCGCGCGAAGGTCAGCGAACGGTCGAGCAGCGAGGCAGTGTCCTGCTCCAGGACTCCCGCACTGGCGGAGCGGCGCACGAGGCTCGACAGCTCCTCGGCTGAGCGCGCACCCGACAGCTCCTCCTTCGGTTCGATGCCCACAGCGCGAAGGAAGGCGTTCGCGCTGCCGTTGAGCAGGACGATCGCCGGCCGGAAGACCGTCGTGAAGGCGACCTGGAAGGGTACGACGAGCTTCGCGGTCTGGCGCGGGACGGCGAGAGCGAAATTCTTGGGGACGAGTTCGCCGATCACCATCGAGAAGATCGTCGCGATGGCGACCCCGATGATCGCGGCGAGCGGGCTGATGACGGCATCCGGCCAGCCCCACCCGACGAAGACGGGACGCAGGAGACTCGAGATCGCCGGTTCCATCGTGTACCCGGTGAGCAGTGTCGTGAGTGTGATGCCCAGTTGCGCGCTCGAGAGGTGAGTCGAGGTGATCTTGAGCGCGCTGATCGTAAGCGACAGCCGCGTCTCGCCCGCAGCACGACGCGCCTCCAGATCGGCGCGGTCGAGGTTGACGAGAGCGAACTCGCTGGCCACGAACAGTCCGGTCCCGACGGTGAGCAGGAGCCCCACCCCCAGCATGAGGAGTTCCATCACGCATCACCCCCGGTCGGGGGTTCGGGTCGGTGGGGCGATCGTCGGCAACTCGGAGGGTCGTCCATCGTGCGTCGAGTCTACCCTCTGCAGCCCGACCGGCCGCCTGTCGGGCGCTGCCGCGCGCGGTCCTCATCCGCCGACAGCTGGAGCCCCGCGGGGACCCGGTCACCAGCTGACGGGCAGCGCCTTGCCTTCCTCGTACCCGGCCGCCGACTGCAGCCCGACGAGCGCCCGCTCGTGGAACTCGGGGACCGATGCGGCGCCGGCGTAGGTGAACGAGGACCGAACGCCGGAGGTGATCATGTCGATGAGGTCCTCAAGGCCTGGCCGCTGCGGGTCGAGGTAGATCTTCGAGGACGAGATCCCCTCCGCGAACAGTTCCTTCCGGGCGCGCTCGTAGGCGTCGAGGCGACCGAAACGAGCCTGTACGGCCTTTGTGGAGGCCATCCCCCACGATTCCTTGTACAGGCGGCCGGCGGAGTCGCGCTGGAGGGAGCCGGGAGCCTCGATCGTTCCCGCGAACCAGGAGCCGATCATGACGGATGCCGCACCTGCCGCGAGCGCCAACGCCACGTCGCGGGGGTAGCGCACGCCACCGTCTGCCCACACGTGGGCGCCCGCTGCGCGCGCGGCCAGCGCCGTCTCGTGGACGGCAGAGAATTGGGGACGGCCGACGGCGGTCATCATCCGCGTCGTGCACATCGCCCCGGGCCCGACACCGACCTTGATGATGTCGGCTCCGGCGGCGACGAGGTCGTCGACACCGGCGCTCGTGACCACGTTGCCGGCCACGAGCGGTACCCGTAGATCGAGCGCCGACACGGTGCGCAGAGCCTCCAGCATCCCCTCCTGGTGCCCGTGGGCGGTGTCGAGCACGAGCACGTCGACGCCTGCCGCCACGAGAGCTCTCGCCTTGCCCGCGACGTCGCCGTTGATCCCGACCGCGGCAGCCACGATCAAGCGTCCGTCCCGGTCAACGGCCGGCTGGTAGAGCGTGGCACGCAGCGCGCTGCGGCGCGACAGCGTGCCGACCACCAGTCCGTGATGGATGACGCAGACGATCTCGGCCTCGGCGGCGACGATCACATCGAACGCGTGCCGGGCGGATTCGATGTCATCTGCATCGATCGACGCGGGCCTGCCTCGCGCGAGGTCGCCCAGTCGCGCATCCGGGAGAGCCGAGCCGAGCCGGATGGCGGAGACGATGCCCCGCACATCATCGATCATGAGGCGGTCCGCGGAATCGGCGACGATCACGCCGTACCCCTCTGTCGGGGGAAGCAGCGTCGCCGCTTCAGCGACGGTGGCATCGGGCGGGAGCACCAGCGGGGTGTCCCACGCGACCGGCTGCTCCTTGACCCATCGGATCGCGGCGTCGAGGTCCTGCAACGGCAGGTCCTGCGGGAGGACGCCCAGACCGCCGCGGCGCGCGAGCGTCGCGGCAAGACGCGCGCCCGTCACGGAGTTCATGTTCGCCGACACGAGGGGCACGGTGGCCGCCGTCCCATCCTGCGGGGAGAGATCGACCTCCAGCCGGCTTCCCACGCCCGAGCGATGGGGCACGAGGAAGACGTCCGAATACGTCAGATCGAAAGCCGGTGTTTCACCGTAGAACTCCATGTGCGCCAAGCGTACCGGTCGCTCCTGTCAGCGAAATCGTGACGAATTCGCCGCGGGGGTGTGGCTCCGGATGGCCTGCCGGGGCACCGGGACGGACTACGCTGGGATGTTGAATGGCGCGGGCGCGAGGACGATGATCCGCGACGACAATCGTGACGAAAGCGGGCGATCTAACGTGTCGAGTCAGGTGACCGGCGTCGGAGTGTCGAACGAAAGCGAGTTCGGGGCTAACGAGTGGCTCGTGGAAGAGCTCTACGAGCAATTCCGCAAGGACCGCAACTCCGTAGACAAGGCGTGGTGGCCGGTTCTCGAGGCCTACCACTCGGCATCCGACACCGACGCGGCATCCGACGGCGCTGCGAAGACATCGTCGACGGATGGCGGCACGGACGCGAAGCCGCAGACCAGCGACGCGCACCCCGTCACCGCCCCCCTCCCGGTCATCGGCTCCCAGCCCGTCGCGCGCACGACCGCGCGTCCTGCCTCCGCGCAGCCGATCCCGGCTCAGGCGCCGGACACGACGCGTCCGACCTCCAACGAGGCGCCGTCGGAAGACAAGGTCACCGTCCTCAAGGGGATGCCCAAGACCCTCGCGGCGAACATGGACGAGTCGCTCACCGTCCCGACCGCGACGAGCGTCCGCACCGTCCCGGCCAAGCTCATGATCGACAACCGGATCGTGATCAACAACCACATGGCCCGCACTCGCGGCGGCAAGGTCAGCTTCACGCACCTGATCGGCTGGGCCATCATCCGGGCACTGACGGAATTCCCGAGCCAGAACGTCTTCTACGCCGAGATCGACGGAAAGCCCTCGGTGGTCGCTCCGGCGCACGTGAACCTGGGAATCGCGATCGATCTGCCCAAGCCCGATGGCACACGGGCGCTGCTCGTGCCGAGCATCAAGCACGCCGACACCCTCACCTTCGCCGAATACCTGGCGGCTTACGAGGACCTCGTCTCGCGCGCCCGCAAGAACAAGCTCACCGCGGCCGACTTCCAGAACACGACGATCTCGCTGACCAACCCGGGCGGGATCGGTACGGTGCACTCGGTCCCGCGCCTCATGAAGGGCCAGGGCTGCATCGTCGGCGCCGGTGCGCTGGAGTATCCCGCGGAGTTCCAGGGCGCGAGCGAGAAGACCCTCAACGAGCTCGCGATCGGCAAGACCATCACCCTCACGAGCACCTACGACCACCGTGTCATTCAGGGTGCCGGCTCCGGCGAGTTCCTCAAGAAGGTCCACGAGCTGCTGATCGGTGAGCGCCGCTTCTACGAGGACATCTTCGCCGAGCTGCGGATCCCCTACGCTCCCATCCGCTGGAACTCCGACATCAACGTCGACGTCGCGGAGCGGATCGACAAGACCGCTCGTGTGCAGGAGCTGATCAACAGCTACCGCGTCCGCGGCCACCTGATGGCCGACATCGACCCCCTCGAGTACAAGCAGCGCACGCACCCGGACCTCGAGATCGAGTCGCACGGTCTGACCTTCTGGGACCTGGACCGCGAGTTCGTCACGAACGGTTTCGGCGGGAAGCGCACCATGAAGCTGCGCGAGGTCCTCGGCGTGCTGCGCGACTCGTACTGCCGCACGATCGGCATCGAGTACATGCACATCCAGGATCCCGAGCAGCGCGCGTGGTTCCAGCAGAACCTCGAGGTCAAGTACACCAAGCCCGGCCATGACGAGCAGCTGCGCATCCTGAGCAAGCTCAACGAAGCCGAGGCCTTCGAGACGTTCCTGCAGACCAAGTACGTCGGGCAGAAGCGATTCAGTCTGGAAGGCGGCGAGTCCCTCATCCCGCTGCTGGACGAAATCCTCCAGGGCGCGGCTGAGTCGGGACTCGACGGCGCCACGATCGGTATGGCGCACCGCGGGCGACTGAACGTCCTGACGAACGTCGCCGGCAAGACCTATGGGCAGGTGTTCCGAGAGTTCGAAGGGCGCGTCGCCATCGGCTCCAAGCGCGGCTCCGGCGACGTGAAGTACCACCTGGGCACCGAGGGAACGTTCGTCGCCGAGGGCGGGGAAGAGCTCCCGGTGTACCTTGCGGCGAACCCGTCGCACCTCGAAACCGTCGACGGTGTGCTCGAGGGCATCACGCGCGCCAAGCAGGATCGTCTGCCGCTCGGATCGTTCTCCTGGCTGCCGATCCTGATCCACGGCGACGCCGCGTTCGCCGGCCAGGGCGTCGTGGTCGAGACCCTTCAGATGTCGCAGTTGCGGGCGTATCGAACGGGCGGCACGGTTCACGTCGTGGTCAACAACCAGGTCGGGTTCACGACGCTGCCGCAGGACGCGCGCACGTCGGTCTACGCCACCGACGTCGCCAAGACGATCCAGGCTCCGATCCTCCACGTGAACGGCGACGACCCCGAAGCGGTCGTCCGCGTGGCTCAGGTGGCTTTCGCCTATCGTGAGCGGTTCCATCGCGACGTCGTCATCGACCTCGTCGTGTATCGCCGCCGCGGCCACAACGAGGGTGATGACCCCTCGATGACGCAGCCGCTGATGACCAACCTCATCGAGGCGAAGCGTTCCGTGCGACGTCTGTACACCGAGTCCCTCGTCGGTCGCGGTGACATCACAGAAGAACAGTACGAACAGGCCAAGAAGGACTTCCAGGATCGCCTGGAGCAGGCGTTCGCCGAAACGCACGCCGCCGAGACCGGATCGACGCAGGTCGCGAGCGCGCCGGCGACCGGCCCGATCGACACGATCGGGGAGCCCGAGACGACGGGTGTGTCGCGCGATGTCGTCCAGCTCATCGGAGACGCCTTCGTCAACAAGCCTGACGGCTTCACGGTGCACCAGAAGTTGCAGCAGCTGCTGGACAAGCGACAGGACATGAGCCGCAACGGTGCCATCGACTGGGCGTTCGGCGAGCTGCTCGCGTTCGGCTCCCTCCTCGTGGAGGGGACCAACGTGCGGATGGTCGGGCAGGACTCGCGACGGGGCACGTTCGTGCAGCGCCATGCCGTGTTCCATGACCGCGCGAACGGGCAGGAATGGCTCCCGTTGGTGAACCTGTCGCAGTCCCAGGGGCGCTTCTGGATCTACGATTCGCTGCTCAGCGAGTACGCGGCCATGGCTTTCGAATACGGTTACTCGGTCGAGCGGTCCGACACCCTCGTGCTCTGGGAAGCCCAGTTCGGCGACTTCGCCAATGGTGCCCAGTCCGTGATCGACGAGTTCATCTCGTCCGCCGACCAGAAGTGGGGACAGCAATCGAGCGTGGTGCTGTTGCTGCCCCACGGCTATGAGGGTCAGGGGCCCGATCACTCCTCGGCGCGCATCGAGCGGTACCTGCAGATGTGCGCCCAGGACAACATGACAGTTGCGCGGCCGTCGACGCCCGCTTCCTACTTCCATCTGCTGCGCCGGCAGGCCTACGCACGTCCCCGACGCCCGCTCATCGTCTTCACGCCGAAGGCGATGCTGCGCCTGCGCGGCGCGACGAGTTCTGTGGAGGACTTCGTGAGCGGCCGGTTCCAGCCGGTGCTCGACGATGACCGCGGGATCGACAAGAGCGCGGTCAAGCGCGTCCTCCTGCACGCGGGCAAGATCCACTGGGATCTGAAGTCCGAGCTCGAGAAGAACCCGAACCCCGAGATCGCGCTGGTGCGGATGGAGCAGTTCTATCCGGCACCTGTCGACGAGCTCAACCGCGTCATCGACGAGTATCCCCATGCCGAGCTGGTGTGGGTACAGGATGAGCCCGAGAACCAGGGCGCGTGGCCGTTCATCGCTCTGGAGGTCGTCAAGCACCTCCACGGGCGAACGATCAGCCGCGTGTCGCGGGCGGCCGCCGCATCGACGGCGACCGGATCCCCCAAGGTCCACGCGGCAGAGCAGGCAGAGATCATCCAGAAGGCGCTCACTCTCTGAACGTCACCGTACTGGTCAACCCGGCGGCCCGAGCCGGGACGGGCAGCGCGATAGCAACCAGGGCGGCGAATCGGCTGCGTGAGCACGGCATCCGCACGACCCTGATCAGTGGCGGGAGCGCTGCGGAGTCGACGACGCTGCTTCGCGAGGCCGTGCGCTATGGAACGGATGCCGTGGCCGTCGCGGGCGGGGACGGCACCGTGGCCCTGGCTCTGCAGGTGCTGGCGCAGACGGGGACGCCGCTGGGCATCATCCCCGCAGGGACGGGAAACGACATCGCCGAGATGCTGGGATTACGCGAACTGCGCGCCGACGACGCCGCGGACGCCATCGCCGGGGGCCAGACTCGGGATATCGACCTTGCCCGTGTCCGACGGGATGGGCAGCCCCCCGTGTTCTTCGCTTCCGTCCTCGCGAGCGGGTTCGACTCGCGGGTCAACGATCGCGCCAACCGGATGCGGTGGCCACGCGGGTCCTCCCGGTACACGATCGCGATCCTGCGCGAGCTCGTGGCGCTGCGACGCATCGCCTACGAGGTGGAGCTGACGGATGCCGACGGCACGCTCACACGGTTCGATGGACCGCTTCTGATGGCCGCGGTGGCCAACGGAACGAGCTACGGTGGCGGCGTGCGCATCGCCCCGGGGGCCGATCCCGCGGACGGGGAGCTCGATGTCGTGCTCGTTCGCCCCACCCGGCGAGCACGGTTCCTCCGCCTTCTCCCCCGGGTGTACCGGGGCACTCACGGCAACGTCCCAGAGGTCGGCATGCACCGAGCGAGGCGGGTGACCCTGCGGGCTACCGGCGTCACGGCATACGCGGACGGCGACCCGATCGGGCCGCTCCCGGTGACGATCGATGTGGTCCCGCGGGCGCTTCGCGTGTTCGCGCCTTCCCCCGGCTCCGTCCCGTAGGGTGCGCTAGGTCGAGGGCGACGACTTGGTGGCAAGCTCCGTGTCGTGGACGGCTTGCACGGCGCGCAGCTTCGCCATGACCTGGTCGCGCAACTCCTCGGGCGCCGTCTCCTTGCACGCGCGCGCCACCGCTTCGGTGAGCGTGGTCGCCACCAGCGCCTCCTCGCGGCACGCGGGGCAATGCTCCAGATGCTCGCGGATGTCGGCGTGCTCGGTCTTGCACACCTCGTTGCGCAGGTACTCCTCCAAGTCCCGCGTGGCTTTTGCGCAGCCGCAATCGGTCATGTCGCACTCCTCGGGGCGACCGAGATCCCGCGCTCGGTCGCATATTCGGCCAGCAGCTCCCGCAGCATCCGCCTGCCACGGTGCAGGCGACTCATCACGGTGCCGATGGGGGTCTTCATGATGTCGGCGATCTCCTGGTACGCAAAGCCCTCGACGTCGGCGAGGTACACCGCCAGCCGGAAATCCTCGGGAATCGACTGCAGCGCGTCCTTCACGACGGATGCCGGCATGTGGTCGATCGCCTCCGCCTCGGCCGAACGCGTCCGCGTGGAGGTCGTCGACTCGGCTCCGCCGAGCTGCCAATCCTCGAGGTCCTCGATGGCGCTTTGGTAGGGCTCCCGCTGCTTCTTGCGGTACGTGTTGATGTACGCGTTCGTGAGGATGCGGTACAGCCACGCCTTCAGGTTCGTGCCCTGCGTGAAGCTCGACCACGACGCGTATGCCTTGACGAACGTCTCCTGGACGAGGTCGGCGGCATCCGCGGGATTGCGCGTCATCCGCATCGCGGCGGCGTACAGCTGGTCCATGAACGGCAGAGCCTGCTCTTCGAACTGCGCGCGCGTGTCTGCCTGATCAGTCATCACGCGCCAGTCTACGTCCGGCGCTACAGCGATCGTCATCGGGCTCCTTCCGTCCCTCGTTAGGCTAGAAACCGATGAGCGGCGACGAATATTCCCCCCGGACCGGTTCTGCACAGCCAGGCTGGCCGGCCCCACGCGCGGAGGGCGGCCTCGCCGCGCGTCTTGCGGTCCCGGGGTCCAAGTCGCTGACCAATCGAGAACTGATCCTCGCGGCGATCGCGGACGGCCCGAGCACTATCCACGCGCCGCTGCACTCCGACGATTCAGTGCGCATGGTCGCGGCTCTCACCGGCCTGGGCGTGCAGATCGAGTCGGTGGACGGCGACAGCCTCTTCGGTCCCGACCTCCTGGTCACTCCCCCGAGCGGGTCAGGCTCGGTCGGCGCCGCGTCGTCCGGGCTGCGAGGTGCGACGATCGACTGCGGCCAGGCCGGAACCGTCATGAGGTTCATCGCCGGGATCGCGGGGCTCGCGGACGGCGATGTCACCCTCACGGCGCACGAGAGCGCGCTGCACCGCCCCATGGGCGCCATGATCACGGCGCTGCGCGACGTCGGTGTCGACGTCGACGACGAAGGGCGGTGGGCCCTGCCCTTCCTGGTCCGCGGCCGCGGGCACATCCGCGGCGGCGAGGTCGTCATCGACGCGAGCGCGTCGAGCCAATTCGTCTCGGGCATGCTGCTGGCCGCCCCCCGGTTCGATACGGGGCTGCACCTCATCCACTCGGGGTCCCGACTGCCGAGCCTTCCGCACATCGACATGACGATCGAGTGCCTCGCCCACCGAGGGGTGCACGTCGAACGCCCCTCGCCGCGCGAGTGGATCGTGCCTCCGCACCCCCCGCGCGCGAAGAACGTGACGATCGAGCCGGACCTGTCCAATGCGGCGCCCTTCCTCGCGGCCGCCATGGTCACGGGAGGCACGGTGACCGTGACGGGGTGGCCTGCCCACTCCACGCAGCCGGGTGCGATGCTCGCGACGATCCTGCACGAGATGGGAGCACGGGTCGCGCGCCGAGGCGGGGCGTTGACCGTGTCGGGCGGACGCGGCATCCGGGGCATCGACATCGACCTGTCCGCCGCAAGCGAGCTGACCCCGACCATCGTGGGCCTTGCCGCCTTCGCATCCGACCCCACGACGATCACGGGGGTCGGGCACATCCGAGGTCACGAGACAGACCGGATCGCCGCTCTCGTGGGCAACCTGCGGGCCCTGGGAGGGGCCGCAGAGGAGCTCGAGGACGGGCTCCGGGTGCTGCCGCAACCTCTTCACGGCGGGGTATGGCGAGCGTTCCACGATCACCGCATTGCCACGACCGGCGCGCTCATCGGACTGGTCGTCGACGGCGTCGTCGTCGACGACATCGGCACGACGGCCAAGACGATGCCGCAGTTCCCCGAACTGTGGCACACGATGCTCGAGGGGAACGCCGCGGAGTGAGTTGGCTGGGGGACGTCGACGACGACGATGAACTCGGTGTGGACGAGAGCGACATCCGCGTCCGCCCGAACCCCAAGGCGAACCGTCCGCGCACCAAGCGCCGCCCCCGTCACGCCGACGCGCAGATCGCGCGTGTCCTGGGCGTGGACCGAGGACGCTACACGGTCCTGGTCGGCGAGGACACGCCTGACGAACGCCAGGTGATCGCCGCCCGCGCGCGGGAACTGCACCGCACCGCGATCGTCACCGGCGACCGAGTCCGTGTCGTCGGAGACACCTCGGGGAACGAGGGGACCCTCGGCCGCATCGTCGGGATCGAGCCGCGCACGTCGCTGCTGCGCCGCAGCGCCGATGACACCGATCAGGTCGAGCGGGTCATCGTCGCCAACGCCGACCAGATGCTCATCGTGATCGCGGCAGCCGACCCCGAACCGCGCCCTCGACTGGTGGATCGGTACCTCGTGGCTGCGCTCGATGCCGGCATCCGCCCGCTCATGGTCATCACCAAGACCGATCTCTCCGACCCGTCGGCGTTCCTGTCGCACTTCACCGGTCTCGACCTCGAGGTGTTCACCAGCGCCCGCGACGACATGCCCGTCGACAGGATCGGTGCGGCGCTCGTGGGCCATACCACGGTGTTCGTGGGCCACTCGGGCGTCGGCAAGTCGACACTGGTCAACGCGCTGGTCACCGGAGCGGATCGGGCCACCGGGTATGTCAACGAGGTCACCGGCCGCGGTCGCCACACCTCAAGCTCCACCGTCTCGCTGCGCTACGAGGCGCCCGAGGGGACGGGCTGGGTGGTCGACACCCCGGGGGTGCGGTCGTTCGGGCTCGGTCACGTGAACCCCGACAACATCCTGCGCGCGTTCACCGATCTCGCAGAGATCGCCAGAGAGTGCCCTCGCGGGTGCACGCACCTCCCGGATGCTCCCGACTGCGCGATCGTCGAGGCCGTCGCCGAGGGCCGGTTGGGGCCGGGAGGACCGGCACGGCTGGATTCGCTGCAACGACTCCTGGCGACGTTCTCGGATCGCCCCGGACACCCCTAGACCCGAGCCGCCGAGAGAGGACGCGCACCTCTAGGCTGGAGGCATGACCGTTCGTCTCGAGCCCGGCGCCGAAGCCCCCGATTTCACCCTCGTGAACCAGGACGAGAAGGATGTCTCGCTCCACGACCTCCGCGGGCAGGGCGTCATTCTGTTCTTCTACCCGCAGGCGATGACCCCCGGGTGCACGACGGAGGCCTGCGACTTCCGCGACAGCGTGGAGCCGCTGCGCAGCGCCGGCTACATCGTGCTCGGCATCTCCCGGGATGCGCCCGCCAAACTGCGTGCGTTCCGGGAGCGCGACGCGCTCCCCTACGACCTGTTGAGCGACCCCGACCGCGCCGTTCACGAGGCGTACGGGGCGTGGGGGGAGAAGACGATGTACGGCAAGGCCACGGAGGGTGTGTTGCGCTCGACGTTCGTGCTCGACGCGGACGGTGTCGTCACCCACGCGCTCTACAACGTGAAGGCCAGCGGGCACGTCGCCCGGATCCGCGGCCTGCTGGGGGTCTGAGGCCAGACCCCTCGCTTAGCGCGACGCGTCCCGACCACCGTCATCGGTGTTCGGAGTCGCGCTTCGCGACGACCCCCGGACCGCCACCACCAAGAGGACGAGGGCCAGAACGGCCGGGATCGCGATCACGAGCCCGGTCAACGGATGCGCATACTGCCCGGTGGCCGCGCCGAGCGCGACCGCGAGAATCAGCAGCTGCGTCACGATCGCTCCCGAACGCCCCCACGATGCGCCCTGCCAGGTCACAACGCCGAACACGGCGACGATCGCCGCTCCGGCGATCGTGAGGACCAACAGCGCGATGGCGCTGTCGAACGCTGTCGTGTCACCGGCGGCAAGGGCGATGATCTGCCACACGCCGAGCGCGAGGAGGCCTGCTGCTTCGATCGCCACGATCAGTCCCGCCGCTCGAGCGGCGACCACAGTGCGCATCGCGAACCTCCCGGGCTTTCGGCCGACGCCAGACCTTTTGCATCCCACTCACCACTCAACCCTTGATTCGGGTGAACGGCTGTGGGACGATTGGTAAAGCCGTGTGCTCCCACAAGGTCGTGGGACGAGACATCACTCGTACACCTCCCCAGAGTATCCGACCGCCCGGTGGTCCGATGCTCATTTCCCTCAAGGAGCACCCCTATGGACTGGCGCGACAAGGCCGCCTGCTTGACTGTCGATCCCGAGCTGTTCTTCCCCGTGGGAAACACGGGACCAGCCGTCGATCAGATCGAAAAGGCGAAATCCGTGTGCGCCCGGTGCACCGTCACCGAGATCTGCCTCCAGTACGCCCTGGAGTCCGGTCAGGACTCGGGCGTGTGGGGCGGACTCTCCGAGGACGAGCGCCGCGCACTCAAGCGCCGCGCAGCGCGCGCCCGGCGCGCCAGCTGACTCGCACGTCGCCCTGACGCGCTGACCGCGAGCACCGATGACCGGTGCCGCGTCGGATGATCGCGCTCAGTCGAGAGCGATGTAGCGAAGCGGGATGTCGATGGTGACTTCGGTACCGCTGCCCACGAGGGTGTGCCAGTCGATCGTCCCACCGAGCTCGCCCTGAATCAGAGTCCGGACGATCTGCGTGCCCAGCCCTCGGCCGACCTGCCCCTCCGGAAGCCCGACACCGTTGTCGCGCACGCGGACGAGGAGTCGTTCGGGATCCCGCTCGGCCTCGATCTCGACATCGCCTTCCTTGCCGGCCAAGCCGTGCTCGACGGCATTGGTCACCAGTTCCGTGAGAGCGAGCGCAAGCGGCGTCGCGTACTCACTCGGCAGCGTGCCGAACCGACCGACGGAGCGCGTGCGCGCGCGGGTGGTCGGTGCCGCGGCGACCTCGGCTACCAGCTTGAGCACCCGGTCGAAGACGTCGTCGAAGTCGACTCGCTGCGTCAGGCCCTCGGAGAGCGTGTCGTGGACGACCGCGATGGCCGACACCCGGCGCATCGCTTGAGTGAGCGCCTCCCTCGCTTCCTCGGTGTGCGAACGCCGCGCCTGGATGCGCAACAGCGACGCGACAGTCTGGAGGTTGTTCTTGACCCGGTGATGGATCTCGCGGATTGTCGCGTCCTTGGTGATCAGCTCCTGCTCCTGGTGTCGCAGCTCCGTCACGTCGCGGCACAACAGGATCGCACCGATGCGGATGCCGTGATCGCGCAGCGGGATCGTGCGCAGACTCACCGTCACCCCGCGCGCCTCGATGTCTGCTCGCCACGGTGCGCGGCCGGTCACCACGAGGGGAAGCGACTCATCGAACTGGCGCTTCTCGGGGAGGATCGCGGTCGTGACCTCCACGAGGGACTCGCCCTCGAGTTCGTCTTCAAAGCCCATGCGGTTGAACGCCGAGAGGGCGTTGGGGCTCGCGAACGTCACGGTCCCATCGACATCGAGCCGCACGAGTCCGTCCGAGGCGCGAGGGGCACCGCGCCGTGGCGCCGTCGGCGCGCTCAGGTCCGGAAAGTCGCCCGAGGCGACCATCCCGAACAGGTCGTCGGCGCACTCGTTGAAGGTGATCTGCTGGCGCGAGGGCGTACGGGTCTCACCGAGGTTGGTATGGCGGGTGAGAACGCCGAGCGTGGTGCGGCTCTCGCCGGTCCCGCGGACGATCGGCACCGCGCGGACGCGGGTGGGAGTCTCTTCGAACCAGTCGGGCGATGCCGAGTCGACGATCATCCCCGAGAAGAACGCTTCCCGGATCTGTGTGCGCCACTGCGGGCGGACCGGATCGCCGACGATGTCGCGATAGAAGAGGGTGGCCGCACCACTCGGGCGCGTGTGACCGACCGCGACGAAGGAATCATCGGCCGTCGGCACCCAGATCACGATGTCGGCGAAGGCGAGATCGGCAAGCAGCTGACCGTCTCCCGCGAGACGGTGGAGCCATTCGACATCCGCATCGGTGGAACGCCCCTGGGCATAGACGAGATCGCTGAGCGTCGACATCGTCTCAGCCTAAAGCCCCGACCGCATGCTCGAGCTACGCTGCGTTTCGAGAGTCGACGGTAAGCGCCTCTGCCGCAAAACGCCGCACGGCAGAGACGATCGGAGATCGACGTGCCACCTCGGCAATCGGTCGGGCCGCCAGAAGCGCGGCGTCCGCGGACCGCGGGTCCTGGGGGACGAACCAGACGTCGCGGATGCCTGCGAATCGGTCGAGGCTCCGCCGCACCTGACCGCGCGCGTCGATGCCCAGCGCGCCGGGACGAAGCCTGTTCGCGATGACCGCGATCGGCGTGGAGCCGACAGTCTCGCGCAGCTGCGCGTATCCCCGGACGAATCGACCGATGCCCACCGGGTCCGCGCCGGCAACGGCAACGACCAGATCCGCCTCCTGGAGCGCAGCGATCGTCGCGGCGTTGCGTCGATCGCCCGCGAGGTCGCTCACGATCTCCTCATCCCGATCCAGCGGCGCAGCCACGTCGACCACCGTGTCATCCACCCACTCCCGGCAGACCGCCAGGGCACGTCGGACCCGATCCTCACGCAGCTCCGGCCATCGAGACGGACGGTTGATGCCCGTCAGCACACGCGGTCCGCGTCCGACACGCAGCGCGATCCGTTCCAGTTCCGCGACATCCAGCGCGCCGCGCGTGACCTGGCGGCATGCGGCAGCGAACCCGGGCCCCTCGTCCGGCAACCCGAGCGTGATCGCCACGGATGGTGCGTGGGAATCGGCGTCGACGAGCGCTGCCGACCGGTCCCGGGCGAGGTGCACAGCCAGTTCGATCGCGATCGTCGAGCGTCCCGGCGACCCCGCCGGCCCCCACACGACGATGACGCGGCGCCCGCCGGGTGGCATGGGCGCCGCGGGAATCGGCGCACGCACGGCCTGCATCAACTCACGTCCAGAGACCCGCGGCGACATCAGAACGCCCAGTCCGAACGCCTGAGCCAGTCGAACGGATGCCTCCCCCTCCCCCACCGGGATGATCCGGATTCCCTCGCGATCGCACGCCATCACGACATCGCGGGTCAGCGTGTCGTGGCGGGAGGCGATGACCAGCAGCTCCGGTGAGCGGTCTGCGAGTTCGCGCATCCGACCCCGCGCTGCCATGAGGCCGGGAGCAGCCGGCGGGCGAGCCTCGGCATCCCATCCGAGACGGGACAGCTCGTCCGCGAGGCGTGCACCGTGGGGCTCGTCGAGAGCGATCACCGTCCTCATCGCTGCCCCGGCGCTGCGGGCACTACGGACAGTGCCGCCCCGTCCGCGATCGCGGCGAGCGCCGCCGCGACGTCGGCCCTCGGGATGACGAGTTCGACGGCGGCGGTCCCGCCCGCAAGCGGCGACTCGTCCCGGGTCACGCCGACCACCGTCGCGTCGGCCACGAGGATGCGCGGTGTGTCGTAGCGCGACTGGTCGAGGCGCGGCGCCGCCCACAACTCGACGGTCGAGCCGGCGACGACCGAACCGGGGACGTCGACTGCGCTGCGAACGACGACCGTCGTGGACTGGGCGCTCTCGTCCGAGACGAGGGCATCGGCGGGGACGAGCTCGCCCGCCGCGACCGTCCGTGTGGCCACGAGCCCCTCTTCGAGCTGATCGGCATGGAGGTAGGCGTCGGATGCCGCGCCCAGCGTGACCTCGACGACAGCGAGATCAGCGGCGTCGACCGGCTCACCCGGGACGATCGCGCGAGCGGCGACGTACATCGGCTGGGTCTGGCGCGCGGCCGAGACGACGATCCAGACACCTCCGACGGATGCCACGACCAGGACGATGCCGACCAGGAACCTCAGATCTGCCCAGGCGGGGCGCCGACTGCTGCGGGATTCGGAGACCATGCGAACCATGGTGGCCGAGCATCGCCCCCTGCCGCCGCGCTTATCCACAGCGCGCTCTAGAGCGCAGCCGTGTCCGAGCCCGGGGTCATAATGGGGACATGCCCCATCCCCCCGCTGCCGACGCGCGCCTGCTGACGCCCTCTCAGGTTGCCGAGGTGCTCGCTATCGACGTCGACGACGTGCTCGCTCTCGTGCTGGCCGGGCAGCTTCGCGGAATGCGCGTGGGTCAGAGTGGGCAGTGGCGGATCGACGAGAGCAGCGTCGATGCCTACCTCGACGATCAGGTTGAGCAGACGCGACGGATGGCGTTGTGGCACCAGTCACAGACCGCGAGTTTCCCGGAGCTGTGGGGAACCGGAGCGATCCGCAATCCCGACTGAGATCCGCTGCAGCGAATCAGAGCCCCGCGTCGTCCGCGGCCACGACCAGCTGGGTCACCGCCGCGAACGGGATCATCCGATAGCCGCTGACCGCCGACGGATGCCGCGCCGTGTCGAGATCGTGCACCGCCAGATCGAAGTGATCGGCACCGGCCCGATCCACGGTTCCGGTGACGACGGTGCCGGGGATGAGCTCCGCGAGCACCGGGACACGGCGCCGGGCGAGGTCGCGAACCACGAAGCCGAGATCGAGTCTGTCCCGCAGGGCTCCTCCGGCGCGACCGGCCGCGCTGCGCAGCAGGTCGGCGTGCGGCATCCGGAGGCTCACCACGGCGGAGAACGGAACGATGCTCACCGACGACGGGACGCGCTCCACCGCGAGCCAATCAGCGCCGACGGCGATCACCGGCCCCTCGATCCCGCTCCCGGCCGTGAGATCGGCACGCACGTGCGCGGTGACCTCCCGCAGGAGGAGGAGCCGGTCCCGCAGCGTCACGCGCGAGAGGCGCACCCGTTCTGACTCCGACGCGAGGGCGGCGCGTTCGGCCTCCCACTCCGCGGATGCCTGAGCTTCGAGGTCGTCGAACAGTCGGTCCCAACGCACTCGGCGAGCGTACGTCCTAGATGAGGAGTCGATGAGAAACTGTCCACAGCGACCCCCTCGCCCTCTTCTGGGAGTTCGCTGTGTGCTCTACTTCTCGACATCCTGTTTCCGGTCGAGAGTGAGATCTCATGGCGACGACGCAATCGAGCTTCGCACGCGCCTACCGCGCGGCAGACGAAGCGGCCGAGCTGACCCAGTACTTCGCGCCTCAGCGCACGAGCACCGCGGACCTCCCCGATCCCGACACGTTTCTGCGCAACATCTCCCGCGGCGTCCTGGAGATCTTCGCCGGTGTCCGCGAAGTGGACCAGCTCGCCAGGTGGCTGACCGAGGATGCCTATCGAAAGCTCGTCACGCGGGCGAACCTCGCCGCGCGTGCGCGAAGCGCCCGCGGTGTGCCGGCCAAACGCCCGGTCCACCAGATCGTGTCCGTTCGCCATTCTTCGCCGGCAGACGGCGTCGTGGAGGGCGTGGTCATCGTCCGCGGCCCGGCGCGGACCCGTGCGGTTGCTCTACGGCTCGAGGGCATGGACGGCCGGTGGCGGACGACGTCCCTCGCGCTGCTGTGAGGCCGTCGCAGATCCCGCCGTTCACCGCGGCGGTCACTGCCGATACGTCGACAGGAAGTTGCCGAGGCGCTCGATGGCTTCGGTGAGCACCCGCGACTCGGGGAGCGTCACGATTCGAACGTGATCCGGCGTGGGCCAGTTGAACCCGGTTCCCTGCACCAGCAGCACCTTCTCGGCCACGAGGAAGTCGTAGACCAGACGAGCATCATCGCGGATCTCGTACACGTTGGGGTCGAATCGCGGGAAGGCATACAGCGCGCCGTCCGGCTTGACGCAGCTGACGCCCGGGATCGACTCCAACGCCTCCCACGCGGCTTCGCGCTGCTCATGGAGCCGCCCGGTCGGAGCGATCAGCGCATCGATCGACTGCACGCCGGAGAGGGCCGCCTGTACCGCGTACTGGGCTGGCACATTGGGGCACAGCCTCGTCGATGCAAGCAGGGTGATTCCCTCCAGGAACCCGGCGGCGTGGTCTTTCGGCCCGGTGATCGCGAGCCATCCGGACCGATAGCCGGCCACCCGATAGGTCTTCGACAGGCCATTGAAGGTCAACACGAGCAGGTCGGGCGCGACCGCGGCCATCGGGATGTGGACCGCGTCGTCGAACAGGATGCGATCGTAGATCTCGTCGGCGAGCACGAGCAACGAGTGCTCCCGAGCGATGTCTGCGATCTGGTCGAGCACCTCGCGGGTATACACGGCGCCGGTGGGGTTGTTGGGGTTGATCACGACGATCGCTTTCGTCCGCTCCGTGACCTTGGAGCGGATGTCCTCGATGTCGGGCTGCCAGCCGTTCTGCTCGTCGCACAGATAGTGCACCGGCGTGCCGCCACCGAGACTTGTCATCGCGGTCCACAGCGGGTAGTCCGGAGCGGGGATCAAGACCTCGTCGCCCTCGTCCAGGAGCGCCTGCATCGTCATCGTGATGAGTTCGGAAACGCCGTTGCCGAGGTACACGTCATCCGGATCGAGTGTCGGGAAGCCGGGAACCTGCTCGTACCTGTACACCACGGCGAGCCGGGCGGACTTGATCCCGCGGCTATCGCTGTATCCGTGCGCTTCGGGAACAGCCTCGATCATGTCGCGCACGATCTGAAAAGGCGCCTCGAATCCGAATGCCGCGGGGTTTCCCGTATTCAGCTTGAGGATCCTGTGCCCCTCCGCCTCCAGACGGTCGGCTTCGACCAGAGCCTGCCCTCGGATCTCGTAGAGGACGTGCTTCAGCTTGCTCGACTGGTCCAGGGGCCGGGGGTGGGTCATCCGTTCAGAATAGTGCCGCACCTTCCCTGCCACCTGACCGGTCGTGGCCCGCCCGAACCTACTTCTTCTTGTCGGCCGCACGCCGCTGAGCGCGGTTCATCGGCTGGGGACGCGCGGGCTGCGCCGACGACTCGCCATCGGTCCGCTGCCCGAACGCGCCGCGCGCGGCCGGCGGGGCAGGGGCGACAGGTGCGGCGGGCACGGATGCGGCAGTCTGCCGCGCGCGGCTGGTCGCCGCCTGCTGCACCTGGCCGCGCTCATTGCGCACCTCGACCTCGCCGGCGTCGTTGGCCGCGGAGTACTGCAGTCGCTGCCCATCGACCGTGGGAGCGATCGACAGTCCCTTCGCCTCGACCTCCGCGGCGTGCTCGCCGTCGGCGCGACGCACCTCGACATCGAGGTTGTACAGGTACCCGACCGACTCCTCCTTGATCTGCCCCATCATCTGCTGGAACATCTGGTACCCCTCACGCTGATACTCGATCAGCGGATCCCGCTGCGCCATGGCGCGCAGGCCGATACCGTCCTTGAGGTAGTCCATTTCGTACAGGTGGTCACGCCAGCGGCGGTCGACGACCTGGAGCACGACGCGACGCTCGAGTTCGCGCATCGCGGCTTCCCCGAGGCTCTCCTCGCGCTTCTGGTAGGCGATCCGTGCATCCGAGATGAGCTCCCGCTTGAGAACCTCAGGCGTGACCTTGCCCTTGCTCCCGGACTCGGCGACCACCTCATCGATCGTGAGCGACACCGGGTAGAGGGTCTTCAGCTCGGTCCAGAGGGCATCGAAGTCCCAACTCTCCGTGTGCCCCGAACCGGTGTGGTCGTCGATCAGCGCGCTGATCGCATCCTCGATGAAGTGCTGGACCCGGTCGGCGATGTCATCACCCTCGAGGATATGGCGGCGGTCCGAGTAGATCGCCTCACGCTGACGGTTCAGCACGTCGTCGTACTTCAGCACGTTCTTGCGCAGCTCCGCGTTGCGAGCCTCGACCTGCGACTGGGCGCTCTTGATCGCGCGCGAGACCATTCCTGACTCAATCGCGACATCGTCGGGGAAGTTCGTGCGAGACAGGATCGCCTCGGCGGCTCCCGACTGGAACAGGCGCATGAGGTCGTCTGTGAGCGACAGGTAGAACCGGCTCTCGCCGGGGTCACCCTGGCGACCGGACCGACCGCGCAGCTGATTGTCGATGCGCCGAGACTCGTGCCGCTCGGTGCCCAGAACATACAGTCCGCCCGCCGCGACGACCTTCTCGGCCTCGGCCGAGACGCGCTCCCGCATGTCGTTGTAGACGGCGTCCCACTCGGCCTCGTACGCCTCGGGCGTCTCGACCGGGTCGAGTCCCTTCGCCTTCATCTCCTGAACGGCGAGGAACTCTGCGTTGCCGCCGAGCATGATGTCGGTACCGCGACCGGCCATGTTGGTCGCCACCGTCACCGCACCCAACCGGCCGGCGCGCGCGACGATCTCCGCCTCGCGCGCGTGGTTCTTCGCGTTCAGGACCTCGTGCTTGATCCCCTTCTTCGCGAGCAAGCGCGAGAGGTACTCGCTCTTTTCGACCGAGACCGTCCCGACCAGCACGGGCTGGCCGGCTTCGTGACGCTTGGCGATGTCCTCCACGACCTGCGCGAACTTGGCGGGCTCGTTCTTGTAGACAAGGTCCGCCTGATCCTTACGGATCATCGGCTTGTTGGTCGGGATCGAGACCACACCGAGCTGGTACGTCGACATGAACTCGGCCGCTTCGGTCTCGGCGGTACCGGTCATTCCCGAGAGCTTGTCGTACAGGCGGAAGTAGTTCTGCAGCGTCACGGTCGCAAGAGTCTGGTTCTCGGCCTTGACCGGGACCCCTTCCTTCGCCTCGATCGCCTGGTGGATGCCCTCGTTGTAGCGCCGGCCGACGAGGATTCGCCCCGTGTGCTCATCCACGATCATGACCTCGTCGTTCATCACGACGTAGTCGGTGTCGCGCTTGAACAGCGCAAGCGCCTTGATGGAATTGTTCAGGAACGAGATCAGCGGAGTGTTGACCGACTCGTACAGGTTGTCGATGCCGAGGTAGTCCTCGACCTTCTCGATCCCCGGCTCGAGGACGCCGATCGTGCGCTTCTTCTCGTCGACCTCGTAGTCGACACCCGGCTCAAGCGTGCGAGCGATCTTGGCGAACTCGGTGAACCAGCGGTTGGCCTCTCCCGCGGAAGGTCCGGAAATGATCAGCGGCGTGCGAGCCTCGTCGATGAGGATCGAGTCGACCTCGTCGACGATCGCGAAGAAGTGGCCGCGCTGAACGAGGTCTTCCTTGCGCCAGGCCATGTTGTCGCGCAGATAGTCGAAGCCGAACTCGTTGTTCGTGCCGTACGTGATGTCGGCGAGGTACTGCTCACGCCGGACCTCGGGCGTCTGCCCCGACACGATCGTGCCGGTGGTCATCCCGAGAGCGCGATAGACACGGCCCATCAGTTCGGCCTGATAGCCCGCGAGGAAGTCGTTGACGGTCACGACGTGCACGCCCTTGCCCGCAATCGCGTTCAGGTACGCGGGAAGGGTCGCCACCAGCGTCTTGCCTTCACCGGTCTTCATCTCGGCGATATTCCCGAGGTGGAGCGCCGCACCGCCCATGAGCTGCACGTCGTAGTGGCGCTGACCGATCGTGCGCTTGGCGGCCTCACGCACGGCAGCGAAAGCCTCGGGCATGAGCTTGTCGAGCGTCTCACCGGCTTCGTAGCGGGCACGGAACTCGACCGTTTCGTCTCGCAGTTCTTCGTCGGTCAGCTGCGAGTACTCGTCCTCGAGGGCGTTGACCGCCTTCGCGACCTGCTGCAGCCGTCGCAGCAACCGGCCTTCACCGGCGCGAAGGAGTTTCTCGAGAGGATTGGCCACGGAAAGCTCTCCATCTGTCAACGGCGGCACCCAGGGTGCCGACCCGGCGCGAACCGCGCTCGGACATACCGACTCATGTTACCGGGCCGTGACCTTGGCGTGGGCTGAGACCGTTCGCGAGCGGTGATATGCACTCAGCCCGAACTCGGCCGCGCGCTCCTAGGATCAAGACATGGCCGGATTCTGGGGACGACGCAAGCGCGAACAGGCGGAGACGGCTGAGCGGGATGCCGATCTCGCTCGGCGCGCGCAGAGCGCTCTGGTCGCGGCCGACGAGCACATCCGTCTCGCCGTCGACGAAGTGTCGTTCGCGGAGGCCGAACTCGGACCGAACGCCGTGAGCGATCTGCGCACCGCACTCGAGTCGGTACGCACCCACATGCAGGAGGCGTTCCACCTCCAGCAGCTCAATCACGACGAAATCCCGGATACGCCCGAGGAGCTCCGCACCCGCAACACGCGCATCATCCAGCTCTGCGAGTGGGCCGAGGACCTGCTCGAAGACCGGATGGCGGCCCTGGCCGAACCTATCGAACGCGCTCGCCGCGCCCCGGAGATCATCGCGCGCGTGCGTGCTGACGCGACCCGCATCCGTGCCCGGCTGCCCCACGCCCGCGAAACCGTCGAGCGGCTGGGTGCGAGGTATGCGCCGAGCGCTCTGGAGGGTGTCGCGGCCAACCCCGCCGAGGCTGAGCAGCTCCTGGGGTTTGCCGAGCACAGCGCCGCCGTCGCAGAGCGTCGCCGTGAAGCCGGTCAGCGAGAGCAGGCCAACCTGGCCTTGGAGGCGGCCACCGAAGCCGCCCGACGCGCGGAGACCCTCGTGGACGCCGTGGAGACCTTCGAGGTCGAGGCGCTGCGCGCGGAGTCGACCCTCGCGGCAATCATCGAGGACTCCCGAGCGGACCTAATCGCCGCTCGGAGTGCTCCCCAGGTGCCCGCCGTGGTCGACGCGATGTCAGCACTGCAGTCGGCCCTCGCCTCCCTCCCTGCAGCCGGTGTGAACACGGATCCGTTCGCGCACTTGACTCGGATGCGCGAGGCCAACGCGGCACTGGACGCCGCGGTCGCCGCCGCCCGCGAGCGGGCCGCCCGGCCGATCCCGGAGCTCGGCCACGTGCGCCACGCGATTGATGACGCCGACCGCCAGCTCGCGGTCGCGCGAGACGTGATCGCCGGTCACCGCGGGTGGATCGGCGCTGACGCGCGCACCCGCCTCGCGGAGGCCGAGCGAGTCAGAGCGGATCTCGACCGGGTGGTCGGAGGCGCGGCGGCCACCGTGTCGACGATCGCCGAGGATGATCGGGAACAGGCGATGGAGGTCGCTCGACGCGCCGCCCATCTGGCGAGCGAGGCACTTCGCTATGCGCAGCGGGACATCGATGCCTCCCGGCCCGCCGCCGGTCCCCCGCCCCAGTGGGGAGGCCCCATGGAGGGGTTCGGTCGCCGAGCCGGCGGGGGGTCGGACCTCGTGGGCGGCATCCTCGGAGGTCTCGTGATCGGCAGCATCCTGGACGGAATCTTCGACTGACACGCCGGATGCCGCGGGCGCCTGAGCCCGCGGCATCCGTTCAGCGAACCGTGCGATCCCGTGGGTCAGACCGCGACGGCTGCGGGGCTCGCCTCGGTCGTCAGCGAGATGACGCCGTAGTCCCATCCCTTGCGCCGGTACACGACGCTCGGGTGATCGGTTGCCGCGTTGATGAACAAGAAGAAGTCGTGTCCGACCAGTTCCATCCTGTCGACGGCCTCCTCGACGGTCATCCACTCCGCCTCGAACTCCTTCGTGCGAATGACGACCGGAGTGTATGCCTCCTCTTCCTCCCCGTCGACGATCGGCACCTCACCCGTTGCGACGCGGCGAAGCACATCGGCGGACGCGGGTTGAATGTCGATGCCGTCGAGTTCGCCGCGACCCTTGTCGAAGCTGGCCTTGCGCGGGTGGTTGCGCGCGTCCACCCTCTTGTCCTTCGCCCGGCGCAACTGCTCGCAGAGCTTGTCGACGGCCAGGTCGAGCGCCGTGAACTTGTCGGCGTCCGTGGCCTCGGCCCGCACCAGCGGACCCTTGCCGGTCAGCGTGAGTTCGACGGTGTGGTCCTCGACGCGCCCGGTGCGGTACGTGCGGTGCGTCACCTTGACATCCACGCGTTGCGCGCGGGGCGCGAGGTGTTCGATGCGAACCACTTTCTCCTCGACGACCGAGCGGAAGCGGTCTGTGATACCTACCCCCACGCCGACGATGTTCGTGTCCATCATGACCTCCTTGTTTCCGGTCCGCCCGGTTCCAAGGGCGGACCATCAGTCGCCTTGTCACCCCCACGTTAGACCCTGGCCACCGGACTGTCACGCATGATGTGCATCGTGTCGATAGAGTTCGCCCCCCTCGGGCAGACCGAGGTTTTTCACGGCCTCCGGGCGCGCGCCGGTGGCGGTGATCCACTCCCGTCATCGCGCGGTGCGCCAGTGTCCGGGGGCACCCACCGCAACGGGGTCGACGCGACAGTGACGGCGCCGACGACCGTTCCCCCGGCAGCGCGTATTGCGTGAGCGGCGGCCCGAAGAGTGGCTCCTGTCGTGACGACATCGTCGACGAGGATGAGGGGAGCCCGCGGGAGGGACCGGACCGTGAACATCCCCTCCGCGTTCTGGTGTCGCTCTGCTCGACCGAGCGCGCGCTGGTCGGCGGCCGCTGTGGCCACTCGAAGGACCGGAACGCACCGCAGGCCCGCGTGGCGAGCGATGAGGTCGACGACACGGTATCCCCGGCGACGGAACGCCGCGGCAGACGAGGGAATCCCGACGGGGACCCACGCGGCCCCGGCGGCACCGGGGATCAGCTCGGGGGTCCCGGGGCTGATCTGCTCGAGCGCGGTGCGCAGCGCCATCCCCAGAGGGCGTGCGAGACCTGTTCTCCCCTCCGACTTGAGTGAGCGCAGCACCCCCACCACCGGTCCGGTGTACTCCATCGCGCTGACGACGTCGACTCCAGGCAGCGCGCGATGCCGCGGGCGGGAACGTCGGAGGGTGTCATCGCACGCCGGGCACAGTGCGCGGTCCGGCTCGCCGCATCCCGCGCACTCCACGGGGATGAGCCACGACAGCGCCCCGGCTGCGGCGTCACGTATTCGCTCGGCGGCGGTCGACAGGCTCGGAGAGATCACAATGAGAGCATCCATCGCCGCGCAAGGCGCTCCGTGCGCGCACCGAAATCGGCGGCATCACCACCCGCTCCCGCGGCCTGGGGAGGAACGCCGGAGGGGACTACTGCGGCGTGCCCTGCTGCACCGCCAGCAGGGTGATGCCCTCCGCGGTCTGCAGCCAGTTCGCACCGCGGCGGACGTACAGTCCCCCGGCGTCCGAGCGAAGACGGATGCTCGAGGTCGCCGTGGCGACTGTGGTGATCGACGCTCCGGCAGGACCGGCCACACCCGCGGGCGCTCCACCCACCACCTGCTCGACGATCTCCGTTGCCGAACCGTCACGCACGACGACCGAGACGGTGACGTCGTCTGTCCACGCCATCGAGACTGCCTCGCCGTCGATGAGCCCGGCAACGATGGGCTCGCCGAGGCGCGCAGGAACGCCGTCGCCGTTGCGGATGACCCCGGAGAGCCAGACCTCGGCACGATCCCCCACCCGCACGACTCCCGCCATCCGGGTGCCGTCTCGCGAGATCGAGATCGCCTGAACATCCGTCGCCCCCGCGGCCGCCCACGGCTGCGAGAGCAGCGGGGACTCGACGTCGGGGGCGAACGCGGTCAGCGCTGCCGGCGAGCCCGCGGGGATGCTCCACACAAACCCGCCCGGATCGATGACGGGGTCACGGAGCCCGCTTCGGGTGTCGAAGACGACAACACCACCGGTCGCCTCGGCGCGCGAGACCGACCCGTCCACCGAACGCACGGCAGCGACGTCCCGGTCCGGGCCCACCTGGACGGCGACAGGGTCACTGCGTACGACGGCATCCGACAGTCCCGGAATCGGCGTGAGCTCGTTCCCGGTGAGAAAGCCGAACCCCGCGTCCGTCATCACGAGCGGTCCGCCGGTGACGGTGGTCGACCGGGTCTCCACGGGCGTCGCGGCAACGGGAGCGCCATCGACGGTGAGCTGGACCTCGGTGATGCCCGCTGTTGCGAGGCTCGCCTCCAACTGGGTGGCCATCCGGTCGATCGTGAGCTGCTGGAGGGCAAGCACCTCGGGAGACAGCTCCACCTGTGCGGTGCCCGCACTCTGCGGGACCGACGACCACGCGAACGTCACGTCGTCCGGGAACGCGGTGGACACCGCACCTCGGAGCCAGTCGCTCGGCTGCTCGTCGACCAGCGCTCCGGTGATCCGGACGGCGGCGGAGGTCGTCGGGAACCATCTCTCGTCGGGGACGAGGTAGGTCCAGGACGGGTCGAAGTACATGACGGAATAGCGGTGGAAGACCGTGCCGAACACGCTCTCGTCGAGCACGATCCCATCGGGAGCCTTCGAGATCCGCCACTCGCCCGATATCTCGACGAGCTCGTACGCGAGGGTCACCATCCCGCCCGCCGCCGGCTCGTAGTGGCCGGTGGCATCGACGCTCGCGAGGGGATTGAGCACCACTTTGACGGTGTCCTCAACCGCCGGCTGCGCAGCGATCTCTCCGGTCGGCACGACGGCGACACCCGCGAGCGGATCCCACGTCGTTCGGATGGAGGGGGCCAGGAAGAGACGAGCCGTCTCCCAGTCCCCGCTGGATCCCGACCCGGCACGAAGGAAACCGTCGACGATCTCCTCACGTGATGCACCTGGCTGGGGCCCGTCCGGGAAAAAGCGCACTTCCGGACCGGTCCGCGTCTCGTCGACCGGTCGACCGGCGGTCACCGGCCCGCTCACCGGGAGGCCCGCACACGCGGCCAGAGCCAGGACACCGACCATCGCGAGGACTGCACCGATGATCCTTCTCATGTCCCCTCCCCCCCATGACGGTCGGTGTCGGACACCGTCGAGATCGGTTGGGTGTGCTCGAACGCCTCGATTGTGTTCTCATCGCCGGGATCGAGCGGTATCGGCGAGTCCAAGGGAACGGGCGGCGAACCGACTCCGCGACGGGCGCCGCGTGGAAGCGTGAGCACGAAGTGTGCGCCGCGTCCGGGCTCTGACCACACCGCGAGATCGCCACCGTGCAGTCGCGCGTCTCCAAGCGATATCGCAAGGCCCAGGCCCGTACCCCCGAGGGTTCGCTTGCGGGACGGGTCCGCGCGCCAGAAGCGGTCGAAAACGCGCGCGGCATCCTCCGCGGCGATACCCATGCCGAAGTCGCGAACTCCCACGGCCACCGCCTGCTGATTGCTGTCGACGGTGATCACCACCGGCTTGCCCTCGCCATGCTCGATGGCGTTTCCGATCAGGTTCCGCAGCACCCGGCGCACGCGCCGGGGGTCCATGTCGACGGGTGAGTACCCGCCGGGCGCGACCAGGCGCAGGTCGGTGCCGTGCTGTTGCGCGACCTGCTCCATCGAGCCGATCACATCCTCCGCCACAGCCACGAGGCTCGTCGGCTCGAGCTCGAGTTGCACGGAGCCCGCGTCGTACCGGCTGATCTCCAGGAGATCACCCAGGAGAACCTCGAACCGCTCCACCTGCGCGTTGAGCAGTTCGGCGGCGCGCGCCGTCGTCGGGTCGAACTCATCCCGGCGGTTGTTGAGCATGTCCGCGGCAAGTCGGATCGTGGTCAGCGGCGTGCGCAGCTCGTGGGAGACATCGGAGACGAAGCGCTGCTGCACCAGCGACAGGTCGGCCAGCTCCTTGATCTGCGTCTCGATGCTGTCCGCCATCGCGTTGAACGACTCGCCCAGCGTGGCGAGCTCATCCTCACCGCGCACCGGCAGCCGGACGCCCAGCTCGCCCGCCGCGAGCTTGGCACTTGTCTGCGCGGCCTCCCCTATGGGCGTCGTGACAGAGCGGAGCACGAACCACGCGATGCCACCGATCAGCAGCACGAGCGCGACACCCACGACCCACAGCGTCGCCTGGACGAAACGCAGGGTCTGCTCGGCCCCGTCGAGTCCGTAGGCGTAGTACACCTCGAAGCTTCCGACCTGCGGAAAGATGAGCTGCTGGCCGACGACGATCCCTGGAGTACCCGATCCGTCCAAGGCCACGGACTGCCACCACTGCTGGTTCGGGTCGGCGCGGACTTTCTCGCGCAGGCCGTCGGAGATGATGGCGGTGTCGAATTCGCCCACCCGGTAGCCCTGTGCCGCCGACGGAGTGCCGATGCGGAACGTCGCGATCATGTCGGTGGAGGACTGCTGCTGCAGCACGGGCCGCAGCCCCAGCCAGACGCGCTGGATCTGCGCGCTGTCTCCCTGCGTGTCAGCGCCGTCGAGCACTGTCTGGGCGGACGCGGTCGCGCGCAGGGCCTGCTCGGTCACCTCGTCCCGACGGGAGGCGAACAGGTCATCCTGGATCGCGAGCGCGGTCCACGTGACAGCGATGAGGATCGAGAAGGCCGTGAGCACGATCGTGACGCTGAGCGTACGGAAGCGAAGAGATCGCCGCCACAGGTGCACCAGGTTGTCGGGCCACGCCCTCCAATCGCGCCGCCAGATCAGCGGGCGGTAGGCCCGCTCCGCAGCCCCCGGGGAGCCCACGCTCTCACCTCGCGCAACCGCGGCGCGCGGCTCGGGTAACGGCCGGTGTCACTCGACAGCACCGGCCCGGTATCCCACGCCGCGCACCGTGGTCACGATGCGGGGGTTGTCGGGGTCGAGTTCGACCTTGGCGCGCAGCCGCTGTACGTGGACATTCACCAAGCGCGTGTCGGCCTTGTAGTGGTATCCCCAGACCTGTTCCAGGAGCATTTCGCGCGAGAACACCTGCTGGGGCTTCGAGGCGAGGGCGACCAGCAGCTCGAACTCGAGGGGAGTGAGAGAGATCACATCGTCGCCGCGCCGAACTTCGTGTGCGGCCACATCGATCGTGAGATTCCCGATCCGCAGCGTCTCCTGCGAGACCTGTCCGCCGGGCCGAAGCCGGGTACGGATGCGGGCGACAAGCTCTTTCGGATTGAACGGTTTGACGATGTAGTCGTCTGCGCCCGACTCGAGTCCACGCACGACATCCGCCGTGTCGGTGCGCGCGGTCAGCATGATGATCGGCACGCCCGACTCCGATCGGATCGATGTGCAGATCTCGATTCCGTCGCGCCCCGGGAGCATCAGGTCGAGCAGAATGAGGTCCGGACGCTCCGACCGCCAGGTGTCGACCGCGGCGTCGCCGTCGGCGCAGAAGACCGTGTCGAACCCCTCGGTGCGCAGCACGATCCCGATCATCTCCGCCAGGGCGGTGTCATCGTCGACCACCAGGATGCGTGAGCTCATCGCGCCTTCGTTCCTTGCGTCCAGCCTGCGCGCTGACGGCGGGTGACCGCCTGCGCTTCTCCCCGAGAGTAGTCGACTCCGCCTGTGCGCACGCCGATGATTCGTACGCGCGTCGGCGCGCCGTTCCCGTGGCGGGCAGGCACGAGCGCTCCGCCACCCCGTATGACACGATGGAGGTCGCGCCGATTCCAGCCCCACGAGGAGGATTCCGTGACCGCGTATCCGTCTTGGACGCCCGCGCCGCGGCCGGGGATCATCCCGCTGCAGCCCCTGACCTTCGGCACGATCCTGGGCCGCTCGTTCTCGGCGCTCCGCCACAACCCGAAGGTGCTCCTGGGGTTCGCCATGGTCGTGCAGACCATTGCCTACCTCGTGGTCACGGTCGCCATCTCCGGCATCGCGTTCGCGAGCTTCTCGCGATTGGACACCGTGCCGACCGGGACGGACGAGTGGGACGCCGTGCTCACCGGGTCGATCACGCTCACAGCACTGGCCGGACTCGTTCTCGGCTTGCTCGCCGGCGCTGTCGGCGTGCTCGTGCAGGCGGTGGTCATCTCGGACGTGCTGCACGCGGCAGTGGCCGAGAAGATGACGCTGCGCATGCTCTGGAAGCGCGTGCGACCCGTGGCGTGGCGTCTGATCGGGTACACCATCCTGCTGTCGCTCGCGATCGGCGTTCTCGTGGTCGTCGTCGGCGGGCTCATCGTCGTGCTGGCGGCCGCCGTCCCCGCCGCCGCCGTCGTGCTGGGTATTCTCGTCGTTCTCGCGGCGATTCCGATCAGTCTGTGGCTCGCGGTCAAGCTGCTGCTGGTCCCCGCCGTCCTCATCGTCGAGCACACCTCGCTGGGCACCGCCCTGGCCCGCTCGTGGCGGCTCACGCGGGGACGATTCTGGGTGATCCTCGGAATTCTGGTGCTGGTGTCGCTCGTCTTCGGCGCCGTCGCGCAGATCGTGAGTATCCCGTTCTCGTTCCTCGCCTCCGCGCTGTCAGCTGTCATCGCGCCCACCGGCGACCCGAATGCCACTGCGATCATCGGCATCGTCGCCACACTCGGTCTCACCCAGATCGTGACGCTGCTCATCCAGTCCGTCGCCGTCATCGTCCAGTCCACGGCGGCCGGACTCGTGTACATCGACTGCCGGATGCGGCACGAAGGCCTCGACCTCGACCTGCTGGAGTATGTCGACCGACGAGACGCCGGCGCGTCCGACCTCCCCGATCCGTACGTGGTGCACATCGGCCGTGCAGTCCCCCCGCGGTGGCCCGCTGCCCCCGCCCCGCCGCCGTCGCCTGCGCCGCCTCCCGGGTATCCCGTGCCGCCCCCGGGATACACGGTCCCACCGCCCGCGCCAGCGGCCCCGACCGCAGCATCCGCCGACCCGGCACCTGACCGCGCCGCCGGCTCCGACCCAGCACCAGACCCGGACTCCGGCCCGGACGACGACCACACGACATGGGCGACACCTCGGTGATCTTCGAGATCCCCCTCGTTCCGGATGGCGAGCAGGCTCGCGAGTGGGCGAGGCAAGAGCTCGCGGACCCGGTGTATCAGGCTGCCCAGCCGACCTGGTTCGACCGCGCCGCGCAGGCCGGCCGGGATCTGCTGGCATCGCTCTTCTCCGCCGACGTCGCGCCGGAGTGGGCGGCCGTGCTCGCCCTCGTTGCGGCGGTTCTGGTGATCGCGGTCATCATCGTCGCGCTCGTGGTGTGGGGCATCCCCCGCCGAGCATCATCCCGCACCCACCGAAGCGGGGAACTCTTCGGCGACGTCGACTACCGCAGCGCCGACGGGCTGCGGGCGGCAGCCGCCGCCGCGCAGAGCCGCGCGGACTGGGACGCCGCGATCGTCCTCCGGTTCCGCGCCGCCGCACGCGGCCTCGACGAGCGGGGGATGCTGGAGCTTGCGCCGGGCACGACGGCGCGCCAGTTCGCCCACCGCGCCGAGGCGCTGCTCTCCCCCGGTAGCGCCGACCTCCGGGGGGCCGCCCGAGTGTTCGAGGACGTGCGTTACCTCCAGCGGCCGGGAACAGCGGCTGGCTACGATCTCGTGGCTGCCGCTGACACGGCACTGGCCCGTTCGCACCCCGCTCCCGCCCCGGCGACGGTCCCGGCGGGCATGACATGAGCGTCGACACGCGACAGGCCCGGCCGCTCCCCGCCGCGGGTGAGGGGACCACGCTCGCCCCGCGGCGCACCCCGGTGCTCGGCTGGATCGCCATCATCGTCGGCCTGATCGCCGTGGGAACGATCGGCGCAACGCTGGTCGGCGGGAGCGAGTGGTCGCAGCGCGATGCGCTGGATCCGGAGTCGGCCGCACCCGACGGCACGCGGGCGCTCGTGAGCATCCTGGCCGATCAGGGTGTGGACGTTCGCGTCATCCGATCGCACGAGCGCGCAGCCGCCGAACTGCGCGAGGGGCATGCGACCCTTGTGCTCCCGGATGCGCCGGCCCTGTCGGACGACGCGATCACGGAACTGACCGCTGCCGCCGCCGACGTCGTCCTGATCGATCCGCGCTCGCGGACGCTGCGTCTGGTCGCCGACGGTGCGAACGCGGTCGGTGTTGCCGACGACGCGCTCGTCGATCCGCAGTGCTCGGTCGCCGACGCGCAGCGGGCCGGGGCGATCCGGCCCCGGACGGTGTTCGCCGGCGGCGAGGCCGCCCAGTGCTATCCCGCAGCGGGAGGCTACGCGCTCCTGGTGAGGGAGGCAGTCCGCAGCGGGATGCCCGGGACGCAGCGGGTGTCAGCGGTCGACGGCGTGGCCCTGTTCACGAACGAGCACCTGGCGGAGGGGGGCAACGCTTCCCTCGCGCTCGGGCTCATGGGTAGACACGCGACGCTCGTCTGGTACGTACCCTCGATCGCCGACACCGATCTGGAGCCGCTCAGCCCGTCCCTGGGCGAGCTCACCCCGCCGTGGGTCAGCCCTGTCATCGTCATCCTCCTTGCCGCGGCGGTCGCGGCGGCGCTGTGGCGCGGCATCCGTTTCGGGCCACTCGTGGGCGAGCGCCTTCCGGTGACGGTGCGCGGGGACGAGACGACGCGTGGCCGCGCGCACCTTTACGCCCACTCCGGCGATCTCGCTCATGCCGCAGCCCTGCTGCGCCACGGTGCGCGGGTGCGGATCGCGCGGGTGCTGGGACTGTCGGGCGCGTCCTCGGCCGAGGAGGTCGCGGACGCTCTCGCCGCAGCATCCGTCATCTCCCGGGAACAGGCGCGTGCGGACCTCGCCGGTGGCTCGCCGACGGCGCGACGCGAACTCGACGACCTCCATGACCGGCTGCGGCGGCTCGAGGCTGCCGCGCGCGCCTCGCTACACCCCGAAAGGACCGAGCAATGACGACCCCCGATCCCTTGTCGACACCCGCCGAGGAGTCCGTTCCGGGCGAGAGGGACGCCCGAGCCGCCGTCGGCCGCGTCCGGGACGAGATCGGCAAGGCGGTGGTCGGTCAGGATGCTGCCGTCACGGGCCTGCTGATCGCCCTGCTCGCGCGCGGCCATGTCCTGGTCGAAGGCGTCCCCGGCGTGGCCAAGACGCTGCTGGTGCGGGCGTTCAGTCGCGCCCTCGGACTCGAAACCAAGCGCGTGCAGTTCACCCCGGATCTCATGCCCGGCGACGTGTCGGGATCGCTCATCTACGACGCACGCTCTGGCGAGTTCGAATTCCGGGAAGGCCCCGTCTTCACCCACATCCTGCTCGCCGACGAGATCAACCGCACGCCACCGAAGACGCAGGCTGCGCTCCTGGAAGCGATGGAGGAGCGCCAGGTCTCCACCGACGGCGTCACCAGGCGCCTGCCCGACCCGTTCCTGGTCGCCGCGACCCAGAATCCGATCGAGCACGAGGGCACATACACGCTTCCCGAGGCGCAGCTGGACCGGTTCTTGTTGAAACTGATCGTGGACATGCCCGCACGCGACGCGGAAGTGACGGTGCTCCGACGACACGCCGACGGCTTCTCACCCCGGAACCTCGATGAGGCCGGCGTCGCCACCGTCGTCACACCGGCCGACCTCCACGCTGCCCAAGCCGCGGTACAGGCCGTCACCGCCACCGATGACGTCCTGGCCTACATCGTGGATCTCGCCCAGGCCACCCGCCAGAGCCCATCCGTGCAGCTCGGCGCGAGCCCGCGCGCCGCGACGGCGTTGCTGGCGACCGCAAAAGCGTGGGCGTGGCTCGGTGGGTCGCCGGCCATCACTCCGGACCACGTTCAGACGATGCTGCTGCCCACGTGGCGGCACCGACTGCGCCTTCGCCCGGATGCCGAACTCGAGGGCGTGTCGGTCGAGGCCCTGCTCCAGAGCATCCTGCAGCAGACCCGCGTTCCCCTGTGAGCGCGACATGGGTGTGAGCGCGACATGGCTGTGAGCACGACGTGTACGTGACAGGACGGTACCCGCTCCTGGTCGGCGCCGGAGCGGTGCCGGTGGTCCTCGCCTCCGTCGGCGCAGTCCCGGCTTGGGCCGGCGCCGCTGCATGGCTCGGACTGTGTCTGCTGCTGCTCGCCATCGATGTGCTGGTCGCTCCCGACCCGCGCCGGGTGAGCGTCACCCGGTCGGGCCCGGCAAAGGTCTTGCGCGATCAGCCCACGCAGGTGACGGCTGCCGTGCGCAACACCGGTCACCGCACCCTGCGCATCCGTGTGCGAGACGCCTGGCAGCCGACGGCAGGCGCGACCACCGGAAACGCGGTCATCCGTATCGACCCCGGGGGCTCCGGTCGTGTCGTGACCTCGCTCCTTCCCCGGCGGCGCGGAGAACTGCGCAGTCTGGGGCTCGCGGTGCGCTCCGCCGGGCCGCTGGGGATCGGGGGCCGCAGCGCGCTCGTCCCGGCTGCGGGAAGCATCCGTGTCCTGCCTCCGTTCACCTCGCGGCGCCACCTTCCGTCTCGCCTTGCCCGGCTTCGCGAACTCGACGGGAACACGAGCGTGCAGGTGCGTGGACAGGGCACCGAGTTCGATTCCCTCCGCGAGTACGTGCGAGGCGACGACGTACGTTCGATCGACTGGCGCGCGACGGCGCGGGCGAGCGCCACGATGCTGCGCACGTGGCGCCCGGAGCGAGACCGGCACGTCGTGATCATCATCGACACCGGCCGCACCGCCGCGACTCGCGTGGGCGACGGCGTGCGGCTGGACGCCGCCATGGAGGCGGCGCTTCTGCTGTCGGCGCTCGCCGCGCAGGCGGGAGATCACGTCCACCTGCTGATGTTCGACAGAGCCGTCAGGGCGCGCGTGACGGGACGGGACGGCGCGGCACTGCTCCCGGCGCTCGTGGACGCGATGGTCGCGGTGGATGCGAGCCTCATCGACACCGACTGGGATGCGGCATTCGCCCAGGCGCGACTGATGACCACGCGCCCATCGCTGGTGGTGGTGCTCACGGCGCAGGACGATCCCGAGGCATCGCGCGGATTCCTCGGGGCCCTTCCGCTGCTTCCCGCGCACTCGCACGTCCTCGTCGCCGCAGCACAGCCCGAGCACACCGCGGGACCGAAGGAGGATGCGTTCAGCGCAGCGGCACGTGAACGCGCGCGGTGGGACGCCGACCGGATGGTCATGGCGCTCTCGCGCGCGGGGGTCGACGCCCTGTCGGCATCCGCAGAGGACCTGCCGCCGCGCGTCGCGGATCGCTACCTGGCGCTGAAGGCCCTCGGTCGGCTCTGATGCGCAGCGGCCAGACCCTGCCCCGCGGCTGGCACAGGTGAAAGTCAGGGTGATTTCCCGGGCCGGACGCATGTCGTTTGCTCGTGCGCCGTCTGAGAGCGCTAGGTTTCGGCCGACGGAAAGGAGCCAGAGATGGCTGACACCACATCTGCCCCCGCAACAGCGACGAAGCTGATCGCGGAGGCGCTCGGCACATTCCTCCTCGTATTCGGATCGATCGGCACCGCCCTGTTCGCCGCGAACTTCGGCGCAAGCGAGAACGGCACCTCGCTCGGCGTCGGGTTTCTCGGCGTGTCGCTCGCGTTCGGCCTGACCCTCATGGCGGGCATCTACACGTGGGGGCCCATCTCGGGGGGCCACTTCAACCCCGCCGTGACGTTCGGGCTTGCCGCTGCCGGAAGGTTCGCGTGGAAGGACGTTCCCGGCTATCTCATCGCCCAGATCGTCGGCGGTGCCGTCGGGACGACTCTGATCGTCCTGATCGGCCTGTTCGGCCCGGACGGATGGCTCAGCGCCGCCCAGGACGGCGGATTCGCGAGCAATGGCTATGGCACGGCGTCGCCCGGAGGGTTCGGAATCGGCGCGGCGATCATCGCCGAGATCTTGCTGACCGGAGTCTTCCTTCTCGTGATCCTCGGGGTCACCCACCCGCAGCGAAACGCCGAGCGGTTCGCCGGCCTTGTCATCGGGTTCGCCCTCACAATGATCCATCTCGTATCGATCCCGATCGACAACACCTCGGTCAACCCCGCCCGTTCGATCGCCACCGCGATCTACGGCGGAGGTGAAGCGCTCGCGCAGCTCTGGGTCTTCATCGTGTTCCCGCTCATCGGCGGCCTCCTGGCCGGCTTCGCGCATCGCGCGCTGTTCGAGCGGAAGCCGCTGCCCCCGGTCCAGGCCGAAGCGCGCGTCAACTGACATCCGTCGCGCGCCGCCGAACGCGGAGCGCGACGGCGATCAGACGCACAAGCGGCCCGTCCCCTTCGGGACGGGCCGCTTGTTCACGGATGCCGAGAGCTATGCGCGTCAGACCAGATCGAAGCGGTCGAGCTCGGTCACCTTGCCCCAGGCCGCAACGAAGTCGCGCACGAACTTCTCGTTCGCGTCATCGCTCGCGTACACCTCGGCGATCGCGCGCAGCTCCGAGTTCGAGCCGAACAGCAGGTCGACGCGCGTTCCGCGGCCGACAAGCTCGCCCGACCCGTCCTTCGTGCCCTCGAAGGCGTGCTTGCCCGGGTCCAGCGGTCGCCACGTCGTGCCGAGGTCGAGCAGGTTCACGAAGAAGTCGTTCGTGAGAACTCCCGGTCGGTCAGTCCACACGCCGTAGGCGGATCCGTCGTAGTTGCCTGCGACGACCCGCAGACCGCCGACGAGCACTGTCATCTCGGGGGCGGTGAGGGTCAGCAGGTTTGCCTTGTCGATGAGCAGGTGCTCCTCGGGAAGCCCGGATGCCGCAGCGACCGGCCCGACGTAGTTGCGGAATCCGTCGGCGGCCGGCTCCAGGTACTGCATGGACTCGACATCCGTCTGCTCCTGCGTCGCGTCGGTGCGCCCCGGGTGGAACGGGACGACAGCGTCGACACCGGCATCCTTCGCCGCCTTCTCGACGCCCGCGTTGCCGGCCAGCACGATGAGGTCGGCCAGCGACACCTTCTTGCCGCCTTCCGCGGTCGCGTCGAACTCGGCCTTGATGCCCTCGAGGATGGCGATCACCTTCGCGACCTGCGCGGGGTTGTTCACCTCGAAGTCCTTCTGCGGCGCCAGACGCAGGCGGGCGCCGTTGACGCCACCGCGCTTGTCGCTGCCACGGAAGGTGGATGCCGCAGCCCACGTCGTCTGGACGAGCTCGGCAACGGTCAGGCCAGAGTCCAGGATGCGCTGCTTGAGAGCTGCCGCGTCGGCGTCGTCGATGAGCGGGTGGTCCACCGGCGGCACCGGGTCCTGCCAGACGAGATCCTCGGCCGGTACTTCGGGGCCGAGGTAGCGGGACTTCGGACCCATGTCGCGGTGGGTCAGCTTGAACCAGGCACGCGCGAAGGCGTCGGCGAAGGCGTCCGGGTCCTCGAGGAACCGGCGCGAGATCTTCTCGTACTCGGGGTCGAACCGCAGTGCCAGGTCGCTGGTGAGCATCCGCGGTTCACGACGCTTCGAGGGGTCGTGGGCCAGCGGCACCATGTCGGCGCCGCCGCCGTTGACCGGACGCCACTGGTTCGCCCCGGCCGGGCTCTTCATCAGTTCCCACTCGTAACCGAACAGGATGTGGAAGAACTCGTTGTCCCAGCGCGTGGGGTGGTAGGTCCAGGTCACCTCGAGGCCACTCGTGATCTGGTCGTCGCCCTTGCCCGAGCCGAAGTTGTTCTTCCAGCCCAGTCCCTGCATCTCGGGACCGGCCGCCTCGGGGTTTTCCTCGAGGTAGGAATCGGGAGCGGCGCCGTGCGTCTTGCCGAAGGTGTGTCCACCGGCGATGAGGGCGACCGTCTCCTCGTCGTTCATCGCCATGCGCTTGAAGGTCTCACGGATGTCGCGCGCCGACGCGAGCGGGTCGGGATTGCCGTTCGGGCCCTCGGGGTTGACGTAGATGAGACCCATCTGCACCGCCGCGAGCGGACGTTCGAGGTCGCGCTCACCGGTGTAGCGCTCGTCGCCGAGCCAGGTGGTCTCGGGTCCCCAGTAGACGTCATCGTCGGGTTCCCAGGCGTCCACGCGTCCGCCTGCGAAGCCGAAGGTCGTGAACCCCATGTTCTCGAGTGCGACGTTCCCGGCGAGGATCATCAGGTCGCCCCACGAGAGGGAGCGGCCGTACTTCTTCTTGACGGGCCAGAGGATGCGGCGCGCCTTGTCGAGACCGACGTTGTCGGGCCAGCTGTTCAGCGGCGCGAAGCGCTGCTGTCCGGTTCCGCCACCGCCTCGGCCGTCCATCACGCGGTACGTGCCGGCGCTGTGCCAGGCCATGCGGATCATGAGCGGACCGTAGTTGCCGAAGTCGGCCGGCCACCACTCCTGGGAGACCGTGATGGTCTCCTCGATGTCCTTCTTCACCTGGGCAAGGTCGAGCGCCTCGAAGGCGGCCTTGTAGTCGAAGTCTGCGCCGTACGGGTTCGCCTCGACGGGATTCTTCGCGAGGATCTTGAGGTTCAGCTTGTTCGGCCACCACACCTGGTTGGCCGACCCGTTGGTCGGGTGGGGCTGGGCGTGGATGACGGGGCAGGCGCCTTCGCCGGTCGCCTCCGCGAGCTGGGCTTCGTCGGTGTCGGTGACGGTGACCGACTGATCGATGTCGTTCGCCTGCTCCCCGAGAGGGGTGACAGCCGGGTCGTTCTGGCTCATGATCGTCCTTCCGTGACGGTCGGGTTTTGGGTGGGTGATGGGGGGTCGATCGCTGCGGCGGCGCAGGAGGGGCACCGGCCCCAGAAAGTGACTTCGGCGTGCGTGAGCGCGAAGCCGTGGTCCTGCGACGGATGCAGGCACGGGGCCTCTCCGACGACGCAGTCCACGTCCTCGACTCGCCCGCAGGACGTGCAGACGAGGTGGTGGTGGTTGTCGTCGATGCGGACCTCGAAGCGCATCGGCTGCCCTGCGGGCTGGATGCGACGTACCAGCCCCGCGGCCGCGAAGTCGTTCAACGCGTTGTAGACCGACTGCAAAGCCGTGCCCGGCGCGCGGCGGTCGACATCCGCGAAGATCGCGTCAGCACTGGCGTGCGGCTGGTCACGGAGCGCATCGAGCACGGCGACACGGGCGCTCGTGACACGCAATCCGGCAGAACGGATGGCGGATTCGGCGGATTCCCCCCCATCGAACCGCCGTGCATCCATCACGCGTCAACGTTACCGCACTTTTGATCTGTTCAAAAGGAGCGGTTCATCCCCCCGCCCATAGCCGCGCCGTGCCGGCGTGGAACTCGGTGAGGTCCCCCGTCTCTCCCGCTCGCGCCGCCCGGCGTCCGACAACGAGCATGTAGACCAGGAACGCGCCGAGGGCCGCGGTTCCTATGCCGATCTTGATCACCCAAGGCCATGCCTGCGCGGTCACGAACCCCTCGATCAGCCCCGCGACGGCGAGCGCGAACACGAGTCCGATCGCGACCGTCGCCAGAGCGCGTCCCTGCGACGCGAGAGCCTCTCCCCGCGTCCGCGATCCCGGGGCAACCCACGACCAGAACAGGTGGAGCCCGGCGGCCACAGCGACGAACACGCACGTCAGTTCGAGTTGACCGTGGGGAAGGATGAACAGGACGAAGGTGTCGATGCGGTCGAACGCGGCGAGCACGGCTGCGGCGGTGCCCACGGCTACCGCGTTCTGGACGAGCACCATGACCGGCCAGATCCCGGTGATCCCGAACAGGACGCTCTGCGCCGCAATCCACGCGTTGTTGGTCCACACCGTCCCGGCGAAGACCGCGGCCGGGTTCTCGCTGTAGTAGCCCTCGAACTCGACCTCGGCGTAGTACTCCAACTGCGCCTGGGAACCCAGCGAGGCGACCAGCGCGGGATCCCTCGAGATCCACGCAGCAACGATCGCGGCAACGGTGATGAAGAACACCGCGACCGCGAGTGTCGTCCACCGCAGCCGATACAGCGCCGCCGGCAGCTGCCAGAGGAAAAACCGCGGAATCTGCCGGAGCGGGTTCTCGCCGCGGCCCGTGAGGCGCCGTCTCGCGCGGGCGAGCAGCATCGAGACGTAGTCGCTCTCGCGCGTACGTCCCGCGGTCGTCTTGATGTCGGCAAGATCCGCCGACGCCGCCCGGTATCGGGTGACCAGCTCGTCGATGTCGGCGCCCGAGAGCCTGCGCGCACGGCCGAGTTCGTCCAGCCGCGCCCACTCCGCGCGCCGCGCATCTGCCAGGGCGTCGAGGTCCATTTGCTTTACTGTACCCATGGCCGCCGACCACCCGATGACGGTGCAGATCCGTCAGGACGAAGTGCTCACCGGCGAGGCCGTGGCGCTGGACATCCAGCCGCTGAGCTTTTTCCAGCGAGCTCTCGGATGCCTGATCGATGTGGTCGCGTCCGTCGTGCTGCTGCTCGTCCTGGTGGTCGTGTCGAGCTGGCTGCTCGGCGGCGCACTCCTGGATGCTGCGGCAGCACCGATCCTCGGGATCACCACGGCGGTGGTCGTGTTGGTCCTGCTCCCGGCGCTCGTCGAGACCCTCACCGGCGGTTCGAGCCTCGGCCGGTGGGCGGTGGGCGGACGCATCGTGCGGGTCGACGGCGGTGCGGCGGGCTTTCGCCACGCGTTCATCCGTGCCTTCATCGGAGTGCTCGAGATCTGGCTGACCTTCGGGGCCGTCGCCGCGATCGTGGGGGCGTTCACGCCGCGGACGCAACGCCTGGGCGATCTGGTCGCGGGGACCTACTGCGAACGTTCCCGCGCACCGACATTGCAGCCGCGCCCGGTCGAGCTGCCCGACGCGTTGAGCGGCTGGGCCACGGTCGCCGATGTCGGTCGGATGCCTGACCGGCTTGCCCGCCGCGTAACCCAGTTCGTGCACCAGGCGCCCTTCCTCGACCCCGGCGCCCGCGCGCGCGTCGCAGCCGCGCTCGCGGCGGACGTCACCCCGCACGTCTCGCCCATTCCCGCCGTGGACCCCGAGACGATGCTGCGCGCAGTAATGGCGCTCCGGCGCGCGCGGGAGAGTCGCGCCCTGGCGCTACAGAACGAGCGACTCGCGGCGCTCACCTCCGGCGACGCCGATACCGCAACGATCCGGACGGCGCGTCAGTAGCGATAGTGCTCGAGCTTGTACGGGCCCTCGACCGGGACGCCGATGTAGGCGGCTTGATCGGGTGAGAGCTCGGTGAGCTGCACGCCGAGGGCGGCCAGATGCAGCCGGGCGACCTTCTCGTCGAGCAGCTTCGGGAGCGTCGAGACGCCGAGCGGATAGCTCTCGCCGCGCGTCCACAGTTCGATCTGGGCGAGCACCTGATTCGTGAACGACGCACTCATGACGAACGACGGGTGCCCTGTCGCGTTGCCGAGGTTCATGAGCCGGCCTTCGCTGAGCACCAGCACGCTTCGGCCGGTCGGAAGGCGCCATTCGTGCACCTGCGGCTTGATCTCGATCCGTTCCGCGCCGGCGAGACTCTCCAGCCCCGCCATGTCGATCTCGTTGTCGAAGTGTCCGACGTTCGCGACGATCGCGAGGTGCTTCATCGCGAGCAGGTGGTCCACGGTCACGACATTGCGGTTGCCGGTCCCGGTGATGAGGATGTCGACCTGGCCGATCACGTCCTCGAGCCGGGCGACCTGGTAGCCGTCCATCGCTGCCTGCAGCGCGCAGATCGGGTCGATCTCGCTGACGATGACGCGGGCGCCCTGGCCCCGCAGTGCTTCGGCCGCACCCTTGCCGACATCCCCGTATCCGGCGACGAACGCGACCTTGCCGCCGATCAGAACGTCGGTGGCGCGGTCGAGTCCATCCGGGAGGGAATGGCGGATGCCGTACTTGTTGTCGAACTTGGACTTCGTGACGGAGTCGTTCACGTTGATCGCCGGGAACAGCAGCTCACCGTCGCGGGCGAGCTCGTAGAGTCGGTGCACCCCCGTCGTCGTCTCCTCCGTCACCCCGACAAGCCCGCGGCTCATTCGCGTGAAGCGCTCGGGGTCGCGAGCGAGGGATCGCCGGAGCACGTCGAGCACGACGCGGTACTCCGCTGAGTCGCCGGGGTCAGCATCCGGCACTACCCCGGTCTTCTCGAAGGCGACACCCTTGTGCACCAGGAGGGTGGCGTCACCACCGTCGTCGAGGATGAGGTTCGGACCGTCGAATCCCTCGGCGGACCAGTCGAAGATCCGGTCTGTGCAGTCCCAGTACTCCGCGAGCGTCTCACCCTTCCAGGCGAAGACGGGCACGCCGTGGGGCTGGTCGACCGTTCCCCCCGGCCCCACCACGACCGCGGCGGCAGCTTCGTCCTGGGTCGAGAAGATGTTGCAGCTGGCCCAGCGCACCTGCGCCCCCAGCGCCACGAGCGTCTCAATGAGCACGGCGGTCTGCACCGTCATGTGCAGCGATCCGGCGATGCGCGCCCCACGGAGCGGCTGCTGTGCCGCGAACTCCTCCCGAAGCGCCATGAGTCCGGGCATCTCGTTCTCGGCGAGCCGGATCTGGTGGCGCCCGGCCTCGGCGAGGGAGAGGTCGGCGACGGCGTACTCGAGCGCGGCGATCGTGGGGGTCGACATGACCGCCATTCTCCCACGCCGGGGCGGGCCGGGCCCGCCGCGCGTCAGCTCACCGCTCCGTCAGGCCCGAAGCGTCTCGTGACGCACGATGACCCACCCGCGCGGCATCGCCACACGCTCGGTGTGGATACTGCAGAGGTCATGGGCGTGGGCTGCCGCCTCGGGACCGAGGGGCCCGAGAACCGCCATCTGATCCCCGTAATCGTAGGTGAGCGTGGCGACGGCCTCCCGCGCGCACGCGATCTTGGAGCACAACCGTTCACGCATCACCGCCACGGTACCCGCAGTGCTTCTCTCGTCCGTCCCGCCACGCGGGCGATCGCCGCACCGCCGTCGCCTCCGCCTCCCCGCGTGTCTCGCCCCCGGTCCCACCCCGGCGCGCTCGCGCTCTGCTGTCACGGATCCTGGAAGGGACCACCCCAGAGCGTGGGCGTGTGACCGTGGGACCGGCACGAGTCGGCGGAACTAGGATGGGCGCATGGCCTGGCGACGCTCCCGCACCGCGTCGGTGAGTCCGCGCAGACCGGCCCGTCACGGTCGTCACGGGCGCGTCGGTCGCAGTCCCGTTGTGCGACCGCCGCTTCCGCCGCTGGACACCCGGATCGACCGGTTCGATCTGACGGTGGGCACTGCGGCGGAGTTCCTGCGTTCGGCCTGGGAGGAACTGCGGGAGGTCAGTTTCGAGATCGGGGACATGCCCCCCGCCGCGGATGCCGACGGTATTCCCCGGTGGGCGGTCCTGGCCGACCAGAAACGCATCATCCTCTACCGCGTGCCGCTCGAGCGGCTCTCTCACCTGCACCGCAACGACGACCTGCACCGCCGGATGATGATCGAGGGCGCGGTCTTCCGCGCCGCCGCGCAGTACCTCGGAAAGGACCCGTGGGACCTGGGGCCGGACCGGTTCCGCTACTTCTGATCGCTCTCAGGGGTGGACGATGATCGGTTCCTGACCGGCACTGGTCGGTGATACCGGGAAGGCGGCAAGCGCCCCCGCGCCGGCGTAGCCGACCGAGGCCAGCACCGGCCCACCCGTCAGCTCATACGTCGTTGCCGCGCGCAGCGGCACCTGCGTGCTCGATCCGGCCGCGATGGCGATCGTCACCGGCTCCGTCCCGGGTTCGCGGAGGTCGACGGCGATATCGTCCGTGCCGGGGTTGGCGATCGTGAGGACCGGCGCCGGGCCGGTCGGCACGGCGATCACGGCGTCGGTGTCGATGACGGGTGACGGTTGATACCAGGCGAAATCGGATGCCGCGCCGAAGCCGGTCGTCTGCCACACTGCCGCCGCGACGGGCTCGCCGGCGTCGACATCCACGATGTAGGAGCCCACCGGCACGCTGGGCATCTCGATCGCGGCCGGGATCCCCGCCGCCAGCTGCACCGTCACGGGGTCGATCACCGGCGTTGCGCCGCCGACGGCACGCACCGAGATGGTCGCCTCTGTCGCCGACTGCGGCGAGAGCACCCGCACGATGGTGCCCGACAGTCCCGAACCCGTGCTCAGCGCCCCCTCCGTGACGGTGACCCCCGGGATCGTCTGACGTCCCGCCAGCTCACCGAGTGCGCCGGCCTGGTCCACCCCGCCCGGCTCGAGGACGCGGGTGATGCTCGACTGCAGCGACGCGGCGACCGGGGCTCCCGCGGCCTGGACATGGATGACCGGGCTCTGCTCTCCCAGAGCGATCCCGGCCACCGGGACGATGCGCTGCGCTCCGGGTCGCACGACGATGTCTGCGCCACCGGGAGGCACATCGGCCCCGGAAGCCCCGTAGACGGTGAGCGTGACGGTCGCCGCGACCTCCCCGGGGTTCGAGAGCACGACGAGGTCGGCAGCGCCCGTCGTGCCCGCGCCGGCGACGAGCCAGGAGTCGAGGAGCGGGACGCGGCACGCCGACGCGCTGAACCCCGAGAGGTCGGGATCGCCGACGGTCGCGGAACCGGCTGCGGCGAACGGCGCGGACCCCGCCGAGGATCGCAAGACCAGGGGCGCCGCCCCCGCGGCATCCGACTCCAGCTCGGTCCGCCCGAGCGCACCCTCCCCCGCGGTCACGACGGCTTGGGAGGCCGCGACCGTGATCGCGTCGACCGCGGTGGAGTCTCGCGCCGTCGCGAGGATCTCACCGGTACACACGAGCGTCTGGCCCGCCGACGGGGGCGCGATGGCAACGGATGCCGGTTCCGGCGCGACAGCCGGCAGATCCAGCACCGGCAGCGCCACCACCGCGACGATCGCACCGGCCCCCGCAAGCGCGCCGAAGAGGGGCCGAGCCCAGTCCGAGAGCGATGGCGTGCGGGTCATGCCGCTCCCTCCCCGCTCGGCTCAGTGGGCAAGGCCTGCGCGTCCTGGGTGCCGTCGTCGAACCGCCGGCGTGCGCGCCCGGCATCCGACTCGCGTTCGGCGCGCGTCAGGCCCACGATGCGCGGATGCTGTCGCGCGCGTACGCGGCTGCGCCCGGTCGGGGCCGCAAGCAGCAGGGCGATGAGGATCACGCCCAGTTGCACCGCCTCGACGGCGATTCCCGCAAGCGGCGTCGACCCGCCGGGCCGCGCGGCGATCTCGGATGAGACGCGCCACAGGTCACCGCGGTCGGTCGCGCCGACCGGGTCGAGCTCGTCCCGCTGATCGAGCGCCGTCGAAGACTCGAGACGGAGCAGTGTGGCCGGCGGCGCGTCGGCGCCCGGGGCCAGGAGAACGAACGCGATCCCCTGTTCACCCAGCGCGGCGACCGCATCCGGAGAGGTCGAGCTCACCAGGGCCGCTGCGGTCGCCGCGAGCTGCGACGAGGCGTCGTCCACACTCGTTCGGGTTTCGAGCACGGTGCTGTGGGAGCCGAGGGTCTCACTGCCTCCCCACACGACCCGCGCCGCCAGGGTTCCGTCAGGCTCCGGGGTGAGCACGATCGTGCCGGTCGCGGTTCCGCCGCCGCTGTCGGCTTCGACGTAGGCCGGGAGGGTGCTGGTCGGACCGTTGGTCAGCGCGGATGCACCGCGGGCCTGCGCGCTGAGCGCCGGAACAGCCAACACGACGAGGGCCGCCATGCACACGACGGCGGCGGATGCCGACACCGCGCCCGCCCGGCGTCGATAGCGCGCCATTTCTCCGCGGCCGACCTGATCGAGCGTCAGAACTGCCGCGCCCACGAGGCCCCACCAGGCCAGGCTGAGCCCCGCGCCAGACCACAGGGGGAGCGCGTCAGCTCCGTCGAAGCGCACCGCCACGTGGGTTGCGGCGACCGCGGTCGCGCTCCCGAGCACGACCAGGCCGAGGTGCGCCAAGCCCACCGGCCACCGCGGGGTCGCCGCTGCCGCTGCCGCCAGGAGGGCGAGAGGCAGGAGCAGGAGCGCCACGGCCCAGAGCGGAAGCGGAGGCAGGAACTCCGCCCAGCCCGCAGCCCCGGGGGCGGGGAAGCCGAGAGCGATCCACCATCGTGCACTCGCGTCTGTGGCGGGCACGAGGCCGCTGATCGGTGCACCGGGATCGGCGAGGAGCCCCCACGCATTGCCGACGTGAAGCTGAGCCCACGCCACGGGCGCGAAGACGGCGATGGTGGGAACGGGAATCCACAGCATCCGGGCAACCGCCGCCCCCGACCGGCGCGCGACAGCGACGACGATCGCGACGAGCAGGACGACCGCGAGGGCGGGCGCGAGGGACGGAGCGGCGGCGATGACCGCGGCCGCCAGCAGCGATGTGGCGGCAGCGGGAACCCACGAACGGTGGGCGACCGCGCCCGCGAACACGAGCCACGGCAGCAGAAGGTGGGCGATCACGCCGGTCGGGACGCCCTCGGTCAGGGCGACCAGGAAGGTGGGCGCCAGCGCCCACGACAGACCCGACAGGATCCGCAGCACGGGCCGATCTGTGATCCGAGTCGCCGCGAACCACCCGCCGAGGGCGGCCAACGGCAACGCCGCGAGCCAGAGCACCACGAGCGCCCGGCTCGGCGCGAACGGCCAGAGCGATCCGATCACGGCGACGACTGCCGAGAACGGATCGGCGGGGCCGGTCACGTTCCATCCCATCGGCCGCAGTCCGTACGCGGCGTCGGCCCAGAGCCCGGCCACGGTGTCGCGTAGCGGCTGGAGCGCACCTCCGCCGAGCGCCGGCCAGGCCAGCAGCGCAGGGAAGGCAGCGATCGAGACAGCGGCCATCGCGAGAACGAGCCACGCCCCGCCGCCACCGAAGAAGTGAAGCTCTCCCCGGGGAAGGGAGTCGGGTGACGGCTCTTCCGGCTCCGCAGCGCGCTCACGCGCCAGAGCGGTGGACACGCGAAGCGGCGCGATCCTCGACCACGGCACGGTCCGGTGGCGCCGCAGGCGGCGTCGCCCTCGCGCAATCGCGCCCAGGCGCACCATGGCCAGGATCGTCGCGCCCCACTCCCCCGCGATCCTGCCCGGGTCCTTCATGACCAGCTGCGCGACGGTGCGCCCTAATGCCAGGAACGGCAGCGAGAGCCAGACCGGAAGGACCAGCAGGGGATGCGCGGTGGTCAGGCGCCGATGCAACTGCGCCGCTCGGCGGCGGGCGATGATCATGCGGCGCCGGCGGGGACTGTCGGCGAACGGCAACCCTGCGACCCCATCACCCGAGACGGCGACCCGCGTCGCGGGCACGAGCGCGACGCGCCCTCCCATCAGACGCGCCGCCACCGCGAGATCGAGGCCCTCGTCGGCGTCCCGGAGCGCTGGGTCGATGCCGCGCAGCGCGCGGAACACGGGGCCGCGCACCAGCACGGCACGGATGTCGGAACCGAGGACGTCCGTGATGCCATCGCGCTGCCCCTGGTCGAGGTCTCCGGCCGCGAGTTCGACCGATGCGCCGGTGCGGGTCATGCTGACCCCGAGCGACACGATGCGGTCCGGCCGGTCATCGCGCACGAGCTTGGGTGCGACGACTGCGAGCGTGGGCGAGAGCTCCAACTGACCCGCCAGGCGCTCGAGCGCCTCCGGGTCGGGGGCGGTGTCCTGGGCGAGCAGCCACAGCAGGTCGGCATCCGTTGCCGCACCGCCGTGTCCGTCCGGCGCGAGCGCGGCACGCGCGACGGCTGCTGCGAACCGCACGCGTCGTCCCAGCCGGATGACCCGGATGCCGCGTCCGTCGGCCGTGGGGTCGGGCAGGCTTCCGGGTTCGAGCGCGTCCTCGACCGCGGGGTCGGTGCCGCAGACGACGAGGGTCACAGCATCCGGTCGACGCGAACCTCCCGCCAGGGAGGCCATGGTGCGGCGCAGGTGGTACGCCGCAGAGGTGCGACCGTCGGGACGCACGACGACGATCGCGTGAACTGTGCCGGGCATGACGCCGTCAGCCTATGGTCGTGTCCGCCGACGAAACCGGCTTGGCTGCGGCGTTTCCGGCTCGGGCGTTTCGGGCGGCGACTCCGCCCCAGACACCGTGTCGGCCGAGGCGCGTGGTGAGGCGATCAGCTGGCCCGGCGCTTCAGCTTGCGGCGCTCACGTTCGCTGAGGCCGCCCCAGATGCCGAACCGCTCGTCGTTCTGGAGCGCGTACTCGAGGCACTCGCCGCGCACGTCGCATGAGCCGCAGATCCGCTTCGCGTCCCGCGTGGAGCCGCCCTTCTCAGGGAAGAACGCCTCGGGGTCGGTTTGCGCGCACAGCGCGTCGGTCTGCCAGGCGAGCGCGTTCTCGTCTTCGGGATCGATGCGACGCACGCCAGGCACACCGAGGTGCACCGGGTCGACGAACCAGTTGTCCGGAACACCCGAGCGGTACTGCGAGGCGGTCATGTCGTTCTCCCCACCTAAAGAACTCCCCCACGCGGTCAGCGTGTTGCAGTAATTACACCGGTGTAGTTCGCCGCGGTCAAGTCGCAGATCGTAAACCCTCAATCGCCGCCTTAACCTTCTTGGCGGATTTCCCGGCGTGTCGCGAGCGCCCTAGCGGCCAGGTTCGGCGAGGAACACCTCTCCGGTTCCCGAAAGGGACACCGATCCCTCATCCGGGGTGATGAGCACGGCCGACCCCGGACGCAGGGTGCACGTGCTTCCCGTGCCGGCGGCGGTGAGCTCGACAGTCCCGGATGTGGCGAGCGCGATCGCCACCCCGCTCACGGCGCTGCGCGGGGTCGACTCCGGGCCGGCCGTCAGCTGCGTCAAGACGAAGTCGGGCACCTGACCCGAGAAGACCCGCACCGCACCGGGCGCCGGGTCGAGCACCGGCGCGGGACCCGGCCTCGGGTCGAGGATCGCGGCCAATTCCGTGACGTCGATGTGCTTGGGCGTCAGTCCGCCCCGCAGCACGTTGTCGCTGGCGGCCATGATCTCCACGCCGAGCCCTTCGATGTACGCGTGCAGGACGCCCGCCGGCACGAACACACCCTGTCCGCGGCGCAGGGTCACGAGGTTCAGGAGCATCGCGACGACGATCCCGGGGTCGCCCGGGTAGTGCCCCTCGAGGTGACGCACGAGCGCGAGTTCGTCCGCGAACTCGGCGGATGCCGCATCCGTCGCCGCCGCGATGATCGCGCCCACCGCCGGCTCGGCGACCGGGGACAGGATCCAGGCGATCGCCGCCGCGAGCGCCTGCGCGTCGTCGGCGTGCGCGTCGAGGATCTCGCGCAGGGGCAGAGTCGCCGGGCCGACGATATCGAGGAGTCGCCGTGTCTCCTCGAGCCGGCGCAGGCCCGCGAGGGCGAGGAACCTCTCGCTCAGCGCGACGATGATCTCGGGCTTGTGGTTGTCATCACGGTACGTGCGCGTCGCGCCATGGCGCGGGATCCCCGCGGCCTCCTCACGGGCGAAGCCCTCCTCGGCCTGAGACTTGGACGGGTGCGCCTGGATCGACAGCGGCGAACCGGCCGCGAGGATTTTCAGCAGGTAGGGAAGCTGAGCGGGCGTGCCCTCGGGAGCCTCGCCGGAGGCGAGCCACTCGCCGAGCGTCCGCCCATCAGGCACGCGCGCGGGATGCCCCGCGTGATCTCCGAACCAGACCTCCGCTTCGGGGGCGCCGCTCGGGGCGCGCCCCTCGAGCTCGGCGATCAGCGTCATGGACCCCCACGCGTAGTCGCGGGGCGTGTTCGTGAGCGGCACCAGCACACGCCCAGCGTACCGACGCGAGAGCGCTCGTCCGCACCGCGGGAAGCCGCGCGGGCGGTGCGCCGAGCGCTACCCTGAGAGCACCATGGCCCGATTCAGCCGCCACCCCGCCTCGGCGCCGCCGGTCGCCCCAGAGCGGGAGCGCACCGGACACCTGCTCCTGCGCGGATGGATGGTGTTCAGCCTGTTCTTCGCGTTCACGGCGCCGGGCTGGGTGCTGGGCTTCGGCATCCCGATAACCGCGATCGTCGGCGCCGTCATCGTCACGACATCCGCCGTCGTCGTGGGGATCATCCGTCCACCGTTCCAGTGGCGGAGACTGCCGTGGATCGCGGGCGCGTTCATCCTGTGGGCGGGGCTGTCGATCGCGTGGTCGCAGTGGGCGCAGACGTCCGCGCTGACCTGGCTCCTGCTGCTTGCGACGACGTTCCAGGGCATCGCCATCGCGAGCGTGCTCACGTGGCGCGAAATCGTCCGGGCGATCGGGAGCGCGCTGGGGTGGGTCATCGGGCTGTCACTGGTCGCCGAGATCCTCGTCGCCTGGATCGTCGGCGGACCCCTGTATGCCGGATTCCAGACGGATGCCGACGCCGGCGCACCCGAGTGGATCAGCGGCGGGATCTTCGCCGGCGCCCGGATCGACGGTGTGATCGGCAACCCGAACCTCCTCGGCATGATCGCCCTCCTGGCCGTGGTGGTCTTCGCGATCGAGTTCGCCGCGCGCGAGTCTCGCCGCAGCATGCTCGGGGTCTGGATCGGCCTGTCGGTTCTCACGCTCGTGCTCGCGGCATCCGTCACCGCCTGGATCGCCGCAGCGGGTGTGGCGCTGGTCCTCGCCACCGTGCTGCTGATGCGCACCGCCCGCCGGCCCGGCGAGCGGACGCGCTATTACGTCGGGTACGCCGTCATCGGAGCGGCCGGCGCGCTCGCGATCTGGATCTGGCGGGTACCGCTGTTCACCGCGGTGGACCGGACCGCAGACCTCCTCGACCGTGAGGCGATCTGGAGCGCCGTGCTCGACCGGGCGGGCGACCATCTCGGCGTCGGCGGCGGCTTCGCGACCCCGTGGCTGCCGTGGGATCCGGCGTTCCGGGACTGGATCGTGCTCGGCGGCAGGCAGATCACGCAGGCGCACAGCGTGTGGGTGGACGTGCTGTTCCAACTCGGGATCGTCGGCGTCATCCTGCTCGCGTTCACCTACCTTGCCTTCGTCTGGCGGTCGTGGTTCTTCGCCGTCGACCGGCCCCGCTGGGATCTGCGGGCCGATCGTCCGTACTCGGCGCTCACGCTCCTGCCGACGCTCACCGGGGCCATCCTGCTGGTCCAGGGCCTTGCCGAGACGGCGCCGCTCATGGGCTGGGGATGGATGCTGCTCATCCTGCTCGGGTCGAAGATCAAGCAGTCCCCGCACATCGGTGAGGGGCCCGCCGAGCAGCGCCTCGCGATCGAACGCGGCGAACTCCTGCGCGCCGGCTGAGAGCGAAACCCGGCCTGCGCGTGGGCGCGGATTCGGTGCGGAGGCTCGGGAGTCTGTGACCGATCTGTGATCTCGGGCGGCTAGCGTGGCCAGCGATGACGACCTTCGGCGCCTCCACGGCCACGCTCCCCGTCGTCGCCCCCTCGACCACGATTCCCCTCCGCTGGATCACGCAGACCTGGGCCGGCGTGGTGTTCTTCATCGCCTTCACGGCGCCCGGGTGGGCGGCGGCATTCGGGGCGCCCGCGGCTGCAGGCACGGGCGTCGTCGCGGCCCTGGGAACTGCCGCGCTCGCCCTCCGCACGATCCGCTCCCCCCAGTGGCGGTCGCTGCCCTGGAGCGCACTCGCGTTCGCGGGGTGGGCCGGCGCAAGTCTCGCCTGGTCTCGATGGCCCGAGACGACAGTGCTCACCTGGACCCTGCTCGCGGCGACGGCGCTGGTCGCGATCGGCATGGCCGCGATGCTCAGCTGGCGCCAGCTCGTGTCCGCACTCGCGTGGGCGCTGGCGGCGGTCATGGCCCTCTCGCTCGCCTTCGAGGCGTGGGCGGCCGCGATCGTCGGCGGCCCCGTGGGGATCGAGTTCGCGCCGGTGGATGCCGGCACCGATCGCAGCGACATCTGGACGAGCGCGCAACTGTTCAGCGGCGGGCGTCTGGACGGAATCGTCGGCAATGCCAACCTGCTCGCGATGCTCGCTCTCTTGGCCGTCGTGGTCCTCAGCATCCGGCTGGCCATCGAGCCCCGGCGGCGGGCGCTCGCCGCGGCAGCACTCGCCCTGTCGGCCTACCTGCTGGTGCGCACCGAGTCGGCGACGGCCTTCGTCGCCACGGTCGCCCTCGCCGTGGCCCTCGTCATCCTGCTGGCCGCTCGCCTGGCGCGCACGACGCGGGGCCGGGTCCGCGTGTATCTCGCAGCGGCCGTCGTCGGCGCCGTCGCAGCGGGCGTCGCATGGCGGATGCGGCACACCCTCCTCGGCTTCCTGGGACGAGACGGCGATCTCACCGATCGCACCGAGATCTGGGATCTCGTGGTCTCGCGCGGTGCCGCGCAGCCGGTCGTCGGCAACGGGTTCGCGACCCCCTGGATCCCGTGGGACCCCGCGTTCTCGGACTGGATCGTCATGCCCCGCGGCCTGCACATCATCCAGGCGCACAGCGTCTGGGTCGACGTCTGGTTCCAGCTCGGCGCCGTGGGGGTCGTGCTCCTTGCCGGCATGTACGCGCTGTTCGTCTGGCGCACCTGGGTCTTCGCGGTACGCCAGCACCGGTGGGAGCGGCGCGACGACCGAGTCACCGCGACGGTGTCACTCCTTCCTGTCGCGGTCGGCGTGATCGTGGTCATCCAGGGACTCACCGAGTCCAGCCCGCTTCTGCTGTGGGGCTGGATGCTGACCGTGCTGTTCCTGGCCAAGCTGCAGCCTCGCTACGCAGCGCGCCACTCGGATACTGCGAAGGGAGGGAAGGTAGGCTACGGTCTCGGCCTCGATCAGCCACCTCTCGTCTGACCGGAGACTTCCTTCGTGATCCACGTCCTCCAGAACGCCGTGTTCCCCCTCGAGCGCGACCCCGACCTGCTTCCGCTGTACGCCGACCCCGAGATCTGGTCGGTCATCGACGAGCAGCCCGTGCGCGTGTCAAGCCGAGCCCACCTCGGCAACATCCTCGACCGCCGGCGAGCGCGCATCGTCGCCGGACGACGCGTGTCACTCGGCACCTACTTCAACGCGTTCCCCGCGTCCTACTGGCAACACTGGACGGTCGTGCGACAGATCCGGCTGACGGTGCGCACGAGCGGCCCTGCGACGGTCCTGGTCTACCGTTCCAACGGCAACGGCGTGCGTCAGCGACTGGACACCCGCGAGGTCTCGGGCAATGCCGAGACCCATTTCGATTTCGCGCTTGATCGCTACAGCGACGGCGGCTGGATCTGGTTCGACATCGTGGCCGACGAGAGCACCGCGGTGTTCGAGGGTGCCGAGTGGACCACCGAAGAAGAACCCGTCCGAAACGGCAAGGCAAGCCTCGGCATCACGACTTTCAACAAGCCTGACTACTGCGTGCAGACGCTCGCGAGCCTCGCTGACAGCCCCGACGTTCTCGAACTCGTCGACCGGATCTTCGTCATCGACCAGGGCACCGAGCTCGTCGCCGACCGCCCCGAGTATCCTGAGCTGAGCGAACGCCTCGGCGAGACGCTGCAGATCATCCGGCAGCCGAATCTGGGTGGTTCGGGGGGTTTCTCCCGCGCCATGCTCGAAACCCTCGACCGCCCCGACAGCGACTTCGTGCAGTTGCTGGATGACGACGTCCTGATCGAGCCGGAATCCCTACGTCGCTCCATCGTCTTCGGGCAGTACGCGGCCCGGCCCACAATCGTCGGCGCGCACATGTTCGATCTGCTCGATCGCCCCAAACTGCACGCCTGGGCCGAGGTCGTGGATGAGGTGCCGTTCATGTGGCGCACGCTCTACCAGGAGGAGTTTCCGCACGACTTCAGCGCGAGCAACCTGCGGCAGACGAAGATTCTGCACCAGCGGCTGGATTCAGATTACAACGGCTGGTGGATGTGCCTCATCCCGATGGAAACGGTCCGCGAGGTCGGCCTCGCTGTGCCTGCCTTCATCAAGTGGGACGACGCCGAGTACTGCCTCCGGGCGGGCGAAGCGGGGTTCCCGACCGTTTCCGTACCGGGCATCGCCCTGTGGCACGTCTCGTGGGTCGGCAAGGACGACTCCCTCGACTGGCAGGCCTATTTCCATGCCCGCAACCGGATTGTGGCTGCGCTGATTCACTCGGAGGTGCCGGAGGGCGGAACGCTGCTACGGCACAGCCGGCGGATGGACCTTAAGCATCTGATGATGATGCAGTACTACCCGACCGCTCTGCGGCACCGCGCGCTGCGCGACATTCTCAGCGGCCCTGAGCATATGTGGCACACCCTCGCGACGGCGATGCCCGAGGCTCGGGCGCTGGCCTCGAAGTTCCCCGAAACAGTCGTACACACAGCCGACAGCACTCGTCTGCGTGCGCGCAGAGGTCGGGTTGTCTTCAAGCAGACTAAGCGGCACGAGTTCGACAGCCCGACGGGTCTTGCGCTGCGCTGGTTCACCCTTCGGACCCTCATGTCCCACTGGCTGCGCCAGCCGAATCCGGCGAACGTTGTGCAGCCGGAAGTGGAGTTCGGCAAGCTTGACGCCCACTGGTGGCGGGTCCCGGCGTACGACAGCGCGCTCGTAAGCTCCGCGGATGGGCGCGGGAAAGCGATCTATACCCGCGACCGCTCACAATTCCGCCGGATGTTGCGCGATTCGGTCGCCCTGCACCGGCAGCTCCGTAGACGCTGGCCAAAGCTGGCCGAGCAGTATCGTCGCGCCCTTCCCCAGCTCACGTCGCCCGACGCGTGGCGGGCGGTCTTCGAGGCGGAGCGATGACCGCGACAGCTGAAGGGTTCGATCCCGCGACGGCAACCATCGTCGCGGTCACGTTCAATCGCTCCGGGTTGCTGACGCGCCTCCTGACCAGCATCAGCGAGATGGAACCGAAGCCGGGGCACGTCGTCGTCATCGACAATGCCTCCTCGGATGACACCACCGAGGTCGTGGAGTCCTTCCGCGACCTCCTCGGTACGGAACTGGTCTACCGCCGCCTCGAGACCAACACGGGCGGCTCCGGAGGATTCAGCGCCGGAATGCAGACGGCGTATGAGCTCGGATCCGAGTGGATCTGGCTCATGGACGACGACGTCGAGGTGATTCCCGACGGGCTCGCGAAGATGGGCCGCTGGTCGGGGCGCTTCCGCTCCATCCAGGGTCGCCGCTACGACTTCGACGGCAGCGAGTTCTACTGGCAGTACCGCATCGCGGCCCGGATGGGCATCCCGATCCCCTTCGCCCCGGCGGAGTTCGACGACTCGGGCTTCAAGGAGATGAACTCCGGGTGCTTCGAGGGGATGTTCATCCATCGCGACATCGTCGCCCGCATCGGCCTGCCCGATCCGCGGTTCTTCATCTACTGGGACGACCAGGTCTACGGATGGCTGGCATCTCGAATCACGACATCCGTCATCGTGAACGAATTCGTGCTGCGGCGCAGCCGCGAGATCAAGCAGTGGGATATGGGTGTGCGCCACATGAACGCCTCGAGCGACGCCTACCGGTACTACATCATGCGCAACCGCGCGCTGATCAAGCAGTACTACCGGTCGGTGGGCTTCTACCGCCCCCTTCCGTTCGCCGTCGGCACGGCGCTCACCTTCGCCAAGGAGATCATCCGGCTGGTCGTCGTCGAGCGCACCATGCGTGGCACCAGCCATCTCTTCCGCGGACTGCGGGACGGCCGTGCCATCGCCCGGGACCGAGAGTGGATGCCGATGCCCGCGCTGGTGGAGGAACCGACGCCGCGCTGACCCCTGCCGCTCAGGCGAGGGTGTTGTTCCACATCGTCAGGGCGGAGCCGATGGCCATGTGCATGTCCAGGTACTGGTACGTGCCCAGTCGCCCGCCGAAGTGGACGTCTTTCTCCCCCTTCTGCAGGTCGCGGTAGGCCAGCAGACCCGCGCGGTCCTCGGAGGTGTTGACGGGGTAGTAGGGCTCGTCGTCGCGAGCCGCGAAGCGGGAGAACTCCCGCATGATGACCGTTCGATCGGTCGGGTAACGGTCAGCCCGCTCGGGGTGGAAGTGCTTGAACTCATGGATGCGGGTGTACGGGACGTCCGCGTCGGCATAGTTCATGACCGGCGTGCCCTGGAAATCCTGGACGTCGAGGACCTCTTCCTCGAAGTCCAGCGTGCGCCACGACAGCTGCCCCGCGGCATAGTCGAAGTACCGGTCGATCGGGCCGGTATAGACGACCGGGACCTGCCCGACAGTGGCAGCCTTGTGTAACGGCTGCGACGCGTCGAAGAAGTCGGTGTCGAGCTTCACGGTGATGTTCGGGTGATCGGCCATCCGCTCCAGCCATGCGGTGTACCCGTCGACGGGCAGACCCTCCCAGGTGTCGTTGAAGTACCGGTTGTCGTAGGTGTACCTCACCGGCAGACGACTGATGACCTCGGCAGGCAGTTCAGTCGGATCGGTCTGCCACTGCTTGGCCGTGTAGTCCCGGATGAACGCCTCGTACAGCGGGCGGCCGATGAGACCGATCGCACGCTCCTCGAGATTCCGAGCGGTCCTGGGATCGAACTCCCCCGCCTGTTCAGTGATCAGGGCCCGCGCCTGCGCTGGGGAGTAGGCAGCGTGGAAGAACTGGTTGATCGTGCCGAGGTTGATCGGCAGCGGGTACACGACACCGCCGTGGTTCGTGTAGACCCGGTGCACATAGGGCGTGAAGGCCGTGAATCGGTTGACGTACTCCCAGACGGTCGCGTTCGAGGTGTGGAACAGGTGCGCCCCGTACCGGTGCACCTCGATACCTGTCGAAGACTCCGCCTCACTGAACGCGTTCCCGCCAATGTGGGAACGGCGATCGATGACAGTCACCTTGCGGCCGGCGGCTGCCGCCCGCTCCGCGATGGTGAGCCCGAAGAACCCCGAGCCGACGACGAGAAGGTCCATAGTGGATCAGGCTTTCGATCTGGGAGCCACCCGACAGCGGCTCGGCGCGAAGTCAACCACGGCAGTTTACCCGCGCCCCGGCGCCGCCAGCGCACTCGCAGGGTTCAAACGGACGCATCGACTACCATGATGCGTTGACCGAGTGAAGGGGCGATCACGCACATGATCGAGAGCTGGTCGGCTGCGATCGCGCCGTTCACGGTGGCGGCCCTCGCCCTGGTCCTTCCCGGCGCCGTGATCGTCGTTGCGGGCTGGGGTGTTCGCCGACTCTCTCTCTGGTTCTTCGCCCCGGCCCTGTCGCTTGCCGTCCTGGCGGTGGCTGCCGTCCTCGCCGGAGCCGTCGGGCTGCGCTGGGGTCCGCTCCCCATCGTGATCGTCACGGTTCTCATCGCTGCCATCGCCGCATCGATCCGGCTGCTCTGGGTGAGAGATGCACCGACCGCCCCGCCCTTGCGAGTGACGCTGACCACGGCTGCCGCGTTCATCGCGGCGATCGCGGCCATCAGCATCCAGCTCATGACCGTCTTCGGCCGCCCCGAGAACATCTCACAGACCTTCGACGCGATCGTGCACCTGAATACCATCCGCTACGCGATGGACAGTGCGAATGCATCGGCCTTCCACATCGGTGCTACCAGCGACATCGCCTTCTACCCCAATGCGTGGCACGCACTGGTCTCGCTGTCGGGCCTCATGTCAGGCTCCAGCGTGCCGGTCGCGGTGAACGCGGCGAACATCGCGATCGGCGCCGTGGCCTGGCCCGCCTCCGTGATCGCGCTCTCGCTCACGACCCTCGGTAACCGGATGGCCGTCGGTATCGCTGCTGCGGCCCTGTCGACCGGGTTTGGCGCATTCCCGATCCTGCTCTTCGACTTCGGCGTGCTCTATCCCAATGCGACAGCGTATGCCGTGCTTCCCGCAGGGCTGGCTGCCGTGTGGATGTTGCTGCGAGCCGCCGACTGGGGCGATGCCATCCGGACCACGGCTCTTCTCCTGCTGCTGATCGTCGGGATCGGACTGGCCCACCCCAACGCGTTTCTCGCGCTGTATGCGATGGGCGCGGCGGTCGTGCTCATGTTCCTGCTCATACGGGCAATCGAGGGCGCATCACGCCGCGTGTGGCTCACGAACTCCGCGATCGCCCTACTCATTCTGCTCGTGGGCGCGGGCCTGTGGCGCTTCTCTCGCACCGGTTGGGACATGTCCCGCTGGGGACCGTGGCAGTCGACGGCGCAAGCCTTCGGCGAGGCAATACTCATCAGCCCTCGCTCCTACCCCGTAACGCTCCTGACGGCCGCCCTGCTGATCGCCGGTCTCATCGCGATCGCCCGACGTCCGCGACAGGGGCTTTTCGCACTGCCGTTCGCGGTCGCCTCGTTCATGTTCATCCTCGTCTCTGGCACGCCGGTGGAGTTCCTGATGCGCGAGATGGTGACCAACCCCTGGTACAACGACTCCTTCCGACTGGCAGCGTTGCTTCCGGTCGCGGGGATCCCCGTCGCCGTGTTCGGCGTTGTCTTCGTCGCCGACGAGTCTGCGCGGAAGCTCCGGGCCGGCACCCCGCTGCGGGCGGGGGCAACCGCCGCGGCGGCCGTGGTGCTGTTCAGCGTCGCTGTAGGTCCGAACGTGTCGGGTGCCATCGCGCAGGCTCAGGTCGCCTACCGTCTCGATCCGTCGGCCGCCCTGCTCACCTCGGACGAAGCGGCGTTGCTGGAGCGCCTCGACGAAGAGACGCCCGCCGACGCCCTCATCGCCGGGAGCCCGTGGACGGGAACTTCCCTGGCTTACGCGCTGGCAGGGCGAGATGTCGTCGAGCTTCACGTATTCGGATCCCGCAACGCCGACGAGATCTACCTCGACGAACACCTGCGAGACATCGACCAGGATCCACGAGTGTGCAATGCGGTGCGAGCGCTCGGGGTATCCCATGTGCTGGACTTCGGTACACAGGACGTCTTCAACCGGGACGACGCAGCCGCCGACCGTGCAGGGATCCAGAACCTGGCCCCGGGCGAGCACCTCGAACTGGTCGACTCGCAGGGTGACGCGCGGCTGTTCCGGGTCGTGGGCTGTTGAGAATGCCCCGTCGCGACATCGCAATCGTCTTCGACTGCCTGTACCCGCTCACCAAGGGCGGCGGCGAGCGCCAGTACGACGCCTTCGCCCGGGACCTCGTCGCGCGCGGCGAGAACGTCGAGTACCTCACGGCGCGGCAGTGGGACGGAGCGGCGCCGGAGGTCCCGTACCGCGTCGAGGCGATCACCGACCGCCTGCGTCTGTACGACGACGCGGGTGTGCGCCGCAGCGCCGCTGCGCTGCGATTCGCTGTGGGCGTGTTCGGGGCACTCCGGCGTCGACGGCACAGCGCCCGGGCAGTCATCGTCAGCGGCCTGCCCGTGCTCAACGTCTTCGCGGCGCGCCTGGCCCTCCTGGGCTCGCGGACCCCCCTGATTGTGGACTACCTCGAGGTCTGGGGGCGGTCGCAGTGGACCGAGTACACGGGTCGGGTGATGGGCACCGTCGCGTGGCTGCTGCAACGGCTCGCGATCGCGGCGACCCCGATCGCGACGTGCCACTCTCGGCTGAGTGCCGAGCGCCTCCGTGGCGAGGGATTCCGCGGCACCCTGCTCGTGAGCCCCGGACTCATCGACGGCGCCGCAGCCACCACGCCGCCGAGGCCGGCAGCAGAGCCCCCGTTCGTGCTGTACGCGGGACGCCATATCGCCGACAAGCGCGTCGAGTCCCTCCCCGCGGCTGTCGCGGCCGCACGGACGGACGTCCCCGGCCTCGAACTCGTGATGCTCGGCCAGGGTGCGACGACCGAGCAGATCCGGTCAGAGGTCGCCCGTGTCGACGGCGGCGCGTGGACACGGATGCCCGGCTTCGTCGCCCAGGAGGAACTGGACGAGCTCATGTCCGGTGCCACATGTCTGGCGAACCCTTCCCGACGCGAGGGCTACGGCCTGGTCGTCGTCGAGGCGGCCGCCCACGGCACGCCCGTGGTGCTCGTCACGGGCGAAGGCAACGCGGCGACCGAGCTGGTGGATGAGGGCGTGAACGGCTTCGTGGCCGCATCCGTCGCTGCCGAAGATCTGGCCGCGGCGATCGTGGCGTGCGTGCGCGCCGGCGATCGGCTGCGAGACTCGACCTATCAGTGGTACCAGGACGCGGTGCAGACCCGCACGATCGCTCGGACGATGGATGCCATCGTCCGAGCGATCGACGGTCTCGCCGACCCGGTCCCCCCGAACGAAGGACACCGATCGTGACCGCGACGAACGACGCAGCCGAGCTCGAGCTGACGATCCTCATGCCGTGCCTCAACGAGGCCGAGACGCTCGAGGTCTGCATCCGCAAGGCACAGGGATTCCTGGAGCGCTCCGGCATCGCCGGCGAGGTACTCATCTCTGACAACGGCAGCACCGACGGTTCTCAACAGATCGCGCAGCGCCTCGGTGCGCGCGTCTCCCACGCCCCGCGGCGCGGTTACGGTGCTGCCCTGATCAACGGCATCGAAAACGCACACGGCCGCTACATCATCATGGGGGACGCCGACGACAGCTACGACTTCGAGAACCTGCAGCCGTTCGTCGACCGGCTCCGCGACGGCGCCGACCTCGTGATGGGCAACCGGTTCAGAGGCGGTATCGCCCCCGGAGCCATGCCGCCGCTGCACAAGTACCTGGGCAACCCCGTGCTCTCGGGGATCGGGCAGCTGTTCTTCCGCCCGAACATCGGGGACTTCCACTGCGGGCTGCGCGGGTTCAACCGCGACCGCATCCGTGACCTCGACCTGCAGACGACCGGCATGGAGTTCGCCTCGGAGATGGTGGTCAAATCGACCCTCGCCCGCCCCAAGTACCGCATCGAGGAGGTGCCGACGACCCTCAAGAAAGACGGCCGGTCCCGCCCGCCGCATCTGCGGAGCTGGCACGACGGATGGCGGCACCTACGGTTCCTGCTGATCTTCGCCCCCCGCTGGCTGTTCGTCTATCCGGGGCTGGTGGCGTTTTTCCTCGGCGCGATCGCCGTCGGCATCCTATCGTTCGGGGGTGTGCAGATCGGCGGCATCGGCTTCGACGTCACCACGATGGTCTACGCCAGCGCGCTGTGCGTCATCGGATACCAGTCCCTACTGTTCTTCTGGCTCACGAAGCTGTACGCGACACAAGAGGCCTTCCTGCCGACAAGCCCGCAATACCGCAGCATCGTGTCCAGTTGGACCGCAGAGCGGGGTCTCTTGATCGGGCTCGCGCTGTTCGTCGTAGGGGTCGGGATCGGAGTGGCCCAGGTGATCCGATGGGGCAGTCTTGACTTCGGCCCCCAAGACGCCGCCGAGGTCGTACGCATCGCGATTCCGAGCGCGCTGGGAATGATGTTGGGCTTCCAGACGATCATGATGAGCTTCTTCTCGGGCGTACTGACGACTCCGCGACGCGAGCAACGTCCGGACGCCGTGATCGAGAGCTGAGCGGCGTGCGAATCGTCGTCGATCTACTCGGCTTCACCGGTTCACGAGGCGGCACCGAGACATACGTGCGAGAACTCGTCCCCCGCCTGGCAGCCGCGCTTCCCGACATCGAGTTCATCGCCCTGACGGGCCGAGCGGGCCGGGGCGGCGTCTCGAGCTTCTTTCCGGGCCCGGTGAACACAGTCGAGCATGTCGGCCCAAGCCCTCGTAGTTGGGCACTCGGAGCCATGACCGTCACGGACCGCATGGCCAGGAGGCTCGGCGCAGATCTCGTTTGGGCTCCCGCGAACTTCGGACCGATCGTGCGCGGCGTCCCGCGCGTGGTCACAGTGCATGATGCGATCTACGACGACGTCCCCGGCGGCGGCATTGTCGAACGGGCGCAGCGAACAGTCACATCCTGGCTGATGAGAAGGTCCGCCCGAACGGCGGACCTCGTGGTCACCGTCTCGCAGGCGGCAGGTTCCAGCATCGCGGCGCAGCTGGGCGTGCCCGCGGAACGCATCCGTGTCGTCCACAATGGCAGCGCACCTCCACACCCGGTCAGCGACCCCTGGCCGCATCTCCGCCCACTCGGGATTGAGCCTGGCCGGCGCGTCCTGCTCAGCGCCGGCAACCGGCTCCCTCACAAGAACTTTGACGGCCTGCTCGCGGCTCTGACGTCCCTGCCCGCTCGCGAGAGGCCTCTGACTGTGATTCCGGGCGGAGGGGAAGAGGATCCTCTCGCTTCCCTCGTGGCCCGATGTGAGCTTGGAGAGGATGTCGTCCTTCCCGGCTGGGTGAGTGCAGAGCAACTAGAGGCGCTCTACTCCGTCGCCACCCTCTATGTCTGCCCATCCCTGGCTGAAGGGTTCGGCCTGCCCGTGCTCGACGCTCTGCGCCGGGGGGTGCGTGTGGTCGCCAACGACATCCCCGTACTGCGAGAGGTCGGCGCGGAGTGCGTAACCTACGCCGACGCGAGCAACCCCACGGCCTTCGCCGCGGCGATCGCGGATTCTCTGCGCTCCCCCATCGATCCGGGCGAGCTTGAAGCAGCGACGTCCTGGGCCGAGACGTTCACGTGGGAGCGCAGCGCCGAACGCACCGCCGAAGTCCTCCGTGAGGCGCTCGGGATCGCGAGCGGTCGCTCATGACACCCCCGCCACTCAGCAGGCGCCTGGTCGGCTTCCTCCTCATACCGGCGTTTGCCGCCGCCTCTCCGCTGATCGTCCTACCTTTCGTCTCTCGCAACGCCGGCCCCGCTGGCTGGGCCAGCGCGATCGCGGGTGAGTCGGTGGGAACTCTTGCCGCGATCGCGATCGGCTACGGGTGGGCATCCATTGGGCCTGCCATAGTCTCGGTCGCAGGCGAGGACATGCGACGGGCGCGGATCTACCGCGACTCGATCGTGATCCGCGTCCTCTTGGCCGTTGTCGTGCTGCCATTGCTCGCCATCGTGTGCTGGTTCGTCGCCTCACCCGGCTTCGAGTGGCTGAGCGTGCTCATGGGCACGCAAGGAGCTCTCATCGCCCTGTCGTTCACGTGGTATTGCGCAGGCGTCGGAGACCCACGCACGATCATCGTCTTCGACGCGGCACCGCGCCTGATCGCGACCGTCGCTGCCGCGGGAGCGATCGCTGCTACCGGTATCGTCGAGCTCTACCCCATGGCGGGCATCCTGGTGACCCTCGGTGGCACGGCCGTGTTCACGTGGCGTCTGCTCCGGCGCAATCCCGGGCCGTGGCCGACGGCGCGCGAGATCCCGGGGCTGATGCGCAAGGGCGCACCGGTCGCACTCAACGACGCCGCGCTCAGCGGGTATTCGAGCCTGCCTGCTCCTCTCGTGAACGTGACTTCCCCGCCGATCGCTGCCGCCGGCTTCGCGTCGGCGGAGAAGATGCTCAAGCTCGGACAGTTCCTCCCGATGACGCTCGCGAACGCTTTCCAGAGCTGGGTTGCCGAGACCGACGGCGCTGGCCGCCGGAGACGGATTCTGCTGGCCCTGGCGGTCCTCATCGCGGGCGGGCTGGCCGGGTGGGGGGGCCTGGCGGTTCTCGGGCCCTGGGCCAGCACGGTGCTCTTCGGCGAGGAGGTCTCGTCGAGCATCGGGATCCTGTTCACGATGGGTCTGGTGTTCGCCTTCTTCTCGTTCCGAACCGGGCTGACGCGTCTCGTCCTCTTCCCCGCGGGGCTGGCGACGCCAGTCATGCGCGCGACCCTCATCGCCACCGCGCTCGGCGCTCCGCTGATGATCGGGCTGGGACTCGCATGGGGGCCGATCGGCGCTGCAATCGGCTACGCCGCGACGGAGGGCGCGGCCGCCGCCCTCCTGGTCCCTCGCAGTCTGCACGTCCTACGCGCGCTCGCGAACGCATGAACCACGGAGCGCGATGGCTCGAAGCTAGGCTAATGCGGTGACCATCGCGATCAACGGGCGCTTTCTGCTGAACTCCTTCGGAGGCGTCCGGCGCTTTGCCACCGAGCTGACTGTGCGGCTCGCACGAGAACGGGACGACGTCGTGCTGCTGCTGCCCGCCGGCGGCGCCGACCTCAAGATCCCCGGTCTGCCGTACGAGGTCGTGGGGCGATTCGGGGGTCCGGTCTGGGAGCAGTTCGAACTCCCCTCCTGGCTGCGCAGACATGGGCGCCCCGTGCTGTTGAACTTCGCGAACATTGCACCCGTCTTCTACCGCAAGCAGATCACCGTCCTGCACGACATCGCTCCCGCCCTCCGCCCGGGGGACTTCTCTTTGCTCTTTCGCATCCAGTGGCAGCTGTCGACCCGTCTCGGAGCGATCCGCCCAGGCCGCGGCGTCGTCACGGTGAGCGAACAATCTCGGGACGAGATCTGCACCTACTTCCGGCTCCCTCAAGACCGTGTCGACGTCATCTACAATGGCGCCGACAGCTTCGCGGTCCCCGAAGGCGCTGACGTCGCGGACGAGACACCCGTCGCACTTGTGTTCGGCCGGCACGGCGCAGCCAAGAACGTCCGACGTGTCATGGATGCCGCAGCCGCTCTGCCCCACGGATCTCCGCTGCGCGTCCGTGTGGTCGGACAACTCGATCCGGCCCTCGAACCGTACGCGCGCGACGTCGGTGTGCCCGCGAAACGCCTAGCCTGGGTCGGCCCCGTCAGCGACGAGGAGCTGGCGAGGGAGTACCTTCGGGCACGCGTGTTCATCTGGCCCTCTCTGCACGAGGGGTTCGGCATCCCGCCATTGGAAGCCCAGGCTCTGGGAACACCTGTGATCGCATCCGACATTCCCATCAACAGGGAGATTCTCGGCGACTCCGCCCGCTACTTCGCGCCACACGATGCCGGAGCCCTCGCAGATCTGCTCCGCGCCGTCACCGACGACGACACGCTGCACACCGAGTTGGTCGCGGCGGGGCGAAGCAATGCCGCTCGGTTCACGTGGGCAGAGACCACGCGCCAGTGGAACACGATGCTCTCGCGCTGCGGCGCGGGATGCCGCGGAGGAGAGAAGCACAGATGAAGCCATCGTTCGGCCTGGTGGTGACGACCCTCGGACGTCTGGACGCGCTGCGGGCTCTGCTCGCCTCGCTCGACGGCCAGCTGGCGCCCGACGATCACATCGTCCTCGTCGCTCAGGGCAACCAGGACGCCGTCGCCGCGCTCGCCGCCGAGTTCGCCGCCGCCGGGCTGCCGGTGACGGCAACTACCTCGGGTCGCGGCGCGTCTCGAGGTCGCAACACGGGGGTCGCTGCCCTTCCGCCAGGTGAACGCATCCTGACCTTCCCGAACGACAACACGCTCTACCCCGAGGGAACGCTCGCCCGCCTGCGGGAGGCGGTCGCGGATGAGAGCTTCGTGGTGGGCGGATTCACGTCGTGGGATGAGCGCGGGCCCAAGACCACCCTGCCCGCACCGGGCACCCGGCTCGACATCTTCAACCTGTGGAGCGTCATCGAGATGGGCATCCTCATGAAGAGGTCGCTCTTCGATGACGTCGGCGGCTTCGACGAGAGCATCGGTCCGGGTGCCGATACGCCGTGGCAGGTCGCCGAGGGAACAGACCTGCTGCTGCGGGTCATGCAGACCCACCCTGCCGTCGTCGACTCCTTCGTGTGGGTCGATCGCGCTGTCCACGTGGACGGTATCTCGACAGCGTTCGGCCTTACGGACACCGAACGCCGCCGCAAGCTGCGCGCATACGGCCGCGGAACAGGCCGGGCAATGAGCGTCCACCGCTACCCGCTGTGGTGGCGCGCCGCATTCGTCGGAGCCGGGCTGCTCTACGGCATCCGCAATCCGAAGCCGGTGCGGGTCAGCGACGGCTGGCCGATGTTCGTCGGCCGACTCGAAGGCGTGCTCGGTCACACCTTCGGGCAGCGGACCATGGTCTCGACTACCCGCTGAGCGCCTGATCCCCCGGTGCTAGGCTATGGCGGTGTCATCGAGAGTTCTGATCACCGGTGGCGCAGGCTTCATCGGATCCCATCTCAGCGAGCGTCTGCTCGACGAGGGACACGAGGTCATCTGCGTCGACAACTTCTTCACGGGCAGTCGCCGCAACGTCGAACACCTCTTCCCCAATCCTCGGTTCGAGGTCATTCGTCATGACGTGACGTTCCCCCTCTACCTCGAAGTCGACCAGATCTACAACCTGGCTTGCCCCGCCTCGCCCGTGCACTATCAGCACGATCCCGTGCAGACGACCAAGACAAGCGTGATGGGCGCCATCAACATGCTGGGGCTGGCCAAGCGGCTACGCGTACCGATCCTCCAGGCCTCGACCTCGGAGGTCTACGGGGATCCGGCCGTGCATCCCCAGGTGGAGGAGTATTGGGGCAACGTCAATCCCATTGGCCCGCGTTCCTGCTACGACGAGGGCAAGCGAGCGGCCGAGACGCTGTTCTTCGACTACCGCCGTCAGCACGACCTCGACATCAAGGTCATTCGCATCTTCAACACCTACGGGCCTCGCATGCACCCCAACGACGGCCGTGTGGTCTCGAACTTCATCGTGCAGGCGTTGCGTGGCGAGCCCATCACGATTTACGGCGACGGCTCGCAGACGCGGTCGTTCTGCTTCGTGGACGACCTCGTCGACGGCATGGTGCGCCTCATGAACACGGGACACGACGTGACGGGCCCGATCAACGTCGGCAACCCGGGCGAGTTCACCATGCTCGAGCTCGCGCAGACCGTACTCGAGATCACCGGCAGTTCTTCCGGCATCGAACACCGCCCGCTCCCCCAGGACGACCCGAAGCAGCGGCAGCCCGACATCACCCTTGCTCGCCGCGAGCTCGGCTGGGAACCCACCGTGGAATTGCGTCGCGGCCTCACCCAGACAGTCGACTACTTTCGCGGTGTCGTCGCCTGACGCTGATCGACCATCATTGCCACGTAGCGACGCCGTCGACCACGCTCACGCGTCCCCGCTCAAACCTCTGCTCATAAGTGTTGGGAGCCTGACCCGCTTTTCCGGTCACCTGAGTTGAGGCGATGATCGTCTCGGAAGGAGTCCGTGAGATGCCTGCTGCCCACCCGCCGGAGTTCCGGCGTCGAGCCCTCGATCTGGTCGCCCAAGGCAACCCGGTCGGTCAGACCGCCCGGGACCTCGGGATCAGTGAGTCCTACCTGCGGAACTGGATGTCCAGAGATGCGGTCGACAGCGGCCGCAAGCCCGGGCTGACTACCGAGGAGCACAAGGAACTCGTCGAGCTGCGGCGCCGGTTGCGGGTGTTGGAGATGGAGAACGAGATCCTCAAGCGCGCCAGCGCCTACTTCGCCAGGGAGAACGTGCTCCCAAATAGGGTTCCGGCTGGTCCAGGAGTTCGCCGCGGACGGTGTCCCTGTCGCGGTGGCCTGCCGGTTCCTGAAGGTCTCGATCTCGGGGTCTCGCATCGCCGCAAGCGGCGCAGCTGGAAGCCGGACACCGCGACGCACGAGGACCTCGTGAAGCGGCAGTTCCGCGCGGAAGCGCCGAACCGGCTCTGGTTCTGCGATATCACGCAGCACCGCGCGAGAGACGGGTGGGTCCACTGCCCCGCCGTGATCGACGCATACTCGCGCCGGATCGTGGGCTGGTCGATCTCTGACCGGATCACCGCAGAGATCGTCGTCGATGCCCTCGAGATGGCCCGCTGGCGACGCCGACCCAACCCGGGACCGTGGTTCATGCGGACCGCGGAGCGCAATACACCAGCTGGCTCTTCGGGCACCGGCTGCGCCAAGCCGGGCTGCTCGGATCGATGGGCAGAGTCGCCTCCAGCGTCGACAACGCCCTCATCGAGAGCTTCTGGTCCACGATGCAACGCGAGCTCCTCGACCGCACCGTCTGGGACTCGCGGGCACAGCTCGCGTCGGCGATGTTCGAGTGGATCGAGGGCTTCTACAACCCCCGCCGCCGGCACACCAGCCTCGGCAACATCAGTCCCGCCGACTACGAAGCCACTTCACACCGCCGCAGAAATCGCGGCATGATCAACACACAAGAACCGTCCGGGAAACCGGGTCCGGCTCCCGTCCCTCGTGGACTATTCCGCATCGTTGCACGCCCTCGAATCTCATCGTTACTCGGGTGCGGTGTCCGTCGAGATGCGATCCGCGGCGCGCGGCACGAACCTCCGTCGAGTGTCGGCAGCAATTCTCACGACTCGTCGCGCAGCGAACGCAGCGGGAGTCCACCTCTGAACCCGTGCTAGCCCGGGGGGACAAGCTCAAACGCGGGGGCGGCGCAACGAGACGTACTCGAATGGATCCTCCCGGGGCTGCCAGGCAAGCGAAGCCTTCGCGTACGCCGGGTCGGCGACGCTGAACGACCGGATCGAGGCGTCGCCGTCCACGTAGCGATCCGGACACGCCGCAGCCAACTGGGAGTTGTCCACTCCCCTGCCGCTGCCAATGTTCACCGCACCGATGACGTCATCCCGCTGGGCGGCGAGGAGCAGCGCGCTCGCGACGTCGTCGACATGCACATAATCACGAACGAAGTGCGGCGTCACGGCCAGAACAGGGGGCGGCCCTTCGACCAGCGCGTTGAGGAGGGAATCCCGACAGCCAGGCCCGAAAACGTTGAAGATGCGAGCGCTAGCGGCAGATAGGCCGCGATCGAGCGCGAACTTCTCGAGTTGACGCTCCGCCGTGATCTTCTCCGCTGCGTAAGCCGACACGCCTTCGGTGGGATCCGATTCTCTCCTGGGCGCTCGATGACGATCACCGTAGACAGCAGCAGAGGATGCCAGAACGAAGCGGCTCACACCTGCCTGGACTGCAAGTGAGGCAACCCGAAGCATCTGCTCCACGGCGGTGTCGATCTGCCGGTCACTTGCCCCTCTCGGTGCCCGCACAAGATAGACGAGCGCCTCGGGACGCACACTCCGAAGGATCGCCTCCACCTGAGCGGGAATCGACACGTCAACGGTCAATGATCCGCTTCTGCTTGTCGCCACAACGGGGAGATCGTGAACCCCGGAAAGGCGTGACACGGCTCGTCCAATCGGGCCGCTAGCACCGACGAGAAGCGTGTGCGGAAATACGGAGGCCCTCAATAGATCGCTCATTGGAGAGCTGAGAACCCGAAGGCTCGCAATCGAGCCCTGAGCTCCTCGTCCGTGATCTTGTGCTGGAGCGTCTCAGCGAGGGTCTCCTCGACCCAGGCGAGTGTTTCCCCCCGACCGTGATCGTCGTGCTCCGTCAAGACAAAGATCTTGGGATGAGTTGTCGCATCCACGGAGCTTGCCTGATACGAGAGCTCCTCGAACATCTTCTCGCCGGGGCGCAAACCGACGATGTCGATTGAAAGTTGCGGATTGACGGCGTTGATCAAGCTCTGCGCGAGGTCGAAGACCCGGATTGGGTCCCCCATATCGAGGACGAAAAGCTCGCCGTTCTGCCCGGTCGTAGCTGTCTGGATGACGAGTTGCGCGGCTTCGTCGATTGTCATGAAGTAGCGAGTGATATCTGGATGAGTGACCGTCAGGTTTCTTCCAGACTGGAGTTGCTGCCGGAAAGTCTGCATAACACTTCCCTCGCTCTCGAGGACGTTCCCGAATCGAACGCCGGAGAATCGCGTGGATGTGCTCTGGCGACCGAGATCAGCGACGATGAGTTCTCCGATACGCTTCGTTGCGCCCATGACGTTCGTCGGGTGCACCGCCTTGTCGGTCGAGACATAGACAACCCGTTTCGCGCCGTGCGCCTCGGCTTGCCGCATGACGTTGAGAGTGCCCCAGACATTGTTGTTGAAAGCCTCGACCGCGTTGGCCTGCATGAGCGGAACGTGCTTGTAGGCAGCAACGTGGAACACAAAATCTGGAGCGTGCGCGGCCATGAGCTGAGCGACTCGCGACTCGGACTGCACGTCCGCGATCTCGACGCGGACCCGGGGGTCGCTGCCCAGCTGCTGGCCGAGCCGGAAGATGGCCGGCTCCGACCTGTCCACACACACCACGAGGGCGGGATCGAGGGCAACCAGTTGCGAGACAATCCGCGACCCGATAGACCCGCCTGCGCCGGTGACCAAGACGCGCTGCCCCTCAATGAGCGCGCGAGCATGCACCATGTCGTGCTTCACCGGCGCGCGACCAACGAGATCCAGCACATCAACGTCGGTGAGATCCGATACCGAGACCCGCTCACGCGACATGATCCGATAGGTGCGGGGGATGATGGCGAGCTCGACGCCCGCTCGCGTGACACGTGACGTGAAATCGCGCACCACGTCCCCGGAGGCCGAGGGGATAGCGAAGTAGACAGCATCGACGTCGTAGTCGATCACGACTGCCTCGACATCAGAGAGCGTCCCGAGAATCTCGACTCCCTTGAGCCGGTCATCGAGGTATCCGACGACCGAATCGCCTGCGCTGGATACGTCCTCCGCGAGGCTTCTGCCCGCCGTTCCGTGTCCCGCGATCAGTATCCGTCGACCCGACATCCGGTCCCCTCAGCTCAGTGTATGAACTCGAGAATCCTATCGACCTCGTGCCCCTCGCCTGGGAGCCCGCTGGGGAGTCGCCGACGTTCCCTCATGCGGCGCTATGAGAGGATGATTCGGCCGGCCGGTACAGGGGGAAGCCGGGAGCGTATGCGCGGCTCTGCGCTGCGCGCGGGTGAAGAGGAAGGGTGTCGAGCAATGACCGTCACGCTGACGGCCATCGTGACTGCACACAGCGAAGGGCGACTACTCCGCCCAACGATTCGGTCAGTACGCGCGGGCTTGGAGAAGGTCGTATCCGACGGCTATTCGGCAGAGCTTCTCATCGTCGCGGACAACGCAAGCCCGCATACCCAGATGCAGATCGGTCGCGAGCTGAAGACGGGAAGCGCAACGGTTCCGAGCCGTGCGATTAACGTCGCCGTCGGCGACGCTGGCGCGGCGCGCAACACGGCGGCGCAGGCAGCTCAGGGCAAGTACGTGGCGCTGGTGGACGGCGACGACATCGTGTCCTCCGACTATCTCGTGAAGGCCCTTGAGCTACTGGAGGCGACCGATGAACGCATGATCGTTCATCCCGAGTACGTGATCAGCTTCGGCGCCCGCTCGCTCCTTTGGCACATTAGATCCGCCGTGACCGACGACGTCAGCTACCTCGATCTCATACGCCACAATCCCTGGCCCGCATGCAGCGTCCTGGAGCGGCAGGTGCTACTGGACACGCCATACCGACCCATGGTGGAAGGGACGGGCTACGGCCCCGAGGACTGGCTGTGGAACATCGAGACAACCGCGGCGGGCGTTCGGCATCATGTCGCAACCGATACCTACTTCTTCTATCGGGTACGAGAGTCCGGCGGTGTCAACAACCGGCATTCCGCGTCAGTCTTGCCGTCATTTTCGATGAGCGAGATCGAGGACGCACTGCCCAACGAGGACAACGAGGAGCAGGCGACGACAAACGTGCCACCCCTGTCGCATCGGATATACCGAACAGTGCTGCCGACGGCACGGTTCGCCACGAGCTGGCTGAGCTGGGAGGCCAAGCACGCCATCTACCGGTCGGCTAGATGGGCGCTGAGAGCCGCAACCCGCCGGGGGAAAGTATCGCGGACCGAGCTCCCTCTGCGTTCAGAGTATCCCCCGCTCGCCGCCGCGCTTCGAGAGGCGACGAGCTACGAGCCGGCTATTTCGTGGACCGCTTCGGCCATCGACGGGTTGGTTGCATGGGAAGCGTGCGATGACGGCTACGGACGAGTGCTCAAGAAGGCGCTCGACCAGATCGGTGAGCGTGGGGACGCCCTGGTGATGGTGCCTTGGCTTGGCGTCGGTGGCGCTGATCTCGTATCCCTGAACTACGCGCGAGCACTGAACGAGACCTCTGAGTTCAACGGACGTACAACGATTCTGGGAACCTTCGATGTGTCGCGCACTGATGATGACCTCATCCCTGACGAGCTCAATTACGTGCACCTGGACCCACTCTGGTTGGAACTCCCGCTACGGACTCGCCAGCGCCTGATCGCACAGCTTGTCGTGCTGTTGCGTCCCCGACTCATCGTCTCGGTCAACTGCTTTCATCTTCTCGAGGCACTGAGCGCATACGCCGCACCGATCACGGACGGGACCGACGTGCACACGACGCTGTTCTCTTTCGACAAGATCGGGGACGGTTACCCGACAAATCCGATAACCGATGACGCGCAGCGGGCCTTCCTCGACCACATCGCAGGCGTGCTTACTGACAACAGCAACAGTGCGGCACTCATTGACGATGTCCTTGCCCTGCCGACGCCGAACGTCGCCGTTCATGTGCACCGTCAACCCGCGGAAGTATCTCCTCAAGCGTCACTCATCTCTTACCCGGCGACCCCATCCGCGACGGTCCGGCTCCTCTGGCCTCACCGCCTCGATATCGAGAAGAGGCCCGACGTCCTTCCGGCGATCGCTCACGGGCTGGCCGAGGCAGGCGTAGACGCAGTCATCGACGTCTGGGGCAAGCGAGTGCTGTCCGAAAACAGCGACACATTGATGGCCGATCTTGCACGAGCCGGAGTACGTTACCGGGGACCGTACACGGGCGGTCTCTCCGCGATCAACCTGTCTGACTACGACGCACTGCTCCTGACGTCGGAAAACGAAGGCCTTCCTCTCGTGCTGGTCCAATCCATGCTCTTGGGGCTTCCCGTGATCGCGTCCGGGGTAGGGGGCGTGCCAGACATCGTGCATGACGGTGAGACGGGCCTGCTCACATCGGGTCCCGAGGACGTTGCGGGATACGTTCGGGCAGTGGCCCGGCTGGTCAGCGAGGAAGGACTTCGAGAAGGCCTGATCAGCCGAGGCCGGGCTTTTGCGGAACAACATCACTCCTGGGCCGCCTTCGTCTCGACCGTCGAGAGAGATCTCGTGCACCCAAGTGCGCGGCGGGAACGAGAACCCGTGGCCTAACTGAGGGACGAGGCTGCCGAAGCGTCAGCCTCGGAACCCTGGACCGCACGGAAGTACCCGACAAGCGTGGTCAGGCGAGCATCGAAGGCCCCGACGGAGAACTCTTCGGAGACTCGCGCCTTCGCGAACTCTGCACGCTCCCTCGCATCTCGGGGGTTGTTCCTGATAGCCAGGAGAGCATCGAGATACGCCTCGATGTCGTCGAACCTGGCGATCGGATAGCCGGTCAAGTCGCTCAGAACTTCTCCTACACCTCCGACAAGCGGCCCCACGACAGGGATACCTTCGCACATCGCTTCGAGAACGGTCAACGGAATCCCCTCCCACTCACTGGTCAGGACGTAGGCGCCGAAGACCTCGAGTGGCAGGTCAGCAAATGAGGCGTAGGGCGGGTGACGAACAGCGCCCGCAGCGTCGAGCACAGCCAGGGACTCGGAGAGGCCGCTGGAGCCCATGACCTCCTGTCCGTAGAAGTGGAACTCGATCGGCATATTCCGTTCCGCCGCCCGAGCGGCAAGCGCGGCGTAGATGTCGAGCCGCTTGGGCAAGTCGAATCGTCCAGCCCAGAACACCCTCAGGACATCGGCCGACTCGTCACGAGGAGCGGAGGCAGACCGTCGTGCCGACGAGACGACGCTGCGCTGGACCAGGAACTTTTCCGGCGCATAGCCGTGCTCGTGGACCAGACGAGTTGCATAACTCTGGCTGTCGACGAGCACCTTCGATACCGGATCCAAGAAGCCGGGTCTCCGGAGGAACATCACGGAGAGAGCCTCACCGTCTTCGCTGCGATCGATCGCAAAGCTCGTGAGGAAGAGGTTAGAGTGCTGACTCAGTCGGGGACCATGACGCTCGATGACGTCGAAGCCCACCGTGCTGTTGAATGCATGGACGGTATGCGGTTGGTACTGAGCGATGAGTTGAGGAACGATCCATTCCACGAATGCGTCGCGCGGCACCCCACGCGCGAGCAATGGCGCGAGTTCTACGGTGCTCACGCCAGCGGGCACTTGGTCAAGTCGCGTCGAGATGACCGGCTCAGTCGTCAACAGAACAACGCTCGCCTGCGGATCCTGGCGCTTCACCGAGGACAGGTATTCAATGAGCACGGAATCGCCGCCACCGGTCCGGAGCCACGGGGCGAAGTAGAGATAGTCGATCGACGACGGTAATGCATCGATGATTCGCAGGTAGGCGCTGGATTCGCGAACGATCTGGGGCGTGGGAGGACCCCATCGCTCGATCCATGCCCCGGTATCTCTGCGCGGGTAGGGAAGGAGCGGTTCAATGCTGTTCAGCATTGCCCATTCTGCGAGCACGCTCGTGGGCACAGGACGCGGGCGGCTGCGGCGCATGAAGGATGACAGTGCGTCACGCCAGGGTTTGACGAGGCGGCCGGCGACTCGGAGAATTCGCGCGGGACGTGGGGCACGCACGGGCAAGGGCGGCGGATCTGTCGCCAACCGTTTGTCGGTGAGGAGCGGTACTCTCTCGAGAACTGGCCCGGTTCGCCAAAATGGGTGCTCCGGGCCCCATCGACGGATGAATCCGACGCTACCGACCGGAGTGCGTACCGCTATCCCCTCCTCGGCGAAAGCAGCAGCAAGCGCGAGGGACCCTCCGCGCAGATCACCGGCGGCGACTGCTTGCCGAACGGTGTCGGCGCGTGCAGCGAAGATTGAGGCCCACACATCGACGTGCGCAAGCAGCCGCGAGATTTTGTCGATCCCTTGCGAGGTCGGCTGACGTCCGATTCCTGTCCGCTGACCGAACGTCACGATGAACTCAGGGCGGATGACCTCACCGCGTGCGACTCGCGCCGCAGCACTAAGCCAATCCACCCCGACCAGATCGCCCGCCTCCACGACCCCGACGACGTCAGCCGTGGACTGGCTGAGGCCCCGGCCAGCGAGAACCGCGGCGTCAGAATCGCCGATGAGAACAACACGAGCGTGTGAGCGCACCACCGCAGGGAGCGCATCCGCGCATGACTGCGCGACGGCCAGCACAAGCGATGTCTGCGCCACCGCGGAGGCTGCCTCCGCCGACTCCAGGAGCGAGCGGACGGTCGGGACGGCCTCTCGCCCATGCCGCCACACCGGAATGACGATCTCGATACGCACACGCACGTCGACTCCTTCCGGCACCGCACCATGCTAGCCGCACGCCACTTCGCGCAGCGGTCCACGATTCTCACACGGCAGATTAGGATGCTGTGGTTGCGTGTTCCGCTGACGCGCTGAGGGATCCATGACGAACGAAACGCTCTCCGGCGCCGACCTGCGTCCCCCCGGTACGGGGCTCGGCCTGATCGACGTGCTGCGCCGACGGCATCTGCTGATGTTGTTGGTGCGCAAAGAGGTGCAGATTCGTTACCGAGGGTCGGTCCTCGGCTGGCTCTGGTCCTACGTCAAGCCGCTGATTCAGTTCGCCGTCTTCTTCGTGGCTCTTGGCATCTTTCTGAATCTCAACAGTTCGGTCGGGTACTACCCCGTGTACTTGTTGGCGGGTATGACGGCCGTGACGTTCTTCACCGAGGCGTTCACGAACGGCACCCGCTCGATCGTCGACAACGCTGCACTGATCAAGAAGATCTACTTGCCGAGGGAGCTTTTCCCCGTGTCGAGCATGCTCGTCGCGATCATCAACACGATCCCCCAGGTCATCGTCGTCTGGGCGATCGCGCTCGTCATCGGTTGGGAGTTCTCTCCGATCGCGGTCGCAGCCGTTCTGTGTGGACTACTGATCGTCGCGCTGCTTTCCACCGGACTGGGGCTCCTTTTCGGCGCCATCAATGTCGCGTTCCGTGATGCGCAGAGTTTCGTCGAGATCATCGTGATGTGTGCGATGTGGGCATCACCTGTCATGTATCAGTGGTCGATGGTGCGGCCACAACTCGGGGAGGTCGGCTTCCTGATCTACTGCTTGAACCCCCTCACCGTCGCTGTCGAGCTCTTCCACGCAGGCTTTTGGTTCCCGTTGAACCCTGAGAACGGCCAGCTACTTCCTGACCTGTGGACATTTGCGGGTCTCGCTCTCCTGATCTCATTACTGACAGTGGTGGTCGGACAGTTGGTCTTCCGGCGACTGGAGGGTCGTTTTGCCCAGGAACTCTGATAGGGACGCGCGCGCAGCGATCGTGGTAGACGACGTTCACAAGAATTTCCGGCTTCGCCACACTCACTCGCTCAAAGAGACGTTCGTTGCGACGGTCAAGAGAAAGCCCGTGTCGACCGATTTTCATGCTTTGGATGGAGTGTCGTTCACGATCGACCAGGGCGATTCCGTTGCACTTCTCGGGTTCAACGGTTCAGGCAAATCAACGATGCTGAAGCTTATCTCGGGGGTGCTCACTCCAGACTCCGGACGCGTCCTCACCCGTGGCCGCATCGCCGGCCTGATCGAAGTCGGAGCAGGTTTTCATCCCGACCTCTCGGGACGGGAGAATGTCTTCCTCAACGCCGCGATCCTCGGGATGAGCAAGCGTGAGACCGAGCAGCGATTCGATGAGATCGTCGCGTTTAGCGAAATCGAGCGATTCATCGACACTGAGGTCAAGCACTATTCGTCCGGCATGTTCTTGCGCCTCGCATTCGCCGTCGCGATCCACACAGAACTCGACATCCTTCTGATCGATGAAATCTTGTCGGTTGGTGACGAACCGTTTCAGAAGAAGTGCATTGCGCGTATCCGCGAACTTCATGAGCAAGGGAAATCCCTCGTCGTGGTGTCACATGATCTCGATATGGTGTCAGGCCTCTGTGCGCGCGGCATTCTTCTTCGCGACGGCAAGGTGAGCTTCGACGGCGACAGCAAGCATGCCGTCGCCGCGATGCGAGCCTGAGAGTATTCGCGCGTCGACCTCAGCGTCGCCGGAGAATACGGCGGACACGGCGCCACACCGGGTGCCGGTCCCAGATCTCTCGAACCAGGACCTCGCGCTGCCGGTCGAGTTGCTCCGCGAGTTCGCGCGCAAAGCTTTCGCGCAGGCGCCTTTCGACACTGGCAATGAAGAGAGGCATTCCAGCGCCATTTCGTTCCACCCAGGCTCGAAGCGCCGCGTCCCTCACCGCGAGGTCATCACGCTCATGCGCTCCCGCGAGTTCGAACATGCTATTGCCGTCACTCCCGCGAGCAGTGGGACGCTGTGTCCAGTAAGCGAGGGGAGGTCCGGCAAGAAAGCCCAACGAGTGCCGTGCTGTCAGCCGCAGGTAGAAATCCCAGTCTTCGACTGTCTCGAGCGACTCATCGTAATACCCGACATCGTCGTGGATGGCACGTCGGTACAGCACAGAGATCGGTACAGCCCGATTGATCTCGAGCAGCTCCGTGAAAGTCACCGAAGAGAGGCCCGGCCAGAATGGCTCCCGTCGCTGTTCAAGCCAACCACCATCAGCTGCACGCTCGTAGATGATCTCGGTCGGTACCACGACGCCGGCCTCCACGGGATGCGCGTCAAGGTAGGCCACCGTCGACGCGAGGAAGTCCGGATGCCAAAGGTCGTCATCGTCGTGCAGAACGACATAATCCGCTGTTGCGGCACGGACTCCCCGGTTGGCCGCAGCGCAGCGACCACCCGGGGAAGACGTCGCCAACACGCGGGTGCGATCTGCTAAAGGCGACGAAGCGACGACAGCACGAGCGGCGTCTTCGTCGCCCTGATCGTTCACAACGAGAACATCGAGTTCGTCGTGACCCTGAGCAGCGATATCAGCGAGCGCCCTCGCGAGGAAGTATGGCCGATCTTTCGTCCGAACAATCACCGATACGCGTGAGCTCACTCGGTCAGCCTAGTTGTTGTTGTCTCAGAGCCCCCGGGCGCGAGTGCGCCCCTGCGAGCCGTGTCGCCCGATAGGCAGTCATCGTCTACCGTGCTTGAGCGCCTTGAGCAGGTAGACGCCGTATCCACTCTTCACGAGCGGCTCGGCCGGGCGTGAGGAACGGATCGGTGACAACTGATCGTTAGTGCCGGGAGGCGCTGGCGGGGAGGATGTCATCATGCCCGGTCCCTATCCCCGAGAGTTCCGCGAGGACGTTGTCGCGGTCGCCCGCAGTCGTGAGAGCGGCGTCACCATCAAACAGATCGCGTCCGACTTCGGGATCAGCGAGGCGACGTTGCAGAACTGGCTCCGCCAAGCCGATGTCGAGGAGGGCGACCGTCCTGGCCAGACGGCTGCGGACGCTGCAGAGGCTCGCGAGTTGAAGAAGCGGATTCGGTTGCTCGAGCAGGAGAACGAGGTCCTTCGGCGGGCGGCGGCTTATCTGTCGCAAGCGAATCTGAAGCTCGGTGGCTCCCCAAAATGACGTACCCGCTCGTTGCTGAGCTCGCCGATGCGGGGATTCCCGTGACGGTGTCGTGTCGGGTCCTCAAGCTCGCAAGACAGCCTTACTACCGGTGGCGAAACGACCCGGTCCGGGATGCCGACGTGCTCCGGGCGTATCGGATCAACGCGCTCCACGACGCCCACCACGACGACCCGACCTTCGGATACCGATTCCTCGCCGACGAAGCCCGCCGAGCGGGGTGGCGGATGAGCCGTCGAACGGTGTGGAAGCTGTGCTCACAGGCCGGGATCCTCTCGTCCGCGCAACGCCGCCGGCGTGGGAAGGGCAAGAAAGCCGGCCCTACTGTGTTCGACGACCACGTGCAGCGGGTGTTCCGCGCCGACGCGCCGAACCGGGTCTGGCTCACGGACGTCACCGAGCATCGCACTACCGAGGGCAAGCTGTACTGCTGTGCCGTCAAAGACGTGTTCTCGGACCGCATCGTCGGGTACTCGATCTCGGATCGGATGACCGCGAAGCTCGCCGTCGATGCCGTCCGAAACGCTGTCGCCCGCCGCGGTGAGGTCGCCGGATGCATCCTGCACGCCGATAGGGGCAGCCAGTTTCGTAGCAGGGCCATGGCCCGCGAGCTGCGCCGACACGACATGGTCGGATCGATGGGCCGCGTCGGTGCCGCCGGGGACAACGCGGCCATGGAGAGCTTCTGGTCGCTGCTGCAGACGAACGTGCTCAACCAGCAGCGGTGGACGACCAGGCAGGAGCTGCGCCTCGCGATCGTCGTCTGGATCGAGCGGAAGTATCACCGCCAGCGAGCACAGGACACCCTCGGCGGCTTGACGCCCATCGAGTTCGAAGCCAAGCTAGCCGAGCCGCTTGAAGCGCCCTGGGTCTGATGGAGACTCGCGCTACTTGATTCCGACCAGTTGTTCGCGGTCGTTGGGCACAGCATAGAACGCGTTCTCGAACTCGGCGGGCGGGATGTCGCCGAGGTAGTCGTGGAGGCGTTGCGTGTCGTGCCAGTGCACCCACCCGAGCGTCGCGAGCTCGAGATCCTCGACCGTCTTCCACGGCTCGGACCGCGCCGGCCCGCGAACCAACTCAGCCTTGTAGTACCCGTTCACCGTCTCGGCCAGGGCATTGTCATAGCTGTCCCCGACGGTGCCGATCGATGGCGTCGCGCCGATCTCCGCGAGCCGTTCGCCGTAGCGAATCGACGTAAATTGAGAGCCCGCGTCGCTGTGACATCGCAGGTCGGCGTGGTGGTGGCCGCGGGACCAGCGGACCATCTCGATCGCGTCGAGGACCGTCTCGGTGCGCATGTGTGACGCAACCCGCCACCCCACGATCATGCGGGAGAACGCGTCAACGATGAAGCAGACGTAGGCGACACCGGCCCACGTGGGCACGAACGTCAGATCCGTCACCCAGAGCCGGTTCGGCGCCTCGGCGGTGAACTCCCGCTGCACCAGATCCGGGTGCCGCGCCGACGCCGGAGCCGGCCGCGTCGTCTTCACCCGCTTCGACCATCTGGCACCCTCGATCCCCGCAACCCGCATCAACCTGGCGGTCTGGTCGCGGCCGATCATGATCCCTGCCCGTCGGGCTGCTTTCCAGAGCTTGCGGACCCCATAGACCCGATAGTTCATTTCCCACAGCTCGACCAGCTGCGGAATCAGTTCCTCGTCCCGCCGGGCACGGGCGGACGGGGCACGGGTCTTGGCGGCGTAGTAGCTGCTCGGCGCTACCTGCAGCAGCCTGCAGATGAGCTCGACTCCGAGTCGGCGACCGTCCACCCGGTCGTCCTTGTTCGCGTCGATGAACGCGACTACTTCCGGTAGTGGCGGTCGAGCTCCGCCCCGAAGAAAGACGCGGCCCGCTTGAGCACTTCGTTGGCCCGACGCAGCTCCCGGACCTCCTGCTCGAGCTCACGCACCCGCTGCGCTTCCGCGCTGCTCACGCCCGGGGTGTCGCCGTCGTCGATGTCGGCCTGCTTCACCCACATCCGCACGGACTCAACCCCATAGCCGAGCTGCGTCGCGACGCGCTGCACCGTTCCCTGCGTGACGCCGAGTTCGGCACGCAGCGTCCTCACCATCCGCACCGCGGCGGCCTTCTCCTCGATCGAGTAGCGACGCGTCGTCGGCTTCCCATTCGCCAGTTCCTTCGGCATAACTCCATCCTCGTTTCCAAGATCAGGAGCCTCCAACAGACCCAGGGCGCTTCAGCTCACGCTCGCGGCCTAAACCGAAACTGTCACCAGTTCGTTCCTCACGCCCGAAGCCGTTCAAGCTCGGTGATGGGCGGCTGCTCGAGGCCGTGACGACGCAGTTGGAACAGCTGTGGTCGCCGCAGGAGATCGCCGCCCGCCTACGGTTGGAGCATCCCGACGATCCGGAGATGCACGTGAGCCACGAGACGATCTACCAGTCTCTGTTCGTGCAGGGGCGCGGGCAGCTGCGTCGCGAGCTTGCCCGTTGCTTGAGATCAGGGCGCGCGGCTCACAAGTCCCGGACCGCGACGGACGGGCGCGGCCGGCTGCCGGGAATGGTGATGATCAGCGAACGCCCGGCTGAGGTAGAAGACCGCGCGGTTCCGGGGCATTGGGAGGGTGATCTGATCCTCGGCGAGAACAGTCGCGGCGCCGTCGGGACTCTTGTCGAACGCAGCACTCGCCTCACGCTCCTGCTGCACCTTCCCGACGGGAAGAGCGCGGACCAGGTGGAGACTGCGATGCGCGAAGCGATCACCGCGCTACCGTCGGCGTTGACGCGGACGATCACGTGGGATCAGGGCGCGGAGGTGGCCAAGCATGCCGAGTTCACGACAGCGACGGGGATCCCGCTCTACTTCTGCGACCCGCACTCCCCGTGT
>NZ_CBDRMG010000007.1:0-232373 GCF_965345035.1 Microbacterium sp. bgisy207
GGAACGTCTCGAGCTCATCGATGTGACCCACGCGACACGGCTCGAATCCCACGCGCCAAGTCAATCACCGACGGGATGGATGGGCGCGTGAATGTCGGAGCCCCCTCGTAGTGTCGGGGGTATGGAAGAGGTTGGCGTGGGTGAGTCGGGGACTGGGGCTTCGGATGCTGACGCGTTCCTGTACGAGCACGATGTGTGTGAGTGGGATGGTGAGGCCGGGTGGGTTCCGCCGCGTCCGGATGCTGTCGCTCTGGTGCTCGAGGCGGCTGATCTGGAGGCGGTGCTCGCGGCGCAACGGTTCGCGCGGGTCGATGACCTGCGCCTGGAGGCTTTGGATGATGTGACCCGGTTTGGGGGTGGGTCGCGGGAGCTGGTGATGCGCTCACTCCGGTTGGAGTTGGCGTCGGCGTTGCGGGTGACGGAGAGCGCGGCGGGGATGATGCTCGCCCGTGCCGAGTCGCTGGTGCACTCTTATCCGAGCGTGTTGGAGTCGCTCTCGCACGCGGGTGTGACGGTCCGGCATGCGGAGATCCTCGTTGATGACCTGGATGTGCTCGACCCCGATCTTGCGGCACGCCTGGTGGGGCGGGCGTTGGGGTTGGCGGAGTCGTTGCCGGTGGGGTCTTTTCGGCGGGCGTTGCGGCGGTTGATTGACCGGGAAACCGCCCCGACTCTGACGGAGCGCCATGAAGCCGCGGTGCGGGGGCGTCGGATCGTGGTGGAACCGGTGGGGGATTCGATGGCGTGGGTGCATGCGTTGGTTCCGTCGGTGGAAGCTCACGCGATCTACACCCGGGTCACCCAGCAGGCGGTGGTGATCCGTGACCACGACCGCGGTTCGACCCGCGGCGGCTCGCCCGAAGGTTCGGGGGAGCGGTCGTTGGATGAGATTCGTGCTGACGTGTTCTGCGACCTGCTCATCGATGGGGTCGTGGCCCAGCACCCGGAGGGTGCGCGGGGGATCCAAGCGACCGTGGTGGTCACCGTCCCTGCCCTTGCCCTGCTCGGGGTCGAGGGTGTGACCGATCCGGCGGAGGTGGAGGGGGTTGGTCCGATCCCGATCGAGACCGCCCGGCAGCTGGCCGGTAATGCGTCGGGGTGGATGCGGGTCCTGACCCACCCTGAAACCGGGGCCGTGGTCTCGGTGGGCCGCACGAGGTATCGGCCACCGCCGGAGCTGGTGAAGCTCGTGAAGTGGCGGGCTGACCGGTGTATGGGACCGGGATGCGGGAAACCGGCCTCGCAGTGTCAGATCGACCATACGATCGCGTGGGAACACGGGGGCGAGACGAGTGTGACCAACACGGCCCCGCTCTGTCAGGGCCACCACACGGTGAAACATCATGGCGGGTGGCAGATCACCCACCTCGATGACGGGTCCCTGGAATGGGTATCCCCACACGGGCGCAGGTATGTCGTCCAGCCTGAACGACACCTCCCCACCTTCTACCCCCACGCCGCCTAAGCGCGCTTGGCGCCGGGCAACGGTCGGGTTGTGCCTGGGCGCCGCGATCAGTCCGCGAGCGGGGGTCGGTCCAGCGGCTAGCCGTCGGCACCGCGCTGAGCCGCCAGAGTCAGAACGACAGTCCGAGTAGAGTGCCGTCATGGTGTCGTTTGGTCAGGCGATGGCGGATGCGAAACAGCCGGCTCACGACTCCGCCACCTTCTGGCAAAGGCAGACGGATGCCGTAGCCGACGTCTCCGGCCCCGTGGCGACGCTTCACCTCGGGGCGCTGCGGCACAATGCGCTGGACATGGCGGTGCGTGCTGCAGGCGTCCCGATCCGGGTTGCCAGCAAGTCCATCCGCGTGCGGGAGGCCATCGACGCCACCCTCGCGCTCCCGGGCTACGCCGGGATTCTCGCCTTCACACTGCCCGAAGCGCTCTGGCTCGCCGAAACGCACGACGACGTCGTTCTCGGGTATCCGACAGTTGACCGCGCGGCGATCGCTGCCCTGGCCCAGAGCGACCAGGCATGCGCGCGCGTCACGCTCATGGTCGATGATCTTGCCCAACTCGACGTCGTCGATGCTGTCGTGCCGCCGGGCGCGCGGCCCGTCATCCGTGTCGCAATCGACGCCGACGGGTCGTGGCGTGCTCCCGCTCTCGGTCACATCGGCGTCCGCCGCTCACCCGTGCATGAACCGGGCGAGGTGGCGAGCCTCGCCCGAGCGATCACACGCCGCGACGGTTTCCGACTCGTCGGACTCATGATGTACGAGGCGCAGATCGCCGGCCAGGGGGATGCCACGGGCTCGGGCGATGGCCTCATTCGATGGATGCAGCAGCGCTCGTCCGCTGAGCTTCTGCAGCGGCGTCAGGCGATCGTCTCAGCCCTGCGACCGATCGCCCCCCTCGAGTTCGTCAACGGCGGTGGAACCGGATCGCTCGAGTTCACGGCATCCGACCAGGCAGTCACGGAAGTGACGGCGGGAAGCGGCCTGTTCGCCGGCCACCTGTTCGATGGATACCGCGCCTTCGCCCCCCAGCCAGCGGCCGCCTTCTCGCTCGAGGTCGTGCGCAAGCCCACCCCCGACATCGCGACGGTCCTCGGTGGTGGATGGATAGCGTCGGGCCCGTCCGTCGCGTCGCGCCAGCCCCGGCCGGTCTGGCCGACCGGTCTTCGAACGCTGCCTCGCGAAGGAGCGGGGGAGGTGCAGACCCCCCTGCAGGGCGAAGCGGCTCGACACCTGCGCGTGGGGGATCGGGTGTGGTTCCGGCATGCCAAGAGCGGCGAACTCGCCGAGCGAGTCGAGCATTACCTGCTCGTCGACGACGACACCGTCGTCGGCGAAGCACCGACGTATCGCGGCGAAGGGAAGGCGTTCCTGTGACACGACCGGGTGGCACCTGGCAGAACTGGGGGCGCTCGGCACGCGTGCGACCGCAGAGCGTCGAGTTCCCGGCATCCGCAGATGCCGTGCAGCGGTCGGTGCAGGCGGCGCTCTCCCGCGGCCGTCGTATCAAGGCGGTGGGCTCGGGCCACAGCTTCACCGGGATCGCCATCGCCCCGGACGTCCTGCTCGATCTGAGCGATCTGACAGGGCTCGTGTCCGTCGACGCGCAGCGGCGTCGCGTGACGCTGCGTGCCGGAACGCGGCTGCACCAGATCCCGGGATTGCTCGCGCCACACGGCCTCGCGATGGAGAACCTCGGTGACATCGACCGGCAGACGATCGCCGGCGCCATTTCCACGGGAACACACGGCACCGGTGCCGCCTTCGGAGGGATTTCCACCCAGATCGTCGGGGCGACGCTTGTCACGGGGACCGGCGAGCTACTGCGGGTCACAGAAACCGAGAACGCGGAGTTGCTCCCGGCCGTCGCGCTCGGACTCGGTGCTCTCGGCATCCTGGTCGAGGTGACGGTGCAGTGTGTCCCCGCCTTCCTCCTCGACGCGACTGAGCGTCCGGAGCCGCTGCTCGATGTGCTGGACGGCCTGGACGACCGGGTCGCGGCGACCGATCATTTCGAGTTCTACTGGTTTCCTCACACGGATGTCGCGCTGACGAAGTCGAACACACGACTGCCCGAGTCTGCGGTGCGCTCGCCGCTGCCGGTGGTCGGGAAGTGGGTCGATGAAACCCTGCTCGCCAACGGCGTCTACCGTGCTGTCTGCGGCCTCGGTGCGCGGGTTCCGGCGATCGTGCCGCCGTTCTCCCGCCTCGCGGTCAACCTCACCGGCAATCGCGACTACACCGACCGGTCGAACCGCGTCTTCACGCAGCGCCGGACGGTGCGGTTTCGCGAGATGGAGTACGCCCTCCCGGCCGCGGCGGCCCGCCCCGCGTTCGACGAGATGCGGGCGCTCATCCGTGCCCGAGGGTGGCGGATTTCGTTCCCCGTCGAGGTGCGCTTCGCGGCCGCCGATGACCGGTGGCTCTCGACCGCGCACGAGAGAGACTCCGCGTACATCGCGGTGCACCGCTACTGGCGGGAGGACCCCACCGAGTACTTCACCGCCGTCGAGCAGATCATGCTCGCGCACGACGGCCGGCCGCACTGGGGAAAGATGCACACGCTGGATGCCGAGGCGCTGCGTGTTCGCTATTCGAGGTTTGACGACTTCGTGACACTGCGCGATCGGCTCGATCCGCAGCGGGCCTTCCAGAACGCCTACCTGGAGCGCGTGCTCGGAAGCTGAGTGTGCCGCGCGCGAACACCCGACGCACTCACAGTCAGCGGTGAGGCCCGTCCCCTAGGATGGCTGGCATGTGGGAGTGGCTGATCCCGGTTCTGATCATCGTGGCGCTGGTCGTCATCGTTGGCATCTATCTGTGGGCGACGTACAACTCGCTCGTGCAGCTCAATGTGCGCGTAGACGAGGCCTGGAGCGACATCACCGTCCAGCTCAAGCGCCGCGCGGATCTGATACCCGGGCTCATCGAGACCGTGAAGGGCTACGCAGCCCACGAGCGGGCCGTGTTCGAGAACGTCACTCAGGCGCGAGCCGAGACGCTGTCGGCGTCCGGCCCCGCAGAGGCCGGTGTCGCAGAGGGGCACGTGCAGCAAGCGCTGAAGTCCCTGTTCGCCGTCGCGGAGGCCTACCCGCAGCTGCAGGCGAGCACGAACTTCCTGCAGCTGCAGCAGGCTCTCGTCGACACCGAGGACAAGATCCAGGCATCCCGCCGCTTCTACAACGGCGGTGTTCGCGAACTGAACACCAAGATCAAGGTCTTCCCGAACAATCTCTTCGCCAAGAACCTCGGGTTCACCGAGCGGGAGTTCTTCGAGGTCGTCGACGGGGCAGCGATTTCCGAGCCGCCGCGTATCCAGTTCTAGTCGGCTCCGGCGAGAGGCCGCATGTACAGCGCCATCGCGCGGAACAAGCGCAACACCTGGTTCATCCTGATCCTGTTCGTGCTGGGACTGGGCGCCGTGGGCCTGCTCGCGGGCTGGCTCATGGGCAACAACTGGTGGGTCACCGCTTTCGTGCTGATCTTCGCCGTCGGATACGCAACGGTGCAGTACTTCGCCGCAGACCGCGAAGCGCTCGCGTTGGCAGGCGCGATCGAGGTCTCGCGGGAGGAGGCCCCGCGGTACTACCGGCTGGTCGAGAACCTGTGCATCACGACCGGTACGCCCATGCCGCGGCTCTACGTCGTTGAGGACTCAGCTCCGAACGCCTTCGCCACGGGCCGCAAGCCCGAAGAAGCGGCGATCACGGTGACGACGGGACTGTTCGAGATCATGACCGACCGGGAGCTGGAGGGAGTGCTCGCGCACGAACTCGGACATATCCGCAACTACGACATTCGAGTCTCACTGATCGTGTTCGGCCTCGTCGTCGCGGTGGGGCTGCTCGCCGACATCCTCATGCGCATGGCCTTCTTCGGCGGACTCAGGCGCTCAGGAGGCAACAGCCAGGCGCAGCTGTTCTTCCTCATCTTCGGCATCGTCGCGGCGATCGTCGCGCCGCTGCTGGCCGGCGCGGTGCAGGCGGCTATCTCCCGTCAGCGCGAGTACCTCGCCGACGCCACCGGAGCGCTCACCACGCGCGACCCCGACGGTCTGGCATCCGCGCTCGCCAAGCTCGAGTCCCACGCCCAGCCGCTGAACCGAGCCAATACGTCGATGGCGCACCTGTGGTTTGCGAATCCGCTGAGCGCAAAGGGCATGTCCCGCCTGTTCGCCACGCACCCACCGATCCCCGCGCGGATCGAACGCCTGCACACGATGGGCGCAGAATTCTGACGGACAGCTCGTGCTGCCGCCCGTTCTCAGTCCACCGACAGGACCAGCCGATTGCCGGTGAAGGTCATGCCGCCGCGGAGCGACCATTCATCCGTGCGATAGGTGAAGCTTCCCGCTGAACCGTCGCGGGTCGTGCCGCTGGCAGTCGCGACCAGCACACCGCCGGTCGCCGCGAAGCTCGACAGGTCGTCCGAGAAGGCGAGCGTCGGCGCGGATTCGACGCGAAACGCCAGCGAGGCCAGAGCGGCGAGGTCGGCTGCCCACGGCACACGGATGCCGCAGCTCTCCGGTACCGAGTCGGTGGGCGCGACGCACGCGTCGAGGTACGCCTGGACCTGCGTGGCCGCCGCCTCGACCGCGCCGTCCGCGACCCGCGGCTGCAGGTCCACGGCCGCGGCGCCGCCGGGAACTACCGCCGCGGACGCCTCGCCGGTCAGGATGCCGACAGGAGCGGGGATGACGTCATAGCGCGCGGGGAGGAGGAGCATCGGCTCGTCCGCCGCGACGATCGCGGTGCCGAGCGCCGCGGCGTCTCCGAGCGTTGAGCTGATCGCCATCGATCCGAGCCCGCTCTCGGTCACCTTCCATCCGTCGGCGGTGCGAACGAGCCCCACCGCCGCCGTGCCGGGCTGGGAGTCGAGGGAGAACGCAACCGACACTGTCGCCGTTTCGCCGTCCTCGTCCACCCCTGAGACGGTCACTCCCGAGATCCTCCCCGACGCGCCCTCGAACGCCGCCTGGGCGACGGTGGCATCCACATCCTCAGCGGCGACGAGGGCGAGCGCTGACGCGGCGTCGCCACGGGTGAGAGCCTCGAAGTAGTCCTCCGCGACCGCCTGCGGCCCCGCCGGGCGAAGCAGTACCCAGACCAGTGCGGCGCCCAGCGCAAGCAGCAACGCACCCCCCGCGACAACGGCGATGAGAGGACCACGTTTCACACCCCCACGCTAGTGGGCCTGCTGCCGGCTGGCGGTGCGCCCGGTTCTAGACTGAGCGGATGAGCGCTCCCGACGACAAGCCCAAAGGATCGTTCTTTGACGCGATCCGGGACCGACGTCGGATCGTGTCGATGGAGGCGACGCGCGGCATCCCTCCCGGGTACCATCTCGCCGCGGCGTACGCATGGCGATTCCTCGTGATCGCGGCCGCCGTCGGCGTCGGTGTCTGGATCGTCATCCAGCTCAAACTGCTGGTGATCCCGCTGCTGATCGCGATCCTGCTCACGGCCCTGGTATGGCCTGCGTTCACCGGAATGCTACGCCTTCGCTTCCCGAAGTGGCTCGCGATCCTCCTCACCGTCGTGGGCACTGCCGCCATCATCACGGGCCTGCTGTGGCTGGCGATCTGGCAGATCACGCGCGAGTGGCCGTCGGTTCAGCAGCGCACCATCGAGGCCGTGCAACAGTTTCGCCAGTACCTGATCGATGGACCGCTTCACTTGACGGCCGAACAGATCGACGACCTGCTCGCGCAGGCGTGGACCTTCATTCAGCAGCAGGCCGAACTCTTGTGGACCGGCGCTCTGGCGATCGGGACCACCGTGGGACACGTGGCCACGGGCGCTCTGCTGACTGTCTTCATCCTCCTCACCCTCCTCGCTGACGGATCAGGGATCTGGCGGTGGACCACGCGGCTGTTCCCGCGGGCGTCCCGTCCCGCGGTCGACGGCGCCGGGCGCGCCGGCTGGGTCACCGTCGCCAACTACGCACGGACGCAGTTGCTGGTCGCGACGATCGATGCGGTCGGTATCGGTCTGGGGGCGTTCCTGCTCGGGGTGCCCCTCGCGATCCCCGTCGCCGTCCTGGTCTTCCTCGGCTCCTTCATCCCGATCGTCGGTGCGGTCCTCACCGGAGCGCTCGCCGTCTTCCTCGCGCTCGTCTACAACGGCCCATGGATCGCGCTGTGGATGCTGGTGGTCGTGCTGGGCGTCCAGCAGCTCGAGGGGCACGTTCTGCAGCCGCTTCTGATGGGATCCGCGGTGAAGGTCCATCCGCTGGCCGTCGTGCTCGTCGTCGCGGGCGGCGCGCTCATCGCGGGCATCCCGGGCGCTCTGTTCGCGGTCCCGTTGGCCGCGTTCGTCAACGTCGTGGCCGTCTACATCGGTGACCGGGCATGGGAGACCGGCGCGAGACCCGACGCGCCCGACCTGATTTGGTCGACGGTTCCCCGGCCGAGGAGAATCGGGAGGTGAGCATCCCCACCCTCGCCGACGTCGAGGATGCGGCCGCAACTCTTTCGGGCGTCATCCGCCGCACGCCGATGGACGAGTCCCTGCATCTGACTGACCTGCTCGGCGTTCCCGTCGCCCTCAAACTCGAGAACCTGCAGCGCACCGGCTCGTTCAAGATCCGTGGCGCCGCGAACCGGCTCTCGCGGCTGACCGACGCTGAGCGCGCGCGCGGCGTCGTCGCGGCCTCCGCAGGAAACCACGCGCAGGGCGTCGCCCTGGCCGCACAGGAGCTCGGGATCGCGGCGACGATCTTCATGCCCCTCGGGGTGCCGGTTCCGAAGCTGCTGGCCACACGCGGGTACGGCGCCGATGTGATCCTCGAAGGTGCGACGGTGGAGACCCCCCTTCGCCTGGCCGCCGAGTTTGCGGAGCGCACGGGGGCGGTGCTGATCCACCCGTTCGACCACCCCGATATCATCACGGGCCAGGGAACGCTCGGGCTCGAGCTCATGGACGACGTCCCCGACCTCGACACGGTCATCATCGGCATCGGAGGCGGGGGACTGATCTCCGGTGTCGCCGCAGCGGTCAAGGCGCGCGCAGCGGCCGTGGGCCGGTCCGTCCGCGTCATTGGAGTGCAGGCCGAGAACTCTGCCGCCTACCCCGCGTCACTGGCGGCCGGGCACCCCATCGAGGTCGCCACCCGCGCAACGATCGCCGACGGGATCGCGGTCGCGCGCCCAGGAGACCTGCCCTTCGAGATCATCAGCCAACTGGTCGACGAGGTCGTCACCGTGTCCGAAGACGACATCGCTCGGGCGCTGCTGGTGCTTCTGGAGCGCGCCAAGCAGGTTGTGGAGCCAGCCGGAGCCGTCGGTGTCGCCGCCATTCTCGCCGGCAAGATCACCGCTCAGGGCCCGACGGCGTGCGTGCTGTCGGGGGGCAATATCGACCCGCTGCTTCTTCAGCGCGTCGTCGCCCACGGGCTGTCGGCGTCGGGTCGATACATGACGATGCGCATCCCGCTGCCGGATCGGCCCGGACAGCTTGCGCGCGTGTCAGAGCTGCTGGCGCTGGCCGGAGCGAACGTGATCGAGGTGCTGCACACGCGCCACGGGCAGGGGCTTCAGATCAGCGAGGTGATACTGCAGTTGAGCGTCGAAACCCGAGGCGAGGAGCACAAGGCGCACGTCATCGCGACGCTCGAGAACGCCGGGTTCGTCGTTCATGTCGCCGCGGACTGACAGGGCGACTCACTGTCCGTCGTAGGTCTCGACCTTGACGATCTCCACGGTGATCTCCCGGCCATTGGGCGCGGTGTAGGAGGTCTTGTCTCCCTCGCTGAGGCCGAGGATGGCGGCCCCCAGCGGCGACGCCTCGCTATAGACATCCAACTCGGAACCCGCACCGATCTCGCGATTGCCCAGGAGGAACACCTCCTCGCCGCCCGCGATGATCGCGGTGACGACAGTTCCCGACTCGACGACCCCCATGCTCTCGGGTGCTTCGCCGACCTTGGCGTTCTTGAGCAGCGCCTGGAGGGTACGGATGCGGGCCTCCTGCTTGCCCTGCTCGTCCTTGGCGGCGTGGTAGCCGCCGTTCTCCTTGAGGTCTCCCTCTTCGCGCGCCGCCTCGATACGCTTTGCGATCTCTTCGCGGCCGACCGTGGAGAGGTGCTCGAGTTCGGCGCTGAGGCGATCGAACGCCTCCTGGGTGAGGAAGGTCACCGGGGCATCGCTGGACACGAGCGTCTCCTTTCGTCGGCGCCGATATGGCAAGACGCCCCGGCAGCGCCAGGGCGTCGTGGATTACGGTCTGGCTAGATTACGTCACCCAGCAGGAGTTGATCAAACCCGTCGTGGCGCCGGCCGTCGTGGGGATCGTCTCGACGAATCCCCTCGTGTGTTCGGTCGAGGGCGGGATGACGAGCACGCGCCACCCGACGATCCCGTGATCCTCGTCCTGCGCCTCCAGCACACACGCGACCTCGCGTCCGACGGGAGCCGTCACCTGGAAGCGAAGGTTCACGACCCGATCGTCGATCACCTCGAACCCCGTGGTGTCGGCATCCACGCTCTCGAGTGAGCCCGCGACCGTCATCCATGCGAACCAGCCGATCGCGGCGCCGACCGCCACGAGCCCGAGAGCGATCGCCCAGCGCGGCGCGCGACCGCGCGATCTCCCGTAGCGGTCATCGAGCTTGGCGCGGATCGCGTCGGCGGATGCAGAGGAGGCGGTCGTCATGGGGGTGTCTCGAGGGTCGTAGGCTGGAACTCCAGGCTAGACGCTGGCCACCCGAAACGAGACATGATGCGCATTCCGATGGTCACCGCGACCCCCGTACCGAGTCCGTCATCGACGGTCGATCCGAACCTGGTCACTCCCGGTCCGTGGGGCTTCCTGGTGATCGCGCTGCTCGCGGTGGCAGTGATCCTGCTCATCACCGACATGATGCGACGGATCCGACGCGGCCGCGTGCGCGCCGACATCCGGGATGAACTCGACGCCGAGGCCCGAGCGGAGGCGGAGGGCCTCGGCGTTTCGGACGAATCCGCGACCGAGACGGACGAGGTCGATCCTGAGCGAAACTCGCGGCCCGAAGGCTCCTAACGCGGCGTTCTCGAGGCCGGCGGGGTCTACCCGTGATAGGCCGGGCTGAGCCCGATGAGAAGACACGCGGTCCAGTGGCACAGGAACGCGAGCACGGTGCACACGTGGAAGATCTCGTGGAACCCGAAGTGGTTCGGCCAGGGATTCGGGCGCTTGAGCGCGTAGACGACAGCGCCGAGCGTGTAGAGAACACCGCCGACGGCCACGAGCACCATCATTGCGGCGCTCGCCTGGAACAGCGGAACGATGTACATGACGGCTGCCCAGCCGAGCACCAGGTACAGGGCGACGTAGAGCCAGCGCGGCGTGTCGATCCAGAACACCCGGAACAGGATGCCGAGCACAGCGCCGCCCCACACCAGGGAGAGCAGGATGGTCGCCTCCCTCGTCGGGAGCGCGAGCACCGCGATCGGGGTGTACGTCCCTGCGATCAGCAGCAGGATGTTCGCGTGATCGATGCGCTTGAGAACAGCGCGGGTCGCGGGCTTCCACCGGAACCGGTGGTACAGCGCGGAGTTTCCGAACAGCAACAGCGACGTCAGCATGAACACCGTCGCCGACCACTTCGCGGCGGCACCCTGCGACAGGACGATCAGGACGATGCCGGCCGCAAACGCGATCGGGAAGGTCGCCGCGTGGATCCACCCGCGCCAGGAGGGCTTCAGTTCGTCGCGCGTGACGGACTCGGCTTCTTCGACCAGCGGGATCCGCGGCATTTCCGCGCCCTCGACCGCCTCGTCCCAGTCGGGGGTCGGGGGAGGGGGCTGATGGTCCGCGCCGGATGGGGTCACTCTTCGAGCCTACGAGTCCGCGTATGCCAGTGGGAGTACGCTCGCGGCCTCTCGTCGGCGACGTGCCTCGCAGATGAGTCCGCGGCGGCAGGAGTAACGTTGCCGTGTGGCATCGGGAGTGCGGGCAACGGCGCGCGGTAAGGGGCCGTTGTATCGGCTCTACACCGCTCGACTTCGCCGTCAGCTGACGCCGGAGAACATGCCGCATCACATCGCGATGATGATCGACGGCAATCGCCGCTGGGCGCGCCAGCTCGGCTACGAGACCGCGGCGCACGGCCATCGCGCGGGCGCCGCCAAGATGCGGGAGTTTCTCGAGTGGTGCGACGACCTCGGGGTTCGTGTCGTCTCCCTCTACCTCCTCTCGACCGACAACGTGCGAAAGCGCGACGCCGCGGAGCTGAACGATCTGCTGCAGATCATCGCCGGTCTCGCCGAAGAGCTCTCGCGAGTCCGCGATTGGCGGGTCAAGCACGTGGGGCGGGCTGACCTGCTCCCGCCGGAGCTGAACACCGTGCTGGGTGCTGCCGAAGCCCGCACGGCGGGCAATACCGGGCTCCACGTGAACCTCGCGGTCGGGTACGGGGGAAGATCCGAGATCGTCGACGCCGTGCGAAGCATCATCGCCGCCCACGACCGCGACGGAGGTTCGCTCGAAGAACTCGCGGCGAGCCTGACCCCGGAGCAGATCGGCGAGCACCTCTATACCGGCGGACAGGCCGACCCCGACCTCGTCATCCGCACCTCCGGAGAGCAGCGCCTGAGCGACTTCCTGCTGTGGCAGAGCGCGCACAGCGAGTTCTACTTCATGGAGGCCCTTGGACCCGACCTGCGCGAAGTGGATTTCCTACGGGCGCTGCGTGACTACGCGAGTCGGGAGCGTCGGTTCGGCGGCTAAGCCCCTCTCCCGGGCGTCCTGTCGACGCATCGCGCACGCCCCGTCGGTGCCAGGCCGTGCCAGAATGTGACCGTGACGGGTGACATCACAACGTATATCGAATCGTTCGATTCCGAGCCCGGCTACCTCGACTGGGCCGCGTTCGGTCCGCTTTCGCCCGTCGTGCGCAGTGAAGTGCACGCGGATGCCGAACTCCTTGGAACGGGGCGCCGCTCCAGCGTCGACCTCGTGAACGAGCACGTCGACCAGTCGCGTGCTCACGCGGCATCCGTGCTGGGTGTGCCTGCCGAGCAGGTCGTCATCCAACCCTCTACCAGCCACGGCTTGCAGCAAGCCATCTATGGCCTCAGCGGAACCATCCTGCTCTCGCGTGCGGAGTATCCGGCGCTGACGATTGCCGCCGCGCGCGCCGAGGCCTCGATGGACACCGTTCGCGCAGCCTGGCTCGACCCCGAGCACGGGTACATGACGCCGGATGCTGTGCGCGATGCGCTCACCGACGAGATCACGGCCGTCGCGGTGAGCCTCGTCGACTTCCGCACCGGATTTCGTGCCGATCTGACCGCGTTGCGCGAGGTCATCGGTGACCGTCTTCTGATCGTCGACGCGATCCAGGGACTCGGGATCGTGGATGCCGACTACAGTGCTGCCGATGTCGTCTGCGCGAACGGCTACAAGTGGCTTCGCGCGGGACGCGGTACCGGAGTGGCCAGCTACAGCCAGCGCGCGGTCGACAGGCTGACCCCCGTGCTCTCGGGCTACGCGGGAGTGGCCGACGGGCTCCCCGTCGACGCCCTCCCCGCGCCGGCCCCTGACGCGCGAGCCTTCATCGTCTCGAAGGCTGACTCGCTTGCTGCCGCGCGGCTCGGGAGCGCGCTGCAGGAGATCCATGACGTCGGTGTCGCGACCATTTCCGAGGTCGTCGCCGACCGGGCGACGCGAGTGATCGAGATCGCCGACGAGAACGCCATTCCCGTCCTCACCCCTCGAGAGCCCGAACGTCGCGCGGGCATCGTGACCCTCGCTCCCGATCCGCAGGACGCCGGGCCCCTCGCGGCGGCGCTGGCCAACGCGGGCGTGACCATCACGCCGCGCGGCGGCACGATCCGGGTGTCGGCTCACGCCGGAACGGACGATGAATCGCTCTCGCTGTTCGCGTCCGCCGTGTCGGCGTTCGCGGCATCCCGGTCCTGGTAGCGGTCGAGGGAAATTTACCTCGACGTAACGGTGCCGACAGCGTGTCGCCGCCCGCGGCACCCGGGTGGCGTCGTACGTTCAACTCGTCGGGCAAGGCGCCCGACCGGGTCGGCCGTCAGGATCGCGACTCGTGACCCCTGGTCGACTCGCTGGGTACCGGGATTTACCACCCGGGGCGGGAGTGGGTTGTGACCACACGGGCAGCACAGGCACAGGATCGGGCCCTCCAGGACCACCGGATCGAGGATGCCGAGCAGGATCAGACGCTGCGCACCTACGTGCTCGACACATCGGTGCTGCTGAGTGATCCTCGCGCGTTCTTCCGATTCGCGGAGCACAACGTCGTGGTTCCGGTTGTCGTGATCACCGAGCTCGAAGGCAAGCGGCACGATCCCGAGATCGGCTACTTCGCGCGACAGGCGCTGCGTCACCTCGACGAACTCCGGGTAGAGCACGGGCGACTGGACTTCCCGGTTCCGGTCGGTGCGGGCGGCACGCTGCGCGTCGAGCTCAACAACACGAACCCCGACGCTCTGCCCTCAGGGATGCGGCTGGGCGACAACGACAGTCGAATCCTTGCCGTCGCGATGAATCTCGCCTCCGACGGTCAAGAGGTGACCGTCGTGTCCAAGGACCTGCCGATGCGCGTCAAGGCCGCTTCGCTGGGGATCTCGGCCGAGGAGTACCTGGCCGAGCAGGCAGTGGATTCCGGATGGACGGGCATCGCAACCATCGACATCTCCGGCGACGAGCTGAGCGATCTCTACGAGAGCGAGGTGGCCACCAGCGAGCAGGTCACCGGACTGCCCGTAAACACCGGCCTCATCATCCACTCCGAACGCGGATCGGCCCTCGGGCGAGTCACCGGCGACGGGGGCTTTCGCCTCGTCCGCGGCGACCGGGAGGTCTTCGGACTGCACGGCCGCTCCGCGGAACAGCGTGTCGCCATCGATCTTCTCCTGGATCCCGAGGTGGGCATCGTGTCCCTCGGGGGCAGGGCGGGCACCGGCAAGTCCGCGCTCGCGCTCTGCGCGGCGCTCGAGGCAGTGCTCGAGCGGCAGCAGCAACGCAAGATCATCGTGTTCCGCCCTCTGTTCGCTGTCGGCGGTCAGGAGCTGGGCTACCTCCCGGGTGACCAGAGCGAGAAGATGAACCCCTGGGGGCAGGCGGTCTTCGACACGCTGGGTTCGGTCGTCTCGGGCAATGTCCTCGACGAGGTCGTCGAGCGCGGCTTGCTGGAGGTCCTGCCGCTGACCCACATCCGCGGGCGCTCGCTCCACGACGCGTTCGTCATCGTCGACGAGGCGCAGTCGCTCGAGCGGAACGTCCTCTTGACGGTCCTCAGCCGCATCGGCCAGAACTCACGGGTTGTCCTCACCCATGACGTCGGTCAGCGCGACAACCTCCGGGTCGGTCGGCACGACGGCGTGGCGTCGGTCATCGAGACGCTCAAGGGCCAGGAACTGTTCGGTCACGTCACGCTCGTACGGTCGGAGCGTTCGGCGATCGCGGCGCTGGTCACGGACCTTCTCGAATCCGGAGAGTTGTCCTGATCTGACGGGATCGGCGCGCTCACAGCAGACCCGTATCCAACCATGAGAAGAGTCTCATCGAGGGGCGGGTCTGTGGTGACCGGGTGTCTGACACCATGGAGCTAAAGGGTTCCGCGAGCCCCCCAGATCGCGAGGCCCCCGGTCGGTGACCCCCCAATAGCCGACCCGCCCCCGGCGACTCCCCAGACGCCGGGGGCATTCTCGTTGGTCGTCACTCCCAGCGGTAGCCTGCACCGCGGACGGTGGCGATGTGGTGCGCCCCGAGTTTGCCGCGAAGGTACCGCACATAGACGTCGACGACGTTCGAGCCCGGATCGAAGTCCATCTCCCACACGCGGCTGAGCAACTGTTCGCGCGAGAGCACTGTGCCGGGGCTGCGCAAGAATTGCTCGGCGAGGGCGAACTCCCGTGCTGACAGCTCGACTTCGCGGCCGCCGACCAGCGCTCGCCGGGAGAGCAGGTCCAGCGACACTTCGCCGTGAGAGATCTTCGTCCCGGGGCTGGTCGGCAACTCCCGAAGTCGGGACCGGACACGCGCGAGAAGCTCCTCGAAGGTGAAGGGCTTGCGAATGTAGTCGTTCGCGCCCGCTTCCAGGCCCTCCACGGTGTCCCGCGTGCTCGTGCGGGCGGTGAGCATGATGATGGGCACGGTGCCACCCTCGCGCCGGATCTGACGGAGGACGTCGAAACCGTCCAGCGTCGGCAGACCGATGTCCAGGAGCACCAGGTCGATGCCGCCCGCGCGCAGCAGTTCGAGCGCGGGCGGACCGTCGTCCACGATCACCGTCTCGTACCCCGCGGCGCGCAATCCGCGCGCCACGAAGGCCGATATCTGCGGCTCATCCTCGGCGATGAGAATCGTCGTCACCGGCTCCCCCCTTGGTGAATCACGTCATCGGCGCGTACCGGCGCCGGGTAGGCCGCGCCGCTGGTGTGCGGCACATGGATGGTGAACGTTGCCCCACCCCCGGGGCTGTCGCTCACCTCGCATCGGCCACCGTGGCCTTTTGCGATGGCGTCGACGATCGCCAATCCCAACCCTGATCCTCCTACACTACGGCGTCGCCCCGCGCGGTCGAAACGGCGGAAGATCCGATGCCTCATCGCCGGCGGGACACCGGGGCCGTGGTCGCGGACCCAGAGCCGAACCTCGACAGCATCCGTCTCGCTCCCGATTTCGATCGGAGTTGTCTCGGGGGAGTACTTCGCCGCGTTGTCGGCGAGCTGGAGCCACGCCTGCAGGAGGCGATCGGCGTCGCCCCGCATCCGTCCGGTCGCCCGCGCGGCGACACGCCAGTCGTGCCCGGGGATGACCGCGACCATGTCACCCATCCGCGCGGTGAGCACGGCCAGGTCGATGTCGCCGTGCTCGTACGTGTCGGTCTCGGCCGCCGCGAGCAGATCGATGTCCTCGACCAGACGGGAGAGGCGATCGAGCTCGGCGATCCCGATCGCCCGGGTCGCATCGACATCCGCCTGATCGAAAGCGTCCATGATCTCGAGGTGCCCGCGCACGATGGTGATCGGGGTCTTCAGCTCATGACGGACATCGTCCAGAAGCTGACGATGCGAGTCGACCGAACCTTCGAGTCGGTCGAGCATGGAGTTGACGGTCTGGGACAGTTCCGCGAGACCGTGCTCGCCGTCGGAGGGGAGCCGGCGGCTCAGATCGCCCAGAGTCATGCTCTCGGCGGCGGTCCGCACGCCCTCGATCGAACGGACGGCTGCGCCGACGACGTACCACCCGACGATCGCCACGATCCCGATCGCCACGAGCGATGCCGCGCCGAACACGACCATCGGAAGCAGGAGGTCATCGAGCCGCGCCGGATCGTTCCAGACACCGACCGCCTGAACCGTGAACGTGACGCCTCCGACAAGCGCGAGCGCGACAGCGCACGCCACCGTCGACCCCGTGACGATGCGACGCCGAGCAGTACTCGGCCGTTGCGACCGCGCCATGTCGTGATTATCGCGCGGCACTCGTGCCGAGCGCATCCACGCGCTGTCAGCCCGCGCGGGTCATCGACAGGAGGTCGAGCTTCTCATCGAGCTGCTCGAGGGTGAGCTCGCCCCGGTCGATGTAGCCCAGAGCGATGACCGCCTCGCGGATCGTGATGCCCTCAGACACCGAATGCTTGGCGATCTTCGCGGCGGCCTCATAGCCGATGAGCTTGTTCAGCGGGGTGACGATCGACGGCGACATGCCGGCGAATGCGGCAGCGCGCTCGACGTTCGCCTCGAGGCCGACGATCGTCTTGTCGGCCAGGACCCGAACCGTGTTCGCGAGCAGCCGGATCGACTCCAGAAGCGCGGTACCCATGACAGGGATCGCGACGTTGAGTTCGAAGGCTCCGGAGGCGCCCGCCCACGCGATCGTCGCGTCGTTGCCGATGATCCGTGCGCAGACCATGAGTGTGGCTTCGGGAACCACCGGGTTCACCTTGCCGGGCATGATCGATGACCCGGGCTGGAGGTCGGGGATGCGTAGCTCGGCCAGCCCCGTGTTGGGACCTGACCCCATCCAGCGCAGGTCGTTGTTGATCTTGGTCAGTGACACCGCGATCGTCCGGAGCGCGCCCGATGCCTCGACGAGCGCGTCACGGTTTGCCTGGGCTTCGAAGTGGTCCTTGGCCTCCGTGATCGGCAACTCGGTCTCCGCCACGAGGATCTCGAGGACCCGCTGAGGAAAGCCCAGCGGAGTGTTGATACCGGTGCCCACCGCCGTGCCTCCCAGCGGCACTTCAGCGACATGAGGGATCACCGCCTGCACCCGCTCGATGCCGAGACGGATCTGGCGCGCATAGCCGCCGAACTCCTGGCCGAGCGTGACCGGAGTGGCATCCATGAGGTGCGTGCGTCCGGACTTGACGACGCTCTTCCACTGCTCCGCCTTTTCCTCGAGCGCGACCGCCAGATGGTCCAGAGCCGGGATGAGGTCGTCGATGAGCTCCTGTGTGACGGCGACGTGCACCGATGTGGGGAAGACATCGTTGGAGGACTGCGACGCGTTGACATGGTCGTTCGGGTGCACCGTCTGGCCGAGGCTGCGGGATGCGAGGGTCGCGAGCACCTCGTTCATGTTCATGTTCGACGAGGTCCCGCTGCCGGTCTGGTAGACGTCAATGGGGAACTGGTCGGCGTGAGCGCCGCCGATGATCTCGTCGGCCGCGGATGCGATCGCGTCCGCGATCTGCGGATCGAGCGTGCCGAGGTCCTTGTTGGCAAGCGCGGCGGCCTTCTTGATGCGCGCCAGCGCGACGATCTGCGCGGGGTCGAGCGCGTCGCCCGAGATGGGGAAGTTCTCGACCGCGCGCTGCGTCTGCGCGGCGTAGAGCGCGTGCGTGGGGACCCGCACCTCGCCCATCGTGTCGTGCTCGATGCGGTACTCGATGTCAGTCACGTCCTTGTTCCTTCGCTTCGGTTCTGTCTGGGGCATCCGCCCCGCGGTGATCAGGAGTTCTCGGCGGCGCCCACGATGACGTCGGGTACCGCCGTCCCCTCGGAGAGTCGATAGTTCGCTCCGACGATCGCGAGCGTGCCCGCGGCCACGGCGTCGCTGATCAGCTCGGACGAGTGGAGGAGCTCGGCGACCGTGTCTCTCAGATGCTCGCGGCCGACCTCTTCGGCATCGACAGCGCCGCCCTCGGATGCTCGGATGACCCGTCGTACCGCGGGGACGATGGGGGCGATCTGCCGCCAGATGTGCGGGGGAAGTGAGGGAGCATCGACCGTCGTGGATTCGATGGCTGCCGCAACGGCGCCGCACTCGTCGTGGCCGAGCACGACGATCAGGGGAACCTCGAGCACCGCCACCGCGTACTCCAGGCTCCCGACGACAGAATCCGAGATCACTTGTCCGGCGTTTCGGACGACGAAGAGGTCGCCAAGGCCCTGATCGAAGATGATCTCCGCGGCCAGGCGCGAGTCTGCGCACCCGAACAGTGCGGCACGGGGGCGCTGGCCGCTGGCGAGTTCATGACGACGCTCGACATCCTGCCGGGGGTGGGAAGGATCTCCCGAGACGAACCGGGCGTTGCCCTGGCGCATCTCGTTCCACACCTCGGCGGGCGTCGCGGTCGGCGTCATCAGCTCTCCTCCCGGGCAGCGATGATCTGTTCGGTGAGCCCCTCGGCGACCACGCGCAGCGTTGCGGCATCCGTGGCGCCGTAGACGAGCACGGTGTCGTCGCCGAGCGTGGTGCTGATCGCCGCCGAGATGTTGCCCGCCCTCGCGGGGTCGGGGATGTCGTACTCCACCCATTCGACGCCGTCGATGACGATCGTGCCGGCCGGATCCGCGCCCGAGAGTTCCCGGGTCGCCCACGTCTGGTCGGCGCCGAATCCTTGCGCGACGCGAACGAAGCCGGCATCGCCATCGGGGACATACAGCACCGTCCAGGTGCGCGGGTCCTCGCCCGCGACTGTTGCGGAGGTGACCAGCCAGCTGTCGGGTACCGCTGGAACCAGCGCGGTCGACCCGTCGAGGGTCAGCGATACCTCTCGTGCCACCGCTTCGACATCGATCGGTTCCTGCGGAGCCGGCTCGCCGCGCGGCACCGCGAAGATGACGATCGCGACGACGCCGAGAGTGATGACGAGAGCGGCGATGAGATTGCGGAAGGTCTGGCTCGAGCGGTAGACACGCGAGGACTCGGCCTTGCGCGCTGCCGCCTCAGCGGCCGTTTCGGGTCGGCCGAGTTCGGCGACGATCCGTTCACGCTGCGCCATTACCCCTCGTTCCCGCTCTCGGTACGGCTGGATGATGCGCGCGCCGCATCCAGCCGTTCCTTCGCACCGACGAGCCACTGCTCGCACCGTGCCGCGAGCGCTTCGCCGCGCTCCCACAGTCGGAGTGACTCCTCGAGGGTTGGGGCACCCTGCTCCAACTCCGCGACCACGCGCACGAGCTCGTCGCGCGCCTGCTCGAAAGACAGGCCGTCGATGTCCCCCGAAGCGGAAGGGTTCGCGGCGGTCATGGACTCCATCCTAGAGCGGCGGATCGGGCGTGCTCGCCTCGGCGATCTCACCCGCGGAGCGGGCCGCAAACGATCCCCGTCCGACAGTGACCGTGACGTCGGAGCCGGGGGGTGCCTGCCCGGCGTCGCGCACGATGACGCCGCCAGCGAGGTGCGCGATCGCGTACCCGCGGGCGAGGGTGGAGGCCGGAGACAGCGCCCGTACCGCCGCCCGCAGCTCGGCGGTACGCCGGGACTGCGTCGCCACGGCGCGTTCCGCGTGATCGCGACCTCGCGCAACCAGCAGCTCGATGTGCTGGGCGCGCTGCGAGAGGGCATGCTCAGGATTGCGCAGCACAGGCCGGGAGCGCAGCTGTTCCAACTGGGAGATGTCGTGGGACAGTCGCTGCGTCACCCGCGTTCGCGCTCGACTGAGCAGCTGCGCCACCAGCGCTCGTTGTTCGGCGACATCCGGGACGACGCGCTTTGCGGCATCCGTCGGCGTGGACGCACGAAGGTCGGCCACATCGTCGAGGATCGGGTGGTCGTTCTCATGACCGATCGCGCTGACGATCGGGGTGGATGCCGCAGCGACGGCGCGCACGAGCCGCTCATCGCTGAAGCCGAGGAGTGTCTGTGGGTCGCCGCCGCCACGCGCGATGATGATGACGTCGACCTCGGGGTCGGCGTCGAGGGCCTTCAGCGCGGCGATGGTCTCGGGGACGCAGCGGTCGCCCTGGACTGCCGCGTAGCGCGTGCGGAACCGGACCCGCGGCCAGCGCAGCTCGGCATTTCGGTGGACGTCCTTCTCGGCATCGGAGTTCTCACCCGTGATCAGTCCGATCAGATGCGGCAGGAAGGGAAGCGGCCGCTTGCGGGCGGGATCGAAGAGGCCTTCGCCGCGCAGCTGGGCTCGCAGCCGCTCGAGCCGTTCCAACTGATCCCCCAGACCCACGTGCCGCATAGCCGACACGGCGAAACTGAAGTCACCGGTCCGGGTGAAGTAGTCGGCCTTGACGCACGCGACGACCCGATCGCCGACCGCGAGGTCGGACGGGAGTCGTTGGCGTGTGCTCGACCAGATGCGGATCGAGATCGTGGCGTCGGTCGTCAGATCTTTGATGCGCCCGAAGACGTTCCCGCCGCGAAGGTTCCATGACGTGATTTCGCCCTCGACCCACACCGAGCCCCACGTCTCGACGAAGCCGCGGATCGTCTCGCCGAGACGAGCGACCGACGTCGGAGACTGGGCGTTGGAGTCTCGGGGGTGCACCGAATCCGGGGGAGGGGACTGCCCAGGAACTGCCTCGGGCTGAAACGTCGTCATAGTCCCTCTCGGTTTCCCCGTCCCCGCTCAGACCACGCCCGTAGAATCGGAGCGATGAGCACTCCCGCGGTCCACATGCCCATGCCCCGCGTCCCGCGGCGCCGAGAGCGCCTCCAGGATATCCCGGTCGACCGACCCAAGCGGGTGCTGCTCGCTGCGCCCCGGGGATACTGCGCCGGCGTCGACCGTGCCGTGATCGCGGTCGAGAAGGCCCTGGAGCGGTTCGGCGCCCCCGTTTATGTCCGCAAGCAGATCGTTCACAACATCCACGTCGTGACCGAACTCGAGCAGAAGGGTGCGATCTTCGTCGACGAGGTCGACGAAGTGCCCGAGGGAGCTCACGTGGTCTTCAGTGCGCATGGCGTTTCCCCAGCCGTCGTCCAGTCCGCGGCGGACCGCCAGCTCCAGGCGATCGATGCGACGTGTCCGCTGGTCACCAAGGTGCATCGCGAAGCCGTGCGGTTCGCCCGCGATGACTTCGAGATCCTGCTCATCGGGCACGTCGGTCACGAAGAGGTCGAGGGGACCGCCGGCGAGGCACCCGAGCACATCACGGTCGTGAATTCGCCCGAGGAGGCCGACACTGTGCAGGTGCGGGATCCATCGCGCGTCGTGTGGCTATCGCAGACGACACTGTCGGTCGACGAGACGATGGAAACGGTACGTCGACTGCGTGAGCGTTTTCCCGAGCTGCAAGACCCGCCCTCCGACGACATCTGCTACGCCACGCAGAACCGCCAGGTCGCCATCAAGAAGGTCGCCCAGGACGCTGACCTCGTGATCGTCGTCGGCTCCGCGAACTCTTCGAACAGTGTGCGACTTGTCGAGGTCGCGCTGGAGTACGGTGCGAAGGCCGCGTACCGCGTCGACTATGCCGACGAGATCCGGCAGGAGTGGCTGGAGGGTGTCGCCAGCGTCGGCGTGACCAGCGGCGCATCCGTGCCCGAAGTTCTCGTTCAGCAGGTGCTGGAAGACCTTGCCTCGGCGGGCTACCGAGACGTGGCCGAGGTTCGTACGGCTGAGGAGGACCTGATGTTCTCGCTCCCCAAGGAGCTTCGCCAGGGTGCCGCCGGTCACCGGGGCGGGCGAGTGCGCGCATGAGCGAGGACGAGCGGCCGGAGCCGAGGTACGGCGTCTACGCGACTCCCGAAGAGCAGCGTGCCCGGATCCAGAAACCGGATGCGACGTGGTCGCTTGAGACCGGCGAATCGGTGACCGATGCCGCATCGGCGGCGTCCCCCGACCGTGCTGCGCCCGGGTCCGGCGCCTCGAGCGTCGGGGCGCGCTCCGGCGCGATCGATCGCATCGTCACGTTCGCGCTGCTGGCCTACGCGCTCGTGAATGTCGCGGTTGCGGCGCTGGCGCTTCTCGACTTTCCGCAGTACGCCGCCACGGTCTTCGAGGTGATGGGGATCCCCGGCGAGTACACGAATCTCGACGGCGGACGGGTCTGGGGGACTGCGGCGGCGATCTCGCTCGTGCTCGGCTACCTCATCACCGCGTGGTTTTCGGTGCGTCGCACGATGGCCAGGAAACTCGCGTGGTGGGTTCCGCTGGTCGGTGCGGTCGTCACACACGTGATCGTGGGAGCCCTTGCCGTCGTGCCGCTGATGTCCGACCCGGCGTTCACGGCGTACCTGTCCTCGATGGGGTGAGCGCAGGTACGCCGTGAACGGCGTACACGACCTCAGGCGCCGTGCGACTTGCCTGCCGACCCGAGCTGCTGCGTCGCCTCCACGACACGGGCGGCCATCGCCGACTCGGCGATCTTGCCCCACGCTCGCGGGTCGTAGGCCTTCTTGTTCCCGACCTCGCCGTCGACCTTGAGCACGCCGTCGTAGTTGCTGAACATGAAACCCGCGACCGACCGCGTGAACGCGTACTGGGTGTCGGTGTCGATGTTCATCTTGATGACGCCGTTGGCAACGGCCAGGGCGATCTCCTCATCGGTCGAACCGCTGCCGCCGTGGAAGACGAGATCGAGCGGCTTTGCCGAGGTGCCGAACGCGGCGGCGATACCCTCCTGGATCTCGCCGAGCAGCTCCGGCTTGAGCTTGACGTTCCCCGGCTTGTAGACGCCGTGGACGTTCCCGAACGTGAGCGCCGCGATCCAGCGCCCCTGCTCGCCCAGGCCGAGCGCTTCCACGACCTGCGTCACGTCGCCGGTGGTGGTGTAGAGGGCGTCGTTGGTGCCCTCGTGCTTGACGCCATCCTCTTCCCCGCCGACGACACCGATCTCGACCTCGAGGATCGCGTTGATGTTCTTGAGCCGCGGGAGAAGTTCCTTGGCGATCTCGATGTTCTCGGCGAGCGGCACCGCCGACCCGTCCCACATGTGGGACTGGAAGATGGGCTCGCCGCCTGCCTTCACCTGCTCTTCGGATGCCGCCAGCAGCGGAAGAACGAAGTCCTCCAGCGCGGGCTTCGGGCAGTGGTCGGTGTGCAGAGCCACGGTAATGGGGTAGTTCTTGGCGACTTCGGTCGCGAACTTCGCCATCGCCAGCGCGCCCGTTGCGCGCGCCTTCACGGTGTGGCCGGCGAAGTAGTCCGCGCCGCCGGTGGTGACCTGCAGGATGCCGTCAGAGCCAGCCTCTGTCAGACCCTGGAGCACCGCATTGATCGACTGCGAACTGGACACGTTGATGGCCGGATATGCGAACCCGCCCGCTTTCGCGCGATCGAGCATCTCGGCGTACTGGTCGGGGGTTGCCACGGGCATGAGTGCGCTCCTTGTCGGGGGGATTCACCTCGGTGGGGGTCACGGTCACTCTAGCGAAGCGCGTGCGCGCTCACGCAGACGGGAGCCGTGAGATTGATCGAGCCCGCACAGACGCTGAACCGGAACATGAAGGTTCTGCCATCTTGGCGCGAACTCGCCGCTCGACGCCTAGGGTGGCGCACATGGGAACTGTCTACTACGGAGGGTCGGCGACCCCGATCTACATCGATGACCTCGCGCTCGCGCATCTCAAGGTCGTGATCGCGACCAAGCTGCGCCGCGGCGAAAGTTTCACGGTGTCGTGGCAGCACCCCGATGATCAAGAACCCGGTCGCACCACGCTGTGGCTGCATCCGTCCATTCCGCTCCGGTTCGTGTTCGATGAGCCCGAGCCCCCGCCGCTGAGCCGCGAGTGGATCGAAGACCTCGCCAACTCCGCGAACTCCTCTGGCGGGATTCTCTTGGTCGCGCAGCACTTCGATGCGAAAAGCGAGCCCGTCGTGCGATCGTGAGTCGCGCGGTCGTGAGCCGTGCGGCCGGGTGATCGAGAGCCGACGGGGGCTCTGTCAAGGGGTGTGCGGACTGCGGCCGGCGGTTCTACCGTCACAACGGTGACTGATCCGAAGGAAGACGACCCCACCAGCCTACGCAACCAGCCCGCCATGCGGGAGGGTAGCGAGAAACGGTGGCTGATCGCCGGCGGCATCCTGCTCGTCGTTGCCGGAACCGTGTTCGCGTTCCTCATGCCGTTGCAGTTCGCCTCGGCGGGGATGGCGTTGGCGCTCCTGGTTGCCGGATACCTCGCGATGATCACCAGTGCGATCTACATCCGTTCGCCGCGGGCCAAGAGCATGACCCTCGCGTGGCTCATGGGCGCGATGGCGCTTTCGGCGGTCATCGGCCTCATCGTGCTGATCGCGCTCGAGTGGGCGGCGGGAGTCTCGAGCGGACACAGCGGCGCATAGCCGGCGCGCGGTTTCGCGAGCGGAAAGAACCGTGATTGTTGCGCGCGACGGCGCGCGAAAGAGGGCGGAGAGCGCAGGTGCCGTCGCTAGGGTGAAGGCATGGTGAGCCTGACCGCAGACATGAGCCCCTTGCATCCTGATCGGAACCTCGCTCTCGAGCTGGTACGCGCGACGGAGGCCGCCGCGATCAGATCCGTTCCCTTCATCGGCCGCGGTGCCAAGGAGGCCGCCGACGGGGCGGCCGTTGACGCGATGCGGGCCTTTCTCACGACGGTGAGCTTCGATGGCACGATCGTCATCGGCGAGGGCGAGAAGGACAACGCTCCCATGCTCTTCAACGGCGAGAGCGTCGGGAACGGGCGCGGCCCTCAGTGCGATGTCGCCGTCGATCCGATCGACGGGACATCCCTGACCGCGGCGGGACGCAACAACGCCCTTTCTGTGATCGCCGTGTCCGATCGCGGCACGATGCTTGACGCGTCCTCGGTCTTCTACATGGACAAGCTCGTCACGGGCCCGGCGGGCGTCGGCGTCGTCGACATCCGCCTGCCGATCGGTGAGAACATCCGGCTTCTCGCGAAGGCGCTGGGAAAGCCTGTCGACGAGATCGTGGTGTCGGTCCTCAACCGCCCTCGCCATGACCAGCTCATCGCTGACATCCGCGAGGCGGGGGCGGGCACTCGGCTCATGACCGACGGTGATGTCGCGGGCGGGATCAATGCGGCGCGCCATAACGCGCGCACCGATATGTGCGTCGGGATCGGCGGCAGTCCCGAGGGAATCGTGACCGCGTGCGCGATCAAGGCTCTGGGAGGACACATCCAGGGCAGGCTCTGGCCGCGCGATGACGACGAGTCGCAGCGCGCGATCGATGCCGGACTCAAGATCGGCGGGCACGTGTACGAGGCAGACGACATGGTGCAGGGCAGCAACACGATCTTCGTGGCGACCGGGGTGACCAACGGTGAACTCGTCGCCGGTGTTCGACGCGAGGGCGGTTATGTCTACACCGAGAGCGTCGTGCTGCGCGGGGCATCGGGAACACTCCGGCGCTTGTCTTCGGAGCATCTCGTGTCGAAATGGCTGTGATCGGCCGGCAGAGCTGTGATCGGCTGGCAGAATCGGGGGAGGCCGAACAGAAGCGAGGAGTGACGCGATGTCGACACCGCCGAGCGAGGACCGGAACCCGCGTACGGGTCCGCACACCGGGGCGCAGGCCGTGATCGCCGATGCCAGCGATCCCGCGCGACGACCCGACGTGTTCTTCCGGGTCCGTCGGCCGGAGGGTCACCAGCCGTCGGTGTGGTGGTCGATCGGCGCCTTCATCCTGGTGTCAGGCACCGTCATCGCGCTGCTCAGCCTCATTCCGGGCGGCGCGTAGGCGACTGGATCCGGCCGCGGATGTCGCCGAGATCGGCGGCGATGCGCACGCGAGTATCGGTGTCCGCAACGGTGCCGCCCGGTTCGTCGCCATCGCGGTCGTCAAGGAACTCGATCGCGGTCAGGTGACGCGGGGCCGACTCGATGGGGGCGGGTCCTGTCGCGGCATCCAGCTTCGTCTCATCGATGCCGGGGAACTTGCGCGCCGTGACGAGAACCCGAGACTCGAGCGTTCCTGCGAAGCGGTTGAAGGACTCGACAGTGCGCTCGATGGAGCGACGGAGATCGTTCGCGTGTGAGGCAAGGCCACCCAGACGCGCGAACAGCTCGTTGCCGAGATCGAACAGGCGACGTGCATCCGCGGTGACGTCCTGTTGGGTCCAGGTGTAAGCGACGGTCTTCAGTACGGCCCAGAGGTTGACCGGCGAAGCGAGGGCGACCCGCCTGCCGAACGCGTAGTCCAGCAGCGCCGGGTCGGCATCCAGTGCTGCCGACAAGAGCGATTCGCTCGGAACGAAGCAGATGACGAACTCCGGGCTCGAGGAGAGCCCTGCCCAGTAGGTCTTCTTCGCGAGCGCGTCGACGTGGGCTCGCACCGCCTTGACATGCTTGTCCATGAGCGTGCGCCGGGTCGCTGCGTCAGCGCCGGTTGCGGTGTCGGGGACGGCGACGGCCTCGAGGTACGCGTCGAGGGGGACCTTGGCGTCCACCGCGATCGCCTTGTCTCCGGGGAGCCGGATGATCATGTCGGGACGGCCGGTGCCGGCATCCGTGTCGATCGTCGACTGGATGTCGAAGTCGACGTGGCGTGTGAGACCGGCCGCTTCGACGACTCGGCGTAGCTGCGTCTCTCCCCACACGCCGCGCGTGCTCCCCGATCGCAGCGCGCTCGCGAGGCTCTCGGTGGTCGCACGCAACGCTTCGTCGGATTGCTGCGCCCGGCGCAGCTGCTCGGCGATCGTGCCGTACTGGCTCTGCCGCTCGCGCTCGAGCTCTGCGACAGTCAGCTGCATCGACTGGAGCGTCTCGCGTACCGGCTCCAGGGCGCGAAGCACCGACTGCTCTCGGCGTTCCCGTTCCTCGCGGGCTGCCTGATCGGCCCTCGTCTGTGCGATGAGCTCCCGGTACAGTTCCTTCTGCCCGTCGAGCTGCGCGAGCGCCGCCGAGTGCGCGGCTTCGGTCGCGGCGAGCCGCTCTCGGAGCGCGCTCAGCTGCACGGTTCCGCGCGCTCGCGCCCCTGCCGCGCCGAAGACCCACCCCGCGATGAGCCCGGCGAGCAGACTCCCGAGGATGATCGCCGACATCAGTAATGCGTCCATGTCGTCAGGATGCCGCGAGCCACCGACATCGTCGCCTCACCGCGCCGCGGCGTACTCCAGCCGGCCGGGGCCTCAGCTCAAGACCGTCTCGGTCGCTGCAGCAAACCCTTCCAGACGACCGAGCCGCACGCCGAGCGTCTCGGCAAGAGTGGTGATGTCGTGCGCACCCGCACGGCGCGCCGCGTCGATCGCGATGTGCGCGCACGCCACGGCATCCGCCGTCGCCTCGTGGTGCACAAAACCGGTGTATCCCGCCGCCGCCGCGGCAGCGGGCAGGCGATGAGAGGGGATGTCGTACGTGCGCCGGGACATCTGGACGGTGCAGGCGTAGACGAGATCGGGACACGGCGTCCCGGTCGCCTCGCACGCGCGGCGGATGACGCTCATGTCGAACCCGGCATTGTGCGCGATCGCGATGTCGCCTCCGATGAAGGCGACCACATCCGGAAGCTGCTGCGCCCACGTCGGGGCGTCGGCGACGTCCTGCTCGCGGATTCCGTGGATCCGGGTGTTGATCTCGAAGAATCGGTCATGGGGGAACGGGGGCCGGATGAGCCACCCCGCCGTTTCGACGACGACGCCGGCGCGCACGCGTGCCATGCCCACCGCGCACGCGGAGGCAGTACTGGAGTTCGCCGTCTCGAAATCGATAGCGGTGAAATCCAGTGGCACGGGTTCAGCTTCGCGCGCACCGCCGACATCCGCGCTCAGGCACGCCGGGGTCTGCCTGCCCCGCCCACGTAGACTGGTCCCTCGTGGCTCTCACCATCGGAATCGTCGGACTCCCCAACGTCGGCAAGTCGACCCTTTTCAACGCGCTGACCAAGAACCAGGTGCTCGCGGCGAACTACCCGTTCGCCACGATCGAGCCCAACGTCGGAGTCGTGAATCTGCCTGACCCGCGGCTGGCGACGCTCGCGGAGATCTTCGGTTCCGAGCGGATCCTGCCGGCTGCTGTGTCGTTCGTCGACATCGCCGGCATCGTGCGCGGGGCATCGGAGGGGGAGGGGCTGGGCAACCAGTTCCTCGCGAACATCCGTGAGGCGGACGCGATCGCGCAGGTGGTCCGCGGGTTCGCCGACTCCGACGTGGTCCATATCGACGGGGCGGTCGACCCCAAGAACGACATGGAGACCATCAACGCGGAGTTGCAGCTCGCCGACCTGCAGACCCTCGAGAAGGCGATCGTGCGCTACGAGAAGGAGGTCAAGGGCAGAAAGACCGAGCCGGTCGTGCTCGAGACCGCCCTGGCCGCCAAGGACGCGCTCGAGCGCGGCGCGCTGCTGTCGGCATCCGGCATCGACCTCGCCCCCATCCGGGAACTGGGACTGCTCACCGCCAAGCCGTTCATCTTCGTCTTCAACGTCGACGAGTCGGTGCTCACGGATGCCGCCCGCAAGGCCGAGCTCGAAGCCCTCGTCGCTCCCGCGAAGGCCGTCTTCCTCGACGCGAAGATCGAGTCCGAGCTGATCGACCTCGACCCCGAGGATGCCGCGGAGCTGCTGGCCTCGACGGGGCAGGAGGAGTCGGGGCTCGACCAGCTCGCCCGGATCGGCTTCGACACCCTGGGGCTGCAGACGTACCTCACTGCGGGGCCGAAGGAGGCGCGTGCCTGGACGATCGGGAAGGGCTGGAAGGCCCCGCAGGCGGCGGGCGTCATCCACACCGACTTCGAGAAGGGCTTCATCAAGGCCGAGGTCATCTCGTTCGCCGACCTCGTCGACGCGGGGTCGGTCGTCGAGGCCCGCGCGCGCGGCAAGGCGCGCCTCGAGGGCAAGGACTACGTCATGCAGGACGGCGACGTCGTGGAGTTCCGCTTCAACAATTGAGTTTCGCCCGGGCGAGAGTCCCCGGCATCCGCTCATGAACTTCGGAGAATGTCACCAAACTCGGAAGACTGCGCGTGAATCCTCCGATCTTGGTGACACTGTCCGAAGCTCGTGTCTGTCTGGTCCACCCTTCCCAGGTCGATGTCCGTGCCGGACTCGCCGCGCACCATGCTCCGGCCGGTATCAGCTCGCCCCGGCCTCTTCGGCAATGCCAGCGCACGAGGGACGGCGCGGGCATCGAGCAGCAGCCAGGCCAGGATGACGGTGTTCACGCTGTGACCAAGGCCCTGTCCGACGAGGATGCCGCGGCCGACCTGGCGGACAAGGTCCGGCTCGATGCCACCAGCATGCGGAGGGTCGCGGACTCGCTCAGGGTCACGGCGACGGCGCTTTACAAGCACGTCGCGAACCGCGAAGAGTTGATCGGTGGCATGCTCGACCGGCGCGTGGCGAGAATCGATGTGCCCGCAGGCCGCGTTCCCTGGCAGAACGCGCTGCGGGCGCGCATCCGGTCGCGGCGTGCGACGAGGATGCAGAGTCGCGTTTGCGCCGGATCTCCTCATCGACCGATTCGCGAGAATGCATGAGCAGGGATGGAGCCCCGGTCCGTAGCAGAGTCTCCCGCGATGCGGGCACGCGCGCCGCATGGCGGGTCCAGGACCTCTGATCCGCCGCGTTCGGCGGTCGCAATGACGTCTTCGACGATGGATCCTTGGGGGCACAACCCTATTCCGTCGGAGAACAAAGGAGTTCCCATGGCAACCACGCTCGCACGCCCGCCGTTCGACCCCGAGCTGGAGGCGGTGCTGGCCGTCCTGGCCGACATGCTGCCCCCGGCCATCACGCCGGAGATGATCCCGATGCTCCGGCAGGGGCTCCCCGGTGCTGTCCCGATCGAGGATGTCCTCGCCGAGGCCGGCGTTGAACGCGTCGACCACACGATTCCCGGTCACGGGGGCGACCTCATCGACGTGAGCGTCCTGCGAAAGATCGGCCACGCTGGCCCCGGCCCCGGCATCTTTCATACACACGGCGGCGGCATGATCATCGGTGACCGCTTCACGGGTATCGGCGGAGTCCTCGCGTGGGTCGTGGAGCACGACGCCGTCGCCGTCACCGTCGAGTACCGTCTCGCGCCAGAGTTCCCCGACCCGTACCCGGTGGAGGACTGCTACGCGGCCCTGGTGTGGACGGCGGATCACGCCGAAGAGCTCGGTATCGACCCCGAACGGCTCATCATCGCCGGTGCGAGTGCGGGCGGTGGTCTCGCGGCGGGCACCGCCCTCCTCGCGCGGGACCGTCGGGGCCCCGCGCTGGTCGGTCAGGTGCTCATCTACCCGATGCTCGATGACCGCGATGCCACGGTGTCGACAGCCCAGGTCGACGGCGTCGGCGTGTGGGACCGCACGAGCAATGTGACCGGGTGGTCGGCACTCCTGGGCGACCGTCGCGGGACCGACGACGTCTCGATCTACGCTGCGCCCGCCCGGGCGACCGACCTGTCGGGTCTCCCGCCTGCGTTCATCGACTGCGGGTCGGTCGAGGTGTTCCGCGACGAGGACGTCGCCTACGCGACGTCCCTCTGGCACGCGGGCGTACAGGCCGAGTTGCACGTGTGGCCCGGTGGGTTCCATGGCTTCGACCAGATGGCGCCCCAGTCCGCAATCGCGCAGGCGATGATCGCCGCTCGCGACGCGTGGGTGGCCAGGCTCCTCGCCCGGTAGCACCCGCGGTGGCCCCGCGTTCGCCCGGCGGGCTAGGGTGAGCGCGGAGCCTCATCGCGGAGGACTCCGAGGCAGGTGAGGCGTATGCAAGAGCTCGTTGGCCGCATCACGGCCCTCGATCCCGAGGTGAGCGAGACACTCAAGGTCATCACGTACTTCGACGCCCTCGTCGGCGCGGGAGCCGGGATCGATGCACTCCTGCGGGCTGCGGCCACCCTGTCCGGAGTCACCGCGGGCATTGTGCACCACGACCGAGTTCAGCGCCGTGACCCGTCCGGTCGGCGCGTCGACGGTGATCCGGTGATCCAGGCGCCGACGCGGGGCATCCCGGGTGGCCGCGTGTGGCTGGAACGCGGTGACACGCACATCGTCGGCGACGAGATGGTGGTCGAGCGGCTTGCGCTTGCGGTGACCCTGACTCTCGCCCGCCACGAGCCTGACGCGGCGGTGGAAATCGTCGTCGACGCCGATCGCCCGTTGGTCGATCGCGTCGCTGCACTCGCGCGCCTCCGGATGGATGGCTCGCGGCGTGTGCGCGCGGTTGCCTTGCCGCTTGACGACGACGCACCCGGTTCGGTGCCGCTGACCGCCGCGGCGGGTATCGTCCGAGTCCTCCTCGATGACGGCACCCGGGCAGCGCCCGCGCGCGGAGGGGTGGGCCCGTGGGTGTCTGCCGACCGACTGCCGGAATCGTGGGACGCGGCGACGACGGCTCTCCGCCTCACCGACTCCGCGCACCCGATGGTCGATGCCGGCGAACTCGGCGCTCTCCTGCTCGTTGCCAAGGCGTTCGATCCGGCTGCCCCGCCCGAAGACGTCACCGTGCTCGCGGGTCTCCCACGGCGCTCCCGCGAGATCCTCGACGCCCTGGTCAACACCGAAAGTCTGCGCGCCGCATCCGCCGCGCTCGGCATGCATCATTCGACGGTACAGGCGCGGCACGGGGCGCTCACCCAAGAGCTCGGCTACGATCCTCGTTCGTCGCTGGGTCGCGCTCGTTACCTCACGGCGGAATTGCTGCTGCGACTCTCGGAGCGCTGACGATCACGTCGGCGCCCTGGACGAACCCTGCGGCATCGCTCACGCGAGTCCGTTAGGGTCGTCCAGGATGCACGCCGCGCCGGGACTCCCCTCCCGACGGCGCGACGACAGGCACCCACCGCGAGAGGACTGAGACGGATGGCCGATACCGAGACGTTCGAGCCCGACGGGCGGGCGATTCCATACGCGGATGATCGTCGAGATGGACCCTCGCTCGTGCTGGTTCCGGGTGAGGGACTCAACATCGCCTACCTGGGTCCGCTCGCCGAGGCGCTCACGGAGGAGGACTTCCGTGTCGTGCGGATCGGTGCCCGTCGCCCCGAACCGGGAGCGAGCGTCACGATGCGCGAGCTCGCTCAGGATGTGGTCGATGTCATGGATCATCTCGGGCTCGAGTGCCCGTGGGTAGGTGGGCACGGCTTCGGCGGGACTGTCGCTCGTTCAGTTGCGATCGACCACCCGACACGCGCTGCGGGTCTGCTTCTGCTCGGCGTCGAGACCGGCGTGGATGCGTCGCCGGCCACATCGGAGATCCCCGCCTCGGCGCGGAACACGCAACTCGTGGCAATGCAGCGCACCGCGCGGGCGGAGTGGTCGCGAACGGAGGGGATCCCCTTGCCCCCGGCGATCCCGATCCTCGTGATCCAAGGCGCGATGGATGAGGTGATGCCGCCCGCGAACGCCGAGGCGCTTCGCGCGACCGCGCCGGAGCGGGTCAGCGTCGTCACGATCGACGGTGCGCGTGACCTCTTTCCCCTGACCCACGTCGGGGAAACTGCCTGGCCCATCGAGGACTACCTCGACTGGGACTGACCCGGCGTCGTCCCGTTGTCTCGTTGTCCTCACATCGTGTTCACGATGAGGCCGATGTGCGTGTAGAAGTTCAGCGCTCCGAAGAGCAGGAACGCGATTCCCGACAGGCCCAGGGCGATCCCGGTCACGTATTGTGCCGCGGTGCCGGCTCGCCCCCGACCGGTGTCGCGTGCCGCGAGCGGGAAGGTCAGCGCGCCGAGGCCGGTGATCGCGTACAGACCCGAGATGAAGATTGTCTCGACCCACGGCCACTGCGCGAAGAAGCCGGTCAGCGGCTCTTCGGGCGGTGCGGTAAACAGTTGGAAGGCGATGCCGGCGGCGGCGATCGCGATGAGTGAGAGCCCGAGGCCGACGATGATGATCGCGAGCGGTGCGGCCACCGCGGCGAGTGCCGCGCCGGGTCGTTCCGCCTCGCCCAGGGCTGTGCGCCTGCGCCACAGCACGATCGCGGCCGCCAGCAGCAGGACGCCCAGCGCCAGGCTCGGCTCCCCGAAGATGATGTTGTCGAACGGGAAATAGGCAGCGAACGGCCAGGTGAGGGTCATGTGCGCTCCCGTGATCGTCAGGATCGCTCCGAGCACCCCGAAGTTCACGGCGTGGCCTTCGGCCGAGAACGCCTGCCCGCGCGAGACCCGCCAACCGAGCAGGACGATCGAGAGCAGGCCGGCCCCGGCGGCGACAGCCATGATGGTGTTGTAGGTCGGCATCACTGTCCAGTCGATGGTCAGTCCGTCATCCATTTCGCCTCCTCAACGGGTGGGGTTCGCAGCGCCGGGTGACGCGGCGAACGAAAACCCTCCGCACGATACGGATGCCCCTCCCCGCTGTCAGGGGGGCTTGACAGTCCTCGCGCACCGTGAAGAGTACGGTGAGCGCAGCCCTGTCAAGGCCCGAGACGGCTCACTCGGCGGCCGGTTGACTGGCCGGTATGACGGACGCCACTACTGACACGACCGTGCGCGCCATCGCGCTCAACTGCACCCTCAAGCCATCGCCCGCCGCGTCGAGCACCGAACTGCTCAGCGAGCTGGTGATGGATGCGCTGACGGACCAGGGCGTGACCAGTTCGCGGGTGCGCGTGGTCGATCTCGACATCCGACCCGGGGTGGAAGCCGACATGGGCGACGGGGATGAGTGGCCGCGGGTTCGCGAGCAGATCATGGCTGCCGACATCCTCATCCTCGCCACCCCCACATGGGTAGGCCACATGTCCAGCGTCGCGCAGCGGGTCATCGAGCGGCTCGACGCCGAGATCTCGAAGACGGATGACGAGGGCCGGGCTGTGCTGGCCGGCAAGGTCGCCGTCGTCGTCGTGACGGGCAACGAGGACGGCGCGCACGCGATCATCGCGAACGCGTTCCAGGCGCTCAACGACGTGGGCTTCACGGTGCCCAGCCAGGGAGGTCTGTATTGGAACGGCGAAGCAATGCACTCGACCGACTTCAAGGATCTGGATCAGACCCCCGAGAACGTCGTGACGACGGCGAAGACGGTGGCGATGAACGCGGCTCATCTCGCGCGCACGCTACGGGCCAGGCCGTATCCCGCGCCCTGAAGCGCGCGTGGCTGCTCTGCCTGGGAGCTGTGCTGTGCGTCGCGCTCGTCGGATGCAGCATTCCCGCCGACCCCGACGGCACGACCGACCGCGTGCGGCACGGCGTGCTCCGGGCCGGGGCCTCCGCGGCCGGCGATATGGTCGTCATCGCCGGGGATGAGGTATCCGGGCCCCTTCCTGAGCTCATCGAGAGCTTCGCGACCGAGCTCGGCGCACGGGTCAGCTGGTCGATCGGCAGCGAGGAGCAGTTGGTTGATGCGCTCGAGCGCGGCGTTCTCGACGTGGCGATCGGCGGGATGAGTACCCACACGCCGTGGATGGACCGTGCCAGCGTGACCAGAGAGTACTGGTTGCCGTCCGGCGAGTCGTTCGTCGTTCTTCTTCCGCTCGGGGAGAACCGCTTTCAGTTGACGCTCGAAACCTACCTCGACGGAGTCGCGCCGTGAGGACTCTCGGTCGCACCGACCTTCCCGAGCAGCAGCAGACCGCGCTGCGTGCGGCGGTGCGATGGGAGTGGTTCACGATGGGCTTCACCGTCGTGACGATCACCCTGATGGCGTTCATCCTGGGCGGCTCGCAGGCCATGCGCACCGCGTGGATCGAAGACATGCTCTCGCTGCTGCCGCAGATCTCGTTCCTGCTCGGTCTGATCCTTGTGCGTCGGCGCCCGAACAAGGCCTTCCCTTTCGGGTACCACCGCATCATGGGGGTCGGTCACCTCGTGGCCGGCGTTGCATTGCTCGGCGTCGGCGGCTCGCTCGCAACCCAGTCCGTCATCGGTCTGATCACGGGCGAGCATCCGGCCATCGGAACGGTGCGGATCGCCGGCCACACCATCTGGCTCGGCTGGATCATGATCGCGTTCATGGCGCTCATTGCCGCTGTCCCGCCCCTCTACGGGCGCGCCAAGGCGCGGCTCGCCCAAACCCTTCACAACAAGGTCTTGGCCGCGGATGCCGACATGGCCAAGGCCGATTGGACCAGCAATGCCGCGACCATCGTCGGCGTGCTCGGCGTGGGGATCGGATGGTGGTGGCTCGACGGGGCTGCGGCGCTGTTCATCTCGCTCGGGATCGTCCGCGACGGGTGGACCAACTCTCGCGGCGCGATCGTTGACCTCATGGATCAGCGGGCGCGCTCCACGGACGACGCACGGGTCCATCCGCTTGCTGCGGAGTGCGCGGCACGGCTTCGTTCCCTCCCGTGGGTCGCGGATGCGGCGATACGCATGCGGGACATGGGGCAGGTCTTCCACATCGAGGCGTTCGTCGTTCCCCGCCGCGGCCGAGTCACCCTGTCCCAGTTGGACGACGCCCATGAGCAGCTGGTGGCAGCAGACTGGAAGGTCCAGGATGTCGTGGTGATCCCGGTACGCGTCCTTCCGGCGGAGGCGACCCGGGCTCTCGGCGAGCGCTGAACGCTCGCTGCCGGACGATGAGTGTCGCGCGCGCGGTTGTCAACCGCCTGCCGCATCACCGGTGATCCCGCGTAGGTTCTGGGCGTATGAAGCATGTGCATTACGCCGGTAGGTCGCTGTTCATGCACGACGACACGGCCCAAGCCCTGATCGATTACGCCCGTGTGCTCAGCGAGCACCAGACCGCGGATGCGATCACGGTGCCCGCGGTGAGCGCGGAGGGCAACCGGGTGAGCGCCACATTGCTCCTCAGCGAGGCAACCGCGTTCATCGTCGAATCCGTCGCGGGCGGCATCACTGTCGAGCCCGATCATGCGGCGCTCGAGGAGATTCAGCGGCGCACCGCGCGACTCGACGGCGCGCAGGGAGCAGCCCCCGACGACCCCTGGCCGCTCGAACTGTGATCGCGGGCGCTCATCCCTTGACGGCGCCGGCGCTGACTCCATCGATGATCTGACGCTGAGCGAAGAAGAACACCACGATCATCGGGATCGTCGCGATCACACTGGCGGTGACGATGATCTCCCAGTGCCACTCGCCGCCGAAGCCGTAGGCGTCCACGAGCCACTTCAGGCCCCGGGGAATCGTGAACGTCGTCGAGTCCCGCAGATAGATGAGCGCCCGCATGAGGTCAGTCCAGACCGCCTGAACCTCGAAGACCATCGTCACGGCCAGCGCAGGGCGCGTGAGGGGGAGTGCGATCCGCCAGAACACTGTCCACGCGTTCGCGCCGTCGACGCGCGCCGCATCGAACAGGTCCCGCGGTAGCCCGAGCATGAACTGTCGCAGCAGGAAGATGTAGAACGCGCTGCCGAAGAGGTTCTGCGCCCACAGCGGATAGAGAGTGCCCACGGCTCCGAGCGAGTTCCAGATGAGGAACGTCGGAATCATTGTGACGGCGCCGGGCAGCATCATGGTCGCCAGGACCAGTCCGAACAGCAGACCCCGCAGGGGGAACCGGTAGTAGGAGAATCCCCACGCGACCATCGCGCTCGAGACGGTGACGGCGACCGCTGCAAGAACCGTGACGATCACGGTGTTGAGGATCCACAACGCCAGGGGCGCCTCCTGCCACACGGTGATGTAGTTCTCGAGCGTGAAGGTCTTCGGGATGAGCGCATTGTCGAAGACCTCGCCGCGGGGCTTGAAGGATGCGCTGACGAGCCAGATGAAGGGGTAGGCGAAGATGCCGGCGAGCACCGTCAGGGCCGCGGTGATGCCGATCCGGGAGGCGCGCGCTCGTGGCTGCCGCCGACCGAACCCCTGAGGGCGACGGGTGCGTGGACGCTCGTCGGGCCTTCCGTCGGTATCGGCCGAGGTCCACAGCTCAACCGCCCCGGCACCGGGGGCTTTCTGCGCATCCGTCTCGGACTCGCTCGGCGGCGGAAGGACCTGGGTCATCGTGCGTCCTCGGCTTCGTAATAGACCAGCCGCCGCGAGACCACGAGCTGGATGACCGTCACGAGCATGATGAGCGCGAACAGCAGCCACGCCATGGCTGAGGCGTAGCCCATCTGGAGGAATTCGAACGCCTGTTGGAACAGATAGATGACGTAGAACAGGGCGGCGTCGTTGCTGTAGGTCGTGTTGCCCGCGCCGAAGAACGCCGTGTATGCCTCATCGAAGGTCTGCAGTCCGGCGATCGTGTTGACGACGACGATGAAGAAGATCGCGGGACTGATCAAGGGAAGAGTCACCGACAGCGATTGCCGCCAGAATCCGGCCCCGTCGATCTTGGCCGCGTCATACAGGTCATCGGGTACGCCCCGCAGGGCCGCGAGCAGGATGATCACAGAGGCCCCGATCGTCCACAGGCTCATGATGATGAGCCCCGGCTTGACCCATGCCGGGTCGGTGGTCCACGACGGACCGTCGATTCCGAACCAGCCCAACACCACGTTGATGAGCCCGTTCTGCCCGTTGAACAGCAGCAGGAACAGAACGCCGACGGCGACGGGGGGAGTCATCTTCGGGAGGAAGAAGACGGTGCGGAAGAACCCGGCGCTACGCCCCGCGCGATTGAGCAGGAGAGCGAGAACCAGCGCCACGATGATGTACAACGGCACCTGGAGTGCGGTGAACAGCACCGTGTTGCCCAGGGCCAGGGCGATCTTCGGGTCGGAGAACAGCTGCACATAGTTCTCGAGGCCGACGAAGCCAGGATCGTTGATCACGTCGTAGTCGGTCAGGGAGAGATACGCGCTGTAGATCAGCGGCCACGCGGTGAAGACACCGAAACCCAGAAGCCAGGGGCTCAGGAACAGGAACGCGGCTGCCGCGTTCCGGCGTCGTGCGCGCCGACGAGACCGTGCGCGGTCAGGTGGACGTGGCGGGAGCGAGACCCGGGAGGCGGCCAGTGCCACCTCACTGCTCCCCGTCGATCGCAGCCCATCCCGCGTCCAGTGCGTCCTGCGCGGTCCGCTGAGCTTGCGCGAGAGCGTCGGCCGGCTCAGCCTGATCGTTCAGGACACGGTTGATCGCGTCGAACAGGGCAGTTTCGAACTCGGCGTCGGCGGGGTTGGCCGGGAGCGAGAAGGTGTGGTCATTCGCGTCGTACATCGCGTCGATGCCCGAGTCCCAGGGTTCCCCCGCGGACGTCGTCAGCTCTCGGATCGCCGCATCCGCCTCAGCGTTTCCGGTGAGGATTCCGGTGAATGGCTTCCCCTCCGCCTCGCGCGCCGTCAACCGTGCGTCGGCCGCGGCCATCCACGCGTCGAGAGAGGTCATGCCGCGCGCGAATCGGCACGCCGCCTCGGGGTTCTCGGCGCCCGCAGGGATCGCCCAGGCCGAGCCCGACGCGTAGGCAAGCGGCTCTCCCGTGCGGTCGCGCACCGCATCGAAGGTCATCGGAGCGTCCGGGGACACATCGTTGAGCACGTTGATGTACCACTGCTCCATGGGCATCGCCCCGAGCGTGCCGCTGGCGAACTGGTTGCCGCTGCCGAAGAAGTCCGCCGAGTCACGGTACGCCTTGACGGCGCTGAACCCGCCTTGAGCGTCGTAGATCCCGGCAGCCCACTCGAGAGCTTCGACGGCCGCGGGATCGTCGAGCATCGCGGTTCGGCCATCGTCAGAGATCAGCGGCGCCCCGTTAGCCCGTGCCCACAGGGGGAAGAACTCGGGCAGTTTGCTGTCGAAGCCGATGACGCTGAGCGAACCACCGGTGCCGCGCGTGAGAGTCTCCGTCGCGGCCGTGACGGCGTCCCAGTCGGATCCGTTCACGTCCTCGATCGAGAGCCCCGCCTGCTCGAGCAGAGCCGAATTGGCCATCGTGACCTGCACGGAGTTGAACTCGGGAATCCCGTAGACCTGCCCGCCCAGTGTGACCTGCTCCAGCGCCGCATCCACGTAGGAGTCGGTGGGGATCTGCTCACCCTCGATACAACGGTCGAGAGGCAGAATGGCTCCCCGCGCCGCCAGCGAGCCGATCTGATCACGATTGGCGTAGACGATGGCAGGCGGGGACCCGGTAGCGACCGCGGAGAGGAACTGCTGCATGTCCAGTTCTCCCTCGATGAGCGAGACATTCACGCCGCTGAGGAGCCCCTTCGTGTACTCGAGGCGCGACGTTGCCACCTCGTCCACCCCGGAGAACCCCATGACACTCAGTTCGCCGGACAGCTCGGCATCCCTGTCGTACGAGGCATTGTCATCTCCGGCGCCCGCCGTGCCGACCGCGCAGCTCGAGAGGGTCAGCGCGGCCGTCGTCAGTCCGGCGACAGCCAGCGCCAGGGTCCGCGGTGCTCGCATGATTCTCCTTGCTTCCGGGCGGTCTCCGGTCGCGAAACGCGGCCGGAGAAGTGGGCAATAGAGCGACCGTAGAGCCGCGAAGCGTCTCTCTCCCCGGGGATTGACACCGCCGAGAAGACGGCGTAGCGGCGCCTGCACACTGACAGCGCGCTAGCCTGGGCACATGAAGGCACTCCGAACCGCCGGAATCTGGGCAGGCGTCATCGCCGCGATCATCACGGTGCTCGGGGTTCTCGCGACCGAACTCGTGTCGCTGCTTGCGGCGGTGTTGGGCGCGGTCGTGAAGACCGTGCCCAATCTCAGTGGTTCCGCAGCGCGTCGATGAGTTCGCCCTTGCGCAACGACGAGTAGCCGGAAAGCCCCAGCTCCTTCGCGCGCTTCTTCAGCTCATCGACGGTCCAGTCCTCGTAGCTTCCTGACTCGCCGCCCTTTCGACCGACGTCTGAGCGACCGCGATTGGCTGCCGCGTTGGAGATCCGTGCTGCCTTCTGCTTCGAGGCGCCGTCGTCGCGCAGCTCCTCGTACAGGTCGGGATCCTTCAGACTCGAGTTCCGACGTCCAGGCATGATGTCCTCTTCTCTGTCGGTGGCCGTCCGGCCACGGATGGCGGAGACGGGTGCGGTTTCCGCGTCCCCCGTTACAGTGCTCGTCCTCCCGTCACGGGGAAGACACCGCCTGACACGTACGACGCGTCGTCGCTGGCCAGGTACACGTAGATCCCTGCGAGCTCCGCGGGCTGTCCCGCACGGCCGAGCGGGGTGTCGCTTCCGAAGGTCGTGAGCTTCTCCTCGTCGAAATCCGTCGCCGGAATCAGGGGCGTCCAGATCGGACCCGGGGCAACAGCATTGACCCGGATGCCGCGTGGCCCGAGCTCCTGTGCCATGGCCCGCACGAAGGCAACCTGCGCCGCTTTCGTCATCGCGTAGTCCACGAGGCCGGGCGACGGATCGAAGGCCTGAATGGACGAGGTGACGATGATCGCCGACCCCGCCCCCAGGTGCGCCATGGCGGCCCGCGCGGAAAAGAGCATCCCGTAGAGGTTCGTGCGGAACGTCCGATCGAACTCTGCCGTCTCGAGATCCGCGAGGCTGTCGCGGTCACGCTGGTACGCGGCGTTCAGGACCAGGATGTCGATTCCGCCGAACTCGGTGACGGTGTCGGCGACGATCTCCTCCGCGAACGCCTCGTCGCGCACATCACCGCTGAACGACGCCGCGCGCACTCCTGCGTCTCGAACGAGGGACACGGTCTGCTCGGCATCCTCGTGCTCCTCCGGCAACGACGCGATGGCGACATCGGCTCCCTCGCGAGCAAACGCGATCGCGACCGCGCGGCCGATCCCCGAGTCGCCGCCGGTGATGAGGGCGCGACGGCCAGCGAGCCGGCCGTGCCCGACGTAGGTCTGCTCGCCGTGGTCGGGGACCGGGGCCATCTCGGTCTCCAGCCCGGGCTGTTGCTGTTCCTGCTCGGGGAAGTCGTCGGCGGTGTGGGCGGTCCGAGGGTCCTGGGGGGTGTCGTGTGAAGTCACGGGGCGACGATATGACCGGTCGGAAGGCCTCGCGCAGGGACTTGACCATTCCGCTTGACCCGGCTAGCGCATCACCGCGGGAGCACGTCGTCGGGGAGGTCACCTTCCTCAACGAGCGAGGTGGCCAGGCATACCGCCGAGAGGGCCGCGGTAACGGCGACCTCGGGCAGCGCAACCCCATGGGCGAGTGTCCCGAACCCGTGGGGGTCCACGAGCGTGATCGCGGCCAAGGCGCCGGCGACAATCGCGACGAGCCGGAGGCGGACACGCAGCGAGGATGGCGGGCGGCGGAGCCCGTCAAGGAGCATGACGACGAGGACGATGCGGGCCAGCGTCAGGGGAGGGTCGGCGCTGAGGAGCCCGAGGAAGACCGTGGCGCCGGGCAGGATACCCGCGAAGGCCGCAGCGGCCAGCCACGCCGCCACGGTGATCGCGACGATCCGCTGGATGTTCCGCGCCACCTGTGCGGGCGAGAACGAGCGGCTAGAATCGGACATGAGACCTCCCCGTGTCAAGACGTGACGGTACGCCGGGGACAGTCGAGTAGTTCGGGGGTTGCGCGCTAGCCAGGAGCGTGCCATCGTCCGCGGGAAACGAGTGGTCCGAACAGTGCCATAGGGGGTCCCGGGGGTCCTGGTCAAGACCCTCGCGCGCCGGCGCTTGCCGTGCGACGGTCAACCAGATCCGCACCACGGGGCGTCCCGATACGTCGGGCTGCATCCACCAATGGGAGAAGAAGCGGAATGGGAAAGTTCATTTACGACGGAAACGTCAAGGTCGATTTCGATGATCGGACGTTGGCTCACCTGCAGGTGGTCATCGGGACGAAGCTCAGACGCAACGAGGCCTTCCACTTCACGTGGAAGGACGACGCGAGCATCGGCAACGGCCGCACCACGGTGTGGGTCCACCCGCGGTGCTCACTGGTCTACAAGTTCTATGGCGGTAGGCGTCCGCAGCTGAACATGGCGTGGGTCGATGCCCTTGCGTACACGGCCAACTCTCCATCCGGCTTGTACGTCGTGCCCGAACCGAAGGAAGGCGACCCCGTGCCCGGAGGGAACCATGAAGCGCATTGACATCGTCTACGGCGGAGAGCTCTACAGCGTCGGCGGAAGAGAGTTCGAGGAGGTGCGCCAGGAGGTCGCCGACGGGATCGCCGACGGGTCGAGTTGGCTCCGAGTGAACGACGGTGAGGGCATGCGCCGCGAGGCGTATCTCTTGCTTTCTCCGGGGGTGCCGATCGCCCTCATCCCGGTTCCGGACGACGATGTCGAGGTGGCAGGCAATGGCGAGTGGAGTTCTGGCGACGATCGCTGAGCAGGACGGGACGGATGTCTTCGCCAGGCTCGACGCGTGGTGGCGAGCGGCCACGTACCTGAGCGCCGGGCAGATCTATCTGCGCGAGAACCCGCTGCTTCGCCGGCCTCTCACGCCGGCCGACATCAAACCGCGGCTTCTCGGGCACTTCGGCACCGTCCCCGGCTTGACTCTTGTCTACGCCCACCTGAACCGGGTGATCGTGGAGCGCGGGGCGGAGATCCTCTTCATCGCAGGACCCGGGCACGGCGGTCCCGCCCTGAACGCGGCAAGTTGGCTCGACGGCACCTGGAGTGCAACCTACCCGGACACGCCCCGGACGGAGGAGGGAATGCGCCGCCTGTTCGCGCAGTTCTCGGCGCCCGGCGGTATCCCCAGCCACACGTCCCCGCACGTTCCCGGGTCCATCCAGGAAGGCGGGGAACTCGGGTACTCGCTGGTGCACGCCTATGGTGCGGCCCTGGACGATCCCGATCTCGTCGTGGCGTGCGTGATCGGCGATGGTGAAGCCGAGACCGCCGCGCTGTCGGCGTCGTGGCAGTCGACGGGGTTCCTCGACCCGCGCACCGACGGTGCCGTGCTGCCGATCGTGCATCTCAACGGCTGGAAGATCGACAACCCCACCGTGATGGATCGGATGCCCGAGCATCAGCTGCGCGATCTCATGAGCGGTCATGGGCATGAACCGATCGTCGTCGACCTTCGCGACGCGGCCGACTCGCGCGAGACCCACGGCGTGCTCGCGCACGCGATGGACCGTGCATTCGACCTCATCGCGCAGATCCAGCGTCGCGCGCGAGGTGGGGGCGCACCGACATCCCCTCCGCCGCGCTGGCCCATGATCGTCCTGCGGACACGCAAGGGGTGGACCGGACCGGACGAGGTCGACGGCGAGCCCGTCGAGGGGACCTGGCGGTCGCACCAGGTTCCCCTGGAGGACGTCGCCTCCTCGCCGGAGCGGCTGGCGCTGCTGGAGCGGTGGCTGCGCTCGTACCGTCCGGAAGAGCTCTTCGACGAGCGGGGCACGCCCGCGCTCGCGGTGCGCGCGCTCGTGCCCGGGCCGATGGAGGCGACGATGAGCGGCACGCCCCGGGCCAACGGCGGTCTGCGACGACGAGAGCTCACCGTCCCTGCTCTTGCCCAGGAGGCCGTTGACGCAGGGCCGAGCGGCTCGGAGGCGTCGGCGACGACGGTCCTGGGGGACTGGCTCGGCGACCTGCTGAGAGCAAATCCCCGAGACTTCCGTATCTTCGCCGCCGACGAGTTGCGCTCCAATCGGCTTGCCCAGGGGGTACTGTCGGCCACCGCGAAGCAATGGAACGAGGGTCACCGGGAGGTCGATCAGGACCTGGCGACGCACGGCCGGGTGCTGGAGGTGCTCAGCGAACATCTGTGCCAGGGGTGGCTCGAAGGCTACCTCCTGACGGGCCGTCATGGCCTCTTCACCTCGTACGAGGCCTTCGTCCATGTCGTCGACTCGATGTTCAACCAGTACGCCAAGTGGCTCGAAGCTGCGGACACCTACCCGTGGCGCGCGCCGCTCGCGAGCTTCACGTACCTGCTCACCAGTCATGTCTGGCGTCAGGACCACAACGGGTTCACTCACCAGGACCCGGGGTTCCTCGACCTCGCCGCTCGCAAGAGCTCCGACATCGTGCGGCTTTCGCTTCCCGCCGACGCCAACACCCTGCTGGCGACGATGGAGCGCGCGGTGACCGAACCGGGCCGGATCAATGTCATTGTGGCGGGGAAGCACCCCGAAACGCAGTGGTTCTCGCTCGAGGCCGCGCGTCGGCTCGTCGAGGACGGCGCCGGCATCCTGTCCACCGCGAGGGATGACGACGCGCCGGACGGTGACGCCGACGACCCCGACGTGGTCCTCGCCTGCGCCGGAGACGTCCCCGCCCAGGAAGCGGTAGCCGCCACGGCGTTGCTGCGGGACGTTGCTCCCGCTATCCGGGTGCGGGTCGTCAACGTCGTCGACCTGCTGCGGCTTCGACCGGGTGAGCCCCAGAGCCTGGACGACGATGCGTTCGCGGCCCTCTTCGGCGTCGGCATCCCTGTGGTGTTCGCCTTCCATGGCTACCCGCATCTGATCAGGGAACTGCTGTTCGATCGGCCGCTCACCGGGGGCGTCACGATTCGGGGCTACCAGGAGCGGGGGTCGACGACGACGCCGTTCGACATGTTGCTGCAGAACCGGATGGACCGCTTCACCCTCGCCGCCGACGTTCTCGAGCGCTGCCGTGACGATGACGCGGACCGAGCGCAGGCCGTGCGCGTTCTCGCACAGCGGCGGCAGAACGCCGCTGAGTACCTCCACCGGCACGGAACGGACGATCCCTCGCTCACCTGAGCGGATCCCGCGTGATCACCCGTGAGACAGGCCGCGGGTCAGAGGAACGCCCGTGACGGACGCGAGGCTCGTGACGGTCACCCACCCGGCGGCCAGCAGCGCGGCATCCGTCCCGGGCTCAGGCGTGTTCGGGAGATCCTCGACCGCCAGGCTGATGTGGTGCTCGTCGCGCTCTGCGAGGGTCGTCTGAACGATGCCGAATGGCGCGAGGGCAGCCTCGACCACCCCGAGTGGATGTTCCCGGTTGGGGACGTTCACGTTCAGGATCGTGCCGACCGGCTCGGCCATCAGGTGCGGCAACAGGTCGTCCACAACGGAGACAGCGGTCTCCCACGCGAACGTCTTGGGCGCCAGCCCGACATCCAACGACACCGCGATCGCCCGGGCGCCGTGCAAGCCCCCGGTGAGCGCTGCGCCGACCGTCCCGGAGTGGATCACGGCACGTCCGACGTTCGCGCCGTGATTGACCCCCGAGATCACGATGTCCGGAGGTGTCCCGAACGCGCCACGGGCGGCAATGAGTGCGATCAGACCCGGTCCTGCGTGCACCGCGTGCGCCGGCACACCGTCGGCGCCAGCGAGCTCACGCCGGTCGACTCGGATGCGCCCATCGGACCGCGCCGCCATGATCGACGCGCTCGATCCGCTGGACTGAGCCGCGGGCGCTGCGATCACCGGATCGAATCCGACTCGACGAAAACGGCGTGCGAGGGGAGCGAGCCCCGCAGCGTCGATGCCGTCATCGTTCGTGATCAGGATGCGTGTCATTGGACTGCGCCCCGTTCGCGGTGTCTTCGGGGGTTGTCATGGAAGCGAGTTCGTCGGGCGTAACGCGGCCATCGGCGGGGGTGTGAGCGGACTCGAGCGCGCGAACGCTCACGTGCTCGCGAAGCCCCTCGATCGCATCGCGGTGCCCCGTCCCCAAGCCGTGTCGCGTGACATTGAGCGCGCCGGCTGCGGCGCCCAGCGTGAGGGCATCGCGGATGGTCTCACCACGCGCAATGCCAGCCACTACGCCGGCAGTGAGGGAGTCGCCCGCGCCGCGGTGATCGGCGATCTCGAATCGCGGCACAGAGATCTCCGCGAGTCCCTCGGCGTCCAGCAGAAGCGCCGGTTCGCTGGCCCGGGTGAGGATGACCGTCTGCGCGCCGCGCGCGCGCAGCTCGTGCAGGCGCTCGGTGACCGTGGCCGCTGAACCGCGCGCCTCGGTAGCTGCGAGCTCCTCGTCGCTGATCTTCAGAACACTCACACCCCCGCGCAGCGCGGCATCGAGTCGTGGACCCGCGAGATCGACGACGACTGTTGCTCCACCCCGCCGCAGATCGGAGGCGAGCCGATGGTAGATCTCCGCGGGGATCTCGTCGTGCGGCGGGCCGCTGAGGACGGCGAGCCCGCTCTCGATACCTCGGCTCAGCGCGAGCGAGTACAGCTCGTCCATCTCGTGACGGCCGGGTGCTGTCGCGTGCTGCTCGGCGATCGTGCGGCGCTCCCCGTCCCGTCGGTCGTGCACGTACGCGCCCCCGTGGTCGCCGCGGACGACAGCTTCGACGGTGATCCCCTCCCGCTCGAGGAGTGTGCGGATCACGAGACCGCTCTCCCCGCTCAGAAGTGCGCACAGCGTGACGTCCACACCGAGCAGAGTCAGCATCCGGGCCTGCCACACGCCCTGGCCTCCCGCGTGGAGGTGGATGTCATCGCCCGAGGCGTGGCTCTCGATCGTGACGGTGAGGCTGGGGGAGGGGGCGAAGACGGTCGCCGCGTTCACCGGCGCTGCCCTCAGGCGGTCTGGCCCGCGTGTGTGCCCTCGCCGATCTCTTCCACGAGCTTGTCGTTGAATGCCGGAAGGTCGTCGGGCGTGCGGCTCGAGACCAGACCCTGGTCGACGACGACCTCCTCGTCGACCCAGTGCGCCCCGGCATTTCGGAGGTCGGTCTGCAGGCTCGGGTAGCTTGTCAGGGTGCGGCCTTCGACGACGTTCGCCTCGATGAGGGTCCACGCGCCGTGGCAGATCACGCCCACCGGCTTGTGCTGCTCGAAGAAGTCCCGTGCGAAACCGCAGGACGCGGCATCCATGCGCAGATGATCGGCGTTCACGACGCCGCCCGGCAGGACCAGAGCGTCGAAGTCGGCAGCGTTCGCAACGGAGCTGTCGACATCGACGCTTTGCGTATGACCGTTCTTGCCCGTCACACTGTCCCCCGCGGGGGAGACGAGGCGTGCCTGTGCTCCGTGGGAGGTCACCGCTTCCCACGGTGAGGTCAGCTCGCTGTCTTCGAAGCCGTCGGTGACCAGGAACGCGACAGTGGTGCCGGTGAGATGCGACATGGGGATCCTCCGTTGTGCGAGAGTTCGTACTCAGTTGTGCGTGAGTTCGTACGCACACGACGGTAGGCAACCTGACCAGCGCGGGGCAGGGGCTTGCACGCGAGTGACCCACTCGCTACGGGGTCAGTGCGCGGGGATGGCGCCTTCCGGCTGATCCGCGGGCTTACGGATGAGGAACGCGCCCACAAGGATCGGAAGCGCCACGATCGCCGAGACGAGAAAGGCGCCCCGCGCCCCGGCTGCGGCGGCTTCGTCTGCCGCAACGCCCGCCTCGACCGCGGAGGCGGCGATGGCCGACATCGTGGTCACCATGACCGCGACACCCGCCGCTCCAGCCACCTGCTGGACAGTCCCCAGCACGGCCGAGCCGTAGGAGTAGAAGCGCGGCTGGAGAGAAGCGAGGGAGGCCGTGAACAGCGGCGTGAACGAGAGGGCGAGACCGAGCGAGAGCACGATCTGGGTGACGAGGATGACCCAGATCGAGGTGCCCGCGCCGTAGGTCGCGTATGCCCACAGAGCCGCCACGGCAAGGATCGCGCCGGGCACGAGCAGGACTCGCGTGCCGGATGCGTCATAGATCCGACCGACGATCGGTCCGGCGAACCCCATAGCGAGCGAACCGGGCAGCAGCAGGAGGCCGCTTTCGAGAGCCGTCGCCCCGACTGCCTGGCTGAGATACAGCGGCAGGACCGTGATCGCGCCGAAGAAGGCCATCGACAGCACACCCATCTGGGCGATCGAGAGGGAGAAGTTCAGGGAACGGAACACACGCAGATCCATGAGCGCATCGTCCTTGCGCTGCAGCACGAGCTGGCGCCACACGAACAGCGCGAGCGCGATGATGCCGATCGCGATTGCGATCACCAGTGTCATCGTCGAACCCGCCTCTGCGGCCGCGTCGGCCTCCGTCCCACCATGGCTGGCCGCGCCACCGATCTGGCTGAGCCCGTAGACGAGACCGCCGAATCCGAATGCCGACAGGATCACCGAGAGCACGTCGATCGGCGCTCGCGTCGTCTCACCGAGGTTGCGGACCCAGATCGCGCCGGCCACCAGAGCAGCGATCGAGATGGGCAGCACGATCCCGAAGATCCAGTGCCAACCCAGCGAGTCGAGGATCAGTCCCGACAGCGAAGGCCCGATCGCGGGGGCGAGGGCGATGACGATGCTGACGCGTCCCATCATCCGCCCGCGCGCGTGCGGCGGCACGATGGTCATGAGGGTCGTCATCAGCAGCGGCATCATGATCGCCGTACCGGACGCCTGGATCACGCGCGCCGCCAAGAGCACCTCGAAGCCCGGAGCGACGAACGCGACAGCGGTTCCCGTCGAGAAGAGGGTCATCGCTGCCAGGAACACCTGGCGGGTCGTGAAGCGCTGCAGCAGGAAGCCGCTGATAGGGATGACGACGGCCATCGTGAGCATGAACGCTGTGGTCAGCCACTGCGCGGCAACACCCGTGATACCGAGGTCGACGATCAGGTGCGGAATCGCGACGCCCATCGTGGTCTCGTTCAGGATTGCGACGAAGGCAGCGGCGAGCAGGAGCCAGATGATGCGGCTCTCCTCGGGGCGCAGATTCATGCCGCGCGACGCCGGCGCAGGAGCTGCGGCCGGCGTCGGGATCGATCCGGTCTGCGGAGTCGCGTTGATCGCTGCCACGGGGCGGTTCCTCACTATCCAGGCACGTGTCGTCAGCCGGTTTCACCGGGGAGACACCGACAACACAGGCGTCATTGAGCCACGCTCGGTGGCGGCATTCACCCTAACGGCCGGAGCCGACATTCGATTCCCCAGCGGGGGAAGGAGTTTCGCCCGTCGAGGCGACTCAGTCGTCGAGGGTCTCCTCGTCCACCGACTTGTCCCACTGCTCCGACCCGATGGCGTTGGTCGGATGCGGCGTGGGCTCGTCCTCCAAGAGGTCTGCCGGCGTGGGCGAGATGAGCTGCTCCTCGGGGATCGACGACAACTCGTCGATCTCCTTGCGAAGCGCGTCGAGGTCTTCGCGTCCGGTGCCGGCGCCGTCGTTCGCAGTCATGTTCACACCCTATCGGTGTCATCTGTGGCGACGTGATCCAGGCGTGCCTCGAACGCCCTCAGCAGGTCGCGGTACTGCGGATCAGGGTGGTTGGCCGCGATACCGCGAAGGCGCGGGAGGTCCATCGCGTGAATGAGATCTCGCCGCGCACGGTAGGCCCCGTCGTGGTCTGCGAGGACCTCCAGACCGGCGGCCATCGCGTCCAGGCAGTCGCGGAGCACGGTGAGATCCGACTCACGCTGCGTGATGGAGGAGCCGTCGGGGCGCATCCGCCACCGCACCACCACGTCGGGGATCGTGTCGAACGCGGTTGCCGAGACCAGCATCCGTTGCGCGACGACCTGGTCTTCATACAGGCGGCCCTCGGGGAAGCGCAGGGTGTCCCAGACGTGCGCGCGGCTGACCTTCGCCCAGGCGACGATGCTCCCCGTCGCCGCCGGATGCTCACTCAGTCGGACGCGGTGGCGCTCCGGGGCCGTTGCGGCGACGACCCACGGTTGGACGGAGCCCTCGCGGTAGGTGCCGTCGGCTTCCGGCCGCAGTCGCGTGTAGGCGCCGATGACGAAGTCGCTCCCGGTGCGTTCGAGTGTTCCGATCATGCGCTCAAGGGCTCGGGGCGTGAACTCGTCGTCGGCGTCCAGGAACCCGACGAACGGCGTCGTCACGAGATCGAGACCTGCGTTGCGTGCCGCCCCGAGGCCCCGCGTGCGAGGCTGCCGCACAACCTGGAACCGGTCATCGCGGGCTGCGGCATCCGCGAAGAGGTCTCCTGTCGCATCGACTGATCCGTCATCGACGAGGACCGCTCGCCAGTCGCTGCGGGTCTGACGTCGAAGCGAGTCGAGCGCGGCCGGAACGTAGGGGGCCACATCAAGGCCCGGAACGATCACGGTGATCGCCGGGTCTGTCATACCCCGGATCTTACGGCTGCGACCGCTGCCTCTATCGCATCCACGATGGGTGCGACGGAGCCCTCGGCATCGTGCCCGAAGGTCACGCGCACGGCCGTGCGGGCCTGGTCGGGAGGGACGCCCAGGGCGAGAAGCACGTGGGAGGCCTCGTCGCTGCCCGCCGCACAGGCGGAGCCGCTGGAGGTGACAAGTCCCCGCCGTTCGAGCTCGAGCAGCACAGTCTCACCGTTCACGCCGGCGAATGTGAAGCTCGCCGTTCCCGGGAGGCGATGCATCGGATGGCCGGTCAATCGCGCGACCGGGATCCGCTCGAGCACTCCGGTGATCAGTTCGTCCCGCATCGCCGCGACCCGCGCGGCGCCCGAGGCGCGCTCGGATTCCGCGAGCTCGAGCGCGCGCGCGAGTCCGACCGCACCCGCAACGTTCTCCGTGCCGCTGCGCCGCTCGCGCTCCTGTCCGCCGCCGTGCAAGACCGGCTCGAGCGGGATGCGGGCGCGGATGCCGAGCACACCGATCCCCTTGGGAGCGCCGATCTTGTGACCGGCGATCGACACGGCGTCCGCGCCGGTGGCGGCCAGCGGGAGCCAGCCCGCGGCCTGCACCGCATCCAGATGCAGCGGAGCGCGTCCCCCGACGGCCCGGACGAGGCCCGCGACATCCTGAACCGTGCCGATCTCGTTGTTCGCGTAGCCGATGCTCACGATCGCGGTGTCATCGCGCAGCGCGTCGGCCACCGCCGTCGGGTCGACCCGTCCCGTCGCGTCGACGGGGACGAGGCTCGCGTCGAATCCGTGGATCCGGACGAGGTAGTCAATCGAGGCCAACACCGACTCGTGTTCAATCGGGGTGGTCACGATGTGCCGGGCGCCACGACGCTGTTGCGCGGCGATGGCGACCCCTTTGATCGCGAGGTTGTTGGCCTCCGTGGCGCCCGAGGTGAAGACGATGTCGGTGGAGCGCATCCCCAGGACTGCGGCGATGCGAGCTCGGGCGTCGGCCAGTGCACGAGCCGCCTGCTCGCCGATCGTGTGGTGGCTCGACGGGTTGCCGAAGTGCGACGTGAGATACGGGGTCATCGCCTCGAGGACCTCGCGACGCACGGGCGTTGTCGCCGCGTTGTCGAGGTAACGGATGCTCACGACGTGGCGGCTTCGGGCGCGGCGTCGACGCGGATGTCCAGACCGAGATCGATCGCGCGGGCCGAGTGCGTCAGCGCACCGACCGAGACGACGTCGACCCCGGTTGCGGCGATGGCTTCGACGGTCTCCAAAGACACGCCGCCGGATGCTTCGACCACCGCCCGCCCGGCGATGAGGGCCACGCCTGTGCGCAGGTCGTCGAGGGCGAAGTTGTCGAGCATGATGATGTCGACTCCCGCGGCAAGGACCGCCGGGATCTGCTCGAGCCGGTCGACCTCGACCTCGACGCGCATCGTGTGCGGAACGCTCTGCATACCCGAGCGCAGCGCGTCGGTGATCGAGGTCCCCGCAGTGGTGAGGACCGCGAGGTGGTTGTCCTTGACCATGACGGCATCCGAGAGCGAGTGCCGGTGGTTGTGGCCGCCGCCACAACGCACCGCGTGACGTTCGATCGCGCGCAGCCCCGGGGTCGTCTTGCGCGTGTCGGCGATGCGCGCGCCCGTGCCGGCGACTGCCGCGACATATCGCGAGGTCAGCGTCGCGATCCCCGACATCCGTTGCACGAAGTTGAGTCCGATTCGCTCGGCCGTGAGCACACCGCGCGCGGGACCGGTGACGGTCGCGAGCACGTCGCCGGCCGCGAAGGTGTCGCCGTCCGCGACATGGACCGTCACGGCGATCGCCGCATCCGTGAGGGCGAACGCGGCAGCGAAGACGTCGCCGCCGCTGAAGGTGCCGGCTTCACGCGCGACGAGCTCGGCTCGGGCCTGCGCTGCGGCGGGCACGAAGGCTTCTGCCGTGACATCGCCCCACGGTGCGTCCTCGGCAAGCGCCGCCGCGACGACGCGTTCGATCTCGGGCCGCGTCAGCATCAGCCCACCGCCGCGAGTTCGGCGTCGCGCCGATAGTGGGCCCCAGCCGAGGCTGTTCGTCGGCGTGCCGCCGCGACGACGTGCTCGGCGACCAGAAGCAGATTCTCGTCCTCGTATTCGCGCTCGGTACGGGCAGATCGCGCCTGTGAGCGCCACCCGGCGATCACGCCGGCGGCGTGTGCGAGGCCGGCTTCGTCGCGGACGAGCGAGGCGCACTCCCACATGAGCTCCTGCAGTGCGGCGCGGGAGAATGTCGGCCGCGAGCTGTCCGCGGCCGAGCTGGTGGTCGCCGCCGGGGCGGGCGGCGGGCAGACGAACGGCGGCCATGCGCCGGATGCGGCATCCGCGGCGATCGTGTCTCCGGCGCGCGCCCCGAAGACGGCTCCCTCGAGGAGGGAGTTGGATGCGAGCCGGTTCGCGCCGTGGACTCCCGTGCGGGCGGCCTCGCCCACCGCGTACAGTCCCGGCAGCGACGAGCGGCCGTCGGGATCGGTGACGATCCCGCCCATGAGGTAATGGGCGGCAGGGGTGACCGGCACCGGAGTCCGCGCCCAGTCCAGGTTCCGCTCACGCATTGCGGCGTCGATCGTCGGGAACCTCTCGCGCAGCCACGCGGCGCGCATATCGGCATCCGTCGAGTGGATGCCGGTGGCATCCAGCAGTACGGGCCTACCGTCCTGCTGCCGCATGACCCGGGCGATCGCCCGGGCGACGACGTCGCGGGGGGCAAGCTCCCCGTCCGGGTGATCGTCGAACACGAACCGGCGCCCATCCTCGTCGATCAGAACAGCGCCTTCGCCGCGTACCGCCTCGGACACCAGGAATGCGTCGCCGGCGGCGAGCACGGTCGGGTGGAACTGGACGAACTCGAGATCCGCGACCGCCGCACCCGCGCGAAGCGCCGCGGCGATGCCGTCGCCGGTGGCCACAGCGGGATTGGTCGAGTGCGCGAACAGCTCGCCGATCCCGCCGGTGGCCAGCACGACGGCATCCGCTCGCAGGGTCTCGAGCGCGTCCCCGTGACCGTCCCGCGAGGTCCGCAGGATCCGAATGCCGCGCACGCGCCCGCCCTCCACGACGAGGTCGACGAGGAAGGCGTGTTCGATCACGGTTGCTGCCGTCGCGCGTACGGCAGCAACGAGGGCCCGCTCGATCTCGGTGCCGGTCGCATCCCCGCCCGAGTGCAGGATGCGCGGGTAGGAGTGTGCCGCCTCCAGGCCCTTGCGGAACTCCCCGTGCTCGTCGCGGTCGAAGGCGACTCCGAGCGTGACGAGCTCGCGAATGCGGGCGGGCCCCTCGGTCGCGAGCACCCGCACGGCGGCTTCGTCACCAAGGCCCGCGCCCGCAACGAGGGTGTCGCGGATGTGGTCCTCCACGCGGTCGTCGTCGAACATGACCCCGGCGATCCCGCCCTGCGCGTAGCGGGTGTTCGCGTGCTCGAGCACGTCCTTGGTCACGACGGTCACGCGGCATCCGCTGGCGGCGGCGTGAAGGGCGACAGTCAGGCCCGCGATCCCGCTTCCGACGACGATCACGTGCGCGGGGGATGTCATGACGCCTGCTCCCAGGCAGCGGCGGGAGCTCCCGGAGGCTTGGCTGCGAGCATCCGTTCGAGGGCGACCCGGGCGGGATCGGCGACCTCGTCGGGCACCGTGATGCGGTTGACGACCTCCCCGGCAACGAGGGACTCGAGCACCCAGGCCACGTATCCGGGGTGGATACGGTACATCGTCGAGCAGGGGCACACGACCGGGTCGAGGCAGAAGATCTCGTGCTGCGGATGCTCGGCCGCGAGCCGCTGGACGAGGTTCACCTCGGTGCCGATCGCGAAGGTCGTCGGCTCGGTGGCAGCCTCGATCGCCTTGCGGATGTAGTCGGTCGAGCCCGACTCGTCGGCGGCGTCCACGACCTCCATGGGGCACTCCGGATGCACGATGACGCGCACCCCCGGGTGCTCGGCGCGGGCCTTGTCGATCTGGGCGACCGAGAAGCGCCGGTGGACGGAGCAGAACCCGTGCCACAGGATGACGCGCGCGTCCTCGAGAGCTGTCTCGTCGTTGCCGCCGAGGGGTCGGCGGGGGTTCCACATCGGCATCCGCTCGAGGGGGACGCCCATCGCCTTGGCGGTGTTGCGCCCCAGGTGCTGGTCGGGGAAGAACAGGACGCGACGGCCGCGCTCGAACGCCCACTCGAGCACCGTCCGGGCGTTCGACGAGGTGCACACGATGCCGTGGTGGCGTCCGACGAATCCCTTGATGGCGGCGGAGGAGTTCATGTAGGTGACCGGGATCACCGGCAGCAGGCCCTCGGTATCCGGGGTGTCGAGGTCGCCGTAGACGTCGGTGAGCTCCTCCCAGGCCTGCTCGACCTCGTCGATCGAGGCCATGTCGGCCATCGAGCATCCGGCCGCGAGGTTGGGGAGGATGACGGCCTGATCGGGTCCCGAGAGCAGGTCGGCGGTCTCGGCCATGAAGTGCACGCCGCAGAACACGATGGCCTCGGCATCCGTTCGTGCTTTCGCGGCGTTGGCGAGCTGGAACGAGTCCCCGACGTAGTCGGCGTGACGGACGACCTCTTCGCGCTGGTAGAAGTGGCCCAGCACGACGACGCGGTCACCGAGCGTCTTCTTCGCCGCGACGATGCGCGCATCGAGCTCTGTCTCGCTCGCCTCGCGGTACTCGCGCGGCAGCTCGCCCTGGCGCGGCGAGCCGGTAGGGATGACGTCGCGCTCGGACGCGCCGGGACCGTAGCCGGGCACCGCGTCGAAGTTCCACGGCGCGGTGGCGAGGTCGGTGTTGCAGGTCTCACCGGGTTGGGAGCCCTCCACGATCGCGCGGATCTCGTGATCGATCGACGGGTCGATGGTGCGGGGGGTGAGGGCGATGTTGACAGCGGTCATGAGGTGCTCGATTCGGGCGAGGGACGGCGGGCGCCGCCGGCCACGGTCTCGGGCGGGCATGCGCCGAGCGTGGACAGCTCCGCCGCCGAAGGGCTTAGAGGCCCCCGGTCGGCGAGTTCGACGTCCTGGTTGTATCGGTAGAGACGGGCGGGGCGGTGGCTTCCCGTGCGGAAGCGGTCGGTGGGGATGAGGGTTCCGGAGTTCTCGACCTGGCGCCGGAAATTCGCGGGGTCGAGGCGCCGATCGAGGATCGCTTCGTACACCTCACGCAGGTCGGCCAGCGTGAACAATTCGGACAGAAGGCCGTGTGCGATGCGGCTGTAGCCGACCTTGTTGCGAAGTCGCCAGAGGGCGTACGACACGATCTCGTTGTGGTCGAACGCCAGCACCCCCGGTGCGCCCGCGTCGAACCATGCGACGTTCTCGGGAGCATCGCCAGCGGCCTCGTGCGCCGCGCGCTGCGCATCCACGTCATCGGCGCGTAGGAGCGCCCAGTACACGATCGACACGACTCGGGTGGGGGAGCGGTCAACGTCGCCGAATGCGTACAGCTGTTCGAGGTAGCTCGGGGTGAGTCCGGTCGTCTCCGCCAGCGTGCGGGACGCCGCGGCATCCAGCCCCTCGCCGGCGTCGAGCCACCCGCCGGGCAGCGCCCACAGTCCTTCATGGGGTTCGCGAGTGCGACGCACGAGAGGCATCATGAGGCGCGCGGATGCCTCGCCCGGCGCGCGGCGGACCGTGAAAATGACGGTCGACACGGCGACGCGGATGGCATCGGTGGAGGCCATCCGTCGGGGACCGGGAGCGAGGCTGGTTTGTGTCATGGTGACCCTAAGTTCTGCGACGATCTTAGAGTCACCCTGACCCGAACCGCAACTCCGACCCGTGTGAAGAAATCCCTCAGGGTGATGGACAGACTTGATACGTGGTCCTGGGCATCCTCACCGACGTTCTCGTCGTGATCGTGCTGCTCGGCGCGCTCGCGTGGGGTATCGGAAGTGGGGTGCTGGCGATTCTCGGCGCGGCAGCGGGGCTTGCCGCGGGCGGCGTCGCGGTGTGGTGGCTGCTCCCGGTCGTGGCGCCGCTGCTGCCGGAATCCGAATGGCGGGGGCCGGTCCTGATCGCGGGGGTCATCGCGCTCCTGGTCGGTGGTGCCATCGTGGGCGGCGCGATCGGGGGCGCATTACGTCGTGGCGCCGAGAAACTGCATCTCCACGTGTTCGATCGGCTGTTCGGGGGTGCCGTCGCGGTCGTCGTCACAGCGCTCTCGTTCTCGCTTGTCGCTCAGAGCGCCGCGGTGTCGGGGGTTCCCGTGGTGACCGCGGCCACCTCGTCCTCGCGCGTACTCTCGGCCATCGATGCACTCACTCCCGAACCGGTCAGCGCCGCGCTGGCGCACCTGCGACAGGCGGTGTTCGTCGATGCGCTCCCGCGGGTGGGGACGCTCCTGGACCTGCCCACGACCGCACCCACCGCGCCGCCGGTCGCCCTCGACGATCCTGCGCTCAGCACCGCAGCCCAGTCCGTAGCCCGTATCTCGGGGACCGCGTTCAGCTGCTCGCGGGGCATGACCGGTTCGGGCTTCGTCATCGCCGACGATCGCGTGCTCACCAACGCCCATGTCGTTGCCGGGATGGAGCAGATCGTCATGGAACTACCGGGACGCACGGCGCAGGCGGGACGGGTCGTGTGGTTCGATCCCGATCAGGACCTCGCAGTCGTCGCGGTCGAGACCGACGACGCCGCACCGCTGACAGTGTCCCCCGCACTGGCGGCGGGGGACACTGCGGCGGTCGCCGGCTACCCCTACGGCGGTCCGTTCACGCTCGGACAGGCATCCGTCCTCTCGGTCGGCACCGCCCGTGTGCCCGACATCTATGACCGCGGGGAAGCGACCCGCGAGATCTATGCCCTCAGCGCGCGGGTGGCGCCGGGCAACTCGGGAGGACCCGTGCTGACCGCCCGTGGCGAGGTGGCGGGAGTCGTGTTCGCGCGCGCCGACGACGGTGCCGAGGTCGGCTACGCGGTGACCTCGGGCGTGCTCGCCCCGCTTGCGCAGCAGGCGCCGGGCCTCGCTGAGCCCGTTTCCACCGGTTCGTGCACGCCGTGACGCGCGTTGCCGGCCGCAGCGGCATGCCTGGGATATGCTGGCCGCGCAACTGAAGATCCGGCCACATGACGGGTGCGGGAGAGCCCCGGGTCGCACCGGGCACCGAAGGAGCAAGCCTCCCCGCCAATCTCTCAGGTCCGCGTACCGCGCACGTCCGGCCACTCTGGAAAGCGACATCTCCCGCCAGGCGGAAGATGCCCGCCGACGGTGAAAGCGCAGCATCCGTGTGCATCGGGTGCCGGGCGAAGCTCTCAGGCCACAGACAGAGGGGGAGTTCACGGGCGTCGTACGGCGTCCCCCGTCCGACGACCGGGAGAACTCATGTCACACCCCGCTCCACCAGGGAACGCCTCGACACCACCGGAGCCGAGACGCTCGCCGCTGCACGATCGGCACGTCGCGCTCGGCGCCGCCTTCACGGACTTCGGCGGCTGGCAGATGCCCGTGCGCTACGCATCCGACCTCGCCGAACACCGCGCCGTGCGTGAGGCGGCTGGCCTGTTCGATATCTCCCATATGGCGGAGTTTCTGGTCACCGGACAGCCCAGCGGCATGTTCCTCGACTACGCCCTTTCGGGTGATCACTCGGGCATGCGGGTCGGCAAGGCGAAGTACTCGCTCGTCCTCGCCGAAGACGGCGGCATCATCGACGATGTCATCGTCTACCGCACCGCCGAGGACCGATACCTGGTCATCGCCAATGCCGGGAACCGGGATGCCGTCGCCGAGGCGTTCGCGCAGCGCGCCGCGCGCGCGCCTGTCGCGGCATCCTTCCTCGCGCCCCGTGAGCGCGGCGAGGGAGCCGCGTCGTTTCTCTTCGTCCCGGGCCCGTCCGACACCGCACAGATCGAGGACGTGACCGATCAGCTGGCGCTCATGGCGGTCCAGGGTCCCGCAGCGCAGGAGATCCTCGAGGCGACGCCCGGGATCGACGACCTCTCTCCCACACTCGCGGCCGTCGGCTACTACGCCTGGGCGGCCGGGTCGTTCCGCGGAGAGCCACTTTTTCTCGCGCGCACCGGCTACACCGGCGAAGACGGCTTCGAACTGCTCGTGTCCCACCGCGCGGCGGGAGCTCTCTGGGACGCTCTGTTGACCGCGGGAGCGCCGCGTGGTCTCGTCCCAGCGGGACTCGCCGCCCGCGACACGCTGCGGCTGGAGGCCGGCATGCCGCTGTACGGCCACGAGCTGTCCCGCACGACGGCGCCCGCGCAGGCGGGGCTCGGCTGGGCCGTCGCCGCCGGCAAGGCCGAGTTCGTCGGCAAGGATGGGGCGCTGGCCGCGGATGCCGACGCTCGCGTCCTCGTCGGGCTCGTGTCCGAGGGCCGTCGCGCGGGGCGGGCCGGCTACCCGGTCGTCGCCGTGCCCGAGACGGATGCCGCGGGTCCCGGCGCGACGGATGCCGCGGGCCCCGTCGTCGTCGGTGAGGTGACCTCGGGCGCGCTGAGCCCGACCCTCGGGCATCCGATCGCTCTCGCCTATGTCGACCCCGCGTACGCCGCACCCGGCACCGTGCTCGCGATCGACGTGCGCGGCACCCTCATTCCCGCATCCGTGACGACCCCGCCTTTCTACCGGAGGAAGAGATGACCGACCTGACGGCCCTGAAATACACCGCCGAGCACGAGTGGCTGCGCCTGGACGGCGACGAAGCCGTCATCGGGATCACCGACTACGCCGCCGAGAAGCTCGGCGACGTCGTGTTCCTCGAACTGCCCGAGGTCGGCGCAGACGTGTCGGCCGGACAGGTGTGCGGCGAGATCGAGTCGACGAAATCGGTGGGGGAGCTGTTCGCACCCGTCAGCGGCGAGGTGCTCGCCGTCAATCACGAGGCGGTCGACGACCCGTCCGTCGTGAACTCCGACCCGTTCGGTGCGGGGTGGCTCATGAAACTGAAGGTCTCGCCCGCCGACGTCGACGCGCTGCTGGACCGCGACGCGTACGTGGCGCTCACGGGCGGCGACGCGTGACCGGCGGCTCCTTCGCCGAACGCCACATCGGCACCGACGACGCCGCGCAGCGCGCGATGCTCGAGGCCCTCGGGTACGAGAGCGTCGATGCCCTCGTCGAGGCGGCGGTTCCGGCATCCATCCATGCCACATCTCTGGAGTCCTCGCGGATTCCGCACGCGGCGACTGAGGCCGAGGCGCTGGGGGAACTGCGCGCGCTCGCCGGGCGCAACCGCGTCTCGCGCTCACTGATCGGGCTCGGGTACTACGACACCGTCACGCCGGCCGTCATTGCGCGGAACGTCTTCGAGAACCCCTCGTGGTACACGGCGTACACGCCCTACCAGCCTGAGATCTCGCAGGGGCGGCTCGAGGCGCTCATCACGTTCCAGACGATGGTGACCGACCTCACCGGGATGGCGACGGCGGGCGCGTCGATGCTGGACGAGGCCACCGCCGTGGTCGAAGGGATGCTGCTGGCCCGGCGGGCGTCGAAGAGTGCGTCGAACGTCTTTCTCGTCGATGCCGATGCACTGCCGCAGACGGTCGCGCTGCTGCGTCACCGCGCCGAGGCGCTCGGGATCGAGATCCGTGAGGTGCGGTTCGGCGCGTCCGAGGCCCTTCCCGAGGCCTTCGGCGCGTTCATCCAGTACCCCGGTGCCTCGGGGCGGGTGTGGGACCCGACCGACGCGATCGCCGCCGTGCACGAGCCCGGCGGGCTCGCCATCGTCGCGGCGGACCTGCTTGCCCTCACACTGCTGCGCTCGCCGGGTTCGATGGGCGCGGATGTCGCCGTCGGCACGACGCAGCGCTTCGGGGTGCCGATGGGCTTCGGCGGTCCGCACGCCGGCTACCTCGCCGTGCGGGCGGGCCTGGAGCGTCAGCTCCCGGGGCGCCTGGTCGGAGTGTCGGTGGATGCCGCCGGGCATCCGGCCTACCGGCTCTCGTTGCAGACGCGCGAGCAGCACATCCGGCGTGAGAAGGCGACCTCCAACATCTGCACCGCCCAGGTGCTGCTGGCGGTCATGGCGGCGATGTACGCGGCGTATCACGGGCCGGAAGGGCTGCGCCTGATCGCTCAGGCCGTGCACACGCGGACGGCGCTCGTCGCCGGTCTGCTGCGTGCGCGGGGGGTCGAGGTGCTGACCGAGGCATTCTTCGACACGCTCGAGGTCCGGGTCGCGGATGCCGATGCCGTCGTGTCGGCGGCTGCCGGGCTCGGCATCCTGCTGCGACGGACTGATGAGCGCACGGTCGGGATCTCGTTCGACGAGGTCAGCGCTGTGGACCCCTCGATCGAGACCGATCTGCTCGCGGTGTTCGGAGCGACGGGTGATGCCCGCGCCGGGGACGTGCCCACCGAGCTTCCCGAGGGCTGGTCGTGGACCGCACTCGACGCGGTGCGCCTGTACCCCGAACAGCTGCGGCGCACGGATGCCTACCTCACCCACGAGGTGTTCCACGCGCACCGGTCCGAGACGGCGATGATGCGCTACCTGAAGACCCTCGCCGACCGCGACTACGCGCTCGACCGCGGCATGATCCCGCTCGGGTCCTGCACGATGAAGCTCAACGCCGCCACCGAGATGGCGGCGGTCTCGTGGCCGGAGTTCGCGCGGATGCATCCGTTCGCCCCCGCCGCCGACGTCGACGGCTATCTCGCGCTCATCGATCAGCTCGAGACCTGGCTGGCCGACGTGACCGGATACGACGCGGTCTCGGTGCAGCCCAACGCCGGGTCGCAGGGCGAGCTCGCCGGTCTCCTCGCGATCCGCGGCTACCACCGCTCCCGCGGCGACGAGCAGCGCACGGTGTGCCTCATCCCGTCGTCGGCGCACGGCACGAACGCGGCATCCGCGGTGCTCGCCGGGATGCGGGTGGTCGTGGTCGCGTGCGACGAGGCCGGCAACGTCGACCTCGGCGATCTGCGCGCGAAGATCGCCGAGCACGCCGACACGCTCGCGGCGCTGATGATCACCTACCCCTCGACGCACGGGGTGTACGAGCACGACGTCCTCGAGATCACGGGGGCCGTGCACGACGCGGGTGGCCAGGTCTACGTCGACGGCGCGAACCTCAACGCTCTCGTCGGATACGCCCGGCTGGGCGATCTCGGCGGCGACGTGTCGCACCTGAACTTGCACAAGACGTTCGCCATTCCGCACGGCGGCGGCGGCCCGGGCGTCGGTCCGGTGGCGGCAAAGGCGCACCTCGCGCCGTTCCTGCCGTCGCATCCGATGGCGCAGCGGGATCGGCATCCGTCGCTCGCAGATGCCGAGGGCGCGGTGTTCGCCGGGGGGCCGATCTCGGGCGCGCCGTACGGTTCGGCGTCCATTCTGCCGATCTCGTGGGCGTATGTCCGGATGATGGGCGCCGATGGCCTTCGGCGTGCGACCGGCGCTGCCGTGCTCGCCGCGAACTACATCGCGGCGCGGCTGCGGGCGCACTTCCCCGTGCTGTACGCGGGCGAGAACGGTCTGGTCGCGCACGAGTGCATCCTGGATCTGCGCCCGCTGCGCGAGGCGACGGGGATCACGGTCGACGACGTGGCCAAGCGCCTCATCGACTACGGCTTCCACGCGCCGACGATGTCGTTCCCCGTAGCGGGCACACTCATGGTCGAGCCGACCGAATCCGAGGACCTCGGCGAGCTCGAGCGGTTCATCGAAGCGATGATCGCGATCAAGGCCGAGGCTGATGCCGTCGCGGCAGGGGAGTGGCCCGCAGACGACAACCCGCTCGTGAACGCGCCGCACACGGCCGAGTCGATCGCGGCCGGCGACTGGCAGCATCCGTATTCGCGGGAGCGCGCCGTGTACCCCGTGCGCTCTCTGGTGCGCTCGAAGTACTGGCCCCCGGTGCGCCGGATCGACCAGGCCTACGGCGACCGCAACCTCGTCTGCGCCTGCCCCCCGCCCTCCGCCTTCACCTAACCCCGCCCCCCGCGCCGCCGCCCCGCCCCCGCCCCCGCCCCACCCACCCCGCCCCACCCACCCCGCCCCACCCACCCACATCCGCGAACAAGCCGCTCGTTGCCGAACCAGCCCGCATTGCCGGCTTGTTCGCGGGAGGCCGGCTTGTTCGGCGTCAGTGTCCGACGGACCGAACCCGCCGGAGCGTCGCGAGGAGAGCGTGGTCGGGTGGGGCGATCGGGGTGAGCCCGGCTGCGACGAAGCGATCGCGCAGTGTCAACCCGGCGAAGAGGTCAGCCCAGGTCCACCGGGTGAATGCGCGTACGCGGGCACGGACGCGGTCCTCTCGCCGTTTTTCTTCGATGAGGCGGCGGGCGGCGAGATCCGGAGCTACCGAAAGGTATTTGAGGTAGCCGTCGGATTCTCCGACGAATGATGCGTCCCGCCACCAGAAGTCGACCCGGTCGATTCCCTCGCGGTGAGGGAATTCCGCCTGCAACTGAGGAGCCGGAAAGCCGAGCCATCCGATGACTGCGCGGCTCACCGACTCGCCCGCCGACTCAGCGAGTGTTGTGGCGTGCGCGAAAAGCCAGGTCAGCTGCCGTGCATTGCGTGCTCGGGCTTGGCAACGCGCGAGGAGCCGGAGGTCGGAGATGGTGGTTCGGTCTCGGCGCTCACCCTGAATCGCCGCATCGACGACGGCGAGGGCATAGGCCGGGCTGAGGACGCGTGCCAGATCGAGAGCCGTCGTTGCGACATCCGCAACGCGAACCCCATCGCGAGTGATGGTTGCCCTGTCGATTTCTCCGGCGTGCTCGACGATCCCCGACCGTCGCCGCGTCGCGGACCCGGGAGGCAGAAGGATGTGGATGTCTCGCGGTTCACCGAAGATCGGCAGACCGAGGCAGACGGCCGCGGACTCGAATCCGAGGGTGTCGCCTGGCCGCACAAGCGTGTGGGCGCGTACTCGCTCGGTGTACCGCTCGTGCGCGGCCAGAGCGCGCCACTCGTCGGGGGCAGCGTATACGCCCGGACGGACGCGAATGAACCGTCCCGATGCGAGGCCATCGCGAAGCCGGCGGGGAAGCAGCGGATCCGGGTTGGCGCTCAGCATCCATCCGTCTCGGTGAGGTAGCGCGTGCATCGCCCCACCCTCCTGCCGCGCGCCACCACACCCGCCGCCCCTGGGCCCACGACCCGAACAACCCGCCCGAAACCCACCCTGGGGAGGGGTGGGTCCAACGCGAACGAGCCGCGCTACGCCGAAGCATCCGGCAATGCGGGCTCGTTCGCGACGACGTGGCTTGTTCGCGGTTCTTTGCGCGAGGGGGCGGCGCAGGCGCGGGGTTAGAAGACGGAGGGGAAGAGGGTTACCGCTAGGGGGTAGCCGATGAAGGCCACGATGTCGATGAGGGTATGGGCGATCACGAGGGGCATGACGCGGCCCCAGCGGCGATAGCACCAGCCGAAGACGACGCCCATCGCGAAGTTGCCGATGATCGCGCCGAAGCCCTGGTAGGCGTGGTAGGCAGCGCGCAGGCCCGCGGTGGTGAGGATGATGGCCCACCAGTTCCAGCCGAACCGGCGGAGGCGATCGAACAGGTAGCCCAGGAAGATCACCTCTTCCGTGAGTCCAGCTCGGAGGGCGGCGAGGATCAGCAGCGGAACTGTCCACCACGCGGCATCCAGCGGCGACGCGCTCACCTGAAGTGTCACGCCGAGCGCGCGCCCGACGATGTAGAGTGCGAGCCCCGGGATGCCGATCGCGGCGCCCAGCAGCAGGGCGCGGCCGAGGTCTCCGCCGAAGCGAGAGAAGTCCAGACCGATCCGCCGCAGGGCGTTGGACCCCGGCTCCCACAGCAAATAGACGACCAGCGCCACGAGTGCCACACCGAAGAAGATGTTCAGGAACTGGTACAGCGCATTCCACAGCGCCTCAGCGTCCCGGTTGGGGTTCAGCTGAGTCTGCTGTTGCGCGAGCGTCTGGTTTTCCTGAGCGGCGCGAATGAGCGAGCGGATGAAGGACAGCACGCTGTAGAGCGCGGACTGGCCGACGGTGATCGCGAGAACGATCCACAGTTCCCAGGTCAGCCGCAGACGCGCCTGCCCCTCCACCCGAGGAACGTTCAGCACTTCGCTCACAACAGGAGGCCGCTTCGGGGGGTTCACCTTGTCAGATTGCCACATACAACTGCTGTCGAGTTAAGGGTATGTAACTTTTCGGCCTCAGGTTTTGAACAACTCACAGCCCGCGCTTAGGGTTTTTCCATCCGTGCCGGGGTCGATCGCGCCCCCGGCACACAACCCCTTGCACAGGAGGAAATGTGAAGATCGCACGTCTTGCGGCGGGCGTAGGCGTCGTTGCGGTGGGAGCCCTCGTGCTCGCCGGCTGCAGCAACCCCTATCAGTCGGATGTCGTGGAGAACACCGAGGTCACCGTTGCGTACAACGAGGGCTTCTTCCACTTCAACGACGACAGCTCGGCTGGCAACAACACGGCCAACGGCAACATCAAGTACATGACCGACACCCCGTTCGGGTACTACAACAACACCCCGGAGTTCGTATCGAACACGGACTTCGGTACATATGAGAAGGTGAGCGATGACCCGCTCACCGTTGAGTACACGATCACCGCCGATGCGGTGTGGTCCGACGGTGTGCCGATTGACGAGGCCGACATGCTGCTGCAGTGGGCAGCGATGTCGGGCAATGTGAGCGACGCATTCTCGCCTGCCTCAACGACCGGGTTCAATCTCATCACCTCGACGCCTGAAACCGGCGACAAGACGATCACCCTCGTCTACGACGAGCCGTACGTCGACTGGGAGCTGATCGGCGGCGCCTCGGGTGGAATCCTCGGCGTCTCGGCGCACGGCACCTACGCGCTCGCGTTCCCCGAGGAGTACGCAGACGTCCAGGCAGCGTGGGACACCTACTCGGCTTCGGGCGAGCAGGGCGACTGGGATGCCTACAGCGAAGCGGCAAAGAGCTTCGCCGAGACCGCGAAGCAGAACGTGGTCGACGCGATCACCAACGGTGACGACGCGGTTCTCGACGCTCTCGGCACCGCGTGGAACGACGGCTACGCCTACACCACGCTGCCCGATAGCCCCGCGGCCGCCCTGACCAGCGGTGCGTACACGATCGAGGAGACCGCTGAGGACCAGTACACGACCCTCATCGCGAACCCGCTGTACACGTGGGGTCCCTCGCCGAAGTTCGAGCGCATCACGGTTCGCGCCATCGGCGACGCAACGACGGCGCTCCAGGCCCTCGAGGCCGGCGAGCTCGACATCTGGACGGGTCAGCCCACCGCTGACATCCTCCAGGTCGCCGAGGGCATCGCGACGGCGGAGGTTCAGACCGGCGTTCAGGCCTCGCACGAGCACGTCGACCTCACCGTCAACAACGGCGGTCCGTTCGACCCCGCGACCTACGGTGGCGACGAGGCCAAGGCTCTCGCCGTCCGCCAGGCGTTCTTGAAGACGATTCCCCGCCAGGAGATCGTGGACAAGATCATCAAGCCGCTCAACCCCGACGCCGAGGTGCGCAACACGAACCTCGTGAGCCCTGCTGACACCGTGCGGTACCCGATCCTCACCGCCGACAACGGCTCGGCCGACTACGCGGACGTCGACATCGAGGGCGCGATCCAGCTCCTCGCCGACGCGGGTGTGACGACGCCGATCGAGGTGGGCTTCTGGTACCCCGAGGGCAACGTCCGTCGCGGCCAGGAGTTCGAGCTCATCGCCTCGTCGGCTGCTCAGGCGGGCTTCCAGCTCGTCGATCAGAGCGAGCCGAACTGGGAGTTCACCGACCCGTCGATCAACCCGATCAACCCTCACGACGCGACGATCTTCGCCTGGTCGCAGACCAGTCTCGCCGTGGGTGGCTCGGACCAGATCTACGCCTGCTACGACTTCGCGGCTCCGGACACGAAGGGTGGCAACTACAACGGCTACTGCAACGAGGACGTCACGGCTGCGCTGGAGACACTCAACGTCACCTCGGACTACGACGCGCAGACCGACCTCCTCAACGAGGCCGAGATGGGCATCTGGTCGGATGCAGTGACGATCCCGATCTTCCAGTTCCCCGGCCTGCTCGTTTCGAGCGACCGCGTGACCGGAGTGAAGGCCATGCCGCTGAGCCCGGACTACTTCTGGAACTTCTGGGAGTGGGCGCCGGTCGACGCTGAGGGTTGATCCCTGCTTCGTCGGAAGCGGTGAGAGCCGCTTCCGACGAAGTCGACAGCAATAGCGTGGGCGCCGAGGTGACCCCTCGGCGCCCACAGCTGTGTCGGGGCGACCCGCCGCGACACCGCATGCCGTAGTACCTTTGGGCAAAGCTTTGCCCCGAACGGAACACCCCCATGACACCTGAGTCTGCGAACCCGCGAGGCCGAACGTGCTGACATTCCTGCTGAGGCGGCTGGGCGCAATCCTGCTCGTCCTCCTCGTCGCGTCGTTCATCGTCTACACCCTCACCGCGATCGGCAGCGACCCGCTGCGAGACCTCCGCGGGAGCAGTGCACCGAACCGCGAAGAGCAGATCGCGTATCGCATCGAGATCCTCAACCTCGACCTTCCGCCGGTCGTCCGTTACTTCACGTGGCTGGGCGGAGCGGCGAAGTGTCTCATTCTGCAGTGCGACCTCGGCGTGGCCTACACCCGTGGTAACCAGCCTGTGACCGAAGCGCTGGCCTCGGCAGCCGGATCCACCATCCAGCTGGTGACGGCCGCGACGATCATCGCCATCCTCGTCGGTGTCACGATCGGTATCCTCACCGCGCTGCGGCAGTACAGCGGGTTCGACTACAGCGTCACCTTCTTGACCTTCATCGTCTACTCGCTCCCGATCTTCTGGGTGGCGGTGCTCCTGAAGGAGTACGGTGCCATCCGATTCAATGAGTTCCTCGCCGATCCCAACGTCACCTGGCTCGCCGTTCTCATCACCGGGCTGATATCCGGAGTCGTGTTCATGAGCCTCCTCGGCGGCAGCTGGCGAACACGCCTCATCACTTTCGGATCGGCGTTCGTCGCCGGCGCGGGCCTTCTGGGACTGCTCGGCGTGACGAACTGGTTCGCTCAGCCGACGATCGGACTGATCGGCGTCATCATCACGGGTATCGGTGCCGCCGTCGGTGTGACGGCGATCTCGACGGGGCTGGCAAACCGCCGGGCCCTGCTCGCCTCGCTGATCACCGTGGCCATCTGGGTCGCAGCGTACTTCCCGCTGCAGTACCTCTTCTTCTACGTCCCCGAGGGCTGGATGCTTGTCCTGCTCGGCATCGCCGCGATCGGCATCGGCATCCTCGTGGGGATCCTGGTCGGCGGAGACGGCAAACGGGAAGCCGCGCGAACCGCTGCGATCGTGAGCTTCATCGCGTTCTTCGTGATCGTGATCGACCGCGTCCTGCTGGTGTACCCGGACTACGTGCAGCGGATCCCCCAGAGCGGTGTCATCGCCACGATCGGCTCGCGGACGCCCGGCCTACAAGGCGATATGTGGTTCGAGATCCTCGACGGCTTCTCGCACCTCGTCCTCCCGACGATCGCGCTCGCGGTGGTCTCGATCGCCGCGTACACGCGCTATACCCGGTCGAGCCTGCTCGAAGTCATGAACCAGGACTACGTCCGTACCGCCCGGGCGAAGGGCCTTACCGAGCGCACGGTGGTCGTGCGCCACGCGATGCGAAACGCCCTCATCCCGATCGCGACGATCATCGCCTTCGACATCGGAGCGCTGATCGGTGGTGCGGTGATCACCGAGACGATCTTCGCGTGGAAGGGCATGGGGTCGCTCTTCGTCGACGGACTGGAACACGGCGATGTGAACCTCGTGATGGGCTTCTTCGTTGTCACCGGCGTCCTGGCAGTGATCTTCAACCTGATCGCCGATCTTCTCTACTCCGCTCTCGACCCACGGATCCGGGTGAACTGACATGGCGACTCCGATTCCCACCGACGCTCCGCAGGACCGCGGGTCCGAGCAGACGATCGAACAGAAGGCCGTCGCCGGCATGAGCCAGGGCGCGCTCGTGCGCCGCCGGTTCTTCCGTCACAAGCTCGCAATGACCGCGCTCGTCGTGCTCGTGCTCATCATCCTGCTGGCGTTCACCTCGGTCGGTACGGTGATCGGCGGAACTGGCGCGTTGCAGGCAGACGCGTCCGGCGTTCTGACGATCAACGGATGGCGCATCCCAGGGTGGTGGCCGCTCGACTGGTGGACCGCCTACCCCATCGTCAACGGCGGGCAGCCGACTCTCACGCTGTGGCCGTTCAGCCTCGGGGAGCACCCGTTCGGTCAAGACACCCTGGGCAAGGACGTGTTCGCCCAGGTCATGCGCGGTACACAGCAGTCGATCACCGTGATGTTCCTCGTCGGCCTGGTCTCGTTGATCGTCGGCGTGAGCCTGGGCGCGGTCTCCGGGTACTTCCGCGGCTGGTCGGACTCGCTCATCATGCGGTTCACGGACGTCATCATCATCATCCCGATCATCGTTCTCGGCTCGATCATGGGGAAGCTGTTCGGCGGAAATGCGTTCGTGTTCGGTCTGTTCCTGGGCATCCTGAGCTGGACCGGACTTGCCCGGCTCGTGCGCGGTGACTTCCTGTCGCTGCGAGAACGCGAGTTCGTCGATGCCGCCCGCGTCGCCGGTGCGAGCAACGCGCGCATCATCTTCCGGCATATCCTTCCGAACGCCGTCGGCGTCATCATCGTCAACACGACCCTGCTCATGAGTGCCGCCGTGCTGACGGAGGCGGCGCTGAGCTTCCTGGGCTTCGGCATCCAGTATCCGGATGTGTCCCTCGGCCAGATCATCTCCGAGTATCGCGAGGCATTCCGCACGCGCCCGTGGCTGTTCTGGTGGCCGGGTCTGTTCATCATCCTCTTGGCGCTGTGCATCAACTTCATCGGTGACGGTCTGCGCGACGCGTTCGACCCACGTCAGCAGGCGAAGGTCAGCCGTCGCAAGGCAGCGCGCGCGGTCGCCGCGATCCCTTCGGTACAGGCGGTCACGATGGTGGAGGGTCCGACCTCGGCATCCGACGCGCCGTACATCGACGAGTTCACCGATCTGGGGGAGAGATCGGGTCCACCCGATGCGCGAGGCGACCGCGGTGATAGGCCGGGTGATCAGCCGTGAGGCAGGACCAGGCTCAGCACCGCGGCAGCCGTCAGGACGGCCGTGCCGGCGATCAGCAGCGGATGCCACGTGACCACCGCCTCACCGGCAGCAGGAGCGCTGCTGAGCGGGGAGTCCTCGCGACGGTGCCGGTCGAGTTCGCGGCGCACGAGCCCCGCCGCATCGCCCGAGGCGGTTCCCTCGGCATCGGACGGCCGGCGGGTGTCGTCGTCTCCCGGCGTGTGGGCGACGTCCGCGCGCTGCGTCGACAGGGCCTGGCGGGCACCGGGAGCCGGCGCCGCCCAGGCCCGGATGGTGCGGCCACTGCGTGTACGGATCGTGAGTGCGAAGCGCGACTCGATCGTTTCGATGTCGCTCCACGGCACGCGGTACGTGCGAACGATGTTGCTCACCTCGACGAAACCTTCGGATACGCGCACGAACGGGCGCAGGTACAGCAACCATGCGCCCCACCCGAGCAGGACGACCGGCCACGCCCAGCGGGCGAGCTCGAGCAGACCGCCGTCCACGACGATGAACACCAGTGCTGCTGCCGTGATCATCAGGGCGATCGCGGCGATGATCATTCCGCCGCGAGGGCGAAGAGTGACCGGTTCGGGCATGCGCCCATCCTGACACGGGAGAACGAACGATGACCTCTGACCAGCCGCGCACGGGCGGCCGTTCCAGCCGCCGTGACCGGGCCGCGGAGACCGCCTCCGCATCGACCGCAGGCCCTGCGCTGTCGGTCTCGAACCTCGGAGTGGAGTTCTTCGTCGGGGGGAGCTGGGTCGCGGCCGCCAAGCACGTCAGCTACGACCTGATGCCGGGGAAGGTCCTGGCGATCGTGGGCGAGTCGGGCTCGGGAAAGAGCACCAGCAGCATGGCCATCATGGGTCTGCTCCCCAAGAACGCCCGCGTGCACGGCAGTGCCAAGCTCGCCGGCAAGGAGCTCGTCGGCGCCCGTCCCGAGGTCCTGCGGAAGGTGCGCGGTGAGGGAATCGCCGCGATCTTCCAGGAGCCGATGACCGCGCTCAATCCGGTGTACACGGTGGGCTTCCAGATCTCCGAAGCGCTCATGACTCACCGACCCGGCATGACCCGCAAGCAGGCGAAGGAGCGCTCGCTCGAGCTGCTCCGCCTGGTCGAGATGCCCGATCCGCTCAAGGCGTTCAACTCGTATCCGCATCAGCTCTCGGGCGGTCAGCGTCAGCGCGCGATGATCGCGCAATCGATCTCGCTGGAGCCCCGCGTGCTCGTCGCCGACGAGCCCACGACCGCGCTGGATGTGACGGTTCAAGCCGAGATTCTCGACCTGCTTCGAAACCTCCACACGAAGCTCGACTCCGCGATCATCCTCATCACGCACGACATGGGGGTCGTCGCAGACATGGCCGACGACGTCATGGTGATGAAGGACGGCGACGTCGTCGAGTACGGTCCCGCATCCCAGGTGTTCGGCGAGGCCGAGCATCCGTACACCCGCGCGCTCATGGCATCCGTGCCGCACCTGGGCCTGGGCGAAGCCAAGACCGAGGAGGAGAGCCGGCGCGACGAGTCCACTGCCGCGCTGCGTCTGGAGAACGTCTCGATCGAGTACCCCAAGCGGGGACGCGTTCCCGCGTTCCGGGCGGTGTCGGATGCCACACTCTCGATCCAGCCGGGTGAGGTGCTGGGCCTGGTGGGGGAGTCCGGATCCGGTAAGACGACGATCGCCCGCGCCATTGTCGGCCTCGTGCCGATCGCAGAGGGAAGCCTTCGTGTCGCCGGCCAGGACATGGTCGGCGTGAGCGCCAAGGAGTTGCGCGCGGTGCGTCGCAAGCTCGGGATCGTGTTCCAGGACCCGGGATCCTCCTTGAACCCGCGCTGGCCCGTCGGCGAGTCGATCGGTGAGCCGCTCGAACTGGCCGGTCGTGGCCGTCAGGAGATCTCCCGGCGGGTCGAAGAGCTCCTGGATCTCGTCGAGCTGCCCCGCGACTTCCGAAACAGGTATCCCCACGAGCTCTCGGGCGGCCAGCGCCAACGTATCGGTATCGCGCGAGCCCTTGCCCTGGACCCGACGGTTCTCGTCGCCGATGAACCGACGAGTGCGCTCGACGTGTCGGTGCAAGCGAGGGTGCTCGAGCTGCTGCAGGCGATCCAGAAGGAGAAGCAGTTCGCGACGTTGTTCGTCACTCACGACCTCGCCGTGGTGGACCTCCTCGCGGATCGCATCGCGGTCATGCAGCACGGCAAGATCGTCGAGCAGGGCACGAAGGAGCAGATCCTGCGCAACCCGCAGGATGACTACACCAAGCGCCTGATCGCCGCGGTCCCCGTGCCCGACCCCGCCGAGCAGCGTCAGCGACGCGAGGCTCGGGCAGCGCTGCTGGCGGAACAAGCCTCCGGCTGACGGGTCCGCCCCCGCGTCCAGGGCGGCTATCGGTTCCGCGGGCACGAAGCCTGCCTGAGATACCCTGGAGGGTGCCGGCATCCCGGCAGCACCCCACCCGCAAGGATTCCCTCATGGCGCATGCCCTCCGTTCGGACCTCCGCAACGTCGCGATCGTCGCGCACGTCGATCACGGCAAGACGACCCTCGTGGACGCCATGCTGCGCCAGACCGGCTCGTTCGGGGAGCACGCGCACGTCGAAGAGCGCGCGATGGACTCGAACGATCTCGAGCGCGAGAAGGGCATCACGATCCTCGCGAAGAACACTGCGATCACCTACAACGGCGCCCACACCGACGTTCCCGTGACGATCAACGTCATCGACACCCCCGGCCACGCCGATTTCGGCGGCGAGGTCGAGCGCGGCCTGTCGATGGTCGACGGCGTGGTGCTGCTGGTGGATGCCTCGGAGGGCCCCCTGCCGCAGACGCGCTTCGTGCTGCGCAAGGCGCTCGAGGCCAAGCTTCCCGTCATCCTGCTCGTGAACAAGACAGACCGGCCCGACGCCCGCATCGCCGAGGTCGAGGAGGAGTCCCACGACCTGCTGCTGGGGCTTGCCTCGGACTTGCAGGAAGATGTGCCCGACCTCGACGTCGACGCCCTGCTGGACGTGCCGGTCGTGTACGCCTCCGGACGCGCGGGCGCGGCATCCCGCAATCGGCCCGCCAACGGATCGCTTCCCGACAACGACGACCTCGAGCCGCTGTTCGAGGCGATCCTCGAGCACGTCCCGGCCCCCTCGTACGACGACGAGGCTCCCCTGCAGGCGTGGGTCACGAACCTCGACTCCAGCCCCTTCCTCGGTCGCCTGGCCCTCCTGCGCGTCTTCAACGGCACGCTGAAGAAGGGCCAGACGGTCGCGTGGGTGCGCCACGACGGCTCGCACTCGAACGCGCGGATCACGGAGCTGCTGAAGACCCGGGCGCTGGAGCGCTACCCCGCCGAGTCCGCCGGTCCCGGCGACATCGTCGCGATCGCGGGCATCGAGGAGATCACGATCGGCGAGACGATCGCCGACCCCGAGGACGTGCGCCCGCTGCCGGCGATCACGGTCGACGACCCCGCCATCTCGATGACGATCGGCACCAACACCTCGCCCCTGGTCGGCAAGGTCAAGGGCCACAAGGTCACCGCGCGCATGGTCAAGGATCGCCTCGACCGCGAGCTCATCGGCAACGTCTCCATCAAGGTCGTCGACATCGGCCGGCCGGATGCGTGGGAGGTGCAGGGCCGCGGGGAGCTGGCCCTCGCGATCCTCGTCGAGAACATGCGCCGCGAAGGTTTCGAGCTCACCGTCGGCAAGCCCCAGGTCGTGACCCGCAAGGGGCCGAACGGGCAGGTGCAGGAACCGTTCGAGCACCTCACGATCGATGCTCCCGAGGAGTACCTCGGCGCCATCACGCAGCTGCTTGCCGCGCGCAAGGGCCGTATGGAGACGATGGTCAACCACGGTACGGGCTGGGTGCGGATGGAGTTCATCGTCCCCTCCCGCGGTCTCATCGGCTTCCGCACCGAGTTCCTCTCGATCACGCGCGGCACCGGTATCGCCAACGCCATCTCGCACGGCTACGACGACTGGGCCGGTCACATCGTCGCCCGCCAGAACGGCTCGATCGTCGCCGACCGCGCCGGCGTCGTCACCCCCTTCGCGATGATGGCGCTGCAGGAGCGGATGAGCTTCTTCGTCCAGCCGACCGAAGAGGTCTACGAGGGCATGGTCGTGGGCGAGAACACGCGCGCTGACGACATGGACGTGAACATCACCAAAGAGAAGAAGCTCACGAACATGCGCTCCTCCACCGCGGACGAGCTCGAGCGTCTCACGCCGCCGCGCCAGCTTTCGCTCGAAGAGAGCCTGGAGTTCGCCCGCGAGGACGAGTGCGTCGAGGTGACGCCCGAGAAGGTGCGCATCCGCAAGGTGATCCTCGACCAGACCGAGCGTGGCCGCGCGGCGTCGCGCCTGAAGCGCCAGGACGCGAACGCCTGACGCGTCCTGTGACCGGCTCTGGACCCGCTGCTCAGTCGGCGAGGATGAGATCCGCCAGCTGTTCCAGAAGATGCGCGGGCAGGTCGGAATCGGGTCCCGTCGCGTTGAGGACGATCGCGGCCGCCGTCTCGGTCTCCGGGTGGTACATCGCGAGCGCCTGGTAGCCGAGTCCGTTCCCCGTGTGTCCGATCCATTCGCCGATGCGTCCGATGCCGAAGCCGTACTCGTCGTAGTAGGGGCTGTGCGGATCCGGCGACGTAGTGCGCAACGCACCAAGCCGGTGCGCGTGCGCAGAGGCAGACACGAGCGTGCCGGAGCCCAGCGCTTCAGCCCAGGTCGCGAGGTCGCCCGCCGTGCCGAACAGCCCACCGGCGGCCGAGAACGCGCTCGCGCGGACCTCCGGCAACGCCTCGACGCTGCCGTCGGCATCCACCTGGAACGGCGCAGCGGTGCCCTCGGGCGGCAGCGCGTTCCCGGGGTAGACCACCGTCTCGAGCTGTAGCGGCTGGAGGATGCCTGTCTGGATCGCTTCGGGCCAGCTCTCCCCGGTCGCGGTGTCGATGATCTGCCCGAGCAGGACCGTGTTCGTGTTCGAGTACTCGTAACTCGTTCCGGGCGAGAACTGCTCGGATGCGCTGTCGGCAAGCCCGTACAGGGTCGTGTCGGTCCAGCTGCGAGTCCATTCCTCGCGCAGCAGGTCGATCAGCCCTGGTTGCGCCGAATAGTTGGCGATTCCCGAGGTCATGGTGGCGAGGGCATCGATCGTTGCGGTCGTCTCGACCCCGGTTCCCGCCGTCGGGGCGGGAGCGTCCAGGTCGAGGATGCCCTCGTCCGCGAGCTGGAGCACGACGGTCGTGACGAACGACTTGGTGACACTGCGGAACCCGAAGAGGGTGTCGTCGGTGACCGGAGTGCCATCGAGGTCAGCGACGCCCGCCGGGTACACCGCGCTTTCCCCGTTCCGGTGGACCGCGAGCGCGCCGCCGGGCACGGATGCGGCGGCCAGCGCTTCCGCGAAGGCCTCGCCCAGGGGCGTCGACGGCGCCGCGGGGCTGCATCCGGAAAGGAGCGGGGCAACGAGCGTGGCGGCGGAGATGGCGGCGGCGGTGGCCCGGCGGACTCCCGCGAGGGAGCGTCCACGGTGGCGGGGAGAGCGGGTCATCTGTTCAGCCTACGGGCGCGCCTCGCGCGCCTTCGGACTCACGGAGGCGCGCGGACTGGGAGGATGGCGAGCATGCGGTCGCCTCATGACCCGTCGGCACACGACGAGACAGACACGGCCCGTGGTGCGTGGCGCCAGGGTGTGGGTGTCGCGATCGCCACGAGCGCCTACGGGATCTCGTTCGGCGCATTGGCCGTCGCCGCGGGGCTGGATGTCTGGCAGACCTGTGTGCTGAGCCTCGTCATGTTCACCGGCGGATCGCAGTTCGCCTTCGTCGGCGTCATCTCCGCGGGAGGACTGGCCGCCATCCCCGCTGCGATCGCCTCGGCGGCGCTGCTCGGCGTGCGAAACGTCGCCTACGGGATCCGGATGTCGACGCTGCTGCCACCGGGACGGTTCACCCGGATCGCGGCGCCCCAGTTCACGATCGACGAGTCCACGGCCGTCGCTCTGGCACAGAGCTCGCCCCGAGCCCGAACCGTCGGCTTCTGGGTCACCGGCCTCGGCATCTACATCGGGTGGAACCTCTCCACCCTGGCGGGCGCGTTGCTGGGCGACGTGCTCGGTGACCCGCGAGCGTATGGGCTGGATGCCGCGGCGGCGGCAGCTTTCCTCGCTTTGCTGTGGCCGCGGTTGCGCGGGAGGCAACCCATCGTCGTCGGTGTCGCCGCCGCTGTCGTCGCCACGGTGCTGACCCCCGCCCTGATGCCCGGACTCCCGGTCCTCCTTGCCGCTGTGGTGGCCATCGTCGTCGGGTGGCTGGACTGGGGAAGCGGAGCGACCCGAGGCCCCGGCACCGCCGAGGGTCTCGACGAGCCCGACGATCTCCCCGAGCGAGAGGGGCTGCCATGACCCTGTGGAGCGCGATCGCCCTGGCATCCGTCATCTGCCTGGCTCTCAAGGCCACCGGGTATCTGGTGCCTACTCGCGTGCTCGAGGCGCCGCGACCGGCGAGGATCGCCGATCTGCTGACCGTTGCCCTCCTCGCGGCGCTTGTCGCGGTCCAAACCCTCGGGGTCGGGCAGCAGATCGTGGTCGATGCCCGCGTGCCCGCAATCCTCGTGGCGGCGGGCCTGCTGATGCTGCGTGCCCCGTTCCTCGTGGTCGTGGTCGCCGCGGCCGCGGTCGCTGCAGCGCTGCGGTGGTGGGGTTTGGCGGTCTGAGTCCACGGGGGCACGGCGCGGTACAGTGAAGCGGTGCCACGCTTCTCGTTCCTGCGACTTGCCGCGTGGGCAGTTGCGTTGGTGGTCGGTGCCATCTACGGCGCCGCGGGAACGATCAGTCACGCCTACCGCGTGTTCGGCTTCCCAGTCGGGCTGATACTCGCGATGGTCGCGGCGGGTGCCGTCATCATCGCGGTACGCGCGCTCACGGCAGACAGATGGGCTGCCCTTGCCACGGGGCTCGGCGCGATGATCGTGTCGCTCGTGCTGTCGGGAACCGGAGCGGGTGGATCGGTGATCGTGCCGCAATCGATTCTCGGCATCGTGTGGACGCTGTGGCTTCCCCTGGTCACGACGTTCGTCGTGGCGTGGCCCGAGCGGATCGATCGCGGCCGGGCGGTCGGAGTGGCCGACTAGACTTGTTGCCGTGACGTATGTGATCGCCCTTCCGTGCGTCGATGTCAAGGATCGCGCCTGCATCGACGAGTGCCCCGTCGACTGCATCTATGAGGGGGAACGCAGCCTGTACATCCACCCCGATGAGTGCGTGGACTGCGGCGCCTGCGAGCCTGTCTGCCCCGTCGAGGCGATCTACTACGAAGACGATCTGCCCGAGGAATGGCAGGACTATTACAAGGCAAACGTCGAGTTCTTCGACGACCTGGGCTCGCCGGGAGGCGCCGCGAAGGTCGGGGTGATCCCCAAGGATCACCCGGTCATCGCTGAGTTGCCCCCGCAGAGTCACTGACCGCGGATCTCGAGGATGGGCGTCGCCGATCTGGCCGATTACCCGTGGGACGCAATGGCGCCGTACGCGGCGCAGGCCCGGTCCCACCCCGATGGCATCGTGGATCTCTCGATCGGATCGCCGGTGGATCCGACCCCCGAGGTGGTTGCGCGGGCGCTCGCGGCGGCGACCGATGCGCATGCGTATCCGCAGACCGTGGGAACCGTGCCGCTGCGCGAAGCGATCGTGGACTGGTACGAGCGTCGGCGTCGCGTGCCGGGGCTCACGGTGGACCAGGTGCTCCCAACGATCGGCTCCAAGGAGCTGGTGGCCCTGCTGCCGCTGCTGTTGGGGCTCGGGCCGGGCGATGTCGTCGTGCACCCGGTCGCTGCGTATCCGACCTACGAGGTCGGCGCACGTCTCGTGGGGGCGACCCCGCTGGCCTCCGACGACCCCGCCCAGTGGCCGGAGCCGACGCGACTGATCTGGGTGAACTCGCCGGGAAACCCCGATGGCGCGGTCCTCGATGTCGCCGGGCTGCGCGCGGCGCGGGAGCGTGCTCGCGAGCTCGGCGCCGTGCTCGCCAGCGACGAGTGCTACGCAGAGCTCGGATGGGACGCGCCGTGGGACGGTGAGGCGATCCCCTCGGCCCTCGACCCCCGGGTGACCGATGGCGACCCCGCCGGGGTGCTCTCGGTGTATTCGCTGAGCAAGCAGTCGAACCTCGCGGGATACCGTGCTGCCTTCGTCGCGGGCGACCCCGTGCTCGTCGGTCGGATGCTGACAGCCCGCAAACACCTGGGGCTCATGCCGCCCGCCCCGGTTCAGGCGGCGATGACGGCGGCGCTGCGCGATGACGCCCACGTCGCCGAGCAGCGCGAGCGCTACCGGCGTCGCCGTGAGGTGCTGCGCCCTGCCGTGGCGCAGGCGGGTTTCCGCGTCGATCGCAGCGAGGCAGGCCTGTACCTCTGGCTCACTCGCGATGAGGACGCATGGGCGTCGGTCGAGTGGTTCGCGCAACGCGGCATCCTCGTCGGGCCCGGGGTGTTCTACGGGGCTGACCACGCGCGCCACGTGCGGCTCTCGTTGACGGCGACGGATGAGCGCATCGCCGCGGCAGCAGACCGCCTCCGTGCGGGCTGATACCGGATGCCGTGACGTGCCGTCAGGACGAGATCGCGAGCTTATCTCCATCGAAACGGCCCCTGCTTTGGCGGTGCGCACAGTAGGCCGAGCGGACTACTAGGCTGTAGGGGCAGCCCGGGCACGTACTCGTGCGCGGACGGCTCCGCGAGGCGGCGAACCCGACTCGCGTGCCGACGACAGCCCCAGACAACGCAAGGAGGCGCCGTGGACGACGCGCAGACCCCGCAGCAGAAGGCCATCCTGACCGTCGGCGAGCGGACCGCCGAGTTCCCCGTGCTTCAGGGCACCGACGGCGTCCCGAGCATCGATGTCGCGACATTCACGCGGCAAACGGGGTTCACGGCCCTGGACTACGGGTTCGTCAACACGGCGTCGACCAAGTCGGCGATCACCTACATCGACGGCGACGCCGGCATCCTGCGTTACCGTGGCTATCCGATCGAGCAGCTCGCGACTCACAGCACGTACCTGGAGGTTGCGTGGCTGCTGATCTATGGTGAACTGCCCACCGCCGACGAACTTGCGGCGTTCGACACCCGCATCCGTCGGCACACCCTGCTGCACGAGGACCTCAAGCGTTTCTTCGGCTCCCTGCCGCCCACCGCCCACCCGATGTCGGTGCTGTCGGCGGCGACGGCGGCCCTCTCGACCTACTACGAGGACGAGTCCGACCCGCACAACCCCGAGCACGTCGAAGTCAACACGATCCGCCTGCTGGCGAAGCTCCCCGTGATCGCGGCCTACGCGCACAAGAAGAGCATCGGTCAGGCTTTCTTGTACCCGGACAACTCCCTGAGCTTCGTCGACAACTTCCTGAAGCTCAACTTCGGCGTCCTCTCCGAGATCTACGAGGTCAACCCCGTCATCTCCCGAGCCCTCGAGCGTCTGCTCATCCTGCACGAGGACCACGAGCAGAACGCTTCGACCTCCACCGTCCGCCTGGTCGGTTCAACCGGCGCCAACCAGTTCTCCTCGATCTCGGCGGGCATCAACGCGCTCTACGGACCGCTGCACGGCGGTGCCAACGAAGCGGTGCTCTCGATGCTCGCCCAGATCCGCGAGTCCGGCGAGAGCGTGCAGCGCTTCGTCGAGCGGGTCAAGAACAAGGAGGACGGCGTCAAGCTCATGGGCTTCGGCCACCGGGTGTACAAGAACTACGACCCGCGTGCGAAGCTCGTCAAGGAGTCCGCGGACGAAGTCCTCTCCGAACTCGGCGTACACGACCCGCTGCTGGACCTGGCCAAGCAGCTCGAAGAGATCGCCCTCAACGACGATTACTTCAAGGAACGTCGTCTCTACCCGAACGTGGACTTCTACACGGGCGTCATGTACAAGGCGATGGGCTTTCCGACGCGCATGTTCACGGTGCTGTTCGCGATCGGGCGCCTGCCGGGCTGGATCGCGCAGTGGCGTGAGGCGATCACCGACCCGCAGACCAAGATCGGGCGCCCTCAGCAGCTCTACATCGGCTCACCCGAGCGCAACTACCCGGGCGTGTAGCGCAGCCGCCGTCAGGCGTGCAAGGCGTCATTGAGCGTGACGCCGACGCCCGCCCGCCGGACCGCTTCGACCGCTCCGGTCACGGAGTTGCGACGAAAGAGGATGCCGCCCCGCCCGGAGAGGTCGGCGCCCTTCACCGTCGGGCGGCTGCCGTCGGCGCGCGCGGGCTCGTCGGCGAGGACGATCTTCGATCCGGCCGTCACGTACAGACCCGCCTCGACGACGCAGTCATCGCCGAGGGAGATCCCGATCCCGGCGTTCGCGCCCAGCAGCGTCCGCTGACCGATCGAGACCCGGTGTGCGCCACCGCCGGAGAGCGTGCCCATGATGGATGCGCCCCCGCCGATGTCGCTTCCGTCACCGACGACGACGCCCTGCGAGATCCGCCCCTCGACCATGCTCTGGCCGAGAGTGCCGGCGTTGAAGTTGACGAATCCCTCGTGCATGACCGTCGTGCCGGGGGAGAGGTATGCGCCCAGACGGACCCGCGACGCGTCGGCGATCCGCACTCCCGGAGGTGTGACGTAGTCGGTGAGGCGCGGGAACTTATCCAGACCTTGCACCTGGATGCCCGCGCGGCGAAGCCGAGCCCGCAGCGCGGGGAGCTCGCGCGGGTCGACGGGACCGGCGTTGGTCCAGGCGACGTTGGGAAGCGCGCCGAAGATGCCGTCGAGGTTCAGGTCGTTGGGTGCGACGAGCCGGTGCGACAGCGCGTGAAGGCGAAGGTAGGCATCCGGTGTGTCTCGCGGGGCCGTGTCGAGGTCGATCTCGACCTCGACCGCCTCGATGCGCACGGCGCGCACATCATCGGCGCCGGTCGCCTGTGCGACGAGGGTTCGCGCCGCGTCGTGGGCTGCCGCGTCCGCACGCAGCGGGCCGAGCTGGGGCGCCGGGTACCAGGTGTCGAGAACTGTGCCGTCGGCCGCAACCGTCGCCGCACCGATTCCGCTGACCATCCGCTGTGCCGTCATCGTTCCAGGCTATCGAGTCCCACGCGTCACGCGTGCGCCGCCCGGGCGGCGGAGCACGCCCGCTGGCTAGACTCGAGGAGTGCTGGACCTGACCTCGGACTCTGTCGATCTGACCCGCGCGATCTGTGACATCCCCAGTGTGTCCGGGGAGGAAGGACGGCTCGCAGATCTGATCGAGCAGGCAGTGCGGACCCTGCCGCACTTAGAGGTCATCCGAGACGGGGACACGGTTATTGCGCGCACGCAACTAGGCCGGCCGCGTCGCGTCGCGATCGCCGGCCACATCGACACCGTGCCGATCAACCGGAACGTGCCCACGCGCACTATCGAGATCGACGGTGAGGAGTTCATCTGGGGACGCGGCACCGTCGATATGAAGGCCGGCGTCGCTGTGCAGGTGAAACTTGCCGCGGACCTTGTCGCACCGAAAGCGGACATCACGTGGATCTGGTACGACCACGAGGAGGTGGCGGCGGCCCTGAACGCCCTCACCCGCATCGCCGCGACGCGCGCAGACCTGCTCGCGGCCGACTTCGCCATCCTCGGAGAGCCCTCCAACGGGCAGGTCGAAGGGGGGTGCAACGGTCACATGCGGGCAATCATCAGAACCCATGGTGTGCGATCGCACAGTGCCCGTTCGTGGATCGGTGAGAACGCCATCCACAAGGCCGCTCCGATCCTCGAACGGCTCGCCGCCTACACGGCGCGAGAGGTTCCCGTCGACGGTCTCGTCTACCGCGAGGGACTGAACGCCGTACGCATCGCGGGTGGTGTGGCGGGCAACGTCATCCCGGACCTGTGCGAGGTGGAGGTCAACTATCGCTTCGCCCCGTCCCGCAGCGGCGCTGACGCCGAGGCGCACGTTCGGGAGGTCTTCGACGGCTTCGAGGTCGAGGTGATCGACATGGCAGAGGGTGCGCGTCCGGGGTTGGACGACCCGCTGGCTCAGGAGTTCGTCGCCGCAGTCGGCGGCCAGGCGTACCCCAAGTACGGCTGGACGGATGTTGCACGCTTCTCGGCGCTGGGCATCCCGGCTGTCAACTACGGACCCGGCGATCCGCAGCTTGCGCACCACGACGAAGAGCGGGTCGCGGTCGCGCAGATCCGGGACGTCGAGCGCGGGCTGCGCGCGTGGCTGAGCTGACACGCGAACAGACACGCGAGGGGATGCCGCCGCGGACGCGGCATTCCCTCCCGCCGGCGTTAACGATCGCCCTGGTGTACCTCGCCGCCCGCGCCGTCACTCTCGGCTTCCTCGTCCTGGCGGCCACGCTGTCGGCCGAGGGCACCCGCTTCGGCGCAGGAGCGAGCGTGCAGGACCTCGCCGTGGGATGGGATGCGCAGTGGTACTGGTATCTGGCGGTCAACGGGTATCCGACGGAGCTTCCGCTGACCGACACGGGTGCTGTTGCCGAGAACCAATGGGCATTCATGCCGATCTACGCATACCTCGCTGCGGCGCTGGCTCCGCTCGTCGGCGGCTGGTGGGGAGTCGCCGCCGTGCTGATCTCGCTCGCGGCGGGCTACGGGGCGACCTACGTGCTCTACCGCATGCTCCGTGGCCGGATCGGCGGGAACGCGGCGGTATGGGCTGCCGCCTTCTTCGCGACAGGGCCGCTGGCTGCCCTGTTCCAGGTGGGATACGCCGAGGCGCTCTTCCTACTGTGGCTGTTCTTGGCGCTCTGGGCGGTGTCCGCCCGACGCTACGGATGGGTCTACCCGCTGGTGATCCTCATGGGGTACACCCGCCCTGGTGTGCTCGCGTTCGCGCTGTTTCTCGGCCTGTTCGGAATCTTCCGGTTCTTCTCGAGGGCGCGTGAGCCGCTGCGGGTTGTCGAGGTCGTGCACATCGTCGCACTGGGTGCGCTGGCAACCGTGGTCGGGTTCTCGTGGCAGCTGATCGCCGCGGTCGTCACGGGCGACCCCGGTGCCTATCTGGCGACAGAGCTGGCATGGCGCCGCAACTGGCTTCTCGACGACGAGGGGCACTTCATTCCGTTCGACGCATTCGTGCGTGGCGCTGCGTTCTGGGGCCAGACCTGGGGCTGGGGTGCGGTCGGTGGCATCATCCTGCTCGTCGTTCTTGTCGTCGGGGTCGCCGCAGCACTGCTGTGGGCGCCGCCTGTCCGAGCACTCGGGCCCGAGATCCGCCTCTGGTCGGTCAGCTATGTCGTGTACCTGCTGGCTGTCTTCTTTCCGCAGTCGAGCATCTTCCGACTTCTCGTTCCGCTCTCACCGCTCTGGGGTGCGTTCGCCGTGCCGCGCTCGCTCCTCTGGCGCGTCGGCGTTCTGCTCGCATGCTTGGCGGGGCAATGGTGGTGGATCTACAACATGTATGCCCTCGGCAACCGTTTCTGGCAGATCCCCTAAGCTTGATAGGCAGACCACGACGAAAGGGAGCCGCCATGGCAGCCATGAAGCCGCGAACCGGAGACGGACCGATGGAGGCCGTGAAGGAAGGACGCCTCATCATCGTGCGTGTACCGCTCGAGGGCGGCGGACGCCTTGTCGTCTCGGTGAACGACGCCGAGGCGAAGGAACTGTACGACGTGCTGGGTGGAGTCGTCGGAGCCGCGTAGCGGGGGCCATTGTCTCAGAACGCGGAAGCGGCCGGTTCCTCACCGGCCGCTTCCGCGTTCTGGTCGTTGAGCCTGGTCAGGCAGCGCTGGTCAGGCAGCGCCGCGAGTTGTCAGCTGCAGGAGACCTTCGCGCGCGGTATTGAGCGCGCCGAGGACTGCCGGTGATTGCGCCACCTCCTGGATCAGCGAGCGGTAGGCGGTCGTGACCTGATCACGTTTGACCGGGTCGGCGACCGCGCCACCTGCCAGCACGCGAGGGATCAGCACTGTCCCTCCCGGGCGGACCAGTCGCAGTCCGTGCTCGACGTACTCGATGACGCCCTCCGGCTCGGCGTCGACCAGCACGATGTCATACGACGCCTCGTTCATGCGGGGGAGGACCTCGGCCGCTCGACCCGTGATGAACCGTGCGCGTGCGGGCGGGACCTTGGCCTGGGCGAAAGCGAGACGTGCCGCGGCGAGGTGCTCGGGCTCGACATCGATTGTCGTCAGGGTCGCCTGGGGCGCTCCGCGAAGCAGCCACAGCCCGGAGACTCCGCCGCCGGTGCCGATCTCGACGATGTTGAGAGCGCGGCCGACGGCGGCGATCGTCGCGCACTGCACACCGACGGCGGCGCTGATCGGCTCGGCACCGAGCTCGAGCGCGGCTTCGCGGGCGCGGGCGATCGAGTCAGGTTCGATCGTCACCTCTTCGACGAATCGATTGACCGCGTGATCGCTCATGCACTGCTCCTTCTCTGAGGGGCAAGCCTACGTGCGCGTGAGCAGAATTCCGCTGAGGCGCGAGGGGTAATCTTGACCCATGTTCAACGGGATCACGATCGAGAAGCTGTTGCTGATCGGTCTGATCGCGGGCATGATCATCGGCCCTCAGCGCCTTCCGCGCTACGCTGCTGCCCTCGCGCAGTTCACCCGCCGCGTCCGCGACTTCGCGCGCTCGGCGGGATCCCGGGTGAAGGAGGAGATGGGCGAGGATTTCGACGACGTCGACTGGCGTACGCTCGATCCCCGGCAGTACGACCCGCGCCGCATCATCCGTGAGGCGCTGCTCGACGACCCGCCGACACCGCCGGTCAAACCGCAGTCGGCCGCGATGGCCCCGGCGGCTGCCGCCGGTGCCGCAGCAACGGTGAATGCGACGGCGACGCGATCGTCGTCTCCTCTTGCGGCCGGTGAGCTCCCGCCGTTCGACGCCGAAGCCACCTGAGCCGCCGGGGACGTCAGTCGCTCCGGTGCACGCTCATCGGAAGCGGACGCCCGGACAGGCCGCGGCCGGACGAGATGACGGCATCCGCCACCCGCGCGATGGCTGCCGCGGCAGGATCGGTGGCATCCGTCGCGAGGTGCACGTCCCCGGCATCACCGGATGCCCGAAGCCCCGGGCTCAGCGGAATCGAGCCCAGCAACGGCACGGCCTCGGCATCAGTCCGCAGGGCTTCAGCCACGAGGCCGCCGCCGCCTGATCCGAACAGGTCCAGCACCGTGCCGTCGGGCAGGGTCAGCGGGGCCATGTTCTCGACGACCCCGAGCACTCGTTGACCGGTCTGCCGCGCGACAAGACCGGAGCGGATCGCGACATCCGCGGCGGCGCGCTGCGGTGTGGTGACGACGATCACCTCGGCATGCGGCAGGAGCTGCCCGACCGAGATCGCGACATCGCCCGTTCCCGGAGGCATGTCCAGCAGCAGGATGTCGAGGTCCCCGAAGTGAACATCGGTGAGGAACTGCTGCACGGTCCGGTGCAGCATGGGTCCGCGCCACGCGACCGCACCGAGGGGCGCATCGTCCGGGCCCCGGCGCAGGAACATGCCGATCGAGATGACCTTCACACCGTGGGCGACGGGGGGGACCATCAGATCGTCGATCCGGACGGGCTGCGGGGGAGCACCGTCTGGACCGACCAGTCCCAGGATGCCGGGAATCGAGAAACCGTGGACATCGGCGTCGATGAGCCCGACGCGAAGCCCGCGGGCCGCCAGCGTCGTCGCCAGGAGCGCCGTGAGCGTGGACTTGCCGACGCCGCCCTTGCCGCTGGTGACGGCAATCACCCGGGTCAGCGAATCCGGGCCGAACGGCATCGACCGCGCCGGACGGCCGGCGCGCAGCATCTCCGTCAGGCGGCTGCGCTCCTGCGCATCCATCACCCCGACGACGATCTCCGCCGAAGCGACGCCGGCAACCGACAGCGCTGCCGTGCGCACATCCGACTCGATCCGTGCGGCAGCGGGACACCCGGCGACGGTCAGAGCGATCTCCACCCGTGCCGCCTCGCCGTCGATGCTCGCACTCCGGACCATCCCGAGCTCGCCGAGGGGGCGTCGCAACTCGGGGTCGATCACGGCGCCTACCGCGCGCGCGACGTCGTCTCCGGATGTCACCGTGGGCCTCCGCCGGTCACGCTGGGGTGTCCTTCGTGTGCGTTGCCTCGCTCGGGGGAGCAGTGCTGTCGCCGGTATACGATGGCGCGCGCTCGTCCAGCTTCTTCAGGAGCGACTTCAACTCCGATCGCAAGGTGTCGCGCGTGACGACCTCGGACGAGATCTCCGTCAGCGCGATGCGCAGCGCCACGATCTCGCGAGCCAAGTACTCGGTGTCGGCGAGGTTTCGCTCGGCGCGCTGACGGTCCTGCTCGATCTGCACGCGGTCCCGGTCGTCCTGACGGTTCTGTGCGAGCAGGATCAGCGGTGCCGCGTACGAGGCCTGAAGCGAGAGCATCAGCGTCAGCGCGGTGAAGCCGTTGGCCGCCGAGTCGAACCGCAGGTTCTCGGGCGCCGCCGTGTTCCATGCGATCCACGCGACACAGAACAGCGTGAGGGCCACCAGGAACCATGGCGTGCCCATGTTGCGGGCGATCCACTCGGTGGCGCGACCGAAGCGATCCCGGGACGGCTGCGGCGGACGACCGCGCATCGGCATGCTCGACCGGCCGCGGGGGGCATCCAGCCCCCGAGGGGCGCGCGCCATCACAGCTTCACCGGTCCCGTCCACGGAAAGGCGGTGGGTCGCTGCTCGGTCGAATGCGAACGCCAATCCTCGGGGAGCAGGTAGTCCAGGACATCGTCGACGCTCACGACCCCGACCAGGCGGTGGACCTGATCGACGACGGGCACCGATACGAGGTTGTACGACGCGAGGATGCGCGCGACCTCGGCCGCCGTCGCGGTCGCCTGGAGCGGCTCGATCGTGTCGTCGATGAGCGAACCCAGTCTCTCGTGCGGCGGGTAGCGCAGCATCCGCTGGAAGTGCACCGTCCCGAGGAACCGCCCCGTCGGGGTCTCGTACGGCGGCAGGGTGATGAAGACGGATGCCGCCAGAGCCGGATGCAGTTCGTGGCGACGGATGAGCGCGAGCGCCTCCGCGACCGTCGCCTCCGCCGACAGCACGATCGGCTCGCTCGTCATGAGGCCACCGGCCGTGTCGGGGCCGTACTTGAGGAGCTCGCGGACATCTTCCGCCTCCTCGGGCTCCATGAGGTCCAGGAGCTGCTCGGAGCGGAGAGCCGGCAGCTGACCGAGCAGGTCGGCGGCGTCATCCGGCTCCATCGCATCGAGGATGTCGGCGGCCCGTTCGTCGCCGAGCTGTTCGAGGATGTGCGCCTGATCGTCCTCGGGCATCTCCTCGAGCGCGTCGGCGAGGCGATCATCGGGAAGCTCCTCGGCGACTTCCAGCAGGCGCGCGTCCGGCAGATCCAGCAACGTGTTGGCCAGGTCGGCGGGCTTGAGCTCGCTCAGGGTCGCGACCAGCTGCTCGGCCGACGGCTCCTGTGTCGAGTCGAGCTGTTCCGTGACATCCTCCCAGCCGGCGAGGGTCGTCGGCCCCTTCGTGAACGGGGACGCGCTCGTGCGCGGTCGCCGAAGAAACAGCTGACCGATATCCCACGCGCCGAGCCGGTTCCGCTCGATCGCGGCATCCTCGATCACGGCCTCGCCGGATCCGTCTCGGAAGTAGACGCGACGGCCCAGCAGCTCCGCGAGGACCCGTACTTCGCCGCCGCGCTGCTGGAAACGCCGAACGTTGATCAAGCCCGTCGTGATGACCTGGCCCGGAGCGATCGAGGTGACCCGTCCGATCGAGACGAACACGTTGCGGCGGCCCGGAATCTCGACGACGAGCCCCACCACGCGAGGCGGGTCATCCGCGCGATAGACCACGACGACGTCCCGGACTCGCCCCAGGCGGTCTCCGGCAGGGTCGAAGACGGCGCAGCCCGACAGGCGCGCGACGAAGACCCGCTGCGTGTTCACCCGTCCAGCGTAGCCCGCACCCGTCGTCGCGCCCGGCGGCAGCGAGGGCTGACTCACCGGATGCCCGGAGCAGGCATGGGAAGATGGACGAATGAGCATGATGGGGGGACAGTTCGCCCGCAACCTCGAGGACGTCGGTCAGACCGTCGCGACGTTCTCACAGTATGAGGCGGCGCAGAAGGCGGTGTCCAAGCTCATCGCCGAGGACATCCCGGCGCGGGAGATCACGATCGTGGGTCAGGGGTTGCGCTCGATGGAGCGGGTCACCGGCCGACTGGGCTACGCGACTGCCGCCCGCTCGGGCGCCATCAACGGGCTTCTCCTGGGAATGCTGTTCTCCGCTGTCTTCGTGCTCGGGATGCCGAACGTGCCGGTCCAGGCCTTCGTCGGCGTGCTGTTCGTCGGCATCGCGATCGGCATGATCGCGAGCCTGCTGACCTTTGCCATCGTCCGTCGCCGCCGTGATTTCGCCTCTGTCATGCAGTTCGTCGCCGATCACTACGACATCGCGGTGGCAGCGGGCAGCGCGGGCAAGGCACGCCAGATCCTGGGGCCGCAGGCCGCCGCGCCGGCCGCGCCGCGTACGCAGGTCGTCGCGCCGCAGGTCGAGCGCCGTCCCGCTTCGCAGGAGCCGCCGCGCTACGGCCAGCGGATCGAGGACGTGACCGAACCCGAGTCACCCGCGGACACGGAGCCGGACGCCCCGGCCGCGTCTGCGCTGGACGGCGGCGACACGCCCGCCGCGAAGGAGGACCGGGAGGCCTGAACCCCGGTCACCCGCGGCGTTCCCTCATTCCGTGGTCGGAGCGAGCCGCGCGATCCACGCCTCCACCTCATCGGCGGTGCGGGGGATCGCTGCGGACAGGTTCACGGGGCCATCCTGTGTCATCAGAACGTCATCCTCGATGCGCACGCCGATCCCGCGAAGCTCTTCGGGCACCGTGAGGTCATCGATCTGGAAGTACAGCCCCGGCTCGATCGTGAACACCATGCCGGGCTGCAGGATGCCGTCGTAGTACATCTCACGTCGAGCCTGCGCGCAGTCGTGCACGTCGATGCCCAGGTGGTGGCTGGTGCCGTGAACCATGTAGCGGCGGTGCTGTCCGCCGGTATCGGCCGCGAGCGCCTCCTCGGCCGTCACCGGAAGAAGTCCCCATTCCGCGGTCCGGGCGGCAATGACCGCCATCGCCGCTTCGTGGACGGAGCGGAAGGTGACGCCGGGGCGCGCCGCCGCGAACGCCGCGTCGGCCGCCTCGAGCACCGCCTCGTAGACCCGACGCTGCACGTCGGTGAAGCGGCCGCTCACCGGAAGCGTGCGGGTGATGTCGGCGGTGTAGAGGCTGTCGAGCTCGACGCCGGCATCGATCAGGATGAGGTCGCCGGGAAGCACCGCGCCGTCGTTGCGGGTCCAGTGCAGATAGCAGGCATGGGGGCCGGACGCGGCGATCGTGTCGTATCCTTCGCCGTTGCCGTCGGTGCGTGCTCGAAGGTGGAAGACTCCCTCGACGATGCGCTCGCCGCGCGGGTGCGCGCTGATCCGCGGGAGGTCGGCGACGATGTCGTCGAATCCGGCGGCAGTGACGGCGACGGCTTCGCGCAGCTGTGCGATCTCGTCGTCATCCTTGATGAGTCGCAACTCCGACACAGCGCGGGTCAGGTCGGCGTCCGCATCGACGACCCGCTCACCGTCAGTGGGCTGGAACGCGGCGATGTGCTCGGTGCGGATGCCCAGATCCGCGGCGACTGCCGCCAGGGCCGGTCGCGGTCCGATCCAGAACTCGCCGATGGATGCGTCAGCGTAGAACTCCGCGGTGGTCCGGTCTGCTCGCTCCCGGAAGTACAGGACGGCGTCGTGGCCGGTCTGCGGAAGCGGGTTCATCACGAGGACGGCGCCGGGCTCGGCATCCGACCCCCACCCCGTCAGGTGTGAGAACGCGGAGTGCGGACGGAACCGGTAATCGGTGTCATTGGATCGCTGCTTCAGGTCCCCCGCGGGGAAGACGAGGCGCTCGCCGGGGAACATCTTCGAGAGAGCCGCGCGTCGACGTGCGGCGAACGCTGCGCGGGGGCGCGGTTCGGGGAGCGTCTCGGGGCGCTCCGCCCACCCCGCCGAGATCGTATCCAGGAAGCCCTGGGGGAAGGGCTGCCTGCGATTGGTCGTCCCGTCGGCACTCGCCGGGGCGGTCGTGGTCGTCTCACTGTCGCCGGTCGCGCTCATCCGTCAAGTCTCGCACGCGACGATCGTGTGCGTTCAGCGTGTCGCGGGCTCCAGCTGCACCACGAGAGGCCGGTGATCGCTCCCGCTGCCGTCGACGGACGAGAGAACGAGCGATCCTGTCACCGTCCAGGCATCGGTCGTCATGACGTGGTCGATCGGAGTGCCCAGCAGCGGAGGCCAGGAGGTACTCCAGGTCCCGACCGAGCCCGTACCGCTGTCGGCCGCCGCGTCGATGCAACGGCCGAGCTGTCCGCCGTCGACACCGAGGCCGCTGAAGTGATCGATCGTCGCATTGAAGTCGCCCGCCATGATCACGTTGTCGGCGGCACACTGGTCGCCGAGCCAGCGCAGATCCGCGCGCCACTGGTCCATGTACCCGTTGCGCGGCGCGACGGCGTGCGCCGCAACCACAATCGGGCCGACGCCCGAGACCGGCATCGCGACGGCGCTCGGCACCGTCGAGGTCGTGCTGGTGCCGTCCTGGGATGACTCGATCACGGCGTAGTCGCCCAGGTCGGGGGTGATCAGCAGCGTGGTCGATCCCGCGTCCCACGGCGTCGAGGGATCCTTGGCGTGGTGCGCCCACATCGGATGCCCGAGCTCGCGCATCCGGATCGCGACCTGCTCGCCGGTCTCGATCGTGGTCTCGGGCAGGGCGACGATGTCGGCATCCATCGCGACCGCGAGTCGGGCGATCTCATCGGCCGAGGTTGCCGGTCCCGCCGTGTTCCATGTCATGACCCGGATGGCGTGATCCGTCTTGGCGGGGAGGCTCTCGGTGCCGATCCCGCGATCCAGGACGACTGCCCCGTTCGCGACGGCGCCGATCAGCGCGACGACAAGGATGGTGACGGCAAGCGGCCGGATCGAGCGGGCAAGCGCTGCGAGGAGCGCGAGGAGCGCGGCGATGCCGAGCGCGAGGACGATGACACTGCGGAAGGCGATGATCTGGGCGATCGGCGCGACGCGTTCGACACGGAAGAAGTCGGGCGCGGTGAGCACCGCGACAGCGGCGATCCAGAGCACCGCAACGAGGATCCCCAGAGCCCGACGCACGAGCGCGAGCCTATGACAGCGGTCTGAGAGAACAGTACGAGCCGCGCCGCAGGGAGCCGGGAGACCGGCGCTACGCTCGGATGATGGACGACGCGCGGCTCTTCGAGGGACCCGCCGACCTGCACCTGCACTCCACCCAGTCCGACGGTACGGATGCTCCCGCCGACGTCATGCGTGCAGCTCACCGCCACGGAGTGCGCATCGCGGCCCTCACCGATCACGATACGACAGCGGGCTGGGCCGAGGCGGCCGAGGCCGCCACGTCCCTCGGCATGGTGTTCGTGCCCGGGATGGAGATGTCGGCGCGCGATGACTGGCGGAGCGTCCACGTGCTGGCCTATCTGTGTGATCCCGACGACGAGCAGCTTCGCTCGATGACCGAGCGGGTGCGCAGTTCCCGGCTCGAGCGGGCGCGACTGATCGCGGACCGGATCGCGCGGGACTTCGACCTGGAGTGGGAGGACATCCTCGCGCAGACCTCGGACGGGGCCACCGTCGGGCGTCCGCACATCGCGGACGCGCTGGTCGCGCGCGGACACGTGCACGATCGCGACGAGGCTTTCCGCAGCATCCTGAGCCCACGAAGCCCGTACTACGTCGCGCTGTTCGCTCCCGACCCGGTCACGGCGGTGCGTCTGATCGTCTCCGCCGGTGGCGTGCCGGTCCTCGCGCATCCCGCGGGACGGGCGGGCCCCTTCCCGCCGCCGCTCGTGACCCGGATGCTGGATGCCGGCCTCGCCGGGTTCGAACTCGGTCACCGCGACAACACCGCGGCCGGCATCCGGCAGCTGGAGTCACTGGTCGCCGAGCGCGACCTCATCGTCACGGGCTCGAGTGACTATCACGGTCTGGGAAAGCCCAACCTGCCCGGCGAATACACGACGGCCCCGGAGATGGTCGAGCGCATCCTGGCCGCGGCAACCGGAAGCGCCCCCGTCTATCCGTAGACGCCGCGCGCCCCACCGACGTCGCAGAATCGCGCGAACTGCGCACCCCTGCGCCAGAATCCTCCGAAGTTGGTGCGATTCTGCGGGTTTCACAGGTCCCGCGCCAGCCACAACGAAGCGCCTCCGTCTCAGGGGAGATGGAGGCGCTTCGTTTCTGAGCGAGGTCGGTCAGCTGAGGGCCTTGGCCTTGAGCTGGTCGTACTCGGCCTGCGAGATGGTGCCGGCGTCCAGGAGCGCCTTGGCCCGGGCGATCTCCTCGGCGGGGCTGTGCTTTGCGCCGCCGGCGACGGACTGGATGTAGGCATCCTGGGCCTGCTTGATCTGCTCGGCCTCCTTCGCGGAGCGCTCGCTCATGCCGCGACCGCGGGCGATGAGGTAGACGAGGGCCGTGATGAACGGGAGGAACAGCAGGAAGATGATCCACACCGCCTTCCACCAGCCGTTGAGCTTGTGGTCGCGGAAGAGGTCACCGATGATCGCAAAGAGAACGAACAGGTAGGCGACGAAGACGAAGATCCACAGGAACCACCAGATGAGGTCCCAGAACGAGCCCCAGAACCCCTGGTACTCGTATCCCGTCGTCACAGCTTCGAAGAATCGCATGACAGCCTTTCGGGGTTTGCGCGGCCACATGCCGCAGGCATCACCCTAGCGCTGTCGGTGGTCAGATTTCGAGAGCGTCGTGACGGGGTGTCACGACGACGTCAGTGCGTGATCTCACGCTGCGTCGGGACGGGGGCCACGACGCCGGCGACGGCGCCGCGGCGTCGTGGTTCCATCGCGGTGTTCCGTGCCACCGCCATCGTGTGTGCCGGCGCCATCAGCCCCGCGCGACGGGGTGCCCGAGGACCCGTGAGATCCGGTCGCGCTGCCGCTGCGCGAGCGGCGCCGACGCGACCCCGAGCGTCCACTCGGTGAGGATCCACCCTCGGTCGTCGTGACGGCCTCGGTGCGGGGCGCCGTCACGATACGGCCCTTCGTTCCTTCGGGGATGTTGAGATCGCTGTACAGGTGCGGGCTCGACGAGTAGGTCTCGATCGGCTCCGGCTGACCGAACTCCAGTGCGCGGTTGATGAGGGCCCACTTGTGCAGGTCATCCCAGTCGACGAACGTGACCGCGATGCCCGTGCGCCCCGCACGTCCGGTACGTCCTGCTCGGTGCAGGTACGTCTTCTCGTCATCCGGAATGGTGTGGTTGATCACGTGGGTCACATCGTCGACGTCGATGCCACGAGCCGCGACGTCTGTAGCGATGAGGACATCCTTCTTGCCGGCCTTGAACGCGGCCATGGAACGCTCGCGCGCCTCCTGGCTCATGTCGCCGTGCACCGCGACAGCCGAGAACCCGCGATCCTGCAGCTCGTCGACCAGCTTCTGTGCCGCGCGCTTGGTGCGCGTGAAGATGACCGACTTGCCGCGGCCCTCGGCCTGCAGGATGCGGGCGATGACCTCGTCCTTGTCAAGGGAGTGCGCGCGGTACACGAGGTGACGGATGTTGGCCTGCGTGAGACCCTCATCCGGGTCGGTTGCCCGGATGTGGATCGGGTTGCTCATGAACCTGCGGGCGAGGGTGACGATCTGGCCGGGCATCGTCGCCGAGAACAGCTGCGTGTGTCGGACGGCGGGCACGCGCTGGAAGATCTTCTCGATGTCGGGCAGGAACCCGAGGTCGAGCATCTTGTCGGCTTCGTCCAGCACGACCTCGGTTGCGTGTGAGAGATCCAGCAGGCGCTGGCCGGCGAGGTCGATGAGTCGTCCGGGTGTTCCCACCACGATCTGCGCACCGGCCTTGAGCTGATCGATCTGACCCTCATAGGCCTTGCCGCCGTAGATGGCAACGACCGAGGTCGTGCGGTTGCTCGTGAGCATGTCCATGTCTTCATAGACCTGCACCGCCAGCTCACGGGTGGGTACCACGATGAGCGCCTTCACGCCCGGTTCCGGATCCAGGCCGAGCCGCTGCACGACGGGGATGCCGAAGCCGAAGGTCTTGCCGGTTCCGGTCTTGGCTTGACCGATGATGTCCTGGCCGGGAAGCCCCAGTGGAATCGTCTGTTCCTGGATGGGGAAAGCGTCCACAATCCCGCGCTCAGCGAGAGCGTCGACGATGTCCTGATCCACGCCGAGCTCGGCGAAAGTCGTCACGATAAGTGCCTGTCTGGCAGCCCCTGCTGCCGCTGATGTCGGATCCACGCCCTTCACTCAGCCGCAGGCGCGGGGCTCCGGTCCTACGCCGGAGACGCCATCAGTCTACCGGGGAGCCCTGTGCGCCCCCTCGGAGCGGGTCTGCTCGGCGGGTCGTACCCGGCTGGCCCTAGGCTGTGTGCGTGGTCGACTGGAAGTTCTGGCGCAAGAGCCGTCCGCTCGCCGCGACGCTGTCGTTGCGGTCCCGGGGGGACTTCGGCGACGCCCACCGCGTCGATTTCGAGGAACTCGCTCCCGACATCGAGGTGTTCCTGGGTCAGGCCGCCTACCTCCAGTTGGGCTTCTTCGAGACGCTGAGCGAGCTCATCGCCCTGACGCCGTCCCTGGAGAAGAAGGAGGCGCTCTCGCGCGCCGCGGGAGCCGCGCTGACCAAACACGAAGCGCTCGTGGACGTCATCCGTGATCGCGGCGATGACCCGACCGCGCTCATGCTTCCCTTCCGCGAGCCGCTCGACCACTTCCGTCGCGCAACCCACGGTGTGCGGCCGCAGGAGACGATGCTCTCGGTGCACATCATCGCCGGCATGCTCGACGACTTCTATCTCGCACTCGCGGCGAGCTACGGCGAGACCGGCCGTCGCGTCGCGCGCATCCTCGGCGCGGATGCCGACCGTCAGGCCGTCGTCGAGATCCTCACCGAAACGATCGACAGCGACGACGAATGGCGGTCGCTGCTCGCGATGTGGGGCCGTCGCCTCGTGGGCGACACGCTGCTTGTCGCCCGGGCGGCGCTGCGTCCGAAACAGCTCCAGGCGCAGGACGAGCAGAAGGTCGAGCCGGTGTTCACTCAGCTCATGGCAGCGCACTCGCGCCGCATGGATGACCTGGGGCTTGCCGCGTAGGCAGAGCTTGTGGGGTCAGGCGACGAAGCCGACCCGCCGAGCCTCTTCCGTGCCCACCTCGACGTATGCCAGGCCGGCCGTCGGCACGATGTAGGCGTTTCCTCGCACGTCCGTGAACGTGACGTGCGTCGCGCCGGAGTCCAGCGCTTCCGCGACGGATTGGCGCACGTCGGCTGCGGACTCGTTCGTCTCGAAGTTCAGCTCGCGACCCGAATTCGTGATGCCGATGCGAATCTCCACGTTCCTGCCTTTCTGATGCCGTCCGTTCGGCCGATGCCGCGGGCGCATGGCAACTCTACGACACCGCGATGTCCCCGGGGCTGGGTAGCGTCGACGTTATGGATCCGCGCCCCATCCCCTCCGAGCAGGCGAGGTCGGTGGCTCCGGAGGCGATGCTGTTGGATCCCTCCCAGGCACGCGTCGTGCAGTTGCCGGCAGGAACCAGTGGGCTCGTGATCGGTGCCGCCGGCACCGGCAAGACGTCCGCGATCCTGGCGAGAACCGCGCGGCTGCTGCGCGAGGAGGACGTCCGACCGGACGATGTGCTCATCCTCACGCCCACGCGACAGAGCGCGACGGCAGTGCGGGATCGCGTCGCCGCCGATCTCGATATCGCCACCCCGGGTCCGCTCGCCCGGTCGGTTGCGTCGTTCGCGTTCCAGATCGTGCGGGCCCATGCTGTTGCGTCAGGCGAGGCGCCGCCCCAGCTTCTGACCGCTCCCGACCAGGATGCCGTGATCGCCGATCTGCTCGAGGGCGATGAGGCGGACGACGAAGAGGGGCGGTCACGGTGGCCGGAATCTCTCGGACCAGCCGTGCGCCGTTCGCGTGGGTTCCGGTCGGAGCTGCGCGCGTTGTTCGCGCTCGCGGTGGAGCTCGGGCTCGCGCCGGCCGACCTCGAACGGCTCGGGGCTGAACGCGACAACCCCGTGTGGTCCGCTGCGGGATCCTTCTGGGGCGAATACCGGTATGTGCTTTCGCGGCTGCGCCCCGCGCATCGCGACCCCGCCGAGTTGCTGCGGGAAGCGACGGACTGTCTTCACGACGTGCCGACCGCGGCGGCGCCGCGGGTTCTCATGATCGACGATGCACAGGAGCTCAGCTGGGGCGGCGTCGCCCTCATCGAGGCGGCACGGATGCGCGGGATCGCCGTGGTCGCTTTCGGTGATCCGGATGTGGGTTCCGGCGCGTTCCGCGGGGCGGGCCCCGAGACGTTCGCGCGGCTGTCGTCGCTGTTCTCCGAACGGTTTGTGTTGCCGCATCCACATCGCGCCCGCCCGGCGCTCGTGCGCGTCGCCCGTGTCGTCGCCGAGTCCATCGGCACGGCCGGAATCGTCGGGCACCGGCTCCCTCCGGATGCGGGGCTCCCGCTGGTCGATGACGCGCCGCACACGGCGGGTGAGGTCGCGACGCTCTGGGCATCCTCACCACACGAAGAACTGGATGCGATCGCGCGCGCACTGCGCTCCTGGCACATCACCGACCGCCTGCCGTGGCGCTCTCTGGCCGTGATCGCCCACGACACCCGCCAGATCGCCCGGTTGAGCGCCGAACTCGCGGCGCGTGAGGTTCCGACTCGCGCCGCGAGCGCCGCCAGACCCCTCGGGGAGGAGCCCGCTGTCCGGGGGCTACTCCACCTCGTGCGTGTGGGGATCGCCTCGCCGGCGGAGCGCTCGCCGGACGAACTGGCCGCGGCGCTGACCTCGCCCTTCGGTGGCCTCGATGCGATCGGGCTGCGGCGCCTCCGGGCGGCCCTGCGCGCGCAGGAGTTCGCGGGGGAGAGTCGACGTGCTGCCGCGACGCTGCTGGCCGAGGCGATGGCGGAACCGGCGACGCTGATGCTCATCGACACCCCGCAGGCGCGGGTGGCGCTGCGACTGGCGCAGACGCTCGCCCAGATTCATGAGGCAGCGCGGCGGGGGGAGTCCGCGCACGACCTGCTGTGGCGGGCGTGGGATCGGTCCGGCCTGGCCGGACCCTGGCGGGAGCGGGCTCGGCTGGGCGGAGCGGAGGGCGCTGAGGCGACCCGATCCCTGGACGCCCTTGTCGCTCTGTTCGCCGCGGCCAAGCGCGCCGCGGAGCGCGAGGACGAGGATCCGGAGCGATTCCTGAGCGACATCCTCGGCAGCGAGGTGCCGGAGGACTCGCTCGCGGCCGTGCAGCGCCGGGACGTTGTCGAGGTGCTGACGCCCGCTGCATCCCTGGGTCGCGAGTTCGACGCGATCGTGATCGCCGGTGTGCAGGATGGCGTATGGCCCAACACTCGCCTTCGGGGGAGCCTCCTGGGCGGCTGGCGGCTGGCGGATGATGTCGAGGCCTGGCGTCACGGCGGCGAACCTGCGCCGCGCGATGTGCTCGACCGGCGTCGCAGTGTCCTGCACGAGGAGCTCCGTCTCTTCGAGCGAGCCGTCACGCGAGCCCGGTCACGCGTCCTCGTGACGGCGGTGGATGACGAGGACCAGTCGCCCAGCCCTCTGTTCTCCTACCTTCCCGAACCGCCGCCGCGCCGGGTGGACCGGCATCCCCTCACCCTCCGCGGCGCCGTCGCCTTCCACCGGCGCCGGCTCACGGAGACGTCCGATCCGGACGTTGCCGACCATGCCGCGACGCAGCTCGCGGCCCTGGCTCGCGCAGGTGTGCCCGGCGCGGACCCGGAGTCTTGGTACGGAGTTGCCGAGCGTACGGGCAGCGGCGGAATCCATGATCTGACGCGTGCGCCGGTATCGATCTCCCCCTCACGGGTCGAGGCCTTCGAGGACTGCGGTCTGGACTGGGCGATCCGGGAACTCGGCGGCGATTCCCGAACATTTTCGGCGGGACTGGGCACGATCCTGCACGCCGCGATGGAGGCGGCTCCCGACGGGACATTCGAGCTTCTGGACGCGATCGTCGAGCAACGGTGGGCTGAACTCGACTTCGAAGCGGAGTGGCTCTCGCGGCAGGAACGTCAGTGGGCGAAGACGCTGACGGGTCGGCTCGCGAGCTATCTTCGGGAGTTCGCCTCGCAGGGCGGGCGCGTGGCGGGCGCGGAGGCCCGATTCCGCATCGCGATCATGCCCACCGGCGACGGTCCTCGGGTGGTCGCGGCTCCCTCGCCGGCGGCCACCCCGGACGGCGCCGTCGCTGTCATCAGCGGGTCGATCGACCGCGTGGAGCGGTGGGATCCAGCCGCGGAGGATCCGGACGGGCGCACCCGATTCGCGGTCGTCGACCTGAAGACCGGTCGGTCCGAAGCGCGGCTGTCGGACGACAAGGTCACCGACGATGCGCAGTTGGCGTCCTATCAGCTCGCGGTAGCAGCCGGTGCGGTCGCCGGCGCGGAGGCGGGAGATCTCCTCGGGGCTCGGCTGTTGGTGCTCTCGAAGACGCTCAAGAACACCGACTATCGGATGGCGCAGCAGTCGCCGTTGGACGCCGCCGCCCGCGACGGGTTCCTGCAGCGCATCATCGCCGACGCCGGCGCGATGGCCGCCACCACGTTCTCCGCCTACCCGGACGTGCACTGCAATCACGACCATTTCGCGGTGTGCCGCCTCCACACCGTCAAGCCGGTGAGTTCGCCGTGAGCGCCCCTGCGTCTGCTCCGGACAGCGCGAGCACGCCGCTGTCGGCCCTTCGGATCGCCGAACTCCTCGAGCTGCCTGCGCCCACTCCCGCCCAGCAGCAGGTGATCGAGGCGCCTCTGAGCCCCGTCCTCGTCGTGGCCGGTGCGGGAAGCGGCAAGACGGAGACCATGGCGGCGCGCGTCGTGTGGCTCGTCGTCAACGGCATCGTTCGCCGCGACGAGATCCTGGGGCTCACGTTCACACGCAAGGCGGCCGGCGAACTGTCCGAACGGATCGAGCGGCGCCTCGCCCGGATCGACGCCCTCGTGCGCGACGGGCGGATCGACGGGCACGAGGGGACGGAGGCCGACCACGCCCTCCTGCGCCCGCGGGTGTCGACCTACAACGCGTTCGCCGATTCCCTCGTGAGAGAACACAGTGCCAGGATCGGGCGAGATCCGGATGCGGCGCTCCTCAGCCCGTCCGCGTCGTGGCTGCTGGCCCGGCGCGTCGTCATCGCCTCGCGAGACCCCCGGCTGTCCGAACGTGAGGATCGATTCGGGACGGTCGTCGACAGCGTTCAGCGGCTGGCCGGCGACGTGCTCGACCACGGCGTCGACCTCGACGAGCTGGCCTCGTACGGCGATCGCGTCGCTCGCGCCATCCACCCTGCCTGCAACCCCGCCCTCGCCACGCCGAGCGATATCGAGAAGTTCCACACGGCGATGAGTGCGATCCCGGTGCTCGCGGGGCTCGTGCGTGACTATTCGCGGGCCAAGATCGCTCAGGGCGCGGTCGACTTCGCCGATCAGGTGGCGGGAGCGCTCGAGATCGTGAGAAGCGCTCCGTCGGTCGCTCATGAGGTGCGCGGGCAGTACCGCGTCGTGCTGCTCGATGAATACCAGGACACGTCGGTACAACAGACGCAGTTGCTCGCAGAGTTGTTCGCCGACGGCGCGGTGATGGCCGTGGGCGACCCGCATCAGTCGATCTACGGGTGGCGTGGCGCCAGCGCCGACAACCTCGCGTCCTTCCCCGCCGCGTTCGCCCGGCAGACCGCGTGCGTGAACGTCGCTCTGATGACGAGCTGGCGAAACGACAGGACGATCCTCGACGCTGCGAACGCCCTGATCGCCGACCGCGGTACCCCGGGCATCCGCGTTCCGCCTCTCCAGCCACGTCCCGGCGCGCCCGCGGGCCGGGTCGGTCGCGTGTATGCTCCCACGATCGATGACGAGGCCGCGGAGGTGGCGGAGTTTTTCGCCCGCGTCCGGGCTGAACACGAGGCCGCGCTGCCGAGCGTGCCCGCCGCCACAGGTTCCTCCGCCGCGGGTGGGTCCGCGCCGGCGCACTCCGGCGCGATCCTGTTCCGTACCAAGCGCCACATGACCGTCTTCGCCGACGCGCTGGCCGCACGCGGCATCCCTCATCGCATCCTGGGGCTCGGAGGACTCCTCTCCACGCCGGAAGTGGTCGATGTCGTCGCCGTGTTGCGGGTGCTCGATGACCCGAGGCAGGGCTCGGCGCTCATTCGCATCCTCGCGGGACCGCGTTTCGGGGTCGGTCTTTCCGATCTTGCAGGTCTGCGCCGTCTCGCTGATGCCCTCGCCCGTCGCGGCGCTGATCTCACCCCGCTGGCCCCCGACGTGCTCGATCGGATGCGCGATTCGGTCGGTCCCGATGAGCAGCCGTCGATCATCGACGCCCTCGACAGGCTCCGTTCGCTGCGTCCGGACAATCCCCTGCTCGCCGAGCTGAGCGCCGAGGGAGCCGAGCGGCTGCGGGCCGCGTCCGCCATGTTCCACCGGTTGCGTGGAGTGCTCGGTGGTCCGATACCGGAGGTGATTCGTGCGATCGAGCGCGAACTCCTGCTCGACATCGAGTTGTCTGCGCACGAGACCCGTGGTCCTGCCGGGCTCGCGACAGCCCAGTTGCGATCGTTCCTCGACGAGATCCAGAGCTTTCTGGCCATTGATGAGCGTGGATCTCTGTCGAGCCTGCTCGCGTGGCTCGATCATGCGGAGGAGACCGACGAGCTCATGCCGCGCACGGAGCCGCCGGAACCCGGGGTTGTGCAGCTGCTGACGATCCACGGCGCGAAGGGTCTGGAGTGGGACGCGGTCGCGGTCGTCCGTATGGTCCAGGACGAGTTGCCTGCCCGGCCGCGTTCGACGCAAGGGTGGATGGGGTACGGCACGCTTCCCTACCGCTTCCGCGGTGACCGTGCCGCGCTTCCGGTGCTGGAGTGGGAGTCTGCCACCGACCGCAAAGCCTTGCGGAACGCGATCACCCAGTTCAAGGCATCCGTCAAGGAGCACCTCGCCGCCGAAGAGCGCCGGCTCGCCTATGTCGCGGTCACTCGGGCGCGTCACGATCTGCTGCTCACCGGATCCCGGTGGGGAGGGCAACGCGAGCAGCGCGCGCCGAGCGTGTTCCTGAACGAGATCGGTGGGGCTCTGGGATGGCCCGACGTGGAATCGTTCGATGACAGCGCCAACCCGTACGAGGGACGGCGGGGAGCGGCGGTGACCTGGCCCATCGACCCGCTCGGGTCGCGCTCGGCTCGGGTGCGCCGCGCCGCAGCGCAGGTGCGCCGCGTGCTGGAGCGATCGACAGCATCGCCGGTTGCGGCCGATGACGACAGGGTCGATCCCGAGATCCTGCGGCTGCTGGCTGAGCGCGACGAGCGCGCCGCGGCGGGTCTGGTCGACGGTGAGGGGCCGCGACGGGTCGCCGCCTCGCGTTTCAAGGACTTCATCGTCGACACAGACACCGCGATGCAGGAGTTCGCTCGCCCTATGCCGGAGCGCCCGTACCGCGCGACAACGCTCGGGACCCGCTTTCACGCGTGGGTCGAGTCCCGTTCCGGGCGCACCGGCCGGGGACCGTCCCTCGATGATGTGCTGTGGGAGTCCGATCTCGACGACGACGAGGACGTGACCGCCCATGAGGCTCGCGATCACCCCGCGGGTGGCGGCGAGGACCCGACACTGCGGCGGTTGCAAGAGACGTTCCTGCGTTCGGAGTGGGCCGAGCTTGCGCCCCTCGAGGTCGAGACCGAGATCGACATCTCGCTGCGCGGGGCCGACGGCGTGGAACAGATCATCTGCAAGCTCGACGCGGTGTACCGTCGCGAGGATCGCGGGGGCAGGATCGAAATCGTCGACTGGAAGACGGGCGCGTCCCCGCGGTCAGCATCCGACCGGAACAACCGGATGCTGCAACTCGCCCTTTATCGCCTCGCTTACCACAAGCGCACGGGCGTTCCCCTCGACCAGATCGACGTCGTGCTGTACTACGTCGCGGAGGACCTCACGATCCGCTCCGATCGGGTCTATTCGGAAGCCGAGCTGGCCCATCTCTGGAACGCGGCGCGGGCTGCGCGCGCCGGTTCATCGGCGTCGGCTCCTTCATCCGGCGGGAACAGCGCGGCCGAGTCGTTTCCGGGAAGGATGATCGGCGCCGTGATGACATCCGAAGCGGCGGTTTCACGCGCTGCAGCGGCGTCGACAGGTGCGGCCGGCTCGGAGGGCTCGTCAGCTTCCGACACCTCTCCTGCCGGCGGTGACCCGTCGGCAGGAGAGGTGTCGTCGAGCTGATGCTCGTCCTCCGCGGGGAGCCACATCGCCAACTCCTCGGGGTCGTACGCATCGGTGTGCATCGAGGTGTCCGCGGGACGGGTTGCCGTATCGGTGAGCCCGGAAGATGTATCGGCGACGCTGTCCAGGACGGCCATTGCGTCGTCCATGCCAGAGGTGGTGCGCAGGACCAGGTCGTCGCTGCCGACGGTGTCGGCAAGCGAAGACAGCAGCGACTCCGCGTCCGCGAGAATCGTCGCATCGTCGGTGTCGTGCCCGTGCACGAGCCACGCGGCGAACTCGAGTTCGGCGTGGAGGCGCGCGCGCGAGCGCAGGAGGCCGTCCGGTGCGCGAGTGCTGGCCGCGACGTAGGCGTCGAGGACGTCGCCGGCAGCAGTTGGCGCCGACGCAAGCCATTGCAGGTCGACGGCAGGGTCGCCAACGGCGACGCCGTGCCAGTCGACGACACCGACGACCGTGGGAACGCCGCCGCGGTCCTCGAGGAAGAAGCTCGAGGATGACGCGCCACCGAGCATCACCGTCGGCTCGAAGCGCCAGAGCTCGTCGTCTGCGATCGCGCGGCGCCAGCGCGTGACCAGCGCCCGCGGCACCCGCTTGGTGTGCTCCGCGCGATCGACAAGACGTGAGGACTCGTCCCTCGCCTGCTGCGCCGACCGTACGACGAGTCCGGCCTCGCGAGCCCAGGACACAGGCAGCGCATGGATGGCAGCGAGAGCTTCCGCGAGCGCAGGTGCAACACCGGGCCCCGGCGGCACGTCGGCCGGATCGACCCGATAACCGGCGATGTAGCTCGTCACGACGGCGGTGTCCTCGCCGAGCGGTACCTCGCCGAGCAGGTCAGGCGCGGCGTAGGGCAGCAACGCCCGGACGCCCGGTGTCAGCGCTCGCAGGGCTCGCGCGTCGGCGCGGAGCTCGTCGACGGCCTCGGAGGTGGTGCCCACGCGGACCACGACGTGTGCACCCGTGTCGAGGGTTGCTCGAACGGCATCCACGCGACCGGACCCATGTTCGGTCAGGGGAGCCACGGCGACGATGTCGGCATCCGGCGCGACGGCTGAGACCGCCGCGGCTAGAGTGAACAGGGTGCGCGCCATGTGCCCAGGGTAGGTCTGGCTGGCGTCGCAGCCGTCGCGCCACGCCCTTGAGGGAGGTCCCCGTTCCCATGCGCTCCTCCGCCGTGCCGCCGATCGGTCGCAGCGGGTTCGACCGCGCGGAACACCGCCGGGCCGTGGTCGGGGCGACCCCGGGTGACGGATCGCTCGTGCTCGTGGTGGACGCAGACCGCGCTCCCGTGGTCAGAACGGACGGCGAATCCGCTCCGGTGCTGCAGTGGTATTCGAGCGGGGATGCCGCGCTCGAGGGCGCCGACGGCGAGTACGCCTTCCTCGGTGTCGGACCCGACGGAGTCGATCGCTGGGTGCTCGCGTTGCGTGAGGTTCCCTCTTCGCTGAGTGCACCGGACTCGTGGGTCCCGCTGCGCGTCGTGGGTGGTGACCTCGGCGAGGGCGATGGCGCCGCGTTGGTTGCGGCCGTGAGCCTTGGTCGCTGGCTGCTGGATTCGGGGCACTGCCCCCGGTGCGGTGCGGCGAGCCCGCTTCAATCGGGCGGCTGGTCGCGACGATGCGGTCCCTGTGAACGCGATCTTTTCCCCCGCACCGACCCCGCCGTCATCGTCGCCGTGACCGATCGCGCTGGCACTCGGCTCCTCCTGGGCTCCCACGTCGCGTGGGGAATGGGGCGGTTCTCGTGCTTCGCGGGCTTTGTCGAAGCCGGGGAGTCGTTGGAGGCGACGGTCCGGCGCGAGGTGCTCGAAGAAGCGGGCGTCCGCGTCGAGGACGTGCGCTATGTGGCATCGCAGGCGTGGCCCTACCCGCGGTCGCTGATGGTCGGATTCACCGCGTCGACGACCACGGAGCACGCGAGAGCCGACGGTGAAGAGATCGTCGAGGTGCGGTGGTTCGACCGCGCCGACGTGGGCGCGGCACTTGCCGGCGAGTCGGACGTGCAGCTTCCCGGGCCGAGTTCCATCGCGCGCACCCTGATCGAGCAATGGCACCGGTCGGCGCAGCCGTGAGCTCACTCGAGGGCCTCGACGAGCAGCAGCGTGAGGCGGTGACGGCGCTGCGCGGACCCGTCGCGGTGCGTGCCGGCGCCGGCACCGGGAAGACGCGGGTGATCACCCGGCGGATTGCGCACGGCGTCGATACCGGGGCGTACTCGCCGGGGCGCGTCATGGCCCTCACCTTCACCAGCAAGGCTGCCGGTGAGCTACGGGGCAGGCTGCGAGCGCTCGGTGTGGAGGGAATCGCTGCCCGCACGTTCCACAGCGCTGCGCTCGCTCAGCTGAACTACTTCTGGCCGACGCTCGCGGGGGACCGGCCTCCCGCCATCGTCGACAACAAGGTTCGTCTCCTCGCTCACGCCGCGGACGGGATCGGATTGGATCCCGACACCGCAACGCTGCGGGACGTCGCCGCCGAGATCGAATGGCGCAAGGTCACGATGCTCAGCATCGACGACTACGCGCGGGTGCGCGCCGGCGTATCGATCGGACGGTTGGCCTCGAGTGCCGTCGTCGACCTGCAGCGCGCGTACGAGGCGCTCAAGGATGAGCGGCGGCAGATGGACTTCGAAGACGTCCTCCTGGCGTGCGCCGGGATGCTGGAGACCGAGACGCACGTGGCCGCGGCCGTGCGGGAGCAGTACCGGCACTTCACCGTCGATGAGTACCAAGATGTGTCGCCGCTTCAGCAGTACCTGCTGGAACTGTGGGTGGGGGAGCGGCGTGACCTGTGCGTCGTGGGTGACGCGAGCCAGACGATCTACTCCTTCGCGGGGGCCGACTCGAGGTTTCTCCTCGAGTTCCCCCGGCGGTGGGATGACGCGCGGATCATCGAACTGCACAGTAACTACCGTTCTGATGCCGCGATCCTCGCGGTCGCCAACGACCTCATGCGGGGTCGCCCGGGCGCCGTCGAACTGGTCGCGGCAGCCGCTGGCGACTCACCATCGCCGCCACCGACCGTGCACGCCTATCGAGACGAGGCGGCCGAGGCGCGCGGCGTCGCAGCCCGTGTCGCCGCGCAGATCCGGGATGGTGCGGATCCGACGACCATTGCCGTCCTTTATCGTGCCGGCGCACAGTCGGCCGAGGTCGCCGCGGCGTTGGCGGACGAGGGTATCGCGACGACTGTCCTCGGCGGGCGACGCTTCTTCGACATGCCCGAAGTGCGCCAGGCCATCTTGGCGCTTCGGGGCGCATCCGTTGCACCCCTCGATCGCGGTTTCGTCGATGCCGTCCGCGACATCCTCCGCTCGCTGGGCATGACCGAGGACGCGCCGCCCGCGGGAGGGGCGGTGCGCGAGTCGTGGGAGGCGCGTCAAGCGATCCTCCGCCTGGCCGAGGAAGCGCCCGCACAGACCACGATGCGTTCGTTCACGGATGACCTCATGGCGCGCGCGCGGGCGCAGGACGAGCCCGCCCTGCGGGCGGTGACCCTCGCCACCCTGCATGCCGCGAAGGGGTTGGAATGGGATCACGTCCACCTCATCGGTCTCGCCGAGGGGGTACTGCCGATCGGGTACGCGACGCACTTCGAGCAGATCGACGAGGAGCGGCGGCTGACCTACGTCGGTATCACGCGGGCACGGCGGTCGCTGTCGCTGTCGTGGGCGGCAGGCTCACGGGGACGTGCGCCGTCGCGGTTTCTGGGAGAGATTCGCACGAGCATTCGGGATGCCGGTCCCACGTCCGCTGCTCGACGCCGGTCGCCAGGGTCGCCCGCAGACTGAGCCCGCCGCGACCGGCCAGCAGCAGCCTTCCCGCGTGCAGCGCCGCCTCGGACGCAAGCGCCGCAGGACCTGCAGGTTCCCGGCGGCCGATCAGCTGTGCTGCAACCAGCGGCCAGGACGCGTCGCGGTCTCGCTCGTGCGCCGCGACGCACTCCAGGCACGCGCTCTGCCCGGGAACGACGAGCGGACCGACCTCGACCTCGCCGTGCCCGAGGACGATCCCGACGTGCGGCGTGTCGTCGCGCATCCAGGCCGCCGCTCGTCGGGGATGCAGTCCGTGTGCCGCGAGCATGACGACGGCATCCACGGTTGCGTTCGTCGACGCGACGAGCGAGGTGTCGATCCCGAGGTCGTGCAGTCCGTCCCGGATCTGCGGCGCGTATCGGGCGGCTGGGTCATCGGCGATCTCCACACCGACGCGCAGTGCGCGCCCGGTGCGGACAAGAACCGGACCGAGCGCGATCAGCAGTGCGTCGAGGTCGGCTCTCGTGACGCCGAGGGATCGCGCGAGGGCCGCCACGCCCACCTCGGGCACCCCTTTCGCGAGCTCGTGGATGACCTGTAGTTGCCAGAGGGCCGGCTCATCCAGCCGTACCCGGCCAGTTCTGCCGAACTGAAGGGTCGTCGGCGTGCGCCACAGGGGAGGGTGCGTGGGGTCGATCCGGAGCATGCCCCCGATTGTGGTCGGCGCGGGACGCGGGTGCTCCCGCCTGTCCACAGTCCTCGCTCTTCCGGGCTCCGCGGCGGACTGGGGAGGAACGGGCTGCGCTCAGACGGGCCGTTCCTCCGGTCCGTCGTCGGGGCTGTCGGGATCCTTGCGGTCGCCCGCCTCGCCTGCGCTGGGCTCGTCACCGGAGAGCAGTCGCGCCAGCGCGTCGTCGAACTCGTCAGGGGCGGGCTCTTCTCCGCGGGCGCGCGCTTCGAGGCGGGCGATGAGGGCGGTCGGATCGTCGATATCGTCCGCGGTCGGGACAAGATCCGGTGAGTCCCACAACTCGTCGCGCACGTCGACGCCGACGGCATCCGTGATCGCCCGCCACATGGCTGCGGCCTCACGGATGCGGCGGGGTCGGAGTTCGAGGCCGACCAGGGTGCCGAGTGCCTGCTCGGCGGGCCCGCCGACGGCGCGTCTGCGGCGCACCGTCTCGGCGATGCGATCCGCCGCGGGCAGTCGCGTGGTTGCCTGCGCGGTCACCACATCGACCCAGCCCTCGATCGTGGCGAGCGTCGTCTCCAGACGAGCGAGGGCCGCCTGCTGGGACTCCGATCGCTCGGGCAGCAGTGCGCCGCTTTCGAGGGCCTCGCGCAGTTCCTCCGGATGCTGGGGATCAAAGCGCCCGGCCAGGTCCTCGAGCGCTCCGGTGTCGACCCGGACCCCGCGGGCGAAGTCCGCCACCTGGGAGAGCACGTGCAACCGCAGCCAGCGGGCGTGACGGAACAGCCGCGCGTGGGCCAGCTCGCGGGTGGCGATGTAGAGCGCGAACTGGTCGTCGGGGATCTCGAGGTCCTTCGAGAGCTGTGCATAGTTCTGCGGCACGACGGCTGCCTGACCGTCCGGCAACAGCGGAATGCCCACGTCCCCGCCGCTGACGACCTCCGTCGACAGGTTGCCGACGACCGTGCCCAGCTGCGCCGCGAACAGCGATCCGCCGATCGTGCGCATGATGCGTCCTGCGCCGGCGATCATCTGCTGCATCTCGGGCGGCGACTGCTCCTGCAGCGCTGTCGTGAAGGCATCCGCGATGCTCGTCGCGACGGGCTCGGCGAGCTCCTGCCACACCGGGAGCGTCGCCTCCACCCATCCGCCGCGGGTCATCGTCACACCCGGGGACGGGAGCTCGGAGATCGTCGTCGCCTCGCCGAGCCAGAGGGATGCGAGCGTGAAGGCGTCGTCGGCCGCGGCCCGGTCGGCTGCGCTGATGCTCGCGCCGTCCTTGTTCGCGATGTGCAGCGCCTGCGTCGTGGCGGCCTCCCAGGAGATGCCGCCCTCGCCCGCGGAGGCGAACGCGCCCTGGAGCTGCTGCATGGCGCGCTGCAGCATGGCGGGGTCGAACCCCATCTTCTGCAACTCGGCGAACTGTTCGCCGCCCATGCCTGCTTGGCCGAACAGCTGTCGGAACAGCTCGGGGAGGTCGTCGTCGGGGCTCCGGTCGTCGTCAGCCACGGGTGCCGCCTTTCAGCCGGTTCTTGAGGATGGCCTCTACGCTAGTCGCACGAATGATCGCACCCGCGGGCCCCACCTGAATCGCCTTACGCCGGTCGCGAACGACGGCCGAGAGGATGATGTGGCGCTGTTCGACGAGAACGTTTCGGTGACGCCTGCCCCGCGGCGCGTCATCAGCCGGCGCACGCGCCTGGGTCTGTGGGCTCTCGTGGTCGCGCTGCTGGCGCTGCTGGCGATGTCGTTCCTCCCGACCGCGTATGTGATCCAGCTGCCCGGGCCCGTGTACAACACGCTCGGCACCGTGAGCACGAGCGACGGCGAGGAGGTACCGCTCATCGAGGTCTCGGGTGCGCAGACCTACCCCACGACCGGCGCGCTCGACCTCCTGACCGTGCAGATCGCGGGGAGCCGGGAGCGACCGCCGTCCTGGTTCGATCTGGCCGTCGCCTGGTTCGACCCGGCCCGCGCGGTCGTCCCCATCGAGACGGTCTTCCCCGACGGTCAGACCAGTGAGCAGCGCAGCGAGGAGTCGGCGGCGCTGATGACCGACTCTCAGGAAGAGGCGACTGCTGCCGCGCTCTCCGAACTCGGGTACGACGTCGGAGTCCAGATCACGGTGTTCTCGGTCGGGGAGGATGCACCAGCACGAGGCATCCTCGAAGAGGGTGATGTCGTGCTGCGCGCCGACGAGGAACCCGTGACGGATGCCGCGGCGCTGCGCGATTCCGTCCAACAGAGCGCCGGCGCGCCGTTGACGCTCGACATCCTGCGCGACGGTGAAGAGACGACGGTCGAGGTCACCCCCGCGCCCACCACGGTGGACGGTCAAACGGTGTGGCTCATCGGCGTCACCCTCATCACCGACTACGACTTCCCGATCGATGTCACGATCCAGCTCAACAACGTCGGTGGGCCAAGCGCCGGGATGATGTTCGCGCTAGGCATCATGGACACCCTGACCCCGGAGGACCTCACCGGCGGTCAGAGCATCGCCGGCACCGGAACGATCACGGCGGACGGAACGGTCGGACCGATCGGAGGCGTCCAGCAGAAGATGTGGGGGGCGGTGCGCGCCGACGCCGACTACTTCCTCGCACCCGCCGCCAACTGTCCCGACGTGGTCGGCGAGATCCCCGGCGGCCTCCAGGTCTTCTCGATCGCGACGCTGGATGACGCCCTCACCGCCCTCGATGCGATCAGCACCGGCGGCGACCTCTCGCAGCTTCCGACGTGCGGGTGACCGACGGATCCGGCGCCGCCTGGTCGCTCAGGGCGAACACGGTCTGGGCGTCTGCACGGCGATCGCTCAGAAGCGGCCGCCTAGGATGAAACGGTGACCACGACCTCAGCGCCGAACAGGGCCACGCCTTCGCCGTCCCGCCGCATCCTCGCCATCTCCCTCGCGATCATCGCCGCGCTCGTCGTCGGCTTCTTCATCTTCGCGAGCCTCTACGCGGACTGGCTGTGGTACGAGCAGCTCGGATTCCAGGGGGTCCTGTTCACCCAGTGGGTCGCGCGCGTGATCATGTTCGCGATCGGATTCCTCGGGATGGCCGTTCCGGTGTGGATCGCGATTCAGCTTGCCTACCGGCTGCGGCCCGTCTACGTGCGACTCAGTTCGCAGCTGGATCGGTACCAGGAAGTGGTCGAGCCGCTGCGCCGCCTGGCCATGTGGGGAATCCCCGTCTTCTTCGGCTTCTTCGCCGGGTTCGCCGCATCGACTCAGTGGCAGACCACGTGGCTGTGGCTCAACGGTGTGCAGACGGACGTCACCGACCCGATCTTCAATCTCGACACCGGCTTCTACATGTTCGCGATGCCGTTCTACAGCGCCCTGCTCGGCTTCGTGTCCGCCGTGCTGCTGGTGAGCCTGCTCGTGACCGTGGTGGTCTCTTACCTGTACGGCTCCGTGCGAGTCGGGCAGCGCGAACTGCGCATCTCCAAGGCTGCCCGCATCCAGATCGCCGTCATCGCCGGCCTGTATGTGCTCGTCCAAGGCGCGAGCCTGTGGCTTGACCGGTACCTGCTCATGGTGCAGAACGACGACCGCATCACGGGCCCCGCCTACACGACCGCGAATGCCGTCATTCCCGGGCTCGCGATCCTCTCGATCAGCGCGATCGTCGTCGCGATCCTGTTCTTCGTGACCGCCATCATCGGGCGGTGGCGCTATCCGCTGGTGGCTACTGCTGTCCTCGTGGTCGCAACTGTCGTCGTCGGGGTCGGATACCCGTGGGTCGTGAACACGTTCCAGGTCACGCCGAACAAGATCAGCTACGAAGCGCAGTACTACCAGCACAACATCGATGCCACCAAAGCCGCGTACGGCGTCGGCGGGCTCGAGCAGATGGAGTTCTCCGCGGCGACGGATGCCGAGGCGGGTCAGCTGCGGTCGGATGCGGCGACCACCGCGCAGATCCGGATCATGGACCCTGCGATCATTCCGCCGACCGTTCGACAGCTGGAGCAGTACCGCGCGTACTACCAGTTCCACAACCCGCTGGATGTCGACCGGTATGAGATCGACGGCGTCTCGCAGGACACGATCGTGTCGGTTCGCGAACTCGACGTGAACCAGCTCGACTCTGCTGCTCAGACGTGGCAGAACATGAGCCTGATCTACACCCACGGCTACGGCATCGTCGTCGCCAAGGGCAACGACCGCACCACCGAGGGCGAACCTGTCTTCCTCGAGCGCGGGATCCCGGCGTCAGGGTTCCTCTCCGACCAGGAAGACTTCGAGCCGCGCGTCTACTTCGGCGAGATGTCGCCGCAGTACTCGATCGTCGGGGCTCCGGAGGGAACTCCTCCCGTCGAGCTCGACTACCCGACGGGGGCGGACGGAGCAAGCGAGACCAAGACGACGTTCGAGGGCGACGGGGGGCCGAGCGTCGGCAACGTCTTCCACCGCCTCATCTACGCGCTGAAGTTCCAGTCCGAGCAGATCCTCTTCTCGGATGACATCAACGAGGACTCCCAGATTCTCTACGACCGGGATCCGGTGCAGCGCGTCCAGAAGGTCGCGCCGTACCTCCAGCTGGACTCCGACCCCTACCCGAGCGTCGTCGACGGCCGGATCGTGTGGATCATCGACGGCTACACGCGCAGCGCGAACTACCCGTACTCCTCGACGGTGAGCCTGCAGGAGGCGATCTCGGACTCCAACACGGCGCAGCAGCGGTTCGGTCTGGACAACATCAACTACATCCGCAACTCGGTCAAGGCCACAGTCGATGCCTACGACGGGTCGGTCACCCTGTATGCATGGGATGAGACCGACCCGGTGCTGCAGACGTGGCAGAAGATCTACCCGTCGACGCTGAAGCCGGTATCCGACATGTCGGCAGATCTCATGAGCCACGTGCGATACCCGACCGACCTCTTCAAGGTGCAGCGGGCGATCCTCGGGGTCTACCACGTCGACGATGCCCAGTCGTTCTATCAGCGAGACAACGCGTGGGAGACACCGAACGACCCTCAGAACGACGCCGAGCTGCAGCCGCCGTACTACCTGACGATGCAGATGCCGGGCCAGACGTCGCCGACGTACTCGATGTTCACCACGTTCATCCCGTCTTCGGAAGCCGGCAACGCGCGCAACGTCCTCATGGGGTACCTGGCGGTGGATTCGAACGCGGGTGATGCAGCCGGGACGCCCCGGGATGACTACGGGAAGCTCCGGATGCTCGTCATCTCGGCCGATACCACCGTGCCCGGCCCCGGTCAGGTGCAGAACACGTTCGACGCCGACCCGTTCGTCTCGTCGCAGATCAACCTGCTCAAGCAGGGTCAGTCCGACGTGCTCAACGGCAACCTGCTTACCCTCCCTGTCGGTGGCGGTCTCCTGTACGTGCAGCCCGTGTTCGTGCAGTCCTCCGGTGCGACGAAGCTCCCGACTCTGCAGAAGGTTCTGGTCTCGTTCGGTAACGACATCGCGTTCGAGGACACGCTCACCGAAGCGCTCGACTCGCTGTTCGGCGGTGACGCCGGTGCGACCGGCGGCGACAACGACGTGACGCCCACCCCGGGCGCCACGGCCGCGCCGACGCCGGAGCCGTCCCCGTCCGACACGGGCACGCCGAGTGAGCCGACGGAGCCGACGGATGCGTACCAGGCGGCGTTGCAGGACGCGCAGCAGGCGATGCTGGACCGGGATGCTGCGCTGAAGTCGGGCGACCTGACGGCGTTCGCCGAAGCGGATGCGCGGCTGACGGCGGCGGTGGAGACCCTCATCCAGCTGGGCGCGCAGTAAACGCGCTCAGTCGGTGAGGATCCACCACCAGATCAGCAGCAGCGTCACGATGAAGCCGGCGAGCTGGTTGATCCAGAGGAACCGCCGCCAGCCGGTGGTCGCCTGTTCGGCGTCGGCGTCGCGAATCGACCGGTAGGGCCACACCGCCAGCAGGTAGGGAATCGCGGCGAGCGCCGCGAGCGGGCCGGGCCAGGCGGTTCCGAGCATGACGACGCCGGAGAGGGCGTAGCACACGAGGGCGAACCAGACAGTCCATCGCGCGCCCCGAGCCGTGGCGATCGACGAGATACCCGCCTCGCGGTCCGCCACGACATCCTGCACGGCGCCGAAGGCGTGCGAGGCGACACCCCACAGCGCGAAGGCGAGGATGACGAGTCCGAGCTGCCACGTCCAGGTCGCGCCGGCCAGGACGAGCCCGTAGACGGCGGGGGAGAAGAAGTGGATGCTGCTGGTGACGGAGTCGGCGAAGGGGCGCTCCTTCAGGCGCAGCGGCGGAGCACTGTAGAACACGACGAAGAACATGCTCAGGATCAGCACCAGCCAGGACAGCGGCGATCCGACGACCACGAGGTAGATCACGAAGGGTGCGCACGACACTCCGGCCGCCCAGAGCGTGATGGCGTGCATTCGTCGGTCGAGCACGGCTCCGTGCGCGCCGCCCTTGCGGGGGTTGCGCAGATCGGATTCGTAGTCGAACACGTCGTTGATGCCGTACATCGCGAGGTTGTACGGAATGAGGAAGAACAGCGTGCCGACCACGAACGTCACGTCGATCTGTCGAGTGGTCAGCAGGTAGGCCGCGGCGAACGGGTAGGCCGTGTTGATCCAGCTCACCGGTCGCGACGAGACGAACAACTCGCGCACGACTCGGCCGGGGCGCAGCGCGGGGCCGGCGGCGTTCTCGGGATCAGGGGTGCTCACGCCGCACGTCTTTCGAGGATCTCGGTAGCAGGACGTACACGGCCGGGACGAGGTAGGCGGCGCAGATCGCGTACGAGAAGTCCTCGATCGGCGCGACCCCGATCCGGATGCCGCTGGAGGTGCCCTCCGGGTAGGCGACCAGGCCGGAGGAGATCATGACGTTGTCGAAGATCGCGGTGAGGACCACGAGCACCCCGGCACTGATCGTGGATGCCAGCATCCGCTGACGCATCCCGGGGCGGGGCGCCGAAACGAGCGTGACCACGAGGGTGATGAGCGCGAAGGGAATGATGATGAGCGCGTAGGTCATCGGTCGCTCACCGCCTCGTCTTCACCCGCGCGCGCGGCACCGCGGGCTGACAGGTACCGAAGCGCTGCCGCATAGATGACGAGCCCCAGGTAGCTCAGGAAGGCGAGGAAGAACAGCTCCTCGAGCGGGAGCTCGGGTGCCAGGTCGATCCCGATGAACAGGTCGCTGTCGCCCTTCACGAAGGCCCGGGTCACGATGCCGACCGCGTCCCAGGCCAGAAAGAACACGACGCCGATCGCGACGGCCGCGAGCGTGCGTACGGGAGCGACGAATGCGGCCAGGCGCCACCGCGCGTCGATGATCAGGATCCCCGCGCCGGAAATGAGGATCGCCAGCAGGTAGAGACCCGGCATCTCAGACAGCCGCCGGCTCGGCGATCGGGCCAGGGGAGCGGTCGCCGCGGAGGCGCTTGATGACGAGCTCGGCGGAGATGAGGCACATCGGCAGCCCGATGCCGGGAAGCGCCGAGGCGCCCGCATAGGCGAGGGCGTCGACCTTCTTCGACGCGTTCCTCGGCCGGAAGAGCGCGCTCTGGCGCAGCGTGTGTGCCAGGCCCAGGGCGTTGCCACGCCACGCGTGGAAGTCATGCTCGAAGTCCCCGGGCGCGATCGTGCGGCGCACGGTGATGCGCTCGGCGAGGTCGGGGATGCCGCACCACTGCGCGATCTGGGCGATCACCCGGTCTGCTGCGGCCTCGATGCGGGGTGAACCGCCGCGGTCCACCCCGCCGTGCCCGAGGCTCGGGTCAGCGGGAATCGGAACGAGAACGAAGAGGTTCTCGCTGCCCTCGGGCGCGACCGTCGGGTCGGTTGCGGAGGGCTTGCATACGTAGATCGATGCCGGATCGGGGATGCGCGTGTGCGCACCGAAGATGTCGTCGAAGTTCGCGCGCCAGTCCTCCGTGAACAGCAGGGTGTGGTGTGCCAGTTGCGGGAGTTCGCCGTCGACACCCAGCAGGAGGAGCAGGGCGCCGGGGCTCGGAGTGCGCTTGTCCCACCATTTCTGCGGATACGTGCGCAGTGGCTCAGGAAGCAGCCGGGTCTCGGTGAAGTGCAGGTCTGCCGTCGAGACGACCAGGTCCGCGTCCGCCCGGCGCCCGTCGGCGAGCGTGACCCCTGTCGCCTGCGCACGGCCGCCTGCTGTCGGGGTCGTGACGATCGAGGTGACGTCGGCTCCGGTTTCGATGACCACTCCTTGCGCGCGAGCGACGCGCTCGACCGCGCGAATCACCTCGTAGAGACCGCCGCGCGGATACAGCACGCCGTCGGCGAGGTCGAGGTGGCTCATGAGGTGATAGAGGCTGGGCACTCCGTAGGGGGACCCGCCGAGGAAGACCGCCGGATACCCCAGCACCTGCTGGAGGCGCTTGTCGGTGAAGCGCCGCTCCACGTGCCGCGACAACGGGGTGGTCAGCAGGGGAGCAAGCTGTGGGACGCGGCGAAGCAGTGCCGGATCACGCAGTCCGGCCGTCGTCTCGTATGTGTCGTAGAGGAAGCGCGTGACGGCGAGGTCATACGCATCCTTGGCCGAGTCGAGGTAGTCCGCCAGCACGTCGCCCGCGCCGGGCTCGATGCTCTCGAACAGGGCGGTTGACAGCTCCCGCCCGGAACGGATGTCGATCGGTTCGGCGGCGCTGCCCGCTGCCGGCTCGCTGTAGACCCGGTACGCGGGGTCGAGCCGAACGAGATCGAGCTGTTCGGCGGTTGTCGTGCCCAGCAGCCGGAAGAAGTGGTCGAAGACCTCGGGCATGAGATACCAACTCGGCCCGGTGTCGAAGCGGAACCCGTCTGCCTCCCACACGCCGGCGCGACCGCCCACCTGGTCGCGCGCTTCGAAGAGCGTCACGGCCCAGCCTTCGCGTGCGAGCAGGGCTGCCGTGGCGAGGCCTGCGATGCCGCCTCCGATGACGACGGCGCGGCCGGCATCCGTCTGGGGGGCGCTGCGTGTGGCGCTGTCCGTCTCGCTCATGCGGAGATCCTCATTCCTCGGGCGGCTGGGTTCATCGGGGCGACGGGCGTCGGGGCTGCTCGCCCATCACTTGGCGGGTCGGCTCGCGGGCGCGAGTCCCACCAGGGCGCGGGCGATAAGTCCCGCTTTGACGATATCGGGCACGCGCACCCGTGCGGCCGGTGCCGGGTCTGCTCGCAGTCGCCGCGAGAGCTCGGCGAACAGGTCGTGCGCGGCAGTGACAGCGCGGCGGCAGTCCGCGGGAAGCTGAGGAATGACGGCGGCGGCGGCGGCAAGATCCCCGTCGATGCGATCGAGGATCGCTTCGCGATCGTGCTTTCCGGTGGCGATGCCGAGGTAGTCGCGCCCGAGCGCGGCTTCGTCGTGGTCGAGGTCGCGCAGGAAGTTCACGTCCTGGAAGGCGGCACCGAGCCGCCGCGCCCCGTCGACCAGCTCTGGTGTCGGGCCGGGCGGCGAGGGCTGTCCGGCATTGACGAAGACCTGCAGACACATGAGTCCGACGACCTCGGCGGATCCGTAGACATAGGAGTCATGCGAGGCGTCGTCGTGCGTCGTGACCGTGAGGTCGGTGCGCATCGACGCGAAGAACGGCTCGATGAGGTCCGCGCCTATCGCTGCCTCACGTGCCGTCCGCGCGAAGGCATGCACCACGAGGTTGCTGCTGAACCGGCGGTCTATCGCGGTCGTGGTCTCGGTCTGGAGTTCGTCCAGGAGTGACGCGGCGGATGCCGCATCCACCCCTGCCTCGGCGGCCGGGCCGTCGACGATTTCGTCGGCGACTCGGACGAGCGCGTAGATGTTTCGTACGTGCGTGCGCACCCGTGGCCCGAGGAGCCGCGTCGCCATGCCGAAGGAGGTCGAGTATGCCGAGATCACTGCCGCGGCCGCGTCATCGGCCGCGGCGTTGTACAGCGCGATGCCCGTCGGCTGGTTACTCACGGTATGCGCTCCTCGACAGCGGTGGCCAGAGTGTCGACCAGAGTCACAGCCCGGGGTGGGAGCGTCGAGCGCGAGGCGCGGCGGCGCACGTCTGCCAGGTTCTCATCGATGAGTCGGCGCAGCCGCTCGCGCGCGCCACTGGCCTCGAGCGCCGACTGGGCCTCTCTCACCGCGATGGGTCCGGTATGGGCAACCGCGAGCGTGCTCGTCACGAGGGGCCACTGTGCGCTGTCGCGCGCGAGGGCGATGAGCGGAGTCCGCTTGGATTCCCGCAGGTCGCTGCCCGCGTCCTTGCCGGCCTGCTCTGCGGTTCCGAACGCGCCGATGAGGTCATCCACGAGTTGGAAGGCGAGCCCGAGTGAGCCGCCGATCCTTTCCAGGTCGGTGATCCACGTCGAGGGCGCTCCGGCGAGGATGGCGCCTGCGCACAGCGGCGCGGTGAACGAGTACACCGCTGTCTTGTTGAAGGTCGCCGCGAGGATCTCGTCCTGTTCGGCCAGCTCGGGAGTCACGCTGTTCTCGACGTCGGCGAGCTCGCCGGCAGCCGAGACGAACACCGCCTCATCGAGCAGGTCCAGCAGCCTCGAGCGTTGCGCGTCGGGGGTATCTGCGAGCGCGACCATGCGGGTGGCCTCGTGCAGGAGAAGGTCGCCGGCGAGGATCGCTGCGGCGTCGCCGAGCAGTGCCGCACCGCGTGAGTCCGCTCCCTGTGCCCGCGCGCGCATGCGGAATCGCCCTGCGACGTTGGGCACGCCGCGCCTGGTGACGTCGTGATCGATGACGTCGTCGTGGATGACGAACGCGCTGTGCAGGAGTTCGAAAGCCGCGGCGACCGGGTACAGTCCCGGCGCGCGCTCGAGGTCGCCGCCGACGGCCAGGAAGGAGCCCACGACCAGCTGAGGTCGCAGCCGTTTGCCGCCGGCAGTGGCGGCGCTCACCGCTGCCGTGAGCGCCGTCATGGAATCGCCGTGACCCTTCGCTCGGTCGGCCAGCCGCGCGAGCGCGTCATCGATGGCGGTGTCGACGGCGATTCGAGCAGGCTCCGGGATCATGACGCTCGTCGCTGCAACTGTGGAGACTCGAACAGGCGGAGCTGCTGGGACTGCAGGACCAGCCACGGACTGAAGGCCCAGGGGGTGGTGACCAGGGACGAGCCGAGCTCCTCGGGATCCACCCAGCGGGCCTCGACCACCTCGAGCGGGTTCGGCGCCACTTCGTCGTCTGTGCGGGCGATGTAGACCGGGCAGATCTCGTTCTCGACGATTCCTCCGGCATCGACAGCGCGGTAGCGAAACAACGGGAGAGCCAGCTCGATCTCTGTCAGCCGAATGCCCAGTTCGAACTCGCCGCGGCGTTGCACGGCAGACAGGAGGGGTTCCGCCGGTCGGGGGTGACCACAGAAGGAGTTGGTCCACACGCCCGGCCATGTCTTCTTGTCGAGCGCGCGACGGGTGACGAGCACCTGGCCGTCGGCGTTGAGGACATGACAAGAGAACGCGAGATGGAGAGCGGTCTCGGTGCCGTGAACGCTGCTCTTGGGCGCCGTGCCGACGGGGTTTCCCTCGTCATCCAGAAGGACCACATGGTCACCATCCGTCATGTTTTCCTCCTCCTATATCGCTAGCTTAGCTAGCGATATCTCCCGTCCGATGATAACAAGGACCTGGAAGGAGTGTCCATCATGACCACGCCGTGGGTTCCGCAGACACCACACCAGCAAGCGGTGCTGGATGTTCTGCTGAGCATCCGTGCGCTCAATGATGCCATGGACCGCATGAACGGGGGCATGAAAGATGACATGGACATGAACGCGAGCGACCTCGCGGCGCTCCGGATGCTCATCGTGCGTGAGCAGCGGGGCGAGCAGGTGAGCCCGCACGAGGTCGCGAAGCACCTGCGGATATCGACGGCGTCGACCACGAAGCTGCTGGACCGGCTCGAAGCGGCCGGCTACGTCGAGCGGCGACCGCATCCTCGCGACCGCCGCGCGCGGATCGTCACGCTGACGGCGCACTCCCGCGCGACGTTCTTCCGTCATTTCGCCGAGCGACTCGAACAGATGCGGCAGGTGACCGAGCCGTACGACGAGGACGAGCTGAAGCTCATCGCGACCTATCTGGCTGACTTGAGTCACGCGATCGACCCTCAGTAGGGCGGTTGTCGCTGCGTGTTCCGCTGAGTGAGGTCTGCGTGGTGCATGGCAGAAGGCCCTGGATCCGATCGGATCCAGGGCCTTCTCTTGGTTGCGGGGGCAGGATTTGAACCTACGACCTCTGGGTTATGAGCCCAGCGAGCTACCGAACTGCTCCACCCCGCGGCACAAGGGTCGACTCTAGCACGGATCGCGACGATGCGCATCCCGGGCGGCGCCCCGAGTCGAGCGGTTGCCTCCGCCGGTGCCGGGCGGGGAGGATGGCGACATGACCAGCCCCCGACGCGAGACCACCTCGGACCCGGCGGTCGGCGTCGCGCCCGACGGTCGGTCCGAGACGGTGAGCGAGCGAGCCGACCGCAACTGGAACGATGTGCTGCAGGAACTGCGTGTCCTGCAGACGGGCACGCAGATCCTCACCGGGTTTCTCCTCGCCGTCGCCTTCCAACCCGCATTCGACGAACTCACCGGTGCGCAGCGGGTGTTCTACCTCGTGCTCCTCGTGCTCGCCGCTTTCAGCGCCATCATCGCGTTGGCGCCCGTCGCGATGCACCGGAGCCTGTTCCGGCGGCTGGCCAAGCCCGACGTCGTCGTGTTCGGACATCGAGCCCTCGTCGGTGCTCTCGCTACCGTCGGCGTGCTGCTCGTCGGTGTCGTGGCGTTGGTGTTCGATGTCGTCCTCGGGTTCGATCCCGCGTGGGTTGCCGCGGCAGGCCTGGGCGCCGCGGTCATCATCCTGTGGCTTGCCGTACCCGCCTATCTCAGAAGTCGTCACTCGCGAAAGGCGGACCAGCGATGACCCGGATGCCGGCTCCGGCCCTGGCGGTGGCGGTCGCTCAGTTCGCGCCCTCCGTCGATAGCGATGCCAACGCACGTCTGATCGATCGGATGGCGACGGCCGCCGCCGACCGCGGCGCGAAGCTCATCGTCTTCCCCGAGTACTCCAGCTACTTCGTGGATCCGTTCGACGAGACGCTCGCGACGCACGCGCAGGCCCTCGACGGCCCCTTTGTTGCGGCGCTGCAGCACAGCGCAGCGCGCACCGGGGCCGTCATCGTGGCGGGGCTGGTGGAAACGGCAGACGATTCGCGGAGGGTCCGCAATGCGGCCGTCGCGGTCGGGCCCGACGGCATCCTGGCGGTGTATCGGAAACTGCATCTGTACGACGCATTCGGACAGCGGGAATCTGACTGGGTCGAGGCGGGAGAGATCTCGCCGCCGCAGACATTCGAGCTCGGCGGCCTGCGGTGGGGGCTCATGACCTGCTACGACCTCAGGTTCCCCGAGGTCGCTCGAACGCTCGCGGACGCCGCTGTCGATGGCATCGTGGTTCCTGCTGCCTGGGTGCGGGGGCCGCTCAAGGAGTTCCAGTGGCAGACGCTGCTGGCGGCACGCGCGATCGAGAACACCGTGTTCGTCGCCGCCGCCGATCATCCGCCACCGCTGGGAGTCGGCGGCTCGGTCGTGCTCGATCCCCAGGGCGTGGCGATCGCCGGCATCGGGACGGGCACCGATCTGGCGGTCGGCTATGCCGATCCGGACGCGATCGATCGCGTCCGGCGGGTCAACCCGGCTCTACGCCTTCGCCGATTCGATGTCGTGCCCCGTGTCTGATCCCTCTCGTCGCCGCGGCGAACGAACACCGAACAAGGCCATGACGTCTGCATAGACGGCTCCCGACGTCGCCATAGGATTCACACAGCATCCGGCGGCAACGTGGGTGGTGCTTGGAAGGAGCATCCATTGAGCACCGAGAACCCCGCAGGCCCTGCCGACGAGCAGCGCGCCGAAGACCCGATGGCAGATGCCGTCATCCCGTCGAGCACGGAGTCGGCGCAGGCGACCGAGCCGACCGAGCCCTTGCCGCCGGCCCCTGCTGCGCCCAGCGCTGTCGCTTCGACCGCCACCCCCGCGACGAATGCCCCGCACGCCGGAGCGACTCCGTCCGCCGCCCCGTCTCCTGCGTGGGCTCCCCCGGCCGCAGGCACCCACCACCCGCAGTCTCCCTACGCGCAGGCTCCGTTCGCGACGTCGCCGACGCCCCCGCAGTACGCATTCGCCCCCGCGGGATCGTCTCCGCGCGCAAAGCTCGGCGCCGGCAAGGTCGCGGGGATCATTGTCGCTGCCGCCCTCGTGGGGGGAGCGGCAGGGCTCGGCGGCGCGTATGCGGGCGTCGCGCTCTTCGCTCCTGAGACCGTCACCACGGCGTCGGGCCCGGCCAGTGTCACCGTCAACGACACGTCGTCGGTGACACAGACGACCGGTATCGCGACCAAGGTGCTGCCGAGTGTCGTGACGATCGAGGCGACCTCCTCCAGCGGCGGCGGTACGGGATCCGGCGTCGTGCTGACCTCTGACGGATACGTCGTGACGAACACGCATGTCGTCACGCTGGACGGCGCGACAGCGGATGCACGAGTCCGCGTCAGCACGTCCGACGGGCGCGTCTACGACGCGGAGATCGTCGGAACCGACCCCACATACGATCTCGCAGTCATCAAGCTGATCGGTGCCGAGGACCTCACGCCGATCGAGTTCGCGGACTCGGCGGCACTCAATGTCGGAGACCAGACGGTCGCCGTCGGCGCCCCGCTGGGCCTTGCCAACACCGTGACCACGGGGATCGTGAGCGCGCTCAACCGTTCTATCGAGATCTCCTCCGCGGCCGCCCCGGATGCCGACGAGACCGCCCCGGAGTCGGAAGGCAACGGCGGCGAGGGCCCGTTCTACTTCGACTTCGGCCAGGGCCGCCAGGGCGGTGGCGCGACCGAGACGATCAAGATCGCGGTGATCCAGACGGACGCCGCCATCAACCCCGGAAACTCCGGCGGTGCGCTGGTGGACTCCGACGGGCGCCTCATCGGCATCAACGTCGCCATCGCCTCCGCGGGTGGCTCCTCCGGTCAGGCGGGATCGATCGGCGTTGGTTTCGCGATCCCCTCCAACGTCGTGGAGCGTGTGGCGCAGGAGATCATCGAGACCGGTGCCGCAACGCACGGCCTGCTCGGCGCGACGGTGCAGGATGCCGCGATGATCGACGGTTCGACGATCACGGGCGCCTACGTTGCCGAGGTCACCGGCGGCGGTGCTGCTCAGCTGGGTGGTCTGCAGGCGGGAGACATCGTGACAGCCTTCAACGGTGTTCCGATCTCCGACGCGACCGACCTCACCGCTCAGGTACGTGCCGCCGCCGCGGGAAGCGAAGCGACCGTGACGTTCGTGCGAGACGGCAAGACTCGCACCATCGAGGTCACGCTGGGAGCTCTCGCGCCCTGAGGTATTGCGCGGTTGCTCGAACAGACCCGACCGACGCCGCCCCGGACTATTCCGGGGCGGCGTCGGTCGCTTCGGGAGCGGATTCCTTGGTGGATCGGCGGGTGATGCTCCGCGCCGCTCCGCCGAGCGCGGTGGTTCCGCGCGAGACGCTGCCGCCGATCGCGGTGGCGCCTTTGGCGACGCCGGTCCCCACGACAGTGCCCGCCCGGCGCACCGCGGAGACCGCGGAATGCTCGAGCCTGCGTGCTCCGGGCAGCGGTTCGGTGTCGGCCGGCAGCGCCTGCGGGGGGATGCCGAACGCTCGCCGGGATCCGGCAAGCACCCGTCGACCGAGGATATGGTTGCCGGTCCCGCCGATCGCCGCGCCGATGCCGAAGGGGAGTGCTTTGCCGATCCAGGACGCTCCGCCTTTGGCGGCGAACTGCCGCACGAAGGTCGTCTTCAAGCGATCGACGATCGGTCCCATGGCAGCCCTCGGGATGGTCTTGGTGACCATCTCGCCCCAGTACTTGTCCCGGCTGGGACCGCGACCGGTCGCCTGGCTCGCGAACTGCGAGACGAGGTCGACGCCTTCCTGGCCAAGCATCAGCGTCAGGACCAGAGCGCGAGCGCGGTCGGGATCGGAGACAGGTATGCCGTGAACTTCCGCGACCGACTGAGCGAACAAGGTGGTCGCTTCGAGGAAGCCGATCGTCTCGACGCCGCTGAGCGCGAGAGTGACGCCTGTTCCGATTCCCGGGACGACGGCTGTCGCCCCGACGGCCGCGCCCCCGGTGGTGACCGCAGCCAGGTAGCGGCGCTCGAGGGTGCGGATGATCTGCGCAGAGGTCGCGTTCGGCTGGCGCAGACGGATGCTGCGTAGATGAGCCAGGACGACGGGTCGCTGTATCGAGAGAACCCGATCGAGCGCGCGAATGAACGCCGGGTGCTCGGCCGAGCCCTCGGGGGGCAGCCCGCCCGACCAGGGAGCGTCCTGCGGGAGCGAGTGGATCTGATGGACCTTGTCGGCCATGGGGCCGATCCTATGCATGTCGGCTGAGCATCCGCCTGGCATGGAGTGTCATCCGCCGTCTGCGTGCACGGCGGATTGATAGTTTGGAGCCGTGACTGACGCGACGGATCTTCCCGACGAGTCCTCCGGCGAGTCCGGCGAGACGCCAGGGGAGGGACCGGCGAAGAAGCCCGCGGCACCGCGCACGCCGCGAACGCCGCGCACGACGTCGAACTCGCGAACAACCGCGCCCCGCGCCGCGGGGTCGGGAGCACGTACGCCTCGCCGTCCGGCCGCCAAGCGCCCCACCACTGCGCGCACGCGCCCACCCGCCGCCGCACCGCCCGCGGACCCGGAAGAGCTGTCCTCCCCGGAGCCCGGCGAGGCACCCGCCGATGCGGTGACGGTCGATCCGGCGCTGGAGTCCGCACTCGAGTCGGTGAAGGCCACCGAGGTTCGGGAGGACTCCGACGCGCCTGCCCCCGCAGAGGCCGGAGCCGGCGCGGCAACCGACTCGGAGCCCCCGTCACAGGCCGGCACCGAGACGCCCGTCGAGGGGGACGCGTCCTCGGATACCGCGGAGCAGGATGTCGCCGAGCAGGAGACTCCGAATGCCGCGGAGCCGGATGTCGCCGAGCCGGAGACGCCGGACGTCGCCGAGGAGGCGATCGCGACGATCACCGGTTCGACCGACATCGTGCCGGTCGACACAGACGAGACGACGGCGGTCCCCGCCCTCGTCTTGCGGGATGTGCGCAAGTCGTTCGGGGAACTGCAGGCACTGGATGGCATCACCCTCGAGGTTCCTGCCGGCAGCTTCTACGGAATCGTCGGACCCAATGGCGCGGGAAAGACGACGACCCTGTCGATCATCGCGGGGCTGCTCCGCGCCGATTCCGGCGAGATCTCGATCGCGGGCGTCGACGCTGCCGCGAAGCCTCTTGTCGCCAAGCGGCTCATGGGCGTTCTGCCCGACCGCTTCCGCACCTTCGACAGGCTGACCGGACGTCAGCTGCTCTACTACTACGGCACCTTGCGCGGGCTTCCGCCTGCCGAAGTCGACCGACGGACGACAGACCTTGCCCGCGCCTTCGACCTCACCGAGTCGCTCGGTCGCGTCGTGTCGGACTACTCGGTCGGCATGTCCAAGAAGATCATGCTCGCCGGCGCGCTCATCCACTCACCTCGTGTGCTCGTTCTCGACGAGCCGTTCGAAGCCGTCGATCCTGTCTCCAGCGCGGGAATCCTCGACATCCTTCAGGCGTACGTCGCGCACGGCGGCACCGTCATCCTCTCCAGCCACGGCATGGAACTGGTCGAGCGGGTGTGCTCGCGCGTCGCCGTGATCGTCGCCGGGTCGCTCGTCGCGGAAGGCACTGTGGACGAGGTCCGCGGCGAGGGGAGCCTTGAGGAGCGATTCGTCGAACTCGTCGGCGGTGCGGGCGAGTTGGAGGGGCTCGAGTGGTTGCACACGTTCTCCGACTGAGACTTGCGCTCCTGGTCGGCACCTTCCGCGGGGATCCGCAGACGGTGTCCCGCGGTCTTGTGGGAACCGTCCTGCTGGTGGGGGCCACCGCGGCGGCGTGCTGGGGCATCCTGAGCGTGCAGGAGTCGTCGACCGCCGCCGTCGGGGCGATCACCGTCTTCTGCGGTGCGGCGCTGACGCTCGCCTTCGTGGTGGCGCCCCTCGTGTCTGCGGTCACCGATCCGCTGGATCCGCGGCGGTTCCGCGTCTTCGCACTGCCCCCGGACGCGCTCGCGGGCGCACTCGCGGTGGCCGGACTGTTGAGCGTGCCCGTGCTCGCGCTCAGTGCACTCGCCGTGTGCGCTGCCGTCGCCTGGGTAGCCGCCGGCGCAAGCGTCGTTGCGGCGATTCTCGCGGTTCTGGTGGGCGTCGCCACCTGCGTACTGTTCGCGCGCGTCGCGCTCGGTGTCGCCGGAATCGTGTTCGCTGAACGCCGCTCGCGGGAGCTCTCCGGTCTGCTTCTGGTCGCAGTCCTGGTGATCGTGGTCCCCGTGGGGGTGTTCCTCGGGTCGCTCGACTGGCGTGGAACCGTGCCCGGCCCGCTGCAGCAGGTCGTCGACGTCCTGAGTTTCACGCCGGTCGGGGCGGCGTGGGCCTTCCCGCTGCTGCTCGCGCGGGGCGATGCGTCCGGTGTCCTGGCGCTGCTGGTTGCCCTTGCCACGCTCTTCCTGCTCGGCTTCGCGTGGCGCGCCCTCGTGCGTCACGCGCTGTCGACGATCGAGAAGCCCCTGACCACACGCGAGCGGGGCGGGCTCGGCTGGTTCAGCGTCGTGCCCGGAACGCCCGGCGGCGCTGTGGCCGCGCGCAGCCTCGTGTATTGGCTGCGCGACCGGCGATACCTCGTCAACACTCTCGTGATCCCGGTCGCAGCGGTGGCAACCGTCGTGCCTCTGCTGATCGCTGGAGTTCCCGGGAACGTCGCCGCCCTCGTGCCGATCCTGTTCGTCGCACTCTTCTTCGGGTGGCTCCCGCACAACGATCTCGCCTACGACTCGACAGCTATCTGGATGCATGTCGCGAGCGGGCTGCGTGGGCTTCCCGACCGTGTGGGGCGGCTGGTGCCGATCCTGGTCATCGCCATTCCGGTCCTGGCGATCGGCATCCCCGTGTCGGTCGCGCTGCACGGGCGGTGGGCGCTCGCGCCGGCAATCGTGGGTGTCTGCGCGTCGCTGTTCTTCTCCGGGCTCGGACTCTCGAGCATCGCCTCGGCGGCCGCGCCCTACCCGGTCACCCCGCCCGGGGAGAGCCCCTTCCAGCAACCGCAGCGCACCGGGTCCAGCGGTGCGGTGCCGCAGGCCCTCGTCATGCTCGGGGCTCTCGCGGTCACGGCGCCGAGCCTGTGGTGGACGTGGGTGGCGCTCACAAGCTCGATCGAGGCCGCATCCCTCGCACTCTGGGTGGGCGTTGCGACGGGGCTGGTTGTCCTCGTGCTCGGCGTCGCGACCGGTGCGGCAGTCTTCGATCGTCGCACCGGTCGGATCATGGAGTTCGCCGAGGCATCGTGACGGTATCCGTGACGCCCCCGCATGCGCCGTGATCATCTGAGCCGGCGCCTGATGCCGCGACTACACTGACTCTCCATGAGCACTCCGCTGGATAGCCCCGACCAGGGGGGACTTGCGACCCTCGACCGCGAGCTCGAGGAACTGCTTCGCGAGGAGCACGTCGAGCCCGGCGACCACGAGCGGTTCTCGCACTATGTCAAGAAGGACAAGATCCTCGAGTCGGCGTTGACCGGCAAGCCCGTGAAGGCACTGTGCGGCAAGAAGTGGACCCCCGGGCGTGATCCCGAGAAATTCCCGGTGTGCCCGACGTGCAAGGAAATCTACGAACGGATGAAGAGCTGACCACGCCACCGGAACATGCTCACATCGCGCGATAGGTGGTCTCGATCGCCGGGTCAGACCGGCTCAGGGCGAGCGCGGTCAGGGGCAGCTCCGATCGCGCCTGCGAATGGTGAGCGCGAGCGCTGAGAACGCCGGAGGGTCCGAGCGCCGCTGCGTCGATGTCCCCGTGGACGACGAGAGGGACCTGAAGGTCCCGGGCGTTCGGGACCGCATTCGGTCTCTGGTGGGGCTCGTAGCCGTCGGAGACGAGGATCATCTCCTCCCGGGCGACGCCGTCATCGAGAACACGGAAGGCCGACTTGCGTCCTCCCCGCGAGCCCTTGTCGGTTGAGGTCTTCGCCACCGGAATCCACGCACCGTCCGCTGCCTGACGCGCAACGAGCTTGTAGACCAGACCCGCGGTGGGCGAGCCCGAACCCGTCGCCAGCGCGGTGCCGACACCGTACGCGTCGACCGGCGATGCCGCAAGTGCCGCGATCGCGAACTCGTCGAGGTCGCTCGTCACCGTGATCCGTGTGTCGCGTGCGCCGAGGTCATCGAGTTGTCGCCGCACCTGCGCGGCAACAGCGGGGAGGTCGCCGGAGTCGATACGCACGCCGCCCAGACGCGTCCCGGCAACCGCGATCGCGGTCGCGACGCCGGTCGGGATGTCGTAGGTGTCGATGAGAAGAGTGGTCTGCTCGCCCAGGGCCTGCACCTGGGCCCGGAACGCGTCCGCTTCGGTGTCGTGCAGGAGCGTCCAGCTGTGGGCAGCTGTTCCCATCGTCGGGATGCCCCAGCGACGCCCGGCCTCGAGGTTGCTGGTCGCACCGAAACCCGCGATGAACGCCGCGCGGGCCGCGGCCACGGCGGATTCCTCTCCGGTGCGGCGCGAACCCATCTCCGCAAGCGGTCGGTCGCCCGCGGCAATGCTCATCCGGGCTGCCGCGGCTGCAACGGCGGAGTCGCTATTGAGCACGCTCAGCGCGAGTGTCTCGAGAATGACCGCCTCGGCGAACGTTCCCTCCACCGTCAGCAGCGGCGAGCCCGGGAAGTACAGGTCGCCCTCGCGGTACCCGTGGATCGAGCCCGTGAAGCGGTAGCCCTCGAGGAAGCGGAGGGTGTCGGCATCCACGACCCGAGCGTCGCGAAGGAATCGGAGTTCCTCGTCGCCGAAGCGGAAATCGCGCAGCAGCCCCAGCAGGCGGCCCGTTCCTGCGACGACGCCGAAGCGCCGCCCCGCGGGCAGCCGCCGTGCGAACACCTCGAAGACGCAACGCCGGGAGGCCGTGCCGTCGTGGAGCGCGGCATCGAGCATCGTCAGTTCGTACCGGTCGGTGAACAGCGCCGTGCTGACGGATGCGGTCATGGGCGCCAGCCTAGTGATGCCGCCGCTGCCGCAGCGATACCCGCCAGGGCGATGCCGCGTGGGGAGCTCACGGGCGCTGGCGTAGGCTGGTGCACCGTGAACAACGCGCCGATCGGGATCTTCGACTCCGGTGTCGGCGGGCTGACGGTCGCACGCGCCATTTCGGATCAGCTGCCGCGCGAGTCCCTCCTCTACATCGGTGACACCGCGCATTCGCCGTACGGCCCCAAGCCCATCGCCGACGTGCGTCGATACTCGCTCGAGGTCCTCGACACTCTCGTCGGACAAGGCGTCAAGATGCTGGTGATCGCCTGCAACACCGCATCGGCCGCCGTGCTGCGCGACGCGCGGGAACGGTACGACGTGCCGGTCGTCGAGGTGATCGGACCGGCAGTGCGCACCGCGATGTCGACCACGCGCTCGGGGCGCATCGGCGTCATCGGCACGAGCGGGACGATCGGCTCGCGCGCGTACCAGGACATGCTCGAGGTCAACGATCGGCTGACCGTGTTCGCGCAGGCATGCCCCCGCTTCGTCGAGTTCGTCGAAGCCGGCGAGACGGACACGCCGGAGGTGCTCTCCGTCGCCGAGGCATACCTGTCGCCGCTGCGCCATGCCGGGGTCGACACTCTCGTGCTGGGCTGCACGCACTACCCCTTCCTCAAGGGGGCGATCAGCTACGTCATGGGACCCGACGTCTCGCTGGTCTCCAGCGACACCGAGACGGCAAACGACGTCTACCGTCAGCTGGTGAGCAGGGATCTGCTGGCGGGGACGGATGCGACTCCCACCCACACGTATGAAGCGACCGGCGGTTCGGCTGATGAGTTCGTCAGCCTCGCCCACCGACTCATGGGCCGCGAGGTGCGGGACGTGCGTCTTGTACAGACCGGAGCCATCGACCTGCGGCGATGACGCGCCGCAGAGAATCCTGCTCCGCCGCGCGGAGCATCCGAACCGAGAAGAGAACAGCATGAACGAGACCACCCGCGCCGACGGACGCAGCGTCGACCAGCTGCGGCCCGTGACGATCGAACGGGGCTGGAGCAGGCAGGCCGAAGGGTCGGCGCTGATCAGCTTCGGCGACACCCGGGTGTTGTGCACGGCATCCTTCACCAACGGTGTTCCCCGCTGGCTTACCGGCAAGGGCAAGGGGTGGGTGACCGCCGAGTACGCGATGCTGCCGCGCGCGACCAATGACCGCAACGATCGCGAGAGCGTCAAGGGCAAGATCGGCGGGCGTACACATGAGATCTCCCGGCTCATCGGCCGTGCGCTGCGAGCGGTCGTGGACACCAAGGCTCTGGGTGAGAACACGATCGTGATCGACTGCGACGTGCTGCAGGCCGACGGTGGCACGCGAACGGCGGCGATCACGGGCGCCTACGTCGCGCTGGCCGATGCGATCGCGTGGGGCCGGGAGAAGAAGTTCATCGGTCAGAAGTCGCGGGTGCTGCTGGATTCCGTCGCTGCGGTATCGGTGGGCATCATCGACGGCGAACCCATGCTGGACCTCGCCTACGTCGAGGACGTCCGCGCCGAGACCGACATGAACGTCGTGGTCACGGGTCGCGGCCTGTTCGTCGAGGTGCAGGGCACGGCCGAGGGGGCCCCGTTCGACAAGCGTGAGCTCGACGCACTCCTCGAGCTGGGACTTGCCGGATGCGCGCAGCTGCGCGACATCCAGGCTGACACGCTCGGGCCGGGGGAGTGACGCCGATGCCGCAGCAGATCGTCCTGGCCACCCACAATCCCCACAAGGTGGCGGAGTTCGCACGCATCGTCGCGGCGACCCGACCCGACCTTCGGGTCATCGGGTACGACGGTCCCGAGCCTGTCGAAGACGGTGTCAACTTCGCGGAGAACGCGCTTATCAAGGCACGCGCGGCAGCCCGACACACCGGGCTCGCGGCCCTGGCGGACGATTCCGGCATCGCCGTCAACGTGCTCGGGGGCGCACCGGGCATCTTCTCGGCGTATTGGGCGGGGCACCAGAAGGATGCTGCGGCCAACATGCACCTGCTGCTGGATCAGCTCTCCGATATCGCCGATCCGCACCGTAAGGCATCCTTCGTGTCGACGATCGCGTTGGTGGTCCCCGAGCGCGGGTCCAACGCCTTCGCGCTGGAACACGTCGTCGAGGGCCGCTGGCACGGACGGTTGGCGACAGAGCCCCGCGGTGAGGGGGGATTCGGGTATGACCCGATCTTCATCCCCGACGGCCAGGAGCCTGGCGCGGAGCGCACCGTCGGGCAGTGGAGTCCCGAGGAGAAAGCCGCGGCATCGCATCGCGCCCAGGCGTTCGTCGCCCTCGCCCCTCTGCTGTCGGCCCTCTGAGACGCCCTACGCGCGAGCGAGAATCAGACTCGTTCCCGTTTGGATCGCCGACCCGACTCCCACGGTCTCGGAGCCCTACGCTGGGGACGTGCACGATCACGCTCCCGGTATTCGTGGCGCCAGCCACCGCCGATTGCTGACCGCGTCACTGGCCATCACGTCGGTCGTGCTCGTCATCCAGGTGATCGGCGCGTTCTGGAGCGGGTCGCTCGCTCTGCTCGCTGACGCCGTGCACATGCTGACGGATGCCGCCGCCCTCGTGATCGCGCTGATCGCGAGTATCGTGGCCGCGCGGCCCGCGACCGACCGCCAAACCTACGGGTATCAGCGCGCTGAGGTATTCGGAGCGCTCATCAACGCTGTGCTGCTGATCGGCCTGTCGGTCTGGGTCGTCATCGAAGCCATCCAGCGCCTGCTCGCTCCGGGCGACGCGGAGGTGCGCGGCGGCATCATGCTCATCGTGGCGATCGTCGGCCTGCTCGCCAACGCGGCCGCGATGTGGCTGCTTTCTGCCGCACAGCGCACGAGCATCAACGTCCGCGGTGCGTATCTGGAGGTGCTCGGCGACCTGCTGGGGTCGGCGCTGGTCATCGTGGCGGCAGTCGTGGTGCTCGTCACCGGCTGGCAGGCAGCGGATGCCGTCGCCTCACTCCTGATCGCGGCTCTCATCGTGCCCCGTGCGGTCGGGCTGCTCCGGGAGGTCTTCCACGTGCTCTCGGAGGCCGCGCCGAAAGGCACCCACGTCGCGGAGATCCGCGACCACATCCTGTCGGCCGATGATGTCGTGGCCGTGCACGACGTCCACGTGTGGCAGCTCACTCGCGGCGCTCCCGTGTTCACGGCGCACGTCGTCGTCGACCCGGCGGCGATCGCCGCGGGGCGTTCGGGCGAGATTCTCTCGCGCCTGCAGAGCTGCCTGGCGGCGCACTTCGACGTCGAGCACTCGACCTTCCAGCTGGAGCCGGCCGGCCATGTCGATACGGGCGACGCGACCCACGCCTAGAACGGGGCGTCCGCGTCTTCGCGTACCACGGCATCGGGGGCATGATCAGGACGAAGGCCTCGCCAGCGGGCATGGCGCAGAATTCCGCCCGGCGTGAACTCTGCGAACTCGACCTCGCCGACCAGCTCGGGTCGGACCCAGATCGCATCGCGCGCGTCCGCCGCGGGCACGCCGACGAAGGGGTTCTCGTGCGTCCCAAGCGGGGCGAGCAGGCGCCCCAGGGTGGCCAGGGACGTCTCGGTGAACCCCGTTCCCACCCGACCCGCATAGTGCAGGCCGTCCGAACCGGGGATGCCGACCAAGAGCGATCCGATGGCACCGGATCTCCCTCCCTGACCGGGACGGATGCCGCCGATGACGACATCCTGGGTGCGGGTGAGCTTGATCTTGAGCCAGTCCGCCGATCGCTCACCCGACCGGTAGCGTGAGTCGGGGTTCTTCACGACGAGTCCCTCGAGGGCGGCCTCGCGGGCGGCTGCCAGCGTCGCGTCCAGATCGTCGAACACCGGCGGGACGGTGATGCGGTCGCCGGCGCCGTCAGCAAGCCTCTCCAGGAGCGCGCGTCGATCAGCCAGCGGCAGCGCTGTCGCGTCCTGCCCGTCGATCTGCAGCAGATCGAACAGGTAGTAGCGCACCGGCGTGCGCGCCGCCTCGCGAGTGATCTCCACGGGATTGGCGAGATTCATCCGCTTCTGCAGCAGCGGAAAGCTCGGCCTGCCGCCCGCGTCGAGGGCGACGATCTCCCCGTCCACGATGCACGGCGCGTCGCCGAGCCTGGCATCCTGCAGGTCCGGATAGGCGGCGGTGAGGTCGTTTCCGCTGCGCGCGCGGAGGGTCAACTCTCGTCCGTCCCAGGTCCCCACCGCACGGATACCGTCCCACTTCATCTCCACCCAGGGCTCACCACCCCATCGGGCGATGGCCGCCGCCGCGAGCCCCGGCGTGGCAACCGTGGCGAGCATCGGAGCGGGGCTGTCGTGACGCTCCTGTGGCCCACGGCGCGGGCGAACCACCCGCTGGGCGGGCGCCGTGCTCGCCTGGGCGTCCTTCATGCGATGCAGGAGCCACTGCGACTTCTCGCCCTCACCGCTCGTCCGGATGAGCGCGAAGCGCACGCCATCCATCGCGCCGCCGCGCCTGCCGTGCGCGCGGAAGATGACCTCGTCGGGGCGCCATTTCTCCGTCTCGAACGTGCCTGTGTCCCACACCGTCATCGTGCCGGCGCCGTACTCGCCCTTCGGGATGGTGCCGTGGAACGTGAGGTACTCGATCGGATGGTCCTCGGTCATCACGGCGAGGTTGTTGCGATCGGGTGAGGTCGGGATGCCGCGGGGAACCGCCCAACTGACGAGCACACCGTCACGCTCCAGGCGCAGATCGAAGTGCAGCCGCGACGCATGGTGTTCCTGCACGACGAAACGCGGGGGCTCGCCGTCCGCCCGGACCCCGGGAAGGGTGCTGGCATCCGGCACCGGCTCGGGCGTGCGTGCCGCATCGCGCTTCTGGCGATATCGATCGAGCGGCGCTGGCGCCGGAGCAGCGAAGAACGGCGCGATCCCCGTGGCGGCGCGCTCGAGCACCTCTGTGAACAGCAGCTGACGCAGGTCCGGTTCGGACAGCTCGTCCCACGTCCGCGGGGCGGCGACGGTGGGACGTTCCCGCCCGCGGAGCGAGTAGGGGCTGATGGTGGTCTTCTTGCCGTTGTTCTGGCTCCAGTCCAGGAAGACCTTGCCCGGACGGGCCGCCTTGGACATCGAGCTCACGACCAGATCCGGGTGATCGGTCTCGAGAGCCCGCGCGAGTTCTCGCGCCAGGTTCGACGCACCATCGCTGGTGAGACTGCCCGGCAGCGGGGCGTACAGGTGGATGCCCTTGCTTCCGCTGGTGACCGGCACGGACTCCAGCGACATCCCGCGCAGGATCTCTCGCACGAGCCGGGCGACCTCGGCGCACTCGGCGAGGCCGGTGCCCGGCCCCGGATCGAGATCGAGGACGAGGCGGTCGGGGTGAGCCGGTGAGCCATCCGGCGCGAATCGCCACTGCGGCACGTGCAGTTCGAGGCTGGCGACCTGGCCAAGCCACACGAGCGCTGCCTGGGAGTCGATGAGCGGGTAGGTCTTGATTCCCGTGGAGTGCTGGATCGGCATCCGGGGGATCCACTCGGGTGCACCCCGCTCGAGATCCTTGGTGAAGAAGGACATCCCGGGATGCTCCGCGTCGCCCACGCCGTCGGGCCATCGCTTACGAGTGACGGGGCGTCCCGCCAGCAGCGGGAGGATGGTCGGGGCGATCCGACTGTAGTAGTCGATGACCTCACCCTTAGTCGTGCCGGTGGCCGGGTAGAGGACCTTGTCGAGGTTGGTGAGGCGCAGGCGGTGGCCCTGCACCTGTACCGTCTGCTCCGGGCCAGCCATGCGCCAAGGCTAGTCCCCGGGGTCGGAGTGTGCCCGGATGCTGGCCCTCGGGCCCGACAGCGTGTGTACTGGTCAGATGAGGTCGATCTGGAAAGGCGCGTTGACGTTCGGGCTGGTCAACGTTCCGGTGAAGGTCTACGCCGCGACCGAGGACCACGACGTGTCGCTGCATCAGGTGCACGCGGCCGACGGAGGCCGCATCCGCTATCAGCGTGTATGTGAACTCGACGGCGAGGTCGTGCCCTACAGCGAGATCGACCGCGCCTACGACGACGGCGAGAAGACCGTGATCCTCACGAAGGAGGATTTCGCGGCGCTGCCGTCCGAGCGCAGCCGCGAGATCGAGGTCGTGGAGTTCGTCCCGAGCGACCAAGTCGATGTGCTCACCCTCGATAAGGCGTACTACCTGGAGCCCGACTCGAAGTCCCCGAAGGCCTACGTGCTCCTGCGTCAGACGCTCGAGCAGACCGATCGCACCGCGATCGTGCGGTTCTCGCTGCGGCAGAAGACGCGCCTCGCGGCTCTGCGGGTGCGCGGTGACGTGCTCGTGCTGCAGACGCTGCTGTGGGCCGACGAGGTGCGGGAGGCGAGGTTCCCGTCGCTGGACGAGCCGGTGAAGATCTCGGACAAGGAGCTCGAGCTGTCGGCGTCCCTCGTCGAGAGTTTCTCGGGCGACTTTGATCCTGCCGATTTCGTCGATGAGTACCAGCAGGAGCTGCGGACGCTCATCGAGGCGAAGCTCGAGAAGGGTGACGCGATCGACACCGCCGAGACCTTCGGTGAGCAGCAGGAGGAACAGGGCGGCGAGGTCATCGACCTGATGGAGGCGCTGCGCGCGAGCGTCGAGCGCTCGCGCGCGTCTCGCGAGAGCGGCTCCCGGCAGGAGAAGAAGTCCGGCTGACAGCCGTCGGGCTGACGTTAGTCGGCGTCGGGGCGCCGCTCAAAGACCTGGGGGTCCAGAGCCAGTTCGCGTGCCTCCGTGGCGTCAGTGTCCAGGTTCTCGCCCGCTGCAGCTTCCTTACGCGCCTTCCACTTCTCGCTGAAGTAGTGATAAGCGACCACCAGCGCAGTGCCGCCCACCGCGACGAGCAGGATGATGTCGATGTACTCGGTGACGAGGTCGCGCACCCACGGGATGTAGGCGATGAGGTACCCGACCATCGTCAGGCCGAAGCCCCAGATGAGCGCGCCGATGAGGTTGTAGAGGGTGTATTTGCGCCACGGCATGTGTCCGACGCCCGCCGCGACGGGCGCGAAGGTGCGCACGATCGGGACGAACCGGGCGAGGATCACCGTGATGCCGCCGAAACGTTCGAAGAACGCATTGGTGCGCTCGACGTTGCGCTTGCTGAAGATGCCGGATTCCTTGCGTTCGAACACCGCGGGTCCGCCCTTGTGCCCGATGTAGTAGCCGACCTCACCGCCGATGAACGCCGCCAGCGCGATCAGCGAGCACACGACCCAGATGTTGACGCCGAACACGTCGTTGGTGTGGGTGAGTAGCCCCGAGATGATCAGGAGCGTGTCACCGGGGAAGAGGAACCCGACCAGCAGGCCCGTCTCGGCGAAGATGATCAGGCACACCACCAGCAAGGCCCAGGGGCCGGCCGCGTCGATGATCGTCTCAGGGTCGAGCCAGGGGATGAGAGCCAGTGAGTGCACGTGTGTTCCGTCGGTGTCGGCGGTCGAAGGCGCGGCAGGATGCCTCGCGTGCGGAAGGTGGGACTTGAACCCACACGCCCGAAGGCACAGGAACCTAAATCCTGCGTGTCTGCCAATTTCACCACTCCCGCGGGTGCGATCAGTCTACTGAGGCCGCATTGGAGAGCTCGACCCGCACGCACGCGCACCTCGTGCCGACGCCGCACACGTGCCATCCGTGCGATCCCGATCGGTTGCGGGGACGGCTCTGACGCGACATTCTGTGCAGTAATACTGAACCACCGTGGATGGTGTGAACAGAAGGAGTGATCGTGGCGACGGAGCAGATTCAGGCTTGGCTGGACCGATACGGTCGTGCGTGGGAGGAGCGCGATGCGGATGCTGCCGCGGCGTTGTTCACGGCGGATGCGGTGTACCGCGAGCAGCCCTATGACGAGCCCTATCGAGGGCGTGAGGGCGTGCACGCCTACTGGTCTCGAGTGACGGCGACGCAGTCGGACATCCGGTTTCGGGCGGGCCGCGCGGTCGGCAGCGGTGCGCACGCGGCGGCGGAGTGGTGGGTGACCCTGCGCAATGAGGGCGCGGATGTGACGCTCGCCGGCGAGTTCTTCCTCGTGTTCGACGAGTCGGGATTGGTGCGCGAACTGCGCGAGTACTGGCACTTCCACCCGGGAATCGTCGAACCACCCGCGGGCTGGGGGGAGTGATTCGCGCGAGCCGACAACGGATTGGTCACGGTCGCCGTCCTTGCGGCGCCAACCCTTGCGTTAAGTGATACAACACGGCAATGTGTACGCCAGCACTGAACATTGTCCAGGCCGGCTTTCCCGGCGTGGCCACGATGGTGGTTCGTCAGCGCACCCGATTTCAAAGGAGAAGTCATGCCACTCAGCACAGCATCCCCACGGCGGAGGGGGGTTCTCGCAGGAGCGGGGATCGCCGTCGCCGCTCTCGCACTGGCCGCGTGTTCGTCGGGGGACACGGGCACGTCTGGTGCCGGTGAGACGTCGGCGCCCAGCGAGGAGCCCCTGCAGATCGCCTACATCTCGTTCGCCGTCGCAAACACGTACGACGAGCCGATGCTTGCAGCAGCGGAGGAAGTCGCCGCCGCGAACAACGCCGAGATCACGGTCTTCGATGGAAACCTCGATCCTGCGACACAGGCCACCCTCATCGAGGACGTCATCGCCTCGGGCGACTATGACGGCATGATCGTTCAGCCCATCTACGGGCCCGCGATCATGGACGTCGTCGCCGAGGCGATGGATGCCGGTCTCACGGTGGTGAACATCGACCAGATCCTCGGTGAGGACTTCACCTCCGGTGCGACGCAGCTGCCGGGCCTGGCGTCGAACATCGTCTTCGTCCCGACGATCCTCGGGCAAAAGCTCGGCGAGCAGACCGTCGAGGCCTGCGCGTCCAAGAACCTCGATCCGTGCAACGTCGCCTACCTGCACGACCTGAAGACCTCGAGCGTGAGCATCGCGCTGTGGGATGCCTTCAGCGAGGCAATCGCGGGCACCCCGGTGACGGTCGTCGCCGAAGGGGAGACCTTCTGGAACCCCGCGGCCGCGCAGACCGCCGTGGCCGACATCCTCACCGCCAACCCCGACATCGACGCGATCGTCACCTCGGACCAGGGCCTGCAGGGCGCCGTCCTCGCGATCGGCGACTCCGGAGCGGCGGTCGGCGACTACCTGCTCGTCGGATACGGAGGCTCGCAGTGGGCACTGGATGCCATCGGCGAGGGCATCGTCTACTCCGACGTGATCATGGCTCCGGCCACGACCGGACGGCTCGGCATGGAGGCGATGATCGCGGCGCTGCGCGACGGGAAGGACATGGGCGACGTCGACCCGTTTGCGGACTTCCCCAACAACGGGATCATGACTCCCGACACGGTCTCCGAGTTCACCGGCGAGTGGCCCGGTTGATCCATGCCGCACGAACCGGCTGACGCCGGCGTCCCGCAGCTCACCGTCGAGCTGCGGGACGTCGGCAAGTCCTTCGGCGGGCTCCCCGTCCTCCGCCATATCGACCTGACGATCCGGCCGGGCACCGTCCATGCCCTCGTCGGAGAGAACGGCGCCGGCAAGTCCACGCTCGCCAAGATCATCGCGGGCCTGTACAGCGCCGATGACGGGCAGGTGCTCGTCGGCGGCGAGAGCGTGCACTTCGGCTCGCCGCGCGAGGCGCTGGACCGGGGCATCGCGACGATCGCCCAGGAACTCGCACTCGTGCCTGCGCTGTCGGTCGCCGAGAACGTCTTCCTCGGTCGCGAGCCGCGCCGTGCGGGCTTCATCGGACGCCGGCGCCTGGCCGCCGAGTATCGGTCGCTGAGCGAACGCACGGGGTTCGCGCTCCCGGCCGATGTGCCGGTGGGCGCTCTCCGGACCGCCGATCAGCAGAAGGTCGAGATCCTGCGGGCCCTGGCGCGCGGCGCGTCGGTGATCATCATGGACGAGCCGACCGCGGCGCTGTCGGGGGCGGATGCCGATCTGCTGCACGCGGTCGTGCGCCAGCTGGCGGCATCCGGGCACACTGTCGTGCTCATCTCGCACTTCCTCCGTGAGGTGCTCGACCTGGCCGATGAGATCACGGTGCTGCGTGACGGTCGCCTCATCCGCACCGCACCGGCCGCCGACGAGACCGAAGAGAGCCTGATCGAGGCGATGCTCGGCCGGACCCTGGGCGCGGTCTTCCCGGAGCAGCCGCCGGTGCCTGCCGATGTCGAGCCCGTCCTGACGGTCACCGACCTCGAAGCGCCCGGAGTCAAAGGGGTGTCGTTCTCGGTGAGGCCCGGCGAGATCGTCGGGCTCGCGGGCCTGGTGGGGGCCGGCCGCAGTGAGATCGTGCACGCGATCTTCGGCGCCGCCGGGCGGCACGGCGGCGCTGTGGAGCTGCTCGAGTCCGGGGCGGACGGGTCGGGGCAGCGCGTGGCGGTGGGCGCCTCGGTGCCGGCGGCGTTGCAGGCGGGCCTGTTCCTCATCCCGGAGTCCCGCAAGGAGCAGGGGCTCGTGCTGGGCAGGCCGATCCGCGACAACGTGACCCTGTCGAACCTCGCCGCCTTCGCCCGTGCGGGTTGGGTGCGCACGCGTGCGGAGCGCCAGGATGCCCGGGCGATGCTCGATCGGGTGACCGTCGCCGGCGACGATCGCCGCGACGTCTCGAGCCTGTCGGGTGGGAACCAGCAGAAGGTGCTGTTCGCTCGCGCTCTCCAGCGCCCCCGCAGGGTCCTCATCGCCGACGAGCCCACGCGCGGGGTGGATGTCGGATCCCGTCGCGCCATCTACGACCTCATCGTCGCCGAAGCCGCCAGTGGAGTCGGGGTGATCGTCGTGTCGTCGGATGTCGAAGAAGTGCTCGGGCTCGCGCACCGCATCCTCGTCATCCGCAGTGGCCGGATCGTCGCCGAGCTCACCGGCGAGGACCGCACCGAAGCACACGTCCTGACCGCGGCATTCGCGGACCCGATCACGAGTGGGAAACCATGACCCTGACTACCGGCACCGTGCCCACCCAGGCACAGCAGAGCACCCTGTCGCGCATCCCGTGGCGGTCCGTGGCGATCGTCGTACCGTTCCTGGCGGTCTTCATCGCGCTGTCGATCGGGAGCCCCGCGTTCCTGTCGTTTCAGAACATCGGCAACGTGCTGGACCGTCAGTCGGGCATCCTCATCATCGCCGCAGCGAGCACTCTGGTGCTCATCGCCGGGGGGATCGACCTGTCGGTCGGGGCCACCTATATGTTCACCGCGGTGGTCTGCGGCACCGTGATCATCAAGGTCGGCGGGGCCGAGGGGGCTGTGCTCGGCATCCTCGCGGGGGTCCTTTCGGGCCTTGCCGTCGGCATCATCAACGGCGTCATCAGCACGTACCTGCGGATCAACCCGCTGATCGCGACGTTGGCGATGAGCTTCATCATCCTGGGAGCGACCAAGCTCGTCTCGCAGGCCGGCAAAGAGGGGATCGGGCAGATCCGCGTGGACGTGCCCGAGTTCACCTGGATCGCGAAGACCGAACCGCTCGGGATGTCGCTGCCGATCTGGATCGCGCTGGTCGTCGTGGTGGCACTCGGCATCGTGCTGTGGCGCACGACGTTCGGCCGCTACGTCTACGCGGCGGGCGGCAACGCCGAGGCGGCGCGTCTTGCCGGCATCCGGGTCAATGTCGTGCGGATCGCAACCTTTGCTCTGACGGGCCTCGGTGCGGGCCTTGCCGGCGTGATCGACCTGGCCCGCACCCCGTCGGTACCCGAGAACGATGCGATCGCGACGACGCTGACGTTCACGGTGCTGGCAGGCATCGTCGTCGGCGGCACCTCGATCCTCGGCGGGGAGGGGGCCGTGTGGCGGACGGTGCTCGGGATCCTCTTCATCGCGATGCTCTACAACGGCTTCACGCTGCTGAAGATCGACCCGCTGTTCCAGGGGATCGCGCTGGGCGTCATCATCCTGCTCGCCGTCGGTTTCGACGCCTGGTCGCGCCTGCGACGGCGGTGACGCTGACGCGCGGCCTCAGCGCTTGGGAGCGAAGAAGAAGTAGATGAGCGGCCCGATCCCGCCGAGCAGGATCACGAAGGCCCACAGCGGTTTCTTGCCGTTGATCTTGTTCTCGGGGCGCAGGTAGAGATCCCAGAACGCGAGCCCCGCCCAGGCGGCGCGGAGCATCCCGCCGACCAGTCCGCCGACGATCCCCGTGCCGGTCTTGCGTGCCACGTGGCTTGGTGTCTTGACGGTCATGATTCCCCACCCCTCGGTGCTGCGTCCTACGTACTGGTGCCATTGTGCATCCCCGGCGGCGGCGCGGCCAGGGGCCGTTCGGCGCAGCCAGGGTGTTACGCCGCACCGCTGTGGATAACTCCTGCGGCCGGGGAGGCAGGCTTGTCAGGATGCACGGGTGACCATCACCTCGCCCGTCGACCCGGCCGTCTCGGTCGTGGCGCGGGTGCGCGAGTCGCTGCGCGCGGCCCAGATCGACCCACAGCGGGAGCCGGATCGGGCCAGTCAGATCGCCCGGTCGGAGGTCCGCAGGCACAATGACTTCGCGCTGGCGCGAGGCGAGCGAACCCTGGATGACGAGGCACACCACGTGCGCGACATCCTCGCCCAGCTGTCGGGGTTCGGTCCGTTGCAGGTCTACCTCGACGATCCTGAGGTCGAGGAGCTGTGGATCAACGCCCCCGACCGCATCTTCATCGCCCGCCAAGGGATCGCATCCCGCGTCCCCCTGGCCTTGACCGACACCGCGGTGCGAGACCTCGTCGAACGGATGCTGCACTCGACCGGTCGCCGCGTCGACCTCAGCCAGCCGTTCGTGGATGCCTCGCTTCCCGACGGGAGCCGCCTACACGTCGTGATCCCCGACATCACCCGGCGGCACTGGGTTGTGAACATCCGCAAGTTCCTGCCGCGGTACCGGTCGCTCGACGACCTTGTCGCGGTGGGGAGTCTCGCAGCAGCGGATGCCGATCTGCTGGCGGTTGCGATGCGCGAGGGGCGCAGCATCCTCGTCTCGGGCGCCACGCATGCGGGCAAGACGACGCTGCTCGGAGCGATCATCGCCGCGTGCGGTCCCTCGCAGCGCATCGTCACTGTGGAGGAGACGTTCGAACTCGCCGTCGATGCGCCGGATCTCGTCGCGCTGCAGGGTCGGCAGCCGAGCCTCGAAGGGGGAGGGGAGGTGACGCTTCGCCGCCTCGTGAAGGAGGCGCTGCGGATGCGGCCGGATCGCCTCGTGATCGGCGAGGTGCGCGACGCCGAGGCTCTCGATCTCGTCCTCGCCCTCAATACCGGGGTTCCGGGTGCAGCCACGATCCACGCGAACTCGGCGGCCGATGCGCTGCGCAAACTTTGCTCCCTGCCGTTGCTGGCCGGCCGCAACATCGACAGCGGGTTCGTGATGCCGGCCGTTGCGGCATCCGTCGACCTCGTCGTCCACTGCCAGCGCGATGCGACCGGACGGCGGCGCGTGACCGAGATCGTCGAGCCCACGGGGATCGAGGACGGCATCATCCAGACGCGTCCCGCCGCCCGCCACGCGTCGCCACCCCTGATGAGGAGTCGTGACCGATGACACTTCTGATCGGAGCGATGCTCGGGGCAGGGATGCTGCTGGTTCTCTCGCCGTGGCTGTGGCCGGCTCGACCCGGGACCCCATCGCCCACGGCATCCTCGTCGCTCACCCGCTTGATCGGTGAGGCGGGCTTTGCCGAGCGAGCAAGCGCCCGCGCCATCATCGCCTCCTCCGCGCTCGGCGGTGCCGTTGCCGCCGCGTTGGTATGGCTCGTGTTCCCGACGCTGCCGCTGTGGATCCTCGCGGGAATCGTCGGTGCGTATTCCCCGATCGCGTGGCTGCAGTCCCGAGCGCGGAGGCGCGCGAAAGAGCGCCGCGGCTTATGGCCCGACGTATGCGACCTGCTTGTCTCGTCGGTTCGGGCCGGGATGTCGCTCGCCGACGCCGTCGCGAGCCTCGCAGTCTCGGGTCCTGAACGTCTTCGGCCGGACTTCGTGCGGTTCGCGCGCGATGTCGCGGCATCCGGACACCTGGATGCCGCGCTCGCCGGGCTCAAGACGCGCCTGGCCGACCCGATTGCCGACCGCATCGTCGAAACGCTGCGGATGGCGCGCGAGGTCGGCGGAACGGAACTGGTGCCGACGCTGCGCGCGCTCGGCGCGTCGGTTCGGGCCGATGCCGCGCTGCGGGCCGAGGTCGAGGCCCGCCAGTCCTGGATTCGCGCGGCGGCTGTTCTCGGCGCTGTCGCCCCGTGGGTGATTCTCGGCCTGCTGGCACTTCGCCCGGAAGCCGCTGCCGCGTACGGCTCGCCGCAGGGGATCGCACTGATCCTCGGTGGCGCCGTCGTCACAGTGGTCGCGTTTCGTCTCATGCTGCGCGTGGGAAGGCTGCCGGAGCCGCGGAGGTGGTTTGCGTGAACCCCACCGACATCGCGCTCGCCGTTTTGCTGGGCGGTGGGCTTGCCGGAGGACTGCTCCTCGTCCTCTCGGCATCGCCACGCTGGCGCGCCCGGGGACTGACCGCCCGGCTCGCGCCGTACTTGCGGGACGTGACCGAGGGTGACCCCGGGAGGGCGTTCAGCGCGATCACTGTGCCGGTTCTTGGGGCTGCAGTCCCAACGTGGGAGGCCGCAGCTGATCGGCTGTCGCACATTCGAGCGTCGTGGCAGCGTTCGCGCGCCGTCCTTTGGGCATTGCTCGGCGCGGGCGCGGGCGCCGCGCTGGCTACGGTCGTTGCGCTGGCGCAGGGACCGCACGCGGGCCTGCTCGCGTTGCCGCTGGTCGGTGCCACGGGCGCGGCAGTGGGGGAGCAGTCGCTTCGACGTGCCGGCGATCGGGCGCGCGGGCGGCGGCTGCATGAAGAGCTGCCGGTCGTGCTGGAGTTCCTTGCGCTCTGCTTGTCTGCCGGGGAGGGTCTGCTGGATGCGCTGCGGCGTGTCGGCAGCCGCGGAACCGGCGAGCTTGCTGCCGGCATCCGTGAAGTCGTCGTTGAGGTCGGGACTGGATCGGCGCTGACGGACGCGCTGCTCGCGTTCGCGCGTCGGGAAGACAGCCCCGCACTGTCGCGGGCGATCGATCAGCTCGTAGCGGCGGTCGACCGGGGGACACCGCTCGCGGATGTGCTGCACGCACACGCCGCGGATGCGCGGGCCGGGGAACAGCGCGAGCTCATCGAGCAGGCCGGGCGCAAAGAAATCGCCATGCTCGTGCCGCTCGTCTTCTTGATTTTGCCCGTGAGCGTGCTTTTTGCGATCTTCCCGGGCGTCGTGATGCTCGATCTCGGATGACCGCACGCCATCTAGACCACCGAAACCGAAGGAGATGATGACGATGAGACGGATGCTGGAACGCTTGCGTGAAGCGACCGCGCCGCGCGAGGGAACCGACCGGGAGGATGCCGGCGTGGCCGCAGCTCTACGGGAAGACCGCGGCGATGTCCCTGGCTGGGTGTTGATCACACTGATGACCGCGGGGCTCGTGGTGCTGATCTGGGCGCTCGCGGGGCCGGCGCTGTCGGGTCTGTTCGAACAGGCGATCTCCCGCGTATCGGGGTTCTGAGGCGGCTGACTGTGAACGACCGTGGCTTCTGGGGCGACGACCGGGGCTCGGCTCCGGTCGAGTTCGTCATGGTCGCCGCGCTGCTCACGGCCCTCACACTCGGCGTCATTCAGCTCGGCGTCGCCACCTACGTCCGAAACGTCGTGCACGACGCCGCGGTCGAGGGGGCGTACTACGGCGCACTCGCCGACACCTCGACCGGCTCAGCGGTCGATCGCACTCGCGAGGTCATCACCCGCGCGATCGGACCCGAGTACGGCACGGATGTCGGCACCCGCCAGGTCGTGATCGACGGGCAGCCTGTGGTCGAGGTCACGGTGCGGGCGAGCATCCCACTCGTGGGCCTGTGGCCGAGCGGCCTGCAGACGGAGGTGACCGCCCATGCTCCGCTGGAGTCGTTCGATCGCTGACCGGTGGCGTACGCGACTGACTCGGATGCTGCGCGAGGAGCGCGGGTCGGCGTCGCTCGAGTTCCTCACCGTCGGACTCCTCATGCTCGTGCCGCTCATCTACGTCGTCGTCGCGCTCGGACAGATTCAGCACCAGGCGCTCGGCGCCGAAGCCGCAGCCCGCCATGTCGCGCGGGCGATCTCGCTGTCGTCGGATGCGGCATCCGCCAGTTCGAGCGCCTCCGAGGTGCTTTCCGCAGTGATGGCGGAGTACGACCTCGATGCCTCCGCCACGTCCCTATCTATCTCGTGTGCTCCGGCGTCGGCATCCTGCCCGACAGCGGGGGCGACAGTTCGGGTTTCCGTCGCGACGCGCGTCTCGTTGCCGCTCGCGCCGCCGGTCCTCGGTCTCGATGAGATCGCGAGTGTGCCGGTCGAGGCAAGTGCGGTGCAGCGGATGTCGCGGTTCTGGAGCGGAGGATGAGGTCGCTACTGAGGCGGCTTCGCGATTCGGCGTGGGTGGCGGATGACGAGGAGGGCAGCATCCTGCCGCTCGTACTCGGGTATGCGATGCTCGCGATCGTGCTGATCCTCGTGACGGTTGATGCGACGAGTCTGTATCTCGCGCAGAAGCGGCTCGACAGCGTCGCCGATGCGGCAGCGCTCGCCGGCGCTGACGGGTTCACGCTCACCATTGCCGGTGGTGCGCCGCGGGCCGAGCTCTCGTCGGGCGACGTGTATGCGCAGGCGAGTGCGCTGCTGGCGCAGTCGGATGCCGACGCGAGCCTGGTGTCGGCATCCACCCCCGACGGTGTGTCGGCTCGCGTGACGGTCGCGGGGCAGTGGCATCCGCCGGTGTTCAGTCTCTTCGTGCCCGACGGCGTCGCGCTCCAGGCCACCGCCACCAGCCGCAATGCTCTGCGGTGACAGATGGTGAGGAGGGCATGAGAAGCAGTTCACTCCGAGTCGTTCACCTCGATGATGATCCGGCCGTCGGCTCCGATGATTCCGGGCCCCTTGTCGGGAGTTGGCGCGGGAGCGGGGATGATCTGCTCCTGCTCCCACGCCAACCGTGCATTGTGAGCTGACGGGTAGAAGAGCTCGTCCATCCCGAAGGTTCCTCCCGAGCTAGACGACGACTGCAGTGCTCGGCCCTGCCGCCACGCGATTGCGCCGCCGATCACGAAGCTCACGGGCACGAGTGCGATCGCAGCTATTGCGAGCCAGCCGAACGCATCCGACATGAGCCGAGAGTACGTCCGTCGCGCGGCGAACGGATCCCCCTCAAGACGGATGCCGCGCGGTAGCGTTCGATCGTGGATGTGTCCCGCCGCTCACTGATGCTCGGCAGCCTCGCTCTCGGCGTCTCTGCGGCGCTCGCCGCATGTACTCTGCGAGGCAGCGACCCGGGCATCCGTTCGCGAGTTCCGGATCGGCCTGCGTCGTTCCTGCGGACGTCCTGGTCAGCGGATCCGTTCGCCCTCGGTTCCTACTCGTACCTGGCCCCGAGTGACCTCGGCTCGAGCGCGCGGGAGCTTCTCGCCGCCCCCGCAGGCCGCCTCTTCTTCGCCGGTGAAGCGACCTCGACGAGCGCGCCCGCGACGACGACCGGCGCGTGGCACTCCGGCGAGCGGGCTGCCGCACAGGTGGCGGAAACGACGGGGTCGGTCATCGTCATCGGTGCGGGTCTCGCAGGACTCGCCGCAGCTCGCGCTCTCGCCGACGCCGGACGAGAGGTCACGGTGGTCGAGGGTCGCGACCGGATCGGCGGGCGCGCCCACACGGTTCCGTTCGCAGGCGGGGTCGCCGACCTCGGCGCCTCCTGGATCCATGGCTCCGCTGACAACCCGATGACCGAGCTGGCAGCGGATGCCGGGTCCGACCTGATCCCGTTCGACTACGAGAACCAGATCGGTGGTGACGAAGCGGCGCTTCAGTGGCTGGAAGCGGTGGCGGACGAGGCATCCGATGCTCCCGACCCCGAGGCGCACCCGTTGTCCGATCTGCTTCCCACCACTCTCACCGCGGGGCAGACGTGGGCGGTTGCCGTCGAAATCGCAGGGGAGTACGGAGCAGACCCCGATCGCCTCGCCATCGCAGCCCTCGACGAGGGCGAGGAGCAGCGCGGCGGTGACGCCTTGCTGAGCGACGGCTATGGCGCTCTGGTCTCCGCGGCGGCGGCCGGTCTCGACATCCGCACCGACTGGCCGGTGACCAGCGTCACGCAGGATGCCGCCGGAGTCACCGCCACCGGGGCCGACGGCCAGACCCTCACCGGCGCTGTCGCCATCGTGACGGTGCCCCTCGGCGTCCTCCAGGCCGGCGCCATCGCCTTCGACCCACCGCTTCCGGCCGAGAAGACCGCCGCGATCTCGGCCCTCGGAATGGGACTGCTCGACAAACTGTGGCTCGCGTTCGACGAGGTCTTCTGGGACCCCGACGTCGACGTCATCAACATCGTCGACCCCGAGAACCCGGGCGCATGGCCGTTCTGGGTCAACGGCTACAAGGCGTTCGGGCTGCCCGTCCTGTTGGGCTTCGCCGGTGGCGCCTCCGCGGAGCGAAACGCACAGCTCACGGATGACGAACTCGTCGCCAGCGCCATGGCCGTCCTCCGCGCCGGCAGTTCGACCTAGCCGCGCTCAGGCCGAGATCTGCACAACGACGGATGCTTCGGGCCGACGTGTCCGTCGTTGTGCGGATGCCCGTGGTTATGCGGGTCGAGGCCTCCCGGCGAGACCGCGGCGGATGAGCTTGTCGACCTCGACGACGATCGGGGGGATGAGCGCGAGCCCGATCGCGAGCCACCACTGCGCGGCATCCAGCGGTGTCGTCATGAGAAGCGCGTTCATGAAGTCGAGTTCGACCGAGAGCACCGTGAGCACGACCGGGATCCACATCCACTTCAGGGCGTTGGCGATCGGCGCAGCAAGACCCGAACCGGGGTCGCGGCGCATCGCGAATCCGGCGAGGACCGACCCGAGGCTCAGCACGACGAAGGTCATCGTGACCGGCACCGACGGCTCGGTCTGGCTCGGCTGGCCGGGGGAGAGGAGCATCGCGGCGAGAGCCACCCCGAAGATCGCGACGCCATAGAGCAGCCACTGCGCGATCGAGCGGCGGTTCGCGAGCGGAACCTTGGTGTCGCGCGGCGGCTGACTCATGAGCCCGGCGGGACTCGGGTCGAGGGTGATCACGATCACGGGGAAGAACGTGATGAAAAAGCTCAGGAACAGCACCATGAGGGGCGTGATCGGTGTGCCGTTGTTGATGTCGAGGATGCTGGACACGAGAAACAGCAGCACGAGCGAGAACAGGGTCGCCATCTGGTAGCGGACGTAGCTGACGATCTTGTCGTAGATCGTCCGGCCGAGCCGGATCGCCTCGACGAGCGTGCCGAAGTTGTCGTCGGTGAGGATCATCTTGCCGGCCTGCTTGGTCACCTCGCTGCCCGATCCCATCGCAACCCCGATATCGGCCTGCTTGAGGGCTGCGGCGTCGTTGACGGCATCCCCGGTCATCGCGACGACGTCGCCGCGCTCCTGCATGAGCCGGGCGATCCGCAGTTTGTCTTCGGGGGTGACGCGGCCGAACACGTGGAGTTCGGGCAGACGCGCCGTGAGCTCTTCGTCGCTGAGCGCTCGCAGCTCGGGCCCGCTGATCGCTCCCGGGCCGAGGCCGAGTTCGCGTCCGATCGCGGCGGCGGTCACGGCATGGTCGCCGGTGATCATGCGCACCTCGATGCCCGCCTCACCGGCGATCCGTACCGCCTCGATCGCCTCGGGTCGCAGCGGATCGATGATGCCGACGAGCGCGACGAAGGTGAAGTCCTCGGCGAGGGACATCGGGTCGGCCTTCGCTGTCGCCTCTTGCCCAGGCAGATCACGCACAGCAATCGCCAGGACCCGCAGGCCGTTGCGGCTGAGCTCGGCGTTTGCCTCCAGGATGATGTCCTTCGCGTCCGCGATGGGAACCACGCCGTCGGCGGTGACGACGTGCGAGCAGCGGTCGATGACGACATCCGGCCCGCCCTTCATCGTCGCCAGGAACGTCTCAGCGCCCTGCAGCGGCGCGTGGTGGAAGGTCACCATGAACTTGTAGGCCGAGTCGAAGGGCACCTCGGCCTCGCGCGGGTAGGCGCGGCGGCTCTCTTCGGCGTCCACGCCGAGCTTCGCGGCCAGCACGACGAGGGCGGCCTCGGTGGGGTCGCCGACCACGACGCCCGAGTCGGAGACTGTCGCGTCGGAGTTCAGGCACAGGCCGTAGGCGAGCGGCGTGAAGTCGGGAACCTCCTTGCCTGCGGCGTGCCGCAGGGCCCCGGTCTTGCGATACCCCTCGCCCTCGACGGTGAACCACTGCCCGAGCGCATAGAGCTTTGTGGCGGTCATCTGGTTGAGGGTCAGCGTGCCGGTCTTGTCGGAGTTGATGGCGGATGTCGCGCCCAGCGTCTCGACGTCGCTGAGGTTCTTCACGACAGCGCGGTGTTCGGCCAGCTGCCGGGCGCCGTATGCGAGCATCCCCTGCACGAAGGTCGGGAGGGCGGACGGGATTGCCGAGACAGCCATCGCAATTCCCACCAGCAGTACCGTCGCGATCGTCTCGCCGCGCAGGAGACCCAGGATGATCATGATCGCCACGGCACCCCACGCGACGAAGCCGAGCACCTTCGTGAGGCCGTCGAGCTCACGCTGCAGCGGCGACTTGGAGGGCGCGACAGCGGTGAGCATCGCCGCGATCTGTCCCATCTGGGTCGACATCCCGGTTCCGGTCACGACCATCGCGGCAGTGCCGCGCGTCACGGTGGTGTTCTGCCACAGCATGTTGGCGCGGTCGCCCAGGGCAACATCGTGTCCGTCGATCGTTGCGACATCCTTGTCGACGGGTGCGCTTTCTCCCGTGAGCGCCGCCTCCTGGGTCTGGAGGTTGGCCGAGCGCAGGATGCGGCCGTCGGCCGGCACGAGATCTCCCGCTTCGAGTTGCACGAGATCGCCGGGGACCACCTCCGGCGCGGGGACTTCGCGGAGGGACCCGTCGCGCACGACCTTGGCATGCGGGATCTGCAGGTTCGCAAGACCGTCCACGCTCGCCCGGGCGGCGAGTTCCTGGCGAGTCCCGAGAACCACGTTCAGCACGATGAGGGCAGCAACGATGAAGGCGACGGCGAACTGGGCGATGATCAGGCTCACCACGACGACCGCGACGAGCATGAGATTCATCGGATCCGCGAGCATCCGCAACGCGATCGTCCACGCGCTCGGCGCAGGGGGAGCGGGGATCGTGTTCGGCCCATAGCTCGCGAGGCGTCGGGCGGCTTCGGCACTGGTCAGGCCGCGCACGGCATCCGTGCCCAGATCAGACGCGACGGCGGCGGCATCCGTCGCCCACCACGTCGTCGGATCGGATGCCGGTGTTGGTCCGCTGCCTACGGATGGTGTCGCGGCATGTTCGCTCATGCGGATCCCTTCGCCGGGGCGATCCTATCGAGAGCCCTCACGCGGCGGACAGGGGTCGGCGGCACCCGCCGGCCGATACGTCTTCGGCGGATGCGGGAAGGACATGCAGGAATCTCACGGCTGCCCTCCGAGCCGGCTCATAGCTGGCGGGCGTACCGTCGATATGTGCGTCTGGCGGTACACGAATTCGGAAGCGGTGAGCGCACCGCAGCGATCGTCCACGGCATCAGTGGGTCGGGTCTGCTCTGGCAGGATTTCGCCGAGCGGCTCTCGCGCCGGCACCGGATGCGTGTGCTCGCGGTCGACCTGCGCGGACACGGTTCCAGCCCTCGCGCCGACCACTATCGCCTCCGCGATTTCTCCGACGACCTCGTCGAGACCCTGCCTTCGGAACTAGACCTGGCGATCGGGCACTCGCTGGGCGGCCGCGTCCTTGCCGACGCCGCGGCGCGACTGCAGCCCGGCCACGCCGTCTACCTCGACCCTGCGCTCGACGTGGATGCCGGCGTGGCGGGGCGACGGCTGCTCACGTACCGCATGGCGGGCCCGGTGGTGGCACGGATGCTCTCGGTCGTCGATCCGGCCGTGCCCGCGCCCCTGCGCCGTCGCCTTCGGGCGAGCACGCGTCGCTGGGATCGCCTCATGGCTGTGTCGGTGGTGCGGGAACTGGATGCTCACCGCGTTGAGCCCGCTCCGCCGCCGGTCCCGTCAACGGTTGTGAAGGCCACCAAGTCCCGGTTGCTGCGCGGTCGATACCTCGAACGCCTCACCGCTCACGGGTGGGACGTGCGCGAGTTCTTGAGCCGCCACGAGATGCAGCTGCTCAAGCCCGAGGCCCTCCTGGACGCACTCGATGACGTGCTGCGAGCGCCCTCACGAGCACTCAGCACCGTCTGATCGATACTCAGCGCCATCTGGCAAACAGGCGGGGGCCCGCCCTCAGGTCGCCGGGTCCTCGCTCTGGGTGGCCTTCTGCGCGGCTACCTGTCGCCGCACGTCATCCATGTCGAGTCCTTCGACGGCGGTGATCACCTGTTCGAGCTGCGGGGCGGCGAGCGCGCCGGGCTGTGAGAAGACGAGGATGCCGTCGCGGAAGGCCATCAGCGTCGGGATCGAGGTGATGCGGAAGCCGGCGGCGAGCTGTTGCTGAGCTTCGGTGTCGACCTTTCCGAACACGATGTCGGGGTGCGCATCCGATGCGCTCTCGAACACGGGCGCAAACATCCGGCAGGGTCCGCACCATGCGGCCCAGAAGTCCAGGAGCACGATGCCGGGCTCGGTAATGGTCTCTTCGATCGTCTCGAGGGTGATCTCGCGGGTTGCCATGATTCGTATTATACCCTAGGGGGTATACCTCATCTCGTGTGATCGGAAGGACCCCCCATGAGACGCATCCGACTGCTTCTGGCCGCGCTCGCCGCCGCCGCCCTCGCCACGAGTCTGGCGGCGTGTTCATCGTCACCCAGCCTCGAGGTTTCCTCGGATGCCGTGATCGTCGATGTGCGCACACCGGGGGAGTACGCGCAGGGCCACCTGGACGGCGCCGTGAACATCGATCTGCAGTCGGGTGCGTTCGAGCAGGAGATCTCACAGCTGCCCGCCGACGGGGAGTACATCGTCTACTGCCGCACGGGGAACCGGTCCGCGCAGGCGGTCGCGATCATGGAGGGCCTCGGCTTCGAGAACGTCACGGATGCCGGCGGCGTCGACGCGGCGTCGTCCTCGACCGGTATCCCGATCGTGACCGACTGAGCGTCAGCCGAGGCGGCCGGGACGCGGCACGAATCGGGGAACCCAGCGCACAAAGGCTGCCGCCCCGAGCAGTCCGAGCACGCCGATGGTCCCGGTCGCCAGCGGCAGGGTCGACAGTGCAGCGATCCCCGACACCAGCAGCGGCGCGATGGCCCCACCGGCATCGGTGAGCATCCGCCACGAGCCGAGGAAGGGGGCCGGGTCCGTGCGCGGCGCGACGTCGGCGCCGAGGGTGAGCAGGATGCCGCTGGAGAGGCCGTTGCCGACACCGAGCACCGCAGCGAACATCGCGAACCACATGGCCGACGAATCGAGGTCATGCGTGAACGCGAGCGCGAGGAAGCCGAGGCCCATGAGCAGCATCGCCGGGAGGGCTGCCCAAAGACGCCCGAACCGATCCATGACCTGTCCGCTCGCGTAGAACAGCGCGAAGTCGATCGCGCCCGAGATGCCGACGACCAACGCGATCGTCTGGGCATCCAGTCCTATCGAGACGCCCCACAGCGGCAAGACGACCTGTCGTGCCGAGCGGACAGCCGCCAAGGATGCTGCCGCGACGCCGAGGCGGGACAGGACGGCGCGGTACCGCCAGGCGACGACGAAGACGCTCTCGCGTCGCCCCGGTATCCGGATGCTCCCGGTGATCGCTTCCCCGGTGTCCTCGCCGTCGAGTTCGCGGTCATCTCGCTCACCGGTGGCATTCGCTGACACGGTCGCCTCGGTCGGCGCGAACTGCTGCTCGGGGTCGGGGCCGAAGACCACCAGGACCACGGTGGCGGCCAGGCACACCCCGAAGAACCAGATCGCCGCGTGCTCGTCACCGAACAGCGCAAGCAGCGCGGCGGCCACGAACGGCCCGACGAACATGCCGAGGCGGAAGGTGCCGCCCAGCAGCGACATCGCCCGCGACCGGAAGGACAGCGGAACCCGTGTCGTCATGAACGAGTGCCGGGCAAGCCCGAAAGCCGCCGCGCAGAGCCCGATGAGCAGCACGGATGCCGCGAACACCCCGAGCATCGGCGCCAGGACCATGCCCGCGACGCCGACGAGCGCGATCGCCCCGGCAACGCCCATGGTGACGCGCTCGCCGAACCGCGCCACCGCCCATCCCGCCGGCAGGTTGCCGGCGAGCTGCCCGACCACGAGCGCGGACGCGACCAGAGCCGCTCCCGCGACATCGGCGCCGAGTTGGGCCGCGATGACGGGAATGAGCGGGATCACCGCCCCCTCACCGAGCGCGAACAGCACGGTGGGCAGGTACACCATAGGCCCGAACCGCCACAGAACGTCGCGCGCGCGGATCGGTGCGGGGGGATCGACCATCAGTTCCACGTTAGTCTGGACTGTCATGCTCGAACTCGATCTGTCCGCCGACATCCAGGCCCTGCGCTCCACGTTCACCGACATCCAGTCCGTTGTCGACGTCGACGCGCTCGCCGCCGAGATCGCCCGGCTGAGCGACGAAGCGGGCGCGCCCGACCTGTGGGACGACCCCGAGAAGGCGCAGAAGGTGACGAGCGCTCTCAGTCACCGGCAGGCGGAGATGTCCCGCATCACCGCCGTCGCGCAACGCCTGGACGACCTCGAGGTGCTCGTCGAGCTCGCCAACGAGATGGAGGACGAGGAGTCGGCGGGTGAGGCGCGACGCGAGCTTGCCGAACTCGAACGAGTCATCGGCGACCTCGAGGTGCAGACCCTCCTCGACGGCGAATACGACGATAGGGCGGCCGTCGTCACGATCCGCTCGGGCGCGGGCGGCGACGATGCGACAGACTTCGCCGAGATGCTCATGCGCATGTACTTGCGCTGGGCCGAGCGACACAAGTACCCCGTGAAGGTCATGGACACCTCCTACGCCGAGGGTGCCGGCATCAAGTCGGCCACGTTCGAGATCGACGCCCCGTATGCCTACGGCACCCTTTCGGTGGAGGCCGGCACCCACCGTCTCGCCCGGATCAGCCCCTTCGGTGCGGCCGACAAACGTCAGACCTCATTCGCTGCGGTCGAGGTCATCCCGGTGATGGAAGAGGCTGTCGAGGTCGACATCCCGGAGAGCGACATCCGCGTCGATGTCTTCCGCTCGTCCGGTCCCGGCGGCCAGTCCGTCAACACGACCGACTCCGCGGTGCGCATCACGCACCTTCCCACGGGAATCGTCGTGTCGATGCAGAACGAGAAGAGTCAGATCCAGAACCGTGCCGCCGCGATGCGTGTTCTGCAGACTCGGCTCCTCCTCCTCAAGCGTGAGGAGGAAGCGGCCAAGAAGAAGGAACTCGCCGGAACCATCACCGCGAGCTGGGGCGATCAGATGCGCTCCTACTTCCTCTACGGACAGCAGCTGGTCAAGGACCTACGCACCGGATACGAGGTTGGCAACCCCGCCGTCGTGTTCGACGGCGACCTCGACGGATTCATCGCGGCCGGCATCCGGTGGCGAAAGCGCAAAGACAACGACGACTGAGTCGCGCGATACGCGAGACTGAGCGCCCTCGGGTGTCGCACCCGCCCCTGCACGGTGGCGCGCTTAGGCTCAGATCGCCATGATCCGGTTCGAGAACGTCACCAAGCGATACCGGGGCACCGCGAAACCCGCCCTCGACCAGGTGAGCTTCGAAGTGCTCCGCGGCGAGTTCGTGTTCCTCGTCGGCGCATCGGGGTCGGGTAAGTCATCGTGTCTACGCCTCATCCTGCGGGAGGATGTCGCCACCTCCGGGAACGTGCTCGTGCTCGGACGCGACCTGCGTACGCTCGCGAACCGCAAGGTTCCCTACTTCCGGCGCCACGTCGGCGCGGTCTTCCAGGACTTCCGGCTCCTTCCGAACAAGACGGTCTTCCAGAACGTCGCCTTCACGCTGCAGGTCATCGGCTCCTCGCGCGGGTTCATCAAGCAGGCAGTACCCGAGGCGCTTGCCCTGGTCGGACTCGCCGATAAGCAGAAGAGGATGCCGCATGAACTGTCGGGCGGTGAGCAGCAACGCGTCGCCATCGCGCGCGCGTTGGTCAACCGTCCCCAGGTGCTACTGGCCGACGAGCCCACGGGAAACCTCGACCCGGCGACCTCGATCGACATCATGCAATTGCTGGCGCGGATCAACGCCGGCGGCACGACGATCGTCATGGCCACGCACGAGGCCGGGTTCGTCGACCAGATGAAGCGCCGCGTCATCGAGTTGCGCGGCGGCCAGATGATGCGTGACGAGCGCCACGGCGGGTACGGCGACACCTCGGGACTGCCGCGGCTCCAGCCCGAGCAGGTGCGCGGGGCCGCGGCTGCCGCTGCCCTCACGGCGGTGCTCGAACTGCAGCGCGAGGTCGGTATCGAACCGACCGTTACGGATGCCGAGATCGCCGTGGCTGCCGCTCTCGACGTCGCCGACGATCCGTCGACAGCGCCGGTCGCGTCACCGCTCGCGGAGGTCCGCCCCGCTCCTGTGGATCCGGACGTGCCCGCTCCAGCCGTCGGCGAGGTTCCATCGGCCGCCGACGATCGCGGATCATCCACCGATGCCCCCTCGACGGAGGCGAAGCCTGCGCCTCGACCGGCCACGCAACCGGTGCCGGTCATCGACATTCCGGAGGTCGAGGTCGAAGAGCTCGGGCTCGCCGAACGCCTGGGATTGAATGCGCAGCAGCGCGACGACGAAGTCGGACCCACCTCATGAGGGTCGGGCTCGTCCTCGGGGAGGCCTTCAGCGGTCTGCGACGCAATGCGTCGATGGTGATCTCGGTTGTCCTCGTGACCTTCGTGTCGCTGACCTTCGTCGGTGCCGCGATGCTCATGCAGCTGCAGATCGGCACGATGCGTGCGTTCTGGGCCGATCGTGCGCAGGTGCAGATCTACATGTGCAGCTCGCTGTCGCAGGTGGCCAGCTGCGCGGGCGGGGTCGCGACCCAGGAGCAGATCGACGCGGTTCGGGCTGAACTCGATTCGGACTCTCTCTCGCCGCTGATCAGCGACCTGCAGTACGACAGCGCCGAGCAGGTCTACGAGGACGCGCTGAGTCTTCTCGGTGATGAGTACGACGGCATCCTCACCGAGGACCAGTTCGGCGCGAGGTTCCGCATCACTCTCGCAGATCCGAGCAAGTCGGCCGTTATCTCGGAGGCCTTCGCGGGTGCCGACGGTATCGAAGAAGTCAACGATCAGCTGCAATACCTTGAGCCGCTGTTCTCGGCGCTGACGGTCGCAACCTACGTGGCGGTGGGGGTCGCAGGCCTCATGTTGATCGCTGCGGTTCTGCTGATCTCGACCACCATCCGTCTGTCGGCCTACGCGCGTCGACGGGAACTGGGGATCATGCGGCTGGTCGGAGCATCTAACCGGTTCATCCAGACCCCGTTCATCCTCGAGGGTGTCTTCGCCGCGCTCATCGGCTCGGTGCTGGCAAGTCTCGCGGTCGTCGCGGGTGTGCAGTTCGGGGTGCAGGAATATCTGCGCTCCCGCATCACGTTCGTGGCGACCTGGGTCGACACCGCTGATGTGATCCTCGTGATCCCGGTCCTCATCGGCATCGGGATCGTGCTTGCTGCACTGTCCGCGGGCTTCGCCATCCGTCGCTGGCTCCGGGCCTGAGCCCCGAGCCGGAAGTCGCGAGCGAGGGAGCAGGCGAGATGGCGCAGGGGCGGAGGGCGGCGCGGCCGGTTCGATCGGCGCCGGTGTGGGGTGCGGCGGGCGTCATTCTCGGACTCGGCCCCCTCGTCCTCTTCGCAATCGCGGCACTGGCCCAGCTCGGCGGCCCGCTCATCTCGGTGGCCGTGTTCGGACTCCCCGTTGTCGCCAGCACCGTGCTGGCCGTCCTCGTCATCCGTCGCCTCCTGCGCGCTGGGCACATCGGGTGGGGGTACTCGGTGGCCGCCGTCACGATCTTCGCGGGCGTGATCGGGTACGTGCTCTGGATCTTCCTCGCCCTCCTTGCCGTTCAGTTCGGCAATGCGCCGACCTGAACGCCCGCGCGGCGGTTGATAGACTGGTGGGCTGCTACCGGGAAGGAGGAGTCATGCCACGTGAACGCGGAGAGAAGGTCATCGCGACCAACCGTCGCGCGCGCCACGACTACTCCATCGAGAAGACGTACGAGGCAGGCCTCGTGCTCACCGGCACCGAGGTGAAGTCGCTGCGCCAGGGGCGCGCGAATCTCACGGACGGCTACGCATACATCGACGCGGGCGAAGCGTTTCTCGACGCCGTCCACATCCCCGAGTATTCGCAGGGGCACTGGACCAACCACGCCGCCAAGCGGGTGCGCAAGCTGCTGCTGCACAAGGACGAGATCATCAAGCTCAGCCACGCCGTCTCGGCGGGCGGCTACACGCTCATCCCGATGAAGCTCTACTTCTCGGACGGGCGCGCCAAGGTCGAGATCGCCGTGGCCAAGGGTAAGGCGGAGTACGACAAGCGTCAGACACTGCGGGAACGGCAGGACAAGCGGGAGGCTGAGCGCGCGATGCGCACCCGCAACCGCCTGGGCGAGTGAGCCGCGGCCCGTCAGCGGGCGCTGAACCGTGCCTCGACAGCGGCGCTGACCACGATGTCGGCCGGCTGCAGCTCGAGTGAGCTCGCCGAGTCCATCGGGCTCGCAGCCATCATCATCCGGGGCGAGGGTCCGGATGCAGGGGTGGCGGCGCCACCGCCGAGGAGGCCCACGTCAGCGACCTCGACAGCCGTAACCTCCGCGAGCCCGAGCGCGGCGGCGTAGGCGGTCGCGCGGGTCATCGCGACACGGACCGCTTGGGCTGCGACATCCGCCTCGACGGCTGTGCGGGTCGCGTCGGTCAGCATCCACTGCACGCCGTCGACGTGGATCGCGTCGAGTTCGGCGACCTCGCCGAGCCATCCCGAGAGCGCATCGAGGTCGGCGAAGGTCGCTGAGACATCCAGCGCGGCGTGGTGCGCGAGCGGCAGCTGCTTGCCCTCGGCGTTCCACGGGCGCTCGGAGCGGACGGTCAGGCGGCCGGTGGACCACTCGCGAATATCTCCCGCGTCCTGGCGGGCGGTAAGAGCAGCACGCAGGATGCCTGCGGCATCCGTCGCTCTTCCCATGACGTCGGCGCGCTCCTCACCCTCGGTCCGGATCGTGAGCCTCGCCACGGCCTCTTCGGGAGCGACCCGGGTCTGGTGTTCGCCACGGACGGTGATGATGACATCGCGCATGAGTGCGACTCTACGTCGTGCAACTGAGCACCGGGAATGCGCAGGATGCGGCATCCGTTGTATCCTGTAACGCTCGGGTGCTCTTGCATCCTGAACCTTCGTAACTCCACAGTGTGACAGCGGCCCCTCACGTGAGGGAACAGCCTCAGCAGAGGCACATGGGGATGATCGGTTTCGACATCGTCTGCGAATTCGCGAGAAGCGGGCCGAGGATGCGGGGTTATCTCGTAAACGCCCCCTGCAAACAAATAACTGCCAATAAGAAGCAGTCTGACTTCGCCCTCGCTGCCTGAGCAGCGAGCCCGAGTCCGTTAGCCCGTAGGCGATCCCGCTACGGTTCCTAGCGTCATCTAAGGGATCTTGCTGCGTGACGGCGCCTGGACGTCACGCGGGACTCCTCCCAGGCTGGGCTTGTCGACTTAGGTGTCTGTGACAAAGGTCGGAGCCGAGCAGAACGCTTTCACAGAATGCGCCCGGAGAAGGCGCGATGACCCAGCGATGGACGGGGGTTCGATTCCCCCCATCTCCACCACGGCACACAGAAGATGGATGCCGACGCCGCTGTCACACTGTCGGAGTGAGCCTCCTCGATCCGCGTGTTTGCGCTTGTCGAGGAGGCTCTTCGTTTTCGCGCGCGTGCGAGGATGCTGCTATGCCCGGCTCCCCGCTCATCTCGGCCCACGAACTCCACGATCTGCTCGAGGCCGGAAGCAGCATCCGTCTTCTCGACGTGCGATACCGCCTCGACAAGCCCGACGGCCGTGACGACTACCGGGCGGGGCACCTCCCGGGTGCGGTGTACGTCGACATGGACACCGAGCTTGCGACGCATGGTGCGCCGTCCCAGGGGCGGCACCCGCTCCCGTCGCGCGAGACGCTGCAGGATGCCGCCCGCCGCTGGGGGTTGCACGCGGGAGAGACGGTGGTCGTCTACGACGACTACCGTTCTATCTCGGCGGCGCGGGCCTGGTGGCTGCTGCGCGGCGCCGGGATGAGCGACATCCGTGTTCTCGACGGCGGCCTGTCGGCGTGGCGGGCGGCAGGACTTCCGCTCGAGACGGGCGACGTCTCACCTGAACCGGGATCGATCGAGCTCGATGACCTGGATGAGGGCATCTCGATCGACGAGGCTTCCGCATGGCCGCAGCACGGAGTGCTGCTCGACGCGCGTGCGCCGGAGCGCTATCGCGGAGAGTCCGAGCCGTTCGATCCCGTCGCTGGGCACATCCCGGGCGCGGTGAACCTGCCCGCCGATGCCGTGCTCGACGGAGAGAGTTTCGCGTCGCCGGCGGCGATTCGCGCAGCGTTCGAGAGTGCCGGAGTGAGCGACCTCACACCGGTCGCTGCGTATTGCGGCTCGGGTCTGACGGCGGCGCACACGGCGCTTGCGGGGGTTGCGGCGGGCCTGGACGTGGCTGTCTATCCCGGATCGTGGAGCCAGTGGTCCAACACACCGGATCGCCCGGTCGCAACGGGCGCCGAGCCGGGGGTCCCCGAGTCCTGACGCTCCGTTACGCGCGGAACCACGCGGCGCGGAAGCGCTGCTCGAAGTTTTTCCATACTGCTGCATCCAAATCGCCTCCTCCCCAGGAATCACTAGTCAGTGGGACAACAACGACCCACCTGACCCTGGAGGAACGATGCGCAAGACACTTCTCGCCGGCGCAACGGCCGGCGCTCTACTCGCTTTCGGTGCCGTCACCCCGGCCTTCGCGATCTCGGACACCAGTGCCGACCTGTCGGTGTTGCACGGCATCCCCGACACGCCTGTCGACGTCTACGTGAACGGGGAGCTCACGATCGACGACTTCCAGCCCGGTGACCTCGCCGGTCCCCTTGACCTTCCTGCGGGCGACTACGAGGTAGCGCTGACGGCGCCGGATGCTGCTGATGCGTCGAGCCCCGTGCTCGGCCCGATCACGCTGACGCTGGACGCGAACACCAGCTACACCGCCGTCGCGCACCTGACCGAGACCGGTGACCCCACCGCGACGCTGTTCACCAACGACATCAGCGAGACCGCCGCCGGCGAAGGCCGACTGACGGTGCGTCACGTCGCGGCCGCTCCGGCCGTCGACATCCTCGCCGGCGACACCGCCGTGGTTGAAGGACTTGCCAACCCCGACGAGGCGACGCTCGACCTGGCAGCAGGCACGGTGTCAGCATCCGTCGTGGCGGCAGGAACGACCAGCCCGGCGCTGCTCGGACCCGCCGACGTCACGATCGCTGACGGTCAGCTGACGATCGTGTACGCCTGGGGAAGCCTCGATGACGACAACCTCGCCCTCGCCGTGCAGACCATCGACGGCCTGCACTCCGCACCCGGCGGCGTGAACTCTGGAACCGGCGGACAGCTGGCCCAGCAGGACGCCATGATGCAGGGCGGTCTGCTCATCGGCGGGCTCGTCGCCGCTGCGGTTCTCGCGGGCGGTGGCGTGCTGATCGCTCGTTCGGTCGCCCGCCGCTGATGCTCACCTCAGCGCGAGTGCGCACCGCCGCGGCTAGCACCGCTGCCGTCGTCGCCTTGTCGCTGCTCTCTGGCTGCGCCCTCATCCCCTCCGGGGTGGGGGCGCAGCCTCCGGCTCCGCCGAGTCCGAGCGCGACAGCCCCGGCTCCTCCGCGGCCGGCGGTCGATGTGCCGGTCGTCTCGGCGGCGCCGCAGGCGGTTGCGCTGACACCGCAGCCGCAGTCGTTGACGGTTCCGGATGTCTCGGTATCCGTTCCTGTCGTTCCGGTCGGCGTCCTGGCAGACGGGTTCATGGAGATCCCCGAGGACCCTGCGGTCGCCGGGTGGTACCGGTTTGGCCCGGCACCGGCATCCGAGGAAGGAAACACCGTGATCGCAGCTCACGTCGATTCTGCGACCTACGGCATCGGTCCGTTCAGCAGGCTCCGCGACCTCGGTGTCGGAGCAGCCGTCACTGTCGCAGACGAGTCGGGCCGGGAATGGGCGTACCGCGTCGAGTCGGTTACCGAGTACGTCAAGAGTGAGCTCCCTGACCACCTTTTCGCACGGGATGGAGAGCGTACGCTGGTGCTCATCACCTGCGGCGGACCGTTCGATTCCACGCTCGGCCACTACCGAGACAACATTGTCGTCGTCGCTCGTCCGGCAGATGCCGCGGCGCGGTGATTGCCATGAGGCAGGAGGTCTCTCCGGTGCAGGACGAGGAACACCTCGAACTGAGCGACCGTTTCCGGGCCGGTGACGAGCGGGCGCTCGCGCACATGTACGAGCGCTGGTCTGCGGTCGTTTACACGATCGCGCTGCGCTCCCTGGGTGATCGCCTCGACGCCGAGGACGTCACCCAGAAGACGTTCGTGTCGGCGTGGCGGTCCCGGGACACGTTCGACCCGTCCCGGTCGATGCTCTCGACCTGGCTTGTATCGATTGCCCGTCGTCGCATCGCCGATGCCCACGAAGCCCGTTCACGCGCCGCTCGTCTGCAGCAGGAGTTGGAGAGAGTGGCTGGACCGGATGTCGCCAGCGCGGATGTCGACCTCGGCGATTCACTACTGTTGGCCGAAGAAATCGACCTTCTCGAACCCGATGCGAAGGCCGTCGTGAAGCTCGCCTTCTACGATGACCTCACGCATCAGCAGATCTCCGAGCGGCTCGGGATGCCGCTGGGAACAGTCAAGAGCCATATCCGGCGGAGTCTGTCGAGACTTCGCGACCGACTGGAGGTGAGCTATGTCGCATCTTGACCCCGACATCCTCCCTCTCGTCGCCTTGGGGGAGCAGGAACTCACCGCGGCGGACCGCGCGCATCTCGACGAGTGCCCGCAGTGCTCCGCGGAGGTCGATGCGCTGCGCCGCACCGCGGCGATCGGCCGCTCGACGATCGTCATCGACGCCCTCGAATCGCCGCCCCCGCGGGTGTGGGACTCCATCGTCGACGAACTCGGCCTGAGCATCGAGGGGGAACCCGTGGCGAACACGGCAGCCGGCACGTCGACGGGCTCATCGGGTTCCGACACGGCGGTCGCGGCCTCGGATGCAGCATCCGAAGCGGATGCTCTCACGATCGAGGCGGCGCCGGCGCACCCCCGGCGCGAGCGCGCGGTCCAAATGCACGGTCGTGGCGCGCAGCGCCGGCCCGGCGGATGGACCCGTGGCCTGTGGGCGCTGGCGGCCACAGTGGCGCTGGTGCTTGTCGTCGGAGGAGTGTGGTCACTGGCTTCACTGCCGCAAACCACACCGATCGCGTCGGCGGAGCTGCTGGCTTTCCCCGACCATCCCGGAGCGCACGGCGAAGCGATTGTTGAGGAGACCGGTCCCGAGCGCAGCGTCGTCGTCACCCTCGATGCAGCGCCGATCCCCGGAACCTTCCGCGAAGTGTGGCTGATCTCGGCCGATGCCACCCAGATTCTCAGTCTCGGCGTCCTCGACAGCCAGACTGCGACGTTCCCGATACCCGACGACGTCGACCTCGACGAGTTCGTCCTGGTCGATATCTCGGCAGAACCCGAAGGCGGTCCACCGGAACACTCCGGCGATTCCATCGTGCGGGGCGAGCTGCAGCGCATCTAGCGGCACGGCCGTCCCGCGCCGCGTCAGCTCCAGAGGGTCTTGATCGGGATGTCGTGACCCACGATCCGCTCGGCGGCGCGGTGGCCCGAGAGCATCGCCGCAGGAACCGTCGCGGGATCGTCGGTCCACGTCGCCTCGCCCGCCAGGTGCAGCACGCCGCCGATCGGTGTCGCGAGGTCGTCGTGGTCGGCCGTCGTCGAACCGAGCGTCATGTAGGCGTACGACCCGCGCGCGAACGGATCATCGTGCCACGACGTGATCGCGACGGTCGTGGGTTCGACGACGCGATCACCATAGAGCCGGCGCAGCTGGGTGAGGATGTCGGCCACGACGCGCTCGGCATCCCACTCCGCAGTCTCACGTGCCGTCGGTCCGGCGGCGAAGGTCAGCAGGGTCGGCGTGCCGTGCAGCGCGGTCAGGTCGTACCACGAGTGCCAGGCCCGGCTCTCGGGGCCCTGCTGACGGATGGCGTACACGCCCTCGTCCCAGAACTTCGTCGGGAAGCGCAGGAACACCTTCTCGAACGCGTTCATCGTCAGGCGCGACAGTGCGCCAGCGACGGGCTCGGGAAGCGGGGGGTGGATGACGAACTCATCCGAGCGCAAGACACCGACCGGCACCGTGACAACGGCGGTGGCGCCGCTGAACGTGCCCCGGTCGGTCGAGACGACGACCCCGTCATCCGACCACTCGACCCGCGTGACGATGTGCTCGAGGCGGATGTCGAGCCCTTCGGTAAGTCGCGCGGCGAGCACGTCGTAGCCGTCCGGAAAGACGACCTCATCACCGTCGATCGCGTCATCGTCGAGGCCGTGCGCGGCGAGGTCCTCGATCCAGGCGCCGTACTGCTCCTCAGCCCGGTGCTCGAGGTACTCGCGCACCCGCTGGGTCCGCTCAGCGTCCCATCCCTGGTCCGCCAACGCCTGTTCGGTGACATCGCGGTACGACGCGTCGGGCGCGGATGCCGCGATCACGGCCACCAGCGCCGCATCGACGGCGTGGACGTCGTCCGCGAAAGCGTGGGCCTCGGCATCCGAGAGCCGCAGGCCGTCCGGGCCGTAGTAGGCGATCGCTCGGCTGTCGGGTTGGTAGCCACCGACCGTGAACTCCACCGTCCGCATCCCGAACGCTTCGGCTGCCGCCGCGACGGGGCTGTCGGTGACGCCGTGGATCCAGGATGCGCCGAGATCGGTCACCTCACCGTCGGTGCGATCGGTCTGCACCCGTCCACCGACGCGGTCCCGGGCCTCGAGGATGACGACGTCGCGGCCCGCCGCAGCGAGAAGTCGCGCGGCGGTCAGCCCCGCGATCCCGGCGCCGATGACGACGGTGTCAAAGCGTTCCATGCCCCGATTCTGCACTGTCCGGGTGCGCCCGGGCACCAGGATGTCAGGGGCGGCGCCCCAGCAGGGCATCCACCGCCGCGGTCACAAACGTCGCGGCAGCCCCGATCGCCAGCGCCACACCCGCCGCGACAGGGGAGAGCGAGCCGCCCTCGAACGGCGGAAGCACGAACATCACGAGGGACGCGACGGTCAGCATCCCGCCGAGAATCACGGTCGAGACTCGGCGGATGACGCCCGTGACGACCCGGCGATCCCGGTCGTCGGCGAACAGGCGGATCTTCACGGTGAGCTTGCCATCGGCCAGGTCGCCGACGATCGTCTCGAGTCGATCGGGAAGCCGCCGCAGGCGCGGGAATGCGCCCAGCGCGGAACGTCCGAGCGCCCCGGCAAGTGCCCGCGGCCGCAACTGCGACAGGATGAGCGCCTGCGCCGCGTCGCGGGACTCGCCGATGACATCCATCGTCGGTGCGGCGGTGCGGAGGGTCCCCTCGAGGATCGCGAAAGCACGGCCGGCGGCGACCAGATCGGCGGGCAGCGCGCTGCCGTAGCGGATGAACAGGTCGCTGGCGTTGTCGATCGTGCCGAGTGTGATGCGGGAACCGCTGCCGAGGTCGTGGGTGACGAACTCGGCGAGGGCACGTCGGAATCCGGGTTCGTCGGCGGGGTTTGCCAGGGGCATGATCGCCAGAGCGGCATCCGCGACCCGGCGGGTGTCGCCCTGCAGGAACGCGATCGCGAGATCCTGGACCGTCTGCCGCAGGTCGCGGTCGAGCCGGCCCACCGAGCCGAAGTCGATGAGCGCCGGCGCACCCTCGGGGTCGATGATGATGTTCCCGGGGTGCAGATCGGCGTGGAAGACGCCGTCGATCACCAGCTGACGCAGGAAGCTGCGCAGGACCGTGCGCAGGGCATCCTCGATCTCGTCGGTCTGCCCCTCGCGCCGCAGAGCGGTGATCGTCTCGCCGTCGATGAATTCCATCGTGAGGACGCGGTCGGTGGACAGATCGGGGAAGATCCGCGGGATGCGCACCTCGTCGCGCGCGGACCGTGCCGACTGAGCGAGGCTCTCGAGGTTGCTCGCCTCGCGCGCGAAATCGGCCTGGTTGCGCAGGTCCTGCGCGTACTGCTTCGCGATATCGAGCGCACCGAACTGGCGGGCCTGCGCGATCCGACGGGTTGCCCAGCCGGCAAGACGCAGCATGATGTCGATGTCGCAATCGAGCAGGGCACGGATGCCGGGGCGCTGCACTTTCACGGCGACGACGGTGCCGTCATCCAGGGTTGCCCGGTGCACCTGGGCGATGGATGCCGCCGCCAGCGGCTCCACGTCGAAGCTGGCGAACCTGCCGCGACGCTCGCCGAGCTCGCGTTCGAGGAGCTCTTCGATCTGCGTGGGGGGAGCGGGGTTCACTTCCTTCTGTAGACGCGAGAGCTCGCGAACCCACTCGGTCGGCAGGATGTCGTCGCGGGTGGAGAGGAGCTGCCCGGCCTTGATGAAGCCGCCGCCTGCCTCTTCGAGCGCTTCGCGCAGGCCGCGTGCTTGGCGTGCGCGAACGTCGGCGGTTGCGGGGTCGTAGCTGAAATCGAGCTTGCGGAGCGGGAGGAGTCCGTGACGCCTGGCCAGGCCCCAGATCTGCCGGAACCGGGCGCGACGCTGCCGCCAGGTCAGGGGCTTCTCGCCCGCCGCTGCGGCAGCGAGGTCAGAGAAACGGGGTGGCGCGAACAGCGACGAACTCACGTTCTGATTCTTCCGTGTCTTGCGGCGCCCCGGGTCATCCGGGTTACGGTGGGGCCATGACCGATACGCAGACGCAGGTCGGGGTGCGTCGGAATCGGGCCTGGAACTCGCCAACAACGATCCTCCTGCTCGGTGTCCTGCTCGTCCCGGGACTCTTGGGCATTGCCGCGAACTCGTGGAGCGAACCGCATGCCGCTGATTTCGTGCGGATGGCGTTCGCGACCGTGATCGGCGCGACCGTTGCGATCGGGACTGTCGTCGGGCTCTGGGTCTTCTTCCTGCGGCGCCGCAGCCCCTACTTGTTCTGGTACACGCTGGGCGCCGTTTTTGCGGTCGCGATGCAGGTCAGCTTCATCTTCGGTGCCGCCGAGACGCTTCTGTACAGATTGGCGCTGTCATGACGGATGCCGACACCCAGGCATCCGTTACCGGCTAGGTCAGGCCCGATCGCGGCGCGGTGTCGCGAACCAGGACGCGAGAACAACAACGCCGACGAGCCCGAAGACCAGCCACGTCAGGGCGGCGCCGACCCAGCCGGTGACGAAGAATCCGAACACGAGCGCTGCGAACCACAGCAGTGCGGCCAGTGCCAACGTCATGAGGGTGAGCAGGACGCCGCGCAGCGGTGCCTGTGCGAACAAGCCGAAGCCCCACGCGGTGCGCTGCGGAACTCCGAAGACGGCAGGCAGCATGATGGCCGCGACTGCGAGTGTCGGGATCACGAGCCACGCAGCGACCAGAGCGCTTGCTGATACGGCGACCGTGAGCAGCAGCACCGCGAGCCATTCGCCCCAGGTCGGCCATCGTCTGCTCCCTGCAAGCGCCGAGCGGAGCGCCGCAGCAATCAGCGCGACGCTGGCCACGACTCCGGCGAGCGAAGCGAGCACGAGCAGCACGAAGACGACCGATGCCGCGGGCGTCGCGAAGGGAACCACGAGCAGCGCCTGCAGCACGGTGTTCAGCAGGGCGATAGGCACCCACATCCGCCAGGTGCGACCGAGCAGACCCCACGCGCTCACAGCTCACCTCGCACAGCGTCATCCAGGATGTCCCAGTACTTCCCGTCATAGATCGTGTCGCTGCCCACGGTCACGGTCACCGTGTCGGTGGCATCGGCCGGGGAGGTAACGGTGATCACCTCGCCGTCTGCCGTCTCACCGGTGCACGACACCGCCTCGCCCGACTGCTCACACACCGGTGCGACGAGCACGTCGATGTTCTTCGCGAGCAGGATGTCGATCGCGGCGTACCGGATCTCTGTCATGTGATTTCCACCGACCGGTGCCAGGGCCTCGACCTGCGAGCATCCGGCCACTGCCATCATGCTCGCCGCGAGCACGGATGCCGTGATCAGTCGCCGCCTCACAGTCCACGCTCCGTCTCGTAGGCGAGGATCCTCGCAGCCTCGGTCATGTGCTGCTTCTCGAGCGCGGCATCCGTAATGCGAGACAGATCGAACGGGGCCTTCAGCAGGAGTTCCGTATTGCGATCCAGCGGCGAGCCGCGACGCATCATCGGACTTTCTGCCCAGTCGTTCGCGGCGAACTCGCGGGAACGTGACGCGAGGTCGGCGACGCTGCCGCTCGATCCGGGCACGGCCGGTGAGGCGTGATCGAGCACCGTCGTGAACAGCGAAAGGGTGCCGTCGCGGTTGTCGACGATCTCGACCACCTGCTGCTGCTGGGGGAAGTCGATGCACGACGCGGTCGTGATCTCCCAGAAGCCGCGCTCGCCGTCTGCGTGCGCGAGGATCTGATTCAGATGCGTGTGCCCGTTGAGCCACCCGATCACGACGGGGTACTTCAGCAGCATCGCCACGAATTCCTCGGCGCCATAGAGCTTCTGCGGATCATCGAACCGCTGCGCCTTGTTTTCGAGGGTGAGGCTGTTGTGGTGGCTGAAGATGAGCACGAGCTTGTTCTCGGCCTGGGCCTGCTGCAGTTGCGCTTCCAGCCACCGGAACTGCACCTCGGGAACGCCGCCGTCGGGCCCCGCGACCTGATTGCAGGTGTCGAGGCCGAAGCCTCGGACGTTGGGCGAAAGGTCGGCTGACCACCAGGTCTCTCCGGAGTCCAGATTGTGCTGGGTGAAGCCGTGGCCCACGGGGCCTGGCGTCGGCTGGGTGTTGAAGTGCTCGGCCATGAACTCGCGCTGCTCGAACAGGTAACGCTCGGCGCTCGCCGCGACCTCCTTGAAGCCCGGCCGACCCCACTCGAGCCCGAGGGCGTCGACCGCCTGTTGCAGGATGCCGGTGGCAGCCGCCCACCCGCCGAGCGCCGTTCCCGCCGTGCCCTCGAGCGTGTACGACTTCTGGGCGCCGATCGCCAGAGCGTGAAGCTGCGGGCTGAGATTGAAGGTGCCGAGCAGCAGTGTGTCGTGGTTGCCGTACACGGCGTACCAGGGGGCGGGCAGGCCCACAGAGTCGACGGGCTTCGCGATGGCCTGCGAGAGCAGCTCCGGAAGCTGCGGGAACCCGTAGTCGCCGAAGGCTCCGCCGCTCGGGTCACCAGGTCGGTACGCCCAGGTGGCTTCCGCCCACGCTTGCACACCCTGATACGTCGAACTCGCGTAGGCAGGGTCGACGCTCAGGCCATCCATCAGATCGATGTACCAGCGCAGCTCCATGTGGGAGTGCATGTCGGCCGAGTCGCCGGTGACGATCGCCGCGCTCATCGGCGCGCCGGTGAGCGGGCTGTACCGGGCATCCGAGAACGCCTGCACCATCGCCGCGGTCGCATGCGGACTCAAGGGGTCTTGCGGGTGGAACGCGGAACCCCACGCCGAGTGGTCCTGCACGATCATCGGTTCGATGCGCCCGGGCGACTGTGCGTCGATGACGTGCAGATCCGAGAGGTGTCCGAGATACAGCAGCGAGCGGCGGGCACCGGCGCGGGTGCTCGAGGGTGTCGCACGCAGGATGTCGAGTCGGGGGAGGTAGGGCTCGCCCGGTCCGGTGGTCAAACCGCGGTACGAGCCCTTCACGACCCCGCCCTGCAGGATCGTCTGCTGGAGCGTCGTCGGGATGCTCGCCGCCGTCTGTGCCGTCGACTGCGCGCGGGCGGCGAGGCTACGGCCGAGGAGGTCGACGTTCATGCCGGTGGCGGCCGCGAGCGCGGCGACGCCAGCGAGGAAGTGGCGGCGAGACAGTCCGGGCATCGATGCCGTCCGTTCGGGTCAGGCGACAATGACTCTGACTGTATCGGACCGGACGGGCGAGCAGGATGGGGGCAGCCGTTCAGGATCGGCGTCGCGACAGGAGCCCCAGGGCGCCGCCCCAGACGATGTGGGCAATGACGATCGCCCTCGCGCGGGGCGGGCGGTCGCGGTGAGCCGGGGGGAGGATGCCCGCGGCAGGGAGCCATCCTTCGTAGCTGATCAGCCAGACGATCACGCCCCAGACCGGCCCGAGGACTGCCCGTCTCCCGTGAGCTCCCGGCGCCAGCACCGCGAAAGCGGCTCCCGCACCCGCGCCGTAGGCGACATGGAGCACCATCGCCCATCGCGTCACTTCGGCGCTCCGGTCGCGGCGGCGCGTGGGGCCGACCAGTCGCTGCAGGATGAGCGTCGGAGGCAGCGTGTCGATCGCGCCTCTGGCGCGGGCAGAGAGGAAGACACCCGTCATCGGGACGGTAGCGGTGGCTCCGGCAACAGCGCCGCGCACCGCGCGAGCGAGGATCGAGGAGGACATGGTCCCAGTGCACCCGGAAGGCGCCTCCCACGCGAGCGGGTTGACAGCACCGGAGTCAGGCGTCTGGGCGCTCGATGAGCACGAGGCCCTGCTTAGTCAACGCGACGGTCACCCATCCGTCCCCGAACAGATACGTCATCCCATATCCGTCCTCGTCCAGGGCGACGGCGTAGTCGGGGTTGGCGGTGATGTAGGTCCCTTGCTCGCCGTCCTCTCGGATCCAGCCTTGGGCGATCAGCTCGGATTGCAGCCGCGTCGCCTCGCTGGCGACGACAGGCGCCCAGCCGAACAGCAGGAGGTTGTCGGTCGCAGGGCCGTCGAAGTCCGCCCATGTGCACTGCAAGCCGTCTTCGACGACCGTCGCACCGACGAGGAAGTCCTCCGCTTGCGCGGTCCAGCCGTACCCTCTCAGCTCCTCCACCAGTGACGTCGAGATGAGGGTCTCGCACGTCGGTGCGGCGGCATCCGCGGTGGGTGCGGGGGAGGCATCCGGAGTCGCGATCGGCGCAGCGCTCGGCGCCGACGGCGTCGTGGGGCCGGTCGGATCTGGTGCGGGGGTCGTGGAGCAGGCGGCGAGACCGAGCACGCCGAGCACGGCCACCGCGAGAAGGGCAGGTCGGATCGGTCCGGATGTCACTGCGCGGACTCCTCACCGTGCAGCAGGGCGATGAACGCGTCGTGCAGGATGCCGTTGGTCGCGATACCGGAGCGGTCGCTCAGCGTGTGGCGTCCGTCGATCGCGGTGAACCGGCCGCCGGCCTCCTGCAGGATCGGGACGTAGGGGGCGATGTCGTACTCCTTCACGCCGAACTCGGCGACCATCTCGAGCCGGCCTTCTGCCAGCAGCATGTACGGCCACGCGTCCCCGTACCCGCGGTCCCGCCACACGGCGCGCGTGAGGCGGGTCAGGTCGTCGAGTCGCCCGGCGTCGTCCCACTGACGGATGCTTTGGAAGCTGACACTCGCCCGCTCGATCGCATCGACCTCCGACACCCGCAGCGGTTTCGCCTCGCCCGATGGCGCCGCCGTCCAGGCGCCGAGTCCGGTGGCGCCCCACCAGCGCCGACCGATCGCCGGCTGGCTTACGACCCCGACGCGGGGAACCCCATCGATCGCGAGCGCGATCAGGGTCGCCCACATGGGGATTCCCTTGAGGTAGTTCGCGGTCCCGTCGATCGGATCGATGATCCACTGCCGCGGCGCGTCTCCCGACGATCCGAACTCCTCGCCGAACACCCCGTCCTCGGGTCGCTCGGCGGCCAGGATGTCGCGGATCGCCCGCTCGGTCGCCAGATCTGCCTCCGTGACGTGCGACGCATCCGCCTTGACACGGATGTCGAGATCGGCCGCATCGAAGCGTTCCATCGACACGGCGTCGGCCGCATCTGCCAGGCGCAACGCGAGCGTCAACTCCGTCGCGAGGTCACCGTCGAAGGGTGCGTCAAAACGATTCGTCACGGGGGAGGAGGTCACACGATCAAGGATAGGTGGCGGCATCCTGAGCGATTTCCGGGTGACCTCATCGTGATGATAGAGTTGACCCTCGGTTCGCCGTGCGCTCTGCGCGGTACGTACCTCCGCGCCTCTAGCTCAATCGGCAGAGCAACTGACTCTTAATCAGTGGGTTCAGGGTTCAAGTCCCTGGGGGCGCACCATACTTTCCGCGGGGAGTCGCTCCCGCATTCGGACGCCTGCCGTCTTGCTCAAAGCGCCGTGAGAGTGCTCTCACATAGCGTTCACATAGCCGACTCCGAAGGTAGATTCTCTGGAGAGCAACACCTTCGCGGTATTCGGGTAATCGCGGAGAAGGCGGCCCGGGTGAGTTCACTCCCCGGGCCGCGTCTTCGTTTTCGGTCTCGCCGACGGCGTTCGATTGCCGCGATGTGCGGCGACGCCGGCGTCTGCACGGCGTGTCGCGGCAACCGAACAAGGCTGCGCGGGTCGCGAACCGGCCCGGGTCGCGAATCCATAACGGATGCCGACGAGCGCGCGCTGAAACTTGCCCTTGATGCCGCCGTCACCTACTGTAGACGTTACCTGAATCAGCTTTCAGGTATGCCCCTTCCAACGGTGAAAGGCACGCACATGCGGGTTACGAAGAAGTTGCTCCTGGGCACGGTGGTCGCCACCAGCGCCCTTGTTATGGCGGCCTGTGCGCCGCAGTCCGACGGCGGCGGCGCCGGAGGCGACCAGACGACGGGACCGTCCGAGGTCACGGTCGGCATCGTCTCGAGCGAGAGCGGTGCGCTTGCCGGCTACGGCGAGCAGTACCTCTGCGGTCTCCGTGCTGGTCTGGCCTACGCGACCGACGGTACGAACGAGATCAACGGCACCACCATCAACGTCGAGTACCGTGACGATGCCGGTGACCCCGACAAGGCCGTCACTGCCGTCAAGGAACTGATCGGTGACGGGGTGAACATCATCGCCGGCACGGTGTCCTCGGGTGTCGCACTCGCGGTCGCAGAGCAGGCGGAGCAGAACAAGGTGCTCTACATCGCCGGACCGGCCGCTGCCGACGCGATCACCGGCATCAACGACTACACGTTCCGCTCGGGACGTCAGAGCTCGCAGGATGTGGCAACGGCCGGGACCTTCCTCGACGACATCGCCGGCAAGACCGTGACGGTGTTCGCGCAGGACACCGCGTTCGGGCAGGGCAACGTCGCCGCCGTCGAGGCGATCCTCGGCGGCCAGGGTGCCACGGTGAACTCGGTGCTCGTGGCCGAAGACGTAACGGAGTTCACGCCGTTCGCGCAGCAGGTTCTCGCGGGAAGCCCCGATCTCGTGTTCGTCGCGTGGGCAGGTGCCACCTCAGGCGCGATGTGGCAGGCGATGAGCCAGCAGGGAGTGCTCGACGCGATCCCGGTGGTCACGGGACTCGGCGACTCCGCGACCTTCGGTGCCTACGGCGAAGCCTCCGAGAAGATCAACTTCTTGAACTACTACTTCCCCGGCGCCCCTGACAACTCCGTCAACACCGAGATGATCAGCCTCCTCGAGGAGGACGGGTGCACCCCCGACCTGTTCAGCCCGGATGGCTTCAACGCAGCGCTCATGATCGTCCACGCGATCGAAGAGGGGCAGGGCGACGTCGATGCGATGATCTCCGCTCTCGAGGGCTACTCCTTCGATGGCCCCAAGGGCACCCTGACGGTGCGAGCCGGCGACCACGCCCTTCTGCAGGAGATGTACCAGGTCAAGCTCGTTGCCGACGGCGACACCTTCGTCCCCGAGTTGGTCGACACGGTCGCCGCCGACGCGGTAGCTCCGGCCGAAGCGCAGTAAGAGGTCGACCGAAACATGAGCACTCCGGTTCCGTCCGCGCCCGCGCGACAGTCCACGCCCTCCGCTCTGCGGGTGGAGAGCTTGGGCCTGCAGATCGGCGGCGCGACAATTCTGAAGGATGTCGACCTCGATGTCGCCCCGGGTTCCCTGGTCGGCGTCATCGGGCCGAACGGCGCGGGCAAGACCACGCTGTTCAACGTCATCTCCGGCATCATGACCCCGACGACGGGTCGGGTTCTGATGAACGGCGAAGACATCTCGACGATGTCCGTGCCCGCCCGGGCGCGGGCGGGACTGGGGCGCACCTTCCAGACCTCGAGCCTGTTCCCCAAGCTCAGCGTCCTGGAGAACGTGCGACTTGCCGCGCAGGTCGCGGTCGGGCGCGATTACTCGCTGTTCCACTTCCCGACCGCGAAGGATGCAGCGACCCAGCGTGCGCTGCAGAACCTCGAGGAGGTGGGGCTGACCCACAAGCTCCTGACGCCGGCGGGCGATATCTCCCACGGCGACAAGCGCAAGCTCGAGATCGCGGTGCTGCTGGCCATGGATGCCAAGATCGTGCTGCTGGACGAACCGATGGCCGGGGTCGCATCGGGCGATGTCGCGGGCCTCGTCGACAACATCCGCGAGCTTCAGCAGCGGACCGGATGCACCGTCCTCATGGTCGAGCACCACATCGACGTGCTCATGGGTCTGGTTGAGAAGGTCGCGGTGATGTACTTCGGCTCGATCATCGCGTTCGACTCGCCCGCCGAGATCATGGCCAACCCGCTCGTGCAGAGCGCCTACCTCGGGACTGCCGCATGAGCGCCATCCTGGAGGTCACCGACCTGCGCTGCTCGATCGCCGGTCAGCCCGTGGTCGAAAGCGTCACCTTCTCCGTCCCCGCCACCGGGATCACGGCAGTGCTCGGCCGTAACGGGGTGGGCAAGACCTCCACGCTGCGCGGCATCCTGGGGCTCATCCACCGCCGAGGCGAGGTGCGACTGGCCGGGGAGCGCATCGACTCGCTCCCCACTCACCGGATCGTGAAACGGGGCGTCGGATACGTCCCGGAAGACCGCGAGGTGTTCGCCAAGCTCACCGTCGCCGAGAACCTCGCGCTGGCCGAGCGGCAGCGAAACCCCCGCCGCGAGTTCGTCGCCGAGCTGTTCCCGGATCTCGTCGGCAGACGCGATCAGATGGCCGGCACGCTCTCGGGCGGACAGCAGCAGATGGTCTCGGTCGCGCGAGCGCTCATGAACGACAACCAGCTCCTGCTGGTCGACGAGCCGACGAAGGGACTTGCGCCCAAGATCGTCACCGAGGTGGCTGACGCGCTCGAAGAGGCGGCCAAGATCGTGCCGATCTTGCTCGTGGAACAGAACCTCGACGTGGTCAAGCGACTCGCCCACGGCGCGATCGTCATCGACAGCGGCCGCGTCGTCCACACCGGTTCGGCGCGCGAGATCCTCGACGACGAGGAACTCACGCAGCGTCTGCTCGGCGTCCACGCCGAGCGACCCGCGGCTGCCGACACCGCACCATCCCCGGAGGCCCACTCGTGAGCACCATCATCCTCACCCTGGTGACCGGCGTCGGTCTCGGGGCGCTCTACTTCCTCGTCGCATCGGGCCTGAGCCTCATCTACGGCCTCATGCACGTCCTGAACTTTGCCCACGGCGCCTTCCTGACGCTCAGTGCGTTCCTCGGATGGATGGTCGCGCAAGCACTCGGCACCGAGTCGTGGTGGTCGTTCCTGGTCTCCATCCTGGTGGGCGCGGCCGTCGGTGCGGTGTTTGCGACCCTCACCGAACTCGTTCTCATCCGCCCGCTCTACGAGCGCCACATCGAACAAGTCCTCGTGACCGTCGGGCTCTCCTTCGCGGCCGTTGCCCTCTTCGAGGGCGTGTGGGGGACAGACGCCATCCCGATCTCGGGTCCGCCATGGCTCAAGGACACCACCGAGATCCTCGGTGCTCGCATTCCCAACGTGTACTGGGTGCTGATGCTCGCCGCCGCGCTCGTGCTGGCCGCGCTGGTGCTCTTCCTGAAGAAGACCCGCTACGGCATGATCATCCGCGCCGGCGTCGAGAACCGATCGATGGTGACGTCGCTCGGGATCGACGTGCGCCGCTCGTTCACCCTCGTGTTCGCCATTGGTGGCGCGGCGGCCGGAATCGGCGGGGTGCTCGCCATGCACTACTCGACGTTCGTCTCGGCGCACCTCGGGTCGACGCTGCTGATCTTCGCATTCATCGTGACGGTCGTCGGAGGGCTCGGGTCCCTCACCGGGGCGGCTGTCGCCTCCGTGGTCGTGGCGGTGCTGCAGCAGTTCGCGAACTTCTACCTCGGCGGCACAGGCGACTTCATCGTCGTCATCCTGCTGGCGGTCGTCCTGCTGGTGCGGCCCTCTGGTCTTCTCGGGAGGAAAGCATGAGCATCCGTCGATACTGGCCGGCCCTCATGGGTGTGGTGCTCGTGGTCTTCATGGCCCTCCTGCCGCTGCTGAACATCTCCATCCCCGGAGTGCTCCCCACGGCGACCTACCAGCCGGGAACGCTTGCGCTGCTGTCCCTGTGCATGGTGTTCGCTGCGCTCGCCCTGTCGTACAACCTGCTGCTGGGCACCTCGGGGATGCTGTCGTTCGGACACGCCCTGTATTTCGGAGCCGGTGCCTACGGTCTCGGGATCGCGCTCGAGCACTTCGGGGTCCCGATGTTCCCCGGGGTCTTCCTCGCCCTGATCGGCGGCATGGTCATCGCCTTCGTCACCGGCGCCGTCGCCATGCGTGTCTCGGGCATCCCGTTCGCGATGGTCACGCTCGCGTTCGCGCAAGCCGGTTCCGTGCTCGTGCGGCGCAACTCGGCGATCACCGGCGGTGAGGAAGGCTTGAGTCTGAACACCGACCAGGTGCCCGATGTCCTGGTGGGCGTGGTCAACACGCGCAATCTCTACTGGTTCGCCCTCGCGGTGCTCGTGATCGTCTACCTCGTCACCCTGTGGGTCGACACCTCCCGACTCGGGCACCTGGCCCGTGCCACGCGGGAGAACGAGCAGCGCGTCCGCGTCCTGGGGCTTCGCCCCTATCGCATCCGGCTGATCATCTTCGTGATCGCCGCGGTGCTCGCGAGCCTGGCAGGTGTCGCCTACATGCTGCTGCAGTCCGGAACCGTTCCCCGGGCGGTGTCGGCGGACCTCACGATCACAGTCCTCGTCATGGTCGTGCTCGGCGGTGTGGGATTCCGGTGGGGCGCGATCGTCGGGGGAGTGCTCTATACGCTTCTGGATCAGCGCCTGACCGTGCTCGCCGGGTCCGAGGCGATCGCGTCTCTGCCCGACATCCTTCGGATCCCGCTGTCAGAACCGCTGTTCCTGCTCGGAGCGCTGTTCATCATCGTCGTCATGTTCCTGCCCGGCGGTATCGCCGGCACGATCGACGGCTGGTGGCGTCGCCGCCACGGTGAGCGGCACGTGCGCGATAGTCTGCGGAGCATCGACGACGCGGAGGCAGATGCCGACGCGATCGGTGCCTCGGAGGTTCGGGCGTGAGCAACGACATACAGGACGAGTCGCACACGATCGGCCGGTGGCTGATCGAGCGCGCCGCGCACACACCGCATCGCATCGCGATCGACGATCGCGGCGTGACGATCGACTATGCCGACCTGGCCCGTCGGTCGCGTGCGCTCGCGGAGGGGCTCCTGGACGCCGGTTTCGGAGCCGGATCGCGCATCGCGACGGTCGCCGGGAACTCGATAGACCAGGTGGTGCTCTTTTTCGCCTGCGCGCTCACGGGCGCGGCATTCGTTCCGCTGTCGTGGCGTCAGACGACCAGAGAGCTCGTCGACACGCTCGGTCGCAGCGGGCCACACCTGGTGGTCGTCGACGATGAGTTCGCGGTCGCCGCGGGCGAAGCCCTGCGCGAGCTCGAGGCCGCGCCGCCGGTCGCGGCACTGGGCACCGCAGGAATCGAGCGCTCCCTACCTCTCGCCCAGCAGCCCCGGGATCGCCGGCCGGTCCGCGATGACGACCCGCTGCTCATCGTCTACACGTCGGGCAGCGAAGCGGCTCCCAAGGGCGTCATCCTGACCCACGCGAACTGTTTCTGGAACAACTTGGCGCTCGGTCGCGCGCTGCCCTTGGGTGAGACGGATGTCGTGCTGGCCGTCCTCCCGCAGTTCCACGTCGCCGCGTGGAACTGTCAGCCGCTGCTGGCGTGGTGGGGCGGAGCGACGGTCGTGCTCGAGCGGTCGTTCGACACCGAACGGGTGCTTCAGCTCATCCGGGAACGTCGCGTCACTGCCATGATGGGCGTGCCGACGCAGTACGCGATGCTCGCCGAGTCCCGTGGGTGGGCGACGAGTGATCTGTCATCGGTCCGCCTTGCTCTGGTCGGTGGCGCGACCCTTCCCGGGGCGGTTCGCGAGGCGTGGCAGGCGCGCGGCATCGAGCTGGTTCAGGGCTACGGTCTCACGGAGGCGGGGCCCAACGTGCTCCACTGCCCGAACGGCGTCGCTGCCGACCGCCGTGGGGCAGTTGGGCGACCGTACCCGCACGTGAGTGTGCAGGTCGTCGACCCCGAGACTCTCCTCCCGCTGCGCGGCGACGCGACCGGGGAGCTGTGGGTGAGGGGCCCGAGCGTTTTCGCCGGCTACCTCGGCGACCCCGCGGCCACGGCGCGCGCCATGCACGGCGACTGGCTGCGCACCGGAGATGTCGTCCACCGCGACGGCGACGGGGTCTTCACCGTTGTCGACCGGCTGAAAGACATCTTCATCTCGGGGGGAGAGAATGTCGCGCCGGCGGAGGTGGAGCACGCGTTGTGCCTGCATCCCCTGATCACGGGGGCCGCGGTCGTGGGTGTTCCCGACCCGGTGTGGGGGGAGCGTGGCGTCGCGTTCGTGACCGTCCGCTCGGGCGCGGTCCTGTCGCAGGACGAGGTCTTCGCGCATGCCCGCCGCACGCTCGCTGCCTTCAAGGTTCCGATCGCCATCCGGGTTGTCGACAGCCTGCCGCGTTCGTCGATCGACAAGCTCGCCCGCTCACGGCTGCGTGAGCACGCCCGGACGATTGCGGCATCCGCCCAGGAGGTGTCGCGTGAGCGTTCCCGCTGAGGATGAGGATGTCGCACCGGTGTCCTCGGCCACGGGGCGGCCGCTGACCAAGCGCGGCGAGGCCACCCGTCGGCGATTGCTCGAGGCAGCCGAGGCGGTGTTCGCCGACCAGGGCTACCACGAAGCATCGATCGTGAAGATCACCGAGCGTGCCGGCATCGGCCTCGGTACCTTCTACCTCTACTTCGACAGCAAGCAGACGATCTTCGAGGCGCTCGTCATCGACTTGAACCGACGGGTGCGCCACTCGATGTCCGAGTCGATGGCCGGAGCCACGACCCGGCTGGAGGCGGAGCGAGCGGGGTTTGCGGGCTTCTTCCGCTTCACCGCCGCCCACCCCGCTCTGTACCGGGTCGTGCGCGAAGCCGAGTTCGTCTCGCCCGAGATCCTTCGACTGCACTACACCCGCATCGTCGAAGGCTACGAGGCGGGACTGCGCGCAGCCCAGAGCAGCGGCGACGTCGATCGCGCCCTCGACCCCGAAGTCACGGCGTGGGCACTCATGGGTATGGGAGAGCTCATCGGCATGCGCTTCCTCCTGTGGGAGAGGGATGCCGACGGCAGGCCGCCCGCCGAGCTCGATCCGGCGGTCATGGCCTCGATGTCCACGCTCATCGACAACGCGCTCGCACCGCGAACAGAGCCATCTCGATCAACAAAGGAGGGCACCCCATGACCGAACAGGACCTCGCCGGACGGCGCGCGCTGGTCACCGGGGGAGCAAGCGGTATCGGACTGGCATGCGCGACGGAGTTCGCCTCACGGGGAGCGTCGGTCGTGATCGCCGACCTCAACGCGGATGCCGCGAACGCAGCTGCCGCGCAGATCGGCGGCGAATCGTGGGTCGTCGACCTCTCCGACACAGAAGCGCTCGACGATCTGCGCCTCGATGTCGACATCCTCGTCAACAACGCCGGCATCCAGCGGGTCAGTGCGATCCCCGAGTTCGATCCGGCAACGTTCCGCATGATGATGCGTCTCATGCTCGAGTCGCCCTTCCTGCTGGTGCGCGCGGCGCTCCCGCACATGTACGAGAAGGGCTGGGGGCGGATCATCAACATCTCCAGTGCGCACGGGCTGCGCGCGAGCCCGTACAAGGTCGCCTACGTATCTGCCAAGCACGGCCTGGAGGGCCTGTCGAAGGTCACGGCGTTGGAGGGAGGTGCGCACGGGGTCACGAGCAACTGCATCAACCCCGCGTATGTGCGCACGCCGCTCGTCGAGAAGCAGATCGCCGACCAGGCGAAGGTTCATGGGATTCCCGAGGACGAGGTCGTGGAGAAGATCATGCTCACCGAGACCGCCGTCAAGAGGTTGGTCGAGTCCGAGGAGGTCGCGTCTCTGGCCGGCTGGCTTGCCTCCGACAAGGCCGGAATGGTCACCGGCGCCTCCTACACGATGGACGGCGGGTGGACGGCACGATGAGCGCGCACACGTACCGCACCGTCGACGTCCCCGTTCCCGGCGGTGAACTTCACGTGGGGATCTGGGACCCGGTGGACGCGATGACCGGGGAAGTCCTGCTCGTCCACGGTGTGACGTCCTCTCACCTGGCATGGCCGTTCGTCGTCGAGGAGCTGCCGGGTATCCGTGCCATCGCCCCCGACCTGCGGGGCCGGGGCCGCAGCAACGAGGTGTCGGGCCCGGCGGGGCTGGCGGCGCACGCCGACGACCTCGCAGCGGTGCTCGATCAGCTCGGGATCGACCGCATCACCGTCGTCGGCCATTCCATGGGCGCGTTCGTCTCGGTGGTGTTCGCGCACCGGCATCCGTCGCGCGTGGAGCGTCTGCTCCTCGTGGACGGCGGGATGCCCCTCGACGTGCCGGCGGGGATGGATGCCGATGCCGTCGCGACCCATGTGCTCGGCCCCACCGCCGCGCGACTGTCGATGAGGTTCGCCTCGATCGACGACTACCTGGAGTTCTGGCGGCCCCACCCCGCGTTCGCGACCTCGTGGGCGCCCGAGCTCGAGAGCTACTTCGCGTACGACCTCGTCGACGACGGTGCCGGCGCGCTGCGCCCGGCGACGCGGTACGAGACGATGGTCGACGACACGATCGACATGAACACGGGCTCCGCACTGCCGGATGCTCTCGCCGAGGCGCAGCATCCGATCACCCTCCTGACGGTCCCGCGAGGGCTGCAGGATGAGGAGCCGGGACTGTACGCACCGGACTATCTCGACGGCGTGCTGGCCAGGTATCCGAGTGTCGAGCACACGCGCCTCGACGATCTGAATCACTACACGATCGTCATGAGCGAGGCCGGTGCGAGGGTCGTCGGCGACGCGGTTCGTGCGGTTCTGGCCCCGCGCGCAGCGCTGCGGGACTAGCGCCGGCATCAGCCGCGCGCGGCGGCGACCCGCGTCGTCAACTGGTGCGCGTGCGCAAGCAGGATGCGGCCGAGCTCGGGGAGCCGGTCCGGACCGAACCGGAACTCGACGCCGGTAAGGCTCAGGGCCCATTGCGGGTGTCCCTCCCGGGTGAACACCGCCGCACCGACACCGAAGCTCCCCTCGACGATGAGCCCCGGGTTCACGGCGTAGCCGCGCTCTTGCGTCTCCCGCAGGCGCGCGCGTAGGCGCGCGGGGGCATGCGCCGTGCCCCAACGGTCAGGCAGATCCGGATGCCGCTCGAAATACGCGTCCACATCGTGGGCTGGGAGGAACGAGAGGATGGCGAGCCCTGCCGAGGCCACGCCGAGGGGGAACCGCACCCCCTCCGAGAGCACGAACGAGCGGATCGGAAAGCTGCCCTCCTCGCGCAGCAGGCACACGGTTTCGTCGCCTCGCCGCACGGAGAGGAACGCGCTCTCTTCGGTGCGTACCGCGAGGGAGCGCACGATGTCACGCGCAAGGCTCGTGATGTCGTACCGCGAGGCAGCGGCGGCGCCCATCAGATACAGCTCGGGGCCGGGCATCCACGTGCCCCCGGATTCGTCCTGGTCGACGAGTCCCTCGTGACGCAGCGCCGTGAGCAGCCGGTGTGTGGTCGGGCGGGTGAGGCCTGCTCGACGCGCCAGTTCCGAGACGGTCAGACCTGCGGCCCCGCCCGCCGAGACCAGCCGCAGCAGCGATGCGGCACGGGCGATCGCCTGTGCACCGGGAATCGACCGTCCGTTGTCCATGATGTGGACAGTAGCTCGAATCGTGTCCACATCACAAGCGGATGCTGGAGTCCGTTGTCGGTGACCGCGACGATGAAGTGAGCGCGTCCAGCGGTGCGGGAGGCGCGGGAACACCGGCAGACCGAAGGAGCTCATCCGTGATCGACAAGACCTGGGAGTCGCCGGCCGCGGCCGTCGCTGACATCCCCGCCGGCGCGACCCTCGCCGTGGGCGGGTTCGGCCTGTCGGGCAACCCCATGGCACTGATCGAGGCGCTGCACGCGCGAGGCGTGGACGACCTCTCGATCGTGTCGAACAACTGCGGTGTCGATGACTGGGGTCTGGGCATCCTGCTGGCCGACAAGCGCATCCGCAAGATGACGTCGTCGTACGTGGGGGAGAACAAGGAGTTCGAGCGGCAGTTCCTCTCCGGAGAACTCGAGCTCGAACTGACCCCGCAGGGCACACTGGCTGAGAAGCTGCGCGCCGGGGGCGCCGGCATCGCGGCGTTCTACACCCAGACCGGCGTCGGCACCCAGGTCGCCGAGGGCGGGCTGCCCCGCCGCTACGACGGTGCCGGGGGCATTGCCGTCGCCTCTCCCGTGAAGGATGTGCGCACCTTCGAGGTCTCGGGCGGGCCGCGCGAATACGTGCTCGAGGAGGCGATTGTGACCGACTACGCGCTCGTGCACGCCCTGCGAGGCGATCGCCACGGCAATCTCGTCTTCAACAAGGCCGCACGCAACTTCAACCCTCTCGCCGCGATGGCCGGGCGGATCTGCATCGTGCAGGTCGAGGAACTGGTCGAGCCGGGTCAGATCGACCCGGATGCCGTGCACCTGCCCGGCGTCTACGTCCACCGCATCGTCGAGGTGGGTCCCGACATCGAGAAGCGCATCGAGCGGCGCACGGTCTCGGCCGCCGCCCCGGAAGGAGCCTGAGAGATGGCACTCACCCGCACCGAGATGGCCGCCCGCGCGGCCAAGGAGCTCTCAGACGGCGCGTACGTCAACCTCGGTATCGGCTTGCCGACCCTGGTTCCCAACTACGTGCCCGAGGGTGTCACGGTCGTCCTGCAGTCAGAGAACGGCATCCTCGGGGTCGGCCCCTACCCGGCCGAGGCGGATGTCGACCCCGACCTCATCAACGCGGGAAAGGAGACAGTGACGACCCTCCCGGGTGCCGCGTTCTTCGACTCCGCGACGAGTTTCGGGATGATCCGCGGCGGCAAGATCGACGCGGCCATACTCGGGGCGATGCAGGTGTCGGCATCGGGAGATCTCGCCAACTGGATGATCCCGGGGAAGATGGTCAAGGGACCGGGCGGCGCGATGGACCTCGTGCACGGGGCGGGAAAGGTGATCGTGCTGATGGAGCACGTCGCCAAGGACGGGAGCCCCAAGATCGTCACCGAGTGCTCCCTGCCGCTGACCGGCAGGGGAGTGGTCGACCGGATCATCACCGACCTCGCGGTGCTCGACGTGACAGCCGACGGGCTCGTCCTGGTGGAACTGGCACCGGGTGTGAGCGTCGAGGACGTCCGCACGGCGACAGAACCCGAGATCACCGTCTCGGACGACCTTAAGGTGGAGGCATGAACCACGAGGACGTCGTCATCGTCGGTGCCGCGCGCACCCCGCAGGGTCGGCTGAAGGGGCAGCTGTCATCGCTACCCTCGACAGCGCTGGGGAGCATCGCGATCCGCGGCGCGCTCGAGAAGGCAGGGATCTCACCGGACGCCGTCGACGCGGTGCTGGTCGGTCAGGTCCTGCCCGCGGGAGCCGGTCAGAACCCCGCGCGCCAGGCGGCGATCGGCGCCGGCATCGGCTGGGACGTGCCCGCCTCATCCATCAACAAGGTGTGCCTGTCAGGACTCACCGCCGTCATCGACGCCGCCCGGATGATCCGGCTCGGTGATGCGCGCGTTGTCGTCGCGGCCGGGATGGAGTCCATGTCGCAGGCTCCGCACCTGCTCATGGGATCGCGCGATGGCTGGTCCTACGGTTCGGTCGAGGTGCTCGACCACATGGCCTACGACGGCCTCACGGATGCGTTCGACCGCGAGAGCATGGGCGGTTCGACCGAGCGTCACAACGCCCGCTATGAGGTCACGCGCGAGCAGCAGGATGCCGTCGCAGCCCGGTCGCACCAGCGGGCGGCGGCGGCATGGGAGGCGGATGTCTTCGCCGACGAGATCGTGCCCGTGGAGATCCCGCAGCGCAAGGGCGACCCCAAGATCGTGACCCGCGACGAGGGCATCCGCCCCGAGACCACGGTCGACACCCTGGCAGGACTGCGCCCGGCCTTCTCGAAAGACGGCACGATCACGGCGGGTAACTCGTCGCAGATCTCCGACGGTGCTTCCGCGGTGATCGTCACGGGTCGTTCGCACGCCGATGAGAACGGCTGGCCGGTGCTCGCGGTGATCGGGTCCGCCGGCCAGGTAGCCGGCCCTGACAACACCCTCCACGCCCAGCCCGCGCGCGCGATCGTCGCGGCGTGCGAACGGGAGGGTATCGCGGCGTCAGATCTGGACTTCGTGGAGATCAACGAGGCCTTCGGTGCCGTCGTCGCCCGGTCCCAGGCGGAACTGGGCCTCCCGGACGAGGTCGTCAACATCCACGGCGGGGGGATCGCCATCGGGCATCCCATCGGCGCCTCCGGCAACCGGCTCGTCGTGCACGCCGTCCATGAGCTCCTGCGTCGAGGCGGGGGCACGGCCGCTGTCGCGCTGTGCGGCGGTGGCGGTCAGGGCGATGCACTGATCCTCAAGCGCTGAGGGCACACCCGCCGCGCGATCGACCGACCGGTCCACGAGGGCGGGTGCCGTCACATCGGCATCCGCCCTCGGTCACCTCTTACCGTCTTCGAGCCGCCGCGCGGCAGGGGAGTCGGCCGGAACGGGCTTGCCCTGATCGATCCGTCGCATGTCGACGATCGCTCCGACTGCCAGGGCGACGGTGATCCCCCAGTTCACCCACGCCAGCGCCGTGCGCCAGGTGAAGGTGTCCTCGCGCAGCGCGCGCAGGAGCGAAAAGCCCGAGATGACTGCTCCGATGATGCCGGTGCCGAAGAGGTACTTGCCCATGCGCTCCACGCTACACATGCGGCCCGCGCTGTCCAGCCCCGGCGTCGGGACCGGCGGAGCCGGTACCCTGGAGGTGCCCGCGTCCGCCATCGTGAAGGAGCTCGCGTGTCGCAAGCCAGTTTCGTCGTCGTCGCCAATCGACTGCCCGTGGATCGTGACGATGACGGAGGCTGGAGACGTTCACCGGGAGGCCTCGTCACCGCTCTGGAGCCGGTGATGCGCAAAGCCGACGGCGCATGGGTCGGGTGGCCCGGCAAGCCGGACCTGCATCTGGACCCGTTCGACTTCGAGGGAACCCACCTCGTGCCCGTGCCCCTGAGCGCCGACGAGGTGCAGAACTACTACGAGGGGTTCTCCAACGACACCATCTGGCCGCTGTACCACGACGTGATCTCCGCGCCGCGCTACCGGCGCGTGTGGTGGGACGCGTACGTCGACGTCAACCGCCGGTTCGCGGAGGCGTCCGCGGAGGCTGCCGCCGACGGTGCGACGGTGTGGGTGCAGGACTACCAGCTCCAACTGGTGCCGGCGATGCTGCGGCGGATGCGTCCCGACCTGACGATTGGCTACTTCCACCACATCCCGTTCCCGGCATACGGCCTGTTCTCACAGCTTCCGTGGCGTCGGCAGGTGATCGAAGGGCTGCTCGGAGCCGACGTCGTCGGTTTCCAGCGCACCGCCGATGCGAGCAACTTCGCCCGTGCCGTGCGCCGGCAGTTCCATTACACGACGAAGGCCTCGGGAATCACGGTGCCGATGGAGGACGGCAGCACCCGCAACGTGCTTGCGAAGGCATATCCCATCTCCATCGACGCGGAGTCGTACGTCACCCTCGCGCAACGACCCGACATCCAAGCGCGGGCCAAGGAGATCCGGGAAGGACTCGGCAACCCCAAGGCGGTCCTGCTCGGGGTGGACAGGCTCGACTACACGAAGGGCATCCGTCACCGGTTGAAGGCGTTCGGCGAGCTCCTCGTCGACGGCCGCCTGAGCGTCGAAGACGCCACCCTCGTCCAGGTGGCAAGCCCGAGTCGAGAGCGCGTGGATGCCTACATCCAGCTGCGTGACGAGATCGAGCTGACGGTCGGTCGCATCAACGGCGACTTCGACACGATGGATCACACCGCGATCCGGTACCTGCATCAGGCGTTCCCCCGCGAGGAGATGGTCGCTCTGTATCTCGCCGCGGACGTCATGCTCGTGACCGCGCTTCGCGACGGGATGAACCTCGTCGCGAAGGAATACGTCGCCAGCCGCATCGACAACCGCGGCGTGCTCTTGCTGAGCGAGTTCGCCGGAGCCGCCGACGAGTTGGGCTCGGCGATCCGGATCAACCCGCACGACATCGATGGCATGAAGGATGCCATCATGCGCGCCATCGACATGCCGGGAAGCGAGCAGGGGCGACGGATGCGGTCGCTGCGCCGCCGGGTCCTCGAGCACGATGTCACCGACTGGTCCAAATCCTTCCTGGAAGCGCTCGCCGCCGCGAAGCGCTGACTCGCCCGACGACGAAAGACCCGAGATGACGACTCCCGATGCACATCCCGTTTCCGCTGTCTCCGACCAGGTCCGGGACGCCCTGGCGACCGTGGCAGGAATTCCGAGACTGCTGGTGGCCCTCGATTTCGACGGCACGCTGTCGCCGCACGTCGTCGACCCGATGACGGCGCGGATGCTGCCCGCGGCGCGCGAGGCCGTGCATGCGCTCGCCGAGTTGCCCGAGACGACGGTCGCCCTCGTGTCGGGGCGGAGCCTCGTCGATCTTCGGATCATCGCCGAGCACGGCGACGACTCCCCGATCGTGCTGGCTGCCTCCCACGGTGCCGAGTACTGGATCCCGGGTGAGGGTGCCGTCGAGCCGGCGGAGGATGACGCCGAGCGCGGTCTGCGCGACCTGCTGCGCGCCCGCGCGGAAGAGATCGTCGCTGACTACGACGGCGTCTGGATCGAGCCGAAGACCTTCGGCTTCGGAGTCCACACCCGCAACGCGACTGATGAGGTCGGGGAGCAGGCGGCGGCCGCCGTCGACGCCATGGTCGCGGGCGCGGCTCCCGACTGGCGCCGGCGTACCGGCAAGAAGATCGTCGAGTACGCGTTTCGGCAGGAGGGCAAGGACACCGCGATCGCGAACCTGCGTGAGCGCCTCGGCGCGGACGCCGTGCTGTTCGCGGGGGATGACACCACGGACGAGGATGCCCTGCGAAGCCTGCAGCCGCAGGATCTGGGCATCCACGTCGGCGACGGCCCGACGGCAGCCCGCGTGAGCGTCGCGGATATCCCCGCGATGGCCGCTGCGCTGGCAGAGCTCGCGGATCAGCGCCGGCACGCGCAGGAATAGACTGCCAACATGGCCCCGCACGACAGCACCATCGACATCAAACCTCGGAGCCGGGTCGTCACCGACGGCATCGAAGCCACGACCTCCCGCGGAATGCTCCGCGCGGTGGGCATGGGTGACGAGGACTGGGACAAGCCCCAGATCGGCATCGCCTCCAGCTGGAACGAGATCACTCCCTGCAACCTGAGCCTGGACCGCCTGGCTCAGGGCGCAAAGGAAGGCGTCCATTCCGGGGGCGGCTACCCGCTCCAGTTCGGCACCATCTCGGTCTCGGACGGCATCTCCATGGGGCACGAGGGGATGCATTTCTCCCTCGTCTCGCGTGAGGTCATCGCCGACTCCGTCGAGACCGTCGTCATGGCCGAGCGCCTGGACGGCACCGTGCTGCTGGCCGGCTGCGACAAGTCGATTCCCGGGATGCTGATGGCCAGCGCCCGCCTCGACCTGTCGAGCGTCTTCCTCTACGCCGGGTCGATCGCGCCCGGTTGGGTGAAGCTCTCGGACGGCACCGAGAAGGACATCACGATCATCGACTCCTTCGAGGGCGTCGGCGCGTGCCTGTCGGGACGGATGAGCGAAGCCGACCTCAAGCGCATCGAGTGCGCGTTCGCTCCGGGCGAGGGGGCGTGCGGCGGCATGTACACCGCCAACACGATGGCATCCGTCGCCGAGGCGCTCGGTCTCAGCCTCCCCGGCTCGGCCGCGCCGCCCTCGGCCGACCGTCGCCGCGACGCGTTCGCGCACCGCTCGGGCGAAGCCGTCGTCAACCTGCTGAGGCTCGGCATCACGACGCGCGACATCCTCACGAAAGAGGCGTTCGAGAACGCGATCGCCCTCGCCATGGCACTCGGTGGGTCGACCAACGTCGTCCTGCACCTTCTCGCGATCGCCCGCGAGGCGGATGTCGAACTCAGCCTGCACGACTTCAACCGCATCGGCGACAAGGTGCCGCATGTCGCGGACATGAAGCCGTTCGGGAAGTACGTCATGAACGACGTCGACCGTCACGGCGGCATCCCGGTCGTCATGAAGGCGATGCTCGACGAGGGCCTGCTCCACGGCGACGCGCTCACCGTGACCGGCAAGACGCTCGCCGAGAACCTGCGCGATCTGAACCCGGACCCCGTCGACGGCACCGTGATCCACCGCTTCGACGACCCGATCCACGCCTCCGGTGGGCTGACGATCCTGCACGGCACGCTGGCGCCCGAGGGTGCTGTCGTGAAGACAGCCGGATTCGACGCGGCAGTGTTCGAGGGGCCGGCTCGGGTGTTCGAGCGCGAGCGTGCCGCGATGGACGCGCTCGAGGCCGGGGAGATCTCGGCGGGCGATGTGGTCGTCATCCGTTATGAGGGACCCAAGGGTGGCCCCGGGATGCGGGAGATGCTCGCGATCACCGCCGCCATCAAGGGTGCCGGCCTCGGAAAAGATGTACTACTCTTGACAGACGGCAGATTCTCGGGCGGCACAACCGGCCTGTGCATCGGCCACATAGCACCCGAAGCGGTCGACGCAGGTCCGATCGCCTTCGTGCGCGATGGTGATCTGATACGGGTCGATATCGCAGCTCGCTCGCTCGACCTACTCGTCGACGAGGCTGAGCTGAGTTCCCGCCGGCAGGGCTGGGAACCGCTTCCTCCGCGCTATACCCGTGGCGTTCTCGCCAAGTACACGCGACTCGTGCGTTCGGCATCCGAAGGCGCGACGACGAACTAGGCGTTCCTCTCTCGCAACTCTCGATCTCATCGCAAGGAATCCATCATGTCCTCCGACATCGCCACGGCCGTGCCCCGGCCACCCGCTCGCAGCGCTTCGGCACCTGTGATGACGGGAGCCGAGGCGGTCGTCCGTTCTCTCGATCTGCTGGGGGTGACCGACGTGTTCGGTCTGCCCGGCGGCGCGATCATGCCCGTCTACGACCCCCTGATGGACGACGACGCGGTTCGTCACATCCTCGTCCGTCACGAGCAGGGCGCCGGTCACGCGGCCGAAGGGTACGCGTCGGCGTCGGGCAAGGTCGGGGTTGCGATCGCGACGTCGGGACCGGGGGCGACGAACCTCGTGACGGCGATCGCGGATGCCTACATGGACTCCGTGCCGCTGCTGTGCATCACCGGTCAGGTGTTCTCGAGCCTCATGGGCACCGACGCCTTCCAGGAAGCCGACATCGTGGGCATCACGATGCCCATCACGAAGCACTCGTTCCTGGTCAAGCGCGCCGAAGACATCCCCGGTGCGATCGCCGCAGCGTACGAGATCGCCTCGACCGGTCGCCCCGGGCCCGTGCTCGTGGACATCACCAAGGATGCCCAGCAGGCCGAGGCTCCGTTCGTCTGGCCGCCCCAGATCGACCTGCCGGGGTACCGGCCGGTGACCAAGGCGCACGGCAAGCAGATCCAGGCGGCAGCGCAGCTGATCGCTGAGGCCGAGAAGCCCGTCCTCTATGTCGGTGGAGGCATCATCCGGTCGCGCGCGTCCGAGCAGCTGCGCGCGCTGGCCGAGGCGACCGGCGCTCCGGTGGTCACGACGCTGATGGCGCGGGGGGCCTTCCCCGACTCGCACGAGCAGAATCTCGGTATGCCCGGCATGCACGGCACGGTTCCGGCCGTGCTGGCGCTGCAGGAGTCCGATCTGATCGTCGCCCTCGGTGCCCGCTTCGATGACCGTGTCACCGGCAAGGCGTCGCACTTCGCTCCGAACGCGAAAGTGATCCACGTCGACATCGACCCCGCCGAGATCTCCAAGATCCGCGCGGCTGACGTGCCGATCGTGGGGGACCTGCGCGAGGTTCTCGTCGACCTCGAAGCGGCGTTCCGCGCGGGCGCCGATTCGGGCCGCGCCGACATCAGCCAGTGGTGGGCGTACCTGAAGGGGTTGCGCAGCGAGTTCCCGCTCGGCTACGCGCCTACCAGCGACGGGCTTCTGGCGCCCCAGCACGTCATCCAGCGGATCGGCGAGCTCACGGGTCCCGAGGCGATCTATGCCGCCGGCGTCGGGCAGCACCAGATGTGGGCAGCCCAGTTCATCAAGTACGAGCGCCCCAACGCCTGGCTGAACTCGGGCGGGGCCGGCACCATGGGCTACGCCGTCCCCGCGGCGATGGGCGCGAAGGTCGCCCAGCCGGATCGGGTCGTGTGGGCCATCGACGGTGACGGATGCTTCCAGATGACCAATCAGGAGCTCGCCACCTGCGTGCTCAACAACATCCCCATCAAGGTCGCGATCATCAACAACTCGTCGTTGGGCATGGTGCGCCAGTGGCAGACCCTGTTCTTCAACGGGCGTCACTCGCACACCGACCTCAACACCGGTCATGGCACCGCGCGGGTTCCCGACTTCGTGAAGCTCGCCGAGGCCTATGGCTGCCTGGCGTTGCGCGTCGAGAAGGAAGACGAGATCGACGAGGCGATCCGCGTCGCGCTGGAGACGAACGACCGACCCGTCGTCATCGACTTCGTCGTTTCGGCCGACGCCATGGTGTGGCCGATGGTGCCCCAGGGCGTGGGCAACAGCGAGATTCAGTACGCGCGTGATCACGCGCCGAGCTTTGATCAGGAGGACTGAGCCATGACGAGCCACGTGCTGAGCCTCCTGGTCGAAGACAAGCCGGGCCTGCTGACCCGCGTCGCTGGTCTGTTCGCCCGGCGCGGTTTCAACATCGAATCCCTCGCGGTGGGCGTCACCGAGGTGCCGGGTCTGTCGCGGATCACGGTCGTCGTCGACGTCGAGGGGCTTCCGCTCGAGCAGGTGACCAAGCAGCTGAACAAGCTCGTGAACGTCATCAAGATCGTGGAGCTGGACCCGGCGGCATCCGTGCAGCGCGAGCACATGCTCGTGAAAGTGCGTGCCGACAACGCGAGCCGCTCGAACGTTCTCGAGGTGATCAACCTGTTCCGGGCATCCGTCGTGGACTATGCCCCGGACGCCATGGTGATCGAGATCACCGGCGACAAGGGCAAGGTCGAGGCCTTCCTCCGCGCCATCGAGCCGTTCGGGATCAAGGAGCTGGCCCAATCGGGCATGCTCGCGATCGGCCGCGGCGGCAAGAGCATCACCGAGCGGGTTCTGCGCGGCTGACACGACCACGCCGGTCCGCTCTCGGTCGTTGAGCGGACTGGGCGAGAGAAAACGACCACAATCGCACAGTCAAGGAGAGACACCCCATGGCCGAAATGATCTACGACCAGGATGCCGATCTGGCCCTCATCCAGGGCAAGAAGGTCGCCATCGTCGGCTACGGCTCGCAGGGCCACGCCCACGCGCAGAACCTGCGTGACTCGGGCGTCGAGGTCGTCATCGCGCTCAAGGACGGCTCGAAGTCCGCGCCCAAGGCCCAGGAGGACGGCTTCGAGGTCAAGTCGGTCGCCGACGCCACGGCGTGGGCCGATGTCATCATGATCCTGGCGCCCGACCAGCACCAGCGCGGGATCTACAACAACGAGATCAAGCCGAACCTCACGCCCGGCAAGACGCTCGCGTTCGCGCACGGGTTCAACATCCGATTCGGCTACATCGAGGCGCCCGAGGGTGTCGACGTCATCCTTGTGGCCCCGAAGGCTCCCGGCCACACCGTGCGGCGCGAGTACGTCGCCGGCCGCGGCATCCCCGACATCATCGCGGTGGAGAAGGATGCCTCGGGCAGCGCCTGGGAGCTTGCGAAGTCGTACGCCAAGGCGATCGGCGGCACCCGCGCCGGCGTCATCAAGACGACCTTCACCGAGGAGACCGAGACCGACCTGTTCGGAGAGCAGGCCGTGCTGTGCGGTGGTGTCTCGCAGCTGATCCAGTACGGCTTCGAGACCCTCACCGAGGCCGGGTACCAGCCCGAGATCGCGTACTTCGAGGTGCTGCACGAGCTCAAGCTCATCGTCGACCTCATGTGGGAGGGCGGCATCGCCAAGCAGCGCTGGAGCGTGTCCGACACCGCCGAGTACGGCGACTACGTTTCGGGCCCGCGCGTGATCGACCCGCACGTCAAGGAGAACATGGCGGCGGTCCTCGCCGACATCCGTTCCGGCGCGTTCGCGGAGCGTTTCATCACCGATCAGGACAACGGTGCTGTCGAGTTCCTCGAGCTGCGTGAGAAGGCCGCGAAGCACCCGATCGAGGCGGTCGGTAAGGACCTGCGTGCCCTGTTCTCGTGGAAGCAGCAGGACGCCGACTACGTCGAGGGTTCCGCCGCGCGCTGATCCCCGCACCTTCGCCGAGCCCACACCTCCGGCACCGAGCCCACACGTCTGCCCACGCAGACCGTGTGGGGCCGCAACGGAGAGTGTGGGCTCGGCCGTGAGTAGGCTGGGCGTGTGAGCACCGACCGTGACGACGACGCCCTGTCCTGGGGCGACGACGACCCCACCCTCGAGACGGGGCGGGCGCTGCCGCCCGGGTACGTTGCGGTGGGCAAGGGGAGTGAGACGATCTCACCGACGTCTGCTGCGGGAACGGATGCCGACACCGCGGCGCGGGGCGATGCCGCTGCGACTGAAGACCTGCCCGAGCGAGAACTCGACCGGGCAGATGGTGATTCCTCGGCGCCAGCAAGCAATGCCGCGCTCATCATCCTGGGCGTCTTCGGCGGCGTGTACGCGCTCGAGAGCATCGGATGGATCATCGGGGGCCTCCGGCTGCAGCAGTACGCCGAGTTCCTGGTCGCACCGCTGGCGTATCAAGTGAGCCTCTGGCTGGCCGTGTTGACGCCGCTCATCTGGTTCGTCACGGTGCTGCTGCTCACCCGCGGCGGCCGGTCGTGGGTCCGTGTGCTGTTGCTGGTCGCGGGGGCTGTGCTCGTGCTGCCGTGGCCGTTCATCATGGTGGGGGCGATCGGGCAATGAGCGAGAACACCGACGCCGCCCAGACCGGAGCCACAGCATCCGTGACAGCGCGCCCCAGCGCACTCCCGGTCTGGCTGATCGCGACGATCGCGGGCTTCTTCGGCCTGTTCTACGCCTACGCGGTCTGGAACGCCGTCGCGTTCCTGGTCTCCCAGGCAAGCGGGCCCTTGGGTCTGAACGGCGGGGGATGGGCCCTGCTGCTGACAGCCGCGGCGTTCCCGATCATCGTGTTCGCTCTGGCGTTCGCGACCGGCTGGAAGCGCCGAGCCGGGGCCTTCGCGCTCATCATGCTCTCGGGCCTCGGGATCGTCGCGGTGTTCTGGATGAACGTGCTCGCGTACGCGGCGGTCTACGGCGCCTCGCTGCTCGGAGGCTGAGGTGACAACCGAGCGGGTCGACGGCGAATTCGCGTCGTCGAATGAGGGATACGAGCTCGCGTACGAGAGCTTCGACGACCGTCCCGGTCTCTCGGACTCCCACGCCAAGTGGGACGCGCTGACCCTGCCGGACGTCTCGGGCTCTTCGGCTCTCGATGTCGGCTGCAACGAGGGCTATTTCTGCGGACGTCTTCGATCGTCGGGAGCCGCATTCGTGTTCGGGTTCGATGCGGATGACGAGGTGATCGCGGTCGCTCATGAGCGATTCCCCGACGTCGGTTTCGCGGCCTTGGATTGGGACCGCTCGTGGGAGGGCACCGTTCCTCGTATGGGCCACTACGACATCGCGCTCCTCGTGTCGGCGCTGCACTACTCGCAGGCTCCCGAGCAGCTGGTGGGCAAGATCCATGACGCGCTGGCACCCGGGGGACTGCTCGTGTTCGAGGGCGGTGTCGCGCCGGGCGACGGTGACCGGGTCCGCGTCGTGCGTGAGCACGACGTGACGTGGCACTTCACCCATTCGGGGCTCGAGCGGCTGTTCGCCGCATGGCACATCGAACTGGTCGCACCCAGCGTCACGCAGGCGACCGATCCGGTGCCGAGGTTCGTCTACCACCTTCGTCGCTGAGCGACGCGCTCCGCGGAGCCCGATGCGTTCTGCGGGGCCTGGAGCGCGGCCACGAGCGCCGCGAGCATCAGGACGGTGGCGATCGCGAACATGATGGGCGTCGCGATCGCGATGGACATCCCGTAGGCGGGCAGCAGACTGAACAGCGCATATCCGTAGGCCGAGCCGGCTCGGCGGGCCGTGGTCTGGGCCGTCGCGGCGGGTGCCGTCGTCGAGGGATCCTCGGCGGCGCCCATGCCCCACGACAAGGCCTGCGGCGATGCAATGCCGACTCCCACTCCGCTGAGAAGGTTGCCGATCGCCGCGACCGTGAGTCCGATGGGCGCTGTCGACATTCCGATCAGTAGTGCGGTACCGATCGCCGAGAGCGCGAGTCCGGTGATCACGGTGGTGCGTACGCCCAGACGCGTCACCACCCAGGACGAGACTCCGCTGCCCACGGCGATCCCGCCGGTCACCGCAACGAGGAAGAGGCCGGCGGCGGTCGCCGACCACCCCGCGCGCTGCAGCAGGAGCGACTGGAAAGGCTGCGACGCTGCGACCGCCGCATACACGAGGGCACCGAGAGCCAGGGTCACCGAGAAGACGCGAGAGCCCCGAAGGCGCCTAGGGACGAACGGGGAATGCGCGCGTCGTTCAGCGAGCACGAATCCGGTGAGCGCCGCCACGGTGCCCGCGATCAGGATCGCGCCGAGGGCCGGTGCGTCGACCAGCGACTGGACTCCCACGGCGCCTGCAAGGATCGCGGCGCTCAGGAGCAACGCGAGAGACGGGGACGTCGGCGGCGCCTGCTCGCCGTCGCCGCGTGCGGTGCGCAGCAGGGGGAGGGAGACGAGCAGGATGGCGGCAGCCAGCGCGGTATGCACGGCGAACACGCCCCGCCATGAGAACAGATCGATCAGGAGTCCGCTTGCGAGCGGGCCGAGCGCGAGTCCGGCGGCGGTGAAGGCCGTCGTGACGGCGATCGCGCTCGAGAGCCCCTTCGCGTCCCGAGTCGCGGTGAGCAGCGCCAGACCCGCCGCGACGGCGACGGCGCTCGCCGCCCCCAGGAGCAGTCGTCCCAGGAGGAACACGGTGGTTCCCGGCGCCGCGGCCGTGACGGCGGCAGCGATCGTCATCACAGCGGCAGAGGCGATGAAGGTGCGACGGATGCCGATCCGACGCGCCGGGAACGACGCGAGGGGAGCGCATGCGGCCAGAGCGAGGGGGAAGGTGTTCTGCAGCCACATGAGCATCGATGCCGACGGCTGGAACGTGGCATCCAGCGACGGCAGCGTGATCGCGATCCCGGTGAGGTCCCAGGCCAGCAGGAGGTTGCTCATGGCGACCGCCGCGAGAGCGACGGCGGCGCCGGGTGCGGCAGCGCGGCCGGTCACGACGGTAGCTCATCCAAGAAGCGGACGACCTCGCACTCGCGCAGAGCCGACTCCAGCAGGCGCGCCCCGCGCAGGTAGGAGTCGTGCCGGGTTCCGCTGTCCCACGGGGGGACCTCCTGGAACATTCCGAACTGTGCGCACAGCGCGAGCCCTGCGAGGTAGTCGGGCCACTGCGACAGCGGCGGACGCCCGTGCTCGGACAGGCGCTGCATCCACAGCTCCCACGCTGCCCGGTGCGCAGCCCGGCTTCCGGCGCCCTCCTCCGTCTCGGACGCCAGCCGGGCGATGTCTATGGTCGGTATGCCGAGGGTCGCCGTGCCGAAGTCGACCAGAGCGAGCCCGCCGCGGCTGTCGCCTGCGCACCGCAGCACGTTGCGCGCTGTCGCGTCGCCGTGCGCGATCGTCGCGTCCCGCCGGCGGACCCACTCCAGCAGTCGCGGGTACCTCGCGAAGACGCTGTCGTACATCTCCACGGCATCCGGGCGCCTGCGGGCGACCTCGGAGCGCAACGTGTCCCACACGGCCGAGATCGCGTCCGCCATCAGGTAGCTGTGGCGGGGCAGATGCCGGCCGTGGCGCTCGGGCGTCGCGTGGAGGGCGGCGTATGCGGTGAGCGCGTCGGCGAGATCGGCCGTGCGAAGGGGGTCGAGGTCTGCTCCGGTTGCCGCGACGTCCTCGAGGATCAGCATCCCCGCATCGCCCGATTCGGACGCCACGGACCACAGGCACGTCGGGGTGCGCACGCCCGCGTGCGGGGCGACGTGGTCGTAGAAGGACTTTTCGGTCCGCCACTGAGGCAGCCGACGTCCCGTGCCCCGGAACGAGTCGCCGCTCGACTTCACGACGTAGCGTCGGGTCTCGGTCACGGCGGCGGGTCGTGGTGCCGACGTATCGCCCCGGGAGCTGCGCCTGAGCGTGATCGTTACCCGATCGATGCGACTTGTCGCCCCCGCCGCATCCAGGTCGGGTGTGATGCTGACCGACTTCACCGATCCTTCCTCGGACGAGAGGATCGATTCCCACCACGACGCTCGCTCGAGCTCACCCGCACCCACGCGCATGGACTGAGTGTGACATGCTCCGAGCGCGTCATCTGGTCGGGGTCCCTGCCGTGCCCGCGATAGGCTGGCGGCGGCCCGTCGTCATGGCGTGCGGCGCGGCATCCCCGTCACCCTGTGCTCGCGCTGTGCGCGTGGCGCATCTGCTCCGAAGGATCCACCCGTGTCCAAACCGGTCGTCCTGATCGCCGAACAACTGTCCCCCGCCACGATCGAGGCGCTCGGCCCGGACTTCGATGTCCGCAGCGTCGACGGCACCGACCGGCCCGCGCTGCTGGCAGCCCTTGCCGACGCCGATGCCGTTCTCATCCGTTCGGCCACGAAGATGGATGCCGAGGCGATCGCGTCCTCGCAGAAGCTCCGGGTGATCGCTCGTGCGGGAGTCGGCCTCGACAACGTCGACATCAAGGCCGCCACCGCCGCGGGGGTCATGGTCGTCAACGCCCCCACATCGAACGTCATCTCGGCGGCTGAACTGACCGTCGGGCACATCCTGAGCCTTGCCCGTCATATCCCGGCTGCGCACGCATCCCTCGCGCAGGGTCAGTGGAAGCGCAGTTCGTTCACGGGCGCAGAGCTGTTCGAGAAGACGGTCGGCATCCTCGGCCTCGGTCGTATCGGCGCGCTTGTGGCCGAACGGATGCGCGCCTTCGGCGTGCGCCTGGTCGGCTACGACCCCTACGTCACGCCCGCTCGCGCTCAGCAGCTCGGGGTTGAGCTGCTGAGCTTCGACGACGTCGTGCGTGAGAGCGACTTCCTCACCGTGCACATGCCGAAGACCCCGGAGACCACCGGGATGATCGGCGCGGAGCAGCTCGCGGCGATGAAGCCCACCGCCTACGTGATCAACGTCGCGCGCGGCGGCCTCTTCGACGAAGAGGCGCTGCTGGAGGCGCTCACGACCGGTCAGATCGCCGGTGCGGGCCTCGATGTCTTCACCGCGGAGCCGCCGAAGCCGGAGTCGGCTGCCGCGAAGCTCGTCGCACTCCCGAATGTCGTCGCAACCCCGCACCTGGGGGCCTCGACCGACGAGGCCCAGGAGAAGGCGGGTGTCTCGGTCGCCAAGTCCGTCAAGCTCGCGCTCGAGGGCGACCTCGTTCCGGATGCCGTCAACGTCGCCGGCGGTGTCATCGACCCGTTCGTGCGCCCCGGGATCGGTCTTGTCGAGATGCTCGGCCAGTTCTTCACCGGTCTCGCCTACGGCGCGCTCACCTCGCTCGATATCGAGGTGCGGGGGGAGCTGGCAGCCTATGACGTCAGCGTCTACCGGCTTGCCGCGCTCAAGGGCATCTTCACGAACATCGTCAGCGAGAACGTGTCGTACGTGAACGCGCCGCTCTTCGCCGATCAGCGCGGGATCGAGACCCGCATGATCGTCGAGGCGGAGAGCCCGCAGTACCGCAATCTCACGGTGCTGCGCGGAACGCTCTCGGACGGCACCGTGCTCAGCGTCGCCGGAACGCTCGCCGGAACACGCATGGTCCCGAAGGTCGTGGGGATCAACGGTTACGACATCGAGGTACCGATCGCCGGGCACCACGTCGTGATGCGCTACGGTGACCGCCCCGGGATCGTCGCGATCTACGGGCAGAAGCTCGGCGACGCGGGGATCAACATCGAGGGGCTGCAGGTGGCGCATCCGGATGCCGAAGGCCACGCCCTCTCGGTGCTGACCGTCGACTCCGCCGTGCCGGACGAACTGCTGGCGGAGATCCAGTCGGCCATCGGTGCCGACCTGCTGCGTCAGATCGAGATCGTCGAGCCGTAGGGCTCGTCGCGGACCGCCCGCGGTTCAGCGTCGCGCGCTCCGTTCAGCCTCGGGGGGCGGTGGCGCGCGCGATCAGGGCCACGAGAGCATCCATGTCATCGCCCCGGGGGACCGGCGTTGCCAGTCCGTCGTGCTGAAGAGCGTTGTTGTAGTAGACGCCGTCGCTGACGAGCAGGACCAGATCGAGCGCGGTCTTGTCGGCGACGTGCGGACGCAGTGTCTCGCTCCACCGCTCCCGCACGGTGCGCAGCGCATCGCTGGCCGCACCGCGCCCCGCCTGTGCGAGCCGCGCGACCGCGAGGATCGCCCGGTCCAGAGCCGTGCCGTTCATTGCCGAGGTGCGCACGTAATACCCGACGGGGCCTTCGTCGGATGCCGTCATCCGCGCGAGGTCGTCGTCGACACACTCCTCCAGGCGCGTGAGGAGCGCTGCCTCGAGTGCCTCCTTGGAGGCGAAGTGGTAGAGCAGACCACCCTTGGAGACTCCCGCTTCCCGTGCGATGGCATCCATCGTTGCGGCGCGCTCGCCGTCGGCGATGAGCAGGGACTCGAACGCATCGAGCACCTTCTCTCGGGCGTGGGGAGGACGGCTCATGCGCTCGATGCTAGCCAGGCGGACCTCATGACTGTTACTATACCAGCCAGACGGTATAGAAATTTGTGACACGGTGACGATATGACGACCCTGACCGAAGACATCCGCATCGCCGAGAGCGAGGGGCGGCCCGTGACGTGGCGCGGCTGGGCAGCGCTGGTCGTGCTGATGCTGCCCGTGTTGTTGATCTCGGTCGACAACACGGTGTTGAGCTTCGCGCTGCCCGAGATCGCGCTCGCGCTCGCGCCGACCGCCGCACAGCAGTTGTGGATCATCGACGCCTACCCGCTCGTTCTGGCGGGGCTCCTCGTGACGATGGGCACCCTTGGTGACCGGTTCGGCAGGCGACGGATGCTGCTGATCGGTGCCACCGGGTTCGCCACCGTGTCAGCGCTGTCGGCCTTCGCGCCCTCGGCCGAGTGGCTCATCGCGGGTCGTGCTGCTATGGGCCTGTTCGGCGCGATGATCATGCCCTCGACACTCGCGTTGCTGCGCAGCATCTTCACCCTCCGCCGTCAGCGTCGCCTCGCGATCGCGATCTGGGCCTCGATGTTCTCGGCGGGCGCGGCGCTCGGCCCGATTGTCGGGGGAGTGCTGCTCGAACACTTCTCGTGGGGATCCGTGTTCCTCATGGCCGTTCCGGTGCTCGTGCCGCTGCTGGTGCTCGCGCCGCTACTGGTTCCCGAGAGTCGCAACCCGGCTCCCGGCCGTATCGACGCTCTCAGCATCCTGTTGTCGATGGCGATGATGGTGCCGATCGTGTGGGCGATCAAGGAGTTCGCCGTGCACGGGTTCTCGACGATCGTCGTGGCCGCGGCCGCGGCGGGCGTTGTCTTCGGCGTCCTGTTCGTGCGTCGGCAGCTTCACGCGCGCGCCCCGATGCTCGACATGAGACTGTTCACCCGAGGCACCTTCAGCGGCGCGTTGCTGGTGAACCTCCTGAGCGTCATCTCCCTCGTCGGGTTCATGTTCTTCATCGCCCAGCACCTGCAGCTGATCGTCGGGCTCTCGCCCGTGCAGGCCGGGTTCGCCCTGGTGCCCTCGCTCGCATCCGTCATCGTCTCGGGTCTGCTGGTCGTGCCGATCGCCGCGCGGATCGCGCCCCGCATCGTCGTGCCCACGGCCCTCCTGTTCTCGTTCAGCGGCTACGTTCTGGTCGCCGTGACCGCCGGGCAGGGGGACCTCGGCTGGCTGCTGTTGGCGAGCGTGCTGCTGGGCATCGGAATCGGTGCCGCCGAGACCGTGTCCAACGAACTCGTGCTTGCGAGCGCGCCGCCGAGCAAGGCGGGCGCCGCGAGCGCCGTCTCCGAGACGGCCTATGAGTTGGGTGCCGTCCTGGGGACGGCGGTGCTCGGCAGCATCCTCACCGCGTCCTACCGGTCCGGGATCGCGATTCCTGCCGGCGTCCCGGCCGACCTCGCGCTGCAGGCGAGGGAGACTCTCGCCGGGGCGTACGTCGCAGCCGCGGATCTTGCGGCGCCGATCGCCGAGGCGTTGCGCGCCGCCGCCGCCACGGCATTCGATTCGGGGGTGGCAGCGACCGCCGCCGTGGGTGCCGGCCTCATGGTCCTGGCGGCGGTGATCGCGGCCACTACGCTGGGATCCACGCCGTCATCCGCGAGTCAGACGGCGCACCCCGAGAACGAGGAGAGCAATGTCGCGCGAGGTGAAGCTAGCGGTCATTCCCGGTGACGGCATCGGCGTCGAGGTGGTCGCCGAGGCCATGAAGGTTCTCGATGCGGTCACCGCGGACAGCGGCATCCGCTTCGAGAAGACCCCGTTCTCGCTGGGCGCCGCCCGCTACCTGGAAACCGGGGACACGCTCACGGATGCCGACCTCGAGGCCATCAAGGCACACGACGCGATCGTGCTCGGCGCGGTCGGTGGCGTTCCCGGGGATCCTCGCCTCAAGGACGCGAACATCGAGCGGGGACTGTTGCTGAAGCTGCGGTTCGAGCTCGACCACTACGTGAACCTGCGCCCCGCGAAGCTCTACACGGGTGCCCCCGGCCCGCTCGCGAACCCCGGCGAGGTCGACTTCGTTGTCGTGCGCGAGGGCACCGAAGGGCCGTATGTGGGCAACGGCGGTGCGATTCGCAAGGGCACACCGCAGGAGGTCGCGAACGAGACGTCGGTCAACACCGCGTTCGGAGTCGAGCGCGTCGTCCGCTACGCGTTTGCGTTGGCCGAGCGCCGACGCAAGAAGCTCACGCTCGTTCACAAGACCAATGTGCTCGTGCACGCCGGCGGAATCTGGCAGAGAATCGTCCACGAGGTGGCGCAGGAGCACCCTGACGTCGCCGTAGACTATCTCCACGTCGATGCGGCCACCATCTTCCTGGTCACGAACCCCGACCGCTTCGACGTGATCGTCACCGACAACCTCTTCGGCGACATCCTCACCGACTTGGCCGGCGCCATTACCGGAGGCATCGGCCTCGCCGCATCGGGGAACATCAACCCCGACGGCGCGTTCCCCTCGATGTTCGAGCCCGTCCACGGATCGGCGCCCGATATCGCGGGTCAGCAGAAGGCCGACCCCACCGCTGCGATCCTGTCCATCGCGATGCTGCTCGATCACCTCGGGCTGCACGCGGAATCCGCCCGCGTCACCCGTGCGGTGGAGGAGGACATCGCGGACCGGGGCGATGCCGCCCGCACCACTGCGCAGATCGGTGACGCGATCGTCGCCCGCCTTCAGGCGTAGCCTGGAGCCATTCGGCTCCCCGGATCGCCGGGCGATTCCGACACCGACGCGCTCGAACGACTGGATTTCGACATGACACTTCTTGACACCGACCCCGACGCCGGACTCGAGCCCCTGCAGTTCCACGTCGCCAAGAACCTGCAGGCCAAGACGGATGCCGAGCGCGAGGCGATCCTCGCCAACCCCGGCTTCGGCGTGCACTTCACCGACCACATGGTCGACATCTGCTGGTCGGTCGGCGGCGGCTGGCACAAGCCTCAGGTCAAGCCGTACGGCCCGCTCGCCCTCGACCCCGCCGCTGCAGTTCTGCACTACGCGCAGGAAGTGTTCGAGGGCATCAAGGCCTACCGCCACGCGGACGGTTCGATCCACACGTTCCGTCCCGACCAGAACGGTCGCAGGCTGCAGCGCTCGGCGCGACGCCTCGCCCTTCCCGAGCTTCCGGTGTCGTACTTCATCCAGTCGCTCGAGGAACTCATCGCCGTCGACGGCGCCTGGGTGCCCTCGGGCGAGAACCAGAGCCTGTACCTGAGACCGTTCATGTTCGCCAAAGAGGCGTTCCTGGGCGTGCGCCCCGCGCACAAGGTCGGCTACTACGTCATCGCGAGCCCCGCAGGCGCCTACTTCAAGGGCGGCGTGACCCCCGTGACGATCTGGCTGAGCGAGGACTACTCGCGGGCAGGCAAGGGCGGCACGGGTGCGGCCAAGACCGGCGGCAATTATGCGGCCAGCCTGCTGCCGCAGTCCGAGGCCTACGAGAACGAGTGCGATCAGGTCGTCTTCCTCGACCAGGACGGCAACGTCGAAGAGCTCGGCGGGATGAACATCGTGTTCGTCTTCAAGGACGGCACCGTCGTGACCCCGCAGTCCGACTCGATCCTCGAGGGCGTCACCCGGGACTCGATTCTGCAGTTGGCCGCCGACCGGGGACTCCACGTGCAGGGACGCAACATCTCGCTACGCGAGTGGCGCGAGGGTGTGGCATCCGGCGACATCGTCGAGGTGTTCGCGTGCGGCACGGCCGCGGTGGTGACCCCGATCGGTGTGCTCAAGGGTCGCGACTTCGTCGATCAGCAGCCGGTCGGCTCGCTTGCGCTCGAGCTGCGGCAGGAACTCACCGACATCCAGTACGGCCACGCCGAAGACCGGCATGGTTGGCTGCACCGGCTGGGCGGCTGAGGAGGCAGGGTCGGTGAGAGTCGCTCGATTCAGCCATGATGACAGCATCCGTTACGGCATCCTCGATGAGCGGGAACTGGTCGTCCTGTCGGGCGACCCGATGTTCGCCGGGTACGACACCACAGGGGAGCGGGTTCCGCTCACTGACGTGACGTTGCTTGCGCCGGTCATTCCGCGGTCGAAGGTCGTGTGCGTCGGCAAGAACTATCACGATCACGCCGCCGAGATGGACAGCGAAGCGCCGACCGAGCCGCTGCTGTTCCTCAAGCCCAATACGGCCGTCATCGGACCGGATGACGCGATCGTGTTGCCGCCGCAGTCATCGCGCGTGGACTTCGAGGGCGAACTGGCGGTGGTGATCGGCCGAATCGCGAAGAACGTGACACCGGATGCCGCCCTGGACTACGTCTTCGGCTACACGATCGGCAACGACGTGACAGCGCGGGATCTGCAGCGCGCCGATGGGCAGTGGGCGCGGGCCAAAGGCTTCGACACCTTCTGCCCGCTCGGCCCGGTCATCGAAACCGAGTTCGATCTGGGTGGCGGCGCGGAACTGACGACGCGGCGAAACGGCGAGGTCGCGCAGCGGGGGTCGATCGCGGACATGATCCATTCGGTTGCCGACATCATTGCCTACGCGTCGGCGGTGTTCACCCTGTTGCCGGGCGACGTCATCCTCACCGGGACGCCCGCGGGCGTCGGGCCGTTCGTCGCGGGCGACGTCGTGGAGGTCGCCATCGACGGCCTGGGGGTCCTGCGCAACACGGCGCGGGTGGCCGAGCCGCGTCCGTGAGCCCGCTCACAGAGTGGGTCGACGACCACCAGGAGGCACGAGAACTCGCCGGCATCCAACGGCGCACCGTGTGGGTGCTCTCCGCCGGGCAGGTGCTCGGCGGACTCGGCTTCGGCGCGACAGTCTCGCTCGGCGCGGTGCTGGCCGCGGATGTGGCCGGAGACGAGTCGCTGTCGGGTCTGGCCGCGGCGGGAGTGACGCTCGGCACTGCCGCGCTCGCGGTTCCGCTGGCAGCCTTGGCGCGGCGCCGCGGTCGGCGCATCTCACTCGCCTCCGGAATGGCCATCGCGCTCGTGGGTGTGACCCTCGTCGTGGCCGCCGCCGCGCTGCGTTCGTTCCCGCTGCTGCTGCTGGCTTTCGGACTGGTCGGAGCGGGGCAGACCGCGAACCTGCAATCCCGATTCGCGGCGGCCGATCTGGCCACGGATGCCACCCGCGGCCGTGACCTCTCGATCGTGGTGTGGGCGACGACCATCGGCGCCGTGCTCGGCCCGAACCTCGTGCAACCGGGCCAGGCGATCGGGGACGCGCTCGGCATGCCGCCCCTCACCGGACCGTATGTCTTCACGATCGTCGCTCAAGCGCTGAGCATTGTCGTCTACCTGTTCGCGCTGCGCCCCGACCCGCTCTTGGTGGCGCAGACGGTCGCGCAGCGTCGCAGTGACCGCGTCGTCGCCCAGATCGTCAAGCCAGACCGTCCGACCCCGGCACGTTTCGCGATCTTCGCGAATGCCGCGGCCCACGGCGTCATGGTCTCGATCATGGCGATGACGCCGGTGCATATGCTGCACCACGGGGCGAGTCTCACGATCATCGGCTTGACCATCAGCCTGCACATCGCCGGGATGTATGCCCTGTCGCCGGTGTTCGGCATCCTGGCCGACCGCGTGGGTCGCATCCCGACGATCCTGGTCGGGCAGGCGCTGCTGGCGGCATCCGTGCTCACGGTCTTCTTCGGCGCCGAATCGACCGCGGCCGTCACCGTTGCGCTGATTCTGCTCGGACTGGGATGGAGCGCCGCCACGGTGGCGGGGTCGGCGCTGCTGACCGAGTCCTCATCGGAGCTTCGCCGGACGAGGCGGCAGGGTATCAACGACCTGTCGATGAGCCTCGTGGGCGCGGTCGGCGCGATCGTGTCGGGTGTCGTGCTCGGATGGATCGGATTCGCGGGCCTCGCCCTGGTCGTCGGCATCGCGGTCATCGCGACCGTCGTGCTCGCGCCTCTTGGTCGGATCCGTGGCGACGAGCCAGGACCTGGCGCGTCGACCTAGCGTCCGAGGGCGCGTGCAGCAGCGTCGACGTCGGCGGCCGTGTTGTACAGGTGAAAGGCTGCGCGGGCGCGGCCTGCGCGGCCGGATGCGGTGATGCCGGCAGCCCTGAGGCGTGCGAGATCGCCCCCGGTCGGGTCGTCCCAGCTGACGATCGCGCTGGGGATCGTCGGCTCTGGCAGGTCAAGACGTGCCCGGAAGGTCGCGGCCATCGTCGTCGTGTGGTCGTGTACGGCACCCTGGTCAAGACCCGCGGCAAGGTGGAGTGCCGCCTCCGCGCCGACGAAGGCCTGCCACGCCGGTGAGAGGTCGAAACGGCGGGCGGTCTCGGCGAGAGGGTGCTCGTGACCGTAGAGCGAGGTCCACGGGTCTGCCGCGGAGTACCAGCCGGCGAACAGCGGTGGGATACGGGGAGCGAACTCCTCCGAGACGGTGAGGAAGGCGACACCCCGAGGGGCTCCGAGCCATTTGTACGCGTGGCAGATCGTGGCATCGAAGGGGCCGGCGTCCACCGGCAGCCATCCCACCGCCTGTGTGGTGTCGCACAGGGTACGGGCGCCGTGGGCCCGGGCGGCGGCAGTGACGGCATCCGTGTCGGCAACGGCGCCGTCGCAGGACTGGACGAGCGAGAAGGCGACCAGCGCGGTCTCGTCGTCGATGCGCGCGGCGAGGTCGGCCAGCGGCGCCGTGCGCACGGTCAGCCCCTGCGGGGCGTGGGCGAACGGGGCCGCGAGAGAGGCGAACTCGCATTCCGGGACGAGGACTTCGGCGCCGGCAGGCAGGCTCGCGGCGATCAGTGCGACGAAGGCGGAGGTCTGTGAGCCGATCGCCACCCGATCCGGACTGACGCCGACGAGACCGGCGTAGGTCTCGCGGGTGTTCTCGACGATCGTCGTGTACCGCGAGATGTCGGGGTGGGCGAGGCACCCGCGGTCGAGATCGTCGATCATGGCGGCGCGGGTGGAGTGGGCCATGAGACCGACGCTCGACGCGTTGAGGTAGCCGCGCGCGGCAGGGAATTCCTGCGCGATCAGTGCCGCGGGAAGCTGCCACTCCGACGTGGTGGTGGCGGCGGTGCCGTCGGCGGGGGCGAGGGGGCCGGTCATGAGTCCAGCGTCGTCGTCGCGCAGCAATTCGTCTATGGCAGGTATTCAATCAAAAGCATGACGTGCCGTTATGATTCGAGGATGGTCGATAGACGTGCGGACGAGCTCGGGCCGCTCTCGGGCGAGCTGGACGTGCATGCAATGCGCGTCATCCGCGCCATCGCCGACGAGGGATCGATTACGGGCGCCGCTGCCGCGTTGGGCTACAGTCAGCCAGCCGTCAGTCAGCAGGTCAAGCGCATGGAGGCGCGGCTGGGCATGCCGCTTGTCGAGCGGGTGGGAAGGCGCCTGCGCCTGACCGAGGCAGGTCGGGTGCTGGCGCGCCACGCGCCGGCCGTCACGACCGCGCTGGATGCCGCCGCCGACGAGTTGGCCGAGATCCGCGGTCTGCGGCGGGCGCGGGTGCGGCTCGTGGGCTTCCCCTCGGCGTCGCCGACGATCGTGCCGCGGCTGCTGCGGGAGCTGGCGGTATCCGCCCCTGGGCTGACCGTGACCTATGTCGAGGCCGAGCCTCCCGAGGCGGTTGAGGCGGTGCGCGAGGATCGCGCCGACATCGCGGTGACCTTCAGCTATCCAGGGGACCGGGACGATCCGCACGGCGAGAGTGCCCGCGGGCTCGCGGTGCGGGCGATCGGCACCGATGAGCTCATGCTGGTGCTTCCCGAGGGGCATGCCGCTGCCGGGACCGAGGGTGTGGACGTCGCGGCGCTCGCAGACGAGAACTGGATCGCCGGATGCCCGCGCTGTCGGGGTCACCTGCTCGAGATGTGCGGACGGGCGGGATTCTCGCCGCGCATCACCTTCGAGACCGACAACGTGGCCGCTGTGGAGGGTCTCGTCGCCCAGGGGATCGGGGTGGCGACGCTGCCGCGGCTGGCTGTCGCCTCGTTTCCGCCGGTTGCCGGCATCCTCACGCGTCCGCTGCCGCCGGGGGAGCAGCGCAGACTGCACGTCGTCACGGCGCACGGCGCCGATCGGGTGCCCGCCGTGCGCACGACGATCGATGCCCTGGAACGGGTCTGCCATTCGCTGGGCGACCGCACGCACGGCCCGGGCACGACCTGCGCGGCGACCTAGATGTCCTAGCTGCAACTGACCTAGACCGGCCGGCTGAGTCGCACCGCGCGGCGACCTGGGCTCGCCTGTACCCACGCCTGCACTACCGCGCGGCGACCTGGACGCACCGCTCCTCACGCCGGCGCTGCCGCGCGTCACCGTCAGGCCGCGTAGTCGAATCGGGCTCGCCCGCCGAGGCGGGGAGTGCAGGCCGGGTCGACATGGCGAGGCGGGATCAACCAGACCCGTGCCGTGACGCCGGTGCCGTCGATACGGATCTCCCAGCCGTTGTCGTGTACGCGATGATGACACGAATCGCACAGGAGTACGCCGTTGTCGAGATCGGTGGGTCCGGCATCCCTCGCCCACCATCGGATGTGGTGGGCTTTGGTCATTCCGGGTGGGAGTCCGCAGCCGGCGCATCCGCCGTCGCGTTCGGCAAGAGCGAGCTTCTGTGCCCGGGTGAAGAGCCGTTTCTCGCGGCCCCAGTCGAGGATCTCGCCGTGGGATCCGAGGACGCAGGGGATGACGCCGCCCCCGGCTGCCAACCGACGGGCCGTCGCCACCGAGACGGGCTGGTCGATACCGTCGATGAGGGCGGCTCCGGTGCCCTCGGTGAGCTGCTCGAGCGTCATCCGGACCACGACGGTCGCACCTTCGATGGGGACGTCCTTGTGGTCGCAGCCGAGGAGGTGGGAGGCGAGCAGCGCGAGGGCGTCGGCCTGCATCTGCGGAACCGTGCGTCGAGGAGCATCCGCGTCGGCGGGGGAGAGTGCGCGCAGGTGTTCCGATCCCGCGCCATTCGCGGCGCCGCCGCCGAGCGCGTCGGCCTGGGCGCGGAACTCGGCCGAGACGAGCGCTTCGATCGCGGTCTTGATGGGTGCGGCGGTCTCGGGGTCGAGGGTGGCGCGCAGGTGCAGCAACCCGGCCCGCTCGAACATGTGCAGTGCGCGATCCGCCCGTAGCTCGGACTCTTTCGGCTCGAGGCCGTCGGGGTCGAGGTGAGCCTCGGCGCGCGCGATGACCTTGGCGAGCTGGTCGAGAGTCAGGCCGGCCGCCTGCTGGACGAGCGTCTGCTCCGCAGCATCCAGGATCTCGCGGTCACAGCGCATCGCCACCCGGTCGAGCATCGCGATGATCGCCGCCGCAGCGGGCATGCCGATGCTCCCCGATGAGAGTCCGGCAGCGACGTGCGGATGCCGAGCCGGCGCATCCTCGCCGCTGAACGTGGGTCGAGGTGCGGTCGCCTCGCCGACGGCGACGAGCCGTGCGGCATCGCCGTTGGTCGTGCCGGTCGTCGCCGCGACGAGCGCGATCGGGTTGCGGTAGCCGTGCTTCTTGGCCAGGCCGTCGGGTCCGAGCTCGGGGCGGGAGTGTCGTGCGATCTCGGAGGCGACGCGCGCGTGGACGGCATCCAGATGACGTCGAAGTCGACCGAGATGATCGTTGGCGGCGACCAACTGCGTCTCGTCGAGGCTCTCGATCGGAAGGCGTTCACCGCCCGCCGACACCGGCCACGATCCTACGACGCCGTCGAGGGCGTCGAGGAGGTTGGCCAGCGGATCGTTCATGTCTACGACTCTAGAGCCCACCACCGACATCGATATATAGAACATAAGGACGAAGAGGCAGACCATCCGAATCTCGATCCTGGGGAGGAATCAACGAATCAGCGGCGCTGCTGTCGGCGCCCCTCTCGCAACTAGACTGGGTCCCTATGCCCGCGTCACCGCATCCCGCCACCACGACCGCCACCGGAACCGACGTCCGCGTCCGCTTCTGCCCTTCGCCGACGGGGCTGCCGCACGTCGGTCTCGTGCGCACGGCGCTGTTCAACTGGGCCTACGCGCGGCACAACGGCGGCACGCTCGTCTTCCGGATCGAAGACACGGATGCCGCACGCGACTCCGAGGAGAGCTACCACCAGCTGCTCGATGCGCTGCGGTGGCTGCGGATCGACTGGGACGAGGGCGTCGAGGTCGGTGGACCCCACGCGCCGTACCGGCAGTCGCAGCGGCACGAGATCTACCGCGGGGTGCTCGAGAAGCTCGTCGAGGCCGGCGTCGTGTACGAGAGCTACTCGACCGCCGAAGAGATCGACGCCCGCAACGAGGCGGCGGGACGGGCCAAGCAGCTCGGCTACGACAACTACGACCGCGACCTGACCGACGAGCAGAAGGCGGCGTTCCGTGCCGAAGGCCGCGAGCCCGCCTGGCGGCTGCGCGTGCCCGATCACGACCTGACCTACGTCGACCTCATCCGCGGCGAGGTCACCTTCCCGGCGGGTTCCTTCCCCGACTTCGTCGTCGTGCGCGCCGGTGGCGTGCCGCTCTACACGTTCGTGAACCCGGTCGACGATGCGCTCATGGGCATCACTCACGTCATCCGTGGTGAGGATCTCATGCCGTCCACGGCACGTCAGCTCGCGCTCTATGACGCGCTCGTGGCCGCGGGAGTCACCGACTTCGTGCCCCGGTTCGGTCACATGCCGCTCGTGCTGGGGGAGGAGGGCAACAAGAAGCTCTCCAAGCGCGACCCGAAGGCCGACCTCTTCCTGCAGCGCGAGAAGGGCTTCATCCACGAGGGGCTGCTCAACTACCTCGCCCTCCTCGGTTGGTCGATCGCTCCCGACCGTGACGTGTTCTCGCTCGACGAACTCGTCGCCGCGTTCGACATCGCCGACGTCAACCCCAACCCCGCGCGCTTCGATCAGAAGAAGGCCGAGTCGATCAACGGCGACCACATCCGGATGCTGGCTGCCGATGACTTCGCCGCCCGCCTCGTGCCGTACCTCGTCGCCGCGGGCGTCGTGTCGGATCCGATGACGGATGCGCAGGAGCGCATGCTCGCGGCATCCGCCCCGCTCGTGCAGGAACGGATGCAGCTGCTCGGCGACGCTCCGGGACTGCTCGGGTTCTTGTTCACGGATGCCGTCACCTACGAGGACGATGCGCTGAAGTCCCTGCCCGCCAATGCGGGGGAGGTGCTGGTGGCGAGTGTCGGCGCGATCGAGCTGATCCCCGAGGCGGAGTTCACTGCCGCGGCGATCCAGGAGGCGCTCTCGGGGGCGCTCATCGACGGACTCGGGCTGAAGCCGCGCGTCGCGTACGGTCCGCTCCGGGTCGCGGTCAGTGGTCGCCGGGTCTCGCCGCCGCTGTTCGAGTCGATGGAACTGCTCGGCAAGGATGCGTCGATCTCGCGCTTGGGGGCGCTCGTGGCGCACCTCGCGGCGTCGTGACGCGCCGAAGCCGGGCGTGGTTTGGCGGGGCCTTGGGCGTCGTCTAGACTTGACCCTCGGCGCCCGTTCCGGCGGGAACCCTTGGGGTATGGTGTAATTGGCAACACGGCTGATTCTGGTTCAGTTGTTCTTGGTTCGAGTCCAGGTACCCCAGCAAGAGAAACCCGCGGAATACCGCGGGTTTCGTCGTTGACGCTGAGGGTCCATACAGGTCGGCTTCGGGATCGTCCGGTGTGCGCTATGTCAGCACTGCCTGGTGGGCAGGCCGCGACTCCGGCACTCTGGGAGTCGCAGCGTGAGGCTGGCGATCCGTCTACCTCGGCCGATCGGCGTCGGCCGCGAAGCCTTTGCGTGTCGTGCGGACCTCGAGCGTTTCGAGCTCTTGGAAGAACGTGATCTGCCATCCCGCCGGTCCCTGAACCCGCGCGTTGATCGTGCGGAACGGGGTCTCTACCGGCGGTGCAATCACGGACGCGCCGGATGCCTCCGCTGCCGCGACCGCACCTGTCGTGTCGGTGACTTCCAGCGCGATGCGCAGCGCCGTGCCTGACTCGGATGTCGGGGCGTTCTCGATCGCGTTGATCGCGCGGGCGTGCGTGGGAGTTGCCAGTTCGATCGTTGCGAGACCCGCATGAAGGATCGCGACGCGGTCATCGCCTCGTGTTGCGAACGCGGGCTGCTCGGGCATGCCGAGAACGTCGCGGTAGAAATGGAGGGCGCTATCGAAGTCGTCGGTCTCGATGATCAAACGCAGCTGGCGTGGTGGTTCGGACAGTTCCATGCTCACCACTGTGCGCCCTGACGTGGGTGTCAGGGTCAAGGCCGAGGCTTCGACGCAGCTGAGCCAGGGCGTCGAGCTCGGCGTCGATTGCGCGCTTCTCATCCTCAAGTCGATCTGCTGCCGCATCGAACGCGTGCCGCAGCCGCGCGGCATCCGGATTCGGTGACGCCAGAGAAGGGAGAAGCTCACTGATGACGGAACTACAGAATCCGGCATCCAGCAGCGCGCGGATCTGCGCGACTGCGGCGGGAGCCGATTCGTCATAAATACGCTGCCCGCTGGCGGTTCGCTGAGGATGGAGCAACCCCTGAGCCTCGTAGTACCGCAGCGAACGGATGCTGACACCCGTCGTGGCCGCAAGCTCACCGATCCGCATCGGTCCATTCTCGCGCGCCGAGGACCGGCGGTCGGATGCCTGCACGGAGGTGAGCGTCTGGTTTACTCTCGAAAGATCACGTGACCTGGGGGGATCGGGTGTCCCCGGGGTTGCTCGTCCGCTGACCCCGGAGATGTGCCCATGCAGCTGCGCCTGCGCCGTTCCTTCGCTGCCGTCTCGATCCTGGCTCTCCTGCTGACCGGAGCCGTGGCTATGCCCGCAGCTGCTCAGTCCGCAAGCGAGAGCGTCGTGGCGTCGGGCGAGGACTGGACGGTCGAGCGGGCGCCCGGCGGGTACATCGTGACGCTGCACCTGGACGAGCCGCTGCCCGTCGTCAGTGACGCGCCCACGCTCATCGTGGACGGCGAGACGGTCGGGATCGCGCGCACGAGCGAGGGCGGCCGCACGCTCACCGTGACGACCTTCGATGAACGCGTCGCGTCCGCGCGCGATGTCGTGAAGGGCTGGGCCTCGGGTTCGGGTCCGAAGGCGGGGGAGCAGGGACCACGTGGGCCTGGGCAGCGCAGCGCCCCCGAGCCAGAGAACGACGTGCTCCAGGATCAGCTCGACGCGCTCGCGCCCACCGCCTCGATTGCCGATCCTTCCGAGCCGGGCCCTTACACGGTGACGGAGGCCGAGTACGACTTCGGTGACCGCGCTGTGGCTCTCGCCGGGTACGAGGACACCCGCGGGGAGGTGACGGGCAAGCTCTACCTGAGCTCGGCGACGGGCCAACGGCCGGTCGTGGTGCTGCAGCACGGCCGGCACGCCACGTGCGGCGATGCGATCACAGGAGAGTCCGAGTCGGCGTGGCCATGCGCCGACGATCGGATGGTCATCCGGTCGTACCTCGGATACGAAGAGACGGGGCGCGCCCTCGCGTCGCACGGCTACCACGTCATCTCGGTCTCGGCGAACGCGATCAATGCGACGGATGCCGAACTCACACTCGATCAGGGCGCCCAGGCGCGGGGGCGGCTCGTGCTCGACGCTCTCGACATACTCGACCGGCTCAATCGCGGCGAGACGGTGAGCTTCGAGGACCGGCCCGATGGTGCAGACCCCGTGGACCGTAGCTTCGATGAGGCGCTCGCGCGGGCGGTGGCGCGCGCGGATCAGCCGGCGCCCCCGTCGGGACTGGCCGCCGCGGAACTCCAGGGGCGCTTCGACCTCAGCCGCGTGGGTCTGATGGGGCATTCGCGCGGCGGCGAAGGCGTCGTCACTGCCGCACAGCTGAACGCCGCCGAGGAGCAGCAGTACGGCATCCTCTCGGTCCTCCCGCTCGCGCCGACCGACTTCGCCCGTCGCACGCTCTCGGATGTGACGACCATGGCGGTGCTGCCGTATTGCGACGGCGACGTGTCCGACCAGCAGGGCCAGAAGTACATCGACGACTCGCGCCATGCGTTCGGTGACGACGTCTTGCGGTCGGCCGTGTGGGTGATGGGCGCCAACCACAACTTCTTCAGCACGGTGTGGACCCCCGGTGAGTATCCCGCCGGGGGAGCGGATGACTGGGATCCCACCGACACGACGTCGTCGTGCTCGACGTCGGACCCGACGCGGCTGACCGCCGCGGAGCAGTATCAGGTCGGCGTGACGTTGATGACGGGCTTCTTCCGCTACACCCTGGGCGGTGAGGCCCAGTTCCAGCCGCTCCTCGACGGGACGATCGCGCCGACGACCAACCGGATTCCCTTCGCCGACATCCGGGTGATCGCGACACAGGCGCGGTCGGCGACCGACCTCGTGACGGACTTCGTGGCGGGCGACGCGTTCATCGTGGTGGAGGGCAACGCGACCGTCGAGGTGTGCGAGGGGTCGATGCCCACGGCCGAGAATCCGTCCTGCTCGGGCCGCTTCGATGCGCAGGTGCCGCACTGGAATCCGGGCATGCTCGCGGCGTACGTGCCGCTGTTTCCCGCGACGGTCTTCCGGTGGGACGACACCGGCGCGACGCAGCTGCGGGTGATTGTGCCCGACCAGTTGCGGGATGTGCGCGGTCGCAGCCAGCTGACACTGAAGGCGGCACCGGGGGATGAGGTGTCGCTGGGAACGGACTTCGCGATCACCCTGGTCGATGGCGCAGGTCTCGAGTACTCCGTGGCGGCATCCTCTCTCAACCCGTACGCGGTCAACCGGATGCCGGGCGGCGCACCGCAGCTGGACAAGATCGTGCTGCAGCAGATCACTCTGCCGCTTGCTGATGTGACGGATGTTGATCTCGGAGACATCCGTGAGGTGCGACTCGAGCCGCAGATCGGTGCAGACGGAGTGGTCTTCGGCTCGGTCATCCTCTCCGACCTCGCCTTCGATTCTCCGGCAGCGGGGACTCCCGCGCCCGTGACGCGGTCAGCGGTCAACATAGCGATGACTCGTGTCGAGGAGGGAACCGAGCCGTGGACCGCGTATGTGGCGGCGTGGCTGGACCGACCCGCTGCGGTTCCTGTCAGCGCGTACGTCGGCACGATGCCCGGTCCGGGTGGCTCCGCGCCGCCGGCCGGGCTCGGGGCTGAACGCGTCACTTTCGCTCCGGGCCAGACGTGCGTGCCCGTTCCGGTGCTGATCGTCGGCGACCACGATTCGTCCGGTTCGGCGCTCGCCGTGGCCGGCACGGCAGCGACGACGAGCCGGGAAGCGGTGTCGGGGTCATCGGACTTCTCCAGCATCCTGGTCCGTGAGGATGACGGGGTCGGAGGTGCTGGCGCAGACGCGGTACCGGCATACGGCGTGCAAGGCGACGTGTGCGCGGAGTTGGTTGCCTCGCGGGCGCCGGGCGCACTGAACCTCTCGGATACCGCACCTGCGCGGAGTTCGTCGGTGCGCCTGACGGCCACCGGCTTCCGCGTCGGCGAGGCAGTCATGGCAACCGTGGGCGGCGACCCGCTCCCTGCGGTGATCGCGGGGGCCGACGGCACCGCCCAGATCGACACGGTGATCGCCGCTGACGCGCCCCTCGGCCCGGTCACCATCGTCGCCCGCGGCGCAGGATCGAACCGCGTCCAGGAGGCGACCGCGGTCGTCCGGGATGGGCAGCCATCGCCCACGGCAGACCCAACGGCCTCACCGACCGTCACGGGATCCCCCGCCACAAGCGGTGGCGGCAGGCCCCTCGCCCACACCGGCGCCGACGGGGCCGTATGGATCGCCCTTGCCGTCGTTGCCGCGATGCTGACCGGGACTGGAGCCGTCCTGACCACGGAAGTACGCCGCAGACGCAGGCTCTGAGCGGAGTCAGAGCGCGCGCCGACGGCTGGATGACCGTTCGGCCTCGGTTTTCACTCCGGACGGATGAAGTCCGCCACCCGATCCAGCGCGCTGGGCACGAGCCGGAAGTAGGCCCATGTGCCGCGCTTGGAGCGGGTGAGAAAGCCCGCGTCGGTGAGCACCTTGAGGTGGTGAGACACGGTCGGTTGGGCGAGTCCGATCGGTTCGGTGAGGTCGCAGACGCACGCCTCCTGACCTTCGCTCGCCGCGACGATCGACAGCAACCTCAACCGCGCCGGGTCGGCGAGCGCCTTCAGCGCGGATGCCAGGTCCTGTGCATCCTCCTGGGCGAGAGGCGCCGTCGCAAGTGGCGCGCAGCAGGCCGGTGCGGTCGTGGCGGGGATGATGTCGAGGGCGGTCATACATCGATGATAGTGAATATTGACAGATTTCGATATAGGGGGACATACTGACCTTCGACATCCGTTCGAGATCGCCCGGAGGCATCCATGACACTGCTCGATTTCACTGCTCGCCCCGCTGTCGGCGACGGCCTCGGAACGCTCCCCGTGGTCATCATCGGCGCAGGCCCCGTGGGGCTCGCCGCCGCCGCGCACCTGCTCGAACGCGGCATCGAGGTCGTCATCCTGGAGGCCGGCGACGGCGTGGCATCGTCGGTGCGACGCTGGGGGCACACGCGCCTGTTCTCGTCGTGGCGCACTCTTATCGACCGCGCCGCCGAGCGACTTCTCGCTGAAGCCGGCTGGAGTGCGCCGAGCGATCTCGATCGGATGCCGACCGGGCAGGAACTGGTCGACGAGTACCTCGCGCCCCTCGCTGCGCTCGATGCGATTGCGTCGCGGACCCGGTTGTCGACGCGGGTGACCGCTGTCGGGAAGGACGGGATCGACCGCACTCGCACGCAGGGACGAGCCCGTGTGCCCTTCCTCGTGCAGATCGAAGATGCCGACGGGCAGCCCTCGGAACTGCGCGCCCGGGCGGTCATCGACGCCTCCGGAACCTACGAGACCCCCAACCCGCTCGCCGCATCTGGACTGGACCTGCGGGGCGGCGCAGAGGTCGCCGACCGCGTGCTCCACGCGCTGCCGGATGTCCTCGGCGCCGACCGGGAGCTTTTCGCTGGGCGCCACACGACCGTCGTCGGTGCGGGCCACTCCGCTGCCAACACGCTGCTGGCGCTCGCCGACCTCGCAGAGCGCGAGCCCGGGATCCGCATCACCTGGCTGCTGCGCACGCCGTCGGCGTCGCGCGTCACCGCATCCGAGGCCGACGAGCTGCCAGGTCGTGCGCGTCTGGGGGCTCGCACGGATCAGCTCGTGGCATCCGGGCAGATCGAGATCGTGGATTCGTTCCGCATCTCCCGCGCAGAGCGCACCGAGACCGGAGTACTGCTGCTCGGCACCCGCGACGGGGAGCCCGCGGTGCACGAAACCGACCTGGTCGTGAATGCGACGGGGTTCCGCCCGGATCTCGGGATGCTGCGGGAGATCCGTCTCGAACTCGACGACGTTGTCGAGGCGCCCCGCCGTCTCGCGCCGCTGATCGACCCGAATGTCCACTCCTGCGGAACCGTGCCTCCCCACGGGTTCGCTGAGCTGCAGCATCCCGAGCGCGGCTTTTTCATCGTGGGCATGAAGTCGTATGGTCGTGCCCCGACCTTCCTGCTTGCCACCGGTTATGAGCAGGTGCGTTCGGTCGCCGCGTGGCTCGACGGCGATCTCGAGTCGGCATCCTCGGTGCAGTTGACGCTGCCGGCGACGGGCGTGTGCTCGACGGATGCTGCCGGCACTGGATCGTGCTGTTGACGACGACGGTGCGTCCGATGACGTCGGCGGACTGGGCGAGTGTCGAGCGGATCTTCGCGGCGGGAATCGCGGGCGGCGAGGCGACCTTCGAGACTGAGACGCCCGACTGGGCAGGCTTCGACGCGGGCAAGGTCTCGGTGCCGCGTCTTGTGAGTGTCAGTGAGGCGGGGGAGGTCGTCGGGTGGGCGGCGGCCTCACCCGTGTCGACACGCGCCGCCTACCGGGGCGTCATCGAGCACTCCGTCTATGTCGCGCCCGAGTACCAGGGCCGAGGCGTCGGGCGTGCGCTGCTCGGGCGGTTCGTGACGGATGCGGATGCGGCGGGGTTCTGGATGATCCAGTCCAGCGTCTTCCCCGAGAACGTCGCGAGCCTTCGTCTGCACGAGTCGTGCGGGTTCCGGGTCGTGGGGCGACGCGAACGGATCGCTCGCTCACAGCTCGGGCCTCATGCCGGCCAGTGGCGGGACACGATCCTCATCGAGCGTCGGTCACTTCGCAACGGCGTCGACTGAGCTCATCGAGCTCCATCAGCTCACGATCTCGTCGATGCTGAGCTCACGATCTCGTCGATGCTGATGTCGGTTGCGTGTGCTGCTGCTGGCTTCCCGCCGCGACACCCGCCGCCCAGCCCGGCGCCCGGCAACCGACCGGGGGAGTGAGAGTCATCGCGTCGATGCCTGCTCGGCAGAGCGCCCACGCGATCAGTGAGTTGCTGTTCCACATGTCGCCGGTAGGTGGAACGACACGCCCCCAGGTGTGACGAGGGATGTCGGGAAGGGCGTCGAGCAGCGCGTGTGCCCGCGTCCGGCCCAGCGTGATGACGGTCGGCGGTGCCACGGCATACGCGCGATCGGGCAGGGTCCCCTCGGGCCACGCGCGGACCTCGTATCGGAACAGCCGGAATCGGCCCAGCGCGCGCAGGCCCACCGGTCCGGTAGTGACAACCCCCGAGGCATCCTGTGGCTGCCCCCACTGCGGCGTCATCTCAATGACGAATCGGCCGCCGTCCGTGAACAGCTCGAGCGCTGCGTGCACGAGCTGTTGCGGCGCTCTGCGGTCGTGACGAGCCGACAGCAGCTCCCACCATCTGCTCGTGCGCGCCACAACCATTCCTCCCGCGCCGACCGGAAGCCACCAGAGTTCCGCGCGATCTGTGCTCTCGGCATCCACGGCTCCATCGTCGCCGGTGGCAGGCGTGACAGCATCGGCCACAAGTCCCAACGGGGCATTGACATGCAAGTAGTTACTTGCGTATTGTCCGGGTGTGGGCGATGTCTTTCACGCGCTTGCCGACTCGACCAGGAGACTGATCCTGGACGAGCTGGCGCAGCGCGATGGCCAGAGCCTGTTCGAGATATGCGGCCGACTCGCCGTGCATCACGGGGTCGGGATGACCCGGCAGGCGATCTCGCAGCATCTCGCGGTGCTCGAAGAGGCAGGCCTCGTTCGTTCCGAGCGCGCCGGTCGCACCAAACTGCACTACCTCGACACCGCTCCGTTGAGCGGATTGACCGATCGATGGCTTCCCCAGACGAAGGAATGACATGAGCATCCGCATCACCGTGACGAGCGTGTTCGTTGACGACCAAGCCAAGGCCCTGGCGTTCTACACCGACACTTTGGGATTCGTCGTCAAGCACGACATCCCGCTCGGCGAGTTCCGCTGGCTGACCGTTGTCGGTGCCGATGATCCGGACGGGACCGAGCTGCTGCTCGAGCCTGACCAGCACCCGGCCGCCAAGGCGTACAAAGAGGCCCTGGTCGCCGACGGCATCCCTGCGGCATCCTTCGGGGTGGATGACGTCGCCGAGGCGCACGCGGACCTGGTCGCGAAGGGGGTGCGTTTCACACAGGAACCGACGGCCATGGGGCCGGTCGTGGTCGCGACGCTCGATGACACGTGCGGCAACCTCGTCCAGATCTCCAGTCCCGCGTGATCCTCTAGCCGGGACCGGCGTACGCCGGGGACGCCTAGCCGGAAGCTGTGACGAGTCGCGAGTCGCGAGTCGCGGGCGTGGGGCGATCGAACGGGACCGCAACGATCGGGTATGCGCGGGTCGGATCTCGCAGGCTGGATGCCGAAGGAGGCCCCATGATCGCGGAACTCAATCGACTGATCGATGTCATCGACGACGACCTGTCCGAAGACCTTGACATCGCCGCGCTCGCGCGGGAGGCGGGCGTGACGGAGTACCACCTGCGGCGGATGTTCTCGTCTTTGGTCGGGATGCCGCTGTCGGAGTACACACGTCGGCGACGGATGACGGTCGCAGCCGCGGCGGTCGTCGCAGGCGACCCGCTGCTCGATATCGCGGTGCGGTTCGGGTACGGGTCGACCGAGGCGTTCGGCCGGGCGTTTCGCGCGGTCCACGGTTCGTCGCCTGCCGAAGTCCGGATCAGTGGTGGCCCCCTTCGCACGCAACCGAAACTCAGGCTCCGCCTGACCGTCGAAGGGAACACCACCATGGACACGCGCATCGCCGAACGCCCTGCGTTCCGTCTCGTCGGACACGCCACGCGCGTTCCGCTCATCCACGAAGGAATCAATCCGCACATCCAGCAGTTCGTCGCAGCGCTTCCCGCGAGCGAGCACGCCCGTCTCAAGGAGCTCAGCAGCACGGAGCCGGGTGGGTTGCTGCAGGTCAGCGATGGCGCCGACCCGGACTACACGGAGGGAACCGAACTCACCTACCTGCACGGCGTCGCTCTGGATGCCGCGGCACCCGTGCCCGCTGATCTCGATGTGATCGAGGTCGAGGCGGGACAGTGGGCCGTGTTCCGCACGTCCGGACCCTACCCTGCAGCGCTCCAGGAGGCCTACGCGGCATCCGCGTCGGACTGGTTCCCCTCCAACCCCTGGCAGCTGCGCTCTGGTCCCTCGATCGTCGCGATGCTCGATCGTGCTGACGACGTCAGCACCGCAACGACCGAACTCTGGATGCCGATCGCTTGCCGATAGTGCGGCCCCCGCCCGGCGCCTACCGGGCCGGCGTCAGCACTCCCGCGGCATCCAGCGTGAGCTCGGCATTCAGCCCGAGCCGATCGAGAAAGCCGCGGTCGTGACTGACGACGATCATCGCGCCGCGGTAGGCGCTGAGCGCGTCGATGAGTTGCTCCGTGGTGTGCAGATCGAGGTTGTTGGTCGGCTCATCGAGCACGATCAGTTGCGGAGGCGGGTCGGCCAGCAGCACGTGCGCGAGCGCGACGCGGAATCGCTCCCCGCCGGAGAGCGTCCCCACGGGCCGATCGACCATGGCGCCGCGCACGAGGAGCCGCGCGAGCTGATTGCGAAGCTCTGCTCGGGGCATGTGCGGGGCGACCCGGGCGACATTCTCGATGACGGATGCAGCATCGTCGAGGTTGTCGAGCCGTTGCGAGAGCTCGCCGATGCGGTCGACGTGAGCGACGGCAACCGCCCGCCCGGGTGCCGCGGCCACGCCCGCAATGAGCCCTTGAAGCAGCGTGGTCTTGCCGACGCCGTTCGGTCCGGTGATCGCGATCCGCTCCGGCCCCTGGAGGACCATCGTGCGCCCATCGGTGCCGGTGAGTTCGGCGATCCGCTTGCCTGAGGGCACGGCGGGGTCGGAAAGGTCGATGCTGACCCGGTCGTCATCACGGATGCGTGACTCGGCGTCGTGGAGGGAACGCTGCGCCGCCTGTATCCGGTCATCGAGCAGTCCGCGCAGCTTTCCTTGCGTCTTCTCGGCGGAGTTGCGCCGGTCGTTGACGACAGCGCCGATGTACTTGCGATTGACGGCATCCTTCTTCCCCTGTCGCTCGCTGTGGGCGATGCGCTCGGCCGCAGCGATCCGCTGCCGCTTCTCGACGCGGACGGCGTGTTCCGCGGAACGGACCGCGCGTTCGGCTGCCTCCTGCTCCCGTGCCACCTGCTCGCAGAACGCGCTGTATGGGCCGCCGTAGAGCGTGAGCGACCCCGCCCGCAGTTCGGCAGTGTTCTGCATCCGCTCGAGCAACTCGAGATCGTGACTGACCACGATCACGGGGCCGTTCCACGCGCCGATGAGTTCGTGCACGCGCACCCGTCCGTCGGCATCGAGATTGTTCGTCGGCTCGTCGAGCAGCGCAATGTCGGCTCCGCGCATTCGAATGCCGACGAGCGCGGCGATCATCGCTTCACCGCCCGAGATTGTGCTCACCGGTCGATGCAGGTCATCGATGTCCACGCCCGCTGCGCTCAGGGCGGCGGCTGCCTGCTCCTCGATGTCCCAGTGCGTGTCGATCGTGTCGAACAGCGCGGGATCGATCTCTCCCTGCTCGACCGCCGCGATCGCGTCGACGATCGACCGGATGCCGAGAAGATCGATCACCGCGCGGCCCGGGCCGGCATCCGTCCGCTGCGGCAGATAGTCGACGACGCCGGCCGCCTGGACGGATCCGGATGTCGGAGTCAGTCTGCCGCCGATCAGACGCAGCAGCGTCGACTTGCCGACGCCGTTGAGACCGACCAGACCCGTCGAGCCGGGCGGGAACGAACCCGACACAGCGTCGAGAACGCGGTGGCCGTCGGGCCAGGTGAACGTGAGGTCGTGCAGAACGACGGAAGGAACGGGGGCAGGCATGCGGAACTCCAGAGCGTGTCGGTTCCTGACGACGTCAGGGGTGACGCTGACACGGGTCCGCGGAAAGAGAGCGTGGTCCGGTCAGCAGGGGATGCTGAAGCCCGAACCTTTCATGTCTCTTCCTTGCCGTTCACTCCCCCTCACGAGCAGCAGATGCCGCGGGAGTGCGCCATCAGTATGCCACTGCCGCGGCGGAACGCGCACATGTATGCGCCAGGCACGGTCTGGCGCTTAGCGCGTCCCGGCGGCTAGGCGAATCTGCACGATGTTCTCGGTTTCGTCGATCTCGGCCACCTGCGGGTGGGCCTTGATGAACTCCGTGAAGCTGCGAAAACCCAGGGCCCGCTCGCTGAAACCCGGGTCCAGCCGCGTGATCAGGCTCTTGACGACGTTTGCGTGCTGCCAGTCCGTGCCCTCGCGGTCGCCCTCGAGCCGTAGCGCGCGCTCAAGCAGCTCGGCGCCCGGATCGGCGGCCTTCTTGCGGCTGCGGCGCGTCTTCGCGGCCACGGCGCTCTCGGCATCCTTCCCCGGCTGGCGCTCGATGCCGGGAAGAGCGTCGTAGGTGTCGAAGCGGTCGCAGGCAGCGGCGAGGGACCGGGCGCTGGACCCCGCGACCCCGACGCCGACAACGAATCGACCGAGGCGCTTGCAGCGCTGTGCGAGGGGCACGTAATCCGAGTCGCCGGCGACGATGACGACGTGCGACAGGTCCGGCAACCGGAACATGTCCTCTACAGCGTCGACCGCGAGCCGGATGTCGGCGCCGTTCTTCGCATACGCCGCCGCGGGGAACAGCTGCACGAGATCGACCGCGCGCGCCACGAGCTGGCTGCGGTACTCGGCGTTGACCGGCGAGGACCAGTCGGCGTAGGCGCGGGTCAGCACGAGGGTGCCGAAGGATGCCGCGTAGTCGATGATCGCGCCGAGGTCGACGGTGGCCGCAGCCAGGCGCTCGGCGATCTCCGGCTCGGTGGGGTCGGCCGCGATGCGCTGCCGGTCACGGCCATAGGCGTTGCGCCCGTGCACCGTGTCGTACCAGGACATGACGATGTTGTCGAAGTCCAGGTACACCGCGACCCGCGGGTCGGTTCTCTCGGCCACGCTCACTCCTCGTCGTTCGACAGGGGCCTGCCGGTTCCGATTCGAGCCTAGTCCGCGCCTGCGACCCTCGCGCGGGTCGTGCCATCAGATGGCGCAGTCGTACACCGCGTTGCTCGGGGCATCCGTCGCCGCCGTGCAGTTCTCTGCGACCCACGCCTGGATCTGAGCGGATGTCGATGAAGATCCGCTATCGCGCGCCGCCGCCCCTCCGGGTTCACTCGCCGTGAGCACGTAGCGTAGGTCGCCGTCTGCCACGAGTTGTCGGAACTCCTCGAGAGTGGGGACAGCGTCGCTGCCATTGAAGCCGCCGATCGGAAGAACCGATCCGCCGTCGGTCGCGAGGATGATGCCGGCGGCGCTTTGCGCTCCGAACGTTGCGACCATGTAGTGCGCGTCACCCTGGTTCTCTTGCAGCCATGCAACCAGGTCGGCGGACGCGGTAGAGGCGGCTGTCCCGCCGAAGGCTTGCCCGAGGCCCGCCATCGGCCCGATCCCCGGATTCTGCGCTCCTCCCGGCTGGCCCGCCCGGGAGCCCGGATCCCCGCCCTGTCCCGGCGCCGCGCCCACCTGGGGAGAACCGGTGCCAGGAGCGCCGCCCTGTCCCGGCGCCGCGCCCAATCCACCGTCCGGGCCCCCGCCGCCCATCTCAGAGACGCCGCCGGCGACGGGATTGATGTCGCTCGGATTGGCAATCGTCACCGCCGCCCAGACCGCGGGTGTGAGCACCAACGCGAGCGTGGCAACCAGCGCGGTTATCCACCGCGGGACGAACCGTCGAGTCTGGTTGCGCCGCCCGCTCGCTGCGAACACCAGCACGATTGCGACAGCGCCGATGGCTGCCTGAACCACCGAGACCACGGTGGAGTAGCCCGGGTACCACAGCGAAATCAGCACCGCGGTCACTCCTGTGACGGCGATGAGCGACACCTGCGGCCACAGGATGCCCCGTTGCCGTGCCACCCCGAACGCGAGCCCGATGAGCAGGGCAACGGGCAGAGCGAGCGCGGCCGTATAGAACTGGTGCATCCCGTCGACCGCAGAGAACATCGCTGCGAACACGACGAGCCATGTGCCGAGGAAGACCGTGACCGGGCGCGAGAAGCGCAGCATCCAGAGCACACCCGTGGCGAGCAGCGCCGCCGGCAGCAGCCACGCGATCTGGCCCGCGAGCTGCTCGGTGAACAACCGGACCACGCTCGGATCGCCGGAGAAGGGCGGGCTGAACGACAGGTACTCTGACGAGTCGGCCGTGGCGGAGAAGCGGCCAAGGCCGTTGTAGCCGAACACCATCTCCCAAGGGTTGTTGCTCAGCGTGCTGCCGATGTAGGGCCGCGAGTCGGCGGGGATGAGGGAGACGATGACGATCCAGGTCAGCGACGTCGCAATGCTCACGGCCCCGGCGACAGCGACATGCCAGACTCGTCGGGCGACCGGCTGGGCGGTGACCAGGTACGCGAGCGCAAGAGCCGGCCACACCGCCCACGCGACGAGCATGTACGTCTGGAAGGCGAGTGCGACGAACAGGCCTGCCGCGATGAGCCACCCGAGGCTCCGCTGGGTGAGGGCACGCGCCGCGGCCCACGCGACCAGCGCCAGACTGAGCACGAAGAAGGTCTCGGGCTGGTTGGAGCGCGATACGGCGATGAGGATCGGCGTCGTGGCCACCACCGCACCCGCGATCAGCCCGGCCATCGGCGAAACGAGTCGCCGCCCGGTCACTGCCACCACCACGACGGTGGCCACCGCGGCGAGCGCGTTGGGCACGACGACGGTCCACGTCGCGTAGCCGAACACGGCGACGAACAGGGCGGGGATCCAGAACGACCCGGGGATCTTGTCGAGTGTGACCGTCCCGGCCGGGTCGAACGCGCCGAAGAAGAAGTTCGCCGGATTCTGGCTCATCGAGACGGCGATCGCCGCGTAGTACTGCGACTCGGACGCCGAGTCGATCGCCCACACGGTCAACAGCGCGGTCGCGACGGCCAGGGCGGCGAGGCCGAGCCGGAAGCCCCACTGTCGCCGCGCCGATGCGATGCGCGAGCGGGGGGTCGATGAGACGGATGCCGGGGGCAGCGGGGGAGCATCGGTGACCATGCATCCGACGGTAGGGAGCACCGTGTGGTGCGACCTTTCGGCATCCTATGAACGTCCTATGGTCGTGGGCGTCGGAGCGGAGTCGCTTCGGATCGGCCCCGCGCCTGCGGGCCGGCTCGATAATGGGACTCATGAGCGCGACGTTGCCGAGGGATCTCCGTCGCGAACTCGAGGCCCTCCGGGAGCGGGCGTACGGTCCGCGCGCTGACATCGCAACGGATCCGGATGCCGCAGCGCGGCTCACCGAGCTCGAGGAGCTCTCGCGCCGCGGCGACGAGCAGGGACCCGGTGAGTCGCCGATCACGGATGCCGATGTGCGCGCCGATCCTGACGGTCCGCTGCCGGGGCCGGAGGGCACTGAGCCGGCCTCGGTCACGCCCGTGCTGCCGGTTCCGAGGGTGATCTGGTGGCGGCATCCGGGAGCAGTGCTTACGGTGGGTGCCGCGCTCGCTGTCGGCCTTGTCGCGGGGCTCACGCTCCCGGTCCTCTGGACCTCGAGACCCGATATCGTCGCAGCGCTCGACCGGGACGCCCTGGTCGATCCGACAGAGGCGTGGATCCGGCAGGCCGAGCGGGCACTCGATGTCGATCCCGGGACCCTCCAGCAGTACGAGCAGGTGGAGGGTGTCACGATGTGGACCGGCGCCAGTGCCGACGGCGCGCGGTGCCTCATCGTCGTCTGGGGCGAGCTGTGGGGAAACGGGAGCTGCGCGCCCGACCCCCTCGACCCGGTCGTCGACTTCCGCGTGAACCCTGACATCCCCATGCCACTGGCGTCGTCGCTCGAGGACGGCGGGGTGGTGCGCTTCGTCGCTCGAGGCGACGTTGTGGAGATCTGGGTGCGCGAGCCTGCCGGCCGCGGACCCGAGCTCAACGACAGCTGACCGAAGGGGCCGTGTCAGATGTCGATGGTGGCCCCGGCGTCCAATTCGAGGAACTCGCCGCCGCCCTGTTCGGTGGCCCACCGCAGACGCTGACGCCCCATGGTGCGGCCGATGATCGAGAGTGTCATGTCGTGTGTGCCGAAGCACAGGCGCGGTGCGACAGCCAGGACGAAGTCCATCGCTTCGCCGATCTTCAGCCACGGCGCGCCGACCGGTGCCGCGAGAAGCTTCACGTCTCGCCCCTCGGGGACATCGTACGAATCCCCGGGGTAATAGAACCGGTCGTTCACGAGCACGCCGACGTTGTCGATCACCGGGATCGAGTCGTGGATGACGGCGTGGCGGCCTCCGAAGAATTCGAGCTCGAACGGGCCGACACTCACCCTGTCGCCAGGTGAGACGACGGTGACGTCGAATCCGGCAGCGGCGTCGGCGAGTCCCTGGGGGCCGAGGATCTGCGCCTTGGGCGCGTGCATCAGGATTCGGCGCAGGTGTTCCGGCGTCCAATGGTCGGGATGCTCATGCGTGAGCACGACGGCGACGACATCGCCGTCATCCGGCAGCGGATCGGTGAAGGAACCCGGGTCGATGACCAGTGTCTTCCCCGAATCCCTGATCGTGAGGGCAGCGTGCTCGTGCTTGGTGACTCGCATGGTTCGAGTCAACCCTCGCGGCAGGAGGTCGGCAAGCCGCCACGCTCGGTTCGCACTACAGCAGGTTGGGGATCTTCTGTTCCGCGGCGGTGTTCGCCCGTCGGAACCAGATCGTGACGAAGGTCGCCACGATCACGATGAACAGTGAGTAGAGCGCCGGAACGATGAGGATCAGCCCGATGTCCGGGCTGTCGGCAAAGGTGAGCAGCACGATCGCGATCGCGAGCGGGCCGTTCTGGATGCCGGTTTCGAGGCCGATCGTTCGCGCATTCGCCGGATGCAGGCGGATGGCGCGCGCGATGGCATAGGCGACCGCGATGCCGAACAGCCCCAGTCCGATCGCGACGGTGTAGGTCTGCCACGGCGTCGAGGTGAGCAGCGCCCAGTTGCGGGGCACCCACGTCGCCATCAGGAACACGATGAAGAAGAGGCCGAAAAAGCCCCCCAGCAGTTCCATCACTGAGCCGATGTTGGCGCTGAACCGCCGCAGGATCATGCCCGCGACCACCGGGATCAGCAGCGTCGCCAACGTGATCACGATGTTCGCGATAGGGATCTGCAGCTGCGAGCCCGAGGGAAAGATCAGCGCGCCGTAGAGCGCGAGCACGAGCGGTGTCATGAGGATCGCCCACAGCGTCGAGTTGGTCGTCATGATCACGCTCAGCGCCAGGTTTCCCTTGGAGAAGTAGGTGAAGATGTTCGAGGTCGTACCCGCCGGCACACACCCCATGAGCAGTGCGCCGATCGCCACGGGCAGCGCGTACTCGGGTGGAAGCTGGAACAGGAACGCGACGATCAGCAGATACGCCAACAGCGGCATGATCCCGAACTGCGTGACGAAGCCGATGACCAGCCCATAGGGGCGGCGAAGCGCGAGCTTGAAGTCTCGCGGTGTCAGGCCGGCCCCGAGACCGAACATGATCACGAAGACGAGCCCGACCAGCAGAGCCTGCTCGAACGGAGTGACAACATCCTGCTCGTTCACGACAGCCTGGGCTGAGGCGATGAGCGGGACGATCATGACAGCTCCCTTCCTCGCGCGGGGAAACTGGCGGTGTCTGACGTGACCGCCTGCGCCCGCAGTTCACGGCGAAGGATTTTCCCGATCGGGCTCTTGGGCAGGTCGGTGACGAACCGCACCGACCTCGGTACTTTGTACGCCGCGAGCGTCTCGCGGCAGTGCGCGATCACCGCATCCTCCGCGGGGGGAGTGTTCGCCGCGACGATATACGCGCGGACCGCTTCACCGGTCTTCTCGTCGGGAATGCCGACAACGCCGACCTCGAGCACCCCGGGGAGTTCCGCGATCCGTTCCTCGATCTCGTTCGGGTACACGTTGAACCCGCTCACGAGGATCATGTCCTTCTTTCGATCCACGATCGTGAAGAATCCGTCGGCGTCCATCTCGGCGATGTCACCTGTGCGGAAGAAGCCGTCGACCATGCTCGCGGCGGTCTCTTCCGGCCGCTGCCAGTAGCCGAGCATCACTTGCGGACCCTTCGCGGCGATCTCTCCCGGCGTGCCCGGTTCCACCTCGACGCCGTCATCATCGATGCACCGCAGCTCTGTCGAGGGCACCGGGATGCCGATCGTGCCGGGTTTGGCGCTCGAGCTGAACGGATTGAAACTCAAGACCGGCGAGGTTTCCGTCAGGCCGTACCCCTCGACGATCGGCGTGCCCGTCACGGTGTTCCACTGCGCGGCGACCGACTCGAAGAGCGCCATCCCGCCGGCAGCGGAGGCTCGCAGATGTCGCGGCGGGCTGTCGAGGAACCATCTTTCGTTCAGGAGTGCGTTGAAGAGCGTGTTCACTCCTGTGACCCACGTGATCTTGTAGTTCTCGAATGCGCGCTTGAGGTTGCTCGGCGGGCGCGGCGACGGGATCAGGATGTTGCGCGCGCCGATCCGATAGAACCCGAGCAGATTCACCGTGAATGCGAAGATGTGGTACAGCGGCAGTGCCGTGAGGACGACCTCCACCCCCGTGCGCATGTAGCTCCCGCACATCTGGATCATCTGCAAGGTGTTGGCCGTGAGGTTGCCGTGGGAGAGCATGGCGCCTTTCGACACGCCGGTCGTCCCACCGGTGTATTGCAGAGCCGCGAGGCTTCCCGGCCCGATTCCGGTCAGGTAGGACGCGAGGGCCTCCGCCGACGTCGCTTCCCGCCCGGCACGAAGCGCCTCCGAGAACGGCGTGTGAGCGACCGTGATGGGCGGGAGCGAACGATTCCAGACCTTCTGCACCATGCGGATCACTCCGGCGATCACCGGCGGGAAGAATTCCGCGATGCGCACCGTCACGACCGTCTCGATGCTCGTCCGCGGGAGCACATCGGGAAGCCGGTCGGCGAACATGTCGATGACGACGAGCGCTTTGGCTCCCGCATCCGAGAACTGGTGAACCATCTCGGTGGGCGTGTAGAGCGGGTTCGTGTTGACGAGCACGCACCCCGCCTTGAAGACGCCGAATGCGACGACCGGATACGTCAGACAGTTCGGCATCTGCACAGCGACCCGATCCCCGGGACCGAGGCCGATGACCTCGCGCAGATACGCCGCGAAGTGATCCGAGAGCTCATCGACCTGGGTGTAGGTCAGTGACCCGTTCATGCCGTTGGGCATGCACTGGGTGAAGGCAATCTGTGGGCCGTACTCGGTCGCGGCCTCCCGGATCATCGCCGGCAGGTTGTCATAGGAGATCGCGGGCAGCTCGGGTGCCACGTCATCGGCATACCGCTGCATCCACGGGCGCTCGGTCATCGTTGATCCTTCGCCGAAGGGAACCGTCGGCAGGTCGTTGGCGACGGTGTGTGGCCCTCATCGTAGGTGCGCGACGCCGAGCCGGGGCGATCCTGTCTCGTTTTGTCCCGGGCGCGATCGGTGTGGCATAATCGAACGGTTGTCTTGCGGCCCCATCGTATAGCGGCCTAGTACGCCGCCCTCTCACGGCGGTAACGCGGGTTCGAATCCCGCTGGGGTCACCAACAAGAAGACCCCCGGTCAGCCGGGGGTTTTCTTGTTCCTGCCGAAAGGCTCGAACGGGCGCTATGCCGCTTTTGGCAACAGATTGGCAACATCTGATTGCATGGCCGCGAGGTTCAGCGCCGTGGCAACACCGTCCAGGTCGTCATCGAACAGGTCGGCGTACACGTCGAGGGTCACCGCGGCCGAGGCGTGCCCGAGCATCCGCTGGACGGCCTTCACGTTCGCGCCGGCGCTGACGGCGAGCGAGGCAGCGGTGTGCCGCAGCTCGTGCGGGGTGAGGCCCTTGATCCCGACCGCCTCGGCCGCGGTGTCGAACCAGCCGACCCGGTAGACGTGGTTGCGAAGCCAGGTGCCGGTGCGGATGCCGTAGAACACCGGGGCGTAGGCCGGGCGCCCGGCGATCTGCGCGCGGAGCAGCCCGACGAGGAACGCCGGGATCGGGATACTGCGGTGCTCGTAGTCCTTCGGCGGCTCGATGCGCTGGTAGCCCTTGTCGGCCACGACGGTCTGCTCGACGGTGAGGCGCGGGTGCTTCGCGTCGAGGTCGAGGTCACGGATGCGGAGCCCGGACAGCTCGCCCCAGCGCAGGCCGCAGTAGGCGAGCACGAGGACGACGAGGCCGTAGCCGTACTCGCGCCCATCCTTCATCTCGTCAATGGCCTGGGCGAGCGCGGCGACCTGATTGTGGGACAGATACCGCTTGCGGGACTTGGTGGGCTTGGGGAGTTTGAGCCGGGCGGCGGGGTTGGACGGCAGGCGCTCGTCCTCGACCGCGAATCGGAGCGAACCGGAGAGGACGTTGACGATCTTGCGGACGGTCGCCGGGGCACCGGGGAGGGCCGAGGCCCACTCCTGCACCCGCAGGCGGGTGAGGTCGCCGATCGGGATCTTCCCCAACTCGGGGACGATGTGCTTGGCGATGATGTTCTCGACCCGGCTGCGGGTCGTCGCCCGGAGGTCGCCGCGGGCGGCGATCCAGGTCTGGAGCCATTCGGCCACGGTCACCCGCGCACGCGACGGGTCGAGGTAGCGGCCCTGGGCGATGTCGACCTCCGTGGTCGCCAGGAACAGCTCGGCGGCCTTCTTGGTGGTGAAGCCGCGCTTCTGCGTCTGCTTCTTGTCCGGGCGTCGGTAGAGCGCCCGGTAGCGACGGCCCTTGGCCGTGTCGTAGGACTCGATGCTTCCCATGACTGGCTCCTACTGCTCCAGCCCCGCGAGGCGCTGCACGTCGATGCGGCGGTAGACGCGCTTGTGCCGGGTGAGCCGAATCGGCTCCACCGGGGCCTGGCCCTCCAGGGCGAGGGTGCGCAGGGTCGTGCGGTGGATGCCGAGCAGCGCCGCTGTCTCCTCCTCGGAGTAGAACAGGCGCTCGGGCTCCCGAGCGTCGAGGGGCGATGCGCTCTGACCCATCACGGCCTCCTTCGCATCTACGATCACAGCCGCGATTGCTGCTGTCGTCTTAGATTAGACCACAACACGCCAATCACAGCAAGAGTTTTAGTTGCTCGTGTCGCTCGGTACACTCGGGATGTGACCGCAGCCCCGCGCAGACCCGGCGATCAGTCCTATGACGGCCTGATCGTCTCGGCCGACCTGCCGGACGGCTGGCATCTGCCGAGCCGGTTCCCCGGCGAGCGCGACGACGACGCCAGCGCGCAGATCGACGCGATCCTGGGCTACAACGATCAGGTGACGACCGAGGCCGACCGGCAGGCGCAGCTCGACTCGGAGCAGAACGAGACGATCGACGGCCGCTGGCGCTACATCGAGCACACAGCCACGGCGACCCGCGTGTTCATCCGGCTCCAGCGCCAGCAGTTCGCCGTGCCCGAGGAGGTGCGCATCACCGGCGTCGTCTACCTCCCGTGGCGGCCGGGCGATCCCGTGTCCAGCCAAGACCTCCGCACCCTGCCGACCGCGCGCATCGAGGCGGCGATCAACGAGCGCCTGTTCGCCATGAAGCGCACGGTGACCATCACCGGCGGGAAGATCGTGCTGCCCTCCGGCCGGAAGATCAGCGAGCGGGATCTGCTCAAGCCGCTCGGGAACCCGAAGCGCACGCCCGACTTCTACGAGCTGGTCGCCCTCCAGTACGGCAAGCTCTCGGCGCAGGGGGACGCGGCGCCTGCTGTCACGATGGCGAAGATCAACGGCGTCGCCCACGCCACCGCGCAGGGCTGGCTCGTGCGCACCCGCTCGCGCGGACTGCTCCCGCCGGGCCGCCGCGGGTAGTCGTCGGGGGAGCGGCGCGCACTTGCCCCCGAGCGCGTCGCTACAGGCTCGGCCCGAAGTCGGGTCCGCTGCTCGGGCTCGGACGGTGCTGGTCGCGGGTGAAGTCGTGCAGCTCTGCGGCACGCCGCGCCAGGGCCTCGGCTGCGACGCGCTCGGCCTCGGCTCGGGCCTCGACCTGGGCTGCGGCCTCGGCGACCGGCAGGGCTTCCAGCTCCGCGAGCTGGCGTCGCAGCGCCTCGGCCTGCTGCTGGGCGCTCTCGGCCTGGCGGCGCGGGCTGCCGGTGCTGTACGGCTTGCTGAACAGCCGCGTGTGCAGCATGGCCCGCTGCCGCTCCTGCCGGTCCCCGGCACGGCGCTGCTCCTGCCGGGCCTGCGCGTGCGTGCGCATGGCGTCGGCCAGCCGCGGGTCGGCCTCGGCCTGTTGCTCGGCCGCCGCCTGCGCCCACGCCGGCGCCTGCTCCGGCGTACGCGGGATCGAGCCCCACCGCTGCCGGGTCAGGTGCTCGGCCTCGTGGCGCTGGCGCTCGGCCTCGGTCAGCGCCCGGTCGGCGCTCCGACGCCTCAGCGCCCCGGCACGGCTCCTGGCGGCGATCGCCGTCTCGTGGCGCTCCCTGACCGCGAGGACCGCGGCGGCGTCCGTGCCGGCCTGCTCGACCAGCGGCGGGACGGCCTCGGCCCGTGCCGCCTCGACCTGCTGGGCGGCGGCCTCGACCTCGGCCAGCAGCGCCTCGGCCTCGACGCGGTGCGCGGCCGACTGGCGCTCCATCGCCTCGGCCGCCTCCGCCCACCGTGCCGCCTGGCGCTCGGCCTGCTCGATGCTCTGCCGCAGTCGGGTGCGCTCGGCGTTCACGACGCGCACCGGCCCGTCCGCGACGATGCCCGCGACGGCGGCCTGCGCCCGCTCGGTGGCCTCGCGCAGTCCGCGGTCGGCGCGGTCCCGCTCGAGCGCGGCCTGGAACTGCTCGCGCGCGTCCCCGAGGTCCGCGGCGACGACGTGCAGCCTGTTCTCCTCCTGCCCGCGGGTGAGGCCGACGTAGACGCCGGCCGCGTCGAGCGCGTCCGACAGGACGGTGTGCGACGCGGGGGCAGTCATGCCCTGGACGCCGTAGGCGGTCGCGGCGTAGGCCAGGTGCGCGTGCTCGGCGACGTACTCGGCGGGCAGATGCACGGTGCGCTGCTGCTTCCGCTGGCTCGCGGCGTCCCGCACCCACAGGCTGCCGTCGCCGCTGACGTGCTGGACGATCCAGGTCTGCCGGTTCGCCACGCCCATCTCCGAGTCGTTGCGGCGGGTCTGGATGAGGTCGCCGGCGCCGATGCTCAGGCCGTCCGCGCCGTCGATGGTGCGGGCGTCGTCGACCGCGCCCGCGCGCACCCGGTCCTCTCGGATCAGAGTGTTCAGTTCGCGCGCCTCGTCGTTGGTCGCCGCGGTGATCGCGGCTCCGTCGATCCGCTCGGCGGCGACCGCGGCGCGCAGCGCCTCGGTGTCCTCGTGGAGCCGCACGAGTCCGAGCGCGTGGAGCCGGTCGAACAACTCGGCCGGGTCGCGGCCGGTCCGCAGGGCGAGGGTGAGCTGCGCGTAGTCGGGGTCCGCGAAGCGGTGCAGGCTCGTCAGCGAGTAGACGCGGGGGACGAGCGCGGCCGCGATGTCGAGCACCCCGCCGCGCCCCACGGCGGGGAGCTGCGCCCGGTCCCCGACGAGTGCGAGCGTCGCGCCGGCCTCGTCCGCGACGGTCAGCAGGGCGAGGGCGGTGTCCTGGTCGAGCATCCCCGCCTCGTCCACCACAACCCGCTCGGCGGCGGCCAGTCGGTTCTCCTTCGCCGGGCCGCGGTAGGTCGCGCCCGTCACCGGGTCCGTGTCGCCCACGGCCAGCCGGGTCCAGACACCATCGGCGTTCCACCGGAACCCGTGGTCGTAGACGAGTGCCGCTACCGAGTCGGTCGGCACGCCCAGCTCGGCGGCGGCGACGTCGGCGGCCTTCTTCGTCGGGGTCACCACCCGCACCGAACGACCCTCCTGTCCGGCGGCGCGGATCGCAGCACCGAGCATGGTCGTCTTGCCCGCGCCCGCCGCGCCCTCGACCACGACGAGCGGCCGGGTGGAGGCGAGCGCGGCGGCGGCGCGCGCCTGGTCCGCATCCAGCCCCGGCTCCTGCACGCGCGGGGTTGCGCCGTGCACCGGCCGGGTGGCGCGTGCAGCCAGTCGGTCGCGCAGCTCCGTCTCGACGGCCACTACGTGCAGCGTCGTGAGGTGCGCAACATGCTCCAGCCGTGGCGCATCCGGCGGCAGGATCGAGAGGCAGTCGTCCGCCGCGAGCCGGGTCGTGATGGTGATGAACTCGCGCAGCTCCTCGCGGGTGGCGCGCACACCGGCCTCGGTGACGATGTGCGCCACCTGCTCCTGCACGTCATGCACGGTCCATGCGGATGCAGCAGCCGCGCAGCGGTCGAGCGCACGGGAGGCGACCTGTTGCACGGCCAGCTCGTCCAGCGTGCGCAGGGGTTGCACGGTGGCGCGCGGCAGGTCCGGGGTGTAGCCAGCCTCCTGCAACTCGCGCAACCAGCCGGCCTCGGAGCCGAGCACGCTGGGCTTCTTGCTCGGCCGCTCATGATCCCACGCCTTCGCGTGCAACCTGGCGCGCACCACCGGCCCCGTCTCCTGGCCGGGATGCGCGGCCTCCCACTCGGCCTCGAACTTGGCGAGGTTGCGCGCCACCTGCTGCCCGCGCTTGGACATGACCGCTTTCCACGGCACCAGCTCCGCGACCTCCCCGGTCACCGGGTCAAGGGTGAGACCGTGCGCGTCGAGCACCGCGGCGAGCTGCGGGTGCGCGGCGATGACCGCCGTGCCGAGGGCGCGGATCGCGCCCTGCTGCCGGAACAGCGCCGCGGTGTAGAGCCCGCGCCAGCGACCGGCCGCCCACACGCGCGTCCCGATCTGGAAGTGGATATGCCGGTGCGGGTCGCCCGCACGGGAGGTCTTGTGCGACACGGCCACGGTTTCGAGCTGCTCGATCGGCACGACCTCCTGCTTCCCGCGCGCGCCGACGCGGGTGACCGAGTGCTGGCCGAGCCAGGACCGGATCTCCGCAACCGCGTCCCGCTGGGCGGCGTCCAGGGCCTCGGACACCTCCGGGTGCAGGCCGGCGGCGACCGACAGGGACTTCGGGACGTTCACGACCATCTCCATGAACCGGGGCGACCCCCGGCCACCCTCGCCCCGCAGCCGGGGTCGGCCCATCGACTCCCCGGTGAGCGGGTTGATCCAGCCAACCCACTGGCGGTACTCCTCGGCGGTCAGCCCGAGCTCGCCGATCACTCGGCCCTCGGCGTCGACCGCCGTGAACTCGGCCAGGGCGGTCCCCGCCTCCAGGTAATACTCGTCCGCCCGCGCGCGGTCGGACTCCAGATAGCGCAGGGCATCCGAGCCTGTGCCCCGGAACGGGATCACGCCACCTTTCATGCCTTCGCCTCCTACCTAAGATAACAGCTACCATATCAGGTAGGATACGTCCATTCTTGTGAAGAAGTCAGAAATGAGCGAGTCCGGGGTCCGGTTGGCGGATCAGCGAACGTCAGAGGGTCAAGAGTTGGGGAGAGTGGACAGTGGTGAGGATCTCAGAGAGATGTGCCTGCATGCGGTGATAACTGCTGGGCCGCGACCTAGGTGTAGCGACCCGGGACGTTGTGTGCGTCGCGGGTAGGTGAAGACCTCCGGGACGATGTGGGTATCTGACAACTCGCATCGGTGACCGGAGGTCTTCGTGGTTCACGCTAATGCTCATTTGACGCCGAGGGGGCGGCTTCGGCTTGCTCGTGCGGTCGTTGTCGGCGGCTGGTCGCTCGCCCGGGCTGGGGAACGGTTCCAGTGTTCGCAGGCGACGGCGAAGAAGTGGGCCGATCGATACCGGGCGGGTCAGCCGATGACTGATCGCAGTTCCCGTCCGTATCGATCGCCGACCCAGCTTGACCGTCGCACGGAGCGGCGGATCGTCGCGATCCGCTTCAACCGGCGGTGGGGTGCTCGGCGGATCGCCTGGCATCTGGGGTTGAACCCGGCGACCGTGGGTCGGGTGCTTGCCCGCTATCGGATGCCGCGGCTGTCGCATCTGGACCGCAACACCGGGCTGCCCGTTCGGAAGCCGAAACCGATCCGGTACGAGGCGGCCGCGCCGGGCGATATCGTGCATGTCGATATCAAGAAACTGGGTC
>NZ_CBDRMG010000008.1:0-204691 GCF_965345035.1 Microbacterium sp. bgisy207
GCTAGAGATCGTCGAGTTCGCTGAGGTGACGCATCCGGGACGACACAGCGCGTTCGCGCGCGACGTCGTGGCGTCCATGAAGGCGCACGCGCTGTCGCAGCTTTCCGAACCCGAGCGCGCGCGCGAGGTGCTGACCGGAGCGCCTCAGGGGCCGCTCGTGCGGCTGGCAACCGCTCACCTCGAGATGCGGTCCGGTCGGGCGGCGGAGGCAAGGAGCATCGCCGCAGGCATCCTGGGCCTGTCGACGAGCAGCCTTGTGGAACGCGCGGAGGCGCTTCTGATTCGGATCTGGGCGGATGCCGTCCTGGGCCGGTCGCCCACGACCGGGGACAGCGCAGTGATCAGTCGGATGGTCGTCGCGGCCGGACTCGTCCGGATCATCGCGCACCTGCCGGGTTGGCTGATGGACGAAATCGCCGACAGGGCGGAGCGATCGGTGCGCGGGGGATTCGAGGCAGCCGTGGAGCGCGTTGCAGCCGTCCTCGTCGTCGCCGATCTTCCCCGCCTCACGCCGCGCGAGACGATCGTGCTCAAGGCGCTCGAGCGCCATGAATCGGTCTCGGACGTGGCCAAGGCGCTGTCGGTGTCGCCGAGTACGGTCAAGACGCAGCTGTCCGGGATCTACCGCAAGCTCGGTGTGAGTTCGCGGCGCCATGCGCTGCCCGCCGCCTACCGCCTGGGACTGCTCGAACGATCCCGGCGCGCGGCGGAGCACGCCTCCTAGAGCTTGGCGTCCTGTCGCGGGATCACGACCTGCTTGATGATGAGAAGGATCGATGCGGTGATGGGGATCGCCACGAGGGCCCCCAGCAGACCGAGAAGCGTCCCACCCACGAGCGCCCCGATCACCACGAGGGACCCCGGGACCGAGATCGCCCTGTTCATGACGCGCGGCGTCAGCACGTATGCCTCCAGCTGCATGTAGATCAGATACAGCGCGGCGAAGATCAGGGCCGAAATCGGGTCGGAGAACAAAGCGATCACGGTGGCGATGCCCCAGTACAGCACGGGACCGATGAGCGGGATGAGGGTGATGCAGAACGCGATCACGGCCATCAGCGCGGGGAACGGCAGCCCGAGGAACAGGTGCAGGAAGAACGCGACCACCGAATTGAAGAAGGCGAGGATCACCATTCCCATGAGGTAGCCGCCGATGCCGTCCGTGATCTGCTCGGTCATCGCGGCGACCTTCGCGCGTGTCTTCGCGGGCGTCAGGCGGACGAAGCTCGCCTTGATCGTGTTCAGCGACGCGAGGAAGTACAGACTCAAGACGATCACGATCACGATGCCCGAGAGCGCCGTGGCGATCCCGGCACCGACCGCCAACACACCACCGGTGATCGACGCGATGTTGGCGGGATTGAGGATGAAACTCTCCACGTCGTTGAGGATCGTGCCGATCTGGTCGCCGAAGTTCGCCTGCAGCCAGGCGAAAGCGTCGGACTTCTCGAAGTCGCCGATCATCGTCGGGATGTCGCGGATGAACTGCGCGACCTGGGCGATGACAGTCGGCATGATCAGCAGGAGCACCCCCGCGATCGCGAGCAAGAAACCGACGTAGACGATCACCATGCCCCAGACCCGCTTGACCCCCTTGCGTTCAAGGGCCCGCACGATCGGATCCAGCCCCAGCGCGGCGAAGAGCGCGAAGCTGATGTAGATGATGACCGTCGCGAGGTTCGACACTGCAAGACCCAGCAGAACGGCAGCCAACCCGCCGAGGGTGACCGCGAACCCGACCGCGAACGGCTGGTTCAGACCCACCCAGAACGACCGCCGCTCGGGGACCTGGGCGGGGGCGCTGTCGGCTGCCGAAACGTCCTGCGCAGGAGTGTCCGCATCGGGCTCCGCCGGCGACGACGGGGTCTGGCTCTGGTCGCTCATGGTCACACTCTATGGCCCGCCGTCTCTCCGAAGGGGAGGCGATACTCTCGACACAGTTCGAAGGGAGTGGTGATGTCCGAGCGAAGCGATCCTGTCGCCGACCTGATGCGCCTGCGCGCGACGATCGACAACATCGACGCCGCCCTGATCTTCATGCTCGCGGAGCGATTCCGTGCGACGAAGCAGGTCGGAGTGCTGAAGGCGGAGCACGGCATGCCGCCCTCCGATCCGGCTCGGGAAGAGCAGCAGACCGGCCGGCTGCGGCGGCTTGCCATCGAGGCGGATCTCGATCCGGAGTTCGCCGAGAAGTGGTTCAATTTCGTCGTCGCCGAGGTGATCCGCCACCACACCGAGGCAGCCGACGGGCGCTGAACGGAGGCGCCACGGGGTGGAGATCGCCCGCGAAGCCTGCTAGGTTGGGCCGCTGGGTTCCCGAACCCTTCGACCCAGTCCGCGGTTGTCGGCCCAGGTGCCGGCGAGCGTACGGTCGGTGATCGTGCTCGGATCCGACATTCGACGCCAGCGCATGCGTGCCCGATTCCGCGTGCCCGTGATCGCCACCCGGGCGTGACCGATGCAGCCAGCTGCAGCGGCTGCCAAGGTGCACAGTGACCACATCTCCTGCTCTGGAAGCGCGAGGGCTCTACAAAGTCTTCGGCAAGAACGCTCGTCATGTCGTCGAACGTCTGCGTGCGGGTGAATCGCGCGCAGACGTGTCGGATCAGGGCACCGCGGCTGTCATCGACGCGAGCTTCTCCGTCCAGAAGGGCGAGATCTTCGTGATCATGGGCCTCAGCGGCTCGGGCAAGTCCACCATCATCCGGATGCTCAACGGTCTCTACGAGGCGACGGCCGGTTCCGTCACGGTCAGCGGCGAGTCGGTCACCGACACCACGCCCACGAAGCTTCGCGAGCTGCGCCGAGACCGGGTCTCGATGGTCTTCCAGCATTTCGCTCTGCTGCCGCACCGATCGGTCGCCGACAACGTGGCCTATCCGCTGCAGCTGCGTGGGGTGCCGCGCGCCGAGCGCCTGGCCAAGGCGGAGGAGATTCTCGCGCTGGTCGGCCTGGAGGGATGGGGCGACAAGCTCCCCTCCGCCCTGTCCGGCGGCATGCAGCAACGTGTCGGAATCGCGCGCGCGTTGGCCGCCGATCCGGATGTGTTGCTGATGGACGAGGCGTTCAGTGCCCTGGATCCGCTGATCCGCCGAGAGATGCAGGAACAACTGCTCGATCTGCAGCAGAAGCTGCAGAAGACGATCGTCTTCATCACGCACGACCTGAACGAGGCGATGCTCCTCGGCGACCGCATCGCCGTCATGCGGGACGGTCGGATCGTGCAGATCGGCACACCGGAGGACATCCTCACCGACCCGGCCAACGACTACGTGGAGCAGTTCGTGCAGGACGTGGACCGGGCTCGGGTGCTCACGGCCGCCAATGTGATGGAACGGGCCCGCGCCGTGGTTCCCGAGAACGCCGGGCCGCGAACCGCACTGCGACAGATGCGTGACGCATACTCGGCTGCTGCCTACGTCGTGGGGCGCGATCGCACGCTCCTGGGTGTCGTCAGCGACCGCGACGCGATCAAGCTCGTCCGGGCAGGAGAGAACTCGATCGCCTCGGTGATCAAGCGCGTTCCCCAGAGCGTTCGGGAGGACGAGGTCCTCATCAACCTCTTCGTCCCCGCTGTGGAGTCCCCCCTGCCGCTTGCCGTGGTCGACGACCGCGGGCGGCTGACCGGGGTGATCCCCCGCGTGACGCTGCTGGCCGCGCTCGGGCCGGGGCCCGGCGCCACCGGTGAGATCACCATCCCGGTGCTGCCCGTCCCCGGTGCCGAGATCGACGAGGTGCTCGCACAGCTGCCCCATGACGAAGCCCGGTCGAGCGACACGGAAGAGGTGGTCTGATGGATTTCCGCATCCCTCTGGGCGAGTGGGTCGAGACCGCCGTCGACTGGCTTCGCGACAACCTGAGCGGCCTGTTCGACGTGATCACCGTCGTCGTGCGCTTCCTCGTCGATGGGCTCACCGACATTCTCCTGGCCGTCCCGGTGCCGGCCATGATCCTCATCTTCGCGCTCATCGGATGGCTGGTGCGCTCCTGGCAGATGGCCGTCGGCACCGCAGTCGCGTTCCTGCTGATCGTCGCGATGGGCCTGTGGGTCGCGACGATGCAGACGCTCTCCCTCGTGCTCGTGGCGACGGTGGTCGCCCTGGCCATCGCCATCCCGCTCGGGATCTGGTCCGCGCGCAACGACACCGTGCGCGCGATCCTCAAGCCCGTCCTGGACTTCATGCAGACGATGCCGGCCTTCGTCTACCTGATCCCCGCGATCACCTTCTTCAGCATCGGTGTCGTGCCGGGTCTGGTCGCGACCGTGATCTTCGCGCTGCCTCCGGGCGTGCGACTGACGGAGCTCGGCATCCGAGGGGTGGATTCGGAGACGGTCGAGGCGGGACAGGCGTTCGGCGCGACCCCGTCGCAGATCCTCCGGGGGATCCAGCTCCCGCTTGCCACGCCGACCATCATGGCCGGCGTCAACCAGGTCATCATGCTGGCGCTGTCGATGGCGGTGCTGGCCGGAATCGTCGGTGCGGATGGGCTGGGCAAGATCGTCGTCCAGTCCGTGTCGACGGTCAACTTGGCGCTGGGTGTGGAAGCGGGTCTGGGCGTCGTGATCATCGCCGTCTACCTGGACCGGGTGACCGCCGCGCTGGGCAATCCCGCCGACTACCGTTCGTCGCTGCTGGGCGTTCTCGCGCGACGCCGCAGCGCCCGCTCGGCCACACCGGAGCAGCCGTCGAACGAGGACTCCCAGAACCACGCGCGGGCGGAGGATCTCCGCCCCGCGGGCAGCCGGTGACTACCGGCTGAACGGAAGCGTGCACCTCATGCCGCTTCCCACCAAGAGAAGAAGATACGGAACGAACGAGACATACATGAAGGATGCGTTTCACATGAACAAGCGACACCTCAGCACAGCACTGGTCCTCGGGGCGGCGGCTTCGCTCGCGCTGGCGGGCTGCAGCGGCACCGCGAACACGGACGACGGCCAGACCGATGCCGCCGGCGATGTCACCTGCGACACCGTCACGCTCGGATTCCTCCCCTCGTGGACCGACGGCCTGAGCACCGCATACCTGCTGGAGAACCAGTTGGGCGCGCTCGGGATCGACGTCCAGATGCAGACGCTGACCGAGGCGGGACCCCTCTACGCGGGGCTTGCACAGGGCGACGTCGACATCTACCCGTCGGCATGGCCCGAGCTCACGCACGCCGACTACATGGACGAGTACGGCGACGACATCGAAGACCTCGGTGCCTACTACGAGGGCGCGAAGCTCACCATCGCCGTGCCCGAGTATGTCGACATCACCTCGATCGAGGACCTCGCCGGCAACGCGGACCGTTTCGGTGGCCGCATCGTCGGTATCGAGCCCGGCGCGGGCCTGACGGCCCAGACGCAGGACGTGATGATCCCGGAGTACGGCCTGGAGGGCGAGTACGAGCTCGTCACCTCCTCGACGGCCGCCATGCTCACCGAGCTCGGCAACGCCGTCGACGCGCAGGAGGACATCGTGGTGACCTCCTGGCGTCCCTTCTGGGCCAACGAGGCCTACGGTCTGAAGGACCTCGAAGACCCCATGGGCGCCATGGGCGAGCCGGAGGCTCTGCACTTCCTGGGCACCACCGGATTCTCGGAGCGTTGCGCCGAGGCTGCGGAGCTCATCGCCGGCATCCAGCTGGATGACGCCGACTACGCCTCGCTCGAGGACATGGTCGTGAACGAGTACGGTGAGGGCCGCGAGGCCGAGGCCGTCGAGGCGTGGATCTCGGAGAACCCGAACGCCTTCAGCACCATCATCGTCGAGTGACCTGCTCAGCGTGACAGAAGGGGCTCCCGGCCGTATGGCCGGGAGCCCCTTCTGTCATCCCTGCGATCAGCGGGGCCGATCAGGGGGTCGCGCGTCGGAGGAGGCCGTACCCGATGCCGGAGAGGGCGACGAGGGCGATGAGCAGCCCGACCGCGAGGCCCTGCGGGCCCTGTGTCACGATCCAGCCGAACACCTGACCCCAGGCGTTCAGGCGCCCGATGAGCCACAACGCTCCGACCAGCAGAAGACCCAGCCCGACGAGGATGATCGTCAGCACGGTAGGGCCGAACCGCTTGTAGATCGTGGCGATCGCGAAGCCGGTGACGAAGAAGGTCATCGTCATGAACAGGATGACCGCTGCCGCGACGACCGCCCCCGCGCTCCAGATCCAGTCCAGGTAGAAGAAGTACCCGTTGACGCCCCACCCATTGGTCGCCTTCTCGATGAACCCGCCGATGACGAAGATCGCCGTCAGGATGGCCGAGGTCAAAGAGGCGGTGAGCAGCGAGCCGAGGAAGAACTCACGTCGCGTGACGCTCATCGCCTGCGAGAACGGGAACGTCTGTGTCATGCCCATGATGCCTACGGCGAAGAAGTACCACATCGGCGCCTGAGCACCGCCGCCGTACTTCACTGCTTCCGGGGGGAGCATCGCCCAGATCAGAAGGGTGACCGCGAGCGTGCCCCCGAGCACGAGCAGCGGCACCCAGATGAACGTCTGCTTGTTGACCAGCTGCATGCGAACGACGTTTCCGACCCGGTTCATCGCGGGCCTCCCTTCGTGGTGATGCGGGCATCGGATGCTGCGGCATCCGCTTCATCGGCGTGCTGGGTTGTGCGCACGATCAACTGCTGCAGCGACACCGGACCGATCTCCAGCCCGGCCGCGGTCAGGCGGGAGCGCTCGTCTGCAGACAGTGCGCCCGCGACAGTGACGGAGGCGACGCGGCCGAGGCTCTCGCGGTGGAGCACCTCGCGCCCAGCGACAAAGGCATCGACGGCAGCGGCATCGCCGACGATCGCGGTCGCTTGATCGCGGACGTCGTCGGTCGCGGCATCCATGATGATGCGTCCCCGATCGATCACCAGCACTCGCTCGATGAGGTTCGAGACCTCGTCGATCAGGTGGCTCGAGAGGATGACGGTGCGGGGGTGCTCGGTGTAGTCCTCCAGCAGCCGGTCGTAGAAGATCTGCCGGGCGACGGCATCCAGTCCGAGGTACGGCTCGTCGAAGAACGTGACCTCGGCGCGAGAGGCGAGGCCGATGATCACGCCCACCGCCGAGAGCTGCCCCCGCGAGAGCTTCTTGATCCTCGTGCGCACCGGCAGCCGGAAGTCGGCGATGAGCCGGTAGGCGAGGTCCTGGTCCCAGTTCGGGAAGAACAGCTTCGCCGTCGCAAACGCGTGGATGGGCTTCGCATCGTCGGGGTAGCGCTGGCTTTCGCGCACGAAGCACATTCGGCGCAACACGCGGGCGTTCTCGTACGGATGCTCGCCGAAGACCCGCACCTCACCAGACGTGGCGAAGTTCTGGGCCGTGAGGATCGACATGACAGTCGTCTTGCCGGCGCCGTTGCGTCCGAGCAGGCCGTAGATCGTGTCTTTGCGGATCGAGAAGCTCACGTCCTGGACGGCGACGGCGTCTCGGTATCGCTTCGTGAGGCCTGTCACCTCGATCACCGATTCGTGCGCACCTGCGGCGTCAGGGATGGTCATTGTGTGCCTTCCGTCGTTGTGGTCTGCGCGTGCTCACGGAGAAGCTGCGCGAGGTCTTCGGTGCCGAGTCCGAGCTTTCGGGCCTCGGCCAGGAGGGGGGTGAGGTACCGCTCGCGGAACGCCGCACGCCGTTCGGCGAGCAGGCTCTCGCGGGCCCCGGGGGCCACGAACATGCCGATCCCCCGTCGCTTGTAGAGCACGCCCTTGTCGACGAGCATCGTCACTCCTTTCGCGGCCGTGGCCGGGTTGATGCGGTAGAAGGCGGCGAGCTCGTTCGTCGATGGTGCCTGCGTCTGTTCGGGCAGGCTGCCGTCGACGATCGAGTCCTCCACGCTCTCTGCGATCTGCAGGAAGAGGGCCTTGCCTTCTTCGATCATCCGCGCCTCCGGCGATGTCCTTGGGTTAGTTACTCAAGTAGGTAACCATAGAACGAGAGATGCGTCAAGTGTCGTGGTCGTGCGAGGTTGCCCCGGGGGGGGGGGGGGAGTCCGCCGAGGCGAGGAGCGATGCGCGCGCGAGGAACTCGTGCCGCGGCGAGACCCTCGTGTCAGGCGGTCAGGAGCGCGGCGTGCGGGAAGGGACCGGCCACACGCGGGGCGTCGGTGCGGTCGGGGGAGCCGGCCGGTCGGCCGCGCCGCCGGGAGCGGATTCGGACGACGGCGCCGACGCCGCGGCATCCGGCTCGCCCGAGGTCGTCGCGCTGCCCGGCGCCAACTCGAGAGCGACGCGCTTCTCGAGCACGGTGATGGCGTCATCCGACAGGGCAAGCAGCCCGTCGAGTTCCTCGCGGACGCGCCGATAGGCGAGCTGTCGTTCCGCGGGGGTCGCGGCCTGGTCGACGGCGACCGTCAGGAGTTGCTTCGCGGTGGTGAGCCGCTTGCGCTCACCCGCGCTGAAGGACGAGTCACGGATGCGGCGCGCATCCCGCTCCGCGAGCTCGAAGGCCACCTCGTAGTCGGTGACGGCAGCCCGGTACTCCGCGAGCTGCTCCGCGCTGACGCGGGCGGTAGCGGACTCCGGACGCGCCCGGTCGGCGATCTTCTTGGCGCGCAGGAACGCGGCCGTCAGCGGCTGGCGGCCATCGCTCATGGCGGGGAACGCGATGAGCTTTGCGACATCCAGCTCGTACTCGAGCCACCGCGCCGTCACCGCATCATGCGTCGCCATCAGCTTCTGCAGCGGTGTCGCCGAGGTACTGGTGCTCGCCGGCGGGCCCGCCGTCTGCGCCGCGGCCGCCTCGGAGGCACCGTCGTGGCCCGTCGAACGAGAGGCGCCAGCCCTCGCGCCGGGCGGCACGAAACCGATGAGTGGTCGGCCTCGCGCGGCTGCCTGCGCGGCGCGCAACTCGCGTTTGGCTGCGATGATCTCGAGCCGCCGCTTGTGCCGGCGGCGGGCCGATCGCTCCCAGGCGCTACCGATCGAGGCCATCACTCCCATGAGCGGAAAGACGAGCCACCAGTAGCTGCCGAGGAATTGGAACATCGGTTCCACGCCCTCATGCTAACCGCGTCATCCCCCGCCGGGCACGGGGGGAAGCCGGAAGAGGGGCTCAGCCGAACAGCAGGGCGAGGACGGTGGCGCCGCCGCCCACGAGAATGAGCGAGACGATCACGACCCAGGCGACGATCTTGATGCGTCGCTGTCGGGTCTCGCTGTAGACGTTGGTGTCGTCGTCGGACATGCGATCAGTCTAGAGGGCAGGTTCGACGATCGTCGGCCCGAAGGCGGCGGGAAGGGTCGCTCTGGCCACGTCGCGCAGCTCAGCCGCCGAGACGGTGAACAGCCCCTGCACCTCCAGGCTCGGGCCGGCACCGTCGCCAGGGGCATCGGTGACGCCGATGCGCAGCACCGGATAGCCTCGCCCTTCGCACAGACCCCGGAATTTCACGTCGTCCTCGCGAGGCACCGAGACGATCACGCGCCCGGTCGATTCCGAGAACAGGGCGGATGCCGCATCCACGCCGTCGCGCTCGATGATCTCATCGAGCCACACGCGCGCGCCCACCCCGAACCGCATCACGCTCTCGGCCAGGGCCTGTGCCAGGCCACCGCTGGACAGGTCGTGCGCGCTCGAGATCAGGCCCTGCAGCGCCCCCGCGTGCAGGAGGTCGGCCAGGCGCCGTTCCGCGGCAAGGTCCACCGCCGGCGGACGGCCGCCGAGGTGCCCGTGCACCGTCTGGGCCCACGCGGATCCGCTCAGCTCGTTCGCGGTGACACCGAGCAGGTAGATGTTCTCGCCGGCATCCTGCCACCCCGACGGGATGCGGCGGGCGACGTCATCGATGATGCCGAGCACGCCGACGACGGGGGTGGGGAAGATCGGCTGATCGCCGGTCTGGTTGTAGAACGACACGTTGCCGCCGGTGACCGGGACGCCGAGCTCAAGGCATCCGTCGGCGAGGCCGTCGACCGCCTGACCGAACTGCCACATGACCTCGGGGTTCTCGGGGCTGCCGAAGTTCAGGCAGTCGGTGACCGCGACGGGCTTCGCGCCCGTGACGGCGACGTTGCGGTACGCCTCGGCGAGGGCCAGCTGCGCTCCCTGATATGGGTCGAGCTGGCAGTAGCGGCCGTTGCAGTCGGTCGCGATCGCAAAGCCCAGGCCCGACTCCTCATCCACGCGCACCATGCCGGCGTCGTCGGGGAAGGCCAGCGCCGTGTTGCCCAGGACGTAGTAGTCGTACTGGTTCGTGATCCAGGAGGTGTCGGCGAGGTTGGGGCTGGCCACGAGGGCCAGGAACTGCTCGCGCACGTCATCGGGCTCGCTCGGGCGCTGCAGCGCGCTCGCGGAGTCATCGCGGAGGGCATCGATCCAGGTCGGGTACGCCACGGGCCGCTCGTAGACCGGGCCGTCCACCGCGACGGTCGCGGGGTCGACATCCACGATCTGCTCGCCGTGCCAGAAGATCTGCAGACGGCCGTCGCCGGTCACTTCCCCGAGCACGCTCGTCTCGACCTCCCAGCGGCCGGTGACCTCCAGGAAGGCGTCGAGCTTCTCGGGCGCGACGATCGCCATCATCCGCTCCTGCGACTCGCTCATGAGGATCTCTTCGGGAGTGAGCGTGGGGTCGCGCAGCAGCACGTTGTCGAGGTCAACCCGCATGCCGCTGCCGCCGTTGGCGGCCAGCTCGCTCGTGGCGCACGAGATGCCGGCGGCGCCGAGATCTTGGATCGCTTCGACGAGGCCGTCACGGTACAGCTCGAGGCAGCACTCGATGAGCACCTTCTCGGCGAAGGGGTCGCCCACCTGCACGGCGGGGCGCTTGGTGGGGCCGCCGTCGGCGAACGTGTCGGAGGCGAGGATGGATGCCCCGCCGATGCCGTCGCCGCCGGTGCGGGCGCCGAAGAGCACGACCTTGTTGCCGGCGCCGGAGGCGTTGGCGAGCTTCAGGTCCTCGTGACGGAGGACACCGACCGCGAGGGCGTTGACGAGGGGGTTGCCCTGGTAGACCGCGTCGAACACGGTTTCGCCGCCGATGTTCGGCAGGCCCAGGCAGTTGCCGTAGAACGAGATACCCGAGACGACGCCGTGCACGACGCGCGCGGTGTCGGGGTGGTCGATCGCGCCGAAGCGCAGCTGGTCCATGACGGCGACGGGGCGCGCGCCCATCGAGATGATGTCGCGGACGATGCCGCCGACGCCGGTTGCTGCCCCCTGGAAGGGCTCGATGTAGCTCGGGTGGTTGTGCGATTCGACCTTGAAGGTCACCGCCCAGCCCTCGCCGATGTCGACGACTCCCGCGTTCTGTCCCATGCCGACCATGAGGCGCTCGCGCATCTCGTCGCTGACCTTCTGCCCGAACCGGCGCAGGTAGATCTTGCTGGACTTGTAGGAGCAGTGCTCGCTCCACATCACCGAGTACATCGCCAGTTCGCCGCTCGTGGGACGCCGGCCGAGAATCTCGCGGATGCGCGCGTACTCGTCATCCTTCAGCCCGAGCGCACCGTACGGCTGCTCCCGTTCCGGGGTCGCGGCGGCGTTCTCGACGGTATCTGCGGCGGGCCGCGCGGGAGTGTTCGGGGTGCTCACGAGGGGGGACTCCAGTGGTCTATGTGCCGAGACCGGCGCCGGCGTGCGGGCACGTCCAGTCTATGCGGCGGGCGCTTTCGGCATCCGTGTCCCTGCTCACCGGGAGCGGAGTCAGTGGATCGAGTGGCGCTCGCCGCGTCGCGGCGGGGTGTAGGTGCAGGTGTCGCCGGCGCACAGCTGGGGCTTGCGCCTGCTGAACCGGCGTGCGAGCTCGCAGCCCACGCAGATGCCGAAGGCCGACTCGGCGAACAGCAGCAGCAGGCATCCGGCGCAGATCGTCTGCGCGATGACCGCCGGCAGTCCCAGCCACCCCAGCGACAGGCAGCCCAGGAGCGCCATCACGAACCCCAATCCCCAGGCGAACTGCTTGGGGACGGCATCCACCCACTCGGGCCGTTGGGGACGCGTGATGAGGGCGCCGAGCAGCAGCGTCGGGGTGAAGCGGGTGCCGATGAACAGGCGCAGGAACATCTCGAGCGCGAACAGGATGCCGAATCCGCGCATGTACTGCAGATCGCCGGTGATCGCGCCCGACAGCCACGCGGCGAAGCCGAGGAGGAACAGGATGCCGGCCGAGGCGCGCACGACACGTTCATTCATGACCGGGATGTCGATGCCGTCGACCCATTCGCCGATGACGGGTCTGGTGAGGCGTTCCGGGGAGGGCGAGGACATGCCGTCCATAATACCCGTGGGGGTATAAGGGGAAGATGCCAGGCTCTCGGCATCCACCCCCTACGCTGTCCCCGTGGACTTCTCCTTTGCCTTCACGCCGGACCTCATCGCCGTCTTCGTGACGCTGTTCGTGCTCGAGGTCGTGCTCGGCGTCGACAACGTCATCTTCATCTCGATCCTCGCCTCCAAGCTTCCGAAGGAGCAACAGGCGCGGGCGCGCAACCTCGGGCTGACGCTTGCGATGCTGATCCGCGTCGGCCTCGTGTTCGCGGCGGGGTGGATCATCACCCTGACCGAGCCGGTCGTGACCCTGTGGGGCATCTCGTTCTCGTGGAAGGACTTCATCCTCATCGCGGGTGGCCTGTTCCTCGTCTACAAGGCGGTCACCGAGATCCATCACAAGCTCGAGGGGTCGGAGGAGGAGCACGGCGACGGCGCCGGCGGGCGCAAGGGCGTGACCTTCGGCTCGGTGATCGCACAGATCCTGCTGCTGGACATCGTCTTTTCGCTCGACTCGGTCATCACCGCCGTCGGAATGACCTCCAACATGGTCATCATCATCACCGTCGTGGTGCTCTCGTTCGGCATCATGCTCTTCGCGTCGCGGTTCATCTTCGCGTTCGTCAACGCGCACCCGACCGTGAAGATGCTGGCGCTGTCGTTCCTGCTGCTGATCGGCGTCTTCCTCATCGCCGAGGGCTTCCACATCAAGATCGACAAGGCGTTCATCTACGGACCGATGGTGTTCGCGATCTTTGTCGAGGCGCTGAATCTCACGTACTCGTCGCGCAAAGCCAAGCGCGAGCAGAAGAAGCGTCAGGCCGTGCAGCTGCGGCCGCAGTATCCGGATGTCGACGAATCGGTTGCGGTGGCCGCGGCGCTGTCGAAGGATCCGGCGTCCGGCTCGGTCGGGCTCTCGCGCAAGCCCGTCGCCGGCGAGACCGTCGGCTCCGACGTGCCGCACCGCGAGGGGCTGGGCTGAATCAGTCCGCTGTCGCGTCGGTGACCGCGGCGCGGAAGCGCGCGGCATCCGTCCCGTCTTCGCGAACCTCGAACACAGTGCCGTCGATGACCAGCAAGGGCACATGGTCGACGACCTGATCCGTGCCGGGGATCGCCGCGCACAACCACGCCTCGTTGGCGGCGGTCGCGATAGCCGCGTAGTCCGTGATCGCCGTCGACAGGTCGGATGACGAGCCCGCTGCGGCCGCGAAACCGACCAGGTCCGCGTCGGTCGGTGCGCCCTCGGCGCTGACCTGGTTCTGTTGGATCAGCTCATACAGCGGAAGGACCGCGTCGGCATCCCCCGCCGCGGCCACCCCGAACAGGAGTGCTGCGGCGCGCGTCGAGTAGTCGGTCGTGTCGCCGCGCTTGGCGCTCACGTACGTCATCGGATGCAGCGTCCACGTGGCAGTGCCGTTCGCGATGACGTCGGCCAGCTCGTCTCCGATCGCGTCGTCCAGGGTCATGCAGTGGGGGCAGGACGGATCGCTCCACAGCTGGATGTCGACCTCTCCTTCGCCGACCGTGATGCCCGCGACCGGATCGACCGACGCGGGCGAGGGGGCGGTGGCCGCCGCCGGGGAGCAGGCTGCAGCGGCAACGGCGAGGACCGGCAGGAGGGTGAGGCATCCGAGGAGGCGTTGCCGAGGGGAACCGAACACGATGCCGTTCTACGCCCGCGATGCCCGCGGGGCCCAATCCTTCGGTGGATCCCGACGATCGGAGCCTGTCTGTGGTCAGACCATATAGGGGATTTCGCCAAACGCGCGATACGCAGCTGCGCCGCCCCGTCATCGGACGGTATCCATGGAGTGAGCGATGGGTTACCCGGTATGCACATCGCCGCCAGGGAGGCGCGGATGTCGGTGAGGCAGAGCCTGCTGGCGATCCTCGATCAAGGACCCTGCTACGGGTATCAGCTGCGGTCCGAGTTCGATCGCCGCACGGGGTCGACCTCGCCTCTGAACGTCGGCCAGATCTACAGCACCCTCGAGCGGCTGGAACGGGATGGCCTGGTGTCGCGGCGCGAGGTCGACAAGGACGGCCACACGTACTGGGAGATCACGGATGCCGGCTCGGCGGCTGCCGCGGAGTGGCTCACCTCGCCCGTCGCGCGGAGCCAAGGCACCCGTGACGAACTTGCGATCAAACTCGCGGTGGCCGCGACTCTTCCCGGGGTGGATGTCGCGGAGCTCATCCGAGCTCAGCGCGACGCATCGCTCGCGCACCTTTCGTCGTTGCGGGGCACCGCGTTCTCGGGCGGCACCGCGGGCGGTCCCGAGGAGTTCGCCTGGTCGCTGGTGCTCGACGCGATGATCTTCGCCGCCGAGGCAGAGGTGCGCTGGCTCGATCAAGCGCAGGAACGCCTGGCGAGGCATCCTTCGCACACTATGGCGCTGGAGATCGCCACCCAGCGACCCAAGCGCGGCCGCCCCGTCAAGACCGACTCCGTCAAGACCGACCCCGTCAAGACCGGTCCCGTCAACGCCAGTCCGTGAGGGTGGAATCGGTCGGGCATAGGTCCTCCGCCTCACGTATCGGATGCATACCGGGGCGGGGTATTCTGAGATCGGTACATCATGCTGGGTCCCGTCGCTCGTGAGCTTCGCCCGCCAGTGTTCTGGCAGTGGGCGATGTCGGTGGTGTTCGCCGCTCTTGTGGTCGTGGGCCTCTTGGGTATGCATACTCTTTCCGTCGGTCATTCAGAGCCGGTGCCTGTCTCGGCCGTCGAGCATGGAGGCGGGCACGATCACAATGCGATGGCAGCGCCCTCCGGGGCCCCCGAGGTCGGTTGTGCCGATTGCGGCGGCGGCGAGCACGGCGCGATGATGCTGGCGTGCGTGCTCGGTCTGCTCGTCACGGTCATGCTGGTCGCTCGGACCGGGCCAGGGGTGGTCCGCAGGTTCGGTCGACCGGGCATTGTCGCCCTCGCCATCCGGCCCCCGATTCCGGTACGCCCGAGACCGCCGTCTCTTCTCGAATTGTCGATCAGTCGTACGTGATGGGACTCGTCCTCCACCCCTGCGGTGGGGAGCTGAGTCATGCCCGCATGCGGGCGCATTTCACGTTCGATGAGAAGGACAGGTTTGTCATGAAGAAGTCTCGTTTGGTCGCGCTGTCGGCGGCGCCGCTCGCACTGGCGTTGGTGTTTGCCGGGTGCACCGAGGCCGGATCGGGTTCGATGCCGGGCATGAATCACGGCGAGGGGATGTCTCCCTCCGCGCCATCCTCGCTAGAGGCGCAGGCGGAGTTCAATACGGCGGACTCGATGTTCGCGATGATGATGATTCCGCATCACCAGCAGGCGGTGGAGATGAGCGACATGGTGCTGGCGAAGTCCGGCGTCGATCCGCGCGTACGGGAGCTTGCGCAACAGATCAAAGATGCGCAGGCCCCGGAGATCGAGCTGATGCAGTCGTGGCTCGAGGCATGGGGGATGTCGCATGCCGGTGGCACGGATGGCATGGACATGGGCGACGGCATGATGTCCGCCGACGACATGGCGGCGCTGGACGCCGCCGAAGGTGCGGAGGCTGCCCGGCTGTTCCTGGAGCAGATGATCACTCACCACGAGGGCGCGATCGAGATGGCGCAGGTCGAACTGTCTGAAGGTCGACACCCGGACGTGATTGCTCTGGCGCAGACGATCGCCGATGCGCAGACGGCCGAGATCGCCCTGATGCGGGATCTGCTGGCGCAGATCTGACACTCGGCAGGGGTGTCATCGGGCCTGCTCCGGTGGCTCCCCTGCCGCAACCTGAAAGGGACGCATATGCCAGTTCACCTGCGTGCGACCACGGCCGCCCTTGCTCTGTCCGGGCTGCTCGTGCTGGCCGGATGCGCAACGGGAGGACCACCGTCGACGGGCACCGCTCACGCCGCGATGGCATCCCATGTACACGCCATCGTTCCTGATCCCGAGCGCGACGGGTTTCTCCTCGGCACTCACGACGGCATCTTCGCGGCCAGCGCGGACGGAGAACTGCTCTCGCGGGTGGGCGCCTACGGTTTCGATGCGATGGGACTCACTGTCGTGGGCGAGGATCTGATCGCCTCGGGGCACCCCCGACCAGACACCCCTACCGAGCTCGGCGATCACAATCTCGGCATCATCCGTAGCGCAGACGCCGGGGAGAGCTGGGAGCCGGTGGCGTTTACCGGCGAGAAGGACTTCCACGCTCTCGCTGCCGGCGGCGACGGCACCGTGTACGGTCTGGCCACCGACGCCATCGACATACTGGCCAGTACGGATGGGGGCGATTCGTGGGCTCCGACGGGTGGCCAGCTGATGGCGGTCGGCCTTGTGGTCACTAGTGGCGGGAACGTGGTCGCCGCAACACCAGACGGGCTGCGGGTCAGCACGGATGGGGCGCGGTCGTTCCAGCCATGGCCAGGTGCGCCCATGCTCTACGCATTGTCTGTGTCGCCGAACGGTGAGTTGATCGCGGGCGTGGATGCGGATGAGAAGATCTGGGTCCATGCGGTCGGGGCGAGCGCGTGGAATGAGGTGGGCACCGTGCACGGCGCCGCTCAAGCGACCGCGATCACCGATACCGGAAGCATTCTCGTCGCCGACGACAGCGGCCTCACCCTGCTGCCGGCCGGACCCTGACTCCGATCGATCGGCAACGGCCTCGGTCAACACCGGTGCCGTTCTACCGCAGCAGGAGACGCATGCCGCGGCCGCGGCTCAGTAGACCGTCGTCGCGACCTGGGGACTGCCCTCGGCATCCGTTGCCTCCTCGACCGGTCCCTTCTGCGCGGCCCGCACGATCAAGCCGAACTCCACCACCGCGAGCGACGCGTAGATGAGCGTGAACGCGAGCAGCGAGATCAGCACCGTCCATCCCGGCACGCTCGGGGACACGCCATCCTCGGACAGCATGAGGCTGAACACGATCCATGGCTGGCGGCCCATCTCGGTGAACACCCAGCCCACCAGGGCGCCCAGCAGCGGCAGCGGCGCCGACCAGACCGCGACCTTCCACATCCACGGCGCGACGGGGCGGGTCGCCTTCGCCCGGGTCACCCAGAGACCGGCGACCGCGACGAGGGCCGCCAGGCCGCCGAGCGCGATCATCCATCGGAACGACCAGTAGGTCACCCAGATGATCGGGGTGTAGTCGACGCCGGCGCCGAACTCGGCGGTGTACAGGGCTTGGAGATCGTTGATGCCCTCGACGCACCCGTCGAGCGAATGGGTCGACAGCAGCGAGAGCAGGTACGGCACGCGCAGCGACCAGATCTCTTCGCTGCCATCCGGCGTACCGAGCGAGAAGACCGAGAAGGAGGCATCCGCCCCGCAGGCCGTGTTCCACATCGCCTCGGCGGCGGCCATCTTCATCGGCTGGGTCTCGACCATCACGAGGCTCAGCTGGTCGCCCGAGAGTGCCACGAGCGCGAAAGATCCGACCACGCCCCATAGCGCCACCCGTAGCGACGCGCGCATCGTGTCGAGGTGCTGACCGCGCGAGAGGTGCCAGGCCGACACGGCCACGACGACGGCTGCGGCGAACATCCACGCCGAGAACACGGTGTGCGGGAACGCCGCCCGGACGACCGGATTGGTCAACAGGGCAAGGATGTCGGTGAGTTCGGCGCGACTGCCGTCCTCGGCGAGGCGATAGCCGACGGGGTTCTGCATGAACGCGTTGGCCGCGAGGATGAAGTAGGCCGAGAGGGTCGAGCCGAGCACGACCATCCAGATCGAGGCGAGGTGCAGCAGGCGGGGGAGGCGATCCCAGCCGAAGATCCACAGGCCGACGAAGGTGGCTTCGAAGAAGAAGGCCATGAGTCCTTCGAATGCGAGCGGTGCGCCGAAGACGTCGCCGACGAAGCGGGAGTAGGCCGACCAGTTCATGCCGAACTGGAACTCCTGCACGATGCCGGTGACCACGCCCATCGCGAAGTTGATGAGGAAGATCTTCCCGAACAGGCGCGTCAGGTGCAGCCACTTCACGTTTCCGGTGCGGTACCAGACGGTCTGGAAGATCGCGACGACAGGCGCCATCCCCAGGGTCAGCGGCACGAACAGGTAGTGATAGAGCGTCGTCAGGCCGAACTGCCACCGGGCAAGCAGTAGCGGGTCCAGAAGGTCCACGAGGTGGTCTCCGTCTCGGTGCGGTCCCCACGCTTGTCGACGGGTGCGCTGGTCAGGGCGCGGTCGGCGCGAGCAGGGATGTCGTCACGGTGCAGGTGTGACGACCAGAGTGGTCAGACCACAGACTAACACGTGGTCAGACCACAGAGGCGAGCCGGCGGTGATCACCGCGGCGCGGAGGCTGCTCGCAGAGTGCGCGCACCCCGTCGCGACTGTCGTCACCCCTCGCGTTGGTCGGCGTCGAGCACCAGCCGGTAGCCCATGCCCGACTCGGTCAGCAGGTGCACCGGATGCGACGGGTCGACCTCGAGCTTCTTGCGAAGCTGCGACAGGTAGAGGCGAAGGTAGCCGGTGTCGGCGACCTGATCGGTGCCCCAGATCTCCTTCAGCAGTGTCTGACGCGTCACGAGCGCGCCCGGGTGGCGCGCGAGGAACTCGAGGATGCGCCACTCGGTGGGTGTCAGATGCACGCGTTCGCCGGCGCGGCGGACCGACCTGGCCGCGAGATCGACCTCGACGTTGGCGAACGCGACGCGCGCATCGCCGGGTACCGAGGCGCTGCGGCGCGCCAGGGCGCGCAACCGCGCGAGCAGCTCGTCGATCTGGAACGGCTTGGTCACGTAGTCGTCGGCTCCGGCATCCAGCGCCTCGACCTTGTCCGCAGACCCCGTCCGGCCCGACACGACCATGATCGGCGCCTGCGTCCAGCCTCGCAGCGCCGCGATGACCTCGACACCGCCGAGGTTCGGCATCCCGAGGTCGAGCAGGACGACATCCGGATGAGTCTGCGCGGCCAGGACGACAGCGGCCGCCCCGTCCCCCGCCGTCACAACGTCGTAGCCGTGGGCGGTCAGGGTGATCCGAAGCGCCCGGACGAGCTGGGGATCGTCGTCGGCGATGAGGATCTTCACGACTCCTCCGTGCCTACGGGGCGTACGAGCGGAAGCGAGATGACCATGGTCAGTCCGCCTCCGGGAGTGTCCTCGGGGGTGAGAGTTCCGCCCATGCCCTCGGTGAACCCGCGCGAGAGGGCGAGACCGAGGCCCAGCCCGACGGCATTGTCGCTGTCGCCGTGGCGTTGGAACGGGACGAACACCTGATCGCGAGCATCCGACGGGATGCCGGGCCCGTGGTCGATGATACGGATCTCGCCCGCCTCGGCCAGCCCGCTCGTGGAGATGCGCACGCGCGTTCCGGCGGGAGCGTGACGCAGCGCGTTGGCGATGACGTTGACGATGACGCGCTGCAGGAGCACGGGGTCGGCGCGCAGCGGAGGCAGGTCTGTGTCGATGGCGAGCTCGACCGCGTCCGGACCGGCGCCGAGCTCGTCCAGCGCCGCCGAGATGGCCGTCATGGCGTCGACGGGCGACAGCGACACCGCCAGGACGCCCGCCTCCACCCGGCTTACATCGAGCAGGTCGGTCACGAGTTGCGTCAAGGTTCGCAGGCTCTCGTCGGCTGTGGCCAGCAGCTCGCCGCGGTCCGCAGCCGAGAGCTCGACGCCCAGGGCGCGCAGTCCCCCGACCGCGGCCACGGCGGCCGCCAGCGGTCGGCGAAGGTCGTGGCTGACTGCCGAGAGGAGCGCTGAGCGTACCTGATCGGTCTCGGCGAGCACATCAGCCTCCCGTGCCGACTCGGCCAGCTCGGTCTGCTCGAGAACCGCGCCCAGCTGCGCGACGATGACGTCGGCCAGGCGCCGGGTCGTGGCATCCAGGTCCCCTCCGTGCAGTTCGAGCACGGCCTGGGTCTCGCCGCCCCGGCGCACCTCGAGGGTCGTGAACCTGCCGTCGGGGACGGGTTCGCCGTCGGTGGCGAGGACCGTGCCGTCGGCGGCGACCAGGCGCGCGCCGGTCATCCCGAAGGCCTCGCGGGCGCGCGTGACGAGGGCACGCAACGCGCTCTGCCCGCGCAGGATGCTGCCCGCGACCGTCACGAGCAGTTCCGACTCCGCCGACGCGCGCTGGGCGAGCCGCGTGCGCCTGGCTGCCTGATCGACGACGTAGCTGACCAACACTGCGATCACGACGTAAAGCGCCAGCGCGACCGCTTCGGCGGGATCGGCGATCGTGACGGTGAAATACGGCTCCACGAAGAGGAAGTCGAGGGTGAGACCGGAGAGGACGGCGGCGAACAGCGCGGGCCAGATCCCCCCGACGAGCGCGACGATCACGACGAGCAGCTGATACGCGAGGACATCGGCGGTGATCGAGTCCGCGCTGCGGAAGCTCAGGAGAAACCATGACAGGAGGGGTCCGCCGACGACCGCGACGACGAAGCCGAGGATGCGCCGCTTGACGCTGAGCGCACCGCCACGCAGACGGGGAAGGACCGAGCCTCTGCCGGCTGCGGCATGCGTCACGATATGGACGTCGATATCGCCGGACTCCCGGATCACGGTCGCGCCGATCCCAGGATCGCCGAGGGCCGACCACAGCCGGTTCCGGCGGCTCACCCCGATCACAAGTTGGGTCGCGTTGACCGACCGCGCGAAATCCACGAGCGCGCGCGGGATGTCGTCTGCGACGAGCTGGTGATAGGTCCCGCCGAGGGCTTCGACCAGAGCGCGCGCGTCAGCGAGCGAGCCCGGTGCGGCCGAGCGCAGACCGTCCTGGCCGGCGACGTGGACGGCCAGGAGCTCGCCGCCCGCCGACCGGGCGGCGATACGGGCTCCGCGGCGCAGCAGCGTATCGCCTTCGGGTCCGCCGGTGAGAGCGACGACGACGCGCTCGCGGGCCTGCCACGTGCCCTCGATGCCGTGCTGTCGCCGGTACTGCTGCAGCGCGGAGTCGACCTCGTCGGCGAGCCAGAGTAGAGCGAGCTCCCGCAGCGCCGTGAGGTTTCCGAGCCGGAAGTAGTTCGACAGTGCCGCGTCGACCCGCTCGGCGGGGTACACCAGGCCCGCCGCCAGCCTGTCGCGCAGCGCCTGCGGCGCCAGGTCGACCACCTCGATCTGATCGGCGGCGCGTACGACGGCATCCGGCACCGTCTCCCGCTGCGGGACCCCGGTGATCTGCTCGACCACCGCGCCCAGGGACGCGATGTGCTGCACATTCACGGTGGCGATCACGTCGATGCCTGCCGCCAGCAGCTCGTCGACGTCCTCCCAGCGCTTCGCGTGTCGGGAGCCGGGGGCGTTGGTGTGGGCGAGCTCGTCGACCAGGGCGAGCTGCGGTCGGCGGGCGAGCACGGCATCCAGATCCATCTCGCGCAGCTCGACCCCGCGATGGGTGACGACGCGGCGCGGGACCTCCTCGAGTCCGTGCGTCAGCGCGAGAGTGGCTGCGCGCCCGTGCGTCTCGACGACGGCGATGACGACGTCGCGGCCCTCGTCGCGCAGGCGGCGGCCCTCGCTGAGCATCTCGTAGGTCTTGCCGACCCCGGGCGCTGCGCCGAGCAGGACCCGGAGCCGCCCTGCGCCCATGGTCAGCCCTCCAGACGATCCAGCGCGAGATTGACCTCGAGGACGTTCACCCTGGGTTGGCCGAGGTAGCCGAGGTCGCGTGACTGAATCCTAGACTCGATCATCTCGCGCACGGTGGCCTCGTCCAGGTCCCGGGCAGCGGCGATGCGGGGGACCTGCAGCAACGCGTACTCGGGGCTGATGTGGGGGTCAAGGCCCGACGCCGACGCGGTCACGGCGTCAGCAGGGATCGCGGCGACCGCCACCGCGTCGCGGGTCGCGATCGCCGCCTGACGCTGCGCGATCTGCTCGATCAACGTCGCGTTCTCGGGCCCCTCGTTGCTGCCGCCGGAGGCTCCCGCGTCGTACCCGTCGCCGGCTGCCGAAGGGCGTGATTGGAGGTACTGCGCAAGGGGCACGCCCTCGGCATCCGCGAAGGACTGCCCGATGAGCGCGCTGCCCACGACGCGACCTGTCGAGTCGGTGACGAGGGAGCCGCCGGCCTGCCAGGGCAGGGCGAGCTGGCCGACGGCGGTGATCAGAAGCGTGTAGCCGATGCCGAGCACGACGGTGGCGACGACCATGGCGCGAAGCGACACCGCGAGGGTGCGAGCGAGGATCCGCAAAGACATGAGGTTCTCCCGGAGTGCGGGTCAGAATCCGGGCAGGATGCTGACGACGAGGTCGATGAGTTTGATGCCGGCGAATGGCGCGATGATGCCGCCGAGGCCGTAGACGAGCAGGTTGCGCCCGAGCAGGGCCGAGGCGCTGACGGCGCGGTAGCGCACGCCTCGCAGCGACAGCGGGATCAGCGCGATGATCACGAGGGCGTTGAAGATGATCGCGCTCGTGACCGCCGATGCCGGACTGCTCAGCTGCATGATGTTCAGCGCGGCGAGCCCCGGGAAGATCCCGACGAACATCGCCGGGATGATGGCGAAGTACTTGGCGACGTCGTTCGCGAGGGAGAACGTCGTGAGCGCCCCGCGCGTGATGAGCAGCTGCTTGCCGATCCGGACGATGTCGATGAGCTTGGTCGGATCCGAGTCGAGGTCGACCATGTTCCCGGCCTCCTTCGCCGCCGAGGTGCCGGTGTTCATCGCGACCCCGACGTCGGCCTGCGCCAGCGCGGGTGCATCGTTCGTGCCGTCTCCGGTCATGGCGACGAGGTTGCCGCCGGTCTGCTCTCGCCGGATGAGCGCGAGCTTGTCTTCGGGCGTCGCCTCGGCGAGGAAGTCGTCGACACCGGCCTCGGCCGCGATGGCGCGGGCGGTGAGCGGGTTGTCGCCGGTGATCATGACGGTGCGGATGCCCATCGCGCGCAGCTCGTCGAATCGCTCGCGCAGGCCCTCTTTGACGACATCCTTCAGGTGCACGACCCCGTGGACGGCGGCCCGGCCGGTGGCATCCAGGGTCGCGACCACCAGGGGCGTCCCGCCATCGGCCGCGATCGCATCCGCTGCCGAGGAGATCGCCGCGCGCACCGCCGGCTCGGGACCGGCTCCTGCCTCATCGAGCCACGCCATGACCGCCGACCCCGCGCCCTTGCGCACCTGCGTGCCGTCCGCCAGGTCCATCCCGCTCATGCGCGTCTGGGCAGTGAACGGCACCGGCACGGCATCGGACGGCAGGTCGACGCGGATGCCGCGCGCAGCCGCCAGCTCGACGATGGAGCTGCCCTCGGGGGTGGGGTCCGACAGCGACGAGAGCGCGGCGATCCGGGCGAGCTCCTCGGCCGGGACGTCGGGTGCCGGGATGACCTCGACCGCGCGGCGATTGCCGTAGGTGATCGTCCCGGTCTTGTCCAGCAGCAGGGTCGTGACGTCGCCCGCTGCCTCGACGGCGCGACCCGACATCGCCAGGACGTTGCGCTGGACGAGTCGGTCAATGCCCGCGATGCCGATCGCCGACAGGAGCGCGCCGATCGTGGTGGGGATGAGGCACACCAGCAGCGCCACGAGCACGGGGATGCTCACGGGAGCGGCGGCGTACGACGCGATCGGGTTCATCGTCGCCACGACGACCACGAACACGATCGACAGGCTCGCCAGCAGGATGCTGAGCGCGATCTCGTTCGGCGTCTTCTGGCGCGCCGCTCCTTCGACGAGTGCGATCATCCGGTCGACGAAGGTCTGCCCGGGCTGGGAGGTGATCCGTACGACGATGCGGTCGGAGAGCACCCGGGTGCCGCCGGTGACGGCCGAGCGGTCGCCGCCGGACTCCCGGACGACCGGTGCGGACTCGCCCGTGATGGCTGACTCGTCGACGGTCGCGATGCCCGCCACGATGTCGCCGTCCCCGGGGATCAGCTCGCCGGGTCCGACCACGACGACGTCTCCGAGGCGCAGGTCGCTCGAGGCGACGTCGATCACGGCGGCGTGCTCGGCGGCGGCATCCGACGTCCCGTCGTACTGTGCCACGCGGTGGGCGAGGGTCTGGGTGCGGATCTTGCGCAGGGAGGCGGCCTGCGCTTTGCCGCGGCCCTCGGCGACAGACTCGGCCAGGTTCGCGAACAGCACCGTGAGCCACAGCCAGACCGCGATCCCCCAGGTGAAACCGGCGGGAACCGCCGAACCGCCCGAGGCTTCGGGGCCGCCGAGGAACGGTTCTGCGATTGCGATCAGCGTCGTCAGGGCAGCCCCGACCCACACGAGGAGCATGACCGGATTGCGCCACAGCGACGCGGGGTTGAGCTTGCGCAGAGCCCCGGGCAGGGCGCGCACGAGCGCCTGTGCGCTGAAGGCTCGGGCGCGGTCCGTACGAGTGCGGGGGGAGCGTGCGCGGGGTGAGGGGGAGGCGAGGGTGGACATGTCAGAGGAGCCCTTCCGCCAGGGGACCCAGCGTGAGAACGGGGAAGTAGGTCAGGGCCGTCACGATCACGGCGACTCCCGCGAGGAGGCCGACGAACTGCGGTCGGTGGGTGGGCAGGGTGCCGGCACTGACCGGCATCCGTTGCTGTGCCGCGAAGGATCCGGCCAGGGCCAGCACGAGGACGATCGGGACGAATCGCCCGAGGAGCATGGCCACGCCCAGTGCGCTGTTGAGCCACACGGTGTTGGCCGTCAGCCCGGCGAAGGCCGAGCCGTTGTTGTTGGCCGCCGAGGTGAAGGCGTAGAGCACCTCGCTCAGGCCGTGCACCCCGGGATTCCAGATCGAGACGTTCTCGACATCCGAGCGGATGGCCGGGATGCCGAAGCTGAGTGCCGTGCCCGCGAGTACCAGGAGCGGAGTGACCAGGATGTACAGGCTCGCGAGCTTGATCTCGCGGGGGCCCACCTTCTTGCCCAGGTACTCGGGCGTCCGCCCCACCAGCAGGCCGCCGACGAACACCGCGATGACGGCAAGCACCAGCATCCCGTACAGTCCGGAACCGACGCCGCCGGGCGCGATCTCGCCGAGCATCATGTTGATCATGGGGATCATGCCGCCCAGGGCCGTGTAGCTGTCGTGCATCGAGTTGACCGCGCCAGTGGAGGTGAGGGTCGTCGCGCCGGCGAAGAGGGTGGAGCCGAGGATGCCGAACCGCGTCTCTTTGCCCTCCATGGCGGCGCCGGCCAGGTGCGGTGCCGTGCCCAGGCCGAGGCTCTCGAGCCATGAGACGGCGGCGATGGAGGCGACGAAGATCGACCCCATGACCGCGACGATCGCGTAGCCCTGCCGGTTGTCGCCGACCACCCTGCCGAACGCGCGAGGCATCGCGAACGGGATCGCCAGCAGCAGGAGGACCTCGAAGGCGCTCGTCCACGGGGCGGGGTTCTCGAACGGATGCGCCGAGTTGGCGTTGAAGAACCCGCCGCCGTTGGTGCCGAGCTCCTTGATCGCCTCCTGGGAGGCGACGGGACCGCCCGGGATGGTCTGCGTCGCGCCGGCGAGGGTGTCGACCGCCGTGAACCCCGAGAAGTTCTGGACGACTCCCGCCGTGAGCAGCGCGATGGCAGCCACGATCGACAGGGGCAGCAGGATTCGGCCGGACCCGCGCACGAGATCGACCCAGAAGTTGCCGATCGTGGCGGAGCCGCGGCGCGCGAACCCCCGCACGAGGGCGATCGCGACGGCGATCCCGACGGCGGCCGACACGAAGTTCTGCACCGCGAGACCCGCGAATTGGACGGTGTAGCCGAGGGTCAGCTCGGGTGAGGAGGACTGCCAGTTCGTGTTCGTCACGAACGACACCGCGGTGTTGAAGGCGAGCCCTTCGGGGACGGCGGGCAGGCCCAGCGCGTAGGGCAGGAACTCCTGCAGCCGCTGCAGGGCGTAGACGAACAGGACGCCGATGAGCGAGAACGACAGCACGCTGCGGGCGTACGCCTGCCACGTTTGCTCGGAGGTCTCATCGACCCCCGTCGCGCGGTACAGCCAGCGTTCGACGCGGGCGTGGCGGGGCGAGGTGTAGACGAACGCGATGTAGTCGCCCAGCGGCCTGTAGAGCAGGGCGAGTAGCAGGACCACGGTCGCGAACTGCAGCACCCCGGACCAGATGTCGGCAGCGTCCATCAGAACTTCTCGGGTGCCAGGAGCGCGGCGACCAGGTACACAACGGCGCCGATGGCCAGCAGCAGCGACAGGAGCGAGATGACGATCACGGCCGGTCGCCTCCGTCGGTCACGTGATGACGAGCGGGTCGGGTCTGGCGCGGGCTGAGCCTTTCGAGGCCGGGGATGAGGAGGCCGACCAGCGCGAACAGGGCGACGGTGGCGGCCACGACGAGGATGTCGAGCACGGTGTCTCTTTCGGAGCGTCGAGGCCCGCGCGGGGAATCCGTGCGGGTGCCGGGGCACGTGACGAGGAAACCGCTCCGTCCCCCCTAGGTCGACGGTCCTCACGGATTCCATACGGGCGGACCCGTCGATCCCGACGGGGTGCACACGCGTGTCGGTAACGCGGTGGGATGACACTGGATGTCACGCGTAACGGGCATGCGTTGAGAGCATCGAGCCGCCCTTGTCGTGACACTTTCCCGAGACGCCTTGCTCGAACTCGAGTCGGGCGTAGAGCGACCCGCGTCCGACGCGCTTTATAGACCTGGCTTTGAGTGGTTCGTCGACGACGGTCACTTCGATCCGCTCTTTGCCCGCGGGCGATGTGAAGGAATCCGGGGAGAGCGAAGACGCCGCGGAGGGCGCCGTGGGCCGAGGAAGGCGCCGCAGACGACGTCAACGCCGGGGATGCGGCCGAAGACGAGGAGGAGAATGCCGCGGAGGCGGATGTCGAGGCAGCGGCCGCGGCCGCGGATGTTGTCTCGCGAGGGGCCCGACGTCAGGTTGTCTCGTTGGTCATTGCCGCGTCGATTCGCTGAATGAAGTCGTTCGCCCACTCTGCCGCAAGTGATGCCATCGGGATCGCCGCAGCGGCCCAGATCCCCAGCACCTGCCGCACCGTGTACTGGAGATCGGAGTTGCTCGCAGTGGGTGGAGGAGTTGTTTCAGCGTAAGTAGTCACAGTGCCACCGCTTCCTCGTCGTTCACAACCTCGGCGCTGCCCGCGACGACCTGCCAGCGGCCCCCGACGATCGCCCACGAACGGCGATAGGTCATCGTCGCCTCCGCGAAGCGCCCGCGGTCGACAACGTGAACGCGTGATCTCGACACTGTGCTTCCCTTCCCTTTCTGCTGGTCCGTCGTTCGGTGCGTCTCGTCGATCTGCAGAAACCTCAGTGCTCCGGACGCGTGTGCGTGCAGATCGGCTGCGCGATCGACCACCGAACCGTCGGGCAGGCGGAAACGCAGATCCTCGGCAAGCAAAGCGCGCAGGGCGTCGACATCGCTCGTGCGCAGCGCTTCCAGCAGCGCATCCTCGGTTTCGTCGAGGCTGCGCCCGGTGACGTCTCGCGCGGGTGCGATAAGGAGGCGCCTTCGAAGAGCGAGCATCCCCGCCGCCGCGCCCACCCACGCCGCCCAGCCGAGAGCCTTATACACCCAGAACGCTGGATCGGGAAGTTGCGTCGCGGGTGTGACGAAGGCGGTCGACGCGAAGACGAGGACGGAATTGACCAGTGCATGGCCCCATGCAGCCGGCCACGCGCTCCCGGAAAGCTCGCGCCCGGCGCCGAGGACGAGTGAGGCCACCAAGAGGTCGACCGTCGTTCCGAGCACGGTTCGCCAGGACAGGTCCCCCTGAGCGCCGTATGCGACGAGCAGTGGGAGATGCCAGGCCGTCCAGACGGCACCGACAGCGAGGGCGGTCCACCAGAACCCACGATTCCCTCGGACGCGGGTCCAGAGGAATCCCCGCCAGCCGAACTCCTCACCTGTTGCGGAGAGGAAGGCGAGCAGCGCCACGGGGAGAACAAGCAAAGCGGTTTCGCCGAGGGCGGGATCGGGTGACCACGAGACGACGCCCACGGCGACGCCCACAACGATCTGCGCCGCGGCGACAACGAGGATGGCGGCCGTGGTGAGCCCGATGACAATCCAGGTGCGTGCCCCGCCGAAGGGTGAGGCGCGCCACAAGCTTCGTAGGGCTCGGCTGCCGCGCACGGGTCTGACCGCAAGAATGACCGCAAGTGCGGGAATCCACTGCGCAAGAGGCGTGGCAACCCCCAGGTAGTCGGCATCGACGCCGAGCAGCGCCGGGAGGCACAGCAGCAGGACAGCGCTGAAGGTGATGGTGAGGAACGTGCGCGCTTGTCGTGAGCGGGTCACTCGCGGGCTCACCCTCGCGCGTCCCGGGAGGTTCGGGCTGCCGCGAGGTCTCGCGCCGCGACCAGTGGAGTGTCCTTCCATCGGACCGCGACGGCGATGACCCCTGCGAGGAGTGCGAGCTCGATGCCGCTGGCAACGAGGTAGTAGCTCCACTCGCCGATCGCAGCGCCGATGATCGTGAGGGCGAACACTGCCGCGACCACGATTTGCATCAACCGATTGACCGTGCGCGGGATCAGTACCGACGCGGCGATCATCAGTGAGGGCACTGCGACGTACAGAACGATGCCCAACATGAAGGCTTCGTTGATGGTGAATACGAAAGCGCGTCCTGCCTCGATCTGCTCTCGGAGGTCAGCGCGGTAGAACGCGAAGATGTCGACGAACGCGACGAGGAACATGACGCTCGTCCAGAGCGCGGCGAGCCGGACTCTCGGGTCGAGCGGCCGGAACGGGGAAGAAGGATCGACGATCATGCGGGCTCCCAGCGATAAAACTTACACATGTAAGACTTGCCGCCCGATCCTACTCTTACGACCGTAAGTTACGCAAAGATGTCACAGTGAGCCGACGAGGGACCCTGACAAGGGAACGCGTGATCGCCGCGGCGGCTGCCGTCGCCGACCGGTCCGGTCTCGCTGGTGTCTCGATGCGCAGCGTGGGCGGCGAGCTCGGAGTCGAGGGCATGTCGCTCTATCACCACGTATCGAGCAAAGACGCTCTCCTCGACGCGCTCGCCGAATGGGCCATCGCCAAGATCGATCTTCCTCCGCCAGATGCGCCATGGCGAGAGGCAATGGAAACGCGCGCTCGATCCGCCCGCGCCGTATTCGTCGCACACCCGTGGTCGATCGCGATGATCGAATCACGGCCTGCGCCGAGCGCGGCCCTGCTGACTCATCACGACAGGGTCCTCGGATGGCTCTTCGCCGCCGGCTTCACCGCTCCACTGGCGACGCTCGCTTTTTCAACCGTGGACGCCTTCGTTTACGGCTTTGCGCTCAGTGAGACCAATCTCCCGTTCCAGCCCAACCCGGGCGCAGAAGCTGACTTCGCGGCAACCGTCTCACCCGACCCGGGCGCCTACCCGAACCTCTCACGGTCGCTGACCGAACTGCTGAGCAGCGGCGACTACACCTATCCGAGCGAATTCGACAACGGCCTCACCCTCATCCTCGACGCCATCCAGGCTCAGCTCGACGCCACCCGAGTCGCATAGGACCGCCGGAGAGGGGCCGTCAGGGATCGTTTCAGTTGTGGGCACGGCGTGGGCACGGAATTCGTCTCGCCTCGGTCACCCACTCGACTGCCGCGTCGCGCCCGTTCACATGCAGTGTTCTGTTTGCGCGATCCTCACGCGCCTGATTGGACCGGCGCACCGTGTCCGGCCTTCCGACGACATCATGTCTGGCCATCTCGCCTCCGAGGGTGTCCCTCGCGCATTCGCCGAGCGGACGCACCTGATCAGCGGCCCACCCCTGAATGGGGGTGATGACGTCGCTGCACTCCCTCGATGATGAGCGAGCAGGCAATGAGTTGGAGATTGTCAGCGACCAGTGTCGACCACGAAGGAGTCACTTGATGTCAGACGCAGGTATTCGGCCCGAAGTTGCCGCTGTTATCGACCGCATTGATGACATGCGTGCGGCGCTTGCGGCTGGAGGTAGGGCCGGCGAGGACTTGCGGCGGATCCCCGACGAGATGTTCTCTGCCGTCGCGAAGACCGGCGCATTCAGCGTTTCCGCCCCGACCAAGTTCGGCGGTCTTGCGGCAAACACGCGGGAGTGCAACGCCGTGGCGCGGGCGATCGGACGGGGCGACGGCGGCACGGCATGGGTTTGCGGAATCTTGGACTCGGGCGCCTGGGTTCTGAGCCTCATGAGCGAGCAGGCGCAGCAGGATGTCTGGGGCGGGGAGGGCGGTGTGGATTCCTTCATATCGATCGTTCTCGCGACGACATCCGACACGGAGCAGGTGCCCGGCGGGCTCAAAGTCACCGGCCGATGGGCGTACGGGACCGGGAGCCGTCACGCAGGTTGGTCGCTGCTCGGCATCCCTCTGAAGAATGACGCGGGGGAAGTGGTCGATGCTGGCCTCGCGCTGATCCCGACCACTGACCTGACGTTGGAGGACAACTGGTTCGTCGCTGGGATGAAGTCAACCGGCAGCGTCATCCAAGTAGCCGAGAACGTCTTCGTCCCAGACCATCGCATCTTGCCGCTCACTGCCGCCGTCGACGGCCAACACCTTGGCGACAATCCCGAACAGACCTACCAGACGGTGTTCGTTCCGTCGCTGTTCATGAAGCTGGTTGGACCCCACCTTGGGATGGGCCGCGCGGCACTCGATTTTGTGATCGCGAAGGCGGACACGAAGGCCATCGCCTACACCGGCTATGAGAAGCAATCAGACTCCGCCTCCTTCCAGGTACAGATCGCGAAGGCCGCGCTCCAGTTGGACGCAGCCGAACGGGTGGCGGAGGAGGTGGCGGATCAGATCTACGATGCCGCCGAGCGAGGCTACTATGCGCCGTATGCCGAGCGGATCGAGATGCGCGCGAAGGCCGGGTGGGTGGTCGAGACCATCACCACCATGATCCACGAACTGATGACCGCGCACGGGTCTGCGGGCTTCGCTGAAGCGTCCGTTCTCCAGCGCATATGGCGGGATCAGGCAACGGCGAGTCGCCATGGACACACCCTCGGGATGAGTGGGTACGAAGCATACGGAAAGGTGCTGTGCGGACGCGAAGAGGAAGCACGATTCGTGCTTCCGATCGTCTAATCGGCGCGCGGACCCAGCGAGAAGGACAATCGATGTCCCGAGAACGAGCCGATCAGAACATCTCCGCGGAGGAGTTCACCTACGCCTTTCGCCACCACCCCGCCGGGGTTGCAATTGTCACCGCCGACGCAGGTGACGGACCGGTAGCGATGACCGTCAGTTCGGTAGCCTCCGTCTCGATCGATCCGCCAACGCTGGTCTTCTCCGCCTCGGCGCGCTCGTCGAGCACCCCCACCATCGCGCGCGCCGAGACCCTGATCGTGCACATGCTGGCGTCGGACCAGGTTCAGCTTGCCAAACTGGGCGCTCGCAGCGGAGCTGAGCGCTTTGGTGAAGACATCGAATGGGACAGGCTCCCATCGGGGGAACCATACTACCCGCGAGCCAACTCGTGGATACGGGGACGAGTCGCGGACCGGTTCGAAGTGAGGGACGCCACGCTCGTCGTCGTAGAAGCCATCGGGGCAAGTCCACGTAGGGCGGACGGACCGTGCCAGGAGCCGAACCCGCTCGTGTACCACAACCGAAAATGGTTCGTGCTCGACAGAAAGTCGATGCTGCCCGAATCGCTGGTTCCGTTCTACGTCGTATATGGCCGTGGAGACTAGGCGATCCGCGCTACCCAAGATCGAGCCCATTCGACCGCATCCAAAGGAGAAATGAATGGCGAACGGAAGAATTGCGCATACGAGAGCGCCCGTCGTACCTGGCATCTCGGACAGTGTCCGAGTAACCGCAGGTGACCTTCTCTTCATCTCCGGCCAGGTCGGATTCGAAGCGGACGGTTCGGTCCCCAGCGATTTCGTTCGCGCCATCGAGCTCACCTATGCAGAACTCGAGCGCGCACTCGCGGCAGGCGGAGCGACCTACGAAGACCTCGTTCGCGTGAACGTCTACATCACACAGCTCGATCAAGACAAGCTCGCCATGTGGCGCCGGACTCGAAACGCAATTGTGCAAGTGGCCGAGCCCTCAGCGAGCACCGTCATCGGTGTGCACTCGTTGTACAACGGAGCAACAATCGAGATCGACGCGATCGCGGCGGTCTAGCCATAGGTGCGCACTGCCGAATCTCACCCAACAGCAAACTCACCCGCCGCCGGGGTATCCGGCGAACACAAGCCCTGCTATTCAGGGGAAAACCTGCTAGCGTCGGTTGCCGACTCGCGCAAATGAAAATGAAGGAGACACAATGACAGTGCACCCTGATGCCAGAAGGTTCCTCGACATCGTCGCAGGCTCACCGCCGGCGGACACTCAGACAGTTGAACAGAACCGCGCCGCCCTCAGCAACGCGCTCCCACTCACAGGTGCGACAACGGAACTTCCATATGTCGAGGACACGACGATTGCCGGCGTTCCCGTGCGGCTGTACAGCGCTACCCCTGTGGAGCATGACGCGCCAGCCGTGATCTACTTCCATGGCGGAGGCTTTGTTCTCGGCGATCTCGAAATCGCAGATACGACCGCACGCGACCTGGCGAAGTACTCAGGTGCCCTCGTAGTCAGCGTTGACTACCGAAGGGCGCCGGAGGCGCCATTCCCCGCCGCGATTCAGGATGCTCTCGCGGTAACTGAGGCCGTGCTTCGTGGAGACTCTGCGCTGCCGATAGACGTCTCGCGCGTCGCCGTCGCGGGAGACAGCGCCGGCGGCACTCTCGCAGCAGTCACTGCGCAGCAGCTTCGAGGGCACCAACCCGCGCTCGTGCACCAGGCGCTGATCTACCCCACGACCGAGCTATCGACTGACCTCACCGGAAGCTTCGAGGAGTTCGCGGAAGGTTACTTCCTCACGGCCCGCGATAGCGAGTACTGCTACTCGACATACGCAGGCGAAAACCGGCGCGATGTGTTGGCGTCGCCGGGCTTGAACCCAGATCTGAGCAACCTCCCCGACGCGACAGTGATCACAGGGGGGTATGACCCGTTGCGGGACCAGGGCGAGGCCTACGCACAGGCAATGGCGGAGGCAGGCAACACGGTAACTTCAGTCCGATTCAACGGGTTGGTTCACGGCTTCTTCTACATGGCGGGAGTCATCGATGGCGGCAACAGCGCGCGCCGATTCGTCGGTGTGCAGCTTCAGGCCGCGCTCATGGCCTCCCTCGTGAAGACGGGATGAACAAGCCGCGGGTCGGTGGCAATGTCGGAGTTCGAAAGGCGCTACCGCGCAAGCCGCAGGGAGCCGATCAGCACGACGGTGCGAGCACGCCCTGATCGCGCCAGGATGAAGGAGCGAACCCCCAGCGTCGGCGATCGCTGGGGGTTCGCTCTTGTTGCACCGGGCCGGCGTGGGCCGGGCCAGCAGGTGGTCCAGTCCCTCCGCCGTGGCGAGATGCACCGAAGTAGTCCGCTTAGGGGAGTTCGCCGATTGCCCGGGCGAGCGCGACGGCTTGCGTGCGATTGTGCGCGGACAGTCTGTGCATGATCGACCGCAGATAGCTCTTGACCGTCTCTGCCTCGATTCCGAGGCGGTCCGCGATCTCCTTGTTCGTGTAGCCCACCGCAACGAGGGAGAGCACGTCGATCTCACGGGGAGACAACACGCGTGAGCGATGGACTGCCTGCCCGCCTGACAGACCGTGCGAGATTCGCGCGAGGCGAACGCGTAGATCGCGGTCATCGGTTTCGCGGGCAAGAGCACGCAGTTCCGCATAAGCGGCGCTGACCGCCGCCCGGTCGGGATCGGCCGGTGAGGAACGCGCCGCTTCCGTGATCGTCGCAGCCTCAAGAGTGCGTAGTTGCCGGGCGACCTCGTCGGCGACGGCGATATCGAACTCGACCCTGCGAGCGATCTCGCGCACTCCACGCAAGACGGACGAGCCCAGTTCCGCTGGCACACGGAGTGCCCCGTACAGCATTGCCCGCACCGTTCCGTTGACGACAACGGGCACTACGACGATGGATCGCAAGCGCTCAGCAGCGACGGCGTGGTCGTACTCGTGGGTGATGCTGGGTTCCGATAGGTAGTCGGCGACGGCCGCGATCTTCGCCCCGCGCAGCGCTTTGCCTCCAAGTCCGTGCCCGGCACGAATCACGAGCCCGTTGAGCGCGCGACTCGCGTTTCCCACAGACTCGTTGATCACCATCCGTGTGCCGTTCGCGGAGACCTCGCCCCCGAAGGCGATAGGCAATCCGGTCTCGCGCCGCATCGACGCGAGGGATGACGATAGGACGGATTCCACTCTGAATACTCCCGTTCTCTACTGCGGTCAACTGTCACAGTTTTGAGATCGGTAATCCACCCCTGTATGGGGGTGATGAGGTCGCGAGAGTCCGTCGATGATGTGCGAATGAGCAATGAAGCACTCATCTCTTACGCGTCCGGCACCGGCACCTCACCTTTGCTCGGGCAGACGATCGGGGTACTCCTCGACCAGATTGCACAGGAATTCCCTGAGCGAGAAGCGCTTGTCGAGACCTTCAGTGGGAGGCGTTGGACGTTCGCAGAGTTGCTCCACGATGTCGAGGCGCTGGCTGCCAACCTGATCAAGGCTGGAATCGCAAGAGGCGATCGGGTCGGCGTATGGTCGCCCAATTCCGCAGAGTGGGTTCTCGTCCAGTACGCAACCGCGAAAATCGGCGCCATTCTCGTCAACGTCAACCCGGCGTATCGCACGACAGAGCTGGACTACGTCATCAAGCAATCAACCATGCGGCTGATGATCAGCGCGACCAACTTCCGCGACACCGACTACGCCGCCATGCTCGCCGAGATCAACTACCACGACGTCGTATTCGTTGGATCACCCGGCTGGACGCGACTCCTCCAACCCGGCACCACCGAGGACGTCGGCCGGCTGAGCGACCGGGCCGCGGAACTCACGTTCGACCAGCCGATCAATATCCAGTACACATCGGGAACGACCGGTTTCCCCAAAGGTGCGACACTCTCACACCACAACATTCTCAACAACGGGTACTCCGTTGGAGAAGGTCTGCACTACACGGAGTACGATCGCCTCTGCCTCCCGGTGCCGCTCTAGTCGTCCCGGGCCTGATCGTACGCAGCCCGCCCTCTCGTCGGCAGGGTGGAGTACTCGGCGAACGACAGCGGGGGAGGCGGGGGCGGAAGAGCGGTGAACGCCTCACGCAGTCCGAGCAGGGTGGTCTTGCGCGCGTGGTGTAGCACCAGAGGTTGGACGATCACCTTCAGAACTCCTTCACCGTGACGATGTCGTACTCCGGCGAGTCCCAGTCGATGTCACCGACATCGGCAGGGTCGGTCCATCCGTCCAGGTCGATCGGCTCCGGGTCCGTCGCGCCGGAATCGGACATATAGGGCGCCGTTGCGCCGGTGGCCCTGTCGCGAAGGTTGCGATTGCGGGCGCGCTTGTCGCTGCGCTCCCGCCTCTCCATGACATCCAGGAGCTCCGTCCTCTTCGGGGTCTCGCCTGGGTCACCGGAGCCGAATCGTTCGACCAGCTTGACTGCAGCCTCGGCGACCATCCACGCCGCCTTGTCGTCGAGCGCGGTGTCCCAGCACTCGATCCACTCGTCGGTCTCTGGGTGGCGCACCCACACGGCGTTGGAGTTGTAAGGGTCGTAACTGATGTCGAACTTCCGCGCCCGGGTTGAGCCGGTGGCCGCACCTGTCAACGAGCGGTCGCGCAGTTCGGCCAGCAACGGCGAGTCGTAGGTCCGGTTGTTGAACTCGATGCCTTCGCTGCTGATCACGCGGGGTTTTGTAGGCAGGAGGGCGAAGAAGTCCTCCGCGCGGAACGGCAACTGCACGCCCGGGCCGACCTCGAACAGTACTGCGTACATCTGGTTGGGAGTCCACTCCCGCCCCGGGAACAGCGGCGACTTCAACCCGCCGTGATGTGTGTTCAAGTAGACCGTCGTGATCCATGTCTCGAACGCAAGCCGCACCGAGTCAAGCGTCAGCGTCGGGTTATCCCGCTTACCCCTGTTCGCGACCGAACTGCCAGTCGCGCCGGCCAGCCAGGTCGCAAAGCTGGTCGATGTGGTTCCGAAGTTGCGCTCGACATGCGGCTTCACCGTAGCGGCGTTCGGGGGCGCCAGCACCAGGGTGATGCCGAACGCGCGACACGCAGCCTCAAACGTCGCAGAGCGAAAGTCGGCGCCTCCGTCGATCGTGATCGCGTGAGGGAAGATCCAGGGCACAGCCAACGAGTCGTCGTCGAGGTACGGATTCACTCTCTTCATCAGCTCAATGGGAAGAGTTGCGGATCCGGAAAGCACCGCGGCAGCGGACCCTGGAATCGCACGGCGCCCCACGATGGCACGAGCCAGCAGAAGTGAGTGATCGAATCCGTTCGGCGAGTTAGCGTGGATCGCCCATGCGAGAGGCACTCGACTCGCGACATCGAAAAGCACGGTCGCAGTGGGGCGGTAGGTGTTGCCCCTGTCATCCCACACCTGCACATCCAGCAGCGTCGAGTCGATCTCGCACACCGCTCCGAGTCGGAAGGCGCTGCCGGAGAAGTGTTGGCGATCCGGACTGTTCGCGGCCGTGCGCCGAGTGGTGGCCTTATCGAAGCTGTACCGACCCGCGTCTCGCTCATTGATGTAACCCTGCAGCGTGGTGTCAGTGATATCGCAGACCGGGTCGCCCGGGTACATGCTCTCCAGCATCCGACGCACCAGCAACGCGCAGTGGCGTCGAGTAGTAGTCGGCATATCCCTGCGATCGTCCAGCGCACGGTCGATGACGGCGACCAGTCGCGGATCTGCCCTCGCGATCACAAGTCTTCGCTTGCCCCGTCTGTGCATCCGGGCGTCCAGCCCCGCCACACCGTGCGATTGATAGACCTTCCAGAAGTTGAACAGCGCCTTCCGCGAGCGGGCCAATGACGTGCCGGCCGTCTCCGCGATCTTCGACGCAATCCGCTGCTCCTGTGTCGTAATGGCAGGGTCATACTGCGGGCGCGGCCCGGTTGCAGTCGGGGCCATCGGGATACCCCGAAATGCTTCCAGCAAGTGCCTCTCCATGTCGAGTACGTCACTTGGCCAATCGCCGCCAGCGATCCGCAGCGGAAGATCCACATCACGCTTCGAGCTGCCCGCATGAGCAAGTAACTCGGGAACCGAGATGACCATCCAGTCGTCGGCGGTTCCCTCGCGGCGCAACTTGGCCTCGGTACCCCGACGCACTCCTTCCCACGCCCACGACTCCCCGTCGATCTCAACGATGTCGCCCAGCCGCAGCTTGTGCTCTTCAGGCATTGGATCTCCCCCCTTCCAGAACGCGCTCCGACGACGTGAACACGGTGTCGCTGTTGAAGACAGCTCCTAGATCCAGGTGGAGAAGACGGCGCCACGCGAGGTTGTCGACCCAAGCTGCCGCCAGCGGTGGGCATTCCGGAGACGCGATCTCGCACAACTCGCGTCGAGTGCGCCCGCCCCGGGCGGCATCGAGGATCAGCGCTTCGATCTCAGGGACCGGCGCGCAGCGCTCATGGCGCGATGCAGACAAACAGTCGAGGTTCCGCGTCGCAAGCGTGTCGTGACCGGTGAGAACTCGGTAGTGCCAGCCGAGCGTCTCGCAGGTCTTAGCAGTTTCGTCGAACTGTAGACGCGTCGCGTGCTTCAGGCTTTCCTCCGGGCGGACATCGAACAGCCCGTAGCTACCGTCTGTGAACTGAGCCAGGAAGTCGGGAACGTGCGAATATCCCGCTAGGCGCGAACCGTGCCCAAAGGCGATCGCCATCGGCTGCGCCCAAAGGCGCTCCACCTGTGCACCGAAGTCGAGCCATAGCAATTCCCAGCGCTCCTCCTGAGACTCGCACCAGACATGGCTACGCGTCCGCTGCCAGAAGTACATCGAGTTGGTGAAGCGGTGCCGGACACCCTTCGATGTGCGAACACGCCTCGGATTTATCGACGCCCAGTCCCGCTCTCCAACGTCTCGTGTGACGATCGCGTAGTCCTGGCGAACGGGGGATCGGACCGTGTCGTCGATTGAGCGGGGCAGCCAGTGGGCCTCCGTGTACGGCGAGCGACGCCGCACCGTGATCTGCTTCGCAGTTTCGACTGGACGCACCGGGACCTCCTGGCACCGGTCTATATGCGGAGAGGCGGGTGACACGCGCGACTCGCGGAGTAAGTGACATTCCGTGTCATCGAGCTCATGCCGTATGTCAGGTAAAGAGCCGTTGTGTCACGCAAACCCGTTCCCGACAACGCGCATCTTGACTCCGCTGTCTCGAGAGCCTAATCTACAACCAAATGGTTGTAGAAAGTGATCTGACGGATGCCGAGGTCGACCGTGTCTTCCACGCACTGGCTGCGGCGACGCGGCGCGACATCCTGCGTCGCACGATCGCGTCCGAGCACTCCGTCTCGGAACTCGCCCGTGAGTACGACATGTCCTTCGCGGCGGTGCAGAAGCACGTCGCCGTCCTCGAAGAGGCCGGGCTCATCATCAAGCGGGCGGAGGGGCGCGAGCGACTGGTGCGCGCCGATCCTCAGATGATCGCCCGCGCTCGCGCCCTGCTCGCGCGTTACGAAGACCTCTGGCGCGCCCGCATTCAGCGCCTCGACGACCTGCTCGCCGAACCGACCGACCTCCCCCCCACCCCCACGAAAGGGACCTGACGATGCCCGTCACCTCTGTCACCACCGACCCCGAAGCGCTCACGATGACCCTCGTCGGCGACTTCGCGGCGCCGGTCGAGCGCCTGTGGAAGGCGCTCACCGAGCCGGCCCAGCTGGAACGGTTCTGGGGGCCTCCCGGGTACCCCGCGACCTTCAGCGAGTTCGACTTCACCCCCGGAGGGCGGGCTTCCTACGTCATGACCAGCCCCCAGGGCGACCGCTACGGCGGTGGGTGGGAGTTCATCGACATCGACGAGCCGGTCTCGTTCAGCGTGCTCGACTACTTCACCGACGAGAGCGGGGCGCGCAACGACGAGATGCCGTTGCAGCGCATGGTGTTCCGGTTCGAGGCGACCGAGACCGGCTCGCGGCTGACCAACGTCACCTCTTTCACGTCCTCCGAGGCGCTCGAGCAGGTCATCGCGATGGGCGCGATCGAAGGGTCGACCCTCGCGATCAACCAGCTCGACCGCGTGCTGCAGGATCTGCGCGAGTATGCGCAGGGCAAGGGCACGCAGACCGAGATCCTCAGCGACACGCACGTGCGCATCACGCGCCTGGTGAACGGCCCCCGCGAGCTGGTGTGGCGCGCCCACACCGAGCCCGAGCTCATGAAGCGCTGGCTGCTCGGTCCCGACGGATGGCGGATGTCGGTGTGCGAGATCGACCCGGCAGTCGGAGGTCGCTACCGCTACGCGTGGGAGCCGCTGGAGGGCACTGAGGGGGAGGGGTTCGGGTTCGACGGCGAGACGCTCGTGAGCGTGCCGCCGGTGCGTGCGGTGACGACCGAGCACATGACCGGCACCGACTATCCGTCAACCGTCAACGACCTGAATCTCTACGAGGAGGACGGCGCGACGCTCATCACGGTGCTCATCGAGTATCCCGACAAAGACACGCGCGACATGGTCCTGGCCACCGGGATGACCGAGGGCATGGAGACGAGCTACGCGCGGCTCGAGCGCGAGGTGCTCGCCGGCTGAGGGGCACGCAACGAAGAGGGGGCGGATGCGGCGGCATCCGCCCCCTCTTCGTCGTTGCGTGACGGCATCCGGATGCCGAGGGTTTGCGTTCGCGGTACTCAGTGTTACTATCTACCGGTAGTCAATAACACTGAGTAGTGAGGATGCCGATGGGCAAGCAGATGACCGAGATGCTCAAGGGCACGCTCGAGGGCATCGTCCTCGCGCTGCTGGCGACCGGCTCGGCCTACGGGTACGAGATCACGGCGAGGCTGCGCGAGCGCGGCTTCACCGACATCGCCGAGGGCACGATCTACGCCCTCCTGGTGCGCATCGAACAGCGCGGTCTCGTCGACGTCGAGAAGGTTCCCTCCGAGAAGGGGCCGCCGCGCAAGGTCTACACGCTCAACGAACGGGGCCGCGAGGACCTCGACGAGTTCTGGCGCACCTGGGGCTTCCTCTCCGAGCGCCTGGCACAGCTCCACACGCACGACGGATCCGACGAAGGGAACAACTGACCATGGCCGCGAACTGGATCGAGCTGGTCACCGGCTCGCTGGATGACAAACGCCGCTGGCGCGCGTACAAGGCGCGCGTCAAGCAGCTGCCCACTCCGTATCGCACGGCGATCGAGGGGATCGAGCGCTACCTCATGTACACGGGAGGCCCCGATGGCGGCGCCCGGCTGATGGCGATGTTCGACGACCTCGGTGACCTGTTCGAGCGCGCAGCGATCGATGGCACCCCGGTGCGCGAAATCGTCGGCGAGGACCCCGTCGCGTTCGTCGAGGAGTTCAAGAGCAACTACGGCCTCGGCAAGTGGCTCTCGAAGGAGCAGCAGCGGCTCGCCGATGCCATCGCGAAAGCCGACACGCAGGCCGCCTCCGGAGCCGGCGAGGTCGCGCCATGAGCGCCGCGTCGGTAACGTCCGTCGCCCCGCGCACCGCGACGCCCCCGGCGATCCGCACGCGCGGCATCACGAAGGCCTACAAAGAGCTGGCGGTGCTGCGCGGGGTGGATCTGGACGTTCCCGCCGGGTCGATCGTCGCCCTGTTGGGCTCCAACGGCGCGGGCAAGACGACCCTGGTCCGCATCCTTGCCACCCTGCTGCACGCGGATGCCGGGACTGCCGAGGTCGCCGGCAACGACGTGGCGTCCGCGCCCGGACGGGTGCGCGAGGCGATCAGCCTCACGGGGCAGTTCACGGCGGTGGACGACGTGCTGACGGGGCGAGAGAACCTCACCCTCGTCGCGCGGCTGCGGCACCTGCCCGATCCGCGATCGGTCGCCGACGCGCTGCTGGCGCGGTTCGCGTTGACGGATGCCGCGGGCCGCCCCGCCGGCACCTATTCGGGCGGGATGCGCCGCCGGCTCGACATCGCGATGAGCCTCATCGGCGACCCGCGGGTCGTCTTCCTCGATGAGCCCACGACGGGCCTTGACCCGCAGGCGCGCCTCGAGGTCTGGGACGCGGTGCGAGGACTCGCGGCAGCCGGCACGACGGTGCTGCTGACGACGCAGTATCTGGACGAAGCGGAGCATCTTGCCGACCGCATCGCGATCCTCCACGAGGGCCGGATCATCGCCGACGGGACCCTCGAGCAACTGAAGGCGCTCCTGCCGCCGGCGACCGTCGAGTACGTCGAGAAGCAGCCGACCCTGGAGGAGATCTTCCTGGCGATCACGAAGAGGAACGAGCAATGAGCATGCACACTCTCACCGACACGGCGGCGCTCACGGGCCGCTCGCTTCGGCACATCCTGCGCAGCCCCGACACGATCATGACGACAGCGGTGATGCCGATCGGCATCCTGCTGCTGTTCGTCTTCGTGCTCGGGGGAGCCATCGAGACGGGCAGCCAGTCCTACATCGACTACCTGCTTCCCGGCATCCTGCTCATCACGATCGCCTCGGGGGTCTCGTACACCGCGTATCGCCTCTTCCTCGACCTGCAGGGGGGAATCTTCGAGCGGTTCCAGTCGATGCCCATTGCGCGCTCCAGCGCCCTGTGGGCCCACGTCCTCACGTCTCTGGTGGCCAACGGCGTGTCCCTCGCGCTCGTCGTGGGCGCTGCCGTGCTCATGGGCTTCCGCTCGGGTGCGGGGATCCTCGCGTGGGTGGCGGTCGTCGGCATCCTGTTCCTGTTCACCGTGAGCCTGACGTGGCTCGCCGTGCTCGCGGGGCTGTCGGCGAAAACGGCCGACGGAGCCATCGCGTTCTCGTACCCGCTGATCTTCCTGCCGTTCATCAGCTCGGCATTCGTGCCCACCGACACGATGCCCGGCCCGGTGGCCTGGTTCGCGCAGTACCAACCGGTGACCCCGATCGTCGACACGATCCGTGCGCTGCTGGCGGGGCAGCCCGTCGACGCCGACATCTGGATCGCCCTGGCCTGGATGCTCGCCATCCTGGTCGTCGGCTACGTCCTCGCCATGCTCCAGTACCGCCGCCGGATCCGCTGACGGCGGGGGCGCGGGCGATCAGCCGAGGGGCGATCCCGCCGCGAGCAAAGTGCGACTCACCGCGCTGCGACCGCTCAATCGCTGGACATCCCCTCCGCGGAGACGATCGCTACCCTCATCCGTGAGGTCTTGGCGCGAGCGAGCGCGACATCGTCGCGGCAAAGGATGGCGAGGAACTCTCGAGCTCGTGCCACCGTTGCCAGCAGCGATAGCCGAGGGCTCCGGCGGGACCGAGCACGTGGAATCGAGGCGCGGGAGGGGTGTGTCAGCCCTGCGTGCTCGGCACACAGTCGCGCCACCTCCCCAGCGTTGCGATGCACGATCGAGTGCGCGGCGCCCGGGATGGTCACGGCGCGGGCGCTTCTGGCACGGCTGACAATGAGCGCCGTCCATCCCCGCGGGCACACCGCATCGAGCTCTCCCCGAAGGACGAGCACGTCGGCCTCGACATCCGATATGCGCTGCTCCAGGCGGAAGGCGATCATCCGGGGCATGCTCGCGAAGAACGGTCTCAGACCTGTCAGCAGGTAAGACATCACGGCCAAGAGGGCGACCCCGACCGGCTCTTTTGAAGCCGCGAGCGCGAAAGCGAGTGCGACCCGGACTGCAGAGCGTTGCGCGGGAGCGACAACCGGGCTCACGAGTACGAGCCGGGTGAGGTCAGGCCGCCCGGCGGAGAGTTCGGTGACCACCTGGGCACCCATCGAGTGCCCGATGACGACAGGAGCGGCAAGACCCAGTGCGTCGACAGCGGCGCCGACGAGATGCGCGTAGCCGACGATGTCGAGATCGCGCGCGCGGCAGGGGGTGCCAGCGAACCCGGGCAGATCGAGCGCATACACGCTCCCATACGGAAGGAGCCGTGGTGCGAGGCGCTCGAACACGCCGACGCTCATCCCGATGCCGGGCACCAGTACGAAGTCGACGGGGCCGAACCCCCGTACCTCCGAAACACGAGTGTAGGCACCTGGCGGCCCCACTCGCCTGACCCGGACCCGCACATCCCCCAGCGCGTATCGGGGCACGGACGGTCCTGCGGCGGACGGCGTGACCACTCGACGGCGCGGAATCAGTTCACCGCGGTCTGGGCCAGGCCCTCTTCGAGGGCGACCCAGGCGAGCATCGCGCACTTCACGCGGGCGCTGAACTTCGAGACGCCCGAGAGTGCCGCGGCGTCCTCGTAGGTGTCCTCGTCGAGCTCGATCGTGCCGCGGGAGCGCAGCGCCTCACGGAACCCGTCGATCAGCTGGGCTGCCTGCTCGCGCGGCAGGCCGTCCATGAGGTCGACGAGCATGGATGCCGAGGCCTGCGAGATCGAGCAGCCCTGGCCCTCCCACGTGACGTCGCGGATCGTTTGCCCGTCATCGCTCACGCGCACCCGCAGCGTGACCTCGTCGCCGCAGATCGGGTTGCGCTGGTAGCTCGTGCCGCTGTGGTCGTCGGCCTCGGCGAGGCCGAACCCGTGCGGGCGCTTGGAATGGTCGAGGATCAGCTCCTGGTACAGGGACTCGAGGCTCATCAGGCGGCTCCGAAGTAGGAACGGATGCCGCTGGCGGCATCCAGGAATCGATCGACCTCGTCGGGGGTCGTGTACAGCGCGGCGGAGGCGCGCACCGACGCGGTCAACCCGAATCGGCGATGCAGCGGCTGGGCGCAGTGATGGCCGACGCGCACCGCGATCCCCTGGGCGTCGAGGAACTGGCCCGCGTCGTGCGCGTGAACCCCCTCGACGGCGAACGAGGCAAGGCCCACGCGGGGCGCGGCATCCGTATCGCCCAGCAGACGGATGCCGGGAATCTCGCGCAGCCCGTCGCGCATTCGCCGCTCGAGCTCGACCTCGTGTGCGTGCACGGCATCCATTCCGAATGCCTGCAGATAGCGGGCAGCTGCCGCCAGGCCCACCGCCTGCGACACGGGCTGTGTTCCGGCCTCGAAGCGCTGGGGGGATGGGAGGTACTGGGCTTCGTCGAGCGTGACGGTCGTGATCATCGATCCGCCGGTCAGGAACGGCGGCAGGGCGTTGAGCAGTTCGCGCCTGCCGTAGAGTCCGCCGATGCTGTACGGGCCGAGCATCTTGTGTCCGGAGAACACGGCGAAGTCCACGCCGGTCGATGGCATGTCGATGCTCAGGTGGGGCACCGACTGGCAGGCATCCATGACTGTCAGTGCGCCCACGCTCCGGGCGAGGGCGACGAGGTCGTCGATCGGATTGATGATGCCGAGCACGTTCGACACGTGGGGGAAGGCGAGGATGCGGGTGCGCTCGCCGATCAGCTCGCGCGCGGCCGCCATGTCGAGCCGGCCATCGTCGAGCACCGGGATGTGGCGCAGGCGCGCGCCGGTGCGGGCGGCGAGCTCCTGCCACGGGATGAGGTTCGCGTGGTGCTCGGACTCCGTGACGACGATCTCGTCATCCGGACGCAGCGCGAAGCGCCTCGCCGCCTCGCCGCCTCGCCCGAGCGTCGCATTCCCGATGGCGTATGCGATGAGATTGATGCCGGCGGTCGCCCCGGATGTCCACACGAGCTCACCTTCGCCGGCGCCGACGAATGCGGCGACCGCCGCCCGGGCGTCCTCGAAGGCATCCGTCGACTCTGCTGCCAGCGTGTGGGCACCGCGGTGCACGGCGGCGTTGGTGCGGCTCAGGAACTCCACCTCGGCATCGATCACCTGCTGCGGCTTCTGGCTGGTCGCGGCAGAGTCCAGGTATGCGAGCGGGTGGCCGTTCACCTCCTGCGCGAGGAGGGGGAAATCGGCGCGGATGGCGTCGAGATCCAGCGGGGTCACGGCGGGAACGGTCACCCCTCCAGCGTACGCGCCGTGGAGGCGGGCGGTTCGGGGCGCGGGATGCTGCCGCTACAGGTCGGGGCGCTCGAGGCTCGAGTGCTCGGCGTGTTCGAAGTGCTCGACCGGGTCGAACGGGCGCCCGGCGCGTTCTTGACCGGGAAGCGGGCGGGAGCGCCGGCCATAGATGAGTTCGGAGGAGTCGAGCAGCCAGGGCACGAGAGTGATCGAGACGCCGTGGACGAGCATGAGCTGCTGGGCCAGGCGTCGCGCCCGACGGTTGTGCAGCAGCGTCTCCCACCAGTGCCCCACGATGTACTGCGGCAGATAGACGGTGACCACGGCCGAGCCGTGTTTCTCGCGATACCGACGAATGAACTCTGCGACGGGCCCGCCGTAGGTGCGGTACGGCGAGTCGATGATCACGAGCGGCAGCGGGATGCTGTGCTGTGCCCACTCCCGTTGCAGTGCGTCGGCTTCCTGCGGGTCCGTGGCGACATGGAGAGCGATCGTCGTGTCGTGTCGGGCCGCCAGCGCATAGTCGATCGCCTTGGCGACAGGTTTCTGCAGCCGGTTGACCATGACGAGGGCGACATCCCCCGAGGAGCCGAAGTGCACATCGTCGTCCATCCGGATCTCGTGTTCGACGTCGCGGTAGTAGCGATTCACCCCGAGCATGAGGGTCGCGAGGATCGGGATGGCCAGGAAGACGAGCCACGCGCCGTGGGTGAACTTGGTGACGGTCACGATGACGAGCACCGCCGCGGTGAAGGTCGCCCCGGTCGAATTGATGACCAGCCCGGTCAAGGCGCCGCGACGCTCGACCGCCGATGCCGGGTCGCGGCGCGCCTCGATCCGCGTCGTTGCCCGAAGGATGCCGCGCCAGTGGCGCACCATCCCGAGCTGACCGAGCGAGAACGAGACGAAGACACCGATGATGTACAGCTGGATGAGTGTCGTGAGGTTTGCCTGATAGATCACGAGCACGGCGACGGCAGCGAGGCCGAGCACGAGCATCCCGTTGGAGAAGACCAGGCGGTCGCCGCGGGTGTTCAGTGCCTTCGGGGCGTACCCGTCGCGGGCCAGCACGGCACCGAGCAGCGGGAACCCGTTGAACGCGGTGTTGGCCGCCAGCAGCAGCACGAGCGCGGTGGCCGCCTGGATGATGTAGAACGGCACCGAGCCCATGCCGAAGGTTGCGGCGGCGACCTGTGCCATGAGGCTCGGCTGCGGCTGGTTCTCGCAGTCGAACCCGATGAGCGTGCAGGGGTCTTCGGCGTAGTGGACGCCGGCGACCAGCGCGATGGTCGTGAGGCCCGCGAACAGGAAGATCGCGATCCCGCCCATCATCGTGAGCGTCAGCTGCGCGTTGCGCACCTTGGGTCGGCGGAACGCGGGCACGCCGTTGGAGACCGCCTCGACGCCGGTGAGGGCGGAGCAGCCGCTCGAGAAGGCCCGCAGCACCAGCAGGATGACGGCGGCCTGCGTGAGGCTCTCGGCTTGCACGGCGAACTCCGCCGACGACGCCACGGGTGGGTCGCCGAGCGCGGTGCGCACGAGACCGGCACCGATCATGATCACCACCGACGTGATGAACACGTACGTGGGGATCGCGAACACGAGCGAGGCCTCGCGCACGCCGCGCAGATTGATCAGCACGATGACAATGACGAACCCGACGGCCATCTCGACGCGCGCGGGATCGAGGAAGGGCAACGCCGAGATGATGTTGTCCACCCCGGAGGCGACCGAGACGGCCACGGTGAGGACGTAGTCCACCAGCAGCGCCGCGGCGACCACGACACCGGGCACCTCTCCGAGATTGGTGCGCGCGACCTCGTAGTCGCCGCCCCCCGAGGGGTACGCCTTGATGAGTTGCCGGTAGCTGAGCACGACCACTGTCAGCAGGATGACGACGGCGGCGGCGATCCACGGCGAGAACGCGAGAAACGCGAGACCGCCGGTCAACAGGATCATCAGCAGTTCCTGCGGCGCATAGGCTACCGACGACAGGGCGTCCGAGGCGAAGATCGGCAGGGCCATCTTCTTGGCGAGGAGGTGCTCGTCCATTGCGTCGGACGACAACGGCTCGCCCAGCAGGATGCGTTTGGCTGCAGGAGTCTCGGGCAGGGCGGGATCACGCCCCTCGGTGGTCACGGCGGGCGAGATTACGCCTGTTGCGTCGCCTGCGCAAGATCCGGCTCACGCGCGGCCCCGCGTGCCACGTCAGTGGGTCAGTCGCCCGCGAGCCACACCGTCTGATCGGGGGAAAGGATGCCGCTTGCCACGGGTCCGCTCGAGACGACGACGGTGCCGCCGGGGAGGGGGACCGGCTCCGTGCCGACGTTCGCGACGACGGTGATGGACCCGTTGCGGAACGCCACGACATGCTCCGGCAGGCTGTCGATCCACTCCAGCTGCCCGGCCCCCAGCCCCCGCGCGCGCCGTTCAGCCAGGAGAGTCTTGTACAGCGTCAGCGTGGAGTCGGGGTCGTCGCGTTGGACGTCCCGGGCGAACGCCGCCCACTGGGTGGGCTGCGGCAGCCACGACTCGCCAGTGTCGTTGAATCCGTAGGAGGGGCCATCCGCGGTCCAGGGAAGGGGCACGCGGCATCCGTCACGGCCGTAGCGCTCGCCGTGGGTGCGGAACCATGTGGGGTCCTGGCGCGCTGAGTCGGGCAGGTCGATGACCTCGGGAAGACCCAACTCCTCGCCCTGGTAGAGGTAGGCGGAGCCGGGCAGGGCGAGCATCAGCGTCGTCGCGGCGCGGGCGCGGCGCAGACCGACGACGGGGTCGGGTTTGCCGGGCGTTCTCGGGCCGATGCCGTAGCCCTGCGGGTTCTCGACGGTCAGTGCGAGGCGCGACGCGTGGCGGACGACGTCGTGGTTGGACAGCACCCACGTGCTCGGTGCGCCCACGGCGCCGAAGCCCGCGAGCGAGTCGGCGATGACCAGCCGCAGCTTCTGGGCATCCCACGGCGTCTCGAGGTATTCGAAGTTGAACGCCTGATGCATCTCGTCGGGGCGCACCCACAGCGCGGTCTGCGCCACCGAGGGCAGCCACGCCTCCGCGCACAGCGCGCGGTCGCCGTCGTATTCGGCCAGCAGTTCGTGCCAGTCGCGGTAGATCTCGTGCACGCCATCCTGCCCCCAGTACGGCACCGCAGTCTCGCCGCCGCCCATGGAGCCGGCGTCGGTGGGCGGCGTGTAGTCGGGTAGCCCCTCCTTCTTCACGAGGCCGTGCGCGACATCCACGCGGAAGCCGTCGACGCCACGGTCGAGCCAGAATCGCAGGATGCGGCGGAACTCCTGGCGCACCTCGTCGTTGGTCCAGTCGAAGTCGGGCTGCGAGGTGTCGAACAGGTGCAGGTACCACTGGCCCGGCGTGCCGTCGGCCTCGGTGACCCGGGTCCAGGCCGGCCCGCCGAACACGGACTCCCAGTTGTTGGGAGGCTCCTCGCCCTGCGGGCCCTTGCCGTCACGGAAGATGTAGCGGGCGCGCTCGGGGCTGCCCGGTGCCGCCGCGAGCGCGTTGCGGAACCACACGTGCTGGTCGGACGAGTGGTTCGGGACGAGGTCGACGATGACACGGATGCCGCGCGCATGCGCCTGCGCGAGCATCTCGTCGAAGTCGGCGAGCGTGCCGAAGATCGGGTCGACGTCGCAGTAGTCCGACACGTCGTAGCCGGCATCCTTCTGCGGCGAGCGCTGGAATGGGCTCAGCCAGATGGCGTCGACACCGAGCGCAGAGAGGTCGTTGAGGCGGGAGGTCACTCCGGGGAGGTCTCCGATGCCGTCACCGGAGCGATCGGCGAAGGAACGGGGGTAGATCTGGTAGATGACGGCGGTGCGCCACCACTCGCTGCCGGGTGCCTCGGGAGAACTCACGCCGTCCACCGTATCCTGAGCCCGTGCCCGCGAACCCTGAGCTCACTCGTGCCGAGTCGCTGATACGTGCCATCCCCGACTATCCCGAGCCGGGGGTGCTGTTCCGCGACATCACTCCGTTGCTGGCGGATGCCGCGGGCCTGCGCGCGGTCATCGGCGCTCTCATCGAACCCTTCGCGGGCGGATTCGATCTGGTCGCGGGGGTCGAGGCGCGCGGGTTCCTGCTCGCGGGCGCGGCGGCGACGGCATCGGGGACCGGTCTTGTGCCGATCCGTAAGGCGGGAAAGCTCCCCCGGCCCGCGGCATCCGTCGCTTACGCCCTCGAGTACGGTCAGGCTGTCATCGAAGCGCACGACGACATCCCGGTCGGGGCGCGTGTGCTGCTGATCGACGACGTTCTGGCCACCGGGGGAACCCTTGCCGCCGCCCGCGATCTGGTGACGCAGCTGGGCGGGCAGGTCGCGGGAATCTCTGTGCTCATGGAGCTCGACGCCCTCGGGGGCCGCAGGCTCGTCGGCGATGCGCACGCCGTCTTCCACGGCTGAGGGTTCGGCCGTCGGGCCTAGAGGATGCCGGCGCCGAGGTTGATGGGGCTGCCATCGATGTTGCCGACGATGCCGCGGATGATGTCGCTGCCGTCGGTGCCGCGCAGGCTCTCGTACCAGGCATCCGTCGCGGCCGGGTCGAACGCGTGCGTCTCGTGCGCGCGCTTGCGGGCTCGCGAGACGAGCTCCCCCGCGCGAGTGGTGCGGCTCTTCTCGTAGCGGCGCAGGCTGTCTTCGACCGAGATCGTGTTGGTCGACAGGGCGATCGCGAGCGCGAAGGTGTCCTCGAGGGCCGAGCAGGCGCCCTGTCCGATGTCGGGTGCGGTGTTGTGGGCGGCATCCCCGAGGATCGCGACGCGTCCCTTGACCCAGGTGTGGAACGGGTCGATGTCCCAGATCTCGACCCGGTTCAAGGAGACCTCGGGGTCGATCGCCGCCAGCAGCGCCTGCACGCCCGGAGCCCAGCCGCCGAACGCCTCCCGCAACGGGGCGATGCCGTCGGCGCGGTCGTAGGGCAGGCCCGCGGGCTGGGGGATGTCGACGAAGAAGTAGAAGCGGTCGCCGGCGACCGGCATGACGGCGCAGCGCTTTCCCTCGCCGACGTACGTCGTCCACTGGGTCGCGGGGCCGATCGCGGGGTCCTGGGCCACCAGTCCGTTGAAGTTCGTGTAGCCCGAGTAGACGCGCTCGATGCCACCGCCGGTGACGTGATCGCGCACCATCGATCGGGCACCGTCCGCGCCGATCACGAGGTCGGCGGTGTCGGTCGAGCCGTCCTCGAAGGTCACCGTGACCGTCTCGCCGTCATCCCGGATGCCGACAGCGGTGCATCCGAGGTGGATCCGCTCCGGCCCGAACCGCTCCATGAGCAGGGCCTGCAGGTCGGCGCGCGCGACGGGGTAGGGGCGTTGGCCGGTCTGCGCCGTGATGGGTTCGAGCGAGAACTGGCACATGATCTCGCCGGTGCGCCCCTCGAGGTAGGCCATGTCGTCCATGCGTCCGCCGAGGGCCGCGACCTCGTCCGCAAGCCCCAGCCAGTTGAGCACCTTGACACCGTTCGACCACAGCGACAGCGCCGCCCCGACGGGCTTGTTCTCGCGCATCCGGTCGTAGATGACGACCTCGTGACCGAGCCGCTGCAGCGCGATCCCGGCGCTTGCTCCGCCGATCCCGGCGCCGATGATGACGATTTTCATGTGGTGAACATTAGGGATGTCGTGTCACGACCGCGTTACGAGCCGGCGCGCGTCGGGTCTCAGCTGCCACGGTAGGTCGAGTAGGCGAACGGGCTCAGCAGCAGCGGCACGTGATAGTGCCGGTCGTCACGGATGCGGAAGGTCACGGTCGCCTCCGGGTAGAAGCTGTCCACGCCCTGCGCATCGAAGTACGCGCCGGTCGCGAAGGTCAGCGCGTAGTCCCCGGGGGCGAGAAGGTCAGGCCCGAGGGCGAGGCGGCCATCGGCATCCGTCTGGCCCGCCGCGATCTGGTCGCCGGATGCCGCCCTGAGCGACACCGCGACGCCGGCTGCCGGGATGCCGCGGGCCGCATCGAGCACGTGGGTGGTCAGGTGGGTCATGCGGAGTCTCCCTCGGGATCGGTCTCGGACGCGTCCGTCACGCTCGTGCGCAGGCGCAGCAGCGCGATCTGTCGCAGCTGCTCGATCGCCTCGCGCGCCTCGGTCTCGTCGTCGTTGCCGAGGCGCCGCTCCAGCTCGGCGAGCATCTCCTCGGGCGAGCGGCCGGCGGCCCGGATCAGGAACACCCGGCCGAACCGCTCCTCGTAGGCGGCGTTACCCGCGGCGATCCGTGCGGCGACGTCGGCGGCGGCATCCGTCATCGCGGCCTGCTCGCGCCGGGAGGCGTCGGCCTCGGCCCCGGCTCCGCCGGGGCGCTCGCCGATGCGGGGGTGATGCGCGAGGGCCGCGTCGAGGTCGGCGCGGGTCCAGTCCCCGGCGGCTGCAGCGGCGGATGCCTCGAGCTCGGCCGCGCTCGCGTAGGGCCGCCCGGCGACCACGCCGCCCACCCACGCCGGAATCGCCGCCCACACCCCGACGATCTCGGTCGCTTCGGCGGGACTCAGGTCGTTGAACGCGCGCACATCCATGGGCATCACCGTAACGTCTCGAATGTGTCCAGAATGTTGACAGAGGTAACATGCGAGAAATGCGGGCGTCCTACCGTGGCGGCATGACCGCCGCGTCCACCATCGCCTCCGAGCGCGTCTTCGTCGACGGGAGCTTCCGTCCGGCGACGGTGCACGTCGAGGAGGGTCGTATCGCCGCGGTCGGTCCGTTCGACCCGGATGCCGCGCTCATCCTTCCCGCCCACCTCGTGCTGCTCCCGGGACTGGTCGACTCCCATGTGCATCTCGACGAACCCGGACGCACCGCCTGGGAGGGCTTCGAAACAGGCACCGCCGCTGCGGCCGCGGGCGGCATTGCGACGGTGGTCGACATGCCGCTGAACTCCGTCCCCGTCACCACGACCGTCGAGGCGCTCGCCGCCAAGCGCGCGGCGACGGCCGGCAAGCTCGCCGTCGATCTCGCGTACTGGGGCGGGGCCGTGCCCGAGAACCGCGGCGGACTCGCCGACCTCGCCGCCGCGGGCGTCGTCGGATTCAAGTGCTTCCTCTCGCCGTCCGGCATCGACGAGTTCGGCCACCTCGATCCGGAGGGCCTCGAGGCGGCACTCGCCGAGATCGCGGCTTTTGACGGCCTGCTCATCGTCCACGCCGAAGACCCCGCGCACCTGCACCCGCCGGCAACGCCGGACGGCGCGCTCGGCCCGCGCTATGCCGATTTCCTCGCCTCGCGCCCGGGCGTGAGCGAGGCATCCGCCATCGCGCAGGTCATCGAGGCCGCTGGTCGCACCGGCGCGCGCGCCCACATCGTGCACGTCTCGGATGCCGAGAGCCTCGACCTTGTGCGCGACGCCAAGGCCGCCGGCGTGCGCCTGACCGTCGAGACCTGCCCGCACTACCTCACCCTGCGCGCCGAGGACCTGCCCGACGGGTCGGGAACGGTCAAGTGCTGCCCGCCGGTGCGTGACGGCGCCAATCAGGACCTGCTGTGGGCGGGACTGCTGGACGGCACGATCGACGCCGTCGTGAGCGACCACTCGCCTGCCACCCGGGAGCTCAAGGAGCGCGAGGACGGCGATCTGGGGCTCGCGTGGGGCGGTATCTCGGGTCTGCAGACCGGACTGCGTGCGGTCTGGACTGAGGCGTCGCGCCGCGGCATCCCGCTCGAGACGGTGCTGCCGTGGCTCACGACCGGCCCCGCCCGCATCGCGGGGCTGCACGGGCTCGGCGAGATCGCCGCCGGCCACCCCGCGCACCTGGTCGCGTTCGATCCGGATGCCGAAGCCTTGGTCGACGCCGAGACGCTCGAGTACCGCAACAAGCTCTCGCCGTGGCACGGCGCCCGTCTTCGTGGTGTGGTGGACACGACCTGGGTGCACGGTGAGGTGGCCTGGAACGCCGAGGTCGGCATCCGTGCCCGCGTCGGCCGTGAGATTCTGGCCGTGCACCCCGCTCTGGCCGTGCACTCCGCCCCGACCGTTCCCGCCGCTTCGGACGAAGGAGCCCGATGACCCCGTTCCCCATCCTGCAGCCGGGCATCGGCGAGATCCCCGGCGAGCACTACCTGCCCTCCACCCCCGACACCGTGATGTGGGGTCGGCTGCCGTGTGCGACCGATGCGCCCGTGCTCACGATCGCGTCGGGCCAGACCGTCACGATCGACACCGTCAGTCATGAGGGCATCCTCGACGACCACGGCACCGACCCGCGGGCCTATTTCGGGGGCCATGGCGTGCCCGAGGATGCCGTGCTGCGCGACGCGGTCGAGATCGCGGCATCGGTCACTCGCGGCGCGGACGACGGACCTCACGTGGTCACCGGTCCCATCCGCGTGACGGATGCCGCACCCGGCGACCTGCTGAAGATCACCGTCGTCTCCCTCGCCCCGCGCGTGCCGTACGGGGTGATCTCGAACCGTCACGGCAAGGGCGCCCTCGTCGGCGAGCTTCCCCGCGATGCCCGCAACGTCAGCGTCTTCACCCCGGTCGAGCAGCGCGCCGCGGGCCTGGTCGGTGTGCTCCCGGTCACCGAGGGCGGGCCTGGCGCGATCGAGTTCCCGCTCGATCCGTTCCTGGGGATCATGGGCGTCGCCGTGGCCGATGACGAACGCCCCCACTCGGTGCCGCCCGGTGCGCACGGCGGCAACATCGACATCAAGCTGCTGACCGAAGGGTCGGTGCTCTACCTGCCCGTGCAGGTGCCCGGCGCGCTGGCCTACGTCGGCGACCCGCACTTCGCCCAGGGCGACGGGGAGGTCGCTCTCACCGCACTGGAGGCATCCCTGCGCGCGACCCTGCGCTTCGAGGTCGTGCCCAAGGATGTCGCGCTCGCCGAGTTCGGCGAACTCGCGGGACCCCTCGTCCGCACCGACGAGTACCTCGTGCCGACGGGTATGGACCGTGACCTCGACATCGCGATGCGCAACTGCGTGCGCGCCGCCGTCGACCTCATCGAGGCGCGCTGGGGACTGGACGAGCACATCGCCTACGCGTACCTGTCGGCGGCGACCGACTTCGACATCTCCCAGGTCGTCGACATCGTCTGCGGCGTCCACGCCCGGATCCGTGAGGCCGACTTCTCGGGGGTCGATCGTGACTGAACCGGCGGGCGGCACTCCCAGCGGCATCCCGGACGGCATCCCGGCTGACTTGTTCACGGCGTTCGACGCGTACGAACGGGCGATCCTCGCCAACGACCTCGACGCCCTGGATGCCGCATTCGCGCCGGGCTCAGAGACTCTGCGTGCCGACGCCGCCGGTCTGCTCGTCGGCCACGACGCGATCAGCGCGTTCCGGTCGCTGCGCGGCGGAGTCGGGGCCCGGACGATCGAGCGGCTCGAGTACCGCCCGCTGGGACCGGATGTCGCGCTGCTGGTCGCGGTCTCGCGCTACGCCGCAGGCGGCACGGGGATCCAGACGCAGGTGTGGCAGCGCCTCGACGGGCGCTGGCTCATCACCGCCGCGCACGTCACGCCGCGCACCCCCGCGATGGACCGGTCGATCTGGCGCAACGTCGGTGAGCCGCTGTGGCAGGGCGCCTGGCAGGGCCCACTGGCCGGACTGACCGTCGCCGTGAAAGACCTGTTCGCGCTCACCGGCTACCGCATCGGTGCCGGGAACCCGACGCACCTCAACAGTGCACGAGCCGAGACGACGACAGCTCCCGCGCTGACCGACCTGCTGCGCGCGGGGGCGTCGGTGCGGGGCATCGCCCGCACCGACGAGTTCGCCTACTCGATCGCCGGCGACAACGTCCACTACGGCACCCCGCCCAATGTCGCTCTCCCCGGAGCGCTGCCGGGCGGCTCCTCCAGCGGCGTGGCCAGCGCCGTTGCCGCCGGCCACGCCGACATCGGCTTGGCCACCGACACGGCCGGGTCGATCCGGGTCCCCGCCTCGTACCAGGGGCTGTGGGGGCTGCGCACGACGCACGGTCTCGTGCCGCGGCAGGGTGTGCTCCCCCTCGCGCAGAGCTTCGACACCGTCGGGTGGCTCACCCGCGACGGGGCCACGCTGCAGCGCGTCGCGGACTGGTGCCTGAGCTACGACGGCTCCGCCTCGACCGAGAGCGTCTACGGCGAGTCCGACGAAGACCTGCCGTGGCGCTTCCTCGTTCCCGACGAGATCCTCGACGCCGCCGACCCGGCGACCCGGGCGGCTTTCGACGCACTGCTCGTGCGCCTCGCGGCATCCGATCACCCGCCACGACTCGCGCGGGTTTCGCTTGGCGACCTCGACGAGTATTACGAGCCGTTCCGCACCGTGCAGGGCGCGGAGGCCTGGCGCAACCACTCCGCGTGGCTGCGCGAACACCCGGGTGCTGTCGGTCCGGCGGTCGCCGAGCGCTTCCGCATCGCCTCGGAGGTGACCGCGGAGGCGGAGGCATCCGCACGTGACAGGCTCGAGCCGCTGCGCGAGCACGTCGCGCAGCTCGTGCGCGACGCCGTCCTGCTGCTGCCGACGGTGCCGGGGCCCGCCCCGGCGCGCACCGGCGACCCCGCCGCCGTCGACCGGACTCGTCAGGCGACGCTGCGCATGACCACCCCCGCCGCCGTGGCCGGCGTGCCGGCGGTGTCGGTTCCGCTTCTGACCGTGCCCTCCCCGCTCGGCGCCGCACCCGTCGGAGTCTGCCTCGTGTCGCGCGCCGGCACCGACATCGCCCTCGTGCGCACCGCACGCCGCCTCGCCGCCCTCGTCCCCCCGCGACTGAACGACGCTCACTCCCACGAAGGACACCCGCTCTCATGACCGTCGCCGCTCTGCCCGGACCGATCGATCCGCCTCGTCGCCTGCTCATGGGGCCCGGCCCCATCGACGCCTACCCGAGCGTGCTGCGAGCCCTGTCGGCACCGTTGACCGGGCAGTACGACCCGTTCATGACGGCGACGATGACCGAGACTCAGGAGCTGTACCGCGGCGTGTGGGGCACCGCGAACGACGCGACCGTCGTCGTCGACGGCACCTCGCGCGCCGGGATCGAGGCGGCGATCGTCTCGCTCGTGCGCCCCGGCGATCGCGTGCTCGTGCCGATCTTCGGCCGGTTCGGGCATCTGCTGGCCGAGATCTCCGAGCGTGCCATGGCCGAGGTGCACACGATCCACACCGACTGGGGGCAGGTGTTCACGACCGCCGCGATCGAGGAGGCGATCGTGCGCGTGAAGCCGACGCTGCTCGCGATCGTGCAGGGCGACACCTCCACGACGATGCTGCAGCCGCTCGACGAGATCGGTGAACTGTGCCGCCGCCACGGCGTGCTGTTCTACACCGACGCCACCGCATCCCTCGGCGGCAACCCGTTCGAGGCCGACCAGTGGGGACTGGATGCCGCGACCGCGGGACTCCAGAAATGCCTCGGCGGTCCCTCGGGGGCGGCGCCGATCACCCTGAGCGACCGTGCCGTCGAGGTCGTGACGGCACGCAAGAAGATCGAGGCGGGCATCCGTGAGCCCGGCGACCCGTCGGCGCCCGACTTCGTGCGCTCGAACTACTTCGACCTCGGGATGATCCTCGACTACTGGGGGCCGCGCCGGCTGAACCACCACACCGAGGCGGCGTCGATGCTCTACGCCGCGCGGGAGTGCGCGCGGCTCCTGCTGCTCGAAGGGCGCGAGGCCGTCATCGAACGGCACCGGGTCGCGGGCGAGGCGATGCTTGCCGGCGTGCAGGCGCTCGGGCTCGAGGTCTTCGGCGACGTCGCGCACAAGATGACCAACATCGTTGCCGTCGCGATTCCCGACGGGGTACCGGGAGATGCCGCGCGAGCGGCGCTGCTCGAGGACTTCGGCATCGAGATCGGCACCTCCTTCGGCCCGCTGGCGGGCAAGGTGTGGCGCATCGGCACGATGGGCTACAACGCCCGCCGCGACGCCGTGCTCACGACGCTCGCCGCGCTCGAGACCGTCCTGCGCCGCTTCGGCGTAGCAGTCCCGGCGGGCGGCGGAGTCGAGGCGGCGACCGACGCCTACGCGGGGGCTTGATATGCCCCTGCTGCAGGCAGGCCCTGACCGCATCGCCGCCGCCGCGCGCCGCGTCATGATGCGCTGCGACGAGCTGGCGGGGGTGACCGCTGCGCCCGGCTCGATCGAGCGCGTGTACCTGTCGCCCGAACATGCGCGGGTGAACCGGCTCGCGGCGGCCTGGATGCGCGAGGCCGGGCTGCGCTCGTGGCAGGATGCCGCCGGCAACCAGCTCGGGCGGATCGAGCGGACCGTCGATCCCGACCCTGCGGCGCCGGCCCTGATGATCGGCTCGCACCTGGACACCGTGATCGACGCGGGCCGGTTCGACGGCATCCTGGGTGTGCTCATGGCCCTCGAGGTCGTGCGCCTGCTGCGCGATCCCGGGTCGGAAACGGCATCCGTCCCCCTGCCGTTCGCGATCGAGGTCGTCGCCTTCTCGGACGAGGAGGGAACGCGGTTCGGTAAGGCGCTGCTTGGGTCGTCGGCACTCGCCGGCACCTGGGACGCCGACTGGTGGGAACTCACCGATCAGCACGGCGTGACGCTGCGGCAGGCGTTCCGCGAGTTCGGATTGGATCCTGGCCGTGTCGGCGAGGCGGGGCGCCGGCCGGAGCAGCTCGTCGGCTACCTCGAGGCCCACATCGAGCAAGGTCCCGAGCTCGATCGCGCCGGATCCCCGTTGGCGGTGGTCAGCTCGATCGCGAGCGCTCGACGCTTCCAGGTGACGGTTGAGGGCGAAGCCCGCCACGCCGGCGGGACTCCCTACGACATGCGCCACGACGCCTTGCTCGGGGCGAGCGAGGCCGCGCTCGCGGTCGAGCGGATCTGCGCCGCCGAGCACCACATCGTCGGTACGGTCGGCCAGTTCGAGGCCTTCCCCGGTGCGGTGAACGTCATCCCGGGCGAGGCGGTGTTCAGTCTCGACCTGCGCGGCGAGCTCGACGAGACCCGTGACCGCGTGTGGGACCGGCTCGGTCGCGAGCTCGACGCCATCATGGGCCGCCGCGGGCTGCGCTGGCGGGCCGTCGAGGTGCACAACGCGCCAGCCGTCGCCTGCGCACCGCTGCTGCGCGATGTCGTCGCGGAGGGGATCGCCGCCACCGTCGGGCTCGATGCCCCCGAGACCCGGTCGGTGTCACACGCGGTGCCCACGATCTTCAGTCGCGCCGGCCACGACGCGATGGCGGTCGGCGCGATCACCGACGTCGGGATGCTGTTCCTGCGCAACCCCGACGGCGTGAGCCATCACCCCGACGAGGCGGTGTCGGCCGCCGACGTCGCTCTCGGCATCCGTGCCCTGACCGAAGCCGTTCTGCAGCTGGCCCACGCCGCCCGCCCGTAACCAGGAGCCCCCATGACCTCACTGCTCGTCATCAACGCCCGACTCCTCACCGTCGCCGCCGGCGCCGAAGACCTCGGCTACCTCGACGAGGGGTGGATGCTCGTCGAGGACGGGCTCATCGCCGCGACCGGTTCCGGCAAGCCGCCGGCCGGCACCACGGCCGACGAGACTCTCGACGTCGCGGGTTCGTTCGTCGCCCCCGGCTTCGTCTCGAGCCACTCCCACCTGTTCACGAGCGGCCTGCGCGGGCTCGGCGTCAGCGAGACCCTCTACGGCTGGTGCGACTCGATGCTCGGGTTCACCTCGCACATGACCCCCGACGACATGTACTGGTCGACCCTGCACGGGTCGCTGGACTTCCTCGCCAACGGGGTTACGACGGCCTACAACTTCACCGACCCGCTGCAGGCGTGGGAGTCGATGGTCGACGGTAAGCGCCTCGGCGGCAACGCGCCGCTGCGACCGGTCGAGTACCACACGCGTCAGGCCGACGGATGCCGCGATGCCGGCATCCGGTTCGTCGACGCGATCGGGATGGACGTCTCCACCGGTACGGATGACGAGATCTTCGACCGCTTCGCTGCCGAGGTCTCCCATACCCGCGCCCTCGACCCGCGCCTCGCGCTCGGCGTCTCGATCATGGGCCAGGTGCAGTGGTCGCCGCGTACCGAGGCCGCCGAGCTCGAGGTCGAGGCGATGCGCCGGTTCGGCGTCACGAACCAGGCGCACTTCCTCGAGTCGCCCGAGGCGGTGCCGCTGCAGCAGGCGAAATTCGCGATGTACCGGGATGCCGGTGCCCTCGGCCCCGACATGATGTTCGGCCACTTCATCCAGACGACCCCCGAGATCATCCAGGCCACCGCCGAGGGCGGCGCGTCGATGTCGTGGCAGCCCGCCTCGAACGGGCGTCTCGCGTCGGGGGTCGCTCTGGTCCCCGAGATGCTCGATCTCGGCATCCGTGTCGGGATGGGCCTCGACGACCAGGCCTGTACCGACATCGCCGACCCGTGGGGCAACATGCGTGCGGGCATCTTCATGCAGCGGGCCCGCACGAAGGACCCGCTGTCGATGACGCCCGAGACCGTCCTTCGGCTGCACACCCTCGGGGGTGCTGAGATCCTGGGCGTCGCCGACCGGGTCGGCAGCCTCGAGGTGGGCAAGTTCGCCGACTTCGTCGTCGTCGACCCGCGGACGCCGGATGTCGGCCCGCTGTGGCATCCGGTGCGCAGCTACGTCCTGTCGATGAGCCTGCGCAACCTCCGCCAGGTCTACGTCGGCGGGGTGCTCGCCAGCGAGAACGGTGTCTCGACGAACCCGCTCGCTACCGAGGCGTCAGCCCGGATCCATGCCGACCTGCCCGCCCGCGCCGCGCAGTTCGGCCACCCGCGCTGAGCTGACCCGGCCTATCTCGACGCGCAGGGGACGCACATCGTCGCCATCGGCAGGGCCTCCAGCCGCGCGGCCGGGATCGGCGAGCCGCAGCGGGCGCAGATGCCGTAGGTGCCCGCGTCGAGGCGAGCGAGCGCCTCGACCACCGCGGCCCGCTCCCGCAGCGCGCCCTCGCGAAGAGCCTCGACCCGCTGCCATTCGCCCGACAGTGTCGAGCCCTCGGGATCGTGCTCGTCGTCGGCGGTGGCATCGGCGCGGTCGGCGCGCAGCGATGCGGCATCCGCATCCAACCGGGCAAGCTGATCCTCCAGCGCACGCAGGCGCTCGGTCAGCACGGTCCGGTCCACGCCCCGAGCGTACGCCGAGCACGGGACGCCGCGGCCTCGCGCGGCGCCGCGGCTGCCGAGCCGCAATCTCGGGGAAACACCCGGATGATAGGCAGGAGACCGGGAGGTGCGCATGCGAGAGATCCTCGATCCGGCAGCGACGTGGGTCGCGGAGGCGCGACCGTTCGCGCTCGCGGTGCTCGTGGCGGCGCGGGCGAGTTCCCCGCGCGAGCTCGGTGCCGCGATGATCGTGGATGCCGAGGGCTCCGTGTTCGGCAACGTCTCGGCTGGCTGCGTCGATGGCGCGGTGCACGATCTGTGCCTCGAGGCCATCGCGTCGGGACGGTCGACGCGCACCCGCTACGGCATCTCGGACGAGACCGCCTTCGAGGCGGGACTGAGCTGCGGCGGCATCATCGACGTCCTGGTCATCCCGATCCTGCCCGGCACGGACGGGGCGGCGGTGCTCGCCGACCTCCACGCCGCGATCGTGCGGCGCGAGCCCTGCGCTCTCGGCGTCGTCATCGACGGGCCCGGCGCCGGCGATCTCGTTCTCACGCGCGAGCGCGAGCACGCGGATGCGGCGATCCGGCCCGCCCTCGCCGCGGACCTCGAGCGGCTCCGCGCCGATGCTCACCCCATCACCCTGCGATACGGGACCGATGCCGACGCTCTCGAGGTGCTCGGCCTTCCGTTCCCGCACGCGCCGCGGCTGATCATCATCGGCGCCGTCGAGTTCTCCGTCGCCCTGAGCCGGCTGGGTGCGGCATCCGGGTTCGAGGTCACCGTGTGCGATCCCCGCGACGCCTTCGCGGCGCCCGCGCGCTTCCCCGACGCGCACGACGTCGTGCACGAGTGGCCCCACGACTACCTCGCACGCACACCCATCGAGACGCGCACCGCGATCTGCATCCTCACCCATGATTCGCGATTCGACGTGCCCGCCCTCGCGATCGCGCTGCGCAGCCCCGCCGGCTACGTCGGTGCGATGGGCAGTCGCCGCACCCACGAGGATCGCGTGCGCCGCCTCCGGGAGGCGGGGGTGACGGATGCCGAGACCGCGCACCTGCGCTCCCCCATCGGACTGGCCCTCGGCGGTCGTACCCCTGAAGAGACGGCGCTGTCGATCCTCGCCGAGATCGTCATGGTCCGCGCCGGCGGCCAGGGGCTGCCGCTTCGGGAGACGACCGGCCCCGTCCACCCGGCGGAGCGCGCCGATCACGACGATCTGTCTCCGATGGTGGGCGAGTCGTGCGGTGTCCGTGAGCAGGCGGACATTCGACCGATTCGGTAACGCGGACGAAACAGTCCGGCGAGTGTTCATGAAATCTACATCTCCTACGGTCGGTGGAGACGGCGCGGAGAGTCCCGTAGTCGCGCGTCATTGAGTGTCCCACCCCCCACCCGTGATCAGGAGACGCAGCACATGACATTCCTTTCCTCTCGAATCGCGCGCCGGTCCGCCATGGCCGTCGCCGCCGTCGCCGTGTCGGCGCTCGCGCTCAGCGCCTGCGCCAGCGGCGGCGAGTCGACCCCGGCCGAGTCCACCAGCGGCGAGGCCATGGAGGGCTTCGGCGAGCTCGCCGTGCAGCTCAGCTGGATCAAGAACGAGGAGTTCGCCGGCGACTTCTTCGCCCTCGAGAACGGCTACTACGAGGAGGCCGGCTTCAGCGAGGTCATCATGACCCCCGGACCGTCCACCGGCGCCGCTGAGCTCATCTCCGGTACGGCCGACATCGCGTTCTCGGATGCCGTGTCGATCGGCTCGGTCGTCGCGGCGGAAGGCGCGCCGCTGAAGATCATCGGCTCGGTCTACCAGAAGAACCCGTTCACGATCCTCTCGCTCGCAGACGGCGGCAACATCACGACGCCCGAAGACCTCAAGGGCAAGAAGATCGGCGTGCAGGACTCGAACACCGCGCTGTTCAAGGCGCTCCTAGCCGCCAACGGCATCGACGAGTCCGAGCTGGAGATCGTTCCCGTGCAGTACGACCCGGCTCCGCTGACCAACGGCGAGGTCGATGGGTTCATGGCCTACCTGACCAACGAGTCGATCACCGTGGCCGCCGCGGGCTTCGAGGTCGCGAACCTCCCCTTCGCCGACAACGGTCTGCCGTTCGTGGCCGAGACCATCACGACGACGGATGAGCTCATCGCGAGCAGCCGCGAGATGCTCAAGGCCTACCTGGTCGCCGAGATCAAGGGCTGGACCGACGCGGTCAACGACCCCGAAGAGGGCGCGCGGCTCGCGTACGAGGTGTACGGCGCTGACCTCGACCTGATCCCCGAGAACTCGATCGCCGGCTCGATCGCGCAGTCCGAGCAGCTCGTCGTCTCGCCGGACACCGAGGAGTTCGGGCTGTTCTGGGTCACTCCGGAGCTGCAGGAAGCGACCATCGCGAGCCTCGCCGGTGCCGGTATCGAGCTCGAGGCAGCCGACCTGTTCGACCTGTCGCTGCTCGAAGAGGTCTACGCCGAAAACCCCGACCTGGTCGCCTACGCGGGCTGATCAGACGAACCGAGGAGACGCCATCGTGACCGAACCCGCCGCATCCGGTTCTGTTCTCACGACGGGCTCTGCCGAGTCCGGTGCCCAGGGCGAGTCCCTGGGCACCGGCCTGCAGATCTCCGGTCTGAACAAGGTCTTCACCACCGGCCGCAAGACCGTCACCGCCCTGCAGGATGCCAACCTGCACACCGAACAGGGCACCTTCCTGTCGCTGCTGGGGCCGTCGGGATGCGGCAAGTCGACGATCCTGCGCATCCTCGCGGGCCTCGAACAGCCCACCAGTGGCACGACCCGGGTCGATGGCAAGAGCCCGAAGGAGTTGCGCAAAGAGAACAAGCTCGGCATCGCCTTCCAGGACTCCGCGCTTCTGCCGTGGCGCAGCGTGATGTCCAACATCCGTCTGCCGTTCGAGATCGCCGGGCGCTCTGTCGACAAGGCGTACGTCGACGAGATGATCGCCCTGGTCGGGCTCAAGGGTTTCGAGAAGGCAAAGCCCGCTCAGCTGTCGGGCGGCATGCGCCAACGCGTCTCGATCGCGCGGTCGCTCATCATGAAGCCCGAGGTCCTGTTGTTCGATGAGCCGTTCGGCGCCCTCGACGACATGACCCGGCAGAAGCTCAATCTCGAACTGCTGCGCATCTGGACCGAGAAGCCCGCCACGACACTGCTGGTGACGCACGGCATCTCGGAGGCGATCTTCCTCTCCGACCAGGTCGCGGTCATGAGCCCGCGGCCCGGCCGGGTCAAGGAGGTCATGACGATCGACCTGCCGCGGCCGCGGACCCCCGAGATGATGCGCACCCCCGAGTTCCACGCCTACGTCGACCAGGCCTCCGAGCTGCTGTTCGGGGCCGGAGGAGCCGCGGCGGATGACCACTGACACCACGCGCACTCGCGCGATCGAGTGGGAGGACTTCCGCCTCCCCCCGTGGCTGATCGGGGTGATCGGCGGCATCGGGATCATCCTCCTGTGGTGGATCCTCGCGGCGACCGTGTTCTCGAACGTCGGGCCCTCCGGCGCCCAGGCGATCCCGACCCCGTTCCAGGTCGTGGCCACCGTCATCGAGACGGGGCCGCAGTACTACCTCAACAACTTCGCCGTGACCCTCGCCGAAGCAGGGATCGGGTACCTGTGGGGCAACGGACTCGCGCTGCTGCTGTCGGCCTTCGTGCTCATCGTGCCGCGGCTGGAGGGCGTCGCGATGCAGCTCGCGATCCTCACCTATTGCGTGCCGATCGTCGCGATCGGGATGCTCGCGGTCGTCGTGATCACCCCGCCCAAGGTCGGGGAGCCCAGCGGCACGGCGATCCTGCTCGCTGCCCTCTCGGTGTTCTTCACGACCGTCGTGGGGGCGCTGCTCGGCCTCAAGTCGGCGGACAAGGCGAGCCTTGACCTGGTCACCGTATACGGCGGGACGAAGTTCACCCAGCTCGTGAAGGTCCGTCTCATCGCGGCGCTCCCCGCCACCCTCAGTGCTCTGCAGATCGCGGTACCCGCCGCGTTTCTCGGCGCCGTGCTCGGGGAGTTCTTCGGAAAGATCGAGGTCGGTGTCGGCCTCGCGATGATCCTCGCCCAGCAGTCGTCCAACGGCCCGCAAGTGTGGGCACTCGCGCTGCTGTCCGGCGCGGTCGCACTGCTCGGTTTCGCCGCGGTCGGGTGGATCGCCAAGGCGATCGCCCCCTGGTCGAAGGGAGCCTGACGATGGCCACCGTGATGACGTCACAGCCTTCCGCCACCACACCGACGGGAGCAGGAGCCGAGACCAAGCTCGCCGCGAATCTTCGTGCCCAGTCCACCCGCGCCGCGCTTCGCGCCCTCGGCTGGTCGAGTCTCACGTTCGTTCTCACTCTTGTCGCGGTTCTCGGGATCTGGGTCGGCCTGCTCTGGGCGCTCCAGTTGTCTCCCCTGATCGCCAAGGGGCCGATCGACGTCTGGAATTACCTGTTCACGGTGCCTGCTGCCGAGACCAACCGCGCGACGCTCATGGGCAACCTCATGGTGACGCTCGGTGACGCGGCGATCGGCTTCATCGCCGGTCTTGTCGTCGCGCTTCTGGCGGCGATCGCGTTCGAGCTGAACAAGGGCATCGAGCACGCGCTGATGCCGGTCGCGATGCTGCTACGGTCGGTTCCCCTGATCGCGATGGCACCGGTCATCATCCTCATCTTCGGTCGCGACTTCTGGACGGTCGCCGTCATCGGCGGCATCGTCGTGCTCTTCCCGGCACTCGTGAACATCTCGTTCGGGCTCAAGTCCGCGCCGCCCCAGATGAACGACCTGGTAGACGTCTACGGTGGGGGCGCGCTGACCAAGCTCCGCAAGGTCGCCTTCCCCTCGTCGCTTCCCGCGTTCTTCGCCGCCGTGCGCATCTCGGTTCCGGGTGCGATCACGGGTGCGCTGTTGGCGGAGTGGTTGGCTGTCGGCGGCGGGATCGGCGGGTCGATCGGCGGATTCATCCCGCAGGCGCAGTTCGCGGCACTCTGGGCATCCGTCGTGGCGGTCACCGCCGCCTCGCTCGTGCTCTACAACCTCATTCAGATCGTCGAGGATGTCGTGCTGGCCCGCATGGCGATGCACCCGCAGAAGGGCGTGTGAGCGCACCATGGCACCATCCGAGCTGGCGAGCTTTGCCCGCGGGCTTCCCAAGGCCGAACTGCACCTGCACCTGGAGGGCACGCTCGAGCCCGACATGATGTTCGCTCTTGCGCAGCGCAACGGTCTGACCCTGCCCTACAGCGACATCGCGGCGGTGAAGGCTGCCTACGACTTCACCGACCTGACGAGCTTCCTCGCGGTGTACTACCCGGCAATGGCCGTGCTGCAGACCGCGGATGACTTCCACGACCTTGCGTGGGCATACCTCCGCACGGCGAAGGAGCAGGGCGTCGTTCACGCTGAGCTGTTCTTCGATCCGCAGGCTCACACCGGACGCGGCATCCCGTTTGCGACGGTGATCGGTGGCTACCGCCGCGCCATCGTGCGCGCTCAGGCCGAGCTCGGAATCTCCGCCGAGCTCATCCTGTGCTTCCTGCGTGACCTCTCGGCCGAGCACGCGATGTCGACGCTGCTCGAGGCGCTGCCCTACCGCCACTGGATCATCGGGGTGGGGCTCGACTCGGACGAGCGCGACAACCCACCGGCGAAGTTCGCCGCCGTCTTCGAACGGGCGCGCGCCGAAGGGTTCCTGGTCACGATGCACTGCGACATCGACCAGCCCGGCTCGATCGACCACCTCCGTCAGGCGCTGGAGTTCGGCGTCGACCGGATCGACCACGGCACCAATCTCGTCGAAGATCCCGACCTCGTCGCCACGGTGCTCGAGCGCGGTATCGGCCTCACGTGCTGCCCGGTGTCGAACTCGTTCGTCACCGAGCAGATGAAATCCGATGAGATCGTGTCGCTCCTGCGGGCAGGAGTTCGCGTGACCATCAACTCCGACGACCCCGCCTACTTCGGCGGTTACGTCGGCGACAACTATGTCGCTCTCGCCGAGCAGGCCGGGCTTTCGGCATCCGATCTCGTGGAACTTGCGCGCAACTCGTTCCACGCCTCGTGGCTCACCCCCGCGCGCCGGGCCGCCTATCTTGCGCAGGTCGACGAGTACGCTCGCGCCGGAGGGGTACGCTCGGCCGCATGAGCGTGCCCGACGGTCTCGACGAGCGTGCCGCAGGCGCTCGCCTGGGAAGCCACATCCGGATGCTGCGCAAGACCCGCGGGCTGACGCTGGTGCAACTGGCCGAGCGCACCGAGCTCTCGCATCCCTTCCTCAGTCAGCTCGAGCGGGGGCTCGCGCAACCGAGTCTGGGCTCGCTGCGGCGGATCGCTCTCGCCCTCGAGACCAGCCCGATCGAGCTCATCGCCGCCGCTGACACACCCGATGAGTCCGGGTCCTTCGTCGAGGTCAGTCGCCCCGGCGAGGGCGAGATCCCCGACGGGTTCGCCTCGGGGACGGCGCGGATGCTGGCGCAGCGCGCGCGGACGTTCCACCCGATGGAGGTTGTCTCCGACAGCCTCGAACCGGGCGAGCGATTCGTCCACGCCGAAGACGAGTTCCTCTACGTGATCGAGGGGCACGTGCGGATCGAACTGGGCGATCAGACGTGCGATCTGGACCCGGGGGCATCCGTCTACTACACCGGCGGCACCACGCACCGGTGGTGGTCGGCGGACGGGCAGCCCTACCGTCTGCTCGTGGTGAAGCAGGTTCCGGGACGCACGGCGCCGCGGGCCTCGGGAGAGGAAGACGCATGATCTCGTACGTCGACTATCTGCGGTTACTGCCCAAGACCGAGCTGCACTGTCACTTCGCGTCGACGATGAGCGCGGACCTGTTCATCGAGCTTGCCGCGAAACACGGTGTCGAGCTGCCCACGACCGATCCGGAGGAGCTGTTCGACTTCGCGCACCTCGTCGACTTCCTCGTGGCATTCCGTTATGCGCATGATGTGCTGCGCGACCCGGAGGACTTCGAGCGTGTGGCCTATGACGGTGTTGCCGAGGCCGTCGCCGACGGCAACCTGCGCTACCGCGAGTACTACGTCAACCCGCAGTACTTCGCCGAGCGGGGGCTGTCGTACCCCGAGGTGATCGACCCGATCATCGCGGGTCTCGCGCGCGCGGAGCGTGACTTCGGCGTCGGATTCCGGGTGGTCGTCGCGATCAATCGGCGTGCGGGCGCGGACGACGCCGTCGAGCTCGTCCGCGAGATGATCGCGCATCCGCGGCCCGAGGTCGTGGGTCTCGGACAGGACGACCTCACCCCCGAGAACACTGAGGATCCGGCGCGTTTCGCCGAGGCATACGCGCTTGCCCGGGCGCACGGGTTCCTGCTGACCGCCCACGTCGGCGAGACCGATCACGCGACCCCGGATGCCGTGCGCGTCGCGATCGAGGAACTCGGGTGCGACCGCCTCGACCACGGCTACCGCATCGTCGACGATCCCGCCATCGTGGCCCTTGCCCGCGAGCGGGGGATCGGCTTCGCGGCGACCCCTCTGTCGACGACGATCTGCTCGGGGTGGGAGATCACCCCGGAGCACCGCATCCGTCGCATGATCGACGCGGGCCTTGCCGTGAACGTGTCGACCGACGACGCGATGTTCTTCCGCACCGACATCGGCCGGGAGTACACCGAGGGGCTGCGACTCATGGGCGTGACTCCTGACGAGGCCAAGCGCATCGCGCTGAACGGCATCGACGCGGCGTTCTGCGACGAGGCGCAGAAGGAGCGGCTGCGCGCCGAGTTCCGGGGCGCGTTCCTCGCGCTGGATGCCGCCCTCGACCCCGAGCGCCGGCCCGCGTGAGACCGGCGCTCCCGGTTCAGGCCGCCCAGCGGATCGACGAGGCCTGGTCGTTCATGGCGTTTCCGACATACGAGGAGTTCGTGTAGTAGCCGTACGAGGCGCCGCCGTAGGAGGTGTTCGCGAAGATCGCCGTCCGGCACCATCCGTTCACCAGACCCAGATCGGCCGTCGAGGGCCATGCCCGCCTCCCACACCACCAGCGAGTTCGGATCCACCGCGGGGGAGAATAGGACGCGTTTGACAGTCGCGCGTCGGAGGGAGCATCGGGTGGTCGATTCCACGCAGGCGTTCTCCAGCGCGTGGGGTCGCCGGTCGGGCGACTACTCCCGGGACGACACCGCCCTGCTGGATCGGCTCCGGTCGGGTGACGACTCGGCGCTGAGCGCCCTGCACGAGCGGCACGTGCGGGTCGTGTACGGCGTGGTCGTCGATCGGCTCGGCGCAGAACCGGAGGCGCAGGAGGTCACGCACGATGTCTTCCTGACGCTGTGGCGCAAGAGCCGACGGATCACGCTCGCCGGCACCTCCTGCCTGCCGTGGTTGCTCGTCACCGCCGATTCCCTTGCCAGGGGGCTGGCGCGCACCGACATACCGCGCCGCAGGCAGCGCGCTCGCCGGACAGTCCCCGGGCCGGATGCCTCACATGACGCCGCGGAGGGTCGTCGGTCGGACGGCTGGCGCGAGGCGCAGCGAATCATGGCCACCTTTCCGTGGGCCGATCGCGAGGTTCTCCGCCTCTGTACCGAAGAGGGACTCAGCTATCGACAGGCCGCCCGCCGAGTGCGGGATGTCCTCGCGGAGCGGAGCGGGCGATGACGGCAAGGGAGCCGGATTACGACCGGATGCGGGCAGCGCTCATGGAGGACGTGCGACGACTGCGGGCGCGGTCTCGGGTGCGCAAGAAGGTCGGTGCGTTCGTGGGCGCCGGGGTGTTGGTCGCCGCGACCACGGCGGGGACGCTTCTCGCGTTGGCCTCCGCGGAGTTGCGTCAGAACTCCGCCTCGTGCTTCGAATCGGCATCCGTGGACAGTGTTGTGCAGCAGGTGGGCGATCCGTCGGCGGGTGGAGGCGACCGGGTCGCCCGAGCGATCGACCTGTGCGCATCCGTCTGGAGCATCGGGTTGCTCGGTGCGGGCCTGGACGCGCCGCCGCCGAACGATGGACGGACCTACCCGGTGCCCGACCTGTTCGTCTGCGTGCAGCGCGACGACACGCTCGCGGTCTTCCCGCAGACCGACGGCGTCACATGCGAGGACCTCGGCCTCCGGCCGCCGGACTGAGCCGTTGCGATCGGCATCCGTGCGTGTTGCGTGGCGAGGCCGAGCCCGAGTCAATCCGTTCGGTGGCACTGACGCGCACGCGACAGGGATGCCGCGCACTTCCGCGCGACGGGCGCGTCAGCCCGCGGCGATGAGCTCGGCGCCCCGTTCGGCGATCGCGACGGTCGGCGCCTGCGTGTTGGCGGTGGGGATCGTCGGCATGACTGAGGCATCCGCGACCCACAGCCCCTCGAGGCCCCGTACCCGCAGCGCGGGGTCGACGACCGCGAGCTCGTCGGTCCCGATGCGGGCGGTGCCGACGCCGTGGAAGAAGCTGCCGACGTTCTCGCGCACGAACTGCACGCGTTCGGCGCGGTCCATCGACAGCGGCGGGGTCAGCGGCTCGGGATGCAGGTCGGCGTACGCGGGCCCCGCGACGAGCTCTTGCGCGACATCCATCGCCTCGACCATCGCGACGAGATCCTTCGGATCGGCGAGGTAGTTCGGCTGGAACTCGGTCGCCGCATCCGGATCGGCCGACCGCACCCGCACCCACCCGACCGAGCGAGAGCCGTAGAGCCCCGGCACAAGCGCGAACATGCGGTCGCCGCCGAGGTCGTAGCGGGCGTGCAGCGCCTCGTCGCCGCGCGAGCCGTGCGCGATGACGGTGTGCAGATCGGGTCCGCGCTCGGCGTAGGAGCTTTGCCAGTTGAGCATCGTGCCGCCGCCGTTGCCGATCACGGGGCCGAGCCCCTCGCGGGCGCGGAAGTTCACGCCCAGCACGAGCGGGTGGTCCTGGAAGTTCTCGCCGACACCGGGCAGGGCGTGGTGGGCACGGATGCCGGCCGCAGCCAGCCGCGCCGGATCCCCGATCCCCGACAGCTGCAGCAGGCGCGGGGTGTCCATGGCCCCGGCGGCCAGCACGATGCGGTCCGCCTCCGTGGTCACGGGCGCACCGGCCACGAGGTGCACGAGACCGGTCGCGCGGGTGCCCTCCAGCAGGATGCGGTGCACCGGCGAGTCGGTGAGCACATGCAGGTTCGGTCGTGACAGTGCGGGCTCGAGGTAGGCGCGGGCCGTGCTCCAGCGCTCGAACGACCCGTCCTCGTTCTCGATCGCGTTGTAGTCCGCGTACACCGCACCCTCGTTCGAGGCGGCATTCGCGTCATCCAGGACGGGGAGCCCCCGGTTGGCGGCGGCGGCGAGCAGCGCCGTCGCGATCGGGTGGACGCGGGTGAGCGGCGCGACCCGCATCGGGCCGTCGAGCCCGCGGTAGGCGGGGTCACCGCCGGGCCGGGCCTCGGAGCGGCGGAAGTAGGGGAGCAGGTCGTCGTAGCCCCAGCCGGTGGCACCGGCATCCGCCCACGCGTCGTAGTCGGCGCGGGCCCCGCGGTACCAGAGCATCGCGTTGGTCGACGAGCTGCCCCCGAGCACGCGGCCCCGGGGCATCGCGATCGACCGGCCCAGCACGTGCGGGGTGGGCGCCGACCGGTAGCCGTAGTCGTACGGGCCGCCGATGAGGGAGTCCCAGTGCGCGGCATCCAGGATCTCGCGCAGCTCCCGATGGTCGGGACCCGCCTCGATCAGCAGCACCCGTGCGTCGGGATTCTCGCTCAGGCGCGCGGCCAGCACGCAGCCGGCCGCGCCCGCCCCGACGATGACGATGTCGTAGCCGCCGCCCGGGGCCCGCACGACGCCCATCAGTTGTGCTCGCTGGGGCCCATGATCGTGATGCCCTCGAGCTCTTCGACGTGGCGGACGAAGATGTACTTGTCCTCACGCCCGTCCGAGTGCTTGCGCTTGATGCCGGGCTGCAGGATGCCGTCGGTCTTGGCCACGACGATGTAGGGCACGTCGCTTGCCAGCCCGACCTCGCAGTGCCCGTCGAACTCCTCGAGGGTCGTGGCCGTGTAGGCGTTGCGCACCCCGGCGCCGCGGGCGATCGCGGCGAGGTCGACGTTGCCCTTCGCGGTGTGGGTCGCCGGCCCGCCGATCGACTGGTACTGCTCGTTGTCCCACACGACGACGAAGAGGTTCTGCGGCTGCTCGTTGCCGAGGGTCGCGAGGATGCCGAGATTGAACAGCAGGCCGCCGTCGGTGTCGAGCGACACGATGCGGCGGTGGGGCAGCCCGACGGCGAGTCCGAACGCCTCGCCGGTGACGCACCCGAGTTGCTGCTGGAACAGGCTCGCCTCCCGCATGTGCGGGGCCGCGTTGTACCACTCGTCGACGGAACCGCCGAGGGACAGGATGACGAGGGCGTCGTCGCTCAGACGCGCACCCAGCAGCTGCATGGCTTCGAATCGGCTGTAGCTCATCGCACCAGCCCTCCTCCCAGGACGATGGCGGCGTGGTAATACGACGAGTAGGCGGTCTCATAGGCATCCACGACTGCCTGCTCGATCTCATCGACCTCCCGCACGATGCGGTACGGGGTGCGCAGGGCCGACAGCAGCGGCTCCATCGTGATGCCGTGCGGGATGGCCCACCAGTTGTTCTCGCCCAGCTCGCCCCGGTAGCTCATGATCATGACGACCGGGATGCCGGCGCCCAGGCCCAGGCGCGCGAGGTGCTCGGTCGCGGCGCGCAGTCCCGAGTTCTCCATGACGAGCACGGCGCGCTTGCCCGAGAGGAACACGCCCCCGGCGATCGCCGCGCCCTCGCCCTCGTTGGTGACAGGGATCGTACGGATGTCGGGATCGGCATCCAACGCGGGGTACAGCTCTTTGAGGAGCGAGTCGGGGAGGTAGGTCGCGACGCTCACGCCGGCTCGCTTGAGCCCGCGGATCACCGCCTCGACAGCATCGGCTTTCATACGTGGAGTCCTTCGTGGTGGGGGTGGCGTCTGGGTGGGGTGGTGCGTCTGCGGTTCCCCTTCGTTTGCCGCAACACGCCGTGCTCCGGTGGGTGCGCCGACGTCTTGCGGCAAGCGAAGGTGGGTTGTCGGGTCTGGGGTCTCTGTCGTTCCCGTTCGTTCCCCTTCACTTGCCGCAACACGCCGTGCGCCGGTGGGTGCGCCGACGATTTGCGGCAAATGAAGGTGGGTTGTCTGGTTTGGGGCCTCTGTCGTTCCCCTTCACTTGCCGCAACACGCCGTCGCCGGTAGGGCACGGTACGTTTTGGGGCAAACGAACGGGGGTCATGTCGTGGCGCTCGAGAGTCGGGCCCCGACGGATGCCTCGGCCGACGCATCCGCGGCGCTCGCGGTGAGGCCGTGCGCGCGGTGGGTGGGGGCAAGGCGCGGTGATCCGCTAACGCGCTCGCGCAGGGTCGCGCCCGAGGGACGCCCCGCGCGACCGCGCTCGATGAGAATCGGCAGCACGAGCTCGATGAACGCCTCGTACGACGCGGGTCCGCCGAAGGTCGGCTCGAGCATGAGGCCGTCCAGCCCCGATCCGTCCACAGTCGCGATGATCTCGTCGGCGACCTGCTCGGGCGAGCCGGTGATCTGGAAGCCCCGGATCGCCTTCGTCCGGAACTGGTCGAGCACCGCGCGCACCCGGATGTCGGGATCGGTTCGCGCGTACCGGTTGATGAGGGTCTGCCCGAGGTCGGTGTGCAGGTCGGCGACACGGGTGTCGGGGTCGAGGCCCGTGAGGTCGAGCCCCGTGATCCCGGCGAACATCACTGCCGCGTCATCCAGCCCCAGCACGTTCTCGTACTCTTCGCGCAGCGCCCGCGCCTCGGCCTCGGTCGGCGCGACGGTCACCGTCATGCCGCTGATGACCTTGACGTCTTCGGGCCGACGCCCCTGCCGCACGGCCTGCTCCCGGATGTCGGCGACATGCGCCGCCGCCGTCGCGATCGACTGCCCCTGGATGAAGACGGCTTCGGCGTTGCGGGCGGCGTACGCCCGGCCGCGGTCGCTCGTGCCGGCCTGGAACAGCACCGGCGTGCGCTGCGGCGTCGGAGGCACGGCGAAGATCCCGGCGGCCCGCTGATAGCGCCCCTCGACCTCCACACGGTGCAGCATGCTCGGATCGGCATACACTCCGCGCGCGCGGTCGCGGACCTCGGCATCCTCGTCCCAGGAGTGCTCCCAGAACCGTAGGCACGTGTCGAGGAACTCGTCGGCAGCGTCGTAGCGCTCATCGTGCGAGAGCTTCTGCGTCACGCCGAACAGCTCGTCGGTGGTGGCCTGCGACGAGCCGGTCACGACGTTCCAGCCGATGCGTCCGCCGGTGAGCCGGTCGAGGGTCGCGAAGCGGCGCGCGGTGCCGTAGGGCTTTTCGACGGTGGTCGGCGAGGTCACGACGAAAGCCAGGTCGCGGGTCGCGTGGGCGAGCGCCGGGATCGTGAGCATCGGGTCGAGCGCCGGGAACTGGATGCCGTGAGCGGCGACCTCGTCAGGCATCCGTCCCCCGAGGGTGGCGTAGCCGTAGGTGTCGGCGAAGAAGAGGAAATCGAAGCCCGCCTCGTCGAGGGTTCGTGCCAGGCCGAGCCAGTAGCCCAGGTCGTCCCAGTCGTCGCCGCGGCCGCGCGGGTCGGTCCAGGTCGGCATCCCGTTGTTGGGTGTCATCATCTCGAACGCACCCAACAGGATGCGCCTCGGGGAATCTGCGTTCACAGCACCATCACCACCGTCTTCGTCTCCAGATAGTTCTCGAGGCCCTGCGGCCCGTTCTCGTAGCCCCAGCCCGACTCCTTGTGCCCGCCCTTGGGGAGTTCGGGGCCGAGGAAGGAGTGGCAGTTGACCCACACCGTGCCGGCTTCGAGCTGCGCGGCGATGCGGTGGCCGTTACTGAGGCCCTCGGTCCAGACGCTCGCGGCCAGGCCGTAGGGGGAGTCGTTGGCCCACCCGACCACCTCGTCGAGGTCGTCGAACGGGGTGACGACGGCGACGGGACCGAAGATCTCTTCGCGCATGAGGCGCATCTGCGGGGTCACGTCGGTGAGCACGGTCGGCGTATAGAAGGTGTCGCCGTCACGGATGCCGCCGCTCACGACCCGCGCACCCTCGGCGCGGCCCTCGTCGACGTAGCCTGCGACCCGATCGGCCTGGGCCTTGCTGACGAGCGGCCCGAGGTCGGTATCCTCGGCGAGGCCGTGCCCGAGGTTCAGGCCGCTGCCGAAGTCGGCCATCCCGGCGAGGACGTCGTCGTAGACATCCCGGTGCGCGTAGATGCGGGCGCTGGCGACGCACACCTGGCCGCCGTTGTCGAAGATGCCGCGCGAGACGCCTTCGATTGCGGCGGGCAGGTCGGCGTCGGGCATGATGATCGACGGCGACTTGCCGCCGAGTTCCAGGGTGAGTCGGGCAAGGCGCGTGCCAGCCGACTGCACGAGGCGCTTGCCGACGGCGGTCGAGCCGGTGAAGGCGATCTTGTCGACATCCGGATGCTCCGCCAAAGCCTGTCCGGCCTCGTGACCGTACCCGGTGACGATGTTGAGCACCCCGGCGGGCAGGCCCGCCTCGAGCATGAGCTGGCCGAGGTAGATCGCGGTGAGGGGAGTGTTCTCGGCGGGCTTGAGCACGATCGTGCAGCCCGCGGCGAGGGCGGGGGCGAGCTTCATGGCCGTCATGATGAGCGGCGAGTTCCACGGCACGATCGCCCCGACGACGCCGACCGGTTCGCGGCGCGTGTAGGCGAAGACCTCTTTGCCGGGAGGAGTGCGCGACAGCGACGTCGGGATCGTGTCGCCGAGGATCTTCGTCGGCCAGCCCGCGTAGTAGCGGAACTGGTTGATCGCCGCCGGAACCTCCCCGAACCGCGAGGTGCGCAGCGACTTGCCCTGGTCGAGCGTCTCGAGCTGCGCGAGGTCGTCGAGGTGTTCGGTCAAGAGGTCGGCGATGCGCCACAGCAGCGCGCCGCGGTCGGCGGGTCGCATCGCCCGCCAGGCCGAGGAGCGCAGCGCGCCCTTCGCGGCGCGGACCGCTCTGTCGACATCCGGTGCTGTGCCGCGGGCAACCTCGGCGAGGGCGGATCCGGTGGCCGGGTCGATCGTGGTGAAGGTCGAGCCATCGGATGCCGGGAGCCAGTCGCCGTCGATCAGCAGCTCCGTGCGGCCCGACGCCAGAAACTCCTGCACGCGCGGGCGCAGGGTGAACTCGTCAGTTGTCGTCACACCGCGATGCTAGGAGGCAATCATTGATTGCTCATGGCTATCACGTTTCGCGGGTGTTTCGGTGGTCGCGCTGTACTCCTGTTGGCGCACCCTGTCCTCGCAAACTGAACGGGCTGGTCGTGCGGGCATTGCACGTGCGTGGAGTGTGCCGCGTCCTACTTTCGCTCGTCTTCGGCCCGCGAGGGGACCGGCTTTCGGACACGCTCGGTTGGTCCGAGTGCGTGACCATCTCCCCCTACATTGCCGAGCTCCGTGCGCGCGTCGGGCACGACCTGCTACTGCTTCCGACAATCACCGCGGTGATCAGAAACGGTGGGCGCGTTCTGCTCGCGCGTCAGCGCGACTCTGGCGTGGGGGTTTGGGTGATCGCGCTCCTTCGCGCCCCCGGTCGTCCATATCGCGCCCCCAGCCCGGTCGTGGCGGACGCGTTTTGGGGGCGCTTCGGGGGGCATCGCCTACGTGTCGCGGCGCCGGTCTCGACCAGCGTCCACCGGCCGGGTTGGGCTGGTTGGAGCTGTGAGGTCCTCCGCCTGTGGCCGGTCCTCGGGCAACGCGGAAGCCCCCGGTGCACCAGGGCCGGGGGCTTCGTTTGGTGTTGCTGACTCTGACTGTAGGGGGTGACATCGGAGGCCGGTCAAGTCGGTGGTGCGGCGCGTCAGATCGTACCAGCTCAGATCGGTAACAACGCTGATGCTTCCTCGCGGAACGTTTGCGTGGAGCCATCGTTGACGATCGGGTAGAGGGGTAGGACCTGGTAACTTTTGGTCGACGTATGAGAACTTGATCGCCGACTCAAGGAGATAGCGAAGCTCTCGGTACGCCGGGTTGTAGATCCCGCTGTCAGTGAGCTGCCAGATCGCGATGGCGGACTCGACGAACTCGTCCATCGCAGACTGAAGAAGCCAGCTCTCGGCATCCGGATAGCGGGTGAAGGCGTGGGCCGTGGTGCGAACAAGTTCGATGAAGTCGAAACAGAGCGCGATTACCTGCTGCTCCTCGCTCTTCCATCCATCAGTAGAACGCAGCGCGACGTGCGCATCTTGCAGATCGCTCATGGCCGACCGATAACGGGCGGCCAGGGATTCAAGCGGTTCGCGGGAGGGTGTCGTCTCGGCGGGCTGCGGGGCGCTATTCGGTACATCCACCATGCGAATGTAGCGTCGGGGCGAAGCGCGGCTATAGCCGAGCATCCACCGGGCGCACACACCGGTCTCGACTCGCGCCCGCCATCCCACGATGATGCACAAGTCAACGGTCGCGGCTCGTGCGAACACCACCGCAAAGAAGATGTACCAAGCAGTGATCATCGCAATCGCGAACGATGAGGAAGGGCAGCCGATCACCAAAGCCGAGGAAGATCGCGCCCGCGGTGAGAAATAGTGATTGCGTGGCGACCGATAGCTGTCGGTACGACTAGCGATTCGCCTCCGCGATCGGTAGCAGTACGTCGTCACCGATCGTCGGCTTGGTGGTCATAGGGCGAGGCTAACTCAAAGCGACGCGCGCTGAACGACCGGCTTGCGCGCGAGGGCCGAGGCTGACGGACAGCGCTCGACGCTCGCCCGCAATCGAGAGCACTGGCCTCAGGCCGTAGCAGGCCACAGCCACGTCGTGCTCGCCGCGCTCAGACGTCGAGGGTTGGCTGTCGAGATTGACGGGCTGTGGTCGAGAGCGTGAGGCGATAGGGCTTCATGATCCCCAGCGGCTTCCACATCGCGCCCACGAGGCGTTCGAGGGCGGCGTCGTAGCGGTCGTCGTCAGCCATCTCGGAGATCGCCGCGGACAGGTGTACGGCGACATCGCTCGGCCCGACGAGCGCCAAGAGCGTCGTCACCTCGACGCGCTCCACTTCCAACGCGCGCATGGCGCGGAATTTCTCGTCGCGACGGTTATCCTCGCCAAGCCGGTGACGCATGCGCTCTCGCATCTCGTCCCGTTCAGCGTCGTGCGAATCCGCCATGTCCCGTGCGATGAACTCCTCGATTACGTCGTCCACCGGATCGAAGCCGAGCCCTCGAATGTGCTCGATGAGGCGGAGCGCGCGCTGGTACGCGTCGAAGCGCTGCTCACGAATCCATCTGCGGTGCTCGCGCCGCCCCTGGATCCATGCACCGAGGAGCCCGCCGCCCAACGCGAGGAGCCCGCCGACGACAACGGGTACGAGCGCATCCATGGCGCGAGCCTAACCCGCATTGGTACTACTGAGTCCGTAGCACCGCACCCTCCGACGAGATCGAAGTCGATGCCAGTCAGGACCGTTTGGAAGTTGTATCGGCGCCGACGACACGAGTCTGGAGCAGTTGCTACTGATTCGCTGTCAGCCTGTCAGCCTGTCAGCCTGTCAGCCTGTCAGCCTGTCAGCCTGTCAGCCTGTCAGCCTGTCGGCACCGCGAGCAGTGGCAAACGGAGTGACCCCGATAGGGCCGCGCACGTTCGGGACTGCCTACCGGGACACGACCCCACAATGCCGATCTGGAAGACTGCTACTCCAGCCAGTGCGCTGCTGGGTCCCGCCTCCGGTTCGGCCCCGTTCGTGCATCGCACCATAGAGGATTCAGCCTCGACCTCAGGCGCGACCTCAGTGGTCCATGACCCTTTGGATGACGGGAATGACTGCCAGGTTGATCCGGCGCCCTTCATCATCGGCGGTCAGCAGGTAATCGACTTGCCGTGATGCCTCATGCGATGCCTTGGTCATCGCATGAGCAGGGTGCGCTGTCACCGCGGCGTGGAGCCGATCGATGGTCGCTGCGGGATCACGCGTGCGCACGAAAACGATGAGCGCACCCTTGCTGTCCCGCCAGACCAGGTATCGCAGCAACTGATCGACCGCATCGCCGGCTGCCTTGGTCCCTGACCAGATCTTGCACTCTGCCACAAAGACGTTGCGATCCTTCTCACGGATGAGGACGTCTGTCTTTCCAGCCCCGTTGAACAGCTCCCCGCCCGCCGCTCCTTGCCAATAGGCGTTCAGGTGGGCGAGTAAGAGGTCTCGCAGCTGTTCTTCTCCGAGGGCGGAGAGTGTGCCTGGTGTGCGCTCGAGGCTTCTCGCCCACGACTGGACCTGGTCGAGTATGTCTCGGTAAGTTGCTTCATCGAGTTCGGGTTCGGGAACGAATCGCGACTGAGTTCGTCGCTGTTCAAGCGACACATGCTTGCGGCGAGCGGGCACGGGAGCGACCTGGCGTCCCGTGGCCGAGAGTGGAATCGCGAGGGCTTCGCTAAGCGCGCGATCGTTCAAGATACGCTGCTTTCGTTCGCTGTAGTCGCGCTGAAGGGTCGCGCTCGCCTGACGTGCGAATGTGGCGAGATCGCCGTTCGCCCACTCCACCTGCTTCTCGACTCGCTCGCGGACCCGTGCGATTCGTGCCTGCACTAGGTGTGCGGATAGCTGACGTTCGACAACCTCGATCTGGAGTAGAGAGCCCGCCACGTCGGCATCCAGCGGACTCGGGATGTAGGTGGTGGCCCTCAGCGTGAGGAGCATCGGATCACCATCGATTGGTACGCGGATCCGGATGCGGCTCGCCGGTCGCGTATACTCACGATCTGGATAGAACTGATCCCTCACTTGGACTTGGGTTTCCTCGATCCCCGTCTGCGAAATTGCGTCCCAAGCCAAGGAGACGGGTCGCGGGAGATTGTCCCGAAGAAGACCGCCGAGGAGCAAGTCTTCGTTCTCCGAGAGCAAGTAGTCGGGGTCAAGCTGCGCAACGGCGGCTCGCGCCCTCTGGAGACAGTCGCCCAGATATTCATCGAGGCGGCGAGTGAAGTCGGGGTTGGCCACATCACCACCGTAGGGCGAGGCATGCACGCCGGTGGCCTGCCGCTCCGAAGGTTCGCCCGCAGCCGAGCTGGCTCAGTCAAACGTTCGCTACCCGTGGGCGGTTTGCTCTAGATCTCGGTGTCCTTTGTCGTCGACGACCGTGGTCGCGCTCGCGATCCGGAGTGTTGGTCGGCTCCTCGCTGCTAAAACCCGCGGATCGGATCAGTAGGGTGCGTGTGTGGACCTGATCACTACTTGGGCCGACACCGGCCCTGCATGGCTTGGCGGCATCGGCGGAGTGATCGCCGCCCTGATAGCGGGGTACGCGCTCTACCGTGCGATACGGTCCGAGGCACGTCATGTCGAGTGGCAACTGAGCAATGAGCCGAAGCCGGATGGGCGTCGCTCCGAGAACTGGCGGTTGATCAACGGCACCTCCGGCGTCCGCGCGCGCGTTCTCGGCTTCGAGAACACCACCGGTGACGGCCTGCAGGACGCGCTCCGAGGCGATTTGATACTGCCTGCCGTCGTCGAACCATCTGGGTGGTTGCCTTTCAATCACAGCCGGAGCCTGTCTAGCGGGTATCCCACCGTTATCCGAGTCACCTGGCAGGAGGGCCCATCTGGTAGGCGGTTTAGGCAACGGCGATTCAGCGCCATCTACTACCTCGACTGAGAACGCGATTGCTTCCGCGTTGTGCAAGCCAATTCACCCGTCAACGTCCTTCGGACGCAAGCGATCAGCGCGCACGCCAACGTCCCGCTTGCGTGCGATGCCCGATTGAGGACCTTCCAGCGGGCGGCGGTGCGTGTCCGAAGCCAAGGCGCTGCGCCGGGTCGTTGGACGCGCTGCCAGTCAGTGCGTTCCAAACATGTGATCCTCGGCCTGATCCCGCATGACATCGTCCATCCAGACTTCGAGTTCGTTGGCGCGGGATGCGGCGAGCTCCAGAAAGTCCCGCTGAGAACTCGAGTACTCCTCCCCGCGGAGATACGCGCCCATGAGTTCGATCCCCTCGGAAGTCAACTGTGTTGCTAGCACCGGCAGCGGTTCGTCCATCTGGAAGGGGTACTTCTCCTCCGTTCCGGAGGCGATGTCCACGGCGTTGTCGAGCAGTCGAACGAGTCCCAGCCGTTTGAGCACGCCGTTGCCCGCGCCTGGCACTGGTCGCCGGAGGCGCTCGCGGAACGCATCGCCGCCGCAGGCTTCGAGGTAATCGAGACGCACACTCGCTCGGTGCCGCAATCACCGCCGCGGTCGCACGGGGCCATTCTCGCGCGGCGAGTGACAGTCGCTGGTGAGAGGCGGCGCTAAGCATCCGGTCGATGCTCGATGGTGACGATCTCGATGAGGTGTCTCACTTGGCGCAGCCCGCGCGCGCTGCTCATCCGGACTGCTCGGACGTGCGTTGTCGAAGCCCGAGGTGCCGACCGGCTGTTGATTGACTAGCTGGTCAACCGCGGGGCTCTGGTGTCATCCGTCAAACTCCCACGGCTCCCGATACTGAGCGCCATCACCCAACGCATCCACAAGCTCTTGGGGACAGACGAGTCTGTCCTCGCCATAGTCATGGGAGCGGCTGTGATCCCACACGCTGCTAGCCACGAAGGTCACCGAAAGCCGGTAGCAGGTGTAAACGGACGACTGGGACGGCGCAAACCATCCGCCTGTGTCTGAGCTGCCGCCCGGACGGTGCCCGGAGGTCACGAACAGATCAAACCCCACGACCGGGTCATCGAACCTATCGGAGCTTTCGGACACGTTGTAGAAGACGGTCGCGCCGACGGCAGGATCGAGGAAGTCGGGACTCGAGACTCCATCCCAGTAGTCCGCAACACCCCCGAGCGACTCGATGAAGCTCTTCGGGCCAGATCCCGCGAGATCGCGGTCACCGATGACTTCGTAGACGACGTTCTCCTGCCGATCGAGCTGCAACCAGAGCCTGGAGTCGATTGGTGAGGGCGCGCATGCCGCGCATACTACGATCGCGCCGACGATCGTGGCGCTCGCGACCACCCGCCTCACATCAAGGAGCATCGGTCCCATTATCTGCGCATGTGAGGAAGGTCCGTCGCCATCAAAGACTGAACCGGAGTGACACATGCTGCCCGCGAGGTCGTGGATCCTTGTCTGCTCGTGGTTCGATCGCCGATGGCCTCGCAACTCGCGATGTCAAGTGGCACGTGAGCGCCGTCGGTCAGAGGTTCCGCAATGCGTCGCGCACCCTGCTGGCTGCTTCCTCGGGGGTAACGGCCGGGAGACATTGGTGGTCAAGCGATGCACTCCATTCGGCGGCCGATGGAAGGTGCGCGAAGGACACCTTGGAAGCTCTCGTGTACGGACCCCACCGCCCGAATACCTCGGATGCGGTCGCATCGATGTAGCCGGCCTCGGCGAGTGCCCAGAGATCGTAAAGGTCTCGTGGGGCTTCCCGGTCGTTCCACGAAGACAGCTTCGACGCGACGAACGCTGCGGGGGTGAGTACTCGTAGGCGCGCGGGTGGAGCGTCGCTGTAGCGCTGCTCGATATCGACGATCTCGGTGGGCCACTGCGGATAGCCCTCTGACGACAGCAACTGGATCTGCACGCGCACATCCCCTACCTGCATCACGGACGGATGCGGGTGTCTCGCCTCCCTCAGCCGCGGCGTGAACGTCACTGTGCCGAAGCTACGGCGCAGTTGACGGGCGACAGCCTCCTCGATCTCGTCGGCAATTGCTGACCTGTCGCCGAGTGCGATGAGGTCGATGTCCGCCGAAAGACGTAGTTCCGTGAGGTGTGTGCGCGAGAGCGCGGTGCCGCCGAAGAAGACGACGTCGTCGGTGCTCAGGCTGCTGATGGCGGCGAGCGCGTGTGAGATGACGTGGTCCCGGGCGACCTGTTCTGAGTCAACTCCGAACGTGGCCTCGATCTGCTCTCGTTCACCGTCATCGAGGACCCCGGGGACAGGCTTAGCCATTCGCCGTCTCCAGTCGCTTGCGCATGTCCCGTGCGCCGGCTGGCACGATACGAGCGCGCGCGACGATCTTGGCAAACTCATCTGGCTTGACCTGGGGCGTAAGGTTCTCAACGGCGCCCGCGACTTCTCGACCGAGTCCATCGCGATCCATGCGGCCCAGGAGGTCGAACAGGGTCTGCTCGGGTGTCGTGACGAGTCCCTCACCGAGTCCCGTGCGTTCCAGTACGAGCTCAAGGGCGTCCATGTTGCGAGGAACGAACTTGACGAGCCCACCTCCCTCAAGGGTGACGGGTGCGTAGCCGCGTCGAGGCACCGCAACCGTGGCGACGCCGATAGCCCGTGGGATGGCAGCCCAGTGGCGCGCGGCGCTGACTCCCATGAGGGCGACTTCTCTCGCGCCGAATCGCGCCGTCGCAAGCGCGAGAGCGGCCGCCTCCAACGGTGGCTTCCATGTCCGACCATCGCGGCCATCAGGAACCGCCGTGTAGACGCCATGAGCTAGCCGCACCAGCGCGCCCTGCTCGACCAGCCGGTCCGTTGTCCGCCAGGTGTTCCGTGCCAGCTCGGGGACCTCCTTCAGGCGCAGGGTGCGAAGCGGTGCCCGCGCGACAGCGCGCACGATGTCAACGTCCGCGGCCATACTTCCTCCTCTCCTCATCGGAAGTATACGCCGAGCGTCTATTTACGATGAGTAAATTGGTGACGCATCCACCCGCGGCAGGCGGAGGATCCTCGCGCCGGGCGTTGGATGGGCTCAGGCTCCGCCGGTGTACACGAACGCGACGCGGGCGGAGCCGTCGCCGCGAAGGTGCCACCGGTTCCGGAGCGCCCCAGGGTGGGCGACGGCGTCGCCGGCGCCGAGTTCCCAGATCCCGAGGCCTTCGATCTCGAGGGCGATGGCGCCTTCGATGACGTAGTGGATGACTTCGCCATCCGTCTCGAACCAGTCGCCGACCTGCTCGCCGGGGCGGATGACGTACTCCTGCAGTGAGGTTTCACCGGCGTGGATGACGCGGGTGTGGGCGGTGTCGGATGCCTCCGAGACCGGCACCCACGTGGCATCCGCTGCCCGCGACACGTGCACGACCTCGGGGTCGGGGTCGGCGGGCAGGAGCGCCGACGGCGAGATGTCGAGGGCGTTCGCGATGCGGTACAGGGTCAGCAGCGACGGCATCGTCTGGCCCGACTCGATCTGACTCAGAAACGGCTGGCTGATCTCGGCAGCCGACGCGAGCGCCCGCATCGACAGCTTCTTCTCGGTGCGCGCCTGCCGCACCTGCCGCCCGATACCGACGCCGATCTGTGCTTCGTCGGATGCCGCACTCGGCCCGTCGGCGGTGGCGCGGGCGGGAGTGGACACGGCTCCAGGATACGGCGCTGCCCGAAGCTGCCCCGCGCGGCTAGTCGGAGCCGAGGGAGTTCACGAGGTGGGCGATGCCGTAGTCGTACGCGTCGTCGAGATCACCGCCGAGGCGGAAGGCCCCGGCGAGCTCCATCGTGACGAACCCGGTCGCCCACGCGGTCAGCAGCCGCGCGGCATCGAGCGCGTGATCCGCGCCGACGGCCGCCGTGGTCGCGCGCAACACCGGCGCGCTCGTGGCGGCGAGCTTGTCAGCATCCACCGTGGTCGTGAACAGCAGCCGGAAGGCCTCGGGTCGCTCGTGTGCGAAACGGCGGAACACGAGCAACAGCTCTTCGATCCCGGATGCCGCATCCAGGCGCCCGGTGAGGTCATCCGCCGCGGCGCCACCGACGAGTCCGAGCAGCGTCTCGCGATCTCGCACGCGCTTGTACAGCGAGGGCGCCTTGACGCCGACCTCCTGCGCGACGGCCTGCATCGTGACGGCCGCCAGCCCGCCGTATTCGAGCAGGCGCGCGGCCGCGCTGACGATCTCGTCGAGCGATGTTCTCTCCGGTGTCGGCATCGAACCTCCCATGGCTACGAACATAAGCTATCATGGCTAACGTTCGTAGCCATCTTTTGAGAGGTCAGTCATGAGACTCGCGCCGTCCCTGCACCGCATAGGCAACGACATCGTCGCCGCCTATCTGATCGTCACCCCCGACGGCATCACTCTCGTCGACGCCGGCCTTCCCGGCATGTACACCGATCTCACGCGAGAGCTGGATGCCATCGGGCGCTCCCTTGACGACATCCGTGGCATCGTGCTGACCCACGGCGACAGCGACCACGTCGGATTCGCCGAGCGCCTGCGCGCGGAGCGGGGCATCCCGGTGTTCGTGCACGCCGCCGACGCTGACCGCGCTCGCGGCGGTGACAAGCCCAAGACCCCTATGGGTCCCACCCGGATCGGTCCCCTGCTGCAGTTCGCCGCGTACGGCATCCGGAAAGGGATGCGGCCGACCTGGCTCACCGAGGTGCGCGAGGTCGCCGACGGCCACATGCTCGACCTTCCCGGACGGCCCCGCGTGATCGGGATGCCCGGCCACTCGCCCGGGAGCATCGCCATCTTCTCGCCCGACGTGCGCGCCGTCTTCGTGGGCGACGCCCTCACGACCCGCCATGTGCTGACCGGGCGCACGGGTCCTGGCCCGGCCCCGTTCACGGATGACGCAGCTGAGGCGCTCGCTTCGCTCGATCGCCTCGCCGACCTGGATGCCGAGTGGGTGCTGCCGGGACACGGCCCCGCGTTCCACGGCTCACCGTCGGCTGCCGTCGAGGCCGTGCGCGAGGCGGCACAGGCGTAGCAGCCGGGAGCGTCAGGCGCCTTGGGTCTTACTCCCCCCGCGCGTTGTAGACGAGGGCGTCGCTGGCGCCGTAGGCGCGGTAGACCTCGAGGGCCTCCTCGCGGCCGACATCCTGGGTCACCCGGATGCCGCGAGCCTCGAACTGCTCGGCCCAGTCGGCGACCATCGGCCCCTCATCGAACCCGGTGAGCTCCTCGAGCTCGGGACCGGACCCTGCCACGACCAGCGACCGCACGCCGCTCCACATCGTCGCGCCGTAGCACTGCACGCACGGACGCCAGTTGACCACGAGCGAAAGGTTCGCTCCTTCCGCGCCGAGGTCCCAGCGGCCCAGGCGCTGCTGCGCGAGCCCGAGAGCCATCACCTCGGCGTGCCCCGACGACTTGCCGGTCGAGAGCACGACATTGACGCCCGCCGAGACGAGCTCGCCCGTGGCGTCATCCACAACGATGGCGGCGAACGGCCCTCCGTTGCCCTCGCGCCAGTTGCGGTCGGCCAGCCGGTTGACCAGCGCCATCCGTTCCTCGAGCGTCGGCAGCACGGCGGGCAGAGCGTCCGCCTCGTCGGCCAGCCACGCGGGCAGGGTCATGGTGAAGGAAGTCGCGATCGTCATGGTCACTCCGGGGTTCGGGCTGGGGTCGGGTCAGGATGCTGCGCGCCGCCGCTCTGCGCGAGGCGCCACACGCGCTGGCGGGTGAAGGGCTGGTGGAAGGGCCGCTGTCCGAGCGCCCGGGCGATCGCATTGCCGATCGCGGGTGCGACGGGGTTGTATGGCGACTCGCTCATGGACTTCGCCCCGAACGGGCCGACAGTGTCGGACGTGTCGGCGAGGTACACCTCGGTCTCGGGAACGTCGGCGAACTGCGGCACCCGGTACACGCGGAACACGGGGTTCAGCACCGCGCCGTCTTCGACGAGCACCTCCTCGTACAGCGCGCTCCCGACGGCCTGCGCGACGCCGCCCTCGATCTGTCCGCGCAGCTGCGCCGGGTTCATCACGGTTCCGGCATCCGCCGACTGCACCGACTGCAGGATCCGCACGACGCCGGTCTCAGGCTCCACGGCGACGCGCACGGCGTGCACGTTGAACGACACCGACCGCAGGTGCCCCTCCTCGTCCCCGGTGGCGAACAAGCCGTTCTCGTCGCGCTCCTCGTCCGACGCCGCGGCGACCAGATCCGCGAACGACACGACCCCCGCGGGCGTCGCGACTCCCGCATCCGTCAACAGCCCAGCGCCCGGGTCGGTCCCCGTCTGCGCGGCGGCGAGCTCCAGCATCCGTGCCCGCAGCGCCTGACAGGCCGCCGCGAGAGCCTTGCCCGCCACGGTGATACCCGTCGAGGCGAAGGCGCCGGTGTCGTGGGCGACGGCGTCGGTGTCGGCAGTCCACAGGTGCAGCCGCTCGAACGGTGCCTCGAGCACGGATGCCGCGATCTGCCGCAGCACGGTCGTGGTGCCGTTTCCGAACTCGGCGGTGCCGGCGCGCACGACGAACGTGCCGTCGGGGCGCAGCGCCACCCGCGAGCGGGAGACATGCCCGAACGGGGCGATCGTCGCGATCATCGCGACCGCCATGCCCTCACCGACCGCCCAGCCTTCGGGTGCCGCCACCCCGTTGCCGCGGCGGAGCGCGTCCTGTGCGAGATCGAGGCACTGGTCGAGGCCGTAGCTGCCGATGATGAGGTCGCGCTCGTACGGGTCTTCATCCGGATGCAGCGGATCGTCGGCGCGCACGACGTTGCGGCGGCGCAGCTCGAACGGGTCGATATCGAGCCGCTCCGCGAGCATGTCCATCGCCGACTCGATCCCGAGCATGACCTGCCCGAGCCCGTACCCGCGGAACGCTCCCGATGGCACGTTGTTCGTATAGACGACCTCGGCGTCGATGTGGCGCACCGGCGTCCGGTACACGGTCGTCGACTCAGCGACCCCGTGGAACATCACGCCGATCGCATGGTTGCCGTACGCGCCCGTGTCGCTGAGCACATCGAGCTTCATCGCGGTGAGGGTGCCGTCGGCATCCGCCCCGAGCGTCACCTCGACCCGCATCGGATGCCGCAGCGACGCCCGCGTGAACTGCTCGGTGCGGCTGAACTCATAGGTCACGGGGCGCCCGGTGCGCAGCACGGCGAGGGCGACGAGGTCTTCGGTGAAGATCTCCTGCTTGCCACCGAATCCGCCGCCGACCCGGGCTGCGAACACGCGGATCCGCTCGCGTGGCAGGTCGAAGATGTGCGCGAGCTCGTCGCGGGTGAGGAAGGGCACCTGGGTGCTCGAACGGATGACGAGCCTGCCGTCCTCGTCGAGCCAGCCGACCGCGCCGTGGGTCTCGAGCTGCGCGTGCGTCACGCGCGAGGTCTGCCACGTGCCGCTGACGGTGACGGCGCTCGCGGCCAGCGCCGCGTCGATGTCACCGCCGTGGCCCTCGTGCAGGGCCGCGACGACGTTGCGCGCGGCATCCATCACCCGGTCCTCGGGGGTGCGCTCCGGATGCAACACCGGGGCTCCGGGGGTGCGGGCCTGCTCGGGATCGAAGACGGCGGGCAGGATGTCGTACTCGACCTGCACGAGCCGGGCTGCCGCATCCGCTGCAGCCGCGGTCTCGGCGATGACCGCGGCGACCCGCTGCCCGATGAAGCGGACCGTGTCGTCGAGCACGCGCGTGTCGTCGGGGTCGTCGGTGCGGTGCTCGTGGCGTGCTGTCGAGAAGCGGGTCGCGGGGGCGTCCTCGTGTGTGAGGACGGCGACGACTCCGGGGACGGCGAGGGCGGCATCCGTGTCGATCGAGAGGATGCGGGCGTGCGCGTGCGGGGAGCCGACGACGCGGAGCACGAGGGAGCCGGTGACCGGTTCGTCGAGCGTGAACGGCTCGCGGCCCTGCACGATGCGGCGGGCCGGCTCGGGGGTGACCGAGGCGCCGATGCCGCCCGAGGTGACCGGCTCGGGCCGGCGGGCGCCGCCGGTCTCACGCCCGGTCTCGCGCACAGGGCCGAGCACAGCCGCCGTGATCGCCTCCCGGATCGGGCGGTAGCCGGTGCAGCGGCACAGGCTCCCCTTCATGCGGCGATCGAGCTCGGGCAGGTCGTCCTCGGTCAGAGTGGATGCTGTCACTGCCATCCCCGGCGTGCAGAACCCGCACTGGAAGCCGAAGTGCGCGACGAGCTCCTCCTGCACGGGATGCAGGTCATCGCCGGGAGCGAGCCCGCCCGCGGTCGTGACGGTCGCGCCGTCCATCCGCCGGGCCGGAACGATGCAGGAGTGGACGGGCTCGCCGTCCACGATCACGGCGCACGCCCCGCAGTCGCCGGCGTCGCATCCCTTCTTGACCTCGGTGTGTCCATGCTCGCGCAGGAATGTGCGCAAGCATTGGCCCGGAGCGGGATCGCCGTGCAGCTCGGTGCCGTCGACGGTGAGTCTCATGCGTCCTCCTCCGCGAGATCGGCACGCACCCGCTCGGCGAGCACAGCGGTGACGGCACGGCGCCAGTCGGCCTCGCCCAGGGCGTCGGTGAAGAAGTCGGACGGGCTCGTGACATCCGACTGCAGCTGCGCGAGGGCGGGCAGGCCCGGGTAGCGGAACACGTGCGGGGTGAGGGTGGATGCCGTCACTGCCACGACCGTTGAGCCGTCCTCTTCACGCCGGCCGCTCACGACGATGCCCGAGCGGCCGAGCTCGGCCAGGGCCATCTTGTGCAGCGAGACGCGGGCCCGCATCGCCGGTGCGGACACCTCCAGCGCACGCAGCACCTCACCCGGCTGGAGCGTGTTCGCCGCCTGCCCCGTGACGAACTCGGCGACGAGCTGACGGCGCTCGCCGCCGTCCGGCGTCCAGATCACCGCGACCCCGTCCAGGGCGGCCAGCAGCGACACCATGGCCGCCGCCGTGAACGACTGGCAGACGTTGCCTCCGACGGTCGCGGTGTTCCAGACCTTGAACGACATGAGCAGGGCGTGTGCAGCATCCGGGATCGCCGCCGTCGCGCGCCACTCGTCGGGGGCCGCCGGCGCTACCTCTCCTCGAGACCAGGCGACGAACCTCGCGATCGTGCAGGTCGCGGCGAGGCGCAGACCGTCGGGAAGGATCTCGACATCGGGCCAGCCCATGCGGGTGATGTCCACAAAACCGGTCACGTCGGGCTGGGGCTCACTCATGAGCCAGGTTCCGCCCGCCAGGACCTTCTCACCAGGCGTGAGCGCCAGGTCGGCGCGGGTGCGGGCAAACCGATACGACGTGACGGTCGTGATGTCCACGCGCCCTCCCTCCGCGGCATCCGATGTTGACTCAGTGAACAACCAGGTGAACAACCTGAGTGAAGCAGGCGAGGATTTCGTGAGTGTTTCGCCCGGCTCGTGCCAGGCTACGGGCGAATGCCCGCGCCCGGACGCGTCGGCACAGTGATGCTGCGCCCCTGAGAGCCTGGCGCGACCCGCGTCAGAGTTCGAGCTCGACGGCGGTCTCGAGCGCCGCCTCGATCGAGCGCATCCACCCGTCCTTGAGCGCGGCGTTGCGCTCGTCGTACAGCGAGGCGCCGTCGACGAGGTTGCTCGAGCATGCGCACACCATGCCCGCGCGCAGCCCACGGAGGCGGGCGACGATGAACAGGGCGGATGCTTCCATCTCGACGTTCAGGATCCCCATCTGGTTCAGCTGGCCGATCCACTCGGGCGTCTCCGCATAGAACGCGTCGTCGCTGACGCTGATGCCGCTGAAGGAATGTGTTCCGACGCCCTCGGCGATGCGCTTCGCGTGGCGGCTGAGCGCGGTCGTCAGCTCGAGGTCCGGGACCGCGGGGAACCCCTTCGGGAGATAGGCATCCGTCGTGCCATCGTTGCGGAAGCTGCCTTCGCTCACCAGCAGGTCACCTGGCGCGATCCCCGGCTGCAACCCGGCGGAACTGCCGACGCGGATGAAGGACGTCACGCCGACCCGGGCCAGCTCCTCCACCGCGATGGCGGTGGACGGGCATCCCATCCCGGTCGAGGTCGCGGTGATGTGGCGACCCTTGTACCAGCCGGTCATCGTGCGGTGCTCGCGATTGTGGGCGACCTCCTTCACGTCCGTGAGGAACTCCGCGACGAGCGGGACGCGGAACGGGTCGCCCGGCAACAGTGCGACGCTCGAGACCTCGCCCGGCGCGATGGCGATGTGGTACTGGCGGGCGTTGAGTCCGGCTGCGGACTTGTCGACGACGGCGGGCATGGGGACCTCCTGGGTTCTGAGACGATACGGGTCGTCGCAGTCCCCGCCCTGAGCCGCGCAGGTCATGGTGATAGGACGTGCTGTGGGGCGAGCGTAGCAAGGCGCTGTTTCGCGACTGTTACCCGCCGAAGGCTCGCCATCGCTACGCTCCCGGTCATGATCTCGTGCGCAATCGTGCTGGCCGCCGGGGCGGGGCGACGGTACGGGCAGCCGAAGGTCTTCGCGACCGACACGACCGGCCGGCTGTGGCTCGAGAGGGTCGTTGCGGCGCTGCGCGCGGGGGGATGTGACGAGGTGCTGGTGGTCATCGGCGCCGACGCCGACCGCGCGCGGGGGATCGTTGCCGGCATCGACGGCGCGCGTTCGGTTGATGTCGTCGACTGGGCGGGCGGGCTGTCGTCATCCGTCCGAGCGGGGCTGACGGCAGCAGCGGCCACGGATGCCGACACCGCGGTGATCGCGCCCGTCGACGTGCCCGGCATGCCCAGCACCGTGGTCACCCGTGTGCTGCGGGCGGCATCGGACCCTGCGATGCTCGCCCGAGCGGTCTTCGACGGCCGTCCCGGGCACCCGGTCGTGATCGGCCGCGAGCACTGGGCGGCGGTCGCGGCATCCGTTCAGGGCGACTCGGGAGCGAACCGGTACCTGGAAACCCACGGCACCCTCCCGGTCGAGTGCGCCGACCTCTGGGACGGTGCCGACACCGACACCCGCCGCTGACGCGGGGCCTCAGGTGCGCAGCACGACGTTCAACGGTTCCTCGCCCCGCCGCATCCGGTCGGCCTGTGCGCGCACGAGCGCCGCGATGCGGGGGCGCATCGCGGTCGACGCGCCACCGACGTGGGGGGTCAGAAGCAGCCCGGGCGCCTCCCAGAGCGGATGGTCGGCCGGCACCGGTTCGGGATCGACGACGTCGAGCGCCGCGCGGATGCGGCCCGCGTGCAGGTGACGAAGAAGCGCATCCGTGTCGACGAGGCTGCCGCGGCCGACGTTGACCAGGAGCGCGTCATCCGGGAGCGCAGCAAGGAAGGCGTCGTCCACCAGCCCCGCTGTGTCGTCCCCGCCCGGCAGCGCGAGGATCACGATGTCGGTGTCGGGCAGCAGGTGCGGCAGGTCCTCGAGAGCGTGGACGACCGTGCCGTTCTCTGTCCTCGCACGCGTGGCGACAGCCTCGACCTTCGCCTCGAATCCCTGGAGCCGAGCCGCGATGGCCTTTCCGACACCTCCGAATCCGATGATCAGCACCCGGCGGTCAGCGAGACTGGGGATCGCCTCATCCCCCTCGCGCGGACCTGCCCACCGACCCTCGCTCTGGGCCGCGACGAAGCGGGGGATCTGACGCTGTGACGCGAGCGTGAGGGCGAGCGCGAGCTCTGCCGTCGACCCTTCGTGAACGGATGCCGCGTTCGCGAACACGATTCCCGGGGGCAGGTGCTTCGCGGCTGCCTCGTACCCGATCGACTGGCTCTGCACCAGTCCGACGTCAACGCCTTCGAGGCGCGCGAGCACGCGCGGGCTGCGCAGGTACGGCGGCACGACGATGTCGAACGACGCGCGCGGCGCCGCATCGCCCATCTCCCAGCGCACGAGCTGAATGCCGGGGAGCCCGGTCAGGTCTGCTTCGAGGCGGTCGTCGGGAACGGAGATGACGATGGTGCGCGCGTCGGAGGTCACCTCTCCACGCTACCGAGCGCCGCGGCTGACCGCGTTTCGTCTCGCTTCGCTCGCTCAACGACCGGGTAGGCGTGCCGTCACATCCCGGTCGTTGAGCGAGGAGCGCAGCGACGAGACGAAACGGCAGGTCAGGCAGCGGCGCCGACGACGGCCGAGATCGCGGAGGTGAAGAACGTCAGGCCGTCGGTGCCCGAGCGCATCGCCGCGCGCGTGTCGGGGCCGAATCCGGGCTCGACGGCGTGCTCTGGATGCGGCATCAAACCGACCACGTTGCCCCGCTCATTCGTGAGTCCGGCGATGTCATCGAGCGAGCCGTTCGGATTGACTCCGAGGTAGCGGAACGCGACGAGACCCTCGCCTTCGATCCTCTCCAGCGTTTCGGCAGAGCAGATGTAGCCCCCATCCGCGTTCTTCAACGGGATGACGATCTCTTGCCCGGCCTCGAAACCGCTCGTCCATGCCGTGTCGGCGTTCTCCACGCGCAGGCGCTGGTCCCGGCGGATGAACTGCTGGTGGGCGTTCCGGATGAGGCCGCCAGGCAGGAGGTGAGCCTCGACGAGCATCTGGAAGCCGTTGCAGATCCCGAGGATCGGCAGCCCCTTCGCCGCGGCATCCGCGACTTCGCGCATGATCGGGGCGTGCGCCGCGATCGCTCCCGCGCGCAGGTAGTCGCCGTAGCTGAAGCCGCCGGGCAGGACGAGGGCGTCGACCCCCGCGAGGTCGTGGTCACCGTGCCACAGCGCGACAGGCTCGGCGCCGGCTGCCCGGATGGCCCGCTGTGCGTCGCGGTCGTCGAGCGAACCGGGGAACGTGATGACCCCGATACGGACGGTCACTCGATGACCTCGATCCCCACGACATCCTCGATCACCGAGTTCGAGAGGATCTCGTCGGCGATCCGCTGCGCCGTCTCGAGAAGAGAATCATCGACCTCCCCCTCGACGGTCAACTCGAAGCGCTTGCCGATGCGCACACCCGCGAAGCCGTCGATCCCCAACCGCGTCAGAGCGCCGGCGACCGCCTTCCCCTGCGGATCGAGCAGCTCGGCCTTGGGCATGACGTCTACGACGATGGTCGGCATGGGGCGCTCCGGATGTCGAGGGAGGGGTGATCGACAGTCTATCGACGCCCGCGAGACCGGACTCGACCCGTCGTGACCGAACCGTTATCTGATTTCGTGGGAGCGCTCCCTTGACGACGATGGGAGCGCTCCCGTACCGTGTTCCGCAGTCGTGGGAGCGTTCCCACGACGGCCAGGGTTCCGCCCTCCCTCGGTTCCCAGGCACACGCCATCGGGTGCCGTCCCGGCATCCACCACACAAAGGAGTGACTGTGTCATCACGTGCCTTCCGTCGCAGCGCGATCGTCGCCGCCGCTTTCGGCGCCTCCGCGCTCGTCCTCGCGGGCTGCTCGGGCAGCGGCGGGGGATCGGAAACCGTCAACCCCGACGAGCCGATCACCCTCACCATCTCGAGCTTCAACGACTTCGGCTACACCGATGAGCTCCTGCAGGAGTACATGGACGAGAACCCGAACGTCACGATCGTCCACAACATCGCTGCCACCTCGAACGACGCGCGCGCGAACTACTTCCAGAAGCTCGGCAACACGGGCCTGGCCGACATCGAGGCGATCGAGGTCGACTGGCTGCCCGAGGTCATGGAGTACGCCGACCTGCTCGCGCCGGTTCCCGCCGACCTGACGGACCGCTGGCTCGACTGGAAGGTCGAGGCGGCCACCGACCCCGAGGGCAATCTCATCGGCTACGGCACCGACATCGGACCCGAGGCCGTGTGCTACCGCACCGACCTGCTCGAGGCCGCCGGTATGCCCACTGACCCGGATGCCGTCGCAGAGCTCCTCACGGGAGACTGGGACACCTACTTCTCGGTCGGCCAGCAGTATGTCGACGCCACCGGCAAGGCCTGGTTCGACTCCGCCGGGGCCACCTACCAGGGCATGATCAACCAGGTCGAGGCTGCGTACGAAGACCCCGAGACCGGCGAGATCATCGCGACCACCAACCCTGAGGTCCAGGAGATCTACAACGCTGTTCTCGACGCCAGCGCGACGCAGTCCGCTCACCTCCAGCAGTGGGGCGACGACTGGTTCGCAGGCCTCGCCAACGGTGACTACGCCACGATGCTCTGCCCCGGCTGGATGCTCGGTGTCATCTCGGGCAACGCGCCTGACGTCACCACGTGGAACGTCGCCAACGTCTTCCCCGGCGGCGGTGGCAACTGGGGCGGCTCGTACCTGACCGTTCCCGCGGGCGGTGCGAACGTCGCCGCAGCTCAGCAGCTGGCCGACTGGCTGACCGCTCCTGAGCAGCAGATCAAGGCGTTCGAGAACGCCGGCACCTTCCCGAGCCAGGTCGAGGCTCTCGCTGACCCGGTTCTGCTGGACTCGACGAACGAGTACTTCAACAACGCCCCCGTCGGCGCGATCTTCACCGACCGCGCGAACGCGGTCGACGTCGCACCGTTCAAGGGCCAGTACTACTTCCAGATCAACGACGCGATGCAGCAGGCGCTGACCCGTGTCGAAGACGGCACGCAGACCGCGCAGCAGTCGTGGGACCAGTGGGTGTCTGAAGTCGATCTGATCGGCTGATAACCCGGCTGCGGACCCGGCGACCCCGCCGGGTCCGCAGCACATCCCCCCCGATCTCAGGAAGCTCTCGTGACCAGCACACTTGCCCGCCCGGCATCCGATGCCCCGGCGCAGACCCCCGGCCGCTCGCCCCGGCGCATCGGCTTCGGGCATCGGCTCAGCCGGTGGGACCTGAAGCTCTCGCCCTACCTCTACATCTCGCCGTTCTTCATCCTCTTCTTCGTGGTCGGCCTCTTCCCGATCGCCTACACGGCCGTGATCTCGTTCATGGACTGGGATCTGGTCCGCAACTCCGGCGAGTTCATCGGCTTCGAGCAGTACACATGGGTTCTGTCGAACCCGAAGTTCTGGATCGCGCTGCGCAACACGTTCAGCATCTTCTTGCTCTCGAGCGTGCCGCAGCTGATCATCGCGATCTTCATCGCGGCGATGCTCGATCAGAACATCCGTGCCAAGACCTTCTGGCGCATGGGTGTGCTCGTGCCCTACGTCATGGCGCCCGTCGCCGTTGCCCTCATCTTCAGCAACATGTTCGCCGACCAGTACGGCCTGGTGAACAACCTCCTCGCCTCGATCGGGATCCCCCCGGTGCCGTGGCACTCGGATGCCTTCGCCAGCCACATCGCGATCGCGACGATGGTGAACTTCCGATGGACCGGTTACAACACCCTCATCCTCCTCGCCGCGATGCAGGCCATTCCGCGGGACTACTACGAGGCGGCGACCGTCGACGGCGCCGGCAAGATCCGACAGTTCTTCTCGATCACGGTGCCGAGCCTGCGCCCGACCTTGATCTTCGTCATCATCACCTCGACCATCGGTGGCCTGCAGATCTTCGACGAGCCCCGCATGTACGACCAGTACGGCACGGGTGGCGCGAACTCGCAGTGGCTCACGATCACCCTCTGGCTCTACAACATCGGTTGGGGAGAATGGAACTTCGGCCGCGCTGCCGCCCTTGCCTGGATTCTGTTCCTCATCATCCTGGTGATCGGTGTGATCAACCTTCTCGTCACGCAGCGAGTCGTTCGCACCGAAGGCACCCGAGGTGGACTCAGTCGCCGTGACAGGCGAGCACAGGCCCGCGCGGCGCGCGAACGGCTGGCTGCCGATTCCGCAGCAGCATCGACACCCAAGGAGGACGTGCGATGACCGCCGTCGAGCCGATCCCGGTCGCCCCGCGCGACGAGTACCCGCCCGAGGAGCGGAAGCCCCGCCGTCGCCGTGGCATCCGTGGCCAGCGTCCCGGGTGGATCACCTACGCCATCCTGGGTGTCTTCCTGCTCGGGTGCTTCTTCCCCTACTACTGGTCGATCCTCATCGGTTCGGGAGATTCGAGCACGATCCGCGACCCCAACATGTCGTGGATCCCCGGCGGCAACTTCTTCGCCAACGCCGCTGCCGTGGTCTCCAACCCCGCCGTCAACTTCTGGTTGGCGCTGTGGAACAGCATCTGGAGCTCGGTGGTCATCGCGGCATCCGTGGTGTTCTTCTCGACACTCGCCGGATGGGCCTTCGCGAAGCTGCGCTTCGCGGGGAGCCGCTGGCTGCTGGTCTTCGTGATCGCGACCATGGCGGTTCCCACGCAGCTGGGTGTCGTCCCGCTGTACATCCTGTTCGCCGACCTCGGTTGGACGGGCCAGATCGGTGCCATCATCGTTCCCGCTCTCGTGACGGCGTTCGGGGTGTTCTGGATGACCCAGTACCTGCAGCAGGCCGTTCCCGATGAGCTGATCGAAGCCGCGCGGGTGGACGGCGCGAGCTCGTTCCGCACGTTCTGGACGATCGGGATGCCGGCGGCTCGCCCTGCCGCCGCGATGCTGGGGCTGTTCACGTTCGTCACGGCGTGGAACAACTTCTTCTGGCCGTTCATCGTGCTCGACCGGCAGAACCCGACGCTTCCCGTGTCGCTCTCCCTCCTCCAATCCAACTACTTCGTCGACTATTCGATCGTGCTCGCCGGGGTGATCCTCGCCACGATCCCCCTGCTGATCCTGTTCATCTTCGCGGGCAAGCAGCTCGTGAGCGGCATCATGGCAGGAGCAGTGAAAGGCTGAAATGACCACCGACTTCTCGACCCAGACCGTGGCAGCGGCGCACGCACCCGAGACCGCAGCGTCGGGGGTGGGGCGACCGTTCCCGACGAACTTCCTGTTCGGGGCAGCGACCGCGGCGTACCAGATCGAAGGCGCCGCCCACGAAGACGGCCGCCGCGACTCGATCTGGGATGCCTTCAGCCGTGTGCCCGGGGCCGTGATCAACGCCGACAACGGGGATGTCGCCTGCGACCACTACCACCGGTACCGCGAGGATGTCGCGCTCATGCGCGACCTCGGTCTGCAGACCTACCGCTTCTCGACGTCGTGGTCGCGGATCCGCCCCGACGGTGGTGCGATCAACCCCGCCGGGCTCGACTTCTACAAGCGCCTCGTCGATGAGCTGCTCGACGCCGACATCCTGCCGTGGCTGACGCTCTACCACTGGGACCTGCCGCAGGCGCTGCAGGAACGCGGCGGCTGGGCGGTGCGCGAAACAGCTGACCTGTTCACCGAGTACGCCCTCGACGTGCACGATGCGCTCGGTGACCGCGTCAAGGTGTGGACGACGCTCAACGAGCCCTGGTGCTCGTCGTTCCTCAGCTACACCGCCGGCATCCACGCGCCCGGAAGGTTCAGCATCGCGGAGGGGATGCTCGCGTCCCACTACCTGCTGCTGGGGCACGGCCAGGTGGTCCGGGAACTGCGCGCCCGGGACGAGTCGCTGAACCTCGGGATCACCCTGAACCTGACGGTCGCCGATCCCGTCTCGGACGCGCCCGCCGACCTCGACGCGGCGCGCCGCATCGACGGTCAGTTCAACCGCTGGTTCCTGGATCCGCTGTTCCGTGGTGCGTACCCGGCAGACATCGTGGCGGACATCCGCGCGGTCGACGCTGACGCGGTCGCGCAGTGGGAACGTGCGGTGACGGATGCCGATCTCGCCACGATCTCGGCGCCGATCGACAGCCTCGGCGTGAACTACTACCACGGTGAGTTGGTCGGCGGGACGCCGCCGCTGGTCAACCCGGGCGGCGGGGATGCCCCGACCGATCGCGAGACGGCGTCGCCGTTCCCCTCCCACGAGGGCATCTTCTGGCACGATCGGGGACTGCCGCGCACCGCCATGAACTGGGAGATCCAGCCGTCAGGGCTGACGACGTTGCTCCGTCGCGTGTGGGACGAGTACGCGCAGCCCGCCGGTGTCACTCTGTACGTCACCGAGAACGGGGCGGCCTTCGACGACGTCCGCGTGGACGAAGACGGTGTGCCGCGCGTGCATGATCAGGCGCGCACCGCATTCCTGGAGGAGCACCTGGCTGCGATCCTCGACGCTGCCGACGCCGGCGTGGATGTGCGCGGCTATTTCTACTGGTCGCTCATGGACAACTATGAGTGGGCATGGGGATACGCCAAGCGTTTCGGTATCGTACGAGTCGAGTACGACACGCAGGAGCGCGTCGTCAAGGACAGCGGCGTTCGATATCGCGAGATCATTGCAGCGCGGGCCCTACCCGATTCGCCCTAGGCGAGACGCCCCGCCGAGGGAGGTTACCCACGTGGACGGTGGAACGATGAGCGATGCCGTCGTGGGCGAAGTGCAGGTGCACGGCACCGCGTTGCACGGCACCGCGTTGCACGGCACCCCGCTACGCGGTGCGGTGACGATCGAGGAGGTCGCGGCCGCGGCCGGGGTGTCCCGGTCCACGGTCTCGCGCGTCGTCAATGGCTCAACAGCGGTGAGCCCCGCGGCGCTGGATGCCGTCAACCGCGCGATCGCGGAACTGAACTACGTTCCCAATCGCGCCGCCCGGTCGCTCGCGAGTCGGCAGACCCGTGCGCTTGCACTGGTCGTGCCCGAGGACACGACACGCTTCTTCGGCGACCCGTTCTTCGCGTCGATCGTCTCGGGCATCAACGCCGGCCTGCGCTCCTCCGACTACGTGCTGAACCTCTTCATCGCAAGCGATGATCCGGGTGACAAGACGACGCGGTACCTGCGCAGCGGGAGCGTCGACGGCGCGTTGATCGCCTCTCACCACACGAGCGACACCTTCATCGATCGCATCGCCGCCGCGGTTCCCGTTGTCTACGGTGGCCGCCCCGTGCGCGAGCGCGAGACCGACTACTACGTCGACGTCGACAACGTCCGGGCCGGATATGACGCGACCCGGTACCTGATCGAGCGCGGGTACACCGACATCGGGACGATCACCGGTCCCCTGACGATGCCCGGTGGTGTGGACCGCCTCGTGGGCTATCGACGCGCCCTTGCCGACGCGGGTCTGCCCGAGGGGGCGAACGCCGACGGCGGGTTCACGCCAGACGGCGGAGCGAGCGCCATGCGCCGCATCCTGGATGCCGGCCCCCCGCCGCGGGCACTGTTCATCGCCAGCGACTTGATGGCGCAGGGCGCGTTCTCGGTGCTCGCCGCGGCGGGCCTGAAGGTGCCGGACGATGTCGCGGTGATCGGCTTCGACGACTCCCCGGTGGCGCAGTCCGTGAGCCCCCGCCTCACGACGATCCGTCAGCCCTCGTTCCAGCAGGGGGAACGGATGGTCGCGGTGCTGCTCGAACTCCTCGCGGGAGGGACGCCGCCGCACGCGACGATCCTCGAGACCGAACTGATCGTCCGAGACAGCGCATAGGCCGCATCATCCACGCCGCGGCGCGTATCCGAGCGGGGCGACGGCTCGTCAGTCGGTGGTGAGCCGGTCGATGAGCTCGCGGTACTTCGCGGCGGTCCGCGCCACGATCTCGGCGGGCAGCTCGGGCGGTGTGCCGGTCTTGTCCCACGCGGAGGCGAGCCAGTCGCGCACGATCTGCTTGTCGAAGCTGGCCATGCGCTCCGCCGGCGTCGCGCCGTTACGCCAGGCATCGGCGTCCCAATACCGGGATGAGTCACTCGTGAGCACCTCGTCGGCCACGGTCAGGACACCATCCCGGATGCCGAACTCGAACTTCGTGTCGGCGAGGATCAGTCCGCGCGCGGCGGCGGTGTCGGCAGCGCGACGGTAGGTCTGCAGCGACAGTTCGCGCAGCTGAGCGGCGCGGTCCGCGCCCACGAGCTCGACGGTCTGGGCGAAGGTGATGTTCTCGTCGTGCTCCCCGAGCGGTGCCTTGTAGGCGGGTGTGAACAGCGGCTCGGGGAGCCGGTCGCCGTCGTTCAGTCCCTCGGGCAGGGGGATGCCGCACACGGTGCCGTGCGCCTGGTACTCGAGCCAGCCCGAACCGGTGAGGTAGCCGCGCACGACGCATTCCACGGGCAGCATCTCCAGGCGGTGAACGATCATCGCGCGCCCGCGGACAGCATCCGGAATGTCGGTCTGGTCCCCGGCGAGATGGTTGGGAACCGGCGCGCCCCCGTCGGCGCCGGCCAGCTGCGCGAACCACCACAGGCTGAGGGTGGTCAGCAGCTCTCCCTTTCCGGGGATGCCGGGCTCGAGCACGTGGTCGAAGGCGCTGACCCGGTCGCTGGCGACCAGGAGCATGCGCTGGTCGGTGTCATCGTCGGGCAGGTACAGGTCGCGCACCTTGCCGGAATAGACGGGATGCCATCCGGGCAGCGAAGCGGGAGCGCCGTGATCTGTCACCCGAGCATTCTCGCAGGTCCCCTCGTGGACCCCGGTGCCGGGAGGTCGGTCACAGGCGAGCGAGTGATTCGATGTCCTCGCCGAACTCCGCCGCCGCCTCGGGCGAGACTGTCGCGCGGGTGGATGCGAGCGCCGAGAGGTAGTCCTCGGTCCGCAGCCCCGCCGCCGAGTCACCCTCGCGCATCGCGCGACCCAGCGCCTCTTGCGATGCGCGCCGTGCCGCGTACTCGATATCCGCCGGCGTCAGGCCCTGACTGGCCTGCACGAGCAGCGGCAGATCGAGGTCGCCGAGGGAGTCGGACGGGATGTAGCGCGTCCAGATCGCTTCGCGGGCCTCAGCATCGGGCAATCCGATCGGCAGCACGTAGTCGAACCGCCCGTGCCGGAGGAAGGCGGCATCGAGCGCCCGCACGAAGTTGGTCGCGCACACCAGCAGCCGGCCGGGGCGATCACGGAACTCGGCGATGAGCTTGAGCAGCTCGTTGGTCACGCCCTGTGTCGGCGACGGCGGCGTGCCACCGCGGCGGGAAGCGATCTCTTCGACCTCGTCGATGAACACGACGGCGTGCTCGAGCTCGCCGATCTTCTCGAAAGAGGTGCGCAGGGCACTGGCCATGCCGCCGGGAGCATCGCCCAGCCGCGACGGGAACAGCTCGACGAATGGCCAGTCGAGGCGGGACGCAACGGCGCGCGCAAAGGTGGTCTTCCCTGTCCCCGGCGGACCGAACAGCATGACCGCACGCGGTGCGACGACACCGAACCGGGCGGCCAACTCGGGCTGTGCGAGCGGGGCGACGAGGCGCTCTTCGAGCAGGTTCTTCTCTTGCCGCATCCCGGCAACCGCATTCCACAGGTCCCGGGGAAGGACGCGGCCGCCGACCTCCTTCAGCAGATCCAGCTCCCGCCGCTGCACCGGGAGCCGCCGCTCGAAATAGCGCAGGTGACGCTGCTCGTGGAAGCCGTTCTGCACCAGGTGGTGAGCCCCGCCGCCCTCCTCGGACACGAGGGCCGACAGCGTTCCCAGTCCGAGGGGGGCCATCCGTCTCTCGAGCGCGTCGAGGAGCTCGCCCGCCACGCCCGGATCGACCTCGTCGTCAAGAGCGAAGAAGACGAGCCAGCCCTGCGCGTGCGCTGCCCGACCGACAGCGGCGCCGACCACCTCCTCGCCCACGACGGCAACGATGGCGACGTCTTCGCGGCACGACGCGATGACCTCGGCCAGGGAATAGACCGCGCCGCCAGAGCCGGCCACCGACTGCCACAGTTGCACGACGCCGTCGATGTCATCGGCGTGAGCCTCTCGCACACGCGGGTGCTGGCGTATTCGGACCATCGTGACCTCCCCAGCGAGTCAGGGGACCGCCCGTCGCCGAGCGGTCCTGAGCCGATCTTCGCGGGTGACCGCGCTGGCTGTCTACCGCGGTGATGATCGGAGGCATCTGCCGGTTGCCGCCGAGGATTCACGGGCATATAGTCCATGTGGACTAACCTGCCTGGACTACTCCCGAGACGGACGACCTGTGAACGCCGCGAAACCCGCCCTCACCCCCATCGCGATCATGGCGCTGGCGTTGCTGCGCGAGGACGACATGCATCCGTACGAGATGATCCGCCTGCTGCGTCACCGCCGCGACGATCGGATGGTGACCATCACCAACGGCACGTTCTACCACACGATCGCGCGCCTCCAGCGGGCGGGTCTGATCGATGAGGTCGGCAACGACCGTGACGGCAATCGCCCCGAGCGCACCACGTACACTCTCCTTCCCGCGGGTGCCGACGCGGTTCAGACGTGGCTGCGGGCCGAACTCCCGCGCGTCGATCACCCGATCGAGTTTCGCGTCGCCCTGGCCGAGGCGCACAACCTCGAGCGTGACGAGGTGATCGCACTCCTTCGGCAGCGCGCCGCCCAGCTCGACGCTGATCACGCCCAGCACCGGACCGGGCTCGCGGCAGCACGCGCCGAGGGTGTTCCCGAGCAGTACCTGATCGAGGTCGAGCGACAGGAAGCGCTGCTTGCCGCCGAGACGCGGTGGCTCCATCAGACGATCGACCGACTCGCCGACCCGGGCTACGCCTGGGGCGGCGGCCCGAAACCCCCCGAATCCGCGTATCGCGCACAGAGAGAAGCAGCACGCTCATGACCGAGATCACCCGCCCCGCGGCGCCACCTGCCTCTACCTCGCCGGCTCGCAACCCATGGCCCGCCCTGTTCGCGCTCGTCATCGGGTTCTTCATGATCCTCGTCGACACGACGATCGTCGCTGTCGCCAACCCCGCCATCAAAGCGGCGCTCGACCCCGACACGGCCAACCTCGACAACGTGGTGTGGGTCACCTCGTCCTACCTGCTGGCCTACGCCGTACCGCTGCTGATCACCGGCCGCCTCGGCGACCGGTTCGGACCCAAGACCATCTACCTCATCGGACTGGTCATCTTCACCGGCGCCTCCCTCGCGTGCGGGCTCTCGCCGACACTTGACGCACTCATCGCGTGGCGTGCTGTTCAGGGGCTCGGGGCCGCCCTCATGACCCCACAGACGATGGCGGTGATCACCCGCACATTCCCGCCCCACCGCCGCGGCGCCGCGATGGGTCTGTGGGGTGCGACGGCAGGAGTCGCAACGCTCGTCGGCCCGCTCGCGGGAGGCCTGCTCGTCGACGCACTGGGCTGGGAGTGGATCTTCTTCATCAACGTCCCCGTCGGCGTCATCGCGTTCGTGCTGGCCGCGGTTCTGGTGCCCCGGCTCGAGACACACCGCCACCGGTTCGACATCGTGGGCGTCATCCTCAGCGCGGCAGCGCTGTTCTGCATCGTCTTCGGACTGCAAGAAGGAGAGGCATACGACTGGGGGGTGATCTGGGGCCCGATCTCGGTGTGGGGACTCATCATCGTCGGCGTCATCCTGCTCGGGATCTTCCTCTGGACGCAGTCGCGCACCCGCAGCGAGCCCCTTGTGCCGCTCCCTCTCTTTCGCGACCGCAACTTCTCCCTCGCGAACCTCGCCATCGCCGCCGTCGGGTTCGCTGTCACGACCATGGCGCTTCCGCTGATGTTCTTCCTGCAGCTGGCGCGCGGGCTCACGCCGACCGAATCCGCGCTGCTGCTGATCCCCATGGCGGTGCTCTCGGGAGTGCTCGCCCCGCTTGCCGGACGATGGCTGGACCGCACTGACGCCCGCTGGTTGCTTGTTCCCGGCATCCTGTCGGTGTCAGTGTCGCTCTGGTGGTATGCCGCGCTGCTGAACGTCGATACCCCGATCTGGATGTTCCTGCTCCCGTCCGCCCTCATGGGAATCGGTAACGCGGGAATGTGGGGACCGCTGGCGACGGCGGCGACCCACAACCTGCCGCCACGCGAGGCCGGCGCCGGCGCGGGCATCTACAACACCACGCGCACCGTCGGCTCGGTGATCGGCTCGGCGGCGATCGCCGCGTTCATGCAGTCACGGCTCGAGGCCAACCTCCCGGGTGCCGCCGACAGCACCGAGAGCTTCGGGGGCGGTGTGCTGCCCGCCCCGGTGGCTGAGGGCTTCTCGACGGCCATGGCGCAGACGCTCATGCTGCCGGCCGCCGTCATCCTGATCGCGGTCGCGGCGTCGCTGTTCATTCACCGCACGCCGCGGGAGCGCACTAGCTGACGCGCGCCGCGATGTCGGTGCGGAACTGCCCGCCCTCAAGCGAGATCTCTGACAGCGCGTCGTAGGCACGCGCGCGGGCCTGGGCGAAGTCGTCTCCGGTCGCCACGACATTGAGCACCCGCCCGCCGGTCGCGACAAGGCCCTCCGGCCCCTCCGCGGTCGCCGCATGCGCCAGATGCACGCCGTCGACGGATGCCGCGGCATCCGTTCCCGTGATCGGTCGACCTACCTGGGGCGCCGCGGGGTATCCCTCGCTCGCGAGCACCACCGTCACTGCCGCTGTGTCGCGGAACGTGGGCTGGGCGATGTCCTCGAGGGTGCCGGATGCCGCTGCCAGGAGCAGTCCCGACAGCGGCTCCACGAGCCGGGGCAGAACGACCTGCGTCTCGGGATCACCGAACCGTGCGTTGAACTCGATGACTCGCACACCGCGGTCGGTGAGGATCAGTCCCGCGTAGAGCAGGCCGATGAAGGGGGTGCCCTCCGCATCCAGCTGCCGGATGACGGGTTCCGCGACCTCCCGGGTCACCTGCGCGACGAACGCGGATTCGCCGCCCCACCCGTCGTCGAGCCAGGGGAGCGGGGAGTACGCGCCCATGCCCCCCGTGTTGGGGCCTTCGTCGCCGTCACGGAGGCGCTTGAAATCCTGCGCGGGGCTGAGTGCGCGGACCGTGTCGCCGTCGCTGAGAAAGAAGAGCGACACCTCGGGGCCCGAGAGGAACTCCTCGACCAGCACGCCACCGGCGCCGAGGTACTCTGCCGCATGGGCCAGCGCGGCCTCCCGGTCGTCGGTGACGATGACACCCTTGCCCGCGGCAAGGCCGTCGGCCTTCACGACGTGCGGTGCGCCGAACTCGTCGAGCGCCGCCGCGACCTCGTCACGCGTGGCAGCATGCGTCGCGCGGCCGGTGGGGACGCCGGCGGACTCCATGATGCGTTTCGCGAACGCCTTGGACCCCTCGAGCTGCGCTGCCGCCTTGCCCGGGCCGAAGGTCGGGATGCCGCGCTCACGCAGCGCGTCGGCGACGCCGGCGATCAGCGGCGCCTCGGGCCCGATCACGACCAGACCGATGGACGCGTCCTGCGCGAACGAGGCGACAGCGACGGGGTCGTTGGGATCGATCGCGACCAGGGTGGCATCCCGGGCGATGCCGGCATTGCCGGGAGCGGCGAAGATATCGTGCGCCACCGCTTCGCTGCGCAGCGACGTGATGATCGCGTGTTCACGGGCACCGGAGCCGAGGACGAGGATTCGCACCCGGTCAGCCTACCGAGCGGCGTAGCGTGGGAGCGTGCCCCCCAAGATCACGACCGAAGCCGGACGCGCCGCACTCGGTGCGGTCACCGACGGCACCGCGGGCCGCCCGGAGACGGCGACCGCGGTGCGATACCTGCTCCAGTTGCTCGCCGAGAAAGCTCCGGGGGCCACGGTGGAGGTGCGGGTGCCGCCGTTCGGTGCGACGCAGATCATCGAGGGTCCTCGTCACACGCGGGGCACTCCGCCGAACGTCGTCGAGATGGACGCGGCGACGTGGATCGATCTCGCGACGGGCAGGATCGGGTGGACGGATGCCGAGACCGGAGGTTCCCTGCGGGCCTCTGGCGTTCGCGCCGACTTCTCGCACCTGCTGCCGCTGAGGCCGTGAGCGAAGCATCCGGACCCACCCCGGGCCGGCCTGACCCGCTGCGCCCGCTCACCGCCGCGGCACGACCACGCCGATCCCGGTGACGGGGTGGGTCAGGATGTCGACGGCCTGGCCGTAGACCTCCCCGATCCGTTCCGCGGTCACGACCTCCGCGGGAGTCCCTGTGGCGACCACCCGGCCCCGGGAGAGCAGGGTGGCGCGATCCCCGTAGGCCAATGCGGCGTTCAGATCGTGCAGGACGAGCGCCACGGTCGCTCCCGCGTCCGCGCGCTCGCGGGCGATCCGCAGGACGTCCTCCTGATGGCGCAGGTCGAGGGCGGCCGTGGGCTCGTCCAGCAGCAGGATGCCGACATCCTGTGCCAGCACGCGCGCCAGAGCGACGCGCGCGCGCTCACCGCCCGAGAGCGAGCGCACGGCGCGGTGGCGCAGAGCGGACATGTCGGTCGCAGCGAGTGCCGCATCGACGAGGTCGTCGTCAGCGTCTTCTCGCGGTGTGCGCGCCCACGGAGCGCGCCCCATCCGCACTACCTGTTCGACGGTGAAGGCGAAGGCGACGTCGTTCTGCTGCAGGAGAACCGCCCGCTGTCGTGCCAGATCCTTGGCGGGAATCGCGCCGACGGGCCTTCCGTCGAGCTCGACCGATCCGGATGCGGGAACGATGTCCCCCGAAAGCACTCCGAACAGTGTCGACTTGCCGGCGCCATTGGGTCCGACGAGCGCGTGGACCTCTCCCGAGCGCAGTTCGAGGCCGGCGTCCTCCAGGATCGGCGAGACGGCGGCATCCGGCTGTACCGTGACGCTCCGCGCGACCAGTCGCGCACTCATGCCCACCCTCCGGCGCTCCGGCGCGCTCGCAGCAGCAGCCACAGGAAGAAGGGCCCCCCGATGAGCGAGGTGAGCATACCGATCGGCAGGTCGGCAAGCGGCACCGCGGTGCGGGCGACGAGGTCGGCGACTTCGATCAGCAGCGCACCGCCGAGTGCGCTCGTGATCACGAGCGGCAGGTGCGCGGGGCCGATCGCCATCCGCAGCAGATGGGGGATGACAAGACCCACGAACGCGATGATCCCGGCGAACGCGACGGCCGCGCACACCAGGAGGGCGACCGTGACGATCACGACGACCCGCAGCGCCTCCACACGCACTCCCAGGTGACGGGCCGTGCGCTCGCCCAGCGCGAAGAGGTCGAGCGAGCGCGCGACGGCGAGGGCGACGATCGAGCCGGCGATGACCAGCGGGGCGACCAGGGCGATGTTCTGCCAGAGGGCCCCGTTCAGGCTGCCGAGCTGCCAGAACACGATCTGTTCGCGGGTGGAGGTCGTGCCGACAAAGGTGAGAAGCGCCAGCCCGGCGCCCGCGATCGCGTTGATCGCGATGCCGGTCAGCAGCAGCGTCACGACCTCGGTGCGGCCCCCCGAGCGGCTGATGAGGTACACCGAGAACACGGCGATGAGACCGCCCGCGAACGCGAACAGGGGAGTCGTCCACGCGCCGAGCGTCACCAGACCGAAGGTGATGCTCGCGGCAGCCCCGACCGCAGCGCCGGACGAGACCCCGACGACGCTGGCATCTGCCAGGGGATTCCCGAAGATCGCTTGCATCAGGACGCCCGAGACCGCCAGCGCCCATCCGACCAGCAGGCCCAGCACGATGCGGGGCAGACGGATCTCGAGCACGACCCCCGCGGCGGGTGCGGCATCCGGGGCCCCGTCGCCCGCGATCCCGACCGCGCGGAGCAGGATGCCGACCACCTCGGCCGGTGACAGCGGGTACTGGCCGGAGCCGAGCGAGACGATCACTGTCGCGACAAGCGCGACGACCAGCAGCGCGGTCACGACCGCGAAGCGAGACGCGCGGAACCGGGCCGGCGTCGGAACGACGACCTCCTGGCTCACGGCACAGGCACCGGGGTGGCGCCCGCGGCGGCGCCGTCCGGGGCGTAGAGCGCCCGGGCGAGCGCCAGGATGATCTCGGGCGAGCGGGGACCGAACGAGAGGATCTGCGAATCGGCCATGTCGATGACGCGCCGGTGCTGACCGGCGGGTGTCTGCATGAGAGCGGGGATGCGCTCGAGCAGCCCGTCGACGCCGCCGACCGATTCCAGACCGAGGGTCATCATGACGATGACGTCCGGCTGCGCAGCGATCAGTGCCTCGGCGGTCATCGGCCTCATTCCCTGCCACCCGATCTCGCTTGCCACGTCGATGCCGCCGACCGCGTCGATGAGCGAGTCGGCCCCGGAGTCCGCGCCGAAGATGTAGTAGATGTTCGCGTTGCCGCGCACGTAGAGGAAGAGCATCCGCGCCTTCTCGTTCTCATCAGGCGGGGCGACCTGCCCGATCTGCTCGCGCGCGGCGTCGATCTCGCCATCCACCTGCCGAATGAGAGCGGCACCGCGGGTGGGGACTCCGAGGGCGGCGGCGATCTCGGCGACGAGGTCATCGGTGGTGTCCAGGCGTCGGTCGTCCGAAACGACGACGACGGCGATGCCGGCGTCTCGAAGCTGCTGCCGAACCTCCTTGGGGCCCAGGCTGGTGTCGGTGAGCACGACGGTCGGGGCGAGCTGGAGAATCGCTTCCGCATTGAGCGTGTGGCCGGCGTTGGTGACGACGGGAAGGTCCTCGGTGCCGGCGAGGTCGGTCGACGAGTCCCGGCCGACGACGTTGTCGCCCAGCCCCAAGGCGAAGACCGTGGCAGCGATGGTGCCCGAGATGTCGATAGGCAGGATGCGGCTCACATCCGTGATGGTCACCTCGGTGCCCTCCGCGTCGGTGACCGTCACCGGAAGCGCGGGCGCCGTCGTGTCGGCCACCGCGACGACCCCGTTCGAGGCCAGGCAGGCAGTCGACGGGCCCGTCGCCGCGCGCACGTCATCGACGAGCTCCAGCGCGGACAGTGCCGTGGCAGCATCCGGGCATGAGGGGTCGACCTGCGATCCGGGTGCTGCACTGCAGCCGGTCAGTGCGCCGGCGAGAACTCCGGCAGCCACCAGCGCGGTGAGTGCACGTCGTCGAAAGAGAATCATGTTAGGTGAGGCTTGCCTAAAAGTTGACGGGATGAGGCCTGTGCCCGTAGCGTCGGAGTGAAGTAGTAAGGAAACCCTAACCTTACTTACCGACCTCCTCAAACCGATGCCTGCAGCAGCTCCAGGCCGCTGCCCACCCGGAGAATCCTGTGACCGACCGTGTGATCGACCTCGCCCCGCCCCACCGCATCCGTGCCGCGCTCGCGGCACTGATCGCGCTCGCTCTCGTGCTTGCCGGAGCCGTGACCGCCTCGCCGGCGGTGGCGGACAGTGGTCCGCACATCTCCGTGAGCCCGTCGACGGACCTCGATCCCGAGGCGGCTCATACGCTCACCGTCACGGGTACCGGCTTTGTGGGAGACGGCGCTGCCCACGGCGTCTACGTCCTGTTCGGTGCGACCTCCGTCTGGTCGGGTGGCGGTCCGCTCGCGGGATCCGGCTGGATCGTCCAGACGTGGGTTGAGCCGTCGGCGATCACTGACGGAGCGTTCACGACCACGTTGTCCGTGCCGGCAGGGTCGCTCGCAACCGGTGTCGCGTATCACGTTGCGACATCCGCCGCTCATGCGCTCTCTGCTACCAACCGCACGATGGACACGTTCGCGGCGGTAACGGTCGCCGAGCCCGCACCGGAGCCGACGGAAACGCCTTCGACCGAGCCCACGGAGACGGCAAGTCCGGAGCCGACCGAGACCGCAACCCCGGACCCCACGGAGTCTGCGAGTCCGGAGCCGACCGAGACCGCATCTGCGACCCCTGTGCCAGCGGTCACGGTCTCGAAGACTGCAGAACTGAACCCGGAGGGTGACACGATCGTCGTGCGCGGATCGGGCTTCGTGCCCTCGCCGCCGGCGACGTCGGGGACCCGCCAGCCCCTGAGCGGTGTGTTCACCGGTGCGTACATCGTGGTCGGGGCCTTCCCCGATCAGTGGCGGCCCTCTGCTGGCGCGTCCTCCGCGGCCCGGATCCAGACGGTTGCAGCTCGCTGGGGGGTGCACGCCGACAGCGTCGCAGCGATCGGCGGACCCGCCCGCGGTGCCGCCGTGATCGCGGAGGACGGCACGTTCGAGGTGACGCTCGACGTCTCCGAGAACGAAGACTTCGAGGGGAACTGGGGCGTCTACACCTACGCGGGCGGCGGCGCCGTGTACGCGCCGTTCGAAACGTTCACGCCGATCTCATTCGAGCACCCCGCCATCGAGACGTCGGTCGTGTCGGCGGATGCTGAGGACGGCGCGGCGGTCGCGGTCGTCGGGTCTGGTTTCGGTGACGTGACCGGGGCGTACGCGGCGATCATCGAGAAGGGCACCGAATCCGAGGTGAACGCCGGCGGTGGCTACGTCGCGTTCGGCTACTGGATGACCCCGGGCGCGATCGTCGACGGGGCGTTCGAGAAGACGATCGTCGCGCCGACCGCGAAGCTCGACGCGACCACGCAGTACGAGGTGATCGTGTGGCAGGGACACACGATGCCGACTGCCGACACGATCTACGCTCGCGCCGACATCGCCTTCACGAACGCCCACTGGAACACCCTGTTCCCGCCCGCGCCCGCCATCGACGTGTTCCTTGCCGACGGTGTCACGCCCGTCGGTGACACCCCGGTCGCTCTCGGTGACACACTCATCGTCCGAGGAACCGGGTTCGACCCGCAGGCGAACGTCGGCGGTCGCGGAGCACCGATCCCCAACACCCTGCCGCAGGGCACCTACGTCGTGTTCGGGCATTTCGCTGAGCAGTGGCAGCCCTCCACAGGTGCAGCGAGCAGCCTGCGCAAGATCGGCTCCCAGAAGTGGGCGCTCGCGGAGTCCGTCTTGAACCAGGTTCCGTCGGACTATCAGAACCTCGTCCGGTCCCAGTGGGTCGACCTCGCTGACGACGGATCGTTCACCGCCGAGCTCTCGGTCACCGAACCGTCCGCGCTCGTGAACGACGGGCACTACGGTGTCTTCACCTACGCCGCCGGCGGTGTGACCAACTCCGCGCAGGAACTCGAGGTCCCGATCACGATCGCGGCCCCCGAACCCGTGCCGACTATCGAGACGTCGGTGGTGTCGGTGGATGCCGAAGACGGTGCGACAGTGTCGATCATCGGGTCTGGTTTCGGTGACGTCACCGGGGCGTACGCGGCGATCATCGAGAAGGGCACGGAGTCTCAGGTGACCGGCGAGGGCGGGTACGTCGAGTTCGGGTTCTGGATGACCCCGGGCGCGATCGTCGACGGCGCGTTCGAGAAGACGATCGTCGCGCCGACCGCGAAGCTCGACGCGACCACGCAGTACGAGGTGATCGTGTGGCAGGGACACACGATGCCCACTGCCGAGACGATCTACGCTCGCGCCGACATCGCCTTCACCGACGCAGACTGGCGCATCCTCTTCCCCGGTGGCGGGACGCCCACCCCGACGCCCACACCGACCACGCCCACACCGACTCCGCGTGAGCCGGTGGCGCCGGTGGCAGGGGGATCGATGTCGTGGGCCATCTCGCCCAGCTTCAACAGCTATGTCACGGGCACCATTGCGAAGGGGTCGATCTCGGTCGGCAACGGCGCAACCCGCTCGGGTGGGACCTTCTGGTTCGGCCAGGCTGAAGTGTCAACCTTCTCGCCGGCCACGGGAACCGGGACCGTGTCCTACGGGGGCTCGGTGCGGTACTTCGGGCACCAGGGCGCTCTGGATGTCACGATTGCGAACCCGCAGGTGCGGATCACCTCGCCGAGCTCCGCATCCCTCTATGTCACCAGCGGTGGCCGCCAGGTGCAGTTCGCGACGCTGGGCCTCGGTGCGGCGCAGCGGTCGGACGTGAACGGTGCTGTGACCTTCACGAACGCCCCGGCAACGCTCACCGCCGCCGGGATCTCGCAGGTGCTCGGCGGTTTCTCGACCACCCTCGCACCCGTGACGTTCACGATCGGTGTGCCGGCCGCCGCGCCGCTCGGCGCCACAGGCACGGTAGCTGCCGCGTCGGCGACCACGACCACCACGACCAACGGCATCCCGTCGGCGCCTCCCGCCACGAGTGGCATCGATCTGGATGAGCAGAGCCTGGCCGCCCTCCAGTCCGGCGGTGTCTTCACGATCGAGGCCGCGGGATTCGAGCCGAATGAAACCGACATCGCCCTCGTCGTGTATTCCACACCGACGGTGATCGCGACAGACCTCACCGCCGATGAGCAGGGCGTCGTGCGATGGACCGGCTCCCTGCCGGCGAGCCTCGCCGACGGCGAGCACACGCTCACGCTGCAGGGCTCGGTTGACCGCGGCGTCGTATTCACGCTTACCCGCGCTGCCGCGATCGGCACGTGCGCTGTCGACGGTGCGACGCTCTCGTGGGGCTTCAAGGAGTCGTTCCGCGTCTATGTCGAGGGGATCGCGGCTGGCGGCTGGGAGCTGACGGATGTCGAGTACGTCTACCCCGACTACGTGTGGGCCGACGGAACCGGATCGATCGATCCCGAGACGATGACGGGGCTCGTGACATACGGTGGCAGCATCCGCTTCACCGGGCACGACGGTGCTCTCGACACGACGCTGTCGAACGCGCGGCTTGAGTTGGCCGGGGAGACGGGGTATCTCGTCTTCGACGTTGCCGGGCAAACCCAGGGTGGCGCGTCGGTCGCCGAGCCGGGCGTGCGGTTTGCGGAGTTCACGGTGCCTTCGCTCGAGGTCGTGGACGGTGCGATCACGCTCGATGCGGTGCCGGCGACACTCACGGATGCCGGAGCCGCCGCCTTCGGCACGTATCCCCGTGGCGAAGAGCTCGACCCGATCTCGGCCATCATCCCGGTCACCGCGGACTGTCTCACCGGGGCCCCGGCCGCGGCCGACGAGCCTGTCGCGGCAGTCGAGGGGGCAGCAGAGGACGTGGCATCGACGAGCGACCCCGCGCCGGTGTGGCCATGGATCGCCGGAGGCGTCGGGCTACTCGCCGTGATCGTCGTGGCAGGCGTGCTGATCGGTCGCCGTGGCGGCGCGGCATCCGGAACGGGCGTCGACGACAACTGACGCGTGAGCGCGCTCGCACCCTCTCGCCGACGAGTCCCGCCGCGCGAGAGGGTGCGACAATGGTGGCATGTCCCCGACGAGTGACCAGCGCCTCGAGCAGGTGACGGTGCGGCGCAGTCCCAAGTACGCCGTGTTCCTGCTGCTGGGCGGCGCGGTCGGCATGATCGTCGCGATGATTCTGACGTTCGCGTTCGACGGCACGACGCAGGTGAGTCCGAACACCGGCCTCGTGTACTCGCAGATGCAGGTCTTCGGCTTCCTGCTGCTGATCTTCGTCTCGGCCGGAGTCGCTCTCGGGGGCGCGGTCGCACTCATCCTGGACCGGGTCTACGCGCGCCGCGCTCGCACCCTCCGGGTAGACCACGAACGCATCATCACGAGCGACTGATCGGCACAGGGTGAGGGGCAGTCCAATGGCAGTCCGACACGCGTCGTCCTCACCCGATGAACACGAACACGTCATCGACATCCAGGTGCAGGCGGTGCATGTTCGCCGGTCACCCCGCTACGGGCGGATTCTGGGCGCCGGCATCGTCGCGGGGGTACTGATTGCGGCAGCGCTCACCGTCGTCGGCAGTACCTCGGGTCGGGGTGTCGCCTCATCCGGTGAGGCGGGGATCGTGTGGGCCTTCGGTCTGAACGCGATGGTGTGCGTGGCGATCTGCCTGCTCGTCAGCGCGGGGATCATCCTGACGGTCGAACGGCGGAACCTGCGTCGCATCCGTGCCGCGCGCGCTGCGCAGGAGGTCACCTTCGTCGACGACCTCTCCCGACCCATGACCGATCAGCTCCCGCCCTGGATGCGCGACGAGAGCTGAGGACGCGCCGGTAGGCTGTTCGGGTGGAGTCCCACAATCCCTATGCTGCCGCGGGCGTCGACACCGAAGCCGGCGACCTCGCCGTCGAACTCATGAAGGCGGCCGTTCGTCGCACGCAGGGTCCCGAGGTCCTCGGCGGAGTCGGTGGCTTCGCAGGCCTGTTCGACGCCTCTACGCTCCGGGCCTACCGGCGGCCGTTGCTCGCGACGAGCACAGACGGGGTGGGAACGAAGGTCGCGATCGCCCAGGCGATCGACAAACACGACACGATCGGCCAGGACCTTGTCGGCATGGTGGTCGATGACATCGTCGTCGTCGGTGCGCGGCCGCTCTTCATGACCGATTACATCGCCTGCGGAAAGGTCGTCCCCGAGCGCATCGCCGACATCGTGGCGGGTATCGCGCGCGGCTGCGAAGAGACCGGAACCGCCCTCGTCGGCGGCGAGACCGCCGAACACCCGGGCCTGCTCGGTGTCGATGACTACGACGTCGCGGGAGCAGCCACCGGTGTCGTCGAAGCGGATGCCGTGCTCGGCGCCGATCGCGTCGAGTCCGGGGACGTCGTCCTGGCGCTCGCGTCGAGCGGACTCCACGCCAACGGCTACTCGCTCGTGCGCCACATCGTCTCGGCATCCGGGCTGTCGTACTCCGACGCCGCGGCCGAGTTCGGCGGCGCGTCCTGGGGTGAGGTCCTTCTCGAGCCCACCCGCCTGTACACCGCCCCGCTGCTGCGCCTGATCGCGCAGTCCGGAGGCGGGGTCCATTCCCTCAGCCACGTGACCGGCGGGGGGATCGCGGCGAACCTCGCCCGCGTGCTCCCGGCAGGCACGTGGGTCGATGTCGACCGCGCGACGTGGACTCCGCCCGCAGTCTTCCAGGTCCTCGCAAGCCGCGGCGGCATCGCCCTCGCGGACACCGAGGGGACGTGGAACCTCGGCGTCGGCTTCATCGCCGTCGTGGCGGCGGATCAGGCGGAGGACGCGGTATCCGCGCTGAGGGCCGAGGGGATCGCGTCGTGGCAGATCGGTGTCGTCTCGGACGGGCCGCGGCCGAGCGGGACATACGTCGAGGGCGCGAAGGGTGTCGACGGCGGTGCCGTGCGCTTGGTCGGATCGTTCGCCGAAGGAGCTCAGTAACCACCCATGTGCGGAATCGTCGGCATGGTCGGGCGTGGCCCGGTCAACCAGGAGATCTACGACGCGCTTCTGCTGCTGCAGCACCGCGGGCAGGACTCGACCGGAATCGCCACCGCAGAACCGAGCGGGGTCTTCCACATCACCAAGGCGCGCGGTCAGGTCCGCGAGGCGTTTCGCACGCGCGACATGCGGTCACTGCTGGGCACGATCGGGCTCGGGCACGTCCGTTACGCGACCAAGGGAACGGCCTCCAGTGAGGAAGAGGCGCAGCCGTTCTACGTCAACGCGCCGTACGGCATCGTGCTGGTGCACAACGGAAACCTCACGAACACCCGCGAACTCACCGACGAGCTCTTCCACAAGGACCGTCGGCACCTGAACACGAGCTCTGACACCGAACTGCTGGTCAACGTCCTCGCCGGAGAGCTGCAGGCGACGGTCTCGGGACTCGACCTCGAGCCCGCCGAGATCTTCGAAGCGGTATCCCGGGTCCACGCCCGCGTGGAGGGCTCCTACGCGGCCATCGCCCTCATCGCCGGCCACGGCCTGCTCGCCTTCCGGGACCCGTTCGGCATCCGTCCCTTGATCCTCGGCACGCGGAAAGCTCCCGACGGATCGTACGAGTGGGTGGTCTCCTCCGAGTCGCTCGTGCTCGAGAACGGCGAATTCGAGGTCGTCCGTGATGTCATGCCCGGGGAGGCGGTCTTCGTCGATCTCGACGGCCACCTGCACACCAAGCAGTGCGCGGATGACCCACGGCTCGTTCCCTGCTCGTTCGAGTACGTGTACCTCGCGCGTCCGGACTCGATCATGAACGGGATCTCGGTGTACGAGGCGCGGCTGCGCATGGGCGACCGCCTTGCCGACACGATCGCCAAGTACACGCCGGAGGGGGCGATCGACGTCGTCATGCCCATCCCCGACTCGTCCCGGCCCGCCGCGATGCAGGTCGCGCGAAAGCTCGGCATCGAGTATCGCGAGGGCTTCTACAAGAACCGCTATGTCGGCCGGACCTTCATCATGCCGGGGCAGTCAGCCCGCAAGCGCAGCGTGCGGCAGAAGCTCAACGCGATGTCCAGCGAGTTCAAGGGCAAGAACGTGCTCTTGATCGATGATTCGATCGTGCGCGGGACGACGTCGAAGCAGATCATCCAGATGGCTCGGGATGCCGGCGCCGCGTCGGTCACGTTCGCGTCGGCGGCTCCGCCCGTGCGTTACCCACACGTCTACGGGATCAACATGCCGACGCGGCACGAGCTGGTCGCGCACGGTCGCTCGATTCCCGAGATCGCGGAAGAACTCGGAGCCGACTACGTCGTGTACCAGGAGGTGGAAGATCTGAAGGCCGCGATCCTCGAGGGGTCGGACGTCGACGACCTCGACATGAGCTGCTTTGACGGTCGCTACGTCACGGGCACGGTGACGGAGGAGTATCTCGACTGGGTCGAGAGCAGCCAGGAGTCCTGAGCGGGGTCGGCGAAGAGACGAGTCGCTCTCAGGCTGTCTCGTCGAGTTCGTCGTCTTCGTCGTCGAACTGGTCGGCCCACTTGTCGACGTACAGGTCGTCGTCGGACTGATGACCCAGTTCCTTCTCGAGCGCCGCGTAGTTGACGCTCGGGCTGTACGACTTGAGTTCGCGGGCGATCTTGGTGTGTTTCGCCTTTTGACGGCCACGCCCCATGCGAGACCCCCTCATTTCTGACCCGCGGGCTAAAGCGCGGGTCTCCGCACTCCGCAGCCCGTGCATTCACGAATCCGGTCTTTCGCCGGGAAGAGTAGCATTCAGAATATCACGGAGCCCTCGAGGGACCCGCGGCTGCGCGCCCCTCGGCTCCGCATGTCGAGGAGGGAATGCAGATGGCGGATGAACGGCCGGAGCTCAGGACCGCGCCCCTGGAGGTAGAGGCGGTCCGCGGGGCCGTGATCGTCGGGGTGGTGCCCGACCAGCATCCGCGGGTCGTGAAGGAAGCCGCGAAGTTCGCCGCCATCATGAAGGCTCCCCTTGTCGTGGCACACGTCGACGTCACGCGCTTCGTCACGTACGAGGATCCGGATGGCTACGTGCACTCGGCGCCCATCGACGTCAACATCGCTCCCGGTGAGACCGACCTCGATCTGGTGCGCGCGTCAGTCGCGCACGCGCTGGAGGGTATGGACGTCGACTGGCGCATCCATCAGCTCGTCGGTGACCCCGCTCTGGCGCTCAAGCACCTCGCGGACCAGATCGACGCGCGCCTGCTCGTGGTCGGCACCCGCAAACGCGGGATCGGCGAGTCGATTCGCGAGTTCTTCACCGGATCGGTGGCTGCGCGGCTGGCACATCGCCAGGCGCGCCCGATTCTCGTGGTTCCTCTGGGCGAGCCGGCACCCGACGACGAGGAGCTCTGGCCCGTCAGCTGATCCCTGTCCGCTGACATCGGTGACGCCACCCGGCTGGACGGGGCCGGTTTGTCAGCCGCGGAGGGAACGGGTGATGGCGCGGGCGACCTCGTCGAGACCGGCCGTCAACTCATCGACGACGGATGCCGTGAGCGTTCCGCCCTTGGCGACGTGCGTGCGCAGGTCTGCGCGGACGTGGGCGCGGAACTCCGTCACCGCTACCTCGGCGCGGTGCAGCTGCTCGCGTGAGAGCGAGCGCAGATCATCGGTGACGTCGCGGACCTGCTCGTTCCGGCTCTCGCGCTCGGCGCGGCTCGCGGCGGCCAAGTCCGCGCGCAGGCTCTTCATCGCCTCGCGCACCGACCCCCGCACTTCGTCCGCAATGAGTCGCACGGAATCGGCGAGTCCCGCCTCGATGCTCTCGAGGTCTCCGGAACGGGAGGCCACCTCGGCCCGGCCGGCATCCGTGATCTCATAGATCGTCTTGCGCCCGTCGACCGTCTTGGTCACCAGGCCCTCCTCCTCGAGCTTGGCAAGCCGCGGGTAGACGGTGCCGGCGCTCGGGGTGTACGTCCCGCCTGTGCGGTCCGAAAGGGCCTGCATGATGTCGTAGCCGTGCCGCGGCCCCTCATCGAGCAGATACAGCAGGTACAGGCGCAGGTCGCCGTGCGAGAAGACGGGTGCCATCACAACTCCTCTCCGTCGCTGGATGTGCCGGCCGACGCCGCGGTGGGGGAGCGGCGCAGCACCGTCAGACCTCCCGCGACCGAGTTCGTGCGGACGTCGACGAACGAGCCGCTGAGCTCACCGGTCGATCCCGTGTAATTGGTGACCCCGCTGCCCGAGCGGGTGACGCCATCGATCTGGACACGGCCGCTCACGCTGCGCACGACGAAGTTGGCGGGAAGCCCCTCATCCAGCCGGATGGTCGCTCCGCCGCTGACGGTGTTGAGACTGATCGCGTGGGCGTTGCCGGTCGTGTCGACCAGCATGTCGCCCGAGACGGTATCGATCGTCGCCTTGCGGATGCTGCCGGTTGCCGCGACGTCTCCCGAGACGCTGTTGGCCGACAGCGTGCCCGTGAGATTGCGGATCTGCACGTCCCCCGACACGGCGTTGACGGTGAGATCGCCGGTGAGACCGTCGACGATGATGTCGCCGGAGACGGTGTTCAGGCGCGCACCGGACTCGAGTCCCGAGACGAGGGCGCTGGCATTCACGACGCCCAGCGTGAGCGCGACAGATCGTGGCACCGCGACGCTGACCTCCGCCTTCGGTCCCCCCGAGCCGAAGTTGCGGAAGGCCTCGAGGAAGTTGTCCCAGCGCAACTGGGGGTGGTCGATCTCGAGTGCATCGCCGGTCGCTTCGATCCGAAGGTCCTTGACGGTGACGCCGTGGACCTCGATGCGCACCCCGGGTTCGTCGTGCGCGATGACATCGACCTGACCGCCGACGAGTCCGATCTTGAGGGTACGCACGTCGTCGACATCGATGACGCGCGTCTCTCCCGGGTGGATGAGCCACTTCTCGAGGGTCATGGTCTTGCTCCGTTCTCAGGGCCTGCGAGACGCGATATAACGCGAATACACGATAACGCGCTATATCGCGTTTGGCAAGTATCATCGACGACCGGGTTGACATTGACGCAACGTCAACTTCTAGCGTGGGACACATGACGGAATGGAGCATCCACGAGGTCGCGCGACGATCGGGAACAACGACCCGCGCGTTGCGGCATTACGACGCCATCGGCATCCTGCGCCCGACGCGCACGGGAGCGAACGGCTATCGCTACTACGGCGCGGAGGCGCTCGTGCGACTGCAGAGAATCCTGCTGCTGCGAGACCTCGGGCTCGGTTTGAGTGACATCGCCGAGGTCCTCGAAGCGCAGCAGGACCCCGTGGCCGCATTGCGCGCCCACATCGGGTGGCTCCGTTCGGAGCAGGACCGACTCGCCCGGCAGATCGCCGCTGTCGAGTCCACGATCACATCATGGGAAGGAGGTGAATTGACGATGACCGATGACATGTTCGACGGTTTCGACCACACCGTCCACAAGGAGGAGGTCGAGCAGCGCTGGGGCGCGGCCGCGTACGCGCGCTCGGACGAGTGGTGGCGCGGGCTCGATCCCGATCAGCGGAACGCGTGGAAGGGCGAGTCCGCCGCGCTCGCGGCCGACTGGGCCGCGGCCGCCCACGCCGGCGTCTCGCCGAGTTCGGCTGACGCGCACGCGCTTGCCGAGCGCCACGTGGCGTGGCTCCGAGCCATCCCCGGAACCCCGGCGCACGACGGGGGCGAGGCGCTCAAGCCCTACGTGCTCGGGATTGCGCAGATGTACGCATCCGATCCGAGGTTCGCGGCGAACTACGCCACGCCGGCGGGTGGAACCGCTGGTGCCGAGTTCGTGCGCGACGCGCTCACGATCTATGCCGAATCGACGCTCTGAGCACAAGAACGGATGCCGTGCCCTCCCCCGAGGTACGCGGCATCCGTTCTTCGTGCGGTCAGCTTCGGCTGCCGCTGATGACCCTGAAGAGGAACGCGATGAGCGCAATCACGCCGACGATGAGAGCGACCCACAGCAGCCAGTTCAACGCGGTGTTGAGGCCGCCGACGATTGCCAGGATGACGGCGATGATGATGATGATCAGCAGTGCGATGTTCATGTCGGCACCTTTCGTTGGATGTCTGCGAGCACACGCGACGGGACGCCACGCATGACCGCCACGCCGCGACGATCGCACCCGGGTGAGCGCCCGGGCAACGGGCTTGTTTCCGGGTGCTGAACCCGCTATGGACGAACGCGGACGGGGTGGCCCGGCCCGGCGCTAGCCTGGGGCGGTGGCGATCAGACCGACGTTTTCCTGGGCGCACCTCGGGCTCGTGTTCGCGGGCGGCGCGGTCGGCTCGGCCGCGCGCCTTGCCATCCTTCTCATCGAAGACCCCTCGACGCAGTGGCTCTCGATCCCTCTGATCAACGTCGTGGGCTCCTTCCTGCTCGCAATCGTGACGGGCTGGGCGGAGCGCGTCGCCGACCCCGCCCGTGCCGCCCGACTGCGCACGTTCTGGGGAGTGGGTGCCATGGGCGGGTTCACCACGTACTCCAGCTTCGCGGTGCTCGTTCTGGATCCGACCCTGCTGCCGCTCGCGGCGGCGACCGTGCTCGCCGGTCTCGCGGCAGCTGTCGCGGGGTTGTGGATCACTCGCCCCCGGTCGACGCATCCCTCGGGACACCCCGCATGACCCCGCTGCTGTTTGCACTCGGTGTGCTCGCCGGCGGGGGTGGCGCAGCACTGCGCTACAGCGCCGACGTGGTCATCTCCCGCTGGCTGGAGCCACCGTGGGGAGTGCTCATCGTGAACGTCATCGGGTCCTTCGCTCTCGGCATCCTGACCGGGTCTGCGGCCGGGCCCGGCCTGCAGCTGGTGATCGGAGGGGGGCTGCTCGGCGGGTTCACGACCTTCAGTGCGGTGTCGGTGACGTCGGTTCTGCTGGCCGAGGAAAAGCGCACCCGGATGTCGATCATGAACGCGCTCGGGACGTTCGTGCTCGCGCTCGGCGCGGCGGCGGCCGGCGTCGCGCTCGGCGGCGCACTCCCCGCACTCGCTTCCTGATCCGTTCTTTCGGGATATCCCCCGGAATCACCGTGCGAAGATGGGGACGATACACCCGCGTATCGTCGCGTCCCGACCGCACCGAGCACAGCAAAGGCCACCGTGTCGAAACTCGCCGTCCTGAGCCTCAAGAACCGCGCCCTCATCGCGCTGGTCACGATCGTCGCCGCGCTGTTCGGCAGCCTCGCGCTGACCAGCCTGAAGCAGGAGCTGATCCCCTCGATCGAGTTCCCGGCCCTCATCGTGGTCTCGACCTACCCCGGGGCATCGCCCGAGGTCGTCGCGAACGACGTGTCCACGCCGATCGAGACCGCGATCCAGGCCGTGCCGGGGCTGGAGTCGACGACAGCGACCAGCACGACGAACGCGTCCATCGTGCAGGCGTCGTTCGCCTATGGCACCGACCTCGGCACCGCCGAGCAGAAGATCACACAGGCGATAAACCGCATCAAGAGCCAGCTGCCCGAGAATGTCGAGCCCAACGTCCTGTCGGCGAGCATCGACGACTTCCCGGTCATTCAGATCGCTGTGACCGGGTTCGAGGACGAGCAGACCATCCAGGCGACCCTCGAGTCCACCGCGATCCCCGACATCGAAGACCTCGACGGCGTCAACGCCGCGCAGATCGTCGGAGGCACCGGCCAACGCATCACGATCACCCCCGATCAGGCGGCCCTGGCTGCGGCGGGCTACTCGCAGCAGGCGATCCGCGACGCCCTTGACCAGAACGGCGTGCTCTTCCCGGGCGGAGAGATCACCGAGAACGAGCAGACCCTGACCGTCCAGACGGGATCGAAGATCACGTCCGTCGACGCGGTCGCCGCGCTCCCGCTCGTGCCCACGGATGCCGAGCAGTTCCAGGCGGGAACCGTGACGATCGCGGACGTCGCCACCGTGGAGCAGGGGCAGGACCCCGTGACGACGATCTCCCGTGTGAACGGCGAACCGGCCGTCACGATCGCGATCACCAAGCTCCCGGCGGCCAACACGGTCGAGGTCTCGCACGCTGTGCTCGACATCCTTCCCGACCTCGAGGAGAAGCTCGACGGCGTCACCCTCACCGTGGTGTTCGACCAGGCGCCCTACATCGAGCAGTCGATCGAGACCCTCGCCGTCGAGGGTGGATTCGGGCTGCTCTTCGCCGTCCTCGTCATCCTGCTCTTCCTGCTCTCGGTGCGGGCAACGCTCGTGACGGCGATCTCGATCCCGACGAGCGTGCTCATCACGTTCATCGGGCTGCAGGCGTTCGGGTACTCGCTCAACATCCTCACGCTCGGCGCGATCACGATCTCGATCGGGCGCGTCGTGGACGACTCGATCGTCGTGATCGAGAACATCCGGCGCCACTACGTCGGCACGGCCGACAAGATGACCTCGATCGTGCGCGCCGTCAAGGAAGTCGGCGCTGCCATCACGTCGTCGACCATCACGACGGTCGCGGTGTTCCTGCCGATCGCCTTCGTGGGCGATGTGACCGGAGAGTTGTTCCGTCCCTTCGCACTCACGGTGACGATCGCCCTGCTGGCGTCGCTCCTGGTGGCCCTCACGATCGTGCCGGTGCTCGCCTACTGGTTCCTCAAGCCCGGCAAGCCGCTGCGGGATGCCACCGGCGCCGAGATCGATCCGGAGGATCCCGCAGCGCCGCTGGACCGCCTGCAGCGCGGCTACACCCCGATTCTGCGGTGGACGTTGCGTCACTCGTGGGTCACGTTGGGCCTTGCCGCGCTGGTGCTCGTGGGCACCGTTGCCGCAGCGCCCTTCATGAAGACCAACTTCCTCGGGGATTCGGGCCAGAACACGTTCACCATGACGCAGGATATCGGCGCAGCGCCGAGCCTGGAGGCGGAATCGGCTGCCGCCGAGCCCGTCGAGAACGCACTGATCGGGATCGAAGGAATCGAGACCGTGCAGGTGTCGATCGGCTCCAGTGGCAATGCGCTGCGGGATGCGTTCACCGGCGGCGGCAGCGGGATCACGTACTCGATCACGACGCAGGAAGGCGTCGACCAGGTTGCGCTGCGCGAAGAGGTGCAGCGCACCGTCGACGCGCTCCCCGACGTCGGCGAGATCACCGTCTCCGGAGGCAACGGCGGATTCGGCTCGACCGATATCGAGGTCGATGTCACGGCGCCCGACGCATCGACGCTGCAGGAGGCGACGGATGCCGTCGTCGCCAGCCTCCGCGACCTGGATGACGTCAGCCAGGTCACGAGCAATCTGTCGGCATCCCTGCCCTTCATCTCGGTGCAGGTCGACCGCGACAAGGCCGCATCGCTCGGGCTGTCGGAGGTCGCCGTCGGCGCCCTCGTGTCGAGCACGATGCAGCCCCAGAGCATCGGCAGCGTCGAAGTCGATGACACGTCGCTGACCGTCTACCTCGCGGCGACCGACCCGCCCGCCACGATCCAGGAGCTGCGCGAACTGCAGGTCTTCACGGCGCAGGGACCTGTCCCGCTGTCGGATGTCGCCGTTGTCGAGGAAGCTCAGGGGCCGACCTCGATCACGACGGAGCGTGGAACGCGAACCGCGACCGTGACGGTCACTCCGTCGACCGACAATCTGACGCAGGCGACGGCCTCTGTCACGAACGCGATCGATGAGGCAGACCTGCCGTCGGCGGCCCGTGCGAGCCTGGGCGGCGTCGCCACGGATCAGGAAGAGGCCTTCACCCAGTTGGGTCTGGCGTTGCTGGCGGCGATCCTGATCGTCTACGTCGTGATGGTGGCCACCTTCAAGTCGCTGCGCCAGCCGTTGCTGCTGCTGATCTCGGTGCCCTTCGCCGCCACCGGCGCGATCCTGCTCCAGGTCGTCACCGGCATCCCGCTCGGTGTCGCATCGCTGATCGGTGTGCTCATGCTCATCGGCATCGTCGTGACCAACGCGATCGTGCTCGTGGACCTGGTCAACCAGTACCGCGAGAAGGGACTGAGCGCGCACGACGCGACGATCGCGGGCGGCACACGGCGACTTCGCCCGATCCTCATGACGGCCCTTGCGACGATCCTCGCGCTCACGCCCATGGGCCTCGGCATCACCGGCAGCGGCGGCTTCATCTCGCAACCGCTTGCGATCGTCGTGATCGGCGGCCTGATCTCGTCGACGGTGCTCACACTGCTCGTGCTGCCTACGCTCTACAACCTCGTGGAGGGTGCGAAGGAGCGTCGTCAGGCCAAGCGCGCCGCGCGGTCGGGGCAGACGGATGCCGAAGGCGCGCTGGTGCTCGCCGGTGTCGGTGTCGCGACAGCGGGGGCCACTGCGGGAGGCGGCACTGTCGCCGGTGGCGCCGACGAGGTGCCGCTGACGCGCCGCGAACTCCGTGAGCGGGAGGCAGCTGTTCGTACCGGCCAGATCCCGGTGCAGTCCTCAACCGACGACGCTGAGAGCGTCGAGCGGGACGGTTCGGAGCCGCAGGCCGGTGACGTCGCCGAACCGGACGCCCGGGAGCTGGCCGAATCGGCAAGCCCGGAGTCGACCGAGGCCGAGACCCCGGAGTCCGAGGGTTCCGAGATCGGAGAACCCGCAGACGCCGCATCCGGTGCGGACTCCGCGGAGCAGGCCGAGCGCGCGGAGATCGAGCCCGGTGAGATCGAGCCCGGCGAGACTGAGCATGCCGAGACTGTGCGTGGTGAGGCCGGGCATGCCGAGATCGAGCCCGGTGAGACCGAGCCTGGCGAGATCGAGCGCGCGGACATCGAGCCCGGTGAGACCCCGGACGGCGGCACCGCTCCGGACGAGACCGGAAGCGACGGGTCCGACGCGCAGGATGAGACCGGCCGTCAGCCCGAGTAGGAGATACCCCAGCTGACGGTCCAGGTCTCGCCGGGTGCAAGCCAGCGCAGACCGCGGCCGGAGTTGAGGGCGTCCGGCACGGCGCTCATGGGCTCGATCGCGACAGCGAGTTCGCGGTTCGGATACCGGTCCGTTGTGTACACCTGGACGTAGTCGAGGTCCTTGCCCTGCCAGATGGTCACGGTTCGGCCGTCGGGCGCGCGCAGGCGGTGGCGCAGGATCCCGTCCGCGTCGCGGGCGATGTCGGTGTAGCAGGTGTTCAGCGACACGTCACCGAGGCGGGCGCCGGAGCGCAGGTCGGATGCCGCGTCGACAGGCACCTCGTCGACGGGGATCAGCGCCTCGTCCAGCACGAGCATCTTGGCCCCCGGCGAGGTCAGCACGAGGTCGGCTGTGGGCACGTCCCCGATCGTGAAGTAGGGGTGGGTGCCGAGGGCGGCGGGAGCCGCATCCGTGCCGACGTTCTCGATCGTGTGGGTCACCTCGATGCCGTCGGAGGTCAGGGCGTACGTGACCGTCGTGTCGAGCTGGAACGGGTAGCCGCTCTGCGGGAACACCGTCGCAGCGAGCGTCAGTCGGTCCTCACCGCGCTGCGCAACCGCGTAGGGCATGAACCGCAGGAGGCCGTGCGAGGCGCCACCGACCGAGGGGTCGGTGATCCACAGCTGGTAGGTGGTGCCGCCGTGGCTCCACCTGCCGTCCCGGACGCGGTTGGGCCACGGGACGAGCACGGTTCCGGATGCCGCGGGCGCCGGCATTCCCTGCGGGTACGGCGCGATGAGGTCGATCCCATCGACAGTGAGACCGCGGATGGTCGCCCCGACCTGCGTGAGGTGGGCGGTGACCCGGCCATCCGCGCTCGCGAGGTGGAACTGCTCTCCGGTGGGATCGTGACGGATGTCTGGCATGGGTCCTCCTGGGCGGGCGTCGAGCCCATGCTAGGGCGCTCGGCGCACCGGGCGGGGGTTTCCCAGGCTCACCCTGTACGCTGGATCGGTCGGCTCTGGACGCCGCCGATTGTGGCGGAGTGGGTTTGTGAGTTCTGAGGGGCCGATGGTGAGCGCCGATCGGCGCACATGACCATCACATGAATGGCCCCCGGCCAAGAGAGTCCGGGCCTGTCGAGCGCGTCTCGACTGCTGTTCTCGTGCGAGAGAACCCAGGAAAGATCACCATGCCCAAGAGCAAGAAGCCCGCCGGCGGCCGCGCAGCCAAGAACTTCGAACCGCGCTATGGCGAGAAGACCGCCTTCCAGGATCGCAAGCGTCGCCCCGGAGCGTCGTCAGCCGGAAAGCCGGGAAGCAAGAGCCCGAACCACCGCGGCTACCGCCCCGAGACCGCCGATGCCGCGGCCCAGCCCAAGCGCCGCTGGACGGCGCAGGAGCGCGCCGGCCGCGACGAGGCGCGCGCGATCCGTACCCACTCGCGCGATGACCGTCCGCGTCGCGATGACCGGCCCCGCTACGAGGGGCGTCCCGCGCGCGGCGAGCGTCCCGCGGGCGATGATCGCCGTCGCTGGGAGGATCGTCCGCAGCGCGATGACCGCCCGCGTTACGAGGATCGCCCCGCTCGGAGTGATCGCCCCCGTTATGAGGATCGCCCCGCTCGGAGTGATCGCCCCCGTTATGAGGATCGTCCCGCTCGGAGTGATCGCCCTCGCTACGAAGACCGTCCCGCTCGGAGTGATCGCCCTCGCTACGAGAGCCGCGACGACCGCGGGGCGCGCGATGATCGACCGCGGTATGACGGTGGGCCGCGTCGCGATGACCGTCCCGCCCGCGACGACCGCCCGCGGTGGGATGAGCGCCCGGCGCGCGATGACCGTCCCCGTTACGAGGGTCGCTCGAGCCGTGACGACCGACCGGTCCGGGAGGACCGTCCCCGCGCCGACCGCGGTGGCTACGGCGATCGGCGTGAGGGGCGCGGTGGATTCTCCGAACGTCCCCGCCGCGATGACCGTCCCCGTCGCGATGACCGTCCCCGTCGCGATGACGCGCCCAACCGTTCCGGCTGGGACACCCCGGCGCGCACGGCAGCGCACGAAGAGCGTGTCGACGTCGTGCACGAGCGCCTCCAGGCCGACGCTGTTCAGGCGGATGCCGTCGAGGGAGTGAGCTTCGGCGACCTGGGTCTCGGCGAGAACATCGTCCGCGTTCTCGCGGACCTCGGCGCGGCCACGCCGTTCCCCATCCAGGCGGCGACCGTTGCGCCGATCCTCGAGGGTCGGGACCTGCTCGCCCGCGGCCGGACCGGTTCGGGAAAGACCATCGCGTTCGGCGCCCCGCTCGTGGAGAGCATCCTGCGGTCCCAGGCCGGCAGCCGGCGCGAGTTCGGTCGCGCGCCGAAGGCGCTCGTGCTCGCTCCGACCCGCGAGCTCGCGCTGCAGATCGACCGGACCATTCAGCCGATCGCCCGCAGCGTCGGCCTGTTCACGACCCAGATCTACGGCGGTGTCCCGCAGGCGAGGCAGGTCGGTGCCCTGAAGAAGGGCGTCGACATCATCGTCGGCACCCCCGGACGCATCGAGGATCTCATCGAGCAGGGCAAGCTCGATCTCTCGGAGGTGCGCATCGCCGTCCTCGACGAGGCCGACCACATGTGCGAGCTCGGCTTCCTCGAGCCCGTGCAGCGGATCCTGCGCCTGACGCAGGACGGCAGCCAGAAGCTGCTGTTCTCGGCGACGCTCGACCGCGAGGTCGCCGCGCTCGTAGACGAATTCCTCGTGGAGCCCGCGGTCTACGAGGTCGCCGGGGAGGACCAGGATTCGAGCACGATCGAGCACCGCGTTCTCGTGATCGATCACCGCGACAAGGCCGAGATCCTCACCTCGCTCGTGGACCGCGGAGGCAAGACCCTCGTGTTCGCGCGGACCCGTGCCTACGCGGAGATGCTCGCGGAGCAGTTCGACGATGCCGGCATCCCGTCGCTCGCTCTGCACGGAGACCTGAACCAGGCCAAGCGCTCGCGGAACCTCGAGAAGCTCACCTCGGGCCGGGTGCGCGTGCTCGTGGCGACAGATGTGGCCGCGCGCGGCATCCATGTCGACGACATCGACCTGGTGGTGCAGGCCGACGCGCCCGACGAGTACAAGACGTACCTGCACCGCTCGGGCCGCACCGGCCGCGCGGGGCGCGAGGGTCGCGTCGTCACGCTGATCACACGCCAGCGTCGCCGCCGGATGACGGAACTGCTCGATCGGGCCGAGATCGAGGCGCCGTTCGAGGATGCTCGTATCGGCGATGACCTGCTGGAGGAGATCGCGGGCCGCCAGCTCGCCGACGTCGACGCCTGAACCGCGAAGGACCGACGCGTCCTAGCGTCACGTGGCTCGCCATGTGACGCTAGGCGCGCGGGCGCCTGGTAGCCCAAGAATCGGGATTCCCAGAGTCAAGCGGGGGTACGCCGACTCAGAACGGGGCGGGGCCGTGATCTGCCGAGAGGTGTGAATTGTCGCGCTTCTCAGCGAGTGGCACACCTGGTGGCGCGCCGGACCTATCGCCGGGTGGGTCGTCGACGGTGAAGGCGACCGAGATCGGGGGCGGGTTCTCGAGGTAGACGCGGCCGGTGGGTGAGGTCCATTCGAGGACGCCGTGTTCGAGCTGTCGGACCTTCCAGGCGGTGAACTGCTTCATCGAATGGTGTCGCTGGCACAGGTGAGCGAGGTTCGTGGCTTCGGTGGTGCCGCCGAGGGCGTAGTCGATCGTGTGGTCGACCTCGGAGCGGATGGCGGGCATGGTGCATCCGGGGAACCGGCACCGGCGGTCGCGGGCGCGCAGCCACCGGCCCAGCGCTGCGGGGCGGGCGTAGCCGTCGCATTCGAGGACGGTTCCGATGACCGGGTCGGTGACCAGTCGTTCCCACCAGGATGCGCCGAACGCGAGTTCGCGGGCGGTTTCGGCGTCGATGGGGCAGTGGCCGACGAGTTCGGCGGGTTCGGCATCCGTGCCCAGGAGGGTGAGGGCGGGAACGACGATCTGGACCTTCGCGCGGATGGCGCCGAGTTCGCCCGGCCCGTCGCCGTCGATCGTGGTGTCGGCGAGCGGGTCGCCGGCCAGCAGCATCGCGGCGACGACGTCGGCGCGGATCTGGTCCATCGTGCGAGTGTCGGTGGCGATGATCGGGTCGGGGACGCGGCCGGTGGCGGGGTCGGGGGTTCGGGCATCCGTGATGGTGCGTGCCATCTGGGTGATGCGGTCGAACACGGCGTGGGCCTTGACGGCGGCCATGGTCACGCACAGGTCCGCCATCCCGTCGGGAAGGGGCACGACCCGGACGGTGCGGTTCTCGTGCGCGTCCCGGTACCGTTCGACCGGAGTGCGGGGGTGCAGGCGTGCGGCGAGGATCTCGAGCGGCCCCCGGGCCTGGTTCGGGGTCTGGTCCAGGCACAGGGCGACAGCGCGCCGGTCGAACTCGGCGCGGGCTTCGGGCGGGAGGGGAGTTCCGGCATCCGTGATCGCGCGGACGTGCCCGCGGGTGATCTCGCCGCGCTCCCACGCGCACAGGGAGGTCGGGTAGTCGTCGACGATCACGCGGGCCTCGTCGATCTGCCGTTGCATCGAGCGGTCGCTGGTGCGCGAGACACCGGCGAGTTCGGCCGCGATGCCCCGCAACGCCATGTCGTGCGCGCGCACCCGGCTCGCCTGCCCCGCAGCCTGCCGGGCGGCCAGCGCTCCCGCACGCGCGAGCGCACGCACTTGCGCGACCTCTGCCGCGGCGCGGTCGGCGTTCGCGCGCTCGACCGCGGTGACGATCGCCGACAGCTCAGCGACGTCGGTGTCGCTGAAGTCGATGACCGCGTTCGAATGCATGTTCCCATGTTGACAGGGGGTTCCGACACTGTCCGGAGCGTCGTGCGAGCCGCTGGGAGCTGTCGTGCCCGCCACCGGAGGGGAGGTGTCCCACGCACAGCAGGGGCGCGCACCTCCCTGTCGCACCTGTCGCAGCCCGTCCCGTCGGGCGGCGTGCGGGAGCGCCCGACCGCCCTCAGAACAGCATGGCCGCGGCATCCGCCCGCCGCCCGCGCGAGGTGGTGACGACGGATGCCGCAGCGCGCCGCGCGGCCAGCCCGGGAACCGGCTCGCGGGGCGGCGCCTCCTCCTCGGCATGACCGTTGAGGCCGTGCACCCGCAGGAGCGGTCGTACACGCTTGGCGAGCCACTGCCGGTAGGGCTTCGGTGCGTATGCCGAGGCGCCCGGATACAGCCCGCGGTACGCACCGACCAGTTCCGGATGCTCCCGCTCGAGCCACTGCCAGAACCACTGCTTCGCACCCGGGCGAAGATGAAGGGCGCCGAACACGACCCGATGCGCCCCCGCGGCTCGAATGCGCGAGAGCGCGTCATCGAGCGCCGCGACGGAGTCGGTGAGGTGGGGGAGGATCGGCATGAGGAAGACCGTCACCCGAAATCCCGCATCCGTCGCCGCCCGCACCGTCTCGAGGCGGGCAGACGCGCTCGGGGTGCCCGGCTCGAGTGCGCGCTGCAGCGTGTCGTCGAAGACGGCGATCGACATCGCGAGCGACACATCGACCTCGCGCGCGGCCTCCGTCAGCAGCGGCAGATCGCGGCGCAGCAGAGTGCCCTTGGTAAGGATCGAAAACGGGGTGCCGGCGTCGGTGAGCGCCTGGATGATTCCGGGCATGAGCCGGTAGCGTCCCTCCGCACGCTGATACGGATCGGTGTTGGTACCCAGCATGACCGCGTCGCCCGTCCACGACGGTCGGGCCAGCTCGGTACGCAGCACGTCTGCGACATTGACCTTGACGACGATCTGCGAGTCGAAGTCGCGCCCGGAATCGAGCTCCAGGTACTCGTGCGTCCCCCGGGCGAAGCAGTAGGAGCATGCATGACTGCATCCTCGGTACGGGTTCACGGTCCAGTCGAACGGCATCGCCGACGCGCCCGGGACATGGTTCAGCGCGCTCTTGGCGACGACCTCGTGAAAGGTCATGCCCGCGAACTCCGGAGTCGTCACCGATCGCACGAATCCGCCGAGGTGCTCCATGCCGGGGAGTGCACCGTCGTCGATCGCGCCGATTGCCTGTCCGTTCCACCGCATCGCCATAGTCGAACAAAAATACGATGCCAAGTCAAGCAGGCGATATTCTGATTCGAACCGGATGCCGAAGCTGGAGGCATCCCACAAATGCGGGACTCAGTACCGCGGACCGTGAACCGCAATCCCACAGCCGGTTCGAATCCCGTGTGGTGGCGGGGCATAGAATCGCGACGGCGAGGGCGCCGATCGGCCGATTCCGCGGCAGACCCACACCATCGATGGAGAAGGAAGGGCTCACATGGAGCGCGACATCTACGACGAGGACCACGAGGCGTTCCGCGACGTCGTCAAGGAGTTCGTCAAGCGATACGTCACGAATGAGGCGATCGCCCGGTGGGATGCCGAGGGCGAGATCGACCGCGACACGATGAAGGCCGCCGGCGAGTCCGGGCTCATCGGCCTGTCGGTGCCGGAGGAGTTCGGCGGCGCCGGAATGCTGCAGGACTACCGCTTCCGCGCGATCGTCATGGAAGAGGTCATCGCGGCGGGATCCGGCTCGCTCGCGGGCGCGTTCGGCATCCAGGACGACCTCGCCGTGCCGTACCTCGTGCACATGGGCACGCAGGCGCAGAAAGAGAAGTGGCTCCCCGGGATGGCGACCGGCGAGGTGATCGGCGCTCTCGCGATGACAGAGCCCGGCGCCGGCAGCGACCTGCGCGGCATCAAGACGACCGCGAAGAAGGTCGACGGTGGCTACATCGTCAACGGTGCGAAGACGTTCATCTCCAGCGGCAAGACCGCCGACCTGGTGGTCACTTTCGTCAAGACCGGCGAGGGTAACCGCCCGGATGCCTTCAGCCTGCTGCTCATCGAGAACGGCATGGAGGGATTCGACCACGGTAAGAAGCTGCACAAGATGGGCTTCCACGGGCACGACACCGCGGAGCTCTCGTTCAGTGACGTCTTCGTTCCGGAGGCCAACCTCATCAGCGGCCGTGAGGGCATGGGCTTCGTGCAGCTCATGATGAACCTGCCGTTGGAGCGCATGTCGATCGGGGTCGCAGGCGCGGCGGCCGCACAGGCGGCGCTCGACTGGACCCTCGCCTACACGAAGGACCGCGAGGCCTTCGGCGAGCGGATCGCCGACTTCCAGAACACGCGCTTCCGCCTGGCCGACATGTCGGCGAACGTCGAGGCGCTGTGGGCATACACCGACCGCGTCATGCGTGCCTACAAGGACAGCAAGCTCAGCGCCGAAGAGGCCGCGAAGTACAAGTTCTGGGCGACCGAGCGCGAGTGGGAGGTCCTGGACCTCGGCGTACAGCTGCACGGGGGATACGGCTACATCACCGAGTACCCGATCGCCCGCGCGTTCCTCGACGCCCGCGTCCACCGCATCTACGGCGGCACGAACGAGATCATGCGTGAGATCGTCGGACGGGATCTCGCCGGAAAGCGCTGATCGACGACGTCGACACGGATGCCGTGACCGCCGCTTCCCACCGGGCCGGGGTCACGGCATCCGTCGTGTCGGTGCCGGCCACGGCACCTCGGGTCAGATCGGCGGCGCCCAGGGGAAGAACGCGACGAACAGCGCGGCTGACGCAACCCAGAAGGCGGCGATGAAGACGACATCCCGGGCCCGGAAGGGTACGAGGTGGCGCTCGGTGCGCTCGGGGTAGGCGCCGAAGGCACGAGAATCCATCGCGAGGGCAACCCGCTCGGCGTGACGGATCGCGCCCGCCAGGAGCGGGACGATGTAGCTCGCCCACCGGCGCACGCTCGCGATCGGACCGCGCCCGCGATGCGCGCCTCTCACCCGGTGTGCTTGGCGGATGATCTCGAGCTCGTGTCCGAAGCGGGGCACGAAGCGGAAGGCGGCAAGCGCGGTGTAGCCGATGCGGTAGGGCACGCGGAGCTGCTGCACACACGCGCGCACGAGGTCGGGGCCGGTGGTGCTGAGCCCGGGAATGAGCGACAGCGCGAGGATCGCTCCCAGACGCAGCCCCGTCGCGAACCCGATCTGGAGCGCGTCGCTGTGGAGGGTCCATGCACCGATCTGCAGCACGGGTGGAGTGTCGGCGACAAGCGCGGCATCCGTCCAGAGTGAGAAGCCGACGCCCAGCACGAGGATCGCGCCCGGGATCGCGAGGGTGAGCACGGCGGCGGCGCGGATGCTGAGGGCGATGCCGACCAGCAGGACGACGTAGGCCAGGGCGAGGAAGGCCAGAGGCGTCGCGAGATCGCGGACGAACACGAGCAGCACGATCGCGGGCAGGATGGCGGCCATCTTCGCGAGCGGATTCAGCGCGTACAGGAACCGCAGTGCGGAAGTACGCGGCGCTGCGGCGTAGGGGTCCTCGGCCACGGATGCCGGGATCACGGTCGATGCGGTCGTCACGGCTCGCCCCCGGGAAGGTCGGCGACGCGCGTGATCGCCGTCAGGGATGGGTGCGCTGTGAGCGGCGCGAGAGCGCGGGCGAGTGGAGGCAGCCGCAACCCTGCCCGGGCGATGAGGTCGGCATCCGCGAAGATCTCCGCCGGCGACCCGGTCGCGGTGACGCGGCCCGCCTCCATCACCGCGACGCGATCGGCGTGCTCGGCCACCAGCTGCATGTCGTGGGTGACGACGATGATCGTCGTGCCGTCCCGGTTCAGGTCGCGCAGGAGTGTGAGCAGCTCCTCGGCCCGCGCGCGATCCTGACCGAAGGTGGGCTCGTCCAGCGCGAGAACGGGGGCTCCCGCAACCAGTGCGGTACCGACCGACAGTCGCCGCTTCTGTCCTCCCGACAGCAGGAACGGGTGCACGTGGGCCCGCTCCCGCAGCCCGAACCGGTCGAGCAGAGCCAGGGTGCGGGTTTCGATCTCGGCCTCGTCGAGCTGCTGGCGGCGCAGGCCATGCGCGATCTCGTCGAACACGGATGCCGCGATGAACTGATGCTCCGGATTCTGGAACACGAAGCCCACGTGAGACCACAGTGCGCGCTCGTCGAGGCGGGCGACATCGAGGCCATCCACGTGGACCGTCCCCCGTGGCGGCGTGAGGACGCCGGCAACCGCCTGGATCAGCGTTGTCTTGCCGGCACCGTTGGCGCCGACGATCGCGAGGAACTCGCCGTCGCGCACGTCGAGCGAGACGTCGCTGAGCACTGCGGTCTTGCGTCGCCGGAGGGTGAGCCCGCGCACCTCGATGCGGGGAGCGCCCGTGCGGCCTCCCGCAACGCCGGCGTGAGGAGAATCGGCTGACACGAGGGGCCCCGGGGCGGCGGAGTCCTCGGCTGAGCCGAGCCTCCTCTGCTCGGCGGAACGGGCCGCGGGCGAGGGCTGGCTGTCGAGGGCGGCGCGCAGCTCATCGGGAGTGACCGGCAGCGGGTCGAACCGGTAGCCGGCCGAGCGCAGCCGCAGAGCTGCGAGCGTCGAGGTGGGAAGCCACACACCGAGCTCGAGCAGCTCGTCGGCTCGATCTCGCAGGATGTCATCGACCGACCCGTCCGCGACGACGACGCCCTCGGCATCCATGACGACGACGCGATTGACGAACGCGACGGCGGCGTCGAGGTTGTGCTCGATGAGCACGATGCCCCGGTCGCCGGATGCCGCGAGCTCGGCCAGCGCCGCGTAGACATCGTCGATACCCTGCGGGTCGAGGTTCGCGGTCGGCTCGTCGAGGACGAGAAGCGGTGCGCCCATCGCGAGTGCGCACGCGATCGCCAGGCGTTGGCGGCCCCCGCCCGAGAGGCGGTCCGGGTTCTCGGATCGCCGGTCCCACAGCCCCATGCGACGCAGTCCCGACTCGGCGCGCGAAAGCACCTCGGGCACCGGCAGCCGCAGGTTCTCGGGGCCGAACGAGACTTCGTCCAGGAGTGTTCCGGTCACCAGCTGCGCGTCGGGATCTTGGAACACGATTCCCACGTGCGTGGACAGCTGCGCGACAGTGTGGGTCGCGGTGTCCATTCCGGCCACCTCCACGCTGCCCGCGATGGCGGCGGGCACCGCATGCGGGATGAGGCCGTTCATCGCGAGCGAGATCGTCGACTTGCCGGAGCCGCTCGGCCCGAGTAGCAGCACGACGTCGCCACGCGCGACCTCGAACGACACGGATGCGGGAGTGGCGGCATCCTCGCCCTCGTGCGTGATCGCGACATCGCGCAGGCGCAGCAGCGGTGCACGCGGGTCGGGAGGCTCGACCCCGCGCGACCCGTCACCGGGCATCGCGTCCACCCGAGCGGGTGCGACGGCTGCGGGGCGCGCTGCGGATGCGGAGGGTGTGGTCACGGGTCCTCGTCGGAAAGGGAAGTATTCCCTAACTTAGTTGACCCTTACTCGACATGCCCCGGAAACGAGAAGGTTCCGAGGGTGCAGTGACCGAGGTCATCGGCGGCGGGCGACCCCGGCGCGCCGCAACGCCACGCCGATTCCGAGTCCCGCGGCCGTCCACGCGACGGGGCCCAGCACCGCGACGATGAGGTAGACGATCTGTGCCCACAGCGGCAGCGAAGCGAGGTCGGCGGCGAACGCGACGACAACGGCAACCAGCACGCCGATGACCACCGCCGAGATGAAGAAGCGCCACGCGTCCCACACGCGGTAGCGGGTCAGCGCCGCGACCAGCTCCTGGATGCCGCCGAACAGGATCGCCGTGCCGAGGAATCGCAGCGCCCACTGCGGCGCCATGGCGCTGGCGACCAGCGCCGCGAAGACATGGGTGAGCAGCGCGACCCACGGCAGCCGGATGACTTCCTGCGCGATGATGCCGGGCAGGACGTGGGCGCCCAGCACGACGCCGTACAGGATCGGCACGGTCACGAGGATGACGGGAGTGACCCAGCCCGCGATGCCCCCGAGCAGACCCGTCGCCACGCCGATCGCGGCGGTCGTGAGGAGCACGCGCGTCGTCAGGACGGAGGTTCGGGCCACGGTATCAGCGTAGTCCCGCGTTCGGGACCAAAGTCTGTGTCAGATCCGCCGCCGGCGACGCGTCAGGCGCACCCCGGGAAGCGGAGGCGCTGGGACCCGCTCGGGCCCGTGGTCCCTGACGTGCCCGAAACGGGCGGCCGAGTTCTCCCAGTCCTCGCGAGCGGCGACGATCTCGTCGTGGGAGCGTCCGACGAAGTTCCACCACATCACGATCTCTTCGGGGAACGGCTCGCCGCCGAGCAGGAACAGTCGCGCTCCCGCCTCGCTGCGGAGGGTGATCGCATCGCGCTGCGTGCCCAGATACAGCAGTCGCGTCGGATCCAGAGCGGCGACGTTCTCGGTTCCAGCGCTGTTCTCGGACCCGGCTCTGCTCTGCGCTCCTGAGGCGTGCCTGCCGTCCACCGTCGTGTCGCCGCCCAGAAGCAGAAGCGCATGCTCCCACTCCGGGCGCAGCGGCACCTCGGCATCCGTCCCGGGTCCCAGCTCCAGCTCGGCGCCCACGATGGGCGTGTGCACGGTCGCGGGCGACGATGCGTCACCGAGGCTGCCGAGCACGACCGTCGCGCTCGCTGTCCCGGCGGCGGTGGGCAGGTCGAGGACGGGCAGCCCGTCGTGCTGCTCGAAGGATGCCGGCCCGAAGCGGGTCGCATCGGGCAGAGCGACCCACAGCTGCAGTGCGTCCAGGTCGACATCCGTCTCGCCCACCGAGTATTCGGAGTGCGCGATCCCCGCACCCGCGGTCATCAGGTTGAGCACGCCGCGACGTACCGTGACGTCGCTGCCGACCGAGTCCCGGTGACGCACCTCGCCCAGGATCGGCCAGGTCACGGTTTGCAGCCCGATGTGCGGGTGCGGTTCGACCCGCATCGTCGTCCGCTGGGGCCCGAAGCGATCGAGGAAGCACCATGCTCCGACCATCGGCAGCTCGCGCTGCGGCAGTGCGCGTGAGACCTGCATGCCGCGCAGTCCCCCGAGGGGAACGTCGCGCACCTCGAGGCTCAGCAGCCGCGGCCCGTCGCAATCGGCCGCGCCCTCCTCGGCGACCGCGGCGTCGGCATCCAGCCTGGTCATCAGGCCGACGCGGACTCGTTCGGCCAGGCGATATCGAGCCCGTTCACCTCGTGCTTCTGCAGGTAGCGGACGACGAACGAGCACTGCGGAACCACGGTCTCGCCGCGCGATGCGGCATCCGTCATCGCCTCCCCGATGAGCTCGGAACCGAATCCGCGCCCCGAGAACTCGGGATCGATCTCGGTGTGCGGGAAGACCAGCCGGCCCTGATCGTCGGCTGCGAACTCGGTGAAGCCCGCGAGGACTCCGTCGAGGCTGATCTCGTATCGTCCCTTGTCGTCGTTGCGCACGACCTCGGGGGTCACATCGGTGTCGGCCATCGCCTGTCCTTTCGTCGCTTCCTCCCAACGTAGGCGGCGGCCCCCGTGTTCCGCGAGACGTCGCGGAACGCGCCGTCCGTCCGCGTCGGTCAGGCAGACTCGGGGGGTGACGACTCGCCCATCGCTTCCGGATGCCCTGAGCGGCGCTGACCCGGATGCCGTCTATGACGCGTTCGTCGCGTGGGCCGAGGGGCGCGGCATCCGTCTCTATCCCGCGCAGGACGAGGCGGTCATGGAGATCGTGTCGGGTGCGCATGTCGTGCTGTCCACCCCGACGGGAACGGGCAAGTCGCTGGTTGCGATCGCGGCGCACGCGGCTGCGCTCGCGCGGGGTGGCCGCTCGTACTACACAGCGCCGATCAAGGCTCTCGTTGCCGAGAAGTTCTTCGCCCTGGTCGAGATCTTCGGTGCCGAGCGGGTCGGGATGGTCACGGGCGATTCCGCGGTCAATCCCGATGCGCCGATCGTGTGCTGCACGGCCGAGATCCTCGCCAACATCGCCCTGCGGCAGGGCGCGGATGCCGACATCGACGCGGTGGTCATGGACGAGTTCCACTATTACGGCGATCCGGAGCGGGGTTGGGCGTGGCAGATCCCGCTACTGATGCTTCCGCGGGCGCAGTTCCTGCTGATGTCGGCGACGCTCGGCGATGTCACACCGATCGTGAGCGACCTCGAGCGGCGCACCGATCGGGCGGTTGCGCTGGTCACCGGCGTCGAGCGGCCCGTCCCGCTGCACTTCTCGTACGAGCGCCGCCCCGTCCACGAGGTACTCGAACGGCTTCTGGAGGAGAAGGAGGCGCCGGTCTACGTCGTCCACTTCTCGCAGGCTGCCGCGCTCGAGCGGGCACAGGCACTGATCAATACGAAGATCGCCTCGCGAGAGCAGCGCGACGCGATCGCCGCCGAGATCGGGGGATTCCGCTTCACGACCGGATTCGGCAAGACACTTTCGCGCCTCGTGCGCGCCGGCATCGGCATCCATCACGCGGGCATGCTTCCCCGCTACCGGCGGCTGGTCGAGACCCTGGCCCAGCGCGGGCTGCTGAAGGTCATCTGCGGCACCGACACGCTCGGGGTGGGGATCAATGTCCCCATCCGCACGGTTCTGATCACGGCGCTGACCAAGTTCGACGGCACCCGGATGCGTCAACTCACGGCCCGAGAGTTCCACCAGATCGCCGGTCGCGCGGGCCGCGCCGGATTCGACCCCTACGGCAATGTCGTCGTGATGGCGCCGGAGTGGGAGATCGAGAACGCCGTCGCGCTCGCGAAAGCCGGGGACGATGCCGCCAAGCGCAAGAAGATCGTCCGCAAGAAGGCGCCCACCGGCCAGGTCAACTGGGGTGAGGGTTCCTTCGAGCGGTTGATCGCCGCCGAACCGGAACCGCTCACGCCGCACCTGCAGCTGACGGCCGCGATGCTCATCAACGTCATCGGGCGCGGGGGCGACGTCTTCGGAAACGTGCGCTCGCTCGTCTTCGACAACCACGAGCCCCGCAGCAGGCAGTACGAGCTCGCCCGGCGCGCGCTTGCGATCTTCCGCACGCTGGTGACGGCAGGCATCGTGGATGCCGGCGCTGACGGCATCCGTCTCACCGTCGACCTGCAGCCGAATTTCGCCCTCAACCAGCCGCTCTCGCCCTTCGCGCTCGCCGCCATCTCGCTGCTCGACCCCACCCCTGCCCCCGCCCCTGCTCCCACCCCTGCCGCCCCCGCCAACTCCGCAGAATCGCGCGAACTCCGCACTTCTGAGCCGGAATCCTCCGAAGATGGCGCGATCCTGCGGAGTTCGGATGCGCGTGCCAGCGCGGGCGGGGCCGGCACGGGACACTATGCGCTGGATGTCGTCAGCGTCATCGAGGCCACTCTCGACGACCCGAGGGCGATCCTGTCGCAGCAGGAGTTCCGCGCGCGTGGCGAGGCGGTGGCCGCCATGAAGCGCGACGGCCTCGAGTACGACGAGCGGATGGCGCTGCTCGAAGAGATCACATATCCGAAGCCGCTCGCGGAACTGCTGGCGCAGTCGTTCGCGGTCTTCGCATCGAGCCAGCCGTGGGTGCTCGACTTCGAGCTCTCGCCCAAGTCCGTCGTGCGCGACATGTACGAGCGGGCGATGTCGTTCGGCGAGTACGTCTCCTTCTATCAACTCGCCCGCAGCGAGGGGCTCGTGCTGCGCTACCTCTCGGATGCCTATCGCGCGCTGCGCCAGACCGTTCCCTCCGAGGCGCACACCGATGAGGTGCTCGATCTGATCGAGTGGCTGGGCGAAGTGGTCCGTCAGGTCGACTCGTCGCTGGTCGATGAGTGGTCGGCGCTCGTCAATCCGGCACCCGACCCCGAGGCGCCGGTCGTGCCGCCCGCGCCGCCGTCTGTGCTGACCAACCGCCGCGCGTTCACGGTGCTCGTCCGCAACGAGCTGTTCCGCCGGGTGCAGCTGGCCGCACTCCAGGACGACGACGCGCTGGCAGAACTCGATCCGGGCGTCGACTGGTCCGCGGCGATGGATCGGTACTACGACGAGCACGACGAGATCCTCACCGGTGGCCCCGCGCGCTCGCCGCAGCTGTGCGTCATCGACACGACGGATGACGACACCTGGCGTGTCGAGCAAGTCATCGACGATCCTGCGGGTGACCACGACTGGCGCATCCGTGCGGAGGTGGATCTCGCGGCATCCGTCGAGGAGGGCACCGCGGTGGTGCGCGTCACCGAGGTCGTGCGGCTGTGAGCAGGGCCCAAGGCGGCCCTCGCCGCGTCGAGGGGGCGGGCTACGGTGGGATGGTGAGCACGCCCGAGGATCCCTACGCCGACGTGGCGTGGGACCCCGACGACCTCGCCCCGCCGCCGGAGGACGAGGAACCGCCAGAGGACTGGGAGCCGCTCATCGCCCCGCCGGGCCGCGCCGCCCCGTCGCCGGCGCGGTCGTTCACGGATGCCGACCCTGTGGCGGTGTTGCGCGAGGTCTACGGCTACGAGTCGTTCCGTGCCGATCAGGCCGACATCGTCGACCACGTCATCGCGGGTGGGGACGCCGTCGTGCTCATGCCCACCGGCGGCGGCAAGAGCGTCACCTATCAGGTGCCGGCGCTCGTGCGGGAGGGCACGGGCCTGGTCGTCTCGCCGCTGATCGCCCTGATGCACGACCAGGTCGAGGCCCTCCGGGCCAACGGTGTGCGGGCCGCCGCGCTGAACTCGACGCAGTCCGCGCCCGAGCGGGCCGAGACCGAACGCGCGTACCTCGCCGGTGAGCTCGATCTGCTCTACGTCGCCCCCGAGCGCCTCTCGGGCGCCGCGACGACGGCACTCCTGCAGCGCGGCCGGCTGAGCGTCATCGCGATCGACGAGGCCCACTGCGTCTCGCAGTGGGGGCATGACTTCCGTCCCGACTACCTTGCGCTGGGCGACCTCGGCGAGCGGTTCCCCGGGGTGCCGCGCATGGCGCTGACGGCCACCGCGACACGCGAGACCCACCGCGAGATCACCGACCGGCTGCGTCTGCCCGCCGCGCGTCATTTCGTCGCCAGCTTCGACCGCCCCAACATCCAGTACCGGATCGAGCCGAAGGTCGACATCCGTCGCCAGCTCGCCGCGTTCGTGAAGGCGCAACCGCCCGGCGTCTCGGGCATCGTGTACGCCCTGAGTCGCAAGAGCGTCGAGCAGACCGCCGCCTACCTGCGCACGCAGGGCGTCGACGCGCTGCCGTACCACGCGGGGCTGGATGCCGGCATCCGTGCCGCGAACCAGCAGCGGTTCCTGCGCGAAGACGGCGTCGTCATGGTCGCCACGATCGCGTTCGGCATGGGCATCGACAAACCCGACGTGCGTTACGTCGCCCACATCGACCTCCCGAAATCGGTCGAGGGGTACTACCAGGAGACCGGTCGTGCGGGCCGCGACGGCGACCCGTCGATCGCGTGGATGGCGTACGGGCTTGCGGATGTCGTGCAGCAGCGCCGCCTCATCGACGGGGGCGAGGGCGATCTCGCGCGCAAACGCCGGCAGCACCAGCACCTGGATGCCATGCTCGCCCTCTGCGAGACCGTCGAGTGCCGCCGCGTGAACCTGCTCGGGTACTTCGGCCAGCCTGCACAGCCCTGCGGCAACTGCGACACGTGCCTCGAGCCGCCCGAGACCTGGGACGGTCTCATTCCGGCCCAGAAGCTCCTCTCGACGATCGTGCGCCTCCAGCGCGAGCGGGGGCAGGCCTACGGCGCGGGCCAGCTCATCGACATCCTGCGCGGGGCCGACACCGACCGCATCCGTCAGCTCGGCCATCAGAGTCTCGCGACCTATGGCATCGGATCCGACCTCTCCGACCAGGATTGGCGCAGCGTCGTGCGCCAGCTCCTTGCCCGCGGCATCCTCGTCGCCCGCGGTGAGTACGGCACGCTCGCGCTCGGTGACGCTGCCGGCTCTGTCCTCAAGGGCGAGCAGGCGGTGCCGCTACGCCGCGACGTCGCCGGGCGCGCGGGCGCCGCCCGGGTTCGCAAGACGGCGGCGGCGGATGTCGCTCCCGCCGACCGCGACCTCTTCGAGGCGCTGCGCGCCTGGCGCGCCGAGACCGCTCGCGAGCAGGGAGTTCCCGCGTACGTCGTCTTCGGCGACGCGACCCTGCGCGCGCTCGCCGCTACTCGCCCGACCTCGGCGGCGGGCCTCGAGGGCATCACCGGCATCGGCGCCAAGAAGAAGGACGCCTACGGCGACGCCGTCCTGGCTGTCGTCGCTGCCCACGCCTGACGCTGCTGCGACATCGCGGTGCCGTCCGCCCTAGGCTGGCAGCATGACCCGACCCGGCACCGCGATCGTCGTCATGGGAGTGAGCGCGAGTGGCAAGTCGGTGGTCGGGATCGAGATCGCCCGTCGTCTGCACCTCCCCTTCGTCGACGCGGACGATCTGCATCCGCCTGAGAACGTCGCGAAGATGTCGCAGGGTATTCCGCTGACGGACGCCGACAGGATGCCGTGGCTCGACCTGGTCGGCGAGCGATTGGCGCTGCGCTCCGCCGGCGGACAGGTGCCCCACGGTGCTGCCGCGGAGGCATCCGGAGTCGTCGTCGCGTGCTCCGCATTGAAGCGGTCGTATCGCGATCGCCTCCGGACTCACGCCCCACATACGGTCTTCGTGCACCTCGCCGGGGATCCCGAGCTCCTGAGTGACCGGGCTCTCGCGCGCACCGGCCACTTCATGCCGCCGGCGCTGTTGCAGTCGCAGCTTGCCACTCTCGAGCCGCTCGGCAGCGACGAGGACGGCGTCGTGATCGACGTTGCCGACGACGTGGCGACGATCGCGAGCCGTGCTGTCGCGTGGGTTTCCCGGAATCGAGCGGCGTAATGCGGGCCTCCCTGACAGCATCCTGAGCGCCCTGTCGCAACGCCACAATCACGCCGGGGGTGCCACTCCGCCGTCGTTGTGCGCATCGTGAAGTGATTTGGGCTGTGTTTGTGGGATGCCTACCGTGGGCAGTGACGTTCCCTTCCCCCTCATCGAGAGGTGATCGCATGGTTGACGCTGTCGTCCGTCCGTCCGAAACCCGCACTGTCGAACCCTGCATCGACCGGGACCTGGTGTCACGGATGCTGTTGGGCACCTGGGCAGATACCCGGCGCGAAGCTCGTGAGCTCATCAAGGACCCCGCCTTCTGGCAGGTGAACGGGCTTCCCATGGAGGAGCACCGCGAGCGGGTCCTCAGCCAGCTGCATTTGCTCGTCGACGCCGGCGGATCCCGCCGCGCGTTCCCCAAGAAGTACGGCGGCCTGGAAGACAACGGCGCCAACCTCGCCGGCTTCGAGGAGCTCGTCCTCGCCGACCCGAGCCTGCAGATCAAGTCCGGCGTGCAGTGGGGCCTGTTCGGTTCCGCGATCTATCAGCTGGGCACCGAGAAGCACCACGACCGCTGGCTTCCCGATGTGATCTCGCTGGCCCTGCCGGGGGCATTCGCCATGACCGAGACCGGACACGGTTCGGATGTCTCGGCGATCGGCACGACCGCGACATACGACCCCGAGACCGAGGAGTTCGTCATCCACACTCCGTTCCGCGGGGCGTGGAAGGACTACCTCGGCAACGCGGCGCTGCACGGCAAGGCCGCGACGGTGTTCGCGCAGCTGATCACGGGCGGCGTGAACTACGGCGTGCACTGCTTCTTCGTGCCGATCCGCGACGACAACGGCAGTTTCCTGCCTGGCGTCGGTGGTGAGGATGACGGAGTCAAGGGCGGACTCAACGGCATCGACAACGGTCGCCTCCATTTCACGAACGTGCGCATCCCGCGCGAGAACCTCCTCAACAGGTACGGCGATGTCGCGCCCGACGGCACGTACTCCAGCCCGATCGACAGTCCCGGACGCCGCTTCTTCACGATGCTCGGTGCTCTCGTTCAGGGTCGCGTCTCGCTCGACGGTGCCGCGACCTGGGCATCCGCGCTCGCGCTCACGATCGCCGTGACCTACGGCAACCAGCGCCGGCAGTTCGACAACGGTGCGGGAACGCCCGAGGTCGTCCTGCTCGACTACGGCAAGCACCAGCGCCGGCTCCTGCCGCGACTCGCGCAGGTCTACGCGCAGGCGTTCGCTCACGACGAGCTCCTGCAGATGTTCGACGGCGTCTTCAGCGGACGCACCGACACCCCCGACGAGCGGGAGGACCTCGAGACCCTCGCCGCGGCGCTGAAGGCTCTCTCGACGTGGAACGCGCTCGACACGATCCAGGAGGCGCGAGAGGCCTGCGGTGGCCAGGGGTTCCTCGCCGAGAACCGACTCACTGCCCTGCGCGCCGATCTCGACATCTACGTCACGTTCGAGGGAGACAACAATGTCCTCCTCCAGCTGGTCGGCAAGCGCCTGCTCTCGGACTACGCGAAGCAGTTCAAGGGCAAGGATGCCGCATCGCTCGCTCGGTTCGCGGTGGGGCAGACTGCCGGCAACGTCGTCCACGGCGCGGGACTGCGCCAGTTCGGTCAAGTCGTCACGGACTTCGGCTCCACGGCCCGTGCCGTCGAGCGCGGTCTCCGCGCCGACCAGCAGCATGAGCTGCTCGGCGACCGCGTGCAGCAGATGGTCGCCGACATCGCGGGGCGCCTGCGTCCGGCATCCAAGATGTCGAAGGCCGACGCCGCGGCCCTCTTCAGCGAGAATCAGGCGGAGCTCATCGAGGCGGGGCGCGCGCACGGCGAGCTGCTGCAGTGGGAAGCCTTCACGGATGCCGTCAACCGCGTCGACGACGCCGATACGAAGCAGGTGCTGACGTGGCTTCGGGACCTGTTCGGTCTCACCCTCATCGAAAAGCACCTGTCCTGGTACCTCATCAACGGGCGGCTCTCCAACCAGCGCGGGGCGGCGGTGACCCGCTATATCGACAGGCTGCTGCGGCGCCTCCGCCCACACGCGCAAGAGCTCGTCGATGCGTTCGGCTATGAGCCCGAGCATGTGCGCGCCCCCATCGCCTCCGGTGCCGAGCAGGAGCGGCAGGACGAGGCCGCGGAGTATTACGCCCGGCAGGCGGCCGAGGGGTCGGCGCCGGTTCCCGAGAAGGTCGCGCGCTCGAACCGGTGAGACGGGGACCGTCACCGCAGACGATGCCCCGCCTCACCGGCTCGTGAGTCCGGCTGTCAGATGCTCCGCGCCGCGCGCTCGATCACGTCGGCGACTGCATCCGGCTGCGACAGGAAGGGCGAGTGGCTCGATCGCAGTCGTGCCGTCTGCGATCCCGCCCGGGCAGCGAGCGCCTCTTGGGCGACGACCGGGAACACGGTGTCCTCCTCGGTGATCAGGTAGGTCGTCGGGCGGTCCCGCCAGGCGACTGCCGTGAGCGGGGCGCTGAACGGCTGCACCGCCTGCGACAGGAGTCGTGCGCTGGCGCGTTCGGACTCCTCTTCGCTGAGGTCGTGGAAGAAGAGCGTGCGCGGCGGCAGTTCGTCGTTGCCCGCCGTCGACAACGCACCCTCGATCTGCCACCAGTCCGGTGCCACGCCTCCCACTGCACCGAGGAGCGTTTCGCCCTCGTCGAGGGCGAACGCCGCGATGTACACGATGTGCGCCACCTTCGGGTCGGTCGCGGCCTGCGTTGTCGGAACGCCTCCGTAGGAGTGAGCGACGACGACGACGGGGCCCTCGATCCGGTCGATCGCGTCCGCGACGGCGCCGGCGTCATCGGCGAGGGTGCGCTCAGCCTTGTCGGGCGCGTGGACCGTCGGCAGATCGACCGTCTCGACGGTCCAGCCTCGTGCGGCAAGGATCTCGGCGAGCGGCTCGTAGGCCCACGAGCCGTGCCACGCGCCGTGAACGAGGAGCAGAGTGGGGCGGGACATCGGTGTCCTTTCTCTTGAACTTCCGTGTGAGGTTCCCGACGATAGTGAGGGGCGAGCCCCGCGGTCAGTGGCATCCCGTGCAAAGGAGTGGCGATGGGTGCAGTCTGGGGTCCGACCCTCCGTGGCTCGACCAGGGGCATGCCCGGGTGGAGCGGTCACGATAGGTTCTGCGAGGCGATCGCCGAGGTGTACGTCGGAGTCCTGCCCCGGCGTCCGCAACGTCCGGGGTTCGACGCGGACTTCGCGACCTACGAGTTCGGTGGCGCGGCGCTCGGCCTGATCGACACCCCCGGCGTCTGGGCCGATCGCACGAAGCACTCGATCACGCAGGTCCCCGACGATGCGTTGTTCATCAACCATGGTGCGACGCCGTGGGGGCTGCGGCAGGGCGGCCTGGAGTGGGCAGCGACACGGGGCGCTGCGCTCGTCCTCGACAACGCTCGGCCCTTCACGGTGACGGTGAGTCCGAATCGGCGGCTGCGGTTGACCTCCCTGCGTATCCCGCGCGCGTTGGTGGAGCCTCGACTGGCCACACCCGGTGTCCTGAATGACGTCCTCGCCCGGGCTGCGGTGGGGTCGGTTCTGGGGACCCAGGTGGGCCTGCTCACCTCCGCCGTTCGGGGCGGGTTGCCCCAGGTCGCGCGCGCCATGGTCGACACCGTCATCGAGATCCTGGACGCCGCCTCGCGCGGGGTCTCCCCGCCCGATCGGGTGTCGACGATGAAGGCGTACGTCGACTCCAGGCTCGCCGATCCAACGCTGAACGCAGCCGATGTGGCGAGGGCGTTCGGTTGCTCGGTACGCACTGTTCATGAGCGCTTCGCACGCGAGGGAACGACCCTGGGGGCCTACCTGCGGACGGCGCGCCTCGATCGCGCGCGGGACCTGCTCCTGGCGGCGGCACCGCGGACGCGCACGATTGCCGCCATCGCGCGGGAGTGCGGTTTCGCGGACACGGGGACGTTCCACCGGGCCTATCGTGCCCGCTTCGGCATCAGCCCCGCGGCGGACGGGCCGTAGCGGCGGCCTCGACATCCGGGGTGTAAAAAATTCTTGACACACCAGTGAGGGCTGCGTAGCCTCGTGTAAACAATTCTTTACACGAGGAGGCGTCATGCGCGCAGTGGTCAATCGGGCATACGGGGGCCCGGAAGTCGTCGTGGTCGAGCAGCGACCGATCCCGGTCGCCGAACCGGGGACGGTGGTCGTGCGAGTCGAGGCCAGTGCGGTGGGCGCGTCCGATGCGGCGTTCCGCGCCGGTGAACCGTTCGCTGCCCGCCTTTTCACCGGTCTTCGGCGCCCGCGGCCACAGGTGCAGGGATCTGACTTCGCGGGAACAGTCGAGTCCGTGGGCGATGGTGTCACGAACGTGCGCGTCGGTGACCGGGTGTGGGGTGCCACTGGCGCAGCCATGGGATGCCACGCGGATCTGATTCGGGTGAGGGCGTCGGGAGTGATCGCGAAGCGGCCCGAGGGTCTGTCCGCCGTGGATGCTGCCGCGCTCGTCGACGCCACCGCCATGGCGTTCCTCCGCGACACCGCGGGGCTCAAGCCTGGTGAGCGGGTGCTCGTCAACGGAGCATCAGGTGCGGTCGGAACCCTCGCGGTGCAGCTCGCCCTCGCCTGGGGAGCCGAGGTGACGGCGGTGTGCAGTGCCGAGCGGGCCGCCGTGGTGCGGGGCTTGGGTGCTTCGCGGGTGTGGGATTACCGCGCCGTCGACGTCGCCGGTCAGGAAGACCGCTTCGATGTCGTCTTCGATGTCAAGGGAAACCTCGGCTATCGGCGTGCGCGTCGGATTCTGACACCGCACGGCAGGTACCTGATCACCGTCCTCACACCGGGTGCGCTCTGGTGGCACATCGTCACGCTCGGCTCGCGCGGCCGTCGCTCCCGCTTTGCCTTCACCGGACTGCGCGGTGATTCTCGCAAGCAGGCGGATCTGGAGGCGACGGCCGATCTCGTGCGACGCGGTCAGCTCCGTGCGGTGGTGGAGGCGACGTATCCGATCGATGCGGCATCGACAGCTCACGCTCATCTGGAGCGTGGCCGGGCGGGGCAGCTCGTGCTGACGATGGTCTGAGCTGCCGTCAGTGTCGATGGCGGCCCATAGAGTGGCGGAGTGATCGAGGATCTGACCATTGATGCCGACGGTCGTGCCCGCTGCGGGTGGGTCGGTGCCGATGCCGAGTACATGCGCTACCACGACCAGGAGTGGGGGGCGCCCCTTCACGGCGATCGCGCACTCTTCGAGAAGATGAGCCTCGAAGGCTTCCAGGCGGGTCTGTCGTGGATCACGATCCTGCGCAAGCGCCCCCGTTTCCGCGAGGCCTTCGCGGGCTTCGATCCGTCCGCCGTAGCCCGGTTCGATGCATCCGACATCGAGCGACTCATGGCGGATGCCGGCATCGTCCGCAACCGCGCCAAGATCGAAGCGACGATCTCGAACGCGCGGCTCGTGGCCGAGCTCGCCGACGGAGACTTCGACGCCCTGCTCTGGTCCTTCGCTACGCAGGACCGCGCCCGAGTGCGCCCCAGAACGATGAGCGAGCTCCCCGCGACGACACCGGAATCCGAGGCGCTGAGCCGTGAGTTGCGGCGGCGAGGCTTTCGCTTCGTCGGGCCGACGACGGTGTACGCCCTCATGCAGTCCGCGGGAATGGTCGACGACCACATCGAGGGCTGCTGGCGCACGCTCTGACGCCTTGCAGAACTCCGACGCCGGGGAGAACGTCGCGCCTGCCCTGACCGGTGAGACGGGCGAGCGATGCCGGGCGGCCTACCGCGCGGGGCCCGCTGCGGCGTCCGGGTCCGTGAGCTCGGGTGTGGCCAGCGCGATCCCCGTCTCGACCAGGTGGGAAGCTTCGTGGTCGACGACCTTCACGATCACACCGCGCCGACCGAGCTCGGCGACGGTCCGGATCTCTTCGCCGACGTTGCGTCCGAGGGCGCGGACGGTCGCGACGACGACGACATCGCCGCGGCGCAGGCGGCCGAACAGCCGCGCGAGGCGGTCTTCCCAGGACTCGAGCGTCTCAGGCGACGGATGCCGAAACCCTTCGATGGGCACACCGAAGCGGGCAAGCGCCTCGCGCTGACTGACTACCGGCGGCATGTCCTCGCGAGAGACGACGACGCCGACCAGACGCGCGTCTGACGGTCGCGCCCGCCACCAGGCGTTGTCGGCGCGTTGCGGCGCGAAGCACGTCGGGCACTCCGCCGCCTGGTGCGCAGCGGAGGACGCCTCGACGGGCCCGCCGTGATCGTCAGTCATGGAGGCCTCCACGGCTATTGTGCCTGACGGTTCGGGAACGCGCGCCCCCGCGATCAGTCGGCGCTCTCCAGCCTGAGCTCGACGTTCAGTTGCGAGGCGTCGAGCTCAGCGAGCGCGCGGCGCAGGGCTGCGCTGCCGTACTGCCCTCCCGCGCTCAGTTCGAGAAGGCGTTCGCGGCGCGCGCGAATCAGTGCGAGCCGCAGCTCGAGGATGTCGCGGGCTTCGTCATCCTCGGCCTCTCCGGCCCGCAGGAACAGCGGACCGACACGGGCAGTGAACTCAGCCTCGAAGGGGGTGCCGTCGCGGCGCGTGAGGGCTCCCTCCTCCGCCGCCAAGAGGGCAGCCTGGTGCATCTCGCGAGCGATGCGCTGCTGCTCGGAACGCACCAGGTTCTCGTCGTCCTCGTTGGACACCCGCAGCAGACGCACCAGGGACGGGAGCGTGAAGCCCTGCAGCATGAGGCTGGTCAGCGCGACGGTGAACGCGACGAAGATGAGGAAGTGCCGGGAGGGTGCGTCCGCCGGCAGCGTCTGCGCCGCGGCGAGGGTGACGACGCCGCGCATGCCCGACCACACGATGATGGTGCCGTGCTTCCACCCGAGAGGGGAGGAGCGGTAGTAGTTCAGATCCGACATCGCACGCGAGATGCGGCGCCGGAACGAGGCGACGCGACGGTTCCATCCCTCTTCGGTGAACCGGCCGCCGCGATGGCCGAACTGCTCGGGACCGCCCGCGGCGATCGCGTCCACACGGTCGGAGATCGCATCGAGCCGTTCGATGCGTCGGGGGTGCAGTCGCCGTCCCTGCCCCCAGACCAGCAGCGTGACGTAACCTGCCCGCACGGCGAGCAGGATGCCCAGGGCGGCCGCGGCGATCCACAGGCCGTGGCCGATGCCGTGGGTGCCGTTGGCGGTACCGGTGACGATCTCGCTCATTTCGAGACCCATGATCAGGAACACGCCGCCCTCGAGGATGAGCTCGACGGTGCGCCACGTCACGTGGTCCGACATGCGCTGCTCGGGAGTGAACCACCGTGTCGCGCCCTGACCCGTGACGATTCCCGCCACAACGGCGGCGACGAGCCCGGAGCCGCCGAGCTCCTCTGTGGGGATGTACGCCACGAATGGCACGATGAATCCGGCAGCTGTCGTCGCGGCCGAGCTGCGCAGCCACGCACGGAGCCTGAGGTTCGCGTAGCCGACGATCGCGCCGAGGACGATCGCGATGAAGACCGCCCAGAAGAACCCGCCGACCGCGTCGATGGCTGGCGGCGGCTGCCCGGTGGCCGAGATCATGACGAACGCCGCGACCGCCGAGTTCAAGATCACGAGTGCGCTCGCGTCGTTGAGGAGGCTCTCGCCTTCGAGCATCGTCACGACACGGCGTGACACACCGAGCCGCTTGGCGACCGCCGTGGCGACGGCATCCGTCGGGCTCAGGATCGCGCCCAGGGCGAGCGCGAGCGGGTATCCGAGATCGGGGATCGCGAAGAAGAAGAACGTGCCGAGCACGAACGAGCTCACGAACACGAGCACGACCGCGAGCCCTGCGATCGGCAGCAGGTCGCGGCGGAACTCCACGGCCGGCAGCGACACGGCCGCGGAGTAGAGCAGCGGCGGTAGCACCCCGACGAGGATCCACTCCGGGTTGACCGTGATGTCGGGAAGGAAGGGGAGGTAGCTGGCGACGATGCCGATCAGCACGAGCAGCAGCGGGCCCGCGACCTTGATGCGCGGCGCCACCCTCGCGGTCATCGCGACCACGAGGACCCCGATGATGACGAAGAGGAACGCCTCGGTCGTCGTCACAGCAGTCCCCGGGCGGCCACCGCATCCCGTTCTGCGACGAGTTCGGCAACTGACGCGTCAATGCGGGCCCGGGCCCGGGCGTCCAGCTCGAGGCCCTCGATGACACGGTATCCGGTGCCGTCGGACGCGACGGGGAACGAGCAGATCAGACCCTCCGGGATGCCGTACTCGCCGTGGGAGACCACCGCGGCGGAGGTCCAGCCGACGCCGGTCGCCTCGTCCCGGACGTGGTCGATCGCGGCGGCCGCGGCCGACCCGACTGACGACGATCCGCGCACCTCGATGATCTCCGCCCCGCGCTTCGCCACGCGAGGGATGAACGTATCGTCCAGCCACGCCCGTGCTGCCTCGTGACCACCGAACCGGGCAGCAAGAGCGGCGCGCGCGGGTGCGCCGTCGATGAGCGCGTGGTCGACGTCGGGGAACTGGGTCGCGGAGTGGTTGCCCCAGATCGTCATCCGCTCGATGCTCGCCGACGGGCGCTCAAGGGCCTGAGCCAGCTGTGCGAGGGCGCGGTTGTGGTCGAGTCGGGTGAGCGCGGCGAACCGTTCGGCAGGCACGTCCGGGGCGGATGCCGATGCGATGAGCGCGTTCGTGTTCGCCGGGTTTCCCACCACGAGCACACGCACATCATCTGCCGCGACGGCACCGATGGCGGCGCCCTGCGGTCCGAAGATCCCGGCGTTGGCCTCGAGAAGGTCGGCGCGCTCCATCCCCGCGGTACGGGGGCGGGCACCGACCAGGAGGGCGATGTTGCAGCCGTCGAAGCCGGTATGGGCGTCGTCGGTCACCTCGACGTCGGTGAGCAGCGGAAAGGCGCCGTCCATCAGTTCGAGCGCGGCCCCCTCGGCGGCCCGCATCCCCTGCGGGATCTCCAGCAGCCGAAGCCGCACCGGCCGGCCCGGACCCAGCATGTCGCCGGCGGCGATGCGGAAGAGGAGGGCGTAGCCGATCTGGCCGCCTGCGCCGGTGATCGTGACGGTGGTGGGCGTCGTTTCGGGAGCCATGATGCAGAGCGTAGTCTTCGGCCGCGCGGGCCGACGGCCCGTTCGTCCCTAGTCGGCGACCTGGATGCCGCTCCCGGAGTCGGCGCGAAGCAGGTCGGCCGCGACCTCGCCGATCACGATCGCCGGCGCGTGCGTGTGCCCCCGGATGATCGTCGGCATGACGGACGCGTCGGCGACCCGCAGCCCCGCCACGCCGCGCGCGCGCAGGTCGGGGTCGACGACAGAATCGTCATCCGTCCCCATGCGAGCGGTGCCGACCGGGTGGTAGAGGGTGTGCGAGAAGCGCCGGAGCGAGAGCTCGATCCGTTCGCCGGCGCTCATGCGCTCGCCGCCCTGCGGCTGCACCCAGCTGCCTGTCGTGACCGCTCGCAGCGACGACGTCGCGATGAGCTGCTCGCACACCTCGAGTCCGGCGCGCATCGTTGCGGCATCCAGACCGGCCGTGTCGCTCAGGTACGCGGGGTCGATCACGGGATGGGCGTACGGATCACTCGAGACGAGACGGATGCTGCCGCGGCTGTGCGGCCGCAGCAGGATCGCGCCGACCGTGATGCCCTCCGCGGGAAGGGGGGTGAGGCCCTCCCCGACGTACGGTGCCGGCGCGAAGATGATCTCGATGTCGGGGAGTCCGTCGGGCACGCCGGCGCGAGCGGCGAGGTCGGTGCGGACGAAGCCGTAGGCCTCGGCGACGTTGGAGGTGAGCATCCCGCGACGGGACACGAGGTAGCGGATGAGCTCGCCCGGACGTTCCGCACCGTACAGAGTGCCCCCTGCGGCGCCGGGCGCGAGCCCCGCGACGAGGTGGTCCTGCAGGTTCGCGCCGACGTCCGGTGAGTCCACGAGGGTGCGGATGCCCAGCTCGTGAAGGTGATCGGCGGGGCCGATTCCCGAGAGCATCAGGGTCTGGGGCGTGTTGATGGCACCGGCGCACAGCACGATCTCCCGGCGCGCGCGGGCGTGGCGGGTCGTCCCGTCGATGTCGACGTAGACGCCGTTCGCTCGCGGTGGGGCGTCGGAGTCGGTGGTGAAGGTGATTCGCCGCACATGGGCGTTCGTGATCACACGAAGGTTCGCACGCGCTGCCGCGGGCCGCAGGTAGGTGTCGGCCGTCGACGCGCGGGCACCGCGCCGCTGCGTCACCATCGTCTGGGAGAAGCCTTGTCCGCGGGGGATGTTCGCCTCCGTGATGTCATAGCCGAGCTCGCGCGCCGCCGCGAGGAACGCCGCGGTGTGCGGCCTCGGATCGCGCTGCTGCTCCACCGGCTGTGGTCCCGAGCGCCCCAGCGACGGATCGACGGCATCCTGCACGCTCTCGATGCGGCGGAGCACCGGCAGGACGGCATCCCATGACCAGCGGTCCGCCGTGCGCGCTGCCCATTCGTCGTAGTCAGCGGCGAATCCCCGCACCCACATCATGGCGTTCAGCGATGAGGATCCTCCGAGCGTTCGTCCGCGGGGCCAGAAGATCCGCCGCCCCTCGAGTTCGGGTTGGGGGACAGTGTCGTACCCCCAGTCGTATGGCCCCCGGAACAGCTTCTTGAACGCCGCGGGCACGTGCAGTTCGAGCGCACGATCGGGGCCGCCCGCCTCCAGGACCAGAACCGAGACCCTCGGGTCCTCACTCAGGCGGGCGGCGAGGGCCGCTCCCGCAGATCCGGAGCCGACGATGATGTAGTCGGCTTCGAGCCCGCCTCGGGCCCCGAGCCCGCGACGGCGGCTGGCGAACCGTCGGGCGTCTTCGCGGGCGCCGGGTGGCGGCATCCGCCCGTTGCCGCTCACGACCGGAACGCCGACTCGAGGATGCCCAGCAGCGTCCTCACCCGGGGGCGGATGCGGAACCGCGTCAGTAGTCGCCCACCGTCCGCGCTTCCGGGGCTCGTGACGAACCACGGCGGTCGGGGCAGGACCGAGAACGCCCCCGGGCCCCACAGCGCACTCGTCGAGCGCGGGAAGGGGCGGAAAGGACCGCGCATCACCCCCCGCTCGACGTCGTCGAGCAGCAGGGCGTTGTGCACGATGCCGATGCCGCTCTGCACGTCGTCGAGCGTTCCGCCAGGATATGCACCCCATGGCATGGTGGTGATGCCGAAGGCGACACCGGTCCAGGTGTTCACGGCAACGGTGCCGTAGCGCAGCTCGGCGATCGCGCGTTCGAGTCCGTCACCGAGCGCTGACTCCGTCTCGGGATCGATGATGAGGTTCGCGCCCAGCGTGCCGGTGAGTCGCTCGTTCGCGTACGAGACAGCAGCGTCGAGGAACTCCTGGCCGCCGCCGGTCAGCGTCACGATCCCCAGTGCCGGAGCGAAGTACTCAGTCGTTTCGATCGGGGACGGCTCGGCATCCGTGCCCAGGTCGATGACGGCGCGGGTCCCGCCGGCGACCCAGTGCGCCTGCGGGTACGCGTCGGCCACCTCCGCGAGGCGGGCCGGTGCGCCGGGGTACCAGACAGGCCGGTGGGGCGCCCGAGCCATGGCGCTTTCGAGCTCTGCCAGGAAGCGCTCGCGCTGCGGCCACGAGGCGCTGAGGATCACGACCTGCCCCGCGATGCAGTTGTGCCCGCTGTTGTGGAGCCTCATGGTGGCGACGTGCTCGGCGTGGAACCGCAGATCCGCATCCGACCAGTGACCGGGAACGACGATGACGGGGGAGACACCGCCGAGCTCCGCGGTGATGGGAACCTTCAGGCGCGGTCGCGCGCGCCGCTTGCCGGTTGTGGTGCGGCCGAACACGATCGTGTCGAAGGTGTGCGCCGCCCCGGTGATGTGCACGTGATCGATGCCCGCGTGCTCGGTGAGGTACGCGCCGACGTCGCCACCGCCTCGCACGATGCGCAGCAGGCCGAGGGACACGAGGGGAGCGAGCGCCCGGCCGAGCACCGGCGCGAGGGGGTCCTGCGTGGGGTTGATCTTGAGGACGCTGACACGGTTGTGCGCGATGAGCTCGTACAGCACGTCGAGCACCGGGATCGACGTGATGTTCCCGGCGCCCAGCACGAGGCCGACACCGCCAGATGCCCCCGGCGAGAGCTGACCGAGCCCGGCCCTGCGTTGCGCGTCGGCGATCGTGACACCCGGGCGCAGCCACACTTCGCCGGTGTATCCCGAAACGAGCATACGATCGACGCTGGTCGTCGGGAACGCGTGGATGCGCACTCTGTCACCCCACGCGCGATCTACGCGCGCCTGGTCGAGGGGACTCGCCCCGATGCGCAGGCTCGTGAGCGTGTCGACGTACGCATCGAGCGCGACGACCGTCGCGTACGGACCGGTCAGCCACTCCTCGCCGACAAGCGGATGGTCTGGTTCCAATCCCTTCGAGCGGGCCGCAGTGATCGCCCACTCCTCGGCTTCCGCCGCGGCCGTGGTCCGGATGGAGCCGAGCAGCCGGATCCGCTGGGTGAGGGTGAGTGCACTCCACGTGCGCGCCCCCTCACGCAGTTCGTCGAGGGCGGCGTCGAGCGCCATCGTGTCCGACGCTCCCGACGTGGTCACTGTCGCGCGAGGCGCGGAGGTGGGGCGAGCGGATGACGGCATGGACGCGCTCCTTCGGACGGGCCTCCAGCATATGTCGGCACGGCGTCTCGCCTCTGGTGGTGCTCCGTCTCAGCGTCGGAATCGAGCCGCGACTAGGAGATGAGGTTGAGCTCCCGCAGCTTCGCTTCGACGTCGGCGTTGCTCGGCTCGACGTGGTGTGTCGCGTCCGGATACACGACGACGGGGATGTTGGTTCTGCCGGAGATGTCGCGGGCGATGTCCGCTGCGGCGGGATCCGCCTCGAGATCGACGTACTCGTACGCCACGCCCAAGCCGTCGAGCTGTGCTTTCGTGCGCCGGCAGTCACGGCACCAGTCGGCGCCGAACATCGTGAGGGTGCCAGTGGTCTGCGAAGTCATGGATCCAGCGTATGGCCGCCGTCGGGCTCCGCGTCAGGGTTACGCGCAGGCTGTGGATGCGCTATGGATCGGTGGACAGCCGTGCGTCGATTCCGGTGCGGCATGCCAGCATTGATCCATGGATCTCTCCATTGTCGTCCCGACATACAACGAGGCGCCGAACATCGCTGAACTGGTGACACGGATCGCCGGCGCGATGGAGGGCATCCGCGCAGAGATCGTGTTCGTCGACGACAGCACCGACGACACCCCCGATGAGATCCGCAGGGTCGCCGCTGACGCGACCGTTCCCGTGCGGCTGATCCACCGCGACATCGCCACCGGCGGTCTCGGGGGCGCCGTCATGGTGGGATTCGACGCCGCCACCTCGGATATCTGTGTGGTCATGGACGGCGACCTCCAGCATCCTCCGGAGGACATCCCGCGGCTGTGGCGTCGGTACGAGGTCGGAGATGTCGACGTCGTCGTCGCCTCGCGCTACAGCGGTGAGGGAACCAACGGCGGCTTGGCCGGCGCGTCGCGCGTGGCCGTGTCCAAGGCGGCGACGATGCTCACCAAGGCTATGTTCCCCGGCCGGCTCAAGGGCGTCACCGACCCCATGACCGGGTTCTTCCTGATCGATCGCCGCCGCCTGGACCTGCGCACGCTGAAGCCGCGCGGATTCAAGATCCTCCTCGAGATCCTTGCACGGACGAACCTTCGGGTCGCCGAGGTTCCGTTCGACTTCGCCGACCGCAACGCCGGCGAATCCAAGGCCTCGCTGCGGCAGGGGCTGTACTTCCTGACGCAGCTGACGATGCTGCGGTTCGGCAAGATGTCGATGTTCGCGGTCATCGGCGGGCTCGGGGCGGTCGCCAACATCGCGATCGTCTGGGTGCTCACGCGGTGGGGCGTCGACGACGTCCCGGCGATGATCATCGCCGCCGAGACGACCATCATCGCCAACTTCCTCTTGCAGGAGCGGTTCGTCTTCCAGGATGTGAAGGCCGAGGCATCCGGGGTCTGGACCCGTTTTGCGAAGTCGTTCGGCTTCAACAACGCCGAGGCCGTCTTGCGCATCCCGTTGACAGCGCTCATGGTCTCGACGTGGCACATCTCGGTCGTGATCGCGACCGCGATCACGCTCGCGCTCGCGTTCGTCGCGCGGTTCCTCTTCCATGCGCTCGTCGTGTACGCGCCCTCGCGCAGCCGGCGCAAGGGCGTCAAGACGCGCACGCGCGAAGTTCTGGAGCAGTTGGACGAGCAGGTCATGGCGCCCGGCGAGCTCTGAGGCGTCCCCTCACGGTCAGCGCCGCTGCGCTCAACCGATCTGGGCGGCGAGGTTCTCGACGGTCATCCCGTAGTTCATGCGGATGACCGGGAGTGCCAGCTTGTCGCTGCCGATGTGCACGTACCCGTGCTCGATTGTGCGGGCGAGTTCGAATCCCGCCGCCGCTACGCCGGCTTTGGCCGTGTCGTTGTAGTGGCCGAAGGGGTAGGCGATGACTTCCTTGGTGCCGATGTATGCGGCAGAGGCCTCCAAATCGGCAGCGATCACCTCGACGGGTTCATTGACCATGCGCCCCTGTCCGTTCGCGCCGGCCCGATGCATGTCTTCCGTGTGGGATCGGATGATCACGTACGGTGACGGATGCAGATCCCGCCGGTCCCGGGTGATCATGAACGAGGTCGTCAGCACCTGGTGGGCATCGACGACGGGGACCGCGAGCTGATACCAGGTGTCGTCGGCGTCGTCATCCGTCACGATCACGGAGTGGTTCGGAAGGAAGAGCCGGCCGTCGATGAACGCGCTGAGCTCATCCCACGTCGGCAGATAGAACCCCTGGTCGGCGATGTACGCCATCTGCTGTTCGAAGTCCCCGATGTAGGCGTAGTTCAGGCGCAACCATCCCGACTCCCCCTCGGGCTTGGTCGTGAACTGGTGATACATGAGGATCGGGATCTGCGCATCCTCCGCCGCGTTGGCCTCGGGGGCCGTCCAGGCGCCGTACAGCGTGCGTTCCCGCTCCTCGCAGGCGACGAGTTCCGACCCGTTCACGCGGTCGGAGATCGCCAGGGTCTCGGCGCCGGCGGGTGTGGCGTACCACCCCGCGAACACGGCTCCCTCGCGAACCGGAATCGGCAGGGCGGTGTAGAGCTGACCCTCGTGCTGCAGCATCGGCGGCACGTCCAGATCCGCACCGGCGAAGGACACCGCGCAGGTCGTCGGGTCCCCGCTGTCGATGAGCATCTGCTGCGTGACACTCAGCGGCGGCGGCGTTGCAGGTTGTGTCGGTGTCGGTGCTGGTGCGGCGGACCCCGGCGGCGTGCCGAGGGTGACAGTCGCGACCGCGCCCACGATCAGCGCGACGAGGGCGACCGCCACCAGCGCCGACCACGCCACGAGGTGGCTGTGTGGACGTGCGTGCGCGGGCGCGCGATGCCCCTGCTCCGCAGACTCGTGCCCGCTCATTCGCATCCCCAGTCAGACCCCCGCGGCCCGTGCCGCGCACCGCGTACGGCGCGGCGTCCGACGCGCACCATCACGCGCGATAGGAGGATTGTATTCGTGAATGTCGTCCCTACCCTTGAGGTTGTCGCCGCCGTCATCCGGGACGGTGACCGGATCCTCGTCTGCCGTCGGGGACCTCATATCGGCCAGCCCGGTCGCTGGGAATTCCCCGGTGGCAAGGTCGAGATGGGCGAGGACCCGGTGGATGCCCTCGTCCGTGAGGTGCGCGAAGAGCTCGGTGTCGGCATCCGTGTCACGGAGCACCTCTCGACCGATGACACGCATGTCGGGGATCGTGTCATCCGGCTCGCCTGCTATTTCGCTGAGCTGGAGGGGGATCGCCCTCAGGCGAGCACCGATCACGACGAAGTGCAGTGGGTGACCGCCCGGGAGCTCGACCGCTTCTGGTGGGCCGAACCCGACCTTCCCGCTGTGCGCCTGCTGACCGCGGAGTAGCATGCGAGCGTGCCCCGCTATGTGATCACGCTCGTCGGAGAGGACCGCTCGGGTCTTGTCTCTGCGGTCGCGGATGCCGTCAGCGCCCACGGCGGCAACTGGGAGGGAAGTCAGCTCGCGGAACGGGCCGGGGTGTTCGCCGGCGTCATCGAGATCTCTGTCACGGCGGATTCGGCGCCGGGGCTCTGGGCGGCGCTGCGGGCACTCGATGACCGCCTCACGGTGACCGCCGTCGCCGGCGCCGAGCAAGACTCGGCGGGGACCTCCGAGCGCCGGCTCGTGATCTCGCTCGTCGCCAACGATCGCCCCGGCATTGTCCGCGACGTCTCGGCAGCGCTTGCCGCACACGGTCTGAGCATCGATGAGTTCACGACCGAGGTCCGCGACGCCGCGATGGCCGGAGGGCGGCTGTTCGAAGCATCCGCCCTCGCTCACGCGGCCCCGTCAACCGATCTTGCCGCTGTTCGGGATGATCTCGAGCGACTGGCCGCCGAGCTCCAGGTGGAGATCACCGTCGCCGATCGCTGACTGCGCCGGGGCTCGGCGCGTCGATCATTGGCGGGCGAGCGCGTCCCAGTTCACCTCGATGCGTGTCGGGTCGCTGCGCGAGATGAGCGCGGGCAGCACTGATCCAACTCGCGGCCAGTACTTGGCGGTCGTGACGACCTCGGTGTTGATTCGCGTCTCGGGAATGCCGTCGGTCGTCGTGACGACCTCGAGTTCACAGGCCTGGTAGCGGGCGCGACCCACCCGCTCGGATGCCGACACGACGCGAACCGCGCCGCGTACCGCATCCGCCAGCGGATCCCGCGTGATCTTCTCGAGCATTTCGGCTGCGTCGTCCACCCACGGCTCCATGCCCGAAGCCTACGGGACCGCGCGGCATCGGCCCAGGCGCCCATCATAGGCGCGGATGCGCCGTCGGGTAAGGGGGCAGACCCGGGCAGCCCGCGGGAGGATCGTGGGTCGCGTCGCCCCGACGAAAGGACCCGCTCGTGACCGCAACCGTCAGCGAAGCCCTCATCGACCGCCTTCGGCAGTGGGGGGTGACCCGCGTGTTCGGGTACCCGGGCGACGGCATCGGCGCGTTCGACGGCGCCCTCGGCCGCGTCGACGGGAAGGACGAAGGGCTTCACTACGTCCGCCCGACCCACGAAGAGATCTGCGCGCTCATGGCCACCGCGCACGCCAAGTTCACCGGCGAGGTGGGCGTGTGCGTCGCGACATCCAGCCCGGGGGCCTTCCACCTGCTCAACGGACTCTACGACGCCAAGATGGACAATCAGCCCGTCGTCGCGATCGTCGGACAGCAAGGCCTTGCCGCCCTGGGAAGCTCCGGCCAGCAGGAGAGCCACCTCGAGCGGGTCTTTGCGGATGTCGCCTGTTACGTGCAGACGATCGTCAGCCCCGATCAGCTGAACGCCGTCGTCGACACCGCGTTCCGGACGGCGCAGACCCGTCTGCAGCCGGCGGTCATCGTCCTGCCCCACGACGTCCAGTCGATGGATGCCGAGGCCCCGGCGAAGGAGCACTGGGTCGCCCGATCGAGCCCGGTCGCGGCATCCATCGCCCTCACCCCGCCCGTCGACCAGCTGCGCAAAGCCGCCGAGGTCATCAACAGCGGGAAACGCGTCACGTTCCTCGTCGGCGCGGGGGCGACCGGCGCGACCGATCTCGTGCTGCAGGCGGCGGACCTGGCGGGAGCGGGCATCATCACGACCCTGCGCGGCAAGGACGTGATCCCCGCCGAGGTGCCGTTCCACACGCAGCAACTGGGCCTGCTCGGCTCGCTGCCGAGCCTGCACCAGATGGAGGACTGCGACACGCTCGTGATGCTGGGCACCAACTACCCGTACGGCGAGTTCCTCCCCGACTCGGATGCCGCCCGCGCGGTGCAGATCGACCTGCGGCCCGAGCAACTGGGGGTGCGCTACCCGACCGAGGTGAACCTGTGGGGAGATGTCGGGGCGACGCTCTCGGCCCTCCTGCCGATGCTCGAGCAGACCACCGACCGGTCGTGGCAAGACCGGCTCGCCGACGAGATGGCCGGCTGGGAGCGCGAGATGCAGGCGCAGGCGATGGCGTCCTACGACGACGGAGCCAACCCGCGCCGCTTCTTCCACGAACTCAATGCGCGCCTTCCCGAGGACGTGATCGTCACGGCGGATGCGGGGACCACCGCCGACTGGTACGGCCACCACGTTCGGCTGGGGCGCGGCATGCGCGGCGACCTGTCGGGTCGGCTCGCGACGATGCTGGCGGCGATGCCCTACGCGATGGCCGCGAAGTTCGCCTTCCCCGACCGGCCGGTCGTCTGCACGATCGGCGACGGCGCGTTCCAGATGCTCGGCATGAACGAGCTCATCACGCTCAAGAAGTACGGCAAGCAGTGGGCGAACAAGCAGTTCGTCATCCTCGTGATGCACAACGATGACCTCGCCCAGGTGTCGTGGGAGATGCGCACCGAGGATGCCAACCCGCTGTGGCGGGCCGCGCAGGATGTCGAGTCGATCGACTACGCGGGCTTCGCGCAGCTGCTTGGGTTCCGCGGCGTTCGGGTCGACTCCGACGACGAGGTCGCCGCCGCGATGGATGCCGCGTTCGCCCACGACGGCGTCACGGTCATCGACGCGATCGTGAGCCGTCACGTCCCGCCGCTTCCGCCGCACATCTCCGCCGACTACGCCAAGAACGTCGGTCTTGCCCTGGCCAAGGGCGACCCCTTCACCGCCGAGGTCGTGAAGGACTCGGCCATCGCCCTCGCGACGCAGACCGTGGAGCGGGTCAAGGGCGCGCTGCACCTCGGCGACCGCGGGTCGGACGACGGGGCTGGTTCGGGCGACGGGGCTGGATCGGGGAGCCGCGCGTCGTCGTGACGACTAGCGTGCGCTCACGCCGCGTCGGCCGTGTCGCCCGCGTCGATTCCGGATGCCTCGAGCCGCCGCAGTCGCCGCCGGGCCATATCGTGCGCTCGGGGTCCGCTGCCGAGGCTTCGCCCCGCGACGAACAGCGCGAACCTCGTCATCGTGACGACCGGAAGCCATGACCGCCGCAGTCCCAGCATCCGTCGGTACTCGCGCGGGATCGTGGCGACCGCGCCGGCGAACAGGAGTCGGTACGCCCATCGCAGGGAGCCGTCGAGGGGTACCGAGCGAAGGAAGCGGACGACGTCTTCGACACGCTCGTCGCCGCGCAGGATGCCGCGGTCGAGGTATCCGTGCATGCGAGCGCGCAGGCCGGCAGCCGTCTCGGGCGGATCGGTGACCCCCATGAGTCGGCCGGCCGTCGCCCAGTCGCGGACGTAGGCGTCAGGGCCGCCGGGGATCGGCTCGCCCCAGGTCTCGTGGCACGTGAGGAAGGCATCCGTGAACGCGAGGTGCACCCATTCGACCAGGTCGGCGTCCGCGGCGGAGTAGGCCCGGCTCGCGCCGGTGCCGTCGCGGTACTCCCCCGAGACGTCGGCGTGGAAGCGGGCGACGCGGCCGAGTTCGGCATCCACCTGCTCCTTGGAGCCGAACGTGACGCAGATCACCCAGCGGACGGTACCCGCGAGGCGACCGAGAGGGTCCTCGCGGTAGCGCGACCAGTCGTGCACGCCCGCCATCGCGCCCGGGTGCAGGGCCTGCATGAGCAGGGCCCGGATGCCGGCGACGAGCGTCGGCATGCCCGCGTGCACCGTCCAGGCCGTACCGTCCTCGGCGAACAGGCCGGCGTCATCGCCCCGCTCGAGCCGTTGCACCCACGGCGGCATCCCGTCCGGATCCCCCGACAGCGGCACCAGCAGGCGCGCGCGAAGTCCGGGGCGGGGGGTCACTCTCTCAGGATGCCATCGCTGCAGAGGGGTGGCTCCGGATCAGGGCGCAGCCGGGTCGCTCGGGTGCGCGGCGGCGATCGCGGCATCCACCTCGTCGAGGATCTGCGCGCAGTGGGTGACGTCCTCGGGTGTGCCGGCCAGCTCGAACTCGAACAGCACGGGCCGGCCCGACGTCGTCGCGAGCTCGCGGGCGGCGGCCTGGTAGTAGACGCCGAAGTTGCGGTTGCCCGACCCGATGATCCCCACCATGCGGCGGCGGTTCGTGGGAGAGCGCAGGAAGCTGCGGACGCCTGCGGGAAGGGTCACTTCGTCGGCGTTGCCCGCCTTGTAGGACGGGGTCAGCAGAACCCAGGGGCCGGATGCCTCGCTCTTGCGTACCTCGGCATCGGCGAGGTTGTGCACGGCGCGGCCCGTCGCCTCGGCGAGATGCTCGGCGAACCGCCCCGTCAGGTTCGAGGTCGACGAGTAGTAGTAGACCGGAGTCTTCTCCACCCATCCAGTGTCTCGCCGGGGGCGGCAGGGTGGGCCGGATGCCGCCGGAGATAAGCCGTAGGTGCCAACGCGCGAGACGAGATCCTCGACTTCGCCCAACTGATGCGTGAACTTGAGGTCTTCATCGCGCAGAACTCTTCCAAGGCCGCGCTCATTGATCCCCAGGGCAACGCGCGCCCCATCCCTGACGAGATCTTCCGCATCCTCGACCAGGTCACGGACGCGCTCGCCGCTGGTGAGGGGATCACCGTCGTGCCGCAGGGAATGGCTATGACGACGCAGCAGGCCGCGGACGTTCTCGGTATCAGCCGGCCGACGCTCGTTCGCCTCTTGGAAGCCGGCGACATCGCCTACGACAAGCCGGGCCGTCATCGCCGTGTCCGGCTGGAGGACCTGGTCGAGTATCAGGCGAGCTTTCGGGCAGAGCGCCGCGCGGCCCTCCGTGAGCTGCAGCGCGCGAGCCTGGGAGCGAAGGTGCAGGTCGGAGATCCGGCTGAGGTGGAGCGGCTTGCGGAGCCGGACGCGAAGTGAGCTTCCCCGCGTTCTTCGACACCAACGTGCTTTATGGGGCACTGTTCAACGACTTCATCCTCGAACTCGCAGATCGCGGATTGTTCCGCCCGTTGTGGTCGAAGAACGTCTTCATCCCGACGACTTCCTCTTGGACCAGCTCGACCTCTACCATGCGCCGACCCTCCGTGCTCTGGTCGAGTTCGTCGAGGGGTACGACTCACCGTCGATGAACGTAGATGACTTCCTGCTCGCGCTCACTCGAGCCGGGGTTCCGAAGTTTTCCGATGCGGCCCGGGCCAAGCTCCACTGAGACCCGGGAGGCCTGGCTAGATGTACTTCCCCGTGAGGTTGTGTACGCGGGCTGAGGGGGTTTGGCCGCCGATGCCGGTGTGGGGTCTGTGGTGATTGTAGTGATGCAGCCAGGTCTCGTAGGCCGTGGTTCGCTCCGTTTCGCTGGCGTAGGTGGTCGCGTAGGCCCACTCGGCGGCGAGGGTCCGGTTGAACCGCTCGACTTTGCCGTTGGTTTGCGGCCGGTGGGGCCGGGTGCGCTTGTGCTTCACGGTGTCGCCGAGCGCATCCGCGAAGGCGTGTGACCGGTAGCACGCGCCGTTGTCCGTCATCACGGCGGTGACCGTGACGCCCAGGCCGGCGAAGAACGCGTTCGCGCGTTCCCAGAACCCGGCCGCGGTCTCCTTGCGTTCGTCGTCGAGGATCTCCGAGTACGCGACCCTCGAGAAGTCATCGACGGCGTGGTGCAGATACCGGTAGCCGCGGGAGCCGGCCGCTCCTGCCCGTGCGGCCTTGTCACGGACGGATCCCGCGGCACGGTCCTGCGCCGATCCGCGGCCGAAGGCGCGCCAGCCGCCGCCATCAGGGATCCGGCCCTGCTTCTTGATGTCGACGTGGATCAGCTGACCGGGCGCGGCGGCCTCGTACCGCTTCGGTTTCGGCTTGCGGACCGGCAGCCCGGTCGACTGGTCGATGTTCGCCAGCTTCGGCATGCGGTAGCGGGCGAGCACCCGTCCGACCGTGGAGCGGTGCAACCGGAGGTGGTACGCGATCCGGTGCGGACCCCACCGGCGTGTGAACCGCAGCGACACGATCCGATGCTCCGTCTTCCGCAGCAGCCGGCCCGGGGACGAGTGCGGCTTCGAGCTGCGATCGATCAGCGGGATCCCCGCCCGGTACCTGTCGACCCACCGTTTCGCCGTCGCCGGCGAGCACTGGAACCGTTCCGCTACGCGCCGCAGCGACCAGCCGTGATCGACGACGAGAACAGCAAGACGACGACGCCCCTCCGGCGTCAAAGGCGCGTTAGCGTGAGACACGAAGACCTCCGTGGTCAGGATGCGAGTGTGGTAACCCACATCCTGCACGGAGGTCTTCGCTACCTCAGCCGTTCACAACCTGCCGGGGAAGTACAGCTAGACGGCGGGGACGGAGTGGATGTCTGATGCGAAGGTCTGCCCGTTGACCTCGAGATACACGTGCCGTTCCATGACCGAGATGCTCAGCACGTTGCGACGCTCTATTCCGGTCGACGCCGCCTCGAGGAAGCCGCGATCGAAGCTGATGACGGGGATCTGATCGCCGCGGTGAATCCGCTTCCCGTCCCAGTTCGCGACGAGCTTCGCGGGGTCGCGATGCGTGTAGACCGCCACACGACCGGCCTTCATGCTGCCCTCGTGCAGACGCGCGGCATCCGGAGCGCCCACTTCGATCCAGCCGGTCAGCGCGCCCGTGGCATCCCGGATGACGATCGCCGGCTCATCCGTCGCCGAAATCCCCTCGGTGAAGGCGATGCCCTCCCCGAACTCGAGACAGTAGGCGAGTACGCGCGTGAGCATGTACACGTCGGTCTCGGACGGATGCCGCGCCACCCGCAGCGACAGATCCTCGTACACACCGCGATCGACATCCGCGAGCGTGACGGTGAACGTGTGGATCGTCGCGCCGGCAGCCATTCCGCCAGCCTATGGCGTTGTCGCTCGATGCTGTCCTGGCGGATCAACGGGGCGCGACCGGCCCTCGGTCATCCGGGGGAAAAGCAAAACCCCCGCGATGTAGAAGCTACGCGAGGGTTTCTGGGGTGATTGTAACGATCACCCTTGTGGCTCCGACGGGCGTCGATCCCGTGACCTCACGATTTTCAGTTGTGTTCGCGGTGTCTGTGGGTGCTCACGAGTGCTCGTTTGCCGCATGATTCCGCAAGATCTGTGCTCGTTGGTGATGGCTGGTCGTCGGTGGGCTCAGCCGGGTTCCCGGCCCGGGACCGGCCCAGCGGTCGGGGTGCCTGTGTAGGTCGGGTAGTGCCCGCTGTCCGGGATGTGCGAGAATCGCACACATGGTGGCCAGTGCCGAAGTCGACCTCGGGAACCGTATCCGTGACCTTCGTAAGCGAGCGTCGCTGAGTCAAGAAGACCTGGCGACCGCCGTCCGTCTCGATCGGACGGTGGTCAACAAGATTGAGAGTGGTGTTCGCAAAGTCACGGCGCTCGAACTATCAGAAATAGCCGTCGCTCTGGGTGTGCGAATGACGTCGTTCTTCGAGGATCCAACCCCAGCCTTGGTTTCACATCGATCCAGTCAGGGCCTGGACACGGTCGACTCGAAGATTGATGCTCTCCTGGCTGCCGCTGCGGGCGATGTCGAATTTCTTCAGCAGCTCGGCGTCCCGGAGCTCGCTTTCGACGCTGTCGCAGAAATAGAGAGCGCCTCGATAGGTCATCCCCAAACCAATTCCGAAGCGGATGACTTGGCTGCGAGAGCTAGAAAGCTCATGGGCCTGGATGATGAAGGTCCGATCAAGGTGCTTACGGCGGCTGTGGAGAGGCTAGGGCTCCTCGCATTCACGCGGGATATCGGCTCTGACACCGCTGACGCAGGAACCGTGATCTTGCGACACGGTGGCGTCTGTCTTGTGAACAGTCACACGAAAGTTGGCCGACGCAGGCTCGCGCTAGCCCACGAACTTGGTCACTACTTGGTAGCAGACGATTACACGGTGGACTGGCGGATCGATAACCATTCAGCTCAATCGGTTCCGCTCGAGTCTCGGCTTGACCGCTTCGCGCGGGCACTCCTGCTCCCCGCCGCGCCGACTGTCGCGCTGTGGCGAAAGTACCTCCAGCACGTCGATGAGCGTGCCGCGGCAGTTCGGATTGCGAGCGCGTATCGGGTCGACATGGCTACTCTTTCCCGTCGGTTACGGGAACTGGGTGAAGTTGATAGCGAGGTCTCGACACTCATTCGCCTTGCCCGCACGACGCAGGCAGACATCCTGGAGTTTGACCTCCATCTGCCGCTCGAAGAACTCGCCTCAACATCGGTGCCACGCGCTTTCGCACTAGCCGTTCTTCGATTGGTTCGCGATGAGCGGATTAGTCGTGAGCGTGCACTCGACCTACTGAGGGGTACCTTTGAGGAATCCGATCTCCCCGCTGTACGGGAGCGTCGCGCTGACGAGATCTGGAACTTCGTCGCGTGATGCCTGGCCCGAACGCGTGGGTGTTCGACACGGGGCCGATTCGCCATTTTGCGCTCCAGGGATGGATTGGCGTTCTCAGATTCCTGGCCGACGGCCGTGAGGTTTACATACCGGACTCAGTCGAACGAGAGTTGCTTGAGATGGCGGTCGAACTGCCGGTGCTGCACAGTGTGCTCGATGCGGACTGGATCAAGGTGTTCCGGTCTACCGACCCTGACTATGTGAGAGCTTTTGGGACATTCTTCGACCGACTAGTAGCGGGTGGTAAGAACTCGGGCGAGTGTGGTGTTCTTGCAATGGGGGCCGTCTACGGCTGTGAGATGGTCATTGACGATGGCACTCCGCGCAATATCGCCGAGGAGCTTGGGCTCAAAGTCACCGCCACTGTTCCGGTGCTTTGTGCTGCAATCCGTGCCAAGAAGCTGACGACGCAGATGGTAGAGAGCCTCGCAGATGACCTTTTGAGTGGAGCTTACTTCCTACCGTTCGGTCCGGGGGGTTTCCGGAGTCACGTGCTCGAGCATGGCCTGCTCGACTGGGAGGACTTGTAGCCGTAGCGACGCATGTTTCGTTCCCGACTGCCGTCCTGGGGGGTCGATGACATTCGGGCATCTTGGATTTACGTAGCTGCGTCTGCGAAGCGCCCGGACTCTGTCTCTCGAAGTTCAGGCGCTCTTCTTGTACGTGCTCTGGAAAACTGCGTCGGACAGCCAACGGCGGAAGCCGTCGTTGTCGCTGAACTGTTTGAACAGCTCCGTGTCGTCCTTGAGAACCGCCATCATCACGCGGCCGAGGGCTCGGTCGTGCTCGACGCGGGCGTTGGCTGGGTCGTTGTTCTTCTGGGCGTTCTGGTAGGCCTCGTCCTCGGCGACCTTGCGCGGGATCTCCTCGGTGATGAGGCGCTGAACACGGTCGGCGTCGGTCCACTCGATGTTGCCGAACTGGTCATTGAAGGTCTGGAGGATGCTCGAGAGCCGCTCGAGCTCGGGGTCCGTTACATGACCGCCGCCAGCAGCTGGCACCGGGGCGAGCTCGCCCTCGTCGTCGGCGAGCGCGATCTTCATCGACTCTCGCTTCTCGACTCGGTAGGACTCCATGTCGATCGTCTCGAGGATGCCTGCGGACAGGTCGTCCTCACGCGGCGCCGGCAGCTTCGGGATCAGGTGGTCGAGGAAGATCGATAGCTTCTCCCACCCCGGGTTGCCGAATGGCAGCACCGTGGAGAGGAAGTTGTACGTACGGGTGAACGCCTTGGCCAGCCCCTTGAAGGCGACCTGATCGTCTTCGTCGGGCATCTCGATGTACTCGGCGACGCAGGCGTCGAGCAGCGGGTCGAGCTGGTCGCGTTCAACACCGGCGAGATAGAGCTCGGCGAACTTATCGACGGTATCAGGTACGTAGATACCGTAGCTGTTCAGCTCGTTAACCAGGTCGTGGAGCTTGTTCGGGTCGGTCTCCTGGCTGAGCACCGTGGTCCGGTAGTACGGCGCGAACGCGCGCTCGATGTTCTCAGCGGTGTTCGCGAAGTCGAGCACGAACGCGTCGTGCTTCGCAGGGTGCGCGCGGTTAAGGCGTGAGAGCGTCTGCACCGCTTTGACGCTCGACAGGGTCTTGTCGACGTACATGGTGTGCAGCAGCGGCTCGTCGTAGCCGGTCTGGAACTTGTCGGCGCAGACGAGGATCCGGTATGAGTCCTCTCGGATCTGGTCGGCGATGTCCTTGCTAGGGAATCCGTTGAGGCTGGCCTCGGTGACCTCGATGCCCTTGTACTCGTGCTCGCCGGAGAACGCGACGATCGCTTTGTAGGGGCTCTTGCGCTCGGCGAGGTAGGCGCTGATGGCGTGGAAGTACTCGATGCAGCGCGGGATCGTGCTGGTAACGACCATCGCTCGGGCCTGGCCGCCGATCTTGTGCTTTGCGATGACCTGGCTGTGGAAGTGGTCGACCATGATCTCGGCCTTGAGACGGATGGCGTGCTCATTGCCCTCGACGAAGGCGCGGAGCTTCTTCGAAGCGCGCTTGGTGTCGAACTCGGGGTCGTCCTCGATGGTCTTCATCAGCTTGTAGTAGCTGGGGACCGGGGTGAAGTTCTCAAGCACATCGATGATGAACCGCTCCTGAGTGGCCTGCTTCATCGTGTAGCTATGGAAGGGCCGGTAGCCGGTGCCGCCCTCGTGCGGGAATGGCTCGCCGAACATCTGCAGCGTCTTGTTTTTCGGGGTAGCCGTGAAGGCGAAGTAGCTCGCGTTCGGCAGCATCTTCTTGGACTCGATGATCCGGTTGATCGTGTCCTCGACCGTCTCGTCATCCTCTGCCGCGCCGCTGGCAGAGAGTGCCATCGAGACCGCCGCCGCGGCCTTGCCGCCCTGGCTGGAGTGGGCCTCGTCGATGACGATCGCGAAGGTCCGGTCGCGGTGATCCTTGCCGATGTCGTCAAGGATGTAGGGGAACTTCTGGACCGTCGTGATGATGATCTTGCGCCCGGCCTCGATCGCCTTGCGCAGGTCACCAGAGCGGTCAGCATGTACGACGGTCGAACCGACCTGCATGAAGGACTTGATGGTCTCCTTCAGTTGGCTGTCGAGGATGACCCGGTCCGTCACTACGACGACGGACCCGAAGGCGTTGCTGCCATCGTGCTTGGCCTCGGTGAGCTGATGCGCCAGCCAGGCGATCGAGTTCGACTTGCCGCTACCCGCTGAGTGTTGGATCAGGTAGCGCCGGCCAGCACCATGCCCTTGGACATCAGCGAGGAGCTTCCGTACGACGTCGAGCTGGTGGTAGCGAGGAAAGATCTGGTTGGAGGACTTCTTGCCAGTGCGCGGGTTCTTTGTGGTGACGATCTGGGCGTAGTTCTCGACGACGTTGGCCAGGCTGGCCGGGGCAAGGATCTGCCGCCAGAGGTAGTCGGTCTTGAGGCCGTCCGGGTTGGGCGGGTTGCCGGCGCCGTCGTTCCAGCCCTTGTCGAACGGCAAGAACCACGACTGCTTGCCTTTGAGATGGGTGCAGAATCGGACCTGTTGGTCATCGAGAGCGAAGTGGGCGATGCAGCGCCCGAACTGGAACAGCAGCTCCCGCGGATCGCGATCGCGCTTGTACTGCTCGACTGCATCATCGTAGGTCTGCTTGGTGATGTTGTTCTTCAGCTCGAACGTGAGGACCGGGAGCCCGTTGACGAACGCGACCAGGTCCAGGGAGAGACCGGTGGCGGTCAGGCTGTAGTGCACTTGCCGGGTGACCGTGAAGCGGTTGGCTGCGAACAGCTGGGCCGCCTTCGCGTTCCCTAGCGTGGGAGTCGGGAAGAAGAAGTCGATGTGGTGCTGCCGGTGGTCCACGCCCTTACGCAGTACGTTGACCACACCGTTGCGCGTGATCTCACCCTGCAGCCGGGAGAGGAACTCGTGCCGAGTCGCCGTCGCCTCTCGGAGTGACAGCGCCTCGGCCATATCCGGCTGTGTTGCCTGGATAAACGCAGTGAGTTGAGGCAGGTCGATCGCGTACGCCGGCTCGTAGTCAGTCGCAGCGCCTTGCTCCCAGCCGCCCTCCACCATCTGGCTGACGATCAGAGCCTCGAGGCTCTCCTCGTTCATCAGCGACATAACTCAGACCTCGCTCATCTCCATCAAGTCATCGACCGGAAAGCCCTCGATCTCATCGAACTCGTCCGCCCCAGACGCGTCGACCTCGAGTTCGGGCAGGGACTTCGCGATGTCGCGCACATCCAACTGACCGATCACCACGTCGGCGACGAGTCTGGTGCGGAACTCGCGGAGCAGTTCGATTTCACTCTCGATGCGTCGCTTGGCCGCGACGATCGCACTCGTCTCTCGACGCTGGGTCGAGACAATTCGCCGCTGGTCGTCAAGTGACGGCACACGCACAGGGAGCGCGCCGACGTCACCGATTCGGAGGTGGCCGACGGTGCTGCCGTTTGTCGCGACAGCAATGAACCTACGCGCCGGCTCCGCGTAGATCGCCAGCAGTAGGTATTCAGGGAGGACCGTTTTCAGATTCGGGCGGAAGTACATCATCCGCTGCCCCATACAGAGGTCCTGGCGGGCTGGAACGAGAGCGGCCTCGCCAGCAGGCGCCTCGCGGGTGAAGAAGACGTCACCGTGCTTTGGCGCGCCTCGCTCCGTCCATGTCACGAAGTTGTCGTGGTCCGTTGGGTAGCTGCCCTCCATCGTAAATTGACCTCCTCGAACACACGTTGTGCGCACAACGTGGAATTCACCGTCTTCAACGAATTCAGGCGTTCGATTCTTGCAGTCAACGATCCGAAGGCAGACGTCCTTGGTGCGTAGGAGCGGAGCGCTCGGGAGATCCATGAGCGCACCCGTGATCGCAGAGCGCTCCTCCTCGAGAAGTGCGATTAGCCGACGCTTGGCGGCGATGGCCTTGTCAATGCGGGCGCTGGCGTGGGCGAGGTATTTGACGATGGCTGCCTGCTCGTCGACCGGCGGGACCAGACACGGCATGCGTTTCAGATCTGGCCAGCCGAGCTGCTGCCGCAGTCCACTGCCCATCCCGTAGATGCGCTTCGTCGAGTCGACGGCCGCGAGATAGTGGTAGGCGTAGTCAGTGGTCCACGGGTGCTTGGAACGGAGGCCGATATACGCGGAGGTGATGATGCCGCGGTCACGCACCCGTCCGACACGGATGCTCCTCTGGTCGTTCTGAAGGTCGGTCGGGCGGATGACGATGTCCTCCGGCTCGAGGATCTGATAGCCCTCGTAGGAGTCAGGGACGAGGCCACGCTGCTTCTCGACCGGCTTCACAATCACGCGCCCGTGGCTGAGGGACAGCACCTGAGATTCAGCGACCCCCGTGTTGCGTGCCTTGTTCTCGGCGATGACCGCGATTCCCGGCACGACCTGCCAGTGCGCTGGAACTGCCGTCGACCAGAACTCAACTGGTCGGGTCGCCTTGTACTTCGGAAGACCGGTGAACATCACGCCTCACCCTGCGCAACAGCAAGCAGGTCATCGGGGTTCCAGACCTGCTTGGCGATCGCGCGGTAGAGGTTCCCGCGCTCGACCACGTCGGCTGCCTTGAACTCGTCGTACGGCTTGAACGGGAGGCCGCTCGACTTGGTGAAGGCGAGGAAGCCGGGGTTCTTCTCGTAGCTCAGCGAGTTGAGGCTGGCCGCGAGGAGGTTCTGGCTGAAGTAGTGCGGAAGCTTCGCCTCGTAGGGGTCGTCGTTATAGCTGGCGTTGAACTGCTTTGGCAGCAGAAGCAGGTCGCCGATCCGGTTCCGGTGACGGGCGAAGTCGGCCTCGTGGCTGAACTCGTCGGTGTGACGCTCGGGGTGGTCGGCCCAGATGTGCTCGACCTCGTACTTCACTCCGGTGCCGTTGGTGAGCTCGATGTAGTTGGACGCCTGGCCCGAGGCGACGGTGATGTAGTCGGTGATCCGAGCCAGGATCTTGTGGAGCTGGCCGCGGTTCTGCTGGTGGACGTAGAGATCGTCGTTGCTGTCGAACGTCTCGGGAATGCTGCCGAGCTGCTTGTGCAGGGCCTTTGCGAGGTCTGGCACCTTGAGGCCGCGGATGTCGCGCATGACGTTGAACATCGCATACTGCATGGTCGAGTAGTCGGTGGCCCGGAAGTTCCAGATCCGCCAAGCCAGCAGGATGTCGGCGAAGCGCCCGACGAGCTCGAACTTGCGCTCGATCGTCGCCTGGTCGTCGGTGACGCGCAGGGGGGCGAGAAGCAGTTGGTCCTGGAGCGTGAACCGATGATCAGCGTTGTAGCGGATGAACCGCAACGAGCTGGCCGGGTCGAAGGCGCCGAGCGTGGCGTCGATGATTCGCTCGTACTGGCGGCTGTAGAAGTCGAAGTCGACCGTCACGAAGTCGTAGTACGCCTGGCGACTGGTCAGGCCGACGCGCTCGTGGTCGCCGCGCAGCCATCGGTGGAACTCGGTGCCGATGCGGTCCCAGTCTTCGGGGCGGGCATCCTTCTTGCGCTCGCGGATCTTGGTGGAGTACTGGCTTCGCAGCCAAGTCTTGAGGAAGTCGGAGCTCGCTTCATCCGCTTTCTCCTCGAGCTCTCGCAGCCGCTTGCGCCACAGCTCGTTCGCCTTGGTGCGGGGGGCGCCGTCGTCGATGTTGGCGAGCAGATAGCCCTTCAGCATGTCGGCCGGGGTTAGCTTCAGCCCACGGTCGTTCATGGTCTCGAAGATCGCGTACGCGTCGTCATCGGCGAACGCGGTGATCTGGACAAGCTGGACTCGATCCTTGAGCCAGTCAATGAAGAACGGCAGTGCCGCCTCGCGAAGCTCGGCGGGGAAGAGCCCGTCGAGCTCCTCGTAACGGGCGACGAGGGTATGGACCGACTCGGGGTCGTCGGGCTGCGGGTCGTAGTTGCCGTCTTCGAAGAGGGCGCTCATGCAGTCATTGCGGTCGGCGACGTCGAGGTTGAAGGACTTCTCGCCGAACTTCTCCGAGAAGATCAGCGGGTCGACGTCGACCTTGTCAGGTCGGTCCTGCTGCAGTCGGCGCAGGAACGTCAGCAGCAGGGTCAGGCTGGTCAGGCGCTGCTGGCCGTCGACCACGAACGGCTCGCTGCCCTTCTGGGAGATGATGATGGACCCAAGGTAGTAGCCCGGGTACTTCGCGACGTCCTTGCGCGCGTGATTGCGCTCGTACAGGTCGAGGAACTTCGTGGTGAGGTCGGCGACCAGCTCCGCCATCTGCTTCGACTCCCACTTGTACTCGCGCTGGTAGTAGTCAATGGAGTACTTCTGGTTCGCTAGGACCCCCGCCACGGTCTTGGCGACACCATCGATGCTGCGCTCTATGTTGCTCACTGCGCTCCTCCCGCGATCTCGGAGATGAGGTCCTCGGTCTCTGCTTCGAGAGCGCGGATGTCGGCCTGGATCTCGGCGAGCGTCCGCATCGGCGCCGGCTTGTAGAAGTGGCGGGTGAAGGAGATCTCGTAGCCGATCTTGGTCTTCGTCTCGTCGATCCACGCGTCGGGTGTGTAGGGAAGCACCTCGCGGCGGAAGAAGGCCTCTATGCCGTTGGCGTACTCACCCGCCGGCTCGTTCAGAGGGACCTGTTCGGAGTCGCGGAGGTCGGTGTCGGGCTCGTACTGGACGACGCAAGTCTTGCCGTCGATCACCGCCTCGAACAGGCCGTGGAGGGGATCTGGCTGGGCGGAGTACGGCAGGACCTTTTTGATGATGGCCGGCGCGTTCTCGTCGCGCTTTCCCTCCTCCTTCAGCTTCTTGATCTCCGCAGCCTTGTACACCCGGCCTTCGTCGGCGCCTACGATCCGCAGCGGCCGCTCGACCACGATCTTGGAGTAGCCGAAGTCGCGGTTGTCAAAGATCTTGGAGTGTTCCGGGTCGTCGGCCTGGTCGAACGCAAGGAAAGTCTCAAGCACGCGATCGCTGTCGATTTCGCTGAGCTCGACTGCCTTCTCACCGAGGTTCTTCCGCAGTGGGGTGTGCCACTCAGTGGCATCGATGAGCTGCACCTTGCCCTTGCGACACTCCTCCTTACGGTTGCTCAGCACCCACACGTACGTCGCGATGCCGGTGTTGTAGAACATCTTGAGCGGCAATGCGACGATCGCCTCGAGCCAGTCGTTCTCGATGACCCAGCGGCGGATGTTGCTCTCGCCTTGGCCGGCGTCTCCGGTGAAGAGCGACGAGCCGTTATGGACTTCCGCGATGCGACTCCCGAGGGCGGTGTTGTGCTTCATCTTTGAGATGAGGTTGGCCAGGAACATCATCTGGCCGTCGCTGCTCCGTGTCACCAGCGAGTACTCGGGGTCGCCGGCGTGCTCGACCACGAACCGCGGGTCTCGGATGTTCTTGGCGCCGCCCATGCGTTCCTGGTCGGTCTTCCAGCTCTTGCCGTAGGGCGGGTTGGAGAGCATGAAATCGAACTCGCGACTAGCGAACGCATCGTTCGAAAGCGTCGACCATTCCGGCCCTCCGACGATGTTGTCGGCGGCCTCGCCCTCGCCCTTGAGGATCAGGTCCGCCTTGGCGATGGCGTACGTTTCGGCGTTGATCTCCTGCCCGAACAGGTGGGTCTTGACTTTGTGGCCTCGTTGTGAGGTCAGCTGCTGGAGCGTCTCCTCCGCGACGGTCAGCATGCCGCCGGTGCCCATGGCGCCGTCGTAGAGTAGGTAGCTGCCGGACTGGATCTTGTCGGCGATCGGCTCGAACATCAGCCGCGTCATCAGCCGAACTGCGTCGCGAGGAGTCCAGTGCTCACCGGCTTCTTCGTTGTTCTCCTCGTTGAAGCGGCGGACCAGTTCCTCGAAGACGGTGCCCATGCCGTGGTTGTCGAGCCCGCGGGGGGAGAGGTCGAGGCTGGGGTCGAGGAACTTCTCGATTAGTGTGCCGAGGGCATCAGCCTTAGTCAGCCGTGGAATCTGGTTGCGGAACTCGAAGTTGTCGAGGATCTCCTGCACGTTCGGTGAGAAGCCGTCGAGGTAGGCCTCGAAGTCGAGCTTGAGCCGCGCGGCGCTACTGATCGAGCGCAGGTCCCGCAGCGTGAAGCCGGAAGTGTTGTAGAAGTCCTCGCCGGCGGCCTGGCGCAGCGCGGCGTCCTTGTTGACGATTCCGGCCGCCGTGAGCGCCTTGTTGGTCTCGACCACGTTGTCGCGAGTCGGCTCCAGCACGCTGTCAAGCCGACGGAGGACCGTGAACGGGAGGATGACATCGCGGTACTTGCCGCGCACGTAAAGGTCGCGCAGGACATCGTCAGCAATAGCCCAAATGAGGGAAACGATGCGGGCGTAGCTAGATTGGTTCACTTCTCACCGAGCGATCTTGTAACGAGGACTTGGGCGACCTGGCGCGGGTGCGGCCGCCCACGAGGAGCGCGCGGACCGCAGCGCAGCGAGGACCGCACGCACCGCAGTGGGTTGCCGCACCGCCGGCCGGAGGCCGGCCTTGAACGAGTAAAGAAAGTTCTCACAGCTCGTCGTCGCCGAGGTCTTGTAGGGCGCGGCTCGCGGCACGAGCCTTGTCGGCAGCCGGCAGCCATGGGTGAAAGCCACGCTCAGACTCGGCGGCTGCCATCGCTCGGTCGAGCGCGTCGGAGATACCGCGGAGATCCTCGAAGCCGAGGGCGCGGATGCCCGAACGGATCGCGTCAAGGTTGGGTTCCTCCGAGAGCAATGCCTCGATCGCCTCGACGGTCTTCGGCGTGTACCGCTTCGCGAATGACTGTGTGATCGCTCCCTGCATTGCAGCGAGTTCGCCGATCGGCGGCTTCGGTTGGTGGAACTTGTGCGTGTAAGCGTTGAAGACGCTGCGATAGTCCCGTGTGGCTCGATCGGCGGCTTCGGCTGCCCACGACATCTGCAGGAACGCTTCGTCGTGGTTCTGCGGCGTCTCGCCGCTGATCTTCTGAGTGTCCATTGCCTCGACCCCGGCAGCGGCTCGCTCCTTGAGTCGCTGGAGGACGTTGCGAACCGGGTCGGGGACAACGCCCCACGTCGGCAGTGCCGGCAGTTCGCTCATGGTGACCCCTCCACGGCTCCGAGCTTACTCGTGTGCCGTTTTTCTGCGCGTAGAGACACCGAAGCACTAAGTGAGAAAAAGGTTGACTGCATGAGTAGGAAGTGTGATGCTGTTCCTGTGAGCAAAAAGTTCACCAGTTGAGAGGAACTAGTAATGGCAATCCAGTCAGCAATCCCGGTCAGCTTCGACGCGTTCTTCCCGCGGGGTGCGTTCGTCGTCGGCGAGGTCGAGCCGATCGTCAAGTGGTCCGACGACGGCGAGCGGCAGGGGCAGGATCTCGACAAGAACTCCGGTCACCCGCTTTGGCAGGTCCGCGTGATCGACGCCGACCCCGACGCCAAGAAGGGCCAGGGCGAGGTCACTGTCAAGATCGCGAGCATCTCCGAGCCGCAGCTGCCGCCCGAGCTGAACGGCCTGCCGTTCCGCCCGGCTGTGTTCGAGGGGCTCACCGTGACGCCGTACGTCAAGGAGGGGCAGGGGCGTCCTCGCGTCGCATACTCGCTCCGCGCCCGCGAAATGAAGCCGGCGCCCAAGCCGCGGGGTGCCGAGTAATGCGAACCGCCGTACCGCGTGAGCTGCGGAGCTGGGGTGACGAGATCGCCATTCTCCTGCGCCGGTGGTGGTGGGCTGCAGCGCTTGTGGTTGTCGTCTCATGGCTGCCGCCGGTGCCGGCCGTGCAGGTTGCGTTCAACGTCGGATGCCTGGCGCTTGTCTTCATGCTCGGCCTTTGGCTGACGGTGACGGCGCTGCGGATGCCGCGCCGTGCCGAGGACAAGTGGAGGCGCGATGTCTCGCGCAACATCCTCGCGAACTGGCCCGGGGTAGCGATGCGCGTCGGCCTCGGAGTCCCCGGCTACGGAACGCGCGGCATGGTGGTCCCCGCAATCAGCGCGCCTGTGTGGGAGGGGTGGGCCTGCGCCGTCGCCATTGCCCTCCCGCAAGGACTCGGCCGTGAGCACCTGCAGGCGCAGGCAGATCTACTCGCGCAGGCCTTCGGCGCACGCCGCGCGACGGTCCACGGTGAGCACATCGGCGCGATGGTGCTGCGGCTCGAGTTCGTGGATGCGCTCGAGTTCGCGTTCTCCCTCGACCTGCCCGTGGCGTGGGACGGCAAGACGGTCCCGATGGGCAGAGACGCAACAGGCGAACCTTGGTCGCTTCGCCTCGGTCCCCACACCCTCGTGGCCGGCGCATCGGGCAGCGGCAAAGCATCGCTGGTGTGGGGTCTGCTCCTCGGACTCGCCGAACCCATCCACAGCGGCCTCGTCGAGGTCTGGGGCATCGACCGCAAGGGCGGCATGGAACTCGCGCTCGGGCGCTCGCTGCTGACGAGATTTGCCGCCGACGCTGAGCGCTCGGTAATTCTGCTCGAGGCTGCCGTCGCCGCGATGCAACAGCGAGCGAAGGATCTCGCGGGCACGACCCGACAGCACGTCGCGACCCTCGACAGCCCGACGATCGTCGTGCTGATCGACGAGCTCGCGGCGCTCACCGCGTACGAAACCGATCGAGATCTGCTCCGCCGGGCAAACTCCGCGCTCGCGACTCTCGCCTCACAGGGCCGCGCTGTCGGATTCATCGTGTTCGCCTGTCTCCAAGATCCGCGCAAGGAGACGTTGCCGGCGCGCGGCCTCTTCACTCAGACGGTCGGGCTCCGACTGCGTGACCGCATGGAGACCGCGATGGTCCTCGGCGACGGAGCCGTGGCGGCGGGTGCACGCTGCCACGAGATCTCGCCCACGACACCCGGCGTTGCCTATGTCCTGCCCGAAGATGGCCGCCCTCCCGAGCGTGTCCGCGCCGGACTGATCACCGACGACATGATCCGCGACGTCGCGTCCCGATATGCCGCACCGCGGCAGGTGCCTGTCGTCATCCCCGAACCGCCGTTGCCCGAGGAACGCCAGCCTCGAGCACGTCGCACACCGCGATCTCCGCGTCGCTCGTCACGAAAGGAAACCGCATCATGAACCGCATCTATGGCCTCGAAATCGTCTCCGTAATCGCCGTCACCTCCGCCACTGTGCTCGCGCTGTCGGGATGTTCTGCGCCGTCGGCGCCCGTCGCTTCGTCTTCAGTAGAGGGCGCGGCCCCCACATCAGAGCCACAGTGCAACCTGGGCGAAGAATTCGACCACGACGCGATGACCACGGTGGCGCGGTACGACGCTCCCGTGAGCGCCGACTACTACCTCGAGCACTACGGGCCTTGGGTCGCGAATGAGTCGTGCACAGACTCTCAAGTGCTCGCCTGGCAGCAGCTCCGCCGCGAGAACGGCGAGAGCGATGAGATCTGCCGCGTCGTCTATGAGTACGACACTTCGATGGGGCGCGTCTCCCCGATCGGCTGCGCGGTGCCCGTGATGGTGGTGACCGATGCGTCTCGATGAGTCAGTCGCGCGGCGGCTCCGCAGCGAAGAATACGACCGCTGGATGCACAACGTCGCCTCGACGGGCTACTGCCTCAACCCGGTGCGTCTCGTCGGATCCTCGACGACGCTCCACGAGGCATCCGGCGAGATCCTCTCGGAGTACTCGTCGACGAGCGAACCAGACGGCGTCACCTTCACTCGATGCGGCAATCGACGCGCCACACGCTGCGAGTCCTGCAGTCACGAGTACAAGGGCGACACCTGGCACATGATCATGGCCGGCGCCGCGGGAGGGATAAAGGAGGTGCCAGAGGAGGTCGCCGAGCATCCCATGGTCTTCCTCACGCTCACAGCCCCGTCGTTCGGAGCCGTTCACACGACCGCCGTCGACCGGCGCACCGGCGTCTGCGAGCACGGTAAGCCGAGAGGATGCCGTTGCCACCACGACGACGACGACCCGCAGCGCGGCGATGCGGTGTGCGCCGAGTGCTACGACTACGTCGGTCACGTCGTCTGGCAGTACCACGCGCCCGAGCTGTGGCGACGGTTCACAATCCGGCTGCGTCGTGAGCTGGCTCGCTCGCTGGGGATGACGCAGCGCGCAGCGGCCCGCGTCGTGCGACTGCAGTTCGCGAAGGTCGCCGAGTTCCAGCGTCGAGGAGTCGTGCACTTCCACGCGATCATCCGGCTCGACGGCATCCATCCCGAGCTCCCTTTCCCGGCGCCGCCGGCCGCAGTGACGACCGATCACTTGGTGACCGCGATCCAGTTCGCCGTGAGGAAGACGAGCGTCGCTGCGGCTCCACTTCCTGGCGACGCGAGGACTCGCACACTCACCTGGGGCAAGCAGTTCGACGTGCGGCCGATCGTGCGTCGCGAGGGTCTTGACGGTGCACTGTCCGACCGCGCTGTGGCCGCCTACATCGCGAAGTACGCCACCAAAGCGACCGAAGACCTCGAGCCGACGGGTGCCGGCCGTGATCACATCAAGCGCATCAAGGCGACCGTTCGCGAGCTGGCGGCTGTCGTCGATCCCGAAGGACCGTACGAGCAACTGCATCGCTGGGACGGGATGCTCGGCTTCCGAGGGCACTTCTCCACGAAGTCACGGCGCTACTCCGTGACCCTCGGATCGCTCCGTGGCGCACGACGGATCTGGCGCCTCAAGCACCTGCTCGCACGGACGAAGCCGACCGAGGAGATCAGCCCCGACGAGGTACTCGTCATCGGCTCATGGGCTTATGCCGGCATGGGCTGGCTCACCGACGGCGACAAAGCACTCGCGAGAGAAGCCGCGGATGCCGCCCGCCAGTGGCGCCACGATCGAGCACGAGATCGCAACACTCCACCCACCGAAAGGAGCACGACATGACCACTCACACGCTCGCCGACGACCCCGAGACCGACGTCGCCGATCATTCCGAGCACAACGACTACCTGACTCGCCGCGAGGCGGCCGCGCTCTGCCGCGTACCGCTGTCGACCTTCGACTCGCTGCGGCGGCAGAACCGGTTCCCGTTCCCCGACGCGCACATGGGCAAGCACATGCTCTGGCGGGCGTCGACGGTCGCTGCGTTCCTCGAGGCCGGCGGTACCCGCGGTGTCGGCTGAACGGGGCGAGCGGATCGACCCGAAGACCCGGCGTCCGCTGCCCGAGGGCATCCGTTTCCGCAAGGACCGCGGCAAGTACCAGGTGCGCATCTGGGCGATCGGTCTGAACGGCGAGCAGCGCGAACGCTCGACCTACGTTGAGACGCTCGCCGAAGCCAAGAAGCTCCGTGCGGAGACGCTCACTCGCCGGTATCCCGATGGCGACATGACGCTGACCCAGTGGCACTCGCGCCACTGGCCGGTCATCGAGGGCAGCGTGCGTGCGTCGACGGCGCGTGCATACGAGCGCGGATGGCGGCTGCGGGTGAAGCCGTGGCTTGGTCACGTGAAGCTCGAGAAGCTCACGGCGGGCGTCATCGAGGAGGCGATCATCGGATGGGACGGAAGCACCTCCACGCGCATCGATGCGCTCTCGGTGCTGAGTCGCCTGCTCGATGGCGCTGTCCGCGCGCATCTCGTGCCGCTGAACCAGGCGCGTCTCGCTCGTCGTCCGAAGCCCGAGTCGACGACGAGCCTGCGCTCGCGCGCGCTCACGGCCGCGGAGGTGCCGACGCTGCTTTCAGCGATCGATGATGCGCACTATCGGCGCTACATCGCCGCTCTCGTCTACACCGGTATGCGTGCCAACGAGGCGACGGCATTGCGCATGGAAGACGTCGATCTTGCGCATCGGACGATCCACGTGCGGCGCGCATTCAGCATCGGCGCGGACGGGCGCGGCGTTGAGCTGACGCCGAAGAGCCATAAAGAACGGGACGTGCCGATCCCCACGCCGCTCGTCGCGCCGCTAACCGAGGCCATGGCCGGCAAGCACCGCGGCGACCTCGTCTTCACTGGTCCTCGCGGGGGGCGGATCAACGCCTCGAACGTCCGTCGCGCGATCGACTGGAAGACGCTCCGAACCAAGCTGCACCGCGATGACCTGCGGCTCCACGACCTGCGCCACACGCTCGCCACGATGCTGTTCGATGCCGGCGCCTCTGCCAACGACGTCCAGGCCGTGCTTGGGCACTCGAGCATGCAGATGACCGAGCGCTACAGCCGCGCCCGCTCCGACGTCGCCCGTCGCGCGGCTGCGGCGATCGACTCGCTCTTCGGTGAGGGGGAGTGATGGACGTCCATCGCAAGCTCGACGAGCTGCTTGCCAACCCGGAATGCCACGCCATCCTCGTGAACGCGCTGGGGGAGTACCGCAGCCTGCTGCACCGCAACGCCGACGACTTTGCCGACGAGTTCGAGCTGGCGCACATCGAGCGCTCGGTCGCGCACATCGATGCGCTCGACGACGTTTTCGAGCGGTGGCCATGATTCTCGAAATTGGTATGTCCGCGAAGCAGCGAAACCGAGGCCTATACGTATGAGGCGCAATCGCGCCAACGCGGAGAGGAAAACAGCATGACTACAGAATCCCCTCAGCCGTTGTCCCGGCTCGAACTCGTGTACACGCCGCTCGGCGACTACTTGCGCGGCATAGATCCGGTAGAGGACGCCGTCCTGTCGTTCGCTGAGATCGAAGCCGTGATCGGTCGGCCACTGCCTGACCAGGCGCGGGTGAAGCCCTACTGGTGGGAGTCCATTCCCCGCCAGCCGCAGAGCAGGGCATGGCTCCGCGCCGATCGTCGGGCTGAAGTCGACCTCTCCGCGGAAACGGTCACCTTCGTCTGGGAGATCTTCGCCCGGAACAACCCGCTCGAGCGCATCCAGGAAATTCGATCCAGCTGGCTAGGGTACGCCAGAACATCCCTGACGCACCCGCCGCGATCTCACGACGACCCGCACGTCGAGCTTGGGTGGTGGGAGCCGCATCAGGTCTACCTGCTCCATCTGCCTCAGTTCGCGCAGTACAAGGTGGGTCTGACCCGAGTCGGCAGCAAGCGAATATCTGCGGTGGGCGGCGCGGCCGCTGTCGTGGTCGACCGCATGACCCTCGCGAACAGATGGGCCGCACTCGTCATCGAGCATCACGTGCTCGATCTCGCATGGGACGCGTGGGAGCGTCCTGACAGGTTTGCATTTGGCGATCGGGGGGAGACAGAGAGGTGGAGCGATTGGCTTGTCCCTCCTCCGCTGTCATCCATTCATGATTCTCTGGCGGAGGACGTTCAGCTTCCCGGCTGGGCACTAAGCATCTTTCGGAGCGAGACGTGAATCAGCGAGCTGATGGGGCGAGCGGGAGGGGTGCCGAGGCGTCACGTGCCCACGGGGATGACCGGTTCGCCAATGCGATGGACGCGGTTCGGGCCGCCGCGCGCGGTGACATCTCGCGCAGAGAGCTTGCCCGGATTTTGCAGTCGTGGGAGTACGAGCCGCAGCACAGGACGGTGGGCCTGTTGGACGACTGGGGAGAGCGCCGGCCCAACAGCTTCGATGCCGTTTACCACGCCTTCGTTTCGGACCTGATTGACGAGGACACCTACGAGGCGATCGCTCGACGGCTGGACGAAGCGGACGGGAGTCGTTGAGTTCAGTTGAGGTGCCCCACCGGGCGCAGACCGCTCATTCACTCAGGTCAGGGTGGCGCTATCCTGGCAGGTTATGAAAAATCAGGAACAAGATCGTTTGGTGGTGCTCGGCGGGATCGAGTACGACATCGTATTCGCGTCCGAGATCGACGACGAGCAGCGCATCGAACTCGATCTCCCCACCCGCGGCACGCGTTGCACCTGTGCGGTTTGCGTCTGCGAGAACGACGCGGACGCTGGATCCGTCGAGCATCCGATGTGCGGCTGCTGCCTCGCCGATTGTCCCGACGTTCACCCCGCACGGTGACATCAGTACTCTGCTCCTATGCCGAGGGAGCCCTACAACGTTCGGGTGCTGCGGGGGAAAGCCGTGGCCTCGCTCAAGAACGGCGTCACGGCGTTCAACAGCCTTGAGGACGCAGGCCGCTTGACCACCGTGCTGCTCAGTTTTCAGCACGCCTTCGAAATGCTCTTGAAGGGCGCGCTCGACTCCAAGAAGGTCCAGGTGTTCGACCGTCGATCGGGCAAGTCAATCGGCCTCGAAAGAGCAATCAATCTCGCTCAGCAGACGGACGGCATCAAGCTCACGGACGACGAGGCCGGCACGATACGGGCGCTCGATGCGCTGCGCGACGCCGAGCAACATTGGTATGTCGTCGTGGACGAGGGCATGCTCTACCTGTACGTTCGGGCTGCTGTGACGTTGTTCGACGATCTCCTCATGCGGGTGTTCGACGTTCGGTTGTCTGACCACCTCCCAAGCAGGGTGCTGCCGATCAGCGCGGAGCCCCCGCAGGAGCTGAGCATCCTGGTTGATCGTGAATATGAACGGGTAGCGAGCCTCTTGCGCCCGGGCCGTCGAGCCTCGGCTGAAGCGGACGCCCGCATTCGAGCGCTGCTCGCAACCGAAGCGCTCGCTGACCCAGGCGCGGCAGAAGTTAGCGAAACCGACGTGCGCCGTGTGGCACGAGGTATCCGTGAGGGCAAGACCAGGGAGCAGGTGTTCCCTAAACTGAGCGGCTACTCGACGAGTACGAGCGGTGCTGGCCTCACGGTTGAAGTCCGGGTCGTGAGGTCAGGCGGGCTGCCGGTGAGCTACACGACCGATCCCGCCATGGAGCCTGCGGCCATCCGGACGGTGGACCTGCAGAAGAAGTTCTATATGGGGCCACTTGACCTCGCTGCTCGTGCCGGCCTCAAGCAGAATCACGCACTCGCGTTGCGTCGTCACCTTGGGCTCGATGCGGACGACGACACCTACTCTCACGAGTTTGTGTTTGGTAGGTCGAAGCACCGTAGGTACTCCGACAACGCGTTGCGAGCGCTCAAGGAGGCGCTCCCGAAAGTGGATCTTGGAAACGTCTGGCGGGCACATCGAACGATCGCGTTCAACAGCCCGGCGGGACCTCTTCCTGCATGCGCCGAGCCGGGGTGCGTTCACTCTCGGACAGGCTGACCGTCGCGCAACGAGGCCGCCGTAGGAAACGACCACACGCTGGCTCAGCCTGCTCGTCAGGCGCCACAACTCTACGGTGTTCATGTCAGGACGGCGTGATACCGAAGTTGACCTTTTCGGGTCGTCGACGCTGATCGATAGGTTTATCTTCGGTCTACCGTCGGTCGGATGGGTTCGATATCGTAACAATCGCCCGTGCTTTGGGGTGTCGGTCTCAAGAGTGAACGAGTCCGTGAAAGTATCTGGCGGCACCGAAACTCTGTGTGCTGCCTTGACCGGGGGAGGTCCGATGGCTAGCGTTCCAGATTTCAAGATAAGTGAGGTAGTCAAGGCGCTCATCTTCGCGGCAGGCCTCGCGACTAACGTAACGCAGGGGCAGATTCAGTCGGCCGCCGCAAGCCTTGCCCGCGAGTACGGCGTGAGTCAGCAGCGAGAGATCGAAGCTGACATTGCTCGGCGGTTACGGAACCGGGGTTAGGTGACGTGGCTAGTCTTACGAATGAAAGTGCGCGAGACTTCCTGCTCGAGGGCGGAAGCGAACAGGCAGCATTGACACGGACCTTCCTGCAGGCAGTCTGGACAATGAATCCTCATCTCAGGCAAAAGGGTGGTCCATACCGCTCAACGCGGGGATTGGGCGCGTGGCCACTGTCCTTTTATGGCGTCGGCCAAGGACAGCTTGGCGACTACAGATCGACATTGATGCTTGAAGAAGACGGCACCTACTCACACTTTCTGATCGACGAGGACGGCGAGATGGAAATCGAGACGCCACGCCTTGGTCCGGATGCCGACGCCACATCGACGGACATCGGGCCGTCGTTCTTCGTTCAATGGGTCGTTCGTGGAGAGGCGGATGGATCCTTCGTCATAGATCGTCCAGCTTGGGAAGGACCCTCAGGTCAAGAACCAATGGTGGATGTGCTAGCGCGAAGCCTAGTCGCGGTGGGGAGCGGCGTCTTGCCGCCGATCTTCACGCGCGATGCCGAACTTCGCCGCTGACATCTATGCCGCCTTGGCTTTTTCGGCGTGCTCCGACGTCTGCAGCCAATGTGTGAGGATCTCATTGCCTGGGCGCGACTCCCTTCGTGGCGCCTGGGATCCCCTCAAACCCGGATAGGCAGGCTAATTAAGTCTTCTGAGGTCGTTTCTAGCCGTGTCGACCGCGCGTTCCGCATTTCTGACCGCGGCCCGCGCTGGGCCGACTTTATCGAAGCCTCGCTCGAGGTCTTGCTTCTCCGTGCGCAGATGGCCTTCGAGAACGAGCTTCGCCGCCGCGAGCTCACTTTCGAGCCGCCTTAGCGTGGCCTGCGCTTGCTCTTTCGGTGTCGACATAATGCTCCTCTGCGTGTGATCAGTCCGCTCCGGGACCGAACTCTCGGACGAGGTCGGGACTGTCCCGAACGTGAAGCTCGAAGTTCAACGCCTGCTGCTCCTTCGAGTAGGAGATGTGCTGATTGGTCAACTCAATGATTATGTTCGACCGGCGCATACTCTTGATCGTCTCGAGCATCTCAGGGGAGTGTCCTCTGCCTGCTAGGTCGCTTACGTCGATGTCTCCGGACTTGACTCGGGCTATGTGGGCGTCGAGCTCTGTCTTGGCAGTGGCGATCTCCAGCGTCCTATCCGCGATCTGTGCTCGCGTCCACGTCTGATACGGCCTAGGCATTTGAAACCTCTCCCGGAGTCCAACGGAGCGGGCGCTGTCGCGATTGAGGGAGAATCTATTGGGGGATGTGCTGACCCTGCAAACTTTCAGCCCGTGCTCCACTCTGTCCTGACCGGCCCCAGACCGGCCCAGCTGCGGAGCGGAATCGCGAGCTGGCACCGGCATCAGCTCTCCCTCAATGCTCCGTTCGTCAAACGGCCTAGAGAGAAACGACGTTCTACCAGGGAAAGAAGAAACCCCCGTGTGTAGAAGCCACACGAGGGTCCCAGTGGCTCCGACGGGCGTCGATCCCGTGACCTCACGATTTTCAGTCGTGCGCTCTACCAACTGAGCTACAGAGCCTCACGGCATCCGTGAATGCCGCGTCCTAGACGAAAGGCCCTCTCGAAAAAGGGCCCGTCGCTCGGAGCGACCCTGACGGGACTTGAACCCGCGACCTCCGCCGTGACAGGGCGGCACGCTAACCAACTGCGCTACAGGGCCATGCTTATTCAATTGTAGGGTGACCCCAACGGGATTCGAACCCGTGCTACCGCCGTGAAAGGGCGGCGTCCTAGGCCGCTAAACGATGGGGCCGGATGAACTCCAGCATCCTTCGAGAGGACCGCGGGCGCTCACGCTTACCGACGGTCAAGCATACGCAATACCCGAGGGATGCGCCAATCGACGGCGCGACACACGGATGGTGACCTTGCCCTCCCCGCGCGGGTCTGCCTTCAGCGGAGCGGCGTCGGCGGTAGCGTCGGCCCCGTGCCGGTGCCGTCCCCGCAGAGATTCCGCCACTCGCCCGCGTGGTTCCTCGGTCGCGTCGTGCGCCGCATCCGTCTGTTCGCCAAGCCCCGCCTCGAGATCGCGACCGACGAACCCGAGTGGATCATCGAACACGACGTCCCTGTCACCGTTAGGGACGGCACAGTGCTGCGGGTCAACGTTTTCCGGCCGCGCAGCGACGATCCGGTGCCTGTCATCGTGTCGGCCCATCCCTATGGGAAAGACCAGATCCCGGCGCGGGCGAAGAACCGCCGCGCCGTCAACCCGCAGCATCGCATCATCCCGCAGCCGAGTCCCGTCCGCATTTCCGCGTGGACCGGATGGGAGGCGCCGGACCCCGCGTTCTGGGTGCCGCGCGGATACGCGATCGTGAACGCGGATGCCCGGGGCGGCGGAACCTCCGAAGGCGTGGCGCGTCTGTTCGAGACGCAGGAAGCCGACGACTACGAAGACCTGATCGCGTGGGCCGGGACGCAGCCGTGGTCAAGCGGCAGGGTTGGTCTCGACGGCGTCTCGTACCTGGCGATCTCGCAGTACGCCGTGGCCGCCCGTCGCCCGGAGCACCTGGCGGCGATCTGTCCGTGGGAAGGGTTCAGCGACCTCTACCGCGACTTCGCCTGGCCCGGCGGCATCCGAGAGAACGGCTTCGCGGTGCTGTGGACGACGATGACATCCCGCGCCGCCCGACTCGCCCCGCCGCCGCTGCGCCGCGAGCTGGCGAGGCACGCGACGCGCGGCCAGTGGTACCGCGACCGCACCCCCGACATCGACCGCATCGGCGTGCCGGTACTGGTCTGCGGCAGCTTCTCCGACCACAACCTCCACACGCGAGGCTCCTTCGAGGTCTTCCGCAGAGCCGGGCGGGCGCTTCCGGAGCGTCCCGCCCGCTGGCTCTATACCCACCGCGGCGGCAAGTGGTCGACCTACTACAGCACGGATGCTGCCCGCATCCGTGCCCGCTTCTTCGATCACACGCTGCGGGGAATCGACAACGGCTGGGACGCGCTCGCACCGGTCCGCCTGGCCGTCTACGAGCGCGGGCCGGTGCCGGTCGCGGTGACTGCGGAGCCGGAATGGCCGCCGCCGGATCTGCGGATGCGGAGACTGCACCTGGACGGGATGGACGGATGCCTCACCGACGCCGTGCCGAGGGCGACGGTGCAGACCGGGTTCGCGGTGGATGGTCCCGGACTCGAGTGGAGGTGGCGCATCCCTGAAGACACTGACATCATCGGGCCGATGGCGCTGCGGCTTCATGTGGCAGCGCGCGGGGCTGACGACCTCACGCTGTTCGTCGGCATCCGGAAGGTCTCGGACGGCGCTGTCGTGCCGTTCGAGGGCTCGTACGGTTTCGACAGCGCCTGGATGTCGTACGGGTGGCAGCGGGTGGGATTCCGCGACCTCGATGCCGACCTGTCGAGCGACCTGCATCCCGTGCACACGTTCGCGCAGCTCTCGCCACTGCGGCCCGGCGAGGTTCGCCCGGTCGACATCGAGCTACGCGAGCAGGCGACCCGCTTCCGCGCCGGGGATGAGTTGAGGCTCGTCTTGCGGGGACGGTGGGTCCATAGCCGCAATCCCGTCACCGGCAGCTTCCCCGCTGGATACGCCCGCCGCCGGGGCGGCGTTGCGATCGTGCACACCGGCCCGGAGCATCCGTCGGCGCTCCTGCTCGGGCACCGCCCGCCGGCCGGATCGCTCGACGAGCCGTGGCTCGGGGAGGCCCCGTGAGCGGCGTCGCGGGGCGGCGCGCTGTTGTCGCGGCGACGGATGCCCAGTATCGACACCCGCGAGAAACCTGTTGCTTCTGTGACTGGTGTTGTTAGTGTGAAGACGTCCCGCGTGACAGGAGGATCTGGTGGAGCTCGACTCGAGCCCGGAAGAGTGCGGCTGCGCGCCCACGCCGCGTGAGCTCCGCGTGCTCTCGCGCCGGTCCGCCCTCGGAATCGGAATCGCGGGCGGGTTGGCCCTCTTCGGCGGTGTCTCGGCGTTCAGCCTCGCGCCGGCGTTTGCCCAGTCGTATCCGAGCTGGGATGACGTGCAGAACGCGAAGGCGAACGAAGCCGCCAAGGCGCGTGAAGTCACCCGCATCGAGGGGCTCATTCAGAACCTCACGGCCGAAGTCGAGCGCACCCAGGCCGAGGCCCAGCGGCTGTCCGATGAGTTCTACGTCGCCCAGCAGGCCTTCTTCGACGCCGCCAAACGTGCCGACGACCTGCAGGCCCAGGCGGACGCGCAGGCCGCTGCCGCCGATGAGGCCGCGCAGAAGGCGGGACGCATCGCCGCGCAGCTCTACCGCGACGGCGGCGATGACACCGCGATGCAGTTGTTCTTCTCCGGTTCGGCGGTCGGCGCCGATGAGCTGCTGGCGCGGCTCGGAACGATGGACAAGCTCCTGGAGCGGAACCAGACGGTCTATGCCGAGGCTGTCACGGCGCGGGATTCCGCGCAGAGCCTCAGCGACCAGGCTGTGCAGGCTCGCAACGAGCGCGACCGCCTGCAGCAGGAGGCCGAGCAGAAGATGGTGGCAGCGCAAGAAGCCGCCGCAGCTGCACAGGTCGCACTCGACAATCAGACCGCGCACCTCGGCGAGCTCGAGGCTCAGCTGTCTGCGCTGAAGGACGAAACCGCGAAGACGGTCGCCGGTTACCAGGCGGGCGTGGAGGCGGCACGCAAGGCGCGCGAAGAGGCAGAGCGCAAGGCGCGTGAAGAAGCGGAGCGCATCGCGCGCGAGCAGGCAGCCGCGGGGGGCGGCAACGGCGGCGCCGTCACGGGTGGCGGATGGGCGCGCCCGTCCTCCGGGTACGTCTCCTCGGGCTATGGCCCCCGTTCGAGTGTCTGTAACGCGAACTACTGCTCCTCGAGCTGGCACTACGGCTATGACTTCGCCCCCGGATGCTCCGCCGCGATCTACGCTGCCGGATCCGGTCGCGTCGTCTACGCGGGATACAACGGCGGCTACGGCTACTACATCAAGATCGACCACGGCGGCGGCATCGGCACCGGCTACGCCCACATCCGCCAGGGCGGCATCTTCGTCGGCTACGGTCAGCAGGTGTCGGCCGGTCAGGTCATCGCGAGCGTCGGCAACACCGGCAACTCCTTCGGCTGCCACCTGCACTTCGAGACCTACGTCAACGGCGCCGCCGTCAACCCGTCCGGGTTCATGGCCGCCCGCGGCGTGTACTTCTGATCCGGCCGCTCACGCGCGTCACGCCGGTCGAGAACAAAGGAAGCCGCGGCATCCGTCTCGGATACCGCGGCTTCCGTGAAAAGGGGCGCGGGTGTCAGAGCGTGTTGGGCGCTTCGCCCTCACCCTGCGTGCGGGTTTCGCCCTCGTGCTCGTCGAAGCGCTCGACGGCCTCGGCGATCAGGCGCTCCGCCTCGGCGGCATCGGCCCAGTCATCGACCTTGACCCACTTGCCGGGCTCGAGGTCCTTGTAGTGCTCGAAGAAGTGAGCGATCTCCTTCTTCGTGTAGTCGGGGATGTCGGCGACGTCCTGGATGTGGTCCCAGCGCGGGTCCTTCGCGAGGACCGCGACGACCTTGTCGTCACCGCCGGCCTCGTCGCTCATCTTGAGGACGCCCACGGGGCGGACCTTCGCCAGGATGCCGGGGTAGAGGTCCCGGTCGAGGAGGATGAGCACGTCGAGCGGGTCGCCGTCCTCGCCGAGGGTGTTCTCGAAGAAGCCGTAGTTGGCCGGGTAGCCGAAGACGGTGTACAGGATGCGGTCGAGGAAGACCCGTCCGGTGCCGTGGTCGACTTCGTACTTCACGCGGCTGCCGCGGGGGATCTCGATGACGGCGTCGTACGCGCCCATACTGTGTGCTCCTTTGTCGGTGACGGGGTGCCGCGACCAGCCTAGTGCGCCGGATTCCGCGCTCCCACGCCTGTCGCGACGGAGCCGACTCCCCTCGCCAGACCGGTTCGGCGGGGTGCCCGGCCGCGCCGATGTCGGGGGAGACGGAAAGTGACGGGTGAGCAGACGCGGGCGGCCCGGTAGCGTTGCGGCGTGGACGTTCGCCCGGGCTTGGATCCCGCCGTCGCGGAGGTGCGCCGGGCGGTGCGTGGCGCACTCGAGACTGTTCCCGAGCGCGGGACCGTGATCGTCGCGCTCTCGGGCGGAGCGGACTCGCTGGCGCTCGCGTCGGCGGTGGCGTTCGAGGCTCCGAAGCGAGGTGTCACGGCGATCTCGGTGACGGTCGATCACGGCCTCCAAGACGGGTCGGCAGAGGTCGCGGCCCGCGCCGCGGCGACAGCCGAGGCGCTCGGCCTCCCCGCCCGCGTCGTGCGCGTCGTCGTGCGTGACGGCGCAGGACCTGAGGCTGCGGCTCGTGACGCGCGATACGGTGCCCTCGATGCCGTCGCCCGAGAGGCCGGCGCAGCCGCGATCCTCGTCGCCCACACTCTCGACGATCAGGCCGAGACGGTGCTGCTGGGCCTTGCCCGCGGGTCCGGGACGGCGAGCCTGCAGGGCATGGCGCCCGTCAGCGAACGGGACGACGGATGTGTCATCCTGCGTCCCCTCCTCGAGGTGCGGCGCACGACAACTCAGGCCGCGTGCGCGGCGGAGCGCCTCGCACCCTGGGCCGACCCCCACAACACCGACCCCCGCTACGCGCGCGTGCGGGTGCGCGAGCGGGTGCTTCCCGTGCTCGAACGGGAGCTCGGACCGGGGGTTGCGGAGGCGCTCGCGCGCACGGCGAGCCAGCTGCGCGAGGACGCCGAGGCGTTCGCGGAGATGATCGACGAGATGATCGAAGACGTCGTCGAGCACGCCGAGGCGGGGATCTCGCTGTCGGTCGGCGCGCTGGCCGCCAACCCCGCGGCGCTGCGGCATCGCCTCATCCGTCATGTCGTCGCCGCCGAGTTCGGCCAGAGCCTCACGCGTTCGCAGACCCTCGATGTCGCACGCCTCGTGACCGGCTGGCGCGGGCAGGGACCGATCGATCTGCCCGGATGCCGCGCGGCCCGTGTCAGTGGACGGATCGAGTTCACCGCCCGCTGACCGTCCCCGTACACTCGGAGGCATGCGTGCCGAGGAGGTCCAGTCCGACATCACCCGCGTTCTGGTCACGGAGGAGCAGATCCAGGCCAAACTCGAGGAGATCGCCGCGCAGGTCACGGCGGACTACGCGGGCAAGGAACTCCTGCTCGTCGGCGTTCTCAAGGGCGCCGTCATGGTCATGGCCGACTTCGCTCGCGCGCTGCCGTCGCACATGACGATGGACTGGATGGCGGTCTCGTCCTACGGCACCGGCACGCGATCGAGCGGTGTCGTGCAGATCCGTAAGGACCTCGACACCGACCTGCACGGCAAGCACGTCCTGATCGTCGAAGACATCATCGACTCGGGCCTCACGCTCAGCTGGCTGCTGACGAACTTCGCGTCGCGCGGCGCGGCATCCGTCGAGGTCTTCGCGCTGCTGCGCAAACCGGATGCCGCGAAGGTCGAGGTGGACTGCCGCTACATCGGATTCGACATCCCGAACGAGTTCGTCGTCGGCTACGGTCTCGATTATGCGGAGAAGTACCGAAACCTCCGCGACGTCGCAATCCTCGCCCCTCACGTCTACAGCTGACGGGCCCTTCGCGCGGTCTGTTCCCGGTACGCCGTGGGCGAATGCTCAGTCGTGGCATAGCAAGCCCGCGATACCCTGAGTCCACCGTTCCCGCGTTCCCGCGCGGCGCGGCGCCTGATCGACGGAGGGACCGGGTTCACCCCGAACCATGGATTTCAAGAAGCTCACTCGCAACCCGCTGCTGTACGTCGCGCTCATCGCGGTGTTCCTCATCATCGGATTCACGCTCATCTCGAGCCTCGGTGGCGCGAAGCAGATCACGACCCAGCAGGGACTCGACCTGCTGGCAGGAAACACCGTGACGGAGGTCGTGAACACCGACGGTGATCAGCGTGTCGACATGACGCTCTCGGAGCCCTACGAGGGCGCGACCGACGTGCAGTTCTACTACGTGACAGCTCGCGCCGAGGAGGTCGTCAACGCGATCGACGCCGCCAACCCCGTCGACGGCTACAACGACGTCGTCCCGCGGGCCACGTGGTTCGACGGGTTCCTCTCCCTGTTCCTGCCGATCCTGCTGCTCGGTGTGCTGTTCTGGTTCCTGCTCTCGTCCGCGCAGGGCGGCGGCAGCAAGGTCATGCAGTTCGGTCGCTCGCGCGCCAAGCTCGTGACCAAGGAGACCCCGACCGTCACCTTCGAGGACGTCGCCGGATCCGACGAGGCGATCGAAGAGCTGCAGGAGATCAAGGACTTCCTCAAGGAGCCGGCCAAGTTCCAAGCCGTCGGCGCCCGCATCCCCAAGGGCGTGCTGCTGTACGGCCCTCCCGGAACCGGCAAGACACTGCTGGCCCGTGCGGTGGCCGGCGAGGCCGGCGTGCCGTTCTACTCCATCTCGGGCTCGGACTTCGTCGAGATGTTCGTCGGCGTCGGCGCGAGCCGCGTGCGCGACCTGTTCAACCAGGCCAAGGAGAACGCCCCCGCCATCATCTTCATCGACGAGATCGACGCGGTCGGCCGTCACCGCGGAGCCGGCATGGGCGGCGGTCACGACGAGCGCGAGCAGACGCTGAACCAGATGCTCGTCGAGATGGACGGCTTCGACCCCAAGGCCAACGTCATCGTCATCGCCGCGACCAACCGTCCCGACATCCTCGACCCCGCGCTGCTGCGCCCTGGACGCTTCGACCGCCAGATCGGTGTGGACGCGCCGGACCTGCAGGGACGCAAGCGCATTCTCGAGGTGCACGGCCGCGGAAAGCCGCTCGCCGACGGCGTCGACCTCGAAGTCGTCGCCCGCAAGACGCCCGGCTTCACCGGCGCCGACCTCGCGAACGTTCTCAACGAAGCGGCGCTGCTGACCGCCCGCTCCAACGCGCAGCTGATCGACAACCGTGCGCTGGACGAGGCGATCGACCGCGTACTGGCCGGCCCGCAACGCCGCACGCGCGTCATGAAAGACAAAGAGAAGCTCATCACGGCCTACCACGAGGGCGGTCACGCGCTCGCGGCGGCGGCGATGAACTACACCGACCCCGTCACCAAGATCACGATCCTGCCGCGCGGGCGAGCCCTCGGCTACACGATGGTCATGCCGCTTGACGACAAGTACTCCGTGACCCGCAACGAACTGCAGGACCAGCTGACCTACGCCATGGGCGGCCGTGTCGCCGAAGAGATCGTGTTCCACGACCCGACGACCGGCGCCTCCAACGACATCGAGAAGGCGACGAACATCGCGCGCAAGATGGTCACGGAGTACGGCATGACCACGGATGTCGGTCCGGTCAAGCTGGGCCAGAGCTCCGGCGAGGTCTTCATGGGTCGTGACATGGGTCACGGTCGCGACTACTCCGAACGGATCGCCGAGCGGGTGGATGCCGAGGTGCGCGCCCTCATCGAGCAGGCTCACAACGAGGCCTACCAGGTGATCAACGACAACCGCGAGATCCTCGACAAGCTCGCCCTCGAACTGCTCGAGAAGGAGACGCTCGACCACCTCGAGATCGAGGAGATCTTCAAGGACGTGAAGAAGCTGCCCGAGCGCCCGCAGTGGCTCTCGAGCGAGCAGCGTCCCGTGTCGGTGCTCCCGCCCGTGGAGGTCCCGCGTCGTCCCGCGCCGTCCAGCGTCGCCGCATCGACCGAGGCCGACTCCGGCCCTGCCGAGAAGGCGCCGCGACGCAGGCCGACCGGACAGGCGCGTCCCGCGACCGCGTAGGCTCGCCTGGTGGCCGTTGACCGTGAACGCGTCGCCGCACTGGTGCGCGAACTGCTCGGGGCGATCGGGGAAGACCCCGACCGTCCCGGTCTCAAGCTGACCCCGGAGCGGGTGGCGGATGCCTACTCGGAGTTCTTCGCCGGTATCGGCGAAGACCCCGCTGCGCCCCTGGCGCACACGATCTCGATCTCGCGAGGTCCGGCGCCCGAAACGCTGCCCTCGGGAGCGGTCATGGTGCGCGACATCCTGTTCCGCTCGGTCTGTGAGCACCACCTGTTGCCGTTTCGCGGTCACGCCCACATCGCCTACCTCCCGGGGGAGAAGGTCGTGGGGCTCGGTGCGCTGCCCAAGGTCGTGGATGTGCTCGCTGCGCGGCCGCAGGTGCAAGAGCGTCTGGCAGAACAGATCGCCGACACCATCTTCGAATCCCTTGCCGCCCGAGGCGTTCTCGTCGTGCTGGATGCCACCCACGAGTGCGTCACGATGCGCGGCGGGCGCCAGACGGATGCCTCAACGGTCACGATCGCGGCGCGCGGCGCCTACGAAGAACCCGTCGCGCGCGCGGAACTGATCGCGCTCATCGGAGCGAGCTGACATGTCGACGCTGGTGATGGGAGTGGTGAATGTCACCACGGACTCGTTCAGCGACGGTGGCCGCTACCTCGACACGGGCGCCGCGATTTCGCACGGTCTGGCGCTGTGGGCGGCGGGCGCCGACATCCTCGACGTGGGCGGCGAGTCGACGCGCCCCGGCGCCGAGCGGGTCGATCCGTCGATCGAACGGGACCGGGTCGTGCCGGTCATCCGTGCCCTGGCGCAGCGTGGCGCATGGATCAGCATCGACACGATGAACGCGTCCACCGCGCTCGCGGCGGTCGACTCGGGGGCGAGGATCGTCAACGACGTCTCGGGCGGTCTCGCGGATGCGGCGATGCTCCCGGCGGTGGCCGAAACGGACGCCGAGATCGTGCTGGGCCACTGGCGCGGCCCGTCTCGGGAGATGTACGCGCCTGCCCAGTACGCGGATGTCGCCGCAGAAGTGACCGCCGAACTCGCCGAGCGGGTCGCGGCGGCCCGGAGCGCAGGCATCGCCGCCGATCGGATCATCGTCGACCCGGGCATCGGGTTCGGAAAGCGCCCCGAGCAGAACTGGGACGTTCTTCGCGCCCTTCCCCACCTCGGTGCGGCGGGGCAGCGCGTCCTCCTCGGCACGAGCCGGAAGCGGTTCCTCGCGGAAGCTCTGGCCGAGGCATCCGTCGACGCGCAGCGGCGCTTCATCGAGCGGAGCACCGCGCAGCGGCGGTTCGCGGAGCGGACGGAAGCCGGCGCCGTACGAGCGGGCGCACAAGCCGATCCGCAGGAGCCGTCGAGCGCTGACGCCAGCGCCGCGACCGAGACCAGTGCCGTGACCGAGGCGCGGCGTGACACGGCGACGGCTGTGACGAGTGCGCTTGCCGCACTCGCGGGAGTGTGGGCAGTTCGCGTGCACGACGTCGCTGCGACCCGCGACGCCCTGCGGATCGCGGAGCTGTGGGGGGGACCCGATGTACCCGCTCGATGAGATCCGCCTCGAGGGGCTGCGGGTGTTCGGGCGCCACGGCGTCTTCGCGCACGAGCGCGAGAACGGCCAGGACTTCGTCGTGGACCTCACGTTGTTCGTCCGCGCCGACACCGCGGCGCGCTCGGACGACGTCATGGACACGGTGCACTACGGCGAGGTGGCGGAAGCTGTCGCCCAGATCGTCGCCGGGGAGCCGGTGAATCTCATCGAGACCCTCGCGCAGCGGATCGCCGACCGTGTGCTCGCCTTCTCGGGCGTGCAGATCGTGCGCGTGACGGTGCACAAGCCCCAGGCGCCGATCGCGCAGAAGTTCGCGGACGTGTCGGTCACGATCACGCGCGGTGATGCGGGGGCCGGCTCATGAGTCGGCGGCTGGCCGAGGGGACCGAGGGACCCCCGCCCGCGGAGGCGGCGCCCGCCGCGGAGGCCGTGATCGCCCTCGGCGCGAACCTCGGTGACCGACACGCGACCCTCGCGGCGGCGCTCGCCGACCTGGAGCGGCTTCCGCTGGTGTCGGCGGTCCGCGCCTCCGAGCCGATGGAGTCGGTCGCCGTCACTGTGGACGGTCCCGATCCCGACGCACCCGGATATCTCAACGCTGTCGCCATCGTCACCACACGCCTCGCACCGACGGTGCTGCTGAGCTATCTGCAGGCCATCGAGGACCGGCACGGTCGCGTCCGGCGCGAGCGGTGGGGTGACCGCACTCTCGACCTCGATCTCATCGCGTACGGCGACGTGGTCTGCGATACCCCGACCCTGACCCTTCCCCACCCCCGCGCCGCGTCGCGTGACTTCGTGCTCACCCCGTGGCTGAGCATCGATCCGGATGCGCACCTGGTCGGCGCGGGGCGCGTCGCCGAGCTGCGGGACCGACTTCGGGACACCCCGTGAAACGTACCGGTCCCGGCATCCTGATCGTCGCCGCCGTCATCGCCCTGTGCGGCGGCTTCCTCGTCAACCAGGTCCTCACCGCGACGGGGCGGGCGACGTTCACCCCGCTCATCACGCTTCCCGTGCTGCTGATCGCGCTGGGCGCGATCGTCGTCGCGCTCGCCATCCCGGTATGGCGCGCGTCCCGCGGGCACACCCGCGCCCCCATCAACCCCTTCCGCGCGTTGCGTATCGCGATGCTCGCCAAGGCGTCAAGCCTGCTCGGCGCGGCTGCCGTCGGCTTCGCGGGCGGATTGGTGGCGTTCCTCCTGACGCGACCGGTCGTCCCGCCGTTAGGCTCGATGGCGACCCAGTTGGCAACGCTGGGCGCCGGGCTCCTCCTGGTCGCGGCGGGGCTGGTGGCGGAGTATCTGTGCACGATCCGGAAGGACGACGATGACGAACAGCCCGGAGGCGTCGACCCCGGCTTCGGAGCCCACGAACACTGAGGCATCCGGCGTCCCCGGCGGCGAGCCCGCCGGTACGGCACACGGCGAGAGCGAGCCGGTTCACACCCCCGACCGCCCGGCGCACACGGCCGACGACGCCATCTCCGATCAGGGCACGTTCTCGGAGGTCCTCGAGCCCCGGTCGCCGAACCGGCTGCCGCTGGGGGATGGCACGTGGCATCAGCTTGCGCGGCAGTACGTGTGGGTTCAGCTCATCTCCACCGGTATCGGCTTGCTCCTCGTGCTCGGCGCGGCGCTGGTCGGCTGGCTCGCGTTCGGGATGTGGTGGGTGTGGATCCCGGCCGGCATCCTGTTGGTGGTCCTCGCGATCACGATTGCGGTCACCCCGCGACAGGCTCGCGCATACGGCTATCAGCTTCGGGACGACGACCTCGTCTTCCGCAAGGGCATTCTCTGGCAGCGGGTGGTCGCCGTGCCGTACGGGCGGATGCAGCTCGTCGACATCACCCACGGACCGCTCGATCGCGGATTCGGTATCGCGCAGCTCAAGCTCGTCACGGCGGCAGCCACGACGGGAGTGGCGATCCCCGGCATCCGGCAAGCAGCCGCCGAACAACTGCGCGACACTCTCATCGCGGTCGCCGAGACGCGACGGACCGGACTGTGACCGACGCCGCACCCACGCCGCCGCCGGCAGCGGAGGTGCGCTCGCCGCTCAGCGACGGCGAGTGGCACCGGATGCATCCCCTCACGCCCCTGTTCCGGGGCGGGTTGGTGCTCGTCATCGTCGCCGGCGTGATCGTCGCGAACATGCGCGACCGGCTGATCGCGATCTTCCTGCCCTGGCTCGCCCCCGGCTTCGAGGGCGGGTCGATCCCCGGGGATCCCGTCGACTACGTCGTCTCGCACAACCTGATCCTGGTGGCGACGCTCGGGGTCATCGCGATCGTGATCGTGCTCGTGGGACTGTTCTACCTCGGATGGCGCTTCCACAGTTTCCGGATCACCGACGACGACGTCGAAGTGCGCACCGGCGTCGTCTTCCGCTCCCACCGTCGCGCACCGCTGGACCGTGTGCAGGGGGTGAACCTGACCCGCCCGACGATCGCCCGCCTGTTCGGACTCGCCAAGCTCGAAGTGGTCGGTGCCGGCCTCGACTCGAACGTCAAGCTCGAGTACCTGTCGACGGCGAACGCGGAAGCCGTTCGCGCCGACATCCTGCGACTCGCATCGGGCAGGCAGCTCGCCGCCACCGGACAGACGCGCACGCGCCCCTCGGCATCCCAGACGGTGTCGGCGGGGATCACCGGCCTGATCGCGGGCGCCGAAGCTCCCGTCGCCGAGCCCGAGTCCGTCGTCTCGATCCCGGTGGGCCGGCTCGTGGCCTCGCAGACCCTCACCGGATCGACGATCGTCCTGGTCGTCGCGATCGCGGCCATCGTGACGGGCGCGGTGACCACCACGGGCTGGCTGCTGTTCGCGGTCGTGCCCGCCGTCCTCGGTTTCGGTGCCTACTGGATCCGCTCGATCACCCGGTCTCTGCGGTATTCGATCGCCCCGACATCCAGCGGAGTGCGGATCACCTATGGCCTGCTGACGACGGTCACCGAGATCATCCCGCCGGGCCGCATCCACGCCGTGGAGGTCACGCAGCCGCTGATGTGGCGACCGTTCGGCTGGTGGGCGATTCGCATCAACCGGCTCTCGGGACGCAGCGCGAGCGACAGCGCCAACGACCAGTTCGGCACCGTGCTGCCGGTGGGCGACCGAGCAGATGTCGAGCGCGTGCTCCGGCTCATCCTGCCTGACCTGGCCGAAGCGGACTGGCCGATGATCGTCGAGAACGGCGCGCTCGGGCCCGTTCCCGACGACCCGTACACGACGACGCCGCGCCGCGCCCGCCTGCTGCGACCGCTCTCGTGGCGCCGCAACGGGTTCTGGCTCGGCACCGATGCGTTGTTCCTGCGTCGCGGCAGGATCTGGCGGACACTTGCCGTCATCCCGTTGGCACGGATGCAGAGTCTCGAGATCAGCCAAGGACCGCTGGATCGGTCGCTGCGGGTGGCCAATGTGCGCGCCCACACGGTTGTCGGCAGAGTCTCGGGCAGCCTCGGCATCCTCGATCGCGATGACGCGCTCCGGCTCTTCGACGCCGCCGAGCGTGGCGCGATCCACGCCGCGGCCGCCGACCGCTCACACCGATGGGCAGGGGCGCAGTGAGCGACCGGCTGCGCGTCGGCATCATCGGAGCCGGCAGGGTCGGCCCTGTCATCGGTGCGGCGCTCGCGGGAGCAGGTCACGCGATCGTGGGGATCACCGGCGGGTCGGATGACGATCGCACGGCCGCGATCCTTCCGGGGGTCCCCACCCGGGACCCGCAGGATGTCGTGCGTGAGAGCCAGCTGGTTGTGATCGCGGTCCCGCACGATCAACTCGAGGGGCTGGTCGCGGGACTTGCCGAACTCGGCGCGTGGCAGCCAGGGCAGCTCGTCCTGCACACCGACCCGTGGTTCGGCACCGATGTGCTGGCCCCCGCGATGTCGCGCGGCGCGATCCCGCTGGCCATTCATCCGGCGATCGCCTTCACGGGCACCTCGATCGACCTGCGGACTCTGGTCGGGGCGTATGCCGCCGTCACTGCGCCCACGCCCGTGCTGCCGATCGCGCAGGCCCTCGCGGTCGAGCTCGGCTGCGAACCGGTCGTCGTCGCGGAGGCGCATCGGGCTGCCTACGCGGAAGGGATCGCCACCGCCACCGACTTCTCACGGTCGATCATCCGTCAGGCCACCGACCTGCTGCGCTCCGCCGGGGTCACCGAGCCCGGCCGTTACCTCGCGGCACTCATGCACACCACCGTGGACCACGCCCTCGTCGAGGCGGGGACCGACTCGGTTCGTCCACCCGCCGAGTGACGCCTCCGTCCGGCGCCGACGGGGGCGGCGGTGACCCGCGGATAGACTGGGCGACGATTTTCAAGGAGTCCCCCTCATGACCGACACACCCTCCGCCGCGCCCGCGGACGCCTCCTCCGAAGCCCCCGAGGACGACGTCTTCGAGCAGAAGGCGGTGCGGCTGGCCAAGCGCGAGCGGTTGCTGGCAGAGCGAGCGGATGCCGCCGGCGGCGCCTACCCCGTGAGTGTCCCGGTGACGGCAACCATCGCCGAGGTGCGGGAACGGTTCGCGCACCTCGAGGCCGGCGAGGAGACCGGCGAGACCGTCTCGGTCGCGGGACGCGTTGTCTTCAGTCGCAACACCGGCAAGCTGTGCTTCGCGGCGCTGCAGGCCGGGGACGGCAGCCGCATCCAGGCGATGGTCTCGCTGGGAGCTGTCGGCGAAGAGTCGCTGCAGCGATGGAAAGAACTCGTCGACCTCGGCGATCACGTCTCGGTGACCGGCGAGGTGATCTCCAGCCGGCGCGGCGAGCTGTCGATCATGGTGGCGCAGTGGCAGATCGCCGCCAAGGCGCTCTTGCCGCTGCCGAACCTGTATTCAGAGCTCAGTGAAGAAAGCCGCGTCCGCAGTCGGTTCCTCGATCTGATCGTTCGCGACCAGGCCCGCGCGACCGTCCTCGCCCGCGCCGGAGTCAACCGAAGCCTGCGTGACACGTTCGCCGCCCACGGGTTCGTCGAGGTGGAGACGCCGATGCTGCAGGTGCAGCACGGCGGCGCATCCGCTCGACCCTTCATCACCCACTCCAACGCCTTCGACACCGAGCTGTACCTGCGCATCGCGCCTGAGCTCTTCCTCAAGCGCGCCGTGGTCGGCGGCATCGACCGCGTGTTCGAGATCAACCGCAACTTCCGCAACGAGGGGGCCGACTCGACCCACAGCCCCGAGTTCGCGATGCTCGAGGCCTATCAGGCCTACTCCGACTACCACGGCATCGCCGACCTCACACAGGAGCTCATCCAGAACGCCGCGATCGCCGTCACCGGGTCGACCGAGGTGACCTGGGCCGACGGCACGGTCTACGATCTCGGCGGCCAGTGGGAGCGGATGTCGATGTATGACTCCCTCAACGACGCGCTCGAGGCTGCCTGGGGAGCAACGGATGCGGCGCCCCGCGTCGATGCGTCGACGTCGCTCGAGGAGCTGACCGCGATCGCTGAACGGTTCGAGGTCGACCTGCCGCCGCATCCGATCCCGGGCAAGCTCGTCGAAGAGCTGTGGGAGCACTTCGTCAAGCCCACGCTCGTGCGGCCGACGTTCGTCATGGACTTCCCCCTCGACACCAGCCCGCTTGTGCGCGAGCACCGCTCGATCCCCGGCGTCGTCGAGAAGTGGGACCTGTACGTTCGCGGGTTCGAGCTTGCCACCGGATACTCGGAGCTCGTGGACCCCGTCATCCAGAGGCAGCGATTCGAGGAGCAGGCGAAGCTCGCCGCGCGAGGCGACGACGAGGCCATGCGCATCGACGAAGAGTTCCTGCGTGCGCTCGAGCACGGGATGCCTCCCACCGGCGGTATGGGGATGGGGATCGACCGGCTCCTCATGGCGATCACGGGTCTCGGCATCCGTGAGACCATCCTGTTCCCGCTCGTCAAGTAGCGCTGACCGCACGCGGTCAGTCCTCGGGCTCGCCCAGCTGGAACGCCCAATCGGGCAGATGACCGGCTCCCACGAACGATCGCACGATCTCGGCCAGGCCGTGTTCGGGTTCGAGTTCGCTCGCCTGCCGGGCGAACAGGTCGGCGTGCGTCGATCTGCCCAGTGCCCACGAGAACCAGGCGCACACTGCCAGCGGCCCCGGACGCCACGACGACGGCACGGCACTGGCGATGTGGCGCGACAGGGCCAGTGCACGGCCGAGTCTCTCGGGTGACGGTCGCGGGCCCTCGCCCCACAGCCGCATCGCGATCTCGCTCGGGTACTGGTCACCGTCTTCCCACCGCGCCTGTGCCTGCGCCGCCTCATCCCCGGCGTCGATGCCGTCGACCCAGCAGATGAGCGCGATATCGCGCAGCGACGGTCGCCCCAGCGTCCAGGCCGCGACCGCGATCTCGAACGGGTCGAGCGTGGCCGGATCCGCGCTCAGCAGTCTCTCGACGAACGCCGGGAGATCATCGAGGAGACACACCGCGGCGAACCCCCGGGGATCGACCCGGAGAACACGCGCGGCCGTGTTCTCCGGGTCGGTGAGCGCGAGTGCTCGCACGGCATGGTCGAGGGACTCGCAGGCGGTCTCGACCGCTGCCGATCGGCCCGCGTCCAGGGTGACCAGCTCCGCGCCCGAGAACTGATCGGCCTCGGGCGGCGCGGTCTGCTCGATTCCGGGAGGAAGCTGCGCCGAGGTCGGAACCGTGCCGGTCTCGGCGGTCGCGTACGATCCCCATCGACCGCCGGTCACCCACAGCGCTTCGACGATCCGCACGCCACAGGCCTCGGCTCGCCGTTCGACCCCCGCGATCAGGGCGCGAGCCGGGGCATCCGTGTCGCCGTAGACGACGATCGCGCACCCATCCGCCTCCGGTACCCGGCACACCAGCCCGATCATCGTCGCGGCGATCTCGTCGGCGCGATCGTCGTTCGGAGGCAGGTCCAGACGCAGCGCCCCGCGGCTGCGGCCGCGCCGGAACGGCACGAGCACGACGCTGCGCTGCGGCAGGAAGCCGAGGAGGCGGGGGACGACGGTGAGGAACTCGGCGGGTGAGGTCGCGTGGATGATCGGAGTCATGGCCACGAGCCTGCGCGTCGGCGGCGCCCCGGCTGTCGACTCTCCCCGCGGAGGGGGATAGGCGGCGCTCGGCGCGGCCTGGGGAGAGAGGGCCGCGTATCCTGGAGAGGTGGACAGCTTCTGGGTGGCGGCGCTGTGGGCGATTCTGCCCACGATCGTCGTGACGACCCTGTTCTTCTGGGTGCTCCGCAGCATCATTCGCGCCGACCGCAACGAACGGCGCGAGTACGCGCGCATCGAAGCCGAAGAGCGCGCCGCGCGCGGATTGCCGCCGGCGCCCGCCGCATCCGAGCAGTGACCCCCCTTCCCACTACGCTGGCGTGAGAACGTCTCGGCGAAGGGAGCGGACCCATGGGGCCTGCGGAGCTCGTTCCGTTCACCTCCGGTGACATCGACGTCACGATCGACTTCCCCGACCTGGCGTTCTGGTGGCTGCTCGCGGTCTTCCTGTTCGACGTCACCATCCGTGTCACGGCGATCATCGTCATCCCGCGCAACCGCCGCCCGACCTCGGCGATGGCATGGCTGCTCGCGATCTACTTCATCCCGATCGTCGGCGTCCTGCTGTTCCTTCTGATCGGAAACCCGCGGCTGCCGCGCAAACGGCGTCAGCAACAGGAGCAGATCAACACCGCGCTGCGTGAGAACGGCGAGAGCGTCTCGGTCGGAACCCTCCGGCCTGATGCGCCCCCGTGGTTCACGAGCCTTGTGGCTCTGAACACCAACCTCGGGGCGATGCCGCTCACGGGCGACAACCAGGCCACCCTCATCTCCGAGTACCAGGCGAGCCTCGACGCCATGGCCGATGCGATCCGGCTCGCCGAACGCTACGTGCACGTCGAGTTCTACATCCTGCAGACGGATGCCTCGACCGACAACTTCTTCGCGGCCCTCGAGGAGGTCTCGGCGCGCGGCGTCACGGTGCGGGTGCTGCTGGACCACTGGGCCAACCGCGGCAAGCCGTTCTACAAGAAGACTCTCCGGCGCCTGGATCGGATGGGCGCCGCGTGGAAGCTCATGCTCCCGGTGCAGCCGCTGAAGGGCAAGTGGCAGCGGCCCGATCTGCGTAACCACCGCAAGCTTCTGGTGGTCGACGGCAACGTCGCGTTCGTCGGCTCGCAGAATGTCACCGACTCCACCTACAACCTGAAGAAGAACATCAAGCGTGGCCTGCACTGGGTCGACCTGATGGCGCGCGTCGAGGGCCCGGTCGTCTCGTCGATCGATGTGGTCTTCCTCTCGGACTGGTATGCCGAGACGGGTGAGGTGCTCGCCGATCAGGTCGACCTGGCATCCGTTGCGTCCTTGGACGGCAACCTCGACTGCCAGATCGTGCCTTCCGGGCCGGGGTTCGAGTACCAGAACAACCTCAAGCTGTTCATGGGGCTGCTCTTCGCCGCCCGCGAGAAGATCATCATCGTCAGCCCGTACTTCGTGCCCGAGGAGTCGTTGCTCCTGTCGCTGGTCACCGCGTGCCAGCGCGGAATCCACGTCGAGCTGTTCGTGTCTGAAGAGGGCGACCAGGCGATGGTGTACCACGCGCAGCGCAGCTATTACGAGGCGCTGCTGCGTGCGGGCGTGAAGATCTGGATGTACCGGAAGCCCTACATCCTGCACTCCAAGAGCCTCACGATCGACGACGACGTCGCCGTCATCGGCTCGAGCAATATGGACATGCGCTCCTTCGGGCTGAACATGGAGATCTCGATGATGGTGCGTGGCGAGGAGTTCGTCGCCGAGATGCGCCGCGTGGAGGCCGAGTACCGAGCGCTCAGCCGCGAACTGACCCTCGACGAGTGGTTGAAGCAACCGCTCAGGTCTACCGTGTTGGATAACCTTGCCCGTCTCACCTCTGCACTCCAGTAGCAGCGCTCGTCTAAGGAGCATCATGAAGCGCCGTGTTCTCGCATCCGTGGTCCTCGGCGTCGCAGCCGCTCTCAGCCTCACCGGATGCCTCAGCAGCTCGGACGCCCCTTCCGGTCAGCAGATCGACGTCGAGGCCGCCTGGCTCGACGACGGCCGGATCATCGCGGTCGTGACCTCCGGTTCCAGCACGTGTGTTCCCACGGCGGAGTCGGCGGAGATCAACTCCGACGGCGCCCTCGCGGTGGAACTGGTCGAGCCGGATGCCGACACCGCCTGCACACGGGATCTCGTGCCGCGCGCAACTCTTGTCACCGTGCCAGACGGGGTTGACCCCTCTGAGGACCTGGAGATCTGGGTCACCGGCGACGGCTACTACGGCGATGTGTCTCTCGCGGGCGTCGAGGGTCTCGCAGGCCCCGGCGGCACGACCGACTACGAGCCCACCGCGGGCTGGACTCAGCAGCAGGGCCAGTTCGTCATCCTCACGTGGGGGTCCTCGGGGTGCGTGCCGGTCGTCGAGACTAGCGAGGTCACCGACGAGGCGGAAGTGACCGTGACCTTCCAGGAGCCGCCGGCCGACCAGGTCTGCACAGCCGATATGGCACCGCGCACGAACTTCGCGTTCGCCGACGGCCTCTCGGGCGTCGAGGACGTCCAGCTCGTGCTCAGTGGCGACTCGATCGACGCGACGATCCCGATCTACGGCACCAGCGACTGACCGGCTCGACCGCCCGCGCGGTGTGCGGCAACGGAGCGGACGGGCGTCTTGCCGCATCCGCTCGATTGCGGCATCCGCTCGATTGCGGCATCCGCTCGATTGCCGCAACACGCCGTGGGGCCGGTGCGAGCCGCGCGGTTTCCGGCAACTGAGCGGACGGGCGTCTTGCCGCATCCGCTCGATTGCCGCAACACGCCGTGGGGCCGGTGCGAGCCGCGCGGTTCGCGGCAACGGAGCGGTCTGACCGGTCCGGCGCGTTCTGTTCGATTGCCGCAACACGCCGTGGGGCCGATCGCGTTCGCGCAGATAGCGGCAACTGAACAGGCCCGCGCCGACTGCGTTCGTGTCCTCCCCAGCGGGCAGCGGGTGCACACCTTTCGTGGGCGGGGACCCGATGCGGCCCGCCGTGCGGACCAGGTGCGACCGTGTTCAGATGCCTCGCCCCGCACCGCTTCCCGACGCGCTCACACCA